>NZ_LGIT01000009.1:0-1200000 GCF_001187865.1 Klebsiella sp. RIT-PI-d
AGGAACGTTGAAGACGACGACGTTGATAGGCCGGGTGTGTAAGCGCAGCGATGCGTTGAGCTAACCGGTACTAATGAACCGTGAGGCTTAACCTTACAACGCCAAAGATGTTTTGGCGAATTTGAGATGATTTTCAGCTGATACCAGATTAGTGAGTCCGACGGATTTTGCGCTGAGACAAGGCGGCAAACGCAGCGACGGAAGGAGCATACATGAGTATGTGACTGACGTTCGCAAGTGCAGCCAACGCCGTATCAGCCCAAAAGACACAGGACGGAGCACAAAGAATTTGCCTGGCGGCACCAGCGCGGCGGTCCCACCTGACCCCATGCCGAACTCAGAAGTGAAACGCCGTAGCGCCGATGGTAGTGTGGGGTCTCCCCATGCGAGAGTAGGGAACTGCCAGGCATCAAATTAGCAGTATGGCACAGACCTTTGTGGCAGTTCACTACTCGACAGAGAGTAGGACAAAAGCGAAAGCTTTTGAACGTTGCGCAGCAACGGCCCGAAGGGTGAATTACAACGTAATTCATAAACTGCCAGGCATCAAATTAGCAGTAAACCGGGGTGACAACCGGTAGTATTACAGTAAAGAAATTCGGTGGAGCGGTAGTTCAGTCGGTTAGAATACCTGCCTGTCACGCAGGGGGTCGCGGGTTCGAGTCCCGTCCGTTCCGCCAACTTATAGTTTTCGGGGTTTTAAGAATACCCGAAAAAAAGAAAAAGGTACTGCTATTAATGCGGTACCTTTTTTTATTTCTTTTCTTTTCCTTTCCTTTCCGATATAAATAACCGGTTATTGAAGTTTTATCCTCGATTACTGCGCAGAAAGTAGAATAAAGCGCATTGTAACCTGCGTATGCATTCTCCTCTATAACCGGTTGCCCGTCATTACCCCTCCATAATCTAACAGTACCGCGCATACATGCCTAAGCGTCAGTGCATTCGCTGATATCCATTACCTGACAAACGTTCTTTGAAATCTCCGCTGAAAACTTTATCAACTGTATTGTCATATAAAAAATATTAGATAAGAAATTGATAATATTAATATTTCATCAGTTTTAAGTTCAGGGCTTAAACTAAAAAATGATTTATTGGCGCGCCGTTTGCCCCATTATAATCTATCTAACGTCGCCGCCAGAATCCGGTATAAAAGTAATTTTCCACAAGTGCGGCTATATTAGAATTCTTTTTGCCTCTGTTATGGCTACCAGCGGAGGTATATGGGCATTGCGATGCATTTGAAATTAACCCGGTGTACCTCTCTGACTTCAGCAGATTCGCGACCGATTGCGAGCGGTAAAAGGTTTTCTGCGCTTACCTCTGATCTAATCAGTATTCACATGGCACCCGAGCTAAAGCCTGTAGAAAATAAAAAACTGGTGCCGTTTAGATTCCCGGTTTTTTTTTGAGCGTTTAACTGGAAATATGCTTTCAGCAATAAGCGATGATTTTAAGATTGCCTGTAAGGTCGGTGATAATAGACAAAAAAGTAATCTGGAAATTGTTTCGATAGCGGTTTATTTAGCTGGGTTTTATTTTGACAGTAAAAGTGTTAATGCACTTCACTGTAAAAATAATAACTCTCTTATTTACCTCGCGTCTGTTGATGAACCAGACCTGTTTATTCATGCTGTTTTTAGTCATTGCCAAAAACTTGCCGAAGTTTTTATTGAATATATTGAGAAGAGATGCCCTGATCCTCATAAATATCATGAGATTTATTTTTCCGGAATCTCAGATTATCTGCAACAGGCAGTCAAAAATGCAGAAAAATTGATGAATAGCCAGAGCGTTAACCCGTTGCAGCGGCAAATAATTCATATTCATCCAATGTTGAATTTACCTGATTTTTTGCACAATACTATGTTAAAGGTACTCAACTTGCCTGGAGAGGTACCGCTGCCCTTTCCTGCCCAATCCGTAGAGAAAGAGGGAGAGGGACTATCCGATAATATTATCCCTTTTTTTCCTGAGTTCCGGCAGACAGCGGTGACGGGCGGCCGGCAGTACGACGCGGCGGCGAATCTGCCGGACCGGCGCGAAGAAGAAGCCGCAGATACCGCAAATACCGCAGGTATAAGCCACAGCGTTCCGTACAATCGTATAACGTTTTTATCGGACAAAGTGCGTCAGACGGAAGGGCTTACGGCCAGAGAGGGAAATGCAGTCATGGAGGCGGGTTGGCAGGCACAGGGAACGCTGCGAAACCCGATAAGCAGGATCTGTCCGCTGGGGCTAACGCATTGTAATATTTCGACAAATATTCATGAAGGCGCACAAGGAAAACATATTCCAGGGCACAAAAACTACATCGATGGAAAAAGCATATTAAGTGAAAATCCCCAGGATCTTCTTGACAGTTTCCATGTTGGAGATTTTTATACAAGCAGGGTGATTAATGGTAATAAAGTTAAAGTAGACTTTGGTAAAATTATTGGGACGAACAAAAATATGGATGGCACGAATATGCTTGTGTCATGGGGCATCATTCACAGTGGTAAAAAAGGAGCGCATATCGTTCCAGCTTTGCCCGATGTTATACTGCCGGAGAGATCTTAATGAATATTGAACACCTAAAGCTAACTATTTTTTCAGCACTTTTGGGTAATGTTGGTAAAAATGTCAGGGCATTAGCTTTCGATTTTACCGATACTAAAATAATTGTATATGGATATCTGGATAATAACCCTTGCGATGACGATTATGAGTCTATTGATATAATTATTACTGAGATTATGTCATCTTGCCCTGATTTTACCGAGCAAGATATTATATTGACAGAGTCCCATCAGCCTGTTGAAGGACTCCCTTCTTATAAAGGCTGGATTTTTGTTCGGAAAGAATAGCGTAACTGTTCTGGTAGATTTTTTTCGCGCTTTTGATTATGTTGTTTGTGTTCGCTGTAGCATCAGGGCGTTTGTTCACTGATAAAATCAATAAAGGCCCTTATCCTTGCGCTCACCGCTTTGTCACTGTAATACACAGCATTGAGCGGCATTTCTACAGGGATGCGTTTATCGGCCAGCAGTTCAATAAATTCGCCACGTTTGATTTCTTTATCAATCATATAATCAGATAAACACGCAATGCCATTTCCCCGCAAACAAAGTTGTTTGAGCGTTTCACCGCTATTAGAGGATATGCCGCAAGTGATTTCATAAAGCTGACTGTCGCAACAATAAACTGGCCATACATTTAGCGATGCCGGTTCGGTAAAACCCAGGCATACATGATTTTTAAGCTCTTCAATCGTCTCTGGCTTTCCATGTCGTGATATATAATCAGGAGAGGCAATGATCTTGCGATAGCTGGTCATCAGAGGCCGCGCGCGCAGGCTGGAATCAGTCAGAACGCCAGCACGAATGGCAATATCTACTTTGCGTTCAATCAAATTGATGACGCTCTCAGAAGAGACAAGCGAAAGCGTAATTTCCGGATAACGATCGCGGAACGGTTTGATAAGAGGGAGCAGATAATGCAGCAGTACGGGTGTGGCAGCATCAATACGCAATAGCCCGCGAGGTGCACGATGAGTCTCAGCGATCTCATTCTCAGCAGCGGCCATATCCTGCAACACTACCTGAACTCGCCTGAAATAGCGTTCTCCTTCTTCAGTAAGGCTTAGCTGACGAGTGGTACGATTAAGCAGGCTGACACCTAATTTAGACTCCAGCTTCTTAACGGTACGGCTGATCGCCGAATTTGCCAGATTAAGGTGTTCAGCTGCGCGGCTAAAACTTCCGCTTTCTACTACCGCCACAAATGTCGCGATTTCGTCAGATGTTGTTTTCATTTTTGCTCCAGACGCAACGCTGTACTGTTATTTTAGCGGTATTTGTTATTTAACCACTAACCTCTCACACATGCCATCCACTTTAACCCGGACAGATAAAGGAATCGTTTGGTTACCAAACTTCGCGATCTTTATGCCGGTGGGCGTTGAAAGTATGTACTAAAGTCCCTATAACAGTAGTAGCTGTTCGTTTTCCGAACCGGGTCTGTAATTGAGGTGTAATGCCAAAAGTGCGAAAAAATACTTATGCAATGCGTTATGTGGCCGGGCAACCTGCGGAACGAATCTTGCCGCCGGGTTCGTTTGCGAGTATCGGCCAGGCATTGCCTGCGGGCGCACCGCTTAGTGGTGAAGAAAAGATTCGGATCTTAGTGTGGAACATCTTCAAGCAGCAGCGCGCCGAGTGGTTGTCGGTACTACAAACCTTTGGTAAAGATGCCCATCTGGTGCTGCTTCAGGAAGCGCAGACTACGCCAGAACTCATTAAGTTTGCAACTGCAAACTACCTTGCCGCCGATCAGGTTCCGGCATTTGTATTGCCTCAGCATCCTTCTGGCGTGATGACCCTCTCGGCTGCCCATCCCGTTTACTGTTGCCCCTTACGGGAGCGAGAGCCATTATTGCGGTTGTCTAAATCTGCCCTGGTAACCGTGTATCCCTTACCGAACGGCAAATTGCTGATGGTAGTGAACGTCCATGCGATCAACTTTAGTCTGGGCGTTGATGTCTACAGTAAACAGCTATTGCCTATTGGCGATCAGATTGCGCACCACAGTGGCCCGGTGATCATGGCCGGTGATTTCAATGCATGGAGTCGGCAGCGAATGAATGCGCTCTACCGCTTTTCCCGCGAAATGTCATTGCGTCAGGTGCGGTTTACTGACGATCAACGTCGTCGTGCCTTTGGGCGCCCGCTGGATTTCGTGTTTTATCGTGGTTTAAACGTTGAAGAAGCGTCTGTTCTGGTGACCCGTGCTTCTGACCATAATCCGCTACTCGTTGAATTCACACCCGGCAAACCTGCTCAGTAAAGGATGTCAGGTCTGCCGTTGGGCAGGCCTGAAACAATGGCGCTGCCTTTTTAATTACTCACAAAAGGACGCATCATGACAGCTACCACGCATCACGACCATATTAACCAGCAATTCAGCTCTCAGGCCGGGGCCTATTTAACCAGCGCCGTGCATGCTGGCGGGCAAGATTTACCACGTCTTGCCGCCCGTCTTGCTGCACAGCCGCAGGCCAGGGTGCTGGATTTAGGCTGCGGGGCAGGGCACGCCAGTTTTACGGCAGCGGCTCAGGTCGCCCATGTCACCGCGTATGACTTATCTGCCAGTATGCTCGACATTGTCACCCGTGCCGCGGATGAAAAGGGACTGCATAATATTTCGACGCAGCAAGGCTATGCAGAGTGTTTACCGTTTGATGATGCGTCTTTTGACGTAGTGATTAGCCGTTATTCGGCTCATCATTGGCATGACGTCGGCCAGGCGCTCAGGGAGGCCAGACGCGTTTTAACCCCGGGAGGCGCGATCATTATTATGGACGTCATCTCTACCGGGCATCCCGTACGCGATATCTGGTTACAAACTGTAGAAGCGCTGCGGGATCCGTCACACGTTAAAAATTACGCCAGTGGTGAATGGCTGGCTTTTGCGAATGATGCTGGGTTTATTACTGACACGTTGATAACCGATCGCCTGCCGCTGGAGTTTTCATCCTGGATTGCGCGAATGCGTACTCCGCAGATGTTAAGCGATGCTATCAGACTGTATCAGCAAAGCGCTTCTCAGGAAGTAAAAGCCTATTTTGAGTTGCAGGATGACGGGACATTCACCAGCGACATCGTGATGTTTGAAGCGCATAAAGCAGGATAAATAAAAAAAGCACCGGGGGAACGGTGCTTTTTTATCATTCAACCATCAGGAATCAGGTGTGGCGTTATTTCTGACGAATAGCGTCAACCTGTCGCCGGGCTGCAGGTTATTCGTATCGCTGTTCCAGCGCATCACATCTTTAATGTTTACGCCATGACGCCTTGCTATGCTGGCAAGAGAGTCACCTTTACGCACGCGATACGTAATGCTGTCGTCATTGTTGGCCAGACGCTGTGCGCTACTACCCGCACCCACCGTCAAACTTTGGCCAGGCTTCAGATTTGCAGTACGTAGATTATTCCACTGCTGCAAATCCTTTGACGTCACGCCAAGGCGTGAGGCAATCCCTGAAAGCGTATCACCCTTCCGTACTTTATAGCTATGGCTGGTTAAAGGCGTATTGTCTGCCAGCACTTCTGGCTGAACAGCCGCAATTTCACCTGATGCCAGCGACTCGCGTAGTTGAACGGCATGCTTTTTCGGGACCATCACGTACTGAGGTCCGCTGGCACCAAGGGTTGCGCCCTTAACGCCGGCATTGAACGTTTTCAGTTTTGACACTGAAATGCCTGCCATATCAGCCAGCTGCGCTATTTGCACTGGGCTATTTAACCGAACTCGCGCCAGAGCACGACTTTCATCTGTTCCCGGTAATACCACACCATATCGCTTGCTATTCTTGAGAATATCGCTCAGAGCCAGCATTTTAGGCACGTAGATCTTCGTTTCCTGTGGCAATGAGAGCGACCAAAAGTCCGTCGGTAAACCGCGAGCTTTATTCGCTTTGATTGCCTTCATAACCCGACCTTCGCCACTGTTATAGGCTGCAACGGTTAATAACCAGTCGCCATCAAACATGCGATTAAGACGTTGCATCATGTCGAGCGCAGCGGTGGTTGAAGCCACGACGTCTCGACGCGCATCATAATTGCGAGTCTGTTTCAAACCATAATTTCGCCCGGTGCTCGGTATGATTTGCCAGATGCCTGCGGCATTGGCACCAGACGTTGCATGCGGGTTAAAAGCGCTCTCCACTATGGGTAGTAATACCAGTTCCATCGGCATGTTACGTTTCTTAACTTGCCCGGCTATCCAGTACATATACGGCTCTGCCCGTAAAGTTACATCGTGGAGATAGCTCTTGTTCTTCAAATACTTCTGTTTCTGATCGCGAATCCGGCTGTTTTCCGGGATCCCCATCTTTAGCTCGTCGCCGATAAAAGCCCACAAGTCCTGATCCTGCGCATCGAACGTTCCATCGTCCATCCAACGCGCTTGACTGGTAAACTTACCTGCTTCCCCTTGACTAGCCGCAGAAAGGCTCTGTGCGTGCTGTGTGACGTTGCCATCGTGCTGAGACGACTGGCAGCCCACAAGCAGGACAGAGGCGAGTAATATCGCTTTTGCCTTCATGTGTGTGTCAATAGTTGCTTAAAAGACGACCGATCATAAAGGTGAAGACGTTAAAACACAAGTCCGAATGTCAGAAATTGTCTTTCTTAGCCCGTAACCAGGCAAAACGCTGTTCAGGTTGTTGCAAATTTGTTTCTTTAGAAATTACTTTAATTAAATCAATGTCATCTATTCGTAAAAATAAATTTATCTGCCGCTCATTTTTCAGAATAACCGGAAGTGTCATCTGTTTTTCCGCGCGTAACTCCTTAACTTTAAGGTAATAATCGTTTATGAACGAATCGTGCGGAAGGATACTTTTGGCAAATTCCATATTTGATAAGGTGTACTCATGTGCGCAACATATAATCGTATCATCGGGTAATGCGTTAATCTTTTGAAAAGATTGATACATTTGTGCGGGGGTGCCTTCAAAAAGGCGCCCGCAGCCGCCAGAAAACAGCGTATCACCGCAGAAAAGATAAGGTGCGCTGTAGAAACAGACGTGTCCTGCGGTATGGCCAGGCGTTGCGAAAACCGTAAATTCGCAGTCCAAAACAGAGAAAAGATCGCCCTCGCTAACGAGGTGATTTGCACCCTTATTTAGCGTTTCCTGAGGCCCATAAACGGCAATATCCGGATAATGCCGAACAATTTCCTTTACCCCACCGGTATGGTCGTTATGGTGATGAGTCAGTAAAATCGCCGCAGGCTGCCACTTATTTTGCGCCAGAGCGTCAAGAACCGGACGCGCTTCACCGGGATCAACCACAATGCAGCGGTCGGAATCTTTTAATATCCAGATGTAGTTGTCCTGAAAGGCGGGAATGCTGTTAAGATTCATAATTACCTCATTTTGCGAAGCGGAAGAGTACGATGAAACCGGCAACGATTTCCCAGACAGTACCATCCCCCCATCGCTGGAGTGAACTGCCCAGGGGAAACTACTATCGGGAAGCCCTCGAACAGCAGTTGAAACCGTGGCTGGGTAAAATGTATGGTTTTCACCTGCTAAAAATCGGTAATCTGAGCGCAGAAATCAATACCGAAGCCTGTGCCATTTCTCACCAGGTGAATGTATCGTTAAGCGGAGAACCCATGCAGGTTAACGCCGATCCGCTGCATTTACCGTTTGCGGAAAAGTCGGTTGACGCCTGCCTGCTGGCGCATACCTTGCCCTGGTGCCACGACCCTCATCAATTACTGCGTGAAGCCGACCGCGTTTTAATTGACGACGGCTGGCTCATTATCACCGGCTTTAATCCGGTCAGTCTGATGGGATTACGTAAGCTGGTGCCGATTCTGCGCAAATGGGCGCCTTCAAACAGCCGTATGTTCACCCTGATGCGCCAGATGGACTGGTTAACGCTGCTTAACTTTGAAGTGATGCATTATAGTCGCTTTCAGGTTTTACCGTGGTCGCGGCAGGGCGGAAAATTGCTCAGCACGCACCTTCCGGCGCTGGGCTGCCTGCAGGTGATCGTCGCGCGCAAACGTACCATTCCGCTTACCCTTAATCCGATGAAACAGAATAAAGCTAAGCGGCAGATAAGACAGGCAGTGGGCGCGACGCGACAATACCGTAAGCCCTGACATCAGGCTTCAGGTTGATAGCCAACATCTTCCTGAGTGGGATGGGAAGCCGCCGCACGAGCCAGCTCATCGCAGCGTTCGTTTTCGGGATGTCCGGCATGACCTTTCACCCACTCCCAACGAATTTGATGCTCTCCAAGCGCAGCGTCAAGCCGCTTCCAGAGATCGACATTTTTAACCGGTTTTTTTTCCGCGGTTTTCCAGCCGCGCTTTTTCCAGTTATGTATCCACTGAGTAATACCCTGGCGAACATACTGGCTGTCGGTACTGAGAACGACTTCACACTTCTCTTTCAGCGCTTCAAGCGCCACGATTGCCGCCATCAGCTCCATGCGGTTATTGGTCGTTAAACGATAGCCTTCACTAAAGGTTCTTTCGCGCTGTTGATAGCGTAGAATAGCCCCGTAACCGCCCGGGCCTGGATTTCCCAGGCAGGATCCATCGGTGAAAACTTCTACCTTCTTTAGCATCTCTGGTAGACTTCCTGTGATTAAAAACGACAAGTCTGACACAAATGAACGAGATGAGCACTGCTATTACACGACAGATCGTCCTCGATACCGAAACTACCGGTATGAACCAAATTGGCGTTCATTATGAAGGTCATAAGATCATTGAAATCGGTGCGGTTGAAGTCATCAACCGCCGTCTAACCGGTAATAACTTCCATGTCTATCTCAAACCCGATCGGCTGGTGGACCCGGAAGCTTTTGGCGTTCACGGTATCGCCGACGAGTTCTTACTTGATAAGCCGACCTTCGCCGACGTCGCAGATGATTTCCTTGACTATATTCGCGGTGCTGAGCTGGTTATTCATAACGCCTCGTTTGATATCGGCTTTATGGATTACGAATTCAGCAAGCTTAATCGCGGAATTCCCAAAACCGATACGTTTTGTAAAGTGACCGACAGTCTGGCGCTGGCGAGAAGAATGTTCCCCGGCAAGCGTAATAGCCTGGATGCCCTGTGCTCACGTTACGAAATCGATAACAGTAAACGCACCCTCCACGGGGCGCTGCTCGATTCCCAGATTCTGGCAGACGTTTACCTGCTAATGACCGGCGGGCAAACGTCTATTGCATTTGCGATGGACGGAGAAAATAAACAGCAGGTCGATACCGGAATTCAGCGCATCGTCCGTGCGGCCAGCAAATTGCGGGTTATTTCTGCCAGTGATGAAGAACAGAGAGAACATGAGTCACGGCTGGATCTGGTGCAGAAAAAAGGCGGTAGCTGCCTGTGGCGCGCCTGAGATGAACATCATTGCTGATTAAATCATCTTACGGGCGATTTTTGCAGCAAACGATTCAAAACGTGAGAAAAATCGTTGACGGTTGGTCAGGCTCATCGTACTATCCGCAACGTTCCTCAGGGAACACAGCGGAGCGGTAGTTCAGTCGGTTAGAATACCTGCCTGTCACGCAGGGGGTCGCGGGTTCGAGTCCCGTCCGTTCCGCCACTATTCAAAAAGCCTGAATCAGAAATGATTCAGGCTTTTGTCGTTTTACCGCCACGTATACCTCTTTTGCTCTTAATTAACAAAATAGCAATCTTAATTGTGCAATTTATTAACATTTGCGCATCTTTAGTGCATTTTTTGCACTAAAAGTGGGCGGATTGCCATCTGTCCGCTGGTCTTCACTCTTTTCTCGCTCATCCTGCTCAATAAATAACGCCCTCATTATCAGCCTGTTAGTAAAAAATTCTAAAAAAATGACGAACCAATGCCGTATTGGTTCACAAATTGCTTAGTCATTAAAGCAACAAGTTAAACGCCATACTAATAACTTATTGTTAATAAAAATAAAGTAATGATGAGAGCAGGTGAACCAATATGGATAAACCGTCACGATTTCTGGCCAATTCCAGTACCGCGCTTGAACAACTGCGCGGGCTGATCAATCAGCACGAGTCAACACCAGGCATTCCGCTTCCCACTGAACGTGAGATGGCGGAAACACTCGGCGTAGGGCGACGAGAAGTGCGCCGTGCGCTGGACGTGCTGGAAGAAGAAGGTCGGATCTGGCGTAAGCAGGGCAAAGGAACCTTTATTGGCCCGGCCGCCCCCGTCGAGCCGCTGGCGCTTCAGGGACTGGTACAGCAAACGAACCTGCTGGAAGTCATGGAAGCGCGTCTGCAGCTCGAACCGGGCCTGGCCCGTCTTGCGGCGCTGCGCGCCACCAGGGAAAACCTCGCGCTCATGCAGCGTATGCTGGAGCGGATCAACAACGTTGGCCCGGACGATGGCGATCTTAATGAACTGTGGGACAGCGCGTTCCATCGCGCTATCGCCGAGGCGGCCGGAAACCGTCTGCTGCTTGGCCTGTTTGATGCCATTGACGCGGTACGGCGTGAACCTGCCTGGCAGCATCTGCGTGAGATGGCGCGCACGCCCGAACGGGTCGATAGCTATAACTCTCATCACCATATCATCATCAATGCGATCGTACAGCGCCAGCCTAATGAAGCGGCGGCGGCAATGCGTGAGCATCTGCTCTCCCTGCAAAATGCCCTGATTCAGGCCATTCACCTTGAGGATGACATCACGCTATGACTACGATCCCTTTTAAGGAGTCCGCCCCGGTACTGCGCCTGCAAAATCTTAACGTCAAATTTGCCGGTTCGCCGGTCAGTGTTCTTGACGGCATCTCTCTTAGCGTTGAAGCAGGAGAAACGCTGGCGCTGGTCGGCGAGTCCGGCTGCGGTAAAAGTATTACGTCCCTGGCGCTGATGGGACTGTTGCCCGCCAGCGCGCAGATTGTGAGCGGCGACATGCAGTTTCGCCGCCATGATCTGCGCAAATTGTCTCCGCGCGACTATGCCGACCTGCGCGGACGCGAACTGGCGATGATTTTTCAGGAGCCGATGACCTCGCTGAATCCGGCCTTTACCCTCGGCGATCAGCTTAGCGAAGCGGTCATGCGCCATCAGCATGTTGGACGGGCAGAGGCGATGGCTACTGCGCTGCAAATCCTCGAAAAAGTGCAGATCCCGGCCCCGGAGATGCGCCTTAAATCTTATCCTCATCAGCTCTCCGGCGGGATGCGCCAGCGAGTGATGATTGCCATGGCGCTCATTAATCATCCGCGGCTGCTCATTGCCGACGAACCCACGACCGCGCTGGATGTCACCATTCAGGCGCAGATCCTCTCTCTGTTAAACACGCTCAAAGAAGACACCGGCACCGCGGTACTGATGATTACCCACGATCTGGGCGTAGTCGCCGAAGTGGCACAGCAGGTTGCCGTCATGTACGCCGGGCAAATTGTTGAGCAGGGCAGCGTTGAGGCGATTTTTGCCGATCCGCAGCATCCTTATACCATTGGCCTGATGGGATCGATTCCTTCTCTGGGGGCACGTAAAGGACAGCTTTCAACTATTCCCGGCTCGGTGCCGCTGGCTGAAGCCATGCCGCAGGGATGCCGGTTTGCGACCCGCTGTCCTTTCGCCCAGCCGCGCTGTCATCAGCATAAACCGTTATTACAACCGCTTGGTATCCATCATCAGGTTGCCTGTTTTCGCGCGCCGCTGGAGCAACACGTTGCGCTGGGAGAAATCGCATGACCATACCGATTCTTGAGGCTCGCGATCTGAGCAAACGCTTTCCGGGGCCGAAAAAACTGTTTACACCTGCACGCTATGTTACGGCGGTGGATCGGATCTCGCTTGCGGTAATGCCGGGCGAAACGCTGGCCATTGTCGGAGAGTCGGGTTCCGGTAAATCGACACTGGGTCGATTGCTGTTGCGACTGCTGGCCGCCAGCGAAGGACGCGTTTTTTATCAGGGAGAGGAGATAACCGACGCTACCGGCGCGCGGCTGAACCAGCTGCGGCGTGAACTGCAAATCATTTTTCAGGATCCTTTTGCGTCACTCAATCCGCGCATGACGGTAGAACAAATTGTCGGTGAGCCGCTGTGGCTGCATCAGAAGATGAATAAAGCCGACCGCCGCTATCGGGTGGCGGAACTTCTGAAAACCGTGGGCTTACCTGCCGTATGGGCCGATCGCTTTCCGCACGAATTCTCTGGCGGGCAGCGACAGCGTATTGGTATTGCCCGCGCGCTGGCCTCCGGACCCAAACTGCTGCTGGGCGATGAGCCGGTATCGGCACTGGACGTGTCTGTCCAGGCGCAGGTGGTCAATTTGCTGGAAAGCCTTAAACATCAGCTGGGCCTGACGATGATTATCGTAGCGCACGGGCTGGCGGTGATCCGCCATATGAGCGATCGCGTCGCAGTAATGTATCTCGGGCAAATCGTCGAGCTTGCCACCGTTGATGAAATCTTCGATGCACCGCTGCATCCGTACACTCAGGCATTAATTGCCTCCGCGCCGCAAATGCAGCCGGGCATGGAACGAACACAACCGCTGTTGCAGGGCGATTTGCCCAATCCAGCCAGTCCACCCGCCGGCTGTCGTTTTCATACCCGCTGTCCGTATGTGACCGATCAATGTCGACAAATTGAACCTATAAACCAGGTCCTTAGCGGCGGGCGGCAAATTGCCTGCCACCGCTGGCAGGAGCTAAATCGCGATCGCAGCGTTATCCAGATTGCACCACCTTCCGCCGCGTTTTTACGCCGTCGCGCCCTGTTTGAACAGGCGGCGTCTCACTCCTCTCTTCCAGCAAGGAACCCACAATAATGACAATACGTAATTCGCTTTTGACCGTACTGGGAAGTGTTATGTTGCTTGGCCCGGCATTGCCTGCACAGGCGGATAATGTGCTGCGCATTGGTCTGGGTGCCGATCCGGATCTGCTCGACCCTCATCTGGCACGTACTTACTACGGCCGGTTTGTCTTTGCCTCGCTATGTGACCGGCTGGTGGACGTCGATGAAAATCTGAATATCGTGCCGGGCCTGGCAAAAGACTGGGCCTGGAGTGATGACGGCAAAACCCTGACCATGAACCTGCGTGAAGGTGTCACTTTCCACGACGGGGAAAAATTCGACGCCGCCGCCGCGAAGTACAATCTGGATCGTGCGCTAACGCTGAAAGGCTCCCTGCGTAAGAGTGAAATCTCTTCTATTGAGTCAGTAGACGTCACCAGCCCGACGCAAATCGTTCTGCATTTGAAAACGCCGGATGCGGCTCTGCTGATGCAGCTTACCGATCGCGCCGGGGCGATGATGGCGCCAGAAGCGGCGAAAAAGCCTGACTTCGCCGCCCATCCGGTCTGCTCTGGCCCCTATAAGTTCGACAGCCGCGTATCGCAGGATCGTATCGTATTAAGCCGTTTCGACAATTACTGGAATAAAGGCGCTTATCACTTCGATAAAGTGATCTATCTGCCTATTCCGGATGCGTCGGTACGCCTGGCTAACCTGCGGGCGGGCGATCTCGACCTGACCGAGGGGATTGCCGCCAGTGATGTCAAACTTGTTGAAGCCGACAACAAACTGGCGCTCGCCAAAGTTACTGGTCTGGGTTATCAGGGAATTACGTTCAATATTAATAACGGCAAGGTTGCCGCCACCGATCCGTTTAAAGATGCCCGCGTGCGTGAGGCGTTCTCGCTGGCGATTGACCGTGACGCACTGAATCAGGTGGTTTTTGAAGGGTTGTATACCCCGGCTAATCAGGCGTTTTCGCCGATCAGTCCTTATCATGCTAATGTGCCGGTGCCGCCGCGCAATGTCGAGAAGGCCCAGGCGCTGCTGAAAGCCGCGGGTGTGACCACGCCGCTGAAAGTGGATCTGCTGGTGCCAAATAACCCAACGTCACAACAGGTAGGCCAGGTATTGCAGGCGATGGTCGGCGAAGCGGGCTTCACGCTGAATCTGCAAATGACCGAATTCGCCACGCTGCTGGACCGCCAACAAAGCGGTGACTATCAGCTGAGTTTCTCTGGCTGGTCCGGTCGCCCCGATCCTGATGGCAGTATCTATGGTTTTATTAACAGCAAAGGTACTCTCAATGACGGTCGTTACAGTAATGCACAAGTTGATGCATGGCTGACTCAGGCGCGTCAGAGCACCGATCCCGCCGCGCGTAAGCCGTTGTACGAAAACGTTGTTAAGCAACTGCAAAGCGATATGCCGATTGCCTATCTCTACTTTGAACCACGCATTTTTGGTCTGAATAAAAAAGTGCAGGGCTTTAAACCTTACCCGGACGGCATCGTGCGCGTCGCGGGTTTGACGCTGGCTCAATAACCGGCGCGTAAGGAGAAACCATGCTGGAACTGATATGCAAGCGTCTATTACTGGCGATCCCAACCTTACTGCTGGTCAGTATGATGGTCTTTGGGCTGCAAAAACTGCTACCGGGCGATCCGCTGATCGCCATGGCGGGAGAAGAGCGCGATCCGGCGGTTATTGCCCAGCTTCGGGCAGACCTGAACCTGGATGCGCCAATCCCGGTGCAGTATTACGACTGGCTGACCCGCGCCCTGCAGGGCGATCTTGGTTCGTCTTTACGTACTCATGAGCCGGTGACGCAGCTTATCGCCAGCAAACTGCCGGTGACGCTGGAATTGTCATTGCTGGCCATGATTATTGCACTGGTGTTCGGGATCGGCATGGGAATACTGGCCGCAGTCAATAAGAATAGCTGGATCGATCACGGTGCTAACTTTGTGGCCATCTCAGGGATCTCAATTCCGCACTTCTGGCTGGGTATTCTGCTGATTCTGGTGTTCTCGGTTAATTTGCAGTGGCTCCCCGCCTCAGGCTTTGTGCCGTTTGGTGAAGATCCGCTGCAAAACCTGCGCACGCTACTGCTGCCTGCGTCAGTACTGGGAACGGGGCTTGCGGCCACGCTGATGCGCCATACCCGGGCGTCGATGATATCGGTACTGAAAGCCGATTATATTCGTACCGCGCGGGCTAAAGGGCTGCTGCCGAAAGCGGTGATCCTCAAGCACGCTTTTCGTAACGCGCTGGTGCCGGTCATCACCCTGACCACGCTGCTGTTTGGTGAGCTGCTGGGCGGCGCGGTGCTTACCGAGCAGGTATTTACTATCCCGGGTTTTGGCAAAATGATCGTCGATTCCGTTTTCAACCGTGATTACGCGGTGGTGCAGGGCGTGGTATTGATTGTGGCAATAGGTTTTCTGCTGCTCAATCTGCTTGCCGATGTGCTCTACGTCCTTATTAACCCGAAAATGCGAGGCTAACCATGGCGGAACTTTCAACGCAAAATGTCGCGGTGGCAACCCCGCGTGCGCAGAATCGGGTGATGAAAAAATTTCTTGCCAATAGAAGCGCCATGATCGGAGCGATTATTGTCGGGATCTTCGTGGTAATCGCGCTGCTGGCACCGTGGATCGCGCCATTTGATCCGGTAAAGGCTAACTTTCTGGCGGTGCGTAAACCGCCATCAGAGCTTTACTGGTTCGGCACTGATGAACTGGGTCGTGACATCCTGTCGCGTATTATCTGGGGAGCGCGCACCTCGCTGATGGCCGGGTGTGTCTCGGTGATGATTGCCGTCGTTATCGGGGTACCGCTTGGCCTGGTAGCGGGTTATTTTCAGGGGATATGGGACGGCATTATTTCTCGTTTCATTGAGGCGCTGCTGGCCTGCCCATTTTTGATCATGGCGATTGCATTAGGCGCATTTTTAGGCCCGAGCCTGAGTAATGCCATGATCGCTATCGGTCTGTCTGCGATGCCGATCTTCGCCCGGCTAACGCGAGGGCAGGTGATCGCGATCCGCAGTGAAGAGTATATTGATGGCGCGCGTGCCATCGGTCTGCCGGATCGCTGGATCATCGTGAAATATGTGCTGCCAAACGTGATGTCGCCAATTCTCGTGCAGGCAACGCTGGCCATTGCATCGGCGATTATTGCTGAAGCCAGCTTGTCTTTTTTAGGACTGGGTCAGCAACCGCCTAATCCCTCATGGGGATCCATGCTCAACACGGCGAAGGGTTTTCTTGAACAGGCCGCGTGGATGTCTATTTTTCCCGGCGTGGCTATTTTCCTTGCGGTGCAAGGTTTCAATCTACTCGGCGACGGGCTGCGCGATGCGCTCGATCCGCGCCACGACTAAGGAGTCATGATGACCAAAGCACTTGATTTTTCCACCGGTTACGCCTCACAACGTCCACCTGTAATGGGACGTAACGCCGTGGCGACCTCTCAGCCGCTGGCGGCACAGGCCGGAATGCGAATGCTGCAACTGGGCGGAAATGCGGTGGATGCGGCTATTGCAACGGCGATGGCGCTTACCGTCGTTGAGCCGACCGGCTGCGGTATCGGTAGTGATGCATTTGCCATTGTCTGGGATGGAAAAAAACTGCACGGCCTGAACGCATCCGGGCGCTCGCCTGCCAGCTGGCACGCCGATCTCTTCGCCGGTAAAACGGCAGTGCCTGAAATTGGCTGGGATGCGGTAACCGTACCGGGCGCGGTATCCGGCTGGGTGGCGCTGGCTGAGCGGTTTGGTACGCTGCCGCTGACCACGCTGGCGCAACCGGCTATTGAATATGCGCGCGACGGTTTCCCGGTATCCCCGCTTATTGGCCACTTATGGCAGCGCGGCTATAACAAACTGAAAGACCAGCCGGGGTTTAGCGCCTGCTTTGCGCCAGAAGGGCGCGCACCGCGTGTCGGCGAGATTTTCCGCAATCCGGCGCAGGCGAAAACCCTGGAGCTGATTGCCCAAACTCAGGGTGAAGCGTTCTATCGCGGCGAGCTGGCACAGAAAATCGCCGCCTTTGCCGCCGAGCATGGCGCGCATCTGACGGCAGACGATCTGGCAGATCATCGTGTGGATTGGGTCGATCTGTTATCGCGGGATTTTGCCGGTGGATCGGTACAGGAGTTACCGCCTAACGGACAGGGGATCGCCACGCTTATCGCGCTGGGCATTCTGGAGAACTGCGATATTGGCCGCTACGATCCGGATTCAGTACAGTCGTTACATCTTTCCATTGAGGCGATGAAACTGGCGCTTGCCGATCTGGATCGTTATGTTGCCGATGAAGCGCATATGGAGTTTGCTGCGAAGACGCTGCTGAGCGATAGCTATTTGCAATCCCGCGCCGCGCTGATTGATCCGGATAAGGCATCGGATTTCACCTACGGTTCGCCAACCCAGAGCGGCACGGTTTATCTTTCTACGGCCGATGCCAGCGGCATGATGGTGTCATTTATTCAGTCGAACTTTATGGGGTTTGGCTCCGGCGTTGTGGTACCGGATACCGGAATTAGCCTGCAAAATCGCGGCTGCGGTTTTGTTCTCGATCCTGCGCACCCCAACGCGCTGGCTGGTAGCAAACGCCCGTTTCATACCATCATTCCAGGTTTTGCGATGGACGGAAACGGTCAGCCGCTTATGTCATTTGGCGTGATGGGCGGGCCGATGCAGGCGCAGGGACATATGCAAATGGCATTGCGGATTATGTTGCACGGCCAGAATCCGCAGGCCGCCATTGACGCGCCGCGCTGGCGAGTGGTGCAGGGCAGGGAGGTTGTCGTCGAATCGACCTTCAGTCGCAATGTGATCGCCGGACTGCGCGAGCGTGGCCATCAGGTTACGGTAGAAGATCCGTTGCAGGAGTACAATTTCGGCGGCGCGCAGATCATTTATCGCCTGCCGGAGGGGCATTATGTGGCGGCGAGTGAAAGCCGTAAAGATGGACAGGCGCTGGTGAGCTAACCGATCGCCGCGGTGCCGTCATGCCCGGTGGCGCTTACGCATACCGGGCCTGCGGTATCTATTAATTCTCCCTCAGGGAGAGGGCAGGGGTGAGGGTGGTTTATCCGCTAAGACTAAACGGATCGGCATCCTGCCATGCCGGGAATTTCTCCCGATACTCTTTCAGCGCCGTCAAAGACAGTTCCGCGTCAATCCGCGTGGCTTTATGCGGTTCGGCAGAGGCCAGGATCTCCCCTTGCGGCGTGATCACCCGACTGTCACCGCGATAATGATGACCGTTACCATCGGTGCCAACGCGGTTACAGCCCAGTACATACGCCTGATTTTCTATGGCCCGCGCCGTTAATAGTGCCTGCCAGTGTAGCGAACGTGGCGCTGGCCAGTTGGCAACATACAGTGCCAGATCATAATCATTACGATTACGTGACCATAGCGGAAATCGCAGGTCGTAGCAGACCAGCGGTAAAATACGCCAGCCGCGCCATTCAACGATTACTCGTTCAATGCCTGCCTCATAATGAAGATGTTCTTCAGCCATACGGAACAGGTGACGCTTATCGTAAAAATGTACCTTTCCCTCTGGTTCAACAAGCAGAAAACGGTTAACCGGCCCACGTTCACTTTGTAGCGCAGCACTACCGGCAATGAGCGCATTGGTCTGGCGGGCTTTCTCATGCATCCAGGCGACGACAGCGTCTTGCGACAGCGACTGCTGAGCTGCCTGCATGGCGAAACCGGTGGTAAACATTTCCGGCAGCACAATAACGTCGCGCCCGGCGATCCCTTCCAGCTGGCGATCAAAATGTCGCAGGTTAGCCGGTCCGTCCATCCAGACCAGCGGCTGTTGTAATAGCGTTACTTTCAGGCCAGGCACAATCGTACTCCTCGTTTGACGTCCTTTACTCACTCTAGCATGGCGCAGAAAATAAAAAACCCCGCCTGAGCGGGGTGAAAAAAGTGACAGATTGTTATGCCGCTTCAGGTTTACGCAACGTGACCGGCGGCTTTTTTACCGGCTGCGTCGCCAGCGCATCAGGCTCAAAATCGTCAACGTTAATACTGCGTAAACGGCTCTCTTCAGCTTTAATCAGCAGAGCCGCTTCATCCTGATCGATAAGCCCTTTCGCCAGCGCATTTTTTGCCAGCGCGTCCAGACGGGTAAACGGCAGATTTTTACCCAGTTCTTTACAGATGCGTTGATGAACAGGATCGGCCGCCATTACATCGCGCAGCGCCGCTTCCAGCAAGCCCACCGGGTTATGCTCGTCCGGGGTCAGATACTGACCGCGACCAATGCGTGACCGGGTGGCGCACGGCGTTTGCAGGATCTGCGCGACCTTATGATCGAGTTTGTCAGACGGTGCATCGTAGTGGCGACCGGTCGGGAAAATGGTCGCCCCCAGCAAACCGGCAACCGCGCGATTGGGGAAGTTACGCAGCAGTTCACCCATCGCGATTTCGGCCTGATTCAGCGCATCCTGCACGCCCCAGTGCACCAGCGGCAAATCAGCCTCATGACGGCCTTCGTCGTCATAGCGCTTAAGCACGGCAGATGCGAGATAAAGCTGGCTCAGCACGTCGCCGAGACGAGCTGAAATGCGTTCACGACGCTTCAGACTGCCGCCGAGAACCGCCATCGATACGTCAGAAAGCAGGGCCAGGTTGGCACTCAAACGGTTGAGGTGCTGATAATAACGTTTTGTCGCATCCTGCGCTGGTGAGCTACTGGTCAGGCCGCGCGTCAGCCCCAGCCAGACGCTACGCACCAGATTCGATCCGACATGACCGACATGTTTGAACAGCAGAGTATCAAACGCATTCGCATCGTTATTCTGCGCGGCGGCCATTTCATCCAGCACGTACGGGTGACAGCGGATCGCGCCCTGACCGAAGATCATCATGCTGCGGGTCAGGATGTTCGCGCCTTCTACCGTGATCGCAATCGGCGCGCCCTGGTAGGCTCGGGCCAGGAAATTGCCTTCGCCCAGCATAATTCCTTTTCCGCCGGTAATATCCATGGCGTCAATGATTGCGCGCTGCCCACGGTGGGTACAATGATATTTAACAATTGCCGACAGAACCGCCGGTTTCTCACCGAGCATAATCCCGTAGGTAATTAATGATGCGGCCGCATCCATTACGTAAGCATTCCCGGCAATACGTGCCAGCGGCTCCTCAATACCTTCCATTTTACCAATCGATACTTTGAACTGGCGGCGGATATGCGCATAGGCACCGGTCGCCATTGCCGCTGATTTCAGGCCGCCCGTTGAGTTTGATGGCAGGGTGATCCCGCGTCCTACGGACAGGCACTCAACCAGCATCCGCCATCCCTGACCGGCCATTTTGGGGCCGCCAATAATGTAATCGATCGGTACAAAGACGTCCTGACCGCGCGTTGGCCCATTCTGGAACGGCACGTTAAGCGGGAAATGGCGACGGCCAATCTCGACGCCCGGTGTGGCGGTTGGAATTAACGCGCAGGTGATACCGGGGTTTTCTTCCCCGCCCAGTAGTTTATCGGGGTCGGTCAGTTTGAATGCCAGGCCCAGCACGGTCGCGATCGGCGCGAGGGTGATATAACGTTTGTTCCAGGTCAGACGCATACCCAGAACCTGCTCTCCCTGCCAGTCACCCATACAGACGACACCGGTATCCGGGATCGCACCGGCATCAGAACCCGCTTCAGGACTGGTCAGCGCAAAGCAGGGGATCTCCTGCCCACGCGCCAGGCGCGGCAGATAATGATTTTTCTGTTCTTCAGTACCGTAATGCTGCAACAGTTCGCCCGGGCCTAATGAGTTCGGTACGCCTACGGTGATGGCCAGAATACCGGATACGCCGGAGAGCTTTTGCAGTACGCGAGACTGGGCATAAGCCGAGAATTCCAGGCCGCCGTACTCTTTTTTGATGATCATCGCGAAGAAGCGATGCTCTTTCAGAAATGCCCACAGCTCCGGCGGTAAATCGGCCAGTTCATGGGTAATTTCAAAGTCGTTTGCCATGCGACAGGCTTCTTCCGTCGGGCCATCGATAAAGGCCTGCTCTTCGGCGGTCAACTGCGGTTGCGGATAGCTGTGCAGCTTTTTCCAGTCCGGCGTGCCGCGAAACAGATCGCCTTCCCACCAGGTTGTACCGGCATCAATGGCCTCTTTTTCAGTACGCGACATTGGCGGCATGACTTTACGGAAGCTGCGAAATGCCGGGACGGAAATCATCGATTTACGCACGGGCTTCACATTCAGCGGCAGCAACAGCAGCGCGACCGGCAACAGCATCCACAGCGACCAGAGGCCAGCAGCACCCAGCGCTGCCGTCCACGCCAGCAGGATCAGGCTGCTCAGCGCTAAGCTGACCCGATGATAGAACAGCACGCCTGTCAGAATAACGGTTGCAATAATACTCAAAATCATCATAACGAAAAGCTCCCTGGCTTGTAGGAGGTCTGACCACTTGTGATGATATGGTTGTAGTGGATGTTATTTTTTTTATCAATGTGTTTACAATATAATTACAACCTTGCTCACATTGTTGCCGATTTTAAACGCACGGATAATCAAAACAGCCATTAATCGTACCGGCTTATACTTCCCGCTTTTGGTGCGATTGAGTACACTGCACCTTATCATTTTCATAAAAGCTGAAGGATGTGCTCATGTACCAGGATCTGATCCGTAATGAACTGAACGAAGCGGCGGAGACGCTGGCTAACTTTCTGAAAGATGAAGCCAACATTCACGCTATCCAGCGTGCAGCGGTGCTGCTGGCGGACAGCTTCAAGGCGGGTGGCAAGGTGCTCTCTTGCGGTAATGGCGGTTCTCATTGCGATGCGATGCATTTTGCGGAAGAGCTGACCGGGCGCTACCGGGAAAATCGTCCTGGCTATCCGGCTATTGCCATTTCTGACGTCAGCCACATTTCCTGCGTCGGCAATGATTTTGGCTACGATCATATTTTTTCCCGCTATGTTGAAGCGGTAGGTCGTGAAGGTGACGTGCTGCTGGGGATTTCCACCTCCGGTAACTCTGCTAACGTTATTAAAGCGATTGAAGCGGCTCGCGAGAAGGGTATGAAGGTCATTACTCTGACGGGTAAAGACGGCGGTAAGATGGCCGGTTCAGCAGATATTGAAATTCGCGTGCCGCATTTTGGTTATGCCGATCGCGTTCAGGAGATCCATATCAAAGTGATCCATATCCTGATCCAGCTTATTGAAAAAGAGATGGTTAAAGCCTGATTTTACGGAGTAACCTGCACGGGTGTATGAGGTGAGCTATGTGTGAATTGCTCGGGATGAGCGCCAACGTGCCAACGGATATCTGCTTTAGTTTTTCCGGGCTTGTTCAGCGTGGAGGCGGGACCGGGCCGCATAAAGACGGCTGGGGGATCACCTTTTACGAAGGTAAGGGCTGTCGCACATTTAAAGATCCGCAGCCGAGCTTTAACTCACCGATCGCTAAACTGGTGCAGGATTATCCCATCAAGTCCTGCTCCGTAGTGGCGCATATTCGCCAGGCGAACCGGGGAGAAGTGGCGCTGGAAAATACCCATCCGTTCACCCGCGAGTTGTGGGGACGCAACTGGACCTACGCGCATAACGGGCAAATGACCGGGTATAAATCGCTTGAAACGGGTATGTTTCGTCCGGTCGGCGATACCGACAGTGAAAAAGCCTTTTGCTGGCTATTGTATAAGTTGACCCAGCGCTATCCACGCACGCCGGGCAATATGCTGGCGGTGTTTAAGTACATTGCGACACTGGCCGCAGAGATGCGTCAGAAAGGGGTGTTCAATATGCTGCTGTCGGACGGGCGTTATGTGATGGCGTTCTGCTCGACCAATCTGTACTGGATCACCCGACGCGCACCGTTTGGCCGGGCCACGCTTATCGATCAGGACATGGAAATCGATTTTCAGCGGGAAACCACACCTGATGATGTGGTTTCCGTGATCGCCACTCAGCCGTTGACCGGCAATGAAACCTGGCAACGAATTATGCCAGGCGAGTGGGCGCTATTTTGTCTCGGTGAGCGAGTAGTTTGACGCCAGCTGCGGATGCACAATTTCGTGGCTTAGCGGCTTGCTGACTACGTAGCGGCCATCAACAACTGAAACCATCGGCGGCTGCTGCGTTTGTGCGAAGTAGTCGTAACCCGGTTTCAGTTGCTTCCAGAAATCGTTATACGTGGAATACTTATGGCGCTGCATATTGGCATCGGTCATACGGAACGGATAAATACTGACCTGCACCACCGGCTGACCAAAGACCAGCGCACCGGTGACAAACTGGAAAATTTCGTCAATACCAGAGTCGGTCATTGCATAGCAGCCAATTGACACGCAGTTGCCGTGGATCATCAGATACTTGCCTTCATAGCCATGCGCGCGATCGAACGCGTTCGGAAAACCAATATTAATGGCTTTATAGAAGCGGCTATCGGGTTTGAGCTGGCTACGCTGGACAGAATAGAAGCCTTCGGGGCTTTTAAAATCGCCCTGACGCTGTTTAGGCCCCAATCCGCCGGAATACTTGCAGATTTGGTAGCTATCAAGAAGTTGGTATTTTTCGCCCATTTTGACGTAGAGATCGAGGGCGCGCTCTTCCTTGAAGATCTGGATATAGACCGGCGACCCCATTAACTGCTGCTTATACTCTTTATTCACCGGCGTACCTGAACCGGTCAGACCGGCAAAAGAGACGCATGGCATCAGAAGCATCGCAAGAAAAAATGCGATTATGCGCATACTGCTTATTCCTTGATAAACGTTACCACATTGCCAGAACGGCAAAAGAGACCCGAAATCAGACTTGTCTGGATTAGGAGCGCTCACATTAGCACCACCGTAATTTTTCGCAAGCCTGACGTGCAGCGTTTACAATTTAGTTTGCGTTTACGTGCTGTTTTGCATGTCTGGCGGCGCTGCGCGCGGGTTACACGCAGGCGGGTAAACAGATTTCTCAAAGCGTGAATGCCACTGTATACTTAACCAGTGGCCGGCGAGGGAACCTGATGCGTAAAATCATACATGTCGATATGGACTGCTTCTATGCGGCGGTAGAGATGCGCGATAATCCGGCGCTGCGTGATGTTCCGCTGGCAATTGGCGGCAGCCGCGAACGCCGTGGCGTAATCAGTACCGCAAATTATCCGGCGCGTAAATTTGGCGTACGCAGCGCGATGTCCACTGCAATGGCGCTGAAGCTTTGCCCTCACTTAACGTTGCTTCCGGGGCGGTTTGATGCCTATCGGGAAGCCTCCGAACATATCCGGGACATTTTTTCGCGTTATACCTCGCTTATCGAACCGCTCTCGCTGGATGAAGCTTACCTTGATGTGACCGACAGCCTTCATTGCCACGGCTCAGCCACGCTAATGGCGCAGGCGATCCGTAAAACAATCAATGATGAACTGGATCTCACGGCCTCGGCGGGCATTGCGCCCATCAAGTTTCTCGCCAAAATCGCCTCCGATCTGAATAAGCCCAACGGCCAATATGTGATTACGCCTCAAGATGTACCCGGTTTTTTAAAAACGTTGCCGCTGAGTAAAATACCCGGCGTCGGTAAAGTTTCTGCCGCGAAGCTTGAGAATATGGGGCTGCGCACCTGTGAAGATGTGCAAAATAGCGATCTGGCCCTGCTGTTAAAACGCTTTGGTAAATTTGGCCGGGTGTTATGGGAGCGTAGCCAGGGCATCGACGATCGGGCGATTGATAACGAGCGGTTAAGAAAGTCGGTGGGCGTTGAGCGCACGCTGGCAGAAGATATTCACCAGTGGCCAGAATGCGAGGCTATTATTGAGCGCCTGTATCCGGAGCTGGAAAGTCGGCTGGCAAAAGTAAAGCCCGATCTCCTTATTGCCCGTCAGGGGGTAAAACTCAAGTTTACTGATTTTCAGCAGACGACGCAGGAGCACGTCTGGCCAAAGCTGAATAAAGACGACCTGATTGCCACCGCACGTAAAACCTGGAACGAGCGCCGCAACGGGCGAGGTGTCCGGCTGGTGGGGCTGCACGTGACGCTGCTCGATCCGCAGCTGGAAAGGCAGCTACTTTTGGGCCTGTAACAGCTAACGGATTTTATCGCTTATAAACGCGATAGTGTGCTGACAGTTTTTTTGGACGTGACGTGCTCTATGACGATCCTGCAACATTTCCACTGGGCAGGCTCGAGCAGGTAGCACATATCCATTCTGTGTCCGGTATTAACGCTGAAAACGTTCGAAAGAAAGGCGTGTACGCATAAAAATGAACCCGATAAGTACGGCTACCGGGTTCATCATTATTACACGCAGCGTAAGGCGATTACTTCTGCGGAATGGCTTTCAGCAGTTCTGTCAGCAGCGTCCAGTACTGGCCCACGCTTTCAATATGAACCTGTTCATCCGGCGAGTGTGGGCCGGTAATTGTTGGCCCAATAGACACCATATCCATTTCCGGGTACGGCTTTTTGAACAGGCCGCATTCCAGACCGGCGTGGATCACCTGAATATTCGGTACTTTATCAAACAGGCGTTGATAGGTTTCACGCACCAGCTGCATAACCGGTGAATTTGCATCCGGCTGCCAGCCCGGATAGCCACCTTTCGGCTGGGTTTTCGCGCCGGCCAGCTTGCCCAGAGATTCCAGCATACTGACTACGTAGTCTTTACCGCTGTCAATAAGCGAGCGGATCAGGCAGTGAATTTCAACATTGTCATCGGTCATGGTAACCACACCCACGTTCAGTGAGGTCTCAACCACGCCTTTCGCCACGTCGGAATTACGGATCACGCCGTTTGGTGTTGCGTTCAGCAGCTGAACGAAACGGTCACGGGACTGCGCGTTAAGCGCGCCTTTATCGGTCGTGGCCGGTTCCAGCACCAGGTTCAGATTCTTTTCTTTAATCGACAGCTCGTTTTTCAGGATGTCGAGATAAGTAGTAACCTGTGCTTTTAATGCATCCACTTTATCAGCAGCGACAGCCACGGTCGCAAACGCTTCACGCGGGATCGCATTACGCAGGGTGCCGCCGTTAAAATCAACCAGACGCAGATCTAACTCTGCGGCGTGAACGGCCAAAAAGCGCGCCAGCAGTTTATTGGCGTTGCCCAGACCTAAGTGGATATCGCCGCCAGAGTGACCGCCTTTCAGGCCTTTCAGCGTCAACTTCACACTCTGGAAATCAGCCGGAATGGCTTCACGGGTCAGGGTCAGGTTAGAGGTAAAATCAATCCCTCCCGCGCAGCCCATGTAGATTTCACCTTCTTCTTCCGAGTCGGTGTTAATCAGAATATCCGCCTGTAACCAACCGGCCTGAAGACCGAATGCACCGTCCATGCCGGTTTCTTCGGTCATGGTCAGCAGGACTTCCAGCGGGCCATGCTCAACGCTTTCATCCGCGAGGACCGCCAGCGCAGAGGCCATACCGATCCCGTTATCTGCGCCCAGCGTCGTACCGCGTGCTTTCACCCACTCGCCGTCGATATAGGGCTGAATCGGATCTTTAGCGAAGTCGTGGACCGTATCATTGTTCTTCTGCGGCACCATATCGAGGTGCGCCTGCAAGACGACGGGCTTACGATTTTCCATACCCGCGGTGGCGGCCTTACGGATCAGAATATTGCCTACAGCATCGCGATCGACAAACAATCCTTTCTCTTTTGCCCAGCCCATAATGTGCTGAGCGAGTTCTTCTTCATGGTGAGAAGGATGCGGAATGGAACAGATTTTGGCAAAAATATCCCACAGCGGCTGCGGAGATAATTGAGACAGTTCAGACACGATAAGTCTCCTTTCGACTTTCTGCAAACAGGCTGCAGGTCAGGGGTTAGCAAAAAAGATCACACAGCACGTCAGGCTTGCGGGATGAGCTTGAGAATACCACTTTATGCGGTGACGACCAGTACTAAGCGCGTAAAAACAGCCCTCAATGCCGCTTAGCACTGGTTTTTAGCGTTTCAGATCTCTATAATCTCGCGCAACCTATTTCCCCCTCGAACACTTTTTAAGCCGTAAAAACAGGCTGGGATACTTCACATGAGCGAAAAATACATCGTCACCTGGGACATGTTGCAGATTCACGCACGCAAACTGGCCACTCGCCTGATGCCGTCAGAACAGTGGAAAGGCATTATTGCCGTTAGCCGTGGGGGTCTGGTTCCAGGCGCGCTGCTGGCGCGTGAACTGGGTATTCGTCATGTAGATACCGTGTGCATCTCCAGCTATGACCACGACAACCAGCGCGAGCTGAAAGTCCTCAAGCGTGCCGAAGGCGACGGCGAAGGCTTTATTGTCATTGACGATCTGGTCGATACCGGCGGTACGGCTGTCGCGATCCGCGAAATGTATCCAAAAGCGCATTTCGTCACGATCTTTGCAAAACCGGCGGGGCGTCCGCTGGTTAATGATTATGTTGTTGATATTCCGCAAGATACCTGGATTGAACAGCCGTGGGATATGGGCGTAGTTTTTGTTCCGCCGATCTCAGGCCGTTAATTTTCGCTTTTTTCAACGCCCGGTTTACCGGGCGTTGTTCTTTTTAGCCTGTAGCACGTTACAATGAGCGTCATCACTGAAGAGTTCATGGAGGCTACGCGCAATGACTCAGGCCAATCTCAGCGAAACCTTATTCAAACCCCGTTTTAAACATCCTGAAACCTCAACGCTGGTCCGACGGTTTAATCGGGGCGAACAGCCGCTGATCCAATCCACGCTGGACGGTAAAAACGTCCCACACTGGTATCGCATGATTAACCGCCTGATGTGGATCTCGCGCGGTGTCGATGCCCGTGAAATTCTTGATGTACAAGCGCGTATTGTTATGAGTACCGCCGAGCGTACCGATGCCAGTCTTTATGATACCGTCGTCGGCTACCGCGGCGGCAACTGGATCTATGAATGGTCGACGCAGGCAATGCGCTGGCAGCAAAAGGCCAGTCAGGAACAAGACGCCGCCCTCTGTGGCCGTCACTGGCTCCATGCCTCTCATCTTTACAGCATTGCGTCCTATCCACATCTGAAAGGCGACGCGCTGTCTGAACAGGCGCAGGTATTAGCCAGCCGGGCTTATGAAGAGGCGGCCCGGCGTCTGCCAGGACAAATGCGGGAGATGGAATTCACCATTCCCGGCGGCTCGCCGGTCACGGGCTTTCTGCATATGCCTGAAGGTGATGGGCCTTTTCCTGTCATTTTAGTGTGCGGTGGCCTTGATTCACTGCAATTCGATTTTTACAGCATATTCGAACGCTACTTCGCCCCGCTCGGTATCGCCATGCTGACGCTGGATATGCCCTCAATTGGCTTCTCGTCAAAATGGAAGCTAACGCAGGATTCCAGCCTGCTGCATCAGCATGTCCTCAAGGCCCTGCCGGATATTCCGTGGATCGACCATACCCGGGTGGCGCTTTTTGGGTTTCGCTTTGGCGCCAACGTGGCGGTGCGGCTCGCCTATCTTGAGTCGCCACGGCTGAAAGCGGTGGCCTGTCTGGGCCCGATGGTTCACACCCTGCTCAGCGATCCACAGCGTCAGGGTAGCATCCCTGAAATGTATCTTGATGTGCTTGCCAGCCGCCTTGGGATGCACGATGCGTCTGATGAAGCGCTGCGCGTTGAGCTAAACCGGTATTCACTTAAAACGCAGGGATTACTGGGACGCCGCTGCCCGACGCCCATGTTGTCCGGCTACTGGCAGAACGATCCCTTTAGCCCGGAAGCGGAGTCGCGTCTGATCGCCTCTTCCTCGGCCGACGGCAAACTGCTGCCGATCGCGTTTAACCCGGTTTACCGTAATTTTGACAAGGCGCTGAAAGAAATTACTGCCTGGATTAATCATAGATTTGGTTAATAGATTGCTAATTTCTATTGATTTGGTAAAACAGTTGCATCACAAAAGGAGATAGCAATGACGTTACCAAGTGGACACCCGAGAAGCAGACTGATAAAGAAGTTTACTGCGTTGGGCCCTTACATCCGTGAAGAGCAATGTAAAGATAACCGCTTCTTTTTTGATTGCCTGGCAGTTTGCGTTAATGTCAAACCGGCACCTGAAAAGCGTGAGTTCTGGGGATGGTGGATGGAAATGGACGCCGAAGAAAAACGTTTCACCTACCGCTACCATTTCGGTTTGTTCGATAAAGAAGGCACGTGGCAGCCTGTGGAGATCAAAGATCCTGAGGTCACTGAGCGTCTTGAGCACACCCTGCGCCAGTTTTATGAAAGAGCGCGTGACCTGCTGACCACGCTTGAACTGTCTCTGGAGCCTGCCGAAGGCTTTTCCGGGAAAGCCATTAAGTAATCAGCTTTATACGCTATGAATAAAAAAGCCCTGTCTCGACAGGGCTTTTTCGTATGAAGATTTTGTATCATTAAAACTGATATGTCAGGCCTGCGGCAACGATATCATCGCTGTTGATCCCGAGCTTGTTATCGTCATCCAGCTGGTTGATTTTATAATCAACGAAAGCCGACATGTTCTTGTTGAAATAATATGTTGCGCCGACGTCAATATATTTGACGATATCTTCATCACCCACCCCTTCAATATCTTTACCCTTAGACTGCACATAGCCCAGAGATGGACGCAGACCGGATTCAAACTGATACTGGGCGACAGCTTCAAAATGCTGCGCTTTATTGGCAAAACCGCCTGAAATTGGCGTCATATTACGCGTTTCAGAATACATAGTAGCCAGATAGATATTATTAGCGTCATATTTCAGGCCGGTTGCCCAGGCTTCGGCTTTGTCGCCCTGACCGCGCGGTGCCAGCAGTGGATTTTGCTGATCGGCAGTACGATCGGAGTTGGTATATGCGCCGCTGACGGCAAAATCGCTGCCGCCAAAATCATAGCTCAGAGAGGTACCGAAACCGTCACCGTTCTGTTTCTTAACGTCGCGGCCTTCGTTTTTGCCCTGATACTGTAAGGTCAAATCCAGTCCGTCAACCGCACCAAAGAAGTCTGTATTACGATAGGTTGCCAGCCCGCTGGCACGTTTGGTCATAAAGTTGTCGGTCTGTGCAGAAGAGTCGCCGCCGAACTCAGGGAACATATCGGTCCAGGCTTCAACATCGTACAGTGCACCCAGGTTACGACCGTAATCAATCGAGCCAAATTCGCTAAATTTCAAACCGGCAAAGGCCAGACGAGTTTTCTGCGAGCTGCTGTTGCCTTCTTCTTTGTTACCGGCAAATTCGGCTTCCCAGCGACCAAATCCGGTCAATTGATCGTTGATTTGCGTTTCGCCTTTAAATCCAAAACGTACATAAGTTTGATCGCCGTCTTTACTGTCATTATCGCTGAAGTAATGCATGGCTTTTACTTTGCCATACACATCAAGTTTATTGCTGTTCTTATTATAAACTTCAGCTGCCTGAACGGCTGAGGACGCTGCAACACCCATTACTACTAATGCCAGAATGCTCTTTTTCATTTTTAACCCTGCTTCTTTGAAAGTCGTGCAAATAAATACAGGCTTCTGCCCCGTTGAAAACATGAAGGGTTTTAACGTCTGAGGATGAAAGATTTATGACAGTTTCAGATTATTGCTAAAATATTCACATTAATTATGTTTGTAATGAAACGGTAACGCTGCGTCGCTACGCTTGCTGATCCTGCGCAACAAAATGTTGCGTGCAATGCTGCCAGAGTTGGCAAGCGGCCTGACTCCTGTTACAACGTTTGCCTGATACCTATTTCTTATTTGTATACGGCAGAAAATGATGAGTGACAGCCAGACGCTGGTGGTAAAACTGGGCACCAGCGTATTAACCGGCGGATCGCGCCGCCTGAACCGGGCCCATATTGTTGAACTGGTGCGCCAGTGCGCGCAGCTTCATGCCGCCGGGCATCGCATTGTTATTGTCACCTCTGGCGCGATTGCCGCCGGACGTGAACATCTTGGTTACCCTGAGCTTCCGGCAACCATCGCCTCAAAACAGCTGCTGGCTGCGGTAGGGCAGAGCCGCCTGATCCAGCTCTGGGAACAGCTTTTCTCCATTTATGGCATTCATATCGGGCAGATGCTGCTGACCCGCGCCGACATGGAAGACAGAGAGCGTTTTTTGAACGCGCGTGACACCCTGCGCGCGCTGCTTGATAACAATATCGTCCCGGTCATTAACGAAAATGACGCGGTGGCCACCACCGAAATCAAAGTTGGTGATAACGATAACCTTTCGGCACTGGCTGCAATCCTCGCCGGTGCGGATAAATTGCTCCTGCTAACCGATCAGCAGGGCCTGTATACCGCCGACCCGCGCAACAACCCTGCCGCCGAACTGATCGAAAATGTGTACAGCATTGACGACGGCCTGCGTGCCGTTGCCGGTGACAGTGTTTCTGGTCTGGGAACCGGTGGGATGGGTACCAAACTTCAGGCGGCCGATGTCGCCTGTCGGGCAGGCATTGATACTATCATCGCTGCCGGTAGCCGCCCGGGCGTGATTGGCGACGTGATGGAAAATATTTCTGTCGGTACGCGCTTTCATGCTCAGGAGTCTCCGCTGGAGAACCGCAAGCGCTGGATTTTCGGCGCACCGCCTGCGGGCGAAATTACCGTTGATGAGGGCGCAACCGCTGCCATTCTGCAACGCGGTAGTTCATTGCTTCCCAAAGGCATTAAAAACGTGACAGGAAACTTCTCCCGTGGTGAAGTGATCCGCATTCGAAGTCTTGATGGCCGCGACATCGCCCACGGCGTTAGCCGCTATAACAGCGATGCGCTACGCCGTATTGCCGGTCACCATTCTCAACAAATCGACGCGATCCTCGGCTATGAATATGGCCCGGTAGCCGTTCATCGCGACGATATGATCACACGCTAAGGAGCGTACGATGCTGGAAAAAATGGGGAAAGAGGCTAAAGCGGCGTCTTACCAGCTGGCGCTGCTGAGCAGTAAAGAAAAAAACCGCGTGCTGGGAAAAATCGCTGACTATCTGGAGTCGCACGCCCAGGACATCCTGGCGGCTAACGAACAGGATCTGCAGGAAGCACGTGATAACGGTTTGAGCGATGCGATGCTCGACCGCCTGGCGCTCAGCCCGGCACGCCTGAATGCGATTGCCAGCGACGTTCGTCAGGTCTGCCAGCTGGCCGATCCGGTAGGGCAGATTATCGATGGCGGTCTGCTGGACAGCGGGCTGCGCATTGAACGTCGTCGCGTCCCGCTCGGGGTCATTGGGGTTATTTATGAAGCGCGTCCCAACGTGACCGTTGACGTCGCCTCCCTGTGTCTCAAAACCGGCAATGCGGCCATCTTGCGCGGCGGTAAAGAGACGTGGCGCACCAATGCTGCAACAGTTAAGGTCATTCAGCAGGCGCTGGAAGAGTGCGGCCTGCCCGCCGGCGCCGTTCAGGCGATCGAAAGCCCGGACCGCGCGCTGGTGAGTGAGCTGCTGCGCATGGATAAGTACATCGACATGCTGATCCCGCGCGGTGGGGCAGGGCTGCACAAGCTGTGCCGCGAGCAATCCACCATTCCGGTTATCACCGGCGGCATTGGCGTTTGCCATATTTTTGTCGATGCGTCCGCAGAGATCGCCCCTGCGCTCGACATCCTCGTTAATGCGAAAACTCAGCGTCCCAGTACCTGCAACACGGTTGAAACCCTGCTGGTACATCAGGCTATTGCCGAACGGTTTTTGCCGGCGCTCAGCGAGCGGATGGCGAAAAGCAGCGTAACGCTTCACGCGGATGCTAACGCCATTGCACTGTTAGAAGCCGGTCCGGCGCAGGTTACACCGGTGAAAGCAGAAGAGTATGATAACGAGTTCTTATCGCTGGATCTGAACGTCAAGCTGGTTACTGACCTGGACGACGCGATTGCCCACATTCGCCAGCATGGCACTCAGCATTCCGATGCTATCCTGACGCGCACCCTGCGTAACGCTAACCGTTTCGTTAACGAAGTGGATTCTTCCGCCGTTTACGTCAACGCCTCTACCCGCTTCACCGACGGCGGCCAGTTTGGCCTTGGCGCAGAAGTGGCCGTCAGCACGCAAAAATTGCACGCACGCGGTCCGATGGGTCTGGAAGCGCTGACCACCTACAAGTGGATCGGTTACGGCGACGATACTATTCGTGCTTAAATGCCCCCGGGTGATGCAAAAATAGTCGGTTGATTCATCAGGCCATTGACGCATCGCCCGGTTAGTTTTAACCTTCTCTCCCGTGATTTACCGCAGGTGAATCACTCCCTTCCCAGGGCCGATATAGCTCAGTTGGTAGAGCAGCGCATTCGTAATGCGAAGGTCGGAGGTTCGACTCCTCTTATCGGCACCATTTCAAGATCTTCTCAAGTCTATCGAAATCAACTTAAAGCCCGTATACTGCGGTTTCTGGCCCATATCTTATCTTTTGTTATCAACTGGATCCAACCGGAATCAAGTCACAGTTGGGGGCATAAGTGGGGACATTTTGTGTTCGGTCCAGGGAGATGCCCCCAATGAAGCTTAATGCACGACAGGTAGACGCTGCGAAACCCAGAGAGAAAGCCTATAAGCTGGCAGATGTGGCTGGTTTGTATCTTGAGGTTGTTTCCTCTGGTTCTCGATACTGGCGGATGAAATATCGCTTTAATGGAAAAGAGAAGCGTATGGCTTTTGGTGTCTATCCAGCAGTGTCCCTTGCACAAGCGAGGGCACTACGTGATGAAGCCAAGAAAAAGCTGGCCGAGGGCATCGATCCGTCTTTCGCCAGGAAAGAAGAAAAGCTGGTTCGCGATGTGCAGCTCAACAACACGTTTCAGGCTGTGGCGCTTGAATGGCACGGAACGAAGGTGAGTCGATGGTCAGAAGGGTATGCCTCTGACATTATCGAAGCCTTCAATAAAGATATTTTCCCCTATATTGGCCAACAGCCGGTGAATGAAATTAAACCGCTGGTTCTGCTGAATATGCTGCGTAGATTGGAAAGCCGTGGCGCGACAGAGAAGGCCAAGAAGGTTCGCCAGCGCTGCAGTGAAGTCTTTCGTTACGCCATCGTGACTGGTCGTGCGGAATATAACCCTACAGCGGATCTTACCAGCGCGATGTCAGGGCATGAATCGAAGCATTATCCCTTCCTTACTGTTGAGGAGTTACCTGATTTCTTTAAAGCTCTCTCTGGTTATACAGGCAGCCCGCTGGTTGTTCTTGCCGCACGTTTGCTAATCCTTACGGGAGTACGCACCGGTGAGCTTCGAGGTGCATTCTGGAGCGAGTTTGATCTTGAGAAAGCGGTGTGGGAAATCCCTGCAGGTCGTATGAAGATGAAACGGCCCCACCTTGTGCCCCTGTCTACCCAAGCGCTGGAAATCGTACAACAGCTCAAAGTGATGTCTGGGCAATATCCTCTGGTGTTTCCTGGCAGGAATGATCCCCACAAAACGATGAGCGAAGCGAGTATTAATCAGGTATTTAAGCGGATTGGTTATACGGGTAAGGTAACGGGCATGGTTTCCGCCACACGATGAGTACGATTTTGCATGAGGAAGGGTTCAATACGGCATGGATTGAAACCCAGCTTGCGCATGTCGATAAGAATGCGATTCGTGGGACGTATAACCATACTCAGTATCTGGAAGGGCGTAGGGAGATGATGGAGTGGTATGCCGACTATATTAATAACATTGGCAAAAATAAACTTATCATAGCCTTATGATACTAGCTCCGAATTTAGCCGTTTATTGGTAGATAGCGTGAAAAATTAAGCAGAGTTCCCCCGTTCTGGAGGAACTCTAAACTAGAAATTTTTTTACTAATTTACATTTACGATTAATTCAGAAACATTACATTCGCGCCTGACGGTCTAATTAATACCAAAGATGAAACTCTCTGATTACTCGAAATTTTAAGTTACGGTGACCTGCATAATGGATCTCAAGCCAAAGAAATAATAGAGCTCAAAATATCGGAAAGGAAACTATGAGTAGTGAATGTGAGGTGTATTAATTCAATAGGTTAGGATTACATTTCAATGTAACCCTTTTTTTTCATGAAAAATACATTAGCAAGAAAGAAACATCTTCAAGCGTAGTATCGATTTTTTAATTTTAGACATCAACGCTTTCTTCTTGTAATTCCTTAATAAGTTCCTCCCGAGATTTATTTTCAATTACATCTCTTTCCATTTGTAATTTCTTAAGCATGAAACTATTCGTCAATTCAAAAGTATCAAATATTGTGTGCCAATTCTTAACGTAACGCTACATATTGGCATCATCAGACACCAAACCAACATCACCAGGGGCGGCATAGTTTGACAAGCGAGTAGGTATCTCTATATCTTGACTAGAAATCTTCCTGCCTATAATAATTAATTCAAAATGCAAATTTTGGCTAGAAAATTCAGGATGTTGTTTAATAATCCCAGCATAATCTTCCAGTTGACGTAAATGCTTAACATTAAGGGCTATGCTTGGTCTTTTAATTTCAATGATTATGCATCTAAAAATCTTATTGCCGTTAGAGTCACAAGTTGGCATTCTTCTGGCTAAGAATAAATCCGTTTGTCTCTTAGCGCCTATAATATCCTCTCCATTTTCCACATCTTTTGCATCTATGTTATTAATGGAGTAAACACTATCCCTCAATGATCTTGCAATCTTAGTAAAATTATCCTCCTCAGCGCCTATAGCTTCGTATCTTTCATCAAATAACCATGTATTATTTTCAATGGTTTTTTGTAAGTCAGGCGTTTCAAGAACATCTTTATAATGCTCATTCATTATTAGGTTCAGTTTTTTAACTGCAAAACGCCTTCTTAGAAACTCCTCAATTGAAATTATAATATTTTCTAATTTTTTTAATTGTGATGCAAATCTAGAAAGATCACTATCACTTGAATTCAAAACACTTTTCAGAATATCAAATAAATCTTCATTTTGATTTGATACAAGCATCTTATCAAGAAGTCTGATGATTATCTTTTTATGCTTTATAGTCAGTGATACCAAAAACTGAGGAGCGGCAATATAAATACTTCTTACAACCTGCTTGATACTATTTATTTTCCAGTTAGCATATGTTATATCGTATTCATTGTATGTAGGGGAAGCACAATCCTCTTCAAGTTTTTGTATAGCTTTTTCAACCTGCACACTCAAATGAAAATCTCTTTTTTATTGAATGCTGTAGATTCTTTGTGAACTATCAGTCAAGTAAATAAATGATTTCTTTGTCGCTGATTTTTTATCCCAGCGAATCCCTTTTACAGAGAAATCATTATTTTCAATATCGAAGGAGACCTCTTTTATTGCGTGTTCTGTGATGTCAACCTCAGCAACATTTACGAAAACCTTCCTTTCATCATCCAATGCCAATTTACAACAGAATTCATTGGGCAAAATAGAAAAAAGTTCGCGTCTATCTGGAAGGCTTGAATGTAACAATGTTAATTAAACACACGTCCCCTTACCCATTGCATTTAATAAACTGTTTTGCTCATCAGCGACGATATCTATTTGAGATTCCTATACCTTAAGATCCTCATCATTAATTTTGATATAGGCATTTCTACCTAAGTATTTAGTATACTAGATAGCCTGATGACAAAGTCTATGAAATGATAAACGTCCTCGACCTATCATTACGACCTCATCTCATAATCTTGAGGAAATGCTTCAAAAACATCCATAACAGGTTATGAAACCCAGGTTCAGGTGGTTTGCTAATTCTTGAGCCTAATTCAAGCTGTAACTACATGCATTAGTTCTATTTCTTTTTTCAGAATCTCGATAAGATCCTGTAGTCCAAAAGGAAATTTTTTGTGACCTAGAAAGTATAGCTACATTGGCTCTATCGAAAGGAATTATTCTTCAAGGACAATCCTGAGACTGCTGTCACGAAAATAATCACACGCCCGGTCTTCAAGGCAGTAAGCAATACCGGCGTCGGAAAGATACAGGTCAATTGTCAGGCTAATACAGTTGTACCAGCCATTAATCAGAGCCAGTTTTCTCTCACTCATATGATTATTCGGTTAAATGGCTTAACCGGCCTGTAAAGGCCGGTAGCAAAGGAAGTGAGCGTCAGACGCTATCTGTCCAGCGGTAAACTGGGTGGTATCCCAGAACGCGTATAGCCTTATCACTACTTAGCACTGATTCGTTACCTGTAAATTTTTTGCGCTGTTCAGCGCCTGGATAGTAGCGGTCCAGAAGTTCCTGTGTGGGGGTACGCATGCAGGTCACATCGCTGGTAATAAAGAACTCATCGTTACCCCTGACATCATATTCGACTGCTTTCTCAATCGCCTGGGCAACATCCCGGACGTCTACATAAGTCCACATATTCCATTGCCTTACTGCAGGATCGTTCTGCCAGCTTTCAAACTGCACGTATTCTTCCGGCGCCATAACATTAGAAAGCCGTAGGCAGGTAATGCGCATGTCAGCGTTATTAAGACAAAACTGACGTGCCATCTCTTCACCCAGCACTTTAGTCAGCGCGTAAATGCTTAATCCGCGAGTCGAGTAGTACTCATCCACCGGAACATAGGGAGCATCCCACTGGTCGTAAGGCACGCCGGTAGGGACTTCGCTTGATGACCAGATGATATTTTTAATCCCCAGGCGCCTGGATGCCTCAAACACGTTGAAGGTAGCCAGCATATTATTTCTGAACTCATCAGAATCGGGGATCATTCGGGGGTGAGGAATACTGGCAAGGTGAACAACGGCATCGAAGGCTGCAAATTCAGGTCGTGAATAAACGTCTTCCCCGACGGAGGAAAGTGCGTCGAGCGTTGCGCCAAAATCCTCTAAATCTGCGATCATCGCTGGATGGGTAGCGGTTACGGGCTCTTTTTTATCGATGAGAAACAGTTTATAACCCGCTTTCTCAAGCCACTCTACTGTAACCCTGCCAATTTTCCCTGAAGCACCGGTAATGGCTATACGTTTTTTATCTGACATAGTTCGTCCTTATGGTTGAGGTGCAAATCAACCATAAGTTTTGACGAAAAATAGTAATTAGCAATTAGCATGGCTAAATGCTCTGGTTACTTTAATTCAACGGTATAGAGGATACAGTAAAAGTGAAGAGCTGAGCTTTGGTTATCGCGGTTTAACTGATTTTCCGAGAATAGTTCTATATTGCTGGAGTCTGAATGCCAATAATTCGCTAATTGTAACCTTTTATACTTCCCATAGATTATTATTAATAAATCAAATATCACATGTTGTATGGTAAAAAGCTAACCAGGATCTGATATTGTATTTTTTAGATGACAGCAAAAAATAAATAAATTGCATTGACAAGGTATACGCTTATACCTGTCATCTAAATCTACTTAAAATATAAATGTCATTAAAGTCAATTCACGATATTTGGCGGCAGAGACAGGATAGTAGGTACATTTATTGAAATATCTGATAGATCTGACGAATCATTCAAATTTATAATTTCTATGATATCAAACGTGTATAATATTACAAAAGAAGAAAACATAAATAATCTAAAATAATATAGTTGCCAAAAAAACGTTTTCGTTATGCACTGAATGTAAATTTAATTTGAGAAGTTGATATTGATGAGATTGGCTCAATAGAGGTGTGAATATAAAACAATGATTTAACTTATTGAAATGCAATGATTATTTCCAGGATTATCATTTTTGCAGATTATTCTGGTCTCGCGCGATTTCAAGATATGAAATCACATGCTACTGTTAATCAGTCTTTAAATAAGGAGTTAACATGACAATCAGAAATATCGCTCTTATTACAGGTGCCTCTAACGGCATCGGTCTTGAAATAGCCAGAAAATTTGCTCAGAATGGTTGGGATATTATTGCTGTAGCCAGAAATGAAGAGAAACTTTTAAAGGCTACTACTGACCTTAAACAATATGGGACAAACATCCATTCATACTCTATTGATCTGAGTAAATATGATGAGGTTGAGAAGCTGAAAAAAAAAGTTACTGATGATGGATTTGATATCGGTGCCTTAGTCATTAATGCAGGTCAGGGGTTAGGTGGAGCCTTTATTGGCGGAACAGAGCTCGACAAAGAACTTCAGCTCATTCGACTTAATGTGGATTCGTACGTGCATATGTCGAAGATTTTTTTCCCGGACATGATTAAGCGTGGCGGTGGATATGTGCTGATGACTTCTTCTGTATCCGGAACACAACCGATTCCGTTCGAATCCATATATGGGGCAACAAAGGCTTTTGTTAACTCCTTCTACTGGGCTGTCCGCAATGAACTGTCAGGCAAGGGACTTAAAATGACATTGCTGTTACCAGGTGCGACTTCTACCAACTTCTTTATTAACGCAGGCCAGGCTAATACAAAGGTAGGTTCTCATCAGAGTACAACTGCAGAAGAGGTTGCAGAACGAGCATGGTATGCATTGATGAGTGAGCATGAAGTCGTTTATGGCAGTGATAACGCAGAACTATCCGCAGAAGTTTATAACCGAATGATGAGCGAGTCGCACAAGGCCCAGAGGGCCAGAATGAACTCCGAACCTGGTTCGGCTAAAAAAGGCTGATACTTAGTAGATTCAGACTGGGTTTAACCCAGACTGAATCTATTTAAAGCATCTGAACATTGATTAAAAGTATATTCAGCATTCTCGGAAAAAACATCAGGGGTTCTTTGTTTATTGTCATCGATTAACCACTCAATGTCGTGAAAGACAAACACATAAAATAAACCTTTATCTTTAGCAGCCCGGAGTCAGGTATCGATGTGGCAATTTAAATTGCATACTGAGTTTGTTAGTTCATCTTTTTGATACATCTCTTACTGAGACTAACAAGCTGTAATACAAACGTTCAATTTCTATAAGGTCTTCATAACTAACATTCAATAGTTTATACCTACATAACTGTAACCGAACTAGATGATTAAGTTAAAAATAACCTAGCTCAAAAAGATTAAGTTAAATATTCGCTTAGGAAAATTTCAATCTGTTGGAATGCACGATTACAGATTGATTCATTGTATTCCATTTTTCCTGGAACATCGGCTTTTGGATAAGTAAAAGAGTGAAATGCATTAGCGTAATTGACAAGCTGGAAATTTGCTCCAGCATCGGTCATTTCTCTTACAAAGTTTACAACATGCGATGGTGGAACAAATGGATCACCCGCTCCATTGAGCACGAGAATATTAGCAGAAATTTTATCTTTGTAACATTTCAGATGAGTTGTGAGTGTCCCATGTACACTGATACTTGCCTTTACATCGACTCCGATACGGGCCAGTTCCAGTGCGCAATGTCCGCCATAACAAAAGCCGACAACAGCCAGACAATCTGAATTTACACGCTGATCATTTGAGAGAGCATCAAGAGCGGCCCTGAGTCTGGTTTTCTCCTCGGCCTTGTCTTTTATCTCAGACATGCATATTGCAGCTTCTTCGGACGACAGTTCTACATCTGTTCCATAAAGATCAGCAACAAGAACTACATATCCCATTGCAGCAATACGTTTCCCGTGTGCAACATTGGATGCCGTTACTCCCATCATATTCGGACACAAGAGTACCCCAGGAACAGAAGTGTCATGGGGAAAAACCGGATAAATAATTTTTCCAAAAAAAGAGCGTGTACCGGAAGTCCAGTGCAAATTTTTAAAGTTCATAAACTAAGCCCAGAGAAAATACGGTTTGCGTTATAAATTTAGGATTCAATAAATTTCTGAAAAGCATCCTTCCAGTCTGGATGCCAGCGAGACAGAGCGGGCCTATTATTGATGATGTCCTGATACGCCCATGTAATACGCTTAGCATCTATTTTGGAAGTTACTGTTCCATCCGGGCAGATGATATAAAAATCACCCTTAAAGAAATGTTCTAAAAAGTAATCAACAACTTGATCAGAAGTCCAGGTGCCTTTTGGTTGAGGATCTGTTGTCTCGTTCATTCCTGGGAAATTCATGGGTGTCCACGTATAACCTGGTACAAGTAGGTGTGCTGTGATTTTTTCTCCACATTCTTTTAACAAATCATGGGCAAGTTGTTCAGTCACGATTTTGACACCTGCTTTTGAGACGTTGTACGCATTATTACCTGGTGGAGTAGTGATGCCCTGCTTAGAACCAAGGTTCACGATGGCACTGCGTTTATCTTGCTTCAGCATCGCGGGTACAAAAAGATGTTGAACATTTATTACAGAGAAAAGATTTCCTTCCAGCTGAATCTTCCAGTCTGCAGGATTTCCCCAGGGTCCGCTGCGATGAGAAATACCAGCATTGTTAATCAGTAAGGCAATATCACTAAATTCAGTAAGTGTAACATCAAGGAGTTTTTGAGCATCATTAGAACTTGTGACATCTCCAGTGACCAGGCGTACTTCTGTATCGAGTCCTTTAACCAGTTCATTCAGGGACTTTTTATCTCTATCAAAAAGGCAAAGATTCATACCTTCCTTAGACAGACGTTTGGCTGCAGCTGCACCTATACCTTTGGCTGCTCCTGTTATTACTGCAGTGCGTCCTTTTGTGATTATATGATTGTTCATGCTTTACCTCAGGATATATTTTATTTTCGAGTTCAGTTCGCGTCAGGGTGAAAAACTATTGGTGAATGTTAAGGTAGTATTTAGAGAAACTGCAGCTGTAAAGATCATGAGCAGCTGCATTTTCTATCTACACGTTCATCACACAGACAGCTTAGCTTTATTGAATAAAATTAAACTATAAACGATTTTTCATGATGATTTATTTACAATATATCGATGCCTTGTTGAATTAGATTCATCATCTTGAATGTAATACCAGAGCCGTTATTTCAGCGGGTTTTCCGAGTCTTAGCGGGAATCCATTCCAGAGACCTGTACCATTGCTTACATATAATGACATTGAACCAACCTGGTAAAAACCCGACACATAACCGTTATTTGCTGGTGCGACGATTTTATCAAGTCCATAAACCATTCCACCATGTGTATGGCCAGACAATTGGAGTGACACACCAGCTTCAGCACTTCTTTGCGCATTTCCTGGGCGATGACTCATCAGAATGACTTTATCAGAAGGTGGTATTCCTGAAAGTGCTGACATCAGGTTAGATTTGGTGCCGCCATATTCAGTTGCCACATCATCCGTAATGCCAGCAAGTATTAACCGTGCTCCATTTTTTGATAAAACCACATGCTCGTTATTTAAAAAGCGTAAGCCAAGACCTGACAGGTATGTGGTCCATTCCCTGGCATCAAAGTAATATTCATGATTCCCTGTAACGGCATAGACACCATCATGAGCACGCAGAAAAGCAAACGAACTGACATCGTTTCGTCTTGCTTTAACAGTTCCATCAATCATGTCTCCGGTAACAAGTATAAGATCGGCATTCAAAGAGTTAGTCTTTTTGACAACTTTATTCAACCATTCACCTGTCAGAAGCCGACTGATATGAAGATCTGTCAGCTGAACAACTTTATAGCCTTCGTATTCTTTAGGTAATCCCGCGATAGCGACGTCTATCTCACGGACTTCAGGAAGCTTCATGGACTCGTAAACTCCGATACCAGAGAGTATCGTGGCAATGGCTGTTAGCACAGCACCAGACTTAAAAGTAGAGAGCTTTTGTCGGGTTCTAAGATAGTAAGCAACCCAACATATATCCCGAAGAACCAGTAAAGCAAACAGAATGACTATGGAACCAAAACCCCAACCTAAAAAAATCATAACGAGTTGGGGAAGTTCAGGTGAAAACATAGTGCCGAAAATCACCCGACTGAGAAGATGAAAATCGGCAACAGTAGCAAGCAAGATGAAAATCAGGCATTTCGATTGCCAGGAAATTTGCAGAGGATGAACTAGCCTCCAACCAAGATAAATTGCTGGTAGTAAAGTCCAAAAATGAAACACGCTGGGGAACTCCTTATTATTACACACATTAAAAGGTTCTGATTCTTGAAAAGAGTTGTGACACGAATTGTGGACAAGATTGTTGAATTGTACTAAAAGTAACACTCATTTATCGCTATAATCGTTGAATCTCACGCAATGTTGCGTTGAGCCATTTTCACGATTGATGAGAGTAACTAATGCCTGTAAGACCAATAGCAAAGCTGTCACGCAGTGATCTTGCTGATTTAAATGCCTTTCGGACTGTAGAAAGGTTGAGAAGTTTTACACAAGCTGCTGTTGAGCTGGGCATAACCACCTCTGCTCTTAGCCACTCAGTGCGCAATCTTGAATCCCGGTTAGGCGTTCGTCTGTTAAATCGTACAAGCAGGACGGTCGCCCCAACTGATGCCGGCACTAATCTGGCCAGACGATTAGAGATTGGATTTAACGAAATTGGCGAGGCCCTGGACGAAATCAACCTAATGCGCGACAGACCTATTGGCAGGTTGCGTATTAATGTACTGGCTGACGGGGCAAGGTTAGTGATATCGAAGCTTTTACCCAAATTTATTCAGAGTTACCCGGATGTTGAAGTTGAAGTCGCCGTTGATGACAAGATGGTCGATATTGTTTCAGCCGGATTTGATGCGGGGATTCGATTTGGAGGGACTGTACCTGAGGACTTCGTAGCCGTTAAATTAGGTCCAAAACTTCGATGGGTTGCAGTCGCGTCACCTCGCTATCTTTACCGTAAGCAAACGCCTTTAATACCTGAAGATTTAAAATCCCATAACTGCATTCAAATACGTACCGGACAGGGTGTGATTTATCGTTGGGACTTCGTGAAAGGTGATGACCACAGAGTAGTTGAAGTGCCTGGACAGGTTTGTGTAAATGAAACAACGCTGGGTATAGAGCTTGCGTTAAAAGATGTTGGTATTACGTATTGTCTGGAAGAACGTGTAGCTGAATATATAAAGAAAGGAGAGCTCAGCATCGTACTGCCTGACTGGGCTCCTATTGAACCGGCTATACACTTGTACTACCCAGGGCACAGGCAGGTACCGCAAGGGCTTAAAGAATTGATTGAAGTATTTAGGTCAGCTTACAACGACGGCACGTAACCTTGATATAAGGTGGGTCGGACCGACCCACCTCACCAGAACTTAAAACAGACCCTGGATGCCCTGCTCAAGGAGTTGGATCTGGATAATGGTCTGTTCAGGCTTCACTTCAGGAGCACGCCCATTAATCACTGTTTCATATAAAGCAGCATAATAACGAGAGTAGTCACCCTGCACCGTTTTGACTTTTTCCTCATGGAAATCGCCGTTGCTGTCGATGTAAGTCAGAACGCCATAATGTTCTGGAAGGTCTACGCCAAAATCTTTATTTTCAGGCATATGGAACAGCTTAAGATGTTCTTCCTGGCGATCTTTAGTCACTTTAACAAACATGCCTTTTTTGCCATATACAACAAAACTTGGACGATCCTTAATCCGGAAGTAGCTTGATTTAACCGATACCTTCAGGTTCTGATACATTAAATCAATATCAAAGTAGTCATTCATTCGACCTGAACCGAGTAACTGTCTAACGTCAAAATGAACATTATCTGGCTTACCAAAGAGTGAGATGACCTGATCCAGGGTATGACAGGCATGGCCGTAAAGATATGAATGAACACGGCTAAAAGAGGTGGAGGCCTCTGGAACCTCAGGACGAAAGTAGTCGTAGTGCATTTCCAGTTCGATGAGGTCACCAAGTTTACCGCTGCGGATGACTTCCTGAACGGTCAGGAAGTCACTATCAAATCGACGATTCTGATAGCATTGAACCATTACGCCTTTTTCTTTTGCAAGTTTAAAGAGTTCTACTGCTTGCTCTGAAGTTTCAGTAAAAGGCTTTTCTACAACACAATTTTTCCCCATGTTGATAGCTTGCTTTGCTAACTCATAATGGAATTCCGGTGGCGTTGTAATGATAACAGACTGAATTTCTTCGTCTTTTAGTAGCTCATTCAGGTCTGTAGTGTATTGAATACCGTCGATCTTAGGCCAGCCAGTATTTTCAACGGGAGAAAAAATTGTTTTAACCTTAATCAGCTCATTCAATTTAAGAGAGAATGGCAGATGGTAACGGTTAGTGCTTTTACCATTACCAACTTAACCAATGGTTAGTTTACTGGACATGTGAATTCTCCTTAGTGACTTGTTTACTGATGGTTTCAAGTATTTCAGTAGCAATGATGCTAGATTCAAGCAGTTGATAAGCCTTTTGCTTATCTTTGTAATTTATTATGCGAATAAACTCTTTGAACTCGGGAATCAGTCGATGTTCCTGCCAAATTTCAGATTCATGAATGGAACCGTCATTGAACCGAATTTTATATTTCGTAAGAGTATTAACCGGTGACTCAAGAATGATACAACCCTTTTCACCCTGTATAGCAGACATAGTTGGAGCCTGGCAATCTTTGGCACCAATACATACAGCCTTGAAAGTCGGATAATTCATAATCAAAACGCCACTCGTATCGACATTGTTTTGAATATTGGGTAAGTATGTGTAAGAAACTGGACGACCAAAAATCCCAACAACCATATGTAGATTATACACATTAATATCAAGCATTGCTCCTCCGCCTCGGGATGGATCAAATGCAGGATGTGTAATACCATTTTTAAAATCTAAGTATCGAGAAGAAAATTGACTGTAATTCAGCGAAACTAATTTTAAATCGCCAAGGTCAGACAGCGAATTTTTTATAGAATGTACAGGGCCCAGATGATGTATGTTCATAGCTTCAAATATGAAACAGTTCATCTCTTCAGAAATACGTTTTAATCCTATAAGTTCTGCGGTTGACAAAACTATTGGTTTTTCGATAATTACATGTTTTCCTGACTGAAGAGCTTTTTCAGCAAACGAGAAATGCAGATAATTAGGCAGAGCGACATAAATAATATCTACATCACTCTTTAGCATTTCATCATAATCAAAGAACACCTCGTCCAAAGCATAACGCTCTTTTAACGCGAGGGTCTCATCTCTTGTCTGCGCGGTTCCAAGTAAAGATATATGTTCGAAACTCAGTTTATCTATGATTGTAAGCAGATCTTTGACAATCATACCAGTACCAAGGATGCCAATTTTCATTTTTTGAACCTCAATATCGTTGTTATTTGTTATTTTTACTAGTTAAAGACTCACCGTTGGAGGAAATAACATCTTTATACCAGTAGAAAGACTTTTTACGATATCGATTGAAGGTTCCGGACCCATCATTGTTTCGATCAACATAAATCAGGCCATAGCGTTTACTTAATTGGGCGGTTGCAGCACTTACAAGATCAATACAACCCCAACAGGTATAACCCATTACGGGTACACCATCCTTAATAGCTTCACCAATTTGTACAAGATGATCATGTATGTAACTAATCCTGTAATCATCATCTACAGTGTAGTCACCGTTCTCATTTTTAATTAATTGATCTACAGCACCCAACCCGTTTTCGACAACAAAAAGAGGCTTTTGGTAGCGATCGTAAAAACGGTTGAGAACAAGTCGCAAACCTCGTGGATCGATTTGCCATCCCCACTCGCTCGCCTTCAGATAAGGATTAGGCACGCCACCGATAAGATTACCTTCTCCTGCAGAAATGGATTTATCCGCCGTTTCGCAAACACTAACGTAATAGCTAAAAGAAACAAAATCGACGGTATTCAGTAGAGATTTTTTATCACCTGGAGCGAAGTGGATAGTGATATCGTTTTCTCTGAAGAAACGTTTCATATAAGAGGGGTATTTTCCTCTTACATGGACGTCTCCGAAGAAATCATTCATATGTTCTGCCTCCATAACTGAAATTACATCTTCAGGTTTTGGTGACAGAGGATAAATCGGCATACTCAGAATCATACAACCAAATTGAGCATCTGGAATGATCTCTTTACCCGCTTTTGTCGCAAGTGCACTTGCAACAAGTTCGTGATGGACTGCCTGATAAAGGTCTTGTTTACTTAACTCAGACATTGGTGTCATGATACCGCCGCTCATCAAAGGATGATGAAGTACTGAGTTTATTTCATTGAATGTTAGCCAGTACTTCACTTTCGATTTATAGCGGGTAAACAAGGTAGTGGCATACTTAACGTAGAAGCCAACAAGCTCTCTTGATGCCCAACCATTATATTTTAGAGCCAGGTTATAAGGCGTCTCATAATGTGAAATAGTGACAAGAGGCTCAATTCCATATTTTTTACACTCATCGAAGAGACTATCATAAAATGCCAGACCTTCTTCATTTGGCACGCTGTCATCGCCGTTTGGATAAATGCGTGACCATGCAATCGAAAAACGGAATACTTTGAATCCCATCTCAGCTAAAAGTCTAATATCATCTTTGTATCGATGATAGAAATCGATCCCCTCAAGTTTGAGATTGTCTGGAGTCGGTTCTTTTGTCATCGGACCCATAATGCCTTTTGGCATCAGATCCTGAATACTTAACCCCTTGCCACCAATATTATAAGCACCTTCACATTGGTTCGCAGAAACAGCTCCACCCCAAAGAAAATCTTCATTAAAAATCATAATGTTTCTCCCATTATACCAGTAATAAAAGTGGCTGAGATGGCTGAATAACAGATTCAGAAGAAGACTCAACCTGAATGTAATTATCTGAATTAACCACTACAACAACTGTAGTTGTGTCGTACCCAAGTGACTTGATATGTTCAAGATCAAATTCAATTAATAGATCACCCTGATTTATAGTGTCTCCATTTTTTACATAAGACTTAAATCCCGACCCATTAAGCTTTACTGTATCGATGCCGATATGAATCAATAATTCGACACCTGACTTAGAGGATAGGCCGATTGCATGATTAGTAGGGAAAATGGAAAGAACTGTTCCATCGAACGGAGCATAGACACGACCTTCATCAACTACAATACCGACGCCTTTACCCAAAGCTTCCGTTGAAAAAGTAAGATCATTGACTTCTAAAAGTGGAATTATTTTGCCGGCGACTGGAGATTTTATTACTTGTTCATTGTTTTCAACAGAAGATACTATGATAGTTTCTCGTTTATCAATTTTACCTTGAGTTGGTAAATCGGATTGACCTTTTTTTTCATCGACTGGATCTTCAAATCCAAGAATAAAGGTCAGTGCCATTGTCAGCACGATGACCATTGCAGCTGCTGAAACTGCATAGATGATATTGGTGTGGTCCGTTGGGTTGATAAACATTGGCAATGCAACAAGGGAAGAAATACCAAAAGCAAATGATTTTAATTTCACTAAGCAAATGAATAAGCCGGTAATCCCAGAAGCTATGCACGCTGCTAACATTGGTTTTTTAAGAGGTAAGTTGACACCGTACATACATGGTTCTGTCAAACCTGAGAATACACACGTGAAACCGGCAGCAAGTGAGGTTTGTTTAAGTTGTGAGTTACGACTTTTAATACCCACAGCAATGCTGGCTGCGCCCTGAGCCATATTAATTACAAGCATAATTGGTAAGATAAGGCTGTCACCCTGACCCGAAGCAAGAGATCCCAGAACAATTGGTGTAAATGCCCAATGTAAGCCAGTCATTACAATGAACGGCATAAACGTGGCCAGGATAACCATTGTTAAGAGGTTCAAGTGAGATTGCATTAACTCCACACCTGACGCCAGACCAGTTGCCAGGAATGTGCCTACAGGTCCTATAACTGTAAAGGCAATTGGCGCAGAAATTAGAATGATCAGCGCAGGGTTTAGAAAGGTTTTGGTCATCGCAGGAGTTATGCGGTCTACCAACCTGGTGGCACAGGATACGATCCAGGCAATGAGTATTGCAGGGATTACTGTAGAGGCATACTGAGCTGACATCACAGGTACACCAAGGAATGTTACTTCACTGGTTTTAGCCAGATTCATAATGTCAATGAACTGTGGATTTAACAGTACTGCGGTAACAACGGCGGCCAGAACTGGACTGGCATTGAATTTTCTTGAAATAGCATAAGCAATGAAAATCGGCATGAAATAAAATGCAGAGTTGCTGATAATCGATAAGAACTTAAGAGTAGAGCTATCCTGATCAAAGAAGAACCCTAATAATATGACCATCATCTGAATGATCCCGGCACCAATCAGTGCGGGAATTATTGGGGTCATTGATGAAGCAATAATGTCAACTGCCCCGGTAAGGGTCCGAATAGCAATATTCCCACTTTTGGCTACTTTTACTTTGCTCGAATTTCCCGTCCCTGGTCCAGTTATTTTTTGAACTGCGTTAAAGAAATTCACAACCTCCTTACCGATGACTAATTGAATTTGGCCTCCCTGACGTACAACACCTGCAATTCCAGTAATTGACTTGATGTTGGAATCATTTGCAAGGCTCTCATCTTTAAGCTCAAATCTAAGCCGGGTCATGCAGTTATACACGTTATCGATATTATTACGGCCGCCGAGTTCATTAACAATCTTCTCGGCTATTTCGTTATAATTCATTTTGCCATCTCCTACCTTTTAAGAAACGGTGATTCATGACGCTTTTGCATCAGAATAGGGTATGTTATATACATCAGTAAGAATCAGTTATCAGATTTTATAAGCCTGTTAATATGAACTACGAGGTACATAGTTTCTTCTTCAGTCATTTCATGGTTATAACCATTAAGTATATAAGTTTTTATTTTTTCAGCACATGAGTATTCGCTTGGGTATTCACTACGCAATAGCTTATAGAATGAATTCTCTTTATTTGCATAAGTTTTATTTTCGTTGAGCCGTTGCATGAAAAAACGAAGGTGCGTTAAAAACCTATTGTAATCCAGATCTTGTTCATCAAATATGATGTTGAAATGATATTTTATTATATTAAGAACATCCTGAATTAAATGAGTCACTTTAACTGTTTCATCAAAAGTTACGCCCGTTTCCGCATTAACGATATGCAGTGCAATGAATGCAGCCTCATCTTCAGGTAACTTGATACCAGTTTTTTGGTATACTAAGTCAAGAGCAATAAGTCCTAATTTGAATTCGTGGTGATAAAATCGTTTTGTTTCCCATAAAAGTGGGTTGCTGAGAATATGACCTTTTTTGATACGTTCTATTGCAAAGTTAAGATGATCGGTTAAGGATAGATAAATATTGTCATTAAGAGGTTTTCCAAGAGAGCATTTGACATAACTGATGATTTCATCGGCTAAGGTAACATGTTCAATGGGTATCTCAGTGACTAGTTTCCTGAATTTTGAATGAGTATTGTCATCCATCATAGAAAATAATTTTTCGATTTTCCCTGTGTCAATCTCGTGACCAGGGTTGACACCAAAGCCCAGTCCTTTGCCGATAGCAATACATTCTTTATCATTTTTATCTATGCAAATGACCTGGTTGTTATTTATTACTTTAGCAACGCGCATGAAATTACCTCGCAATACAGTTTCGTATGGCGCAGACATAAAAAAACCAGATCGCTTTACACGTTGCCGTGAAAAGCTGATCTGGTCATGCCGACGCTAATGTGCCGTAACACCCGTTAAATTTGATTGTTCCTGCCGTTAACAACTCTACTTTTTTGAAGGCCACGTGAATGTGACACGTATCAAAAAAAAGAAACTAACAGTGCTTAAAAATTGTTATTAATTGGCTTTGGTTACCACCATTAAATGATTATTGAATTAATTTCAATGTGTCATTTAATAATAGTAAATAATACTGTAATAATTATCGAGACATGCAAGGCAAGTCGCTATTATACGCTTATTTAATACCCTTAAGGTTGATTCTGGTTTTTTACTTTACTTATCAACTTAACAGATAAAAACATCATGGCGAGGCCTATTAGTGAGAATCCAACTCCTACCCATCCTGTCGATACCCACGAACCACCATAGGTGATAGCTAGCCCACCAAATGATGCCCCCAAAGCATTGGATATATTAAAAGCGCTATGAGTTAACGAAGACGCAAGAGTCTGAGCCTCTCCTGCAATATTCATCATGTGAGCCTGAAGCGCCGGTACCAGTGCGAATCCATTACCAAGCATGAACATGGTAAATAGTGCAGTAGCTTTCCATTGTGCTAACAGAGAAAATAAAGCAAGGAACACTATATTCCACACGATCATTCCATATATTGAAGGAATGAGAGCTCTGTCAGCCAGTCTGCCTCCAATAATATTTCCGGTTACCATTCCTAAACCCCATAAAACAAGGATCCACGGGACTTGCTTAAGATTAAAACCAGTAATCTCTGTAAGAGCAGGGGTGATAAAGCTATAGACAGCAAACATACCAGCAAAGCCCACTGATGCAACACCAAAAGCCATCAATACTTGAGGACTTCGCAGGGCGGTTAACTCCTTAAGAGGCGATGCACTTTTTACTGGAGGGATCTTCGATACAAAAAGCGATACCATAATCCCGGTAAGTACTATACCAATACAAACCAGAATAAAGGACATACGCCATCCGATCTCCTGTCCGGCCCAGGTTACCAATGGGACACCCGCGACATTTGCCACACCAAGTCCTAGCATTACATAAGCAATATACCTGGCCTTCTGGTGTTCAGGCACCATTGATGCTGCAACTAAAGCAGCTACGCCATACCAGGCACCGTGAGGCAAACCGGAAATAAATCTAGCTACCATCAAAGAGGGGTAGTTCCATGCAATCGCGCTCAGGGCGTATCCAATTACAGCGATGACCAATAAAATTATCAGTAACGTTTTGCGTGGCCATCGTGCTGCAATTACAGCTAGAGTGGGGGCTCCAATAACAACACCGGCAGCATAAGAACTTATGTAAGCCCCTGCTGCAGGTATCGTTACTGAGGTACCTGCAGCCAGATCAGGTAAAAGACTCATAGGTGCAAATTCACCTGTTCCAATACAAAGCCCACCGGCACCTAATGCGAGCATAGCTGGCAAAAGTCCTGAAGGTGGAACAACTTTGACTTCATTGATACTTTCAGTCTGATAATTCATTACTGAAACATCTCCAGTACACATAAAAACTTTGTTGTGGGTTTAAGCTCATGCCTGCTAACTTGCATAAAGCGGCAACGATAAGCGAAAAACAGCTGATATTAATGTTGAGTGCAACTAAACTATACATGAGTAACTCGACTAATTCGTTTAGCTCGTAGAGATGGTATATTGAATTAAATTCAACCATATTGCGAAAAGAGTGATGCCTTTGATTTTATTTGTAAGTCGCAGTGTATTGGTTATTTGATTGGAGCGCCGGGGCCATATCTTGCAATATGCATTTACACTGAAAGCACAAGTGGTGGAGGGGAACTGCAGAGCATTTTATCCACACATACAGGCAGCTTGATTGACCTGCATGTGGGTTCAGTAGAGCGGATGATCACCAGCCCTGACGCGTAGGATGGATTACGATGTCGTTGATGGTCAGTTCTTGGGGGGTATTAAGCGCATAAGCAACAGCATCAGCGATCTGTTCAGGTTTAATAGCAATTTCATTAAGTTCCTTTGCAGCTTTTTTGCCTTCACTATTATTAACCTTATCGGCCCAACCCGTATCGATAACGCCAGGGCTAATCATGGATACCTGAATGCCATTTGATACGCCAACCTCCTTTCGCAGGCTTTCAGTGATGCCACGGATAAAGAACTTGGTTGCACTGTAAACCCCACTGGATGCACCTGTATTCAGCCCCGCGACCGAACTCATATTCAGGATATGACCGCGCTTTTGCTCCAGAAAAACGGGAAGCGTGGCGGCAATTGCGTTCAGGTAGCCATGAATGTTGGTATCAATCATTTTATTCCAGTCATCGACAGCTATGTCTGCCCAGTCAGAAAACAACATCAATCCAGCATTGTTGATAAGATGATCTATGCGGCCATACCTTTTTTTGATACCTTCACTTAACTGAATCACATCCTTTATATTCGTTACATCAGTAACTCGAAACTCCGCATGCCCGCCATTTGCATTAATCTCATCTGCTATTTTTTTTAATTTATCTTCATTACGTGCTGCCAGAATTATACGCGAGCCTGACTTCGCTAACTTGCGAGCAGTGGCTTCGCCAATACCGGATGATGCTCCGGTAATAATTGTGACGGTCTCTTTATTTAATGGCATATTAATAATCCTTGAGATAAATGATATTTTATATGAAGATCTGCAATGAATTTTCAAATTGTCATTTAATAATGACAATAAATTCAAGAATAACTTTAGCAGGCTCTCAGCGGAAACCATTTATATTTACTCAACCCTTTATTGAGTTTTTTTCATGAAAGAGATTGCGGTAATTTATGAAGTGTTCATTAAATATGTTAATTTTTTTACATTTTTAAACACGCGAGTCAGATAACTCAGTTCTTAAATGACTAGTTACACCTTGAACTGAGAAATAATACTTTTGTCAAGTCAGTATAAGATTACACTAAGGCTGCGAGTATTCACTCTTTGCCACAGACCAAATGCTTCAAGATTTTCGGCCATAGAAACGTTACTCTCGCAGACAGTAATTCTATGTTTCACAGGGTCGTCTGATGTTTGAAGTTAAAGATCGTTCCGATTTTTATTTCTTTAGACATGTAAATGAATGAAGTCATTCAAATATGATTAAATTGGAGAACGGCTAGCTTCAAAGAATATTGGATTATAGCTGTCAATGCCTTCAATAAATCTGTCAAAAAAATACAGTGTGAAGTGTTGGCAACACCTATCCAGAATTGACATTGACATGGTTACGAAAGTAGACAACGAGATTATATTGAAGGATCTACTTACAACAGGACCAAAAATAACCTGCTCTCGGTTGACTACCACACCACCCTTTAAGTAATGCCTTCATCAGATTAAAATCATATGCGAACTTCCGCTGTTCGCTCAAAGCAGACCGTCACGTTCCCATTTTATTTTTTTATAAAGCTGATGTTTGTATTTCACCTTCATTAATAAAGGTTCAATATTGGCTATTCCTACTGCAGATCTTTTTCCTTCAGGAGTTTACTCACTAAATCAAAAATCTGCACATTATTTAAATCAGAGAACGGGAAGTAGATATTCTCTTTGATTCTCACTTCAGGCAGATGCGTGACAGTGACATCCCCGCCATGCTTGTTTACCACGTCACGCCCCTCACGGGCCATCTCCAGACGTACGCGCTGGCTGTCCTGCGCGGGCATGGCAACTAGTTAATCCGGTATGTTATCGCCGTAAATAATCAGAATCGGGATTTTGGTCAGAGCCATAAACTGCTCCATCGGAACAGGCTCACCCTTCAGCGTATTGAACGCACCTGGCTTAGAAGCTGGGAGTTCTTTTTCCGGGAAGACAAAGCTGCTTCCTGGCTCAAAGGCGACAATGACTTTGACTTTGTTGTTTTTCATCTCCGTGTAAACTTCGTGAATTAAGCCACGCACTGACGGAAGATCTGAGGGCTGGGAACTACAGTCTTGATTTTACCTTTGATAAAGAAGCTTATCCCGAGCCATTCAGGCAACGGGCTTCGGAGCAGGGCGCTCGTACTATCAGGCACTTGGCATTGGGCGGGGGTATAACTTAAGTCGCACAGAAATGGTTGAGCGTAATGTGAGATTTTTCGGCGCGCCTCATGTTGCCCTGCTGTTCATTCCTGCTGTAGGGGACAACGTTCGTGTAGCCTCGAACGCCGGTATGTATGACCAGATATTCCTGCTTTCCCTGGCAGCTCGCGGTTACGCAGGCGTTCCACAGGCAATGCTGAGTTATTTTTCCCAAACAGTGCGTAGGCTATTGAATGTTCCTGAAGGTTTCAGGCTGCTTTACGATATTTCTTTTGCGATCCCAGATAAAACGCATCCCTCCCCGAGTTACAGAGAAAGGCGGGTATCTCTGGACGAAAGTGTCGTCTTACATCAATAAAGACGTTTATTTTTTTATCTGAACGGTCAGTGCCATCAGGACGCTGGCTGCTGTAAACAACGCAATTATCCAGCCCATCGTTTATGGGGTGCCATCACTGAACAGAGTGAGAAGCTCAGAAGCCTGTCATGGCCTCCCGTTTTTTAGCGGACGGTATACAGTATTGTTCAGCGCTATTTCAACAGCGGCTTATTAGATGTGTTTATTAATTTAGCCAGAGCGCTGCGCCGGGTACGAAGGAGGCAATCGCGGTCGTCATCTGTTACCCCTGCAAGAATCATCCGATAATAAAGATAATTGATATTACTCAATGGGTTATTCTTCATACCTCACATTTTTCGACGGTCAGGCGCAGTATGATTCTGAGTCTCGAGGGTGCGCAGTTGAACAAATCGTCAGGTTACTGGATTTCACCACTTCAGCCTGCACCCTGAACTTTCGACTGTATGACTAATGACAATGAGGCCTTATGAATAAATCTCTGCTGGCATTGATCTGCTGTGGTGCCATTTCATCCTTTATGGTGCAGGCTGCACCGGCATCCTGTGCTCCTGAATCTTTTGGCGGTAAAGGCGATGGCAAAACCCTGAATACGCGCGCTATCCAACAGGCAATTCAACAATGCAGTGAACGCGGCGGCGGCACGGTAACGATTTCTCCGGGCGTATGGCTCAGTGGACCATTGCAGCTAAAAAGTAACATCACGCTCCAGATTGATAAAGGCGCAACACTGAAAGCGAGCAACCAGGAAGGCACGTTTGTGCAGGCTTTTATTGGCCACCCGGCACGGGCGAACGAAGCCTTTATTTTTGCCAGTGATGTGCACAATGTAACAATAACCGGCGGAGGGACGCTGGATGGTGACGGTGAAAAGAGCTGGTGGCCGGAGGCGCTGAAAATCCGGGCTGAAGTCCGCAGCGGTAATACTAAAGCCTTTACGGATCGTTTCCCTGGTATTCCGCTGGCAAACGGCGCGCCTCGCCCATGGTTTGTTGAATTTAATAATGTTATCGGCGGCAAGCTTGAACAACTGCATCTGAAGAACTCACCCATGTGGAATATTGTTATCCGCAATAGCGCCGATATTGACGTGCATGACGTCAGTATTGATAACCCGACTACCTCGCCGAATACTGACGGTATGGATATTGTCTCGTCACGCAATGTGACTGTCTCGAAGATGGATATCCATACGGGAGATGACAACATTGCCATCAAATCGGGTCTGGTGCCGGGAACCGCTGCACCTTCGCAAGATATTACCGTACGTGATTCGATCATGCGCGACGGCCACGGTATCTCGGTCGGCAGTGAAACCGCTAACGGCATTGGTCGCGTGACGGTCAGTAATGTCACCTTTATCAATACCGAAAACGGGGTACGCATTAAATCCGCACGGGATCGTGGCAACACCATCGGTCCGCTGGTCGCCGACCATCTGACGATGACGAATGTCGCCACACCGATTCTGGTGACCAACAGCTACAGTGGGCAGTCCGGAGCCAAAGGCAACACGCTCATTTCCGCGCTGGATAACGCGCCGGTTACGGCGACAACGCCTAAAATCAGCGGCGTCAATATTTCGAATCTCACCGCCACCAACGCGGATCACGCCATGATTTTTAGCGGGTTACCGGAATCTGCCGTGCAAAATGTCTCACTTCACCATATAAATATTGAGGCAAAACATGGCGTGCAGGCACGCTATGTGAATGGCACAGGAGATGACGTACATATCAAAACCCAGCAGGGTCCCGTGCTGGAACAAGGCCCACAAACGGCGCTTAAATTTAACTGACAGCCAGCCCGGAGAATATTTTTCCTCCGGGTGTTTTTCGCTTATTCCTGATATTTAGCGCCATGTGGTTGTTTGCATGGGGCAGAAGCGAACGTTCCGTACTTCTGCTGATGTGACAAAGTGTCGGGCGGCTTCGCCGCGCTATCGGCGCCAGCGAGCTATTACGTTATCTTCAATAACGGCTGGCGTCTTTATGCCGCATCGCGGTATTACTACTGCTAACAATGCATAGCATGCCGACGTAAAATTCAGTTGACCATCAATCAGAAGAAATAAATGAAATTCGTAATAATAGAATGGCAATATATCCCTGCTGTCTGAAGGTCTGTTAGTGCAATCACACTATTTATATAGTTTCATTTATTGATATAGTTATTATCATTATTAGTGTATTGTTTCATTATTAAGAATAAAATAGCCTTATCTCTTGTTCATAAAATTTAGATCCGACAAAACGATCGGCAGTTTTTTAACAGGAGAAATAATGAAGATACGTTACCTCGGATGGGCTGGTATTGAGATTGATTTTGAAGATCATACTCTTCTAATTGACTATATCCAGGATACATCCTCGATCCTCTCTGATGTACAATTTCCAACTCCGCTGCGTCAGGGAAAAGCCACTGCAGCACTGGTCACTCATTTGCATTCCGATCACGCAGATCCTGTTGCATTATCAGTTGCTCTGGCTGATGGTGCACCCGTGTTCAGGCCTGAGGCCACGCCGGGATCGGGCGATGATCTCAAATGGACAGCAAAAGCTGAACGGCAATTTCGTGAATTAAAATTAAATACGATATTAACAACATCGTGGGAGTGGCAAGAGGCAGGTCCCTTCAAGATTATGTCTGGGCCCTCTGTTGATGGCCTTGGGGATCCTCAATGCTGCTGGATAGTTAAGGCCGGCGACAAATGCATAATACATGCCGGGGACACCGTTAATCATGGCTATTGGTGGGCGCTGGCACGTAAAGCGGGCCGCATAGATATTGCTTTTTTGCCAATCAACGGTGCTGTCGTCGAGCTTCCCCATCTTCAGCCGCCGAGCCCTTACAATGCAACAATGTTGCCTGAAGAAGCCGCCATGGCTGCACACATTTTAGGTGCATCTACAGTTGTTCCAATTCATCACACCGAACTTCACCGACCCGGGATATATGAAGAAGCTCCCAATGCGATTGAGCGGCTTTCTGCAAAAGCAGCAGAGTTGGGAATAGCAGCGCATATTGTTGAACGTGGGGAATGGATTTGTATGGAATAAGGTGCATCCTGCCGTAAAATTTTTAACGTAAACATCTCATCGGAAAATAAATGCCTCTAATAAAAAACCTAAGGAAACAAGAGAACATTATACTTGAGAAAACGTACAGGCTGAAGAAAGATTAACGTTAGTAAAACTATAATTAAAATAACAGGTTTCCCATTTAATCACCCGTTTAAATTAATTTACCTATATAGAGAAACCTGTATTTTTAGTCGGTTATTATCACAACTCTTGCGTACCCGACCAGTTCATACATAATATCTTCCAGGCATGAATAACAGGAAAAAAAATGGATCGCTTTGAAGCCATGACTATGTTCGTAAAAGTGGCAGAGCAGGGAAATTTTTCTGCTGCCGCACGGGCACTCAATGTTCCATTGCCGACGCTTAGTCGAAAAATATCGGACCTCGAAACACTGTTGGGTGCGCAACTGCTTATTCGCACCACGCGTAAATTGACGCTTACCGACACGGGGGAGGTCTATTTGTCTGCTGCGCGCCGGATCCTTGACCAGGTCAATGAGGCTGAGCGGCAAGCGGCAGGCGAGTTTTCTAAACCTAAAGGGGAGCTGATAGTCACGGCGCCCATCATGTTTGGTCGGATATATGTGTTGCCAGTCGTGACCCAGTTCCTGGCTGCGTTTCCCGAAATAAGTATCCGTCTGGTTTTGTCTGACAGTACTCTGGATTTGATAGACAAACAGATAGACATTGCGTTACGTATTGGCCATTTGCCTGACAGTTCAATGATAGCGACGAGAATTGGATCGATACGTACTGTCATCTGTGCAAGCACTTCGTTGTTGGCTGAGTTCGGCACGCCCCAACACCCCTCAGATTTGTCTCAATGGCCTGTGGTGATAGTCAATAACGCTGCGATGCCAGAGTTTTCCTGGCGCTTTTATGAAAAGGACTCAAGTGTATTCATTGATACCGTGATTTCTCCTCGACTTGCCATAACGACGTCAGAGTCTGCAATAAAGGCAGCGGAGCATAGTGTCGGCGCCATAAGAACGCTTCATTACCAGGTCATTGATGCTCTGGATAGCGGAACACTACGTATTATTCTTGATAAACATGAAAGTCACCCTTTGCCTGTTCATCTTATTCATACATCGATAGGACAAATGCCCTTAAAAGTGCGGTGTTTTCTCGACTTTGCCGCGCCAATATTAAGGGCAAGGTTATTTGAGCTTGCTGAAAGAAATGATTAGTCCGTCTTTTGTTAGCCCATCAAAAACGGGAAAACACAGTCCGTTATCTGAGCATTAAAGTCTAAGGTTAGCAAGGCGGTAACAGCAGACCTTAATAACATCTCTTTATCGTCAATTATTACTTAGCAAACTATTTGCGTCCCAGGCTTTCATCGCAAATGAGACTGAGGCATCAAGTTCTTGGCTGGTTACGCCATCACGCGCTTCAGTTGACATGCCGGTCTCAAAGCTGTGCAAATATATGGCCAGCGCCCGTGCATCAGTAGTCGCGGCCAGCTCGCCCGAATCAACTGCTCTAAGGACGCACTTGAGGAATCCTTCGCGGGTACGGGTGCGTCGTGCTTTAAGAATCTGATAGATATGCTCGTGCCCGGGCGAACAGGTATTAATAGATAACACGATAAGACAGCCGCCTGGATGCCCCTGGTCTGTCTGCATTTTAGCTGAACGGCGTAACGCCAGTTCAGTAGCCTCACGCGGGTTGAGACTGTCATCCCAGAGGCAATCATTAACCTGACCATAAGTTGACGCATAGCAATCAACGACTTCTTCAAACAGTGCCTCTTTTGAACCAAATGCTGCATAAAAGCTTGGTGCCGTTATCCCGTTACCGATATTTGCCTTAAGCAAGGCAAGCGAAGTGGACTCATAGCCATACTGCCAAAAAAGGTACATTGCCTGACGAATTGCTTCATCACGATCGAATGTTCGCGGACGTCCCATCTTAGCCATACTCTCTCCTCGTCGGGAAAATTATATATAAATACTAATCGATACATATGTGCTTGACAACCCGTATGGCGAGCTATAGCTTTAGATATGTACCAATCGGTACATATAGATAATTTGCGAATTATTCAGCTATTTCATAAGCATAAAAAAGAGATCATCGTGCACGCTAATACACATTTTTCAAAATCTACAACATCATCCCAGTTGCCACTGGCACCCTTGCTGGTATTTGCCATGACCGGCTTTATCGCCATTCTGACCGAGACGCTTCCGGCGGGTCTGCTCCCGGCTATCGGACAGGGCCTTGGCGTTTCTCAGGTAATGGCGGGTCAGTTGGTGAGCATCTATGCGCTGGGTTCATTGCTCGCGGCGATCCCGTTAACAATACTGACCAGCGGATGGCCCCGAAAAAAAGTGTTGTTGCTCTCGGTGGGTACTTTTGTGGTTTTCAATACAATTACCACCGTTTCGACCAGTTATTCATTGACGCTTGCGGCTCGCTTTATGTCCGGCGTAGCGGCAGGGCTGGCATGGGGGATACTGGCAGGCTATGCACGGCGACTCGTTCCAGCTGATTTGCAGGGCCGCGCGCTGGCCATTGCGATGGTTGGTATTCCTGTTGCGCTGTCACTGGGGACTCCGGCAGGAACATGGTTGGGAGGGATAATGGGATGGCGAGTGTCATTCGGTCTCATGGCAGCGCTGGCAATTATTCTGTTTTTCTGGACGTTAATGGTGGTTCCTGACCTGCCGGGACAACAGGCAGAGAGACGTTTATCCGCGTGGCATGTTTTCATGTTGCCCGGCGTGCGTCCAATTCTGGCGGTTATCTTCTTATGGATGACGGCTCACAATATCCTTTACACGTTTATAGGACCGTTCCTGGCGTTGTCAGGTCTGACAGAACGCATCGGCCTCATTCTGCTTGTTTTCGGCCTTACCGCACTCGTTGGCATCTGGATCACTGGAATTCTGGTTGACCGTCACCTTCGAAAACTGGTTCTCCTCAGTCTCGCGGCTCTGGCTGCTGTTTCAGTGGTGCTGGCTGCGGGCATGCGAGAGCAGAGCGTTGTCCTGCTGGCGGTCATCGTGTGGGGCTGGTCGTTTGGCGGCGCATCAACCCAGATGCAGACAGCGGCGGCTGATGCGGCCGGAAATCATGTCGATGTTGTTCAGGCGATGGTGACTACCGCATGGAATTTGGCAATCGCAAGTGGCGGCGTTGTCGGGGGTGTGCTGCTCAATAATATCGGTGCGGCATCTTTTCCGTGGACACTGATGGTCTTTATGGTTATCGCCTTTCTTATTGCTTACATCGGGAAAAAGCATGCTTTCAGACCAGGAGTAAGATATCCATAAATGAATCAATGGACTGGATATTCGTATCCCGCAGGGATATTCCCCACGTGAGTACCTGATTCTGGATAAATGGCGTAGTAATCCTTCCACGGTTTTACGGATACCGCACGCGACGGCAGAAAAGCGGTTGTAACAACGGCAGAATCAGCATGACATCCGCCTGCAAAAGATATACGCTTTATATATGAAACGTAACAGAGTATAAGCTTGTGGGTATTGTTAAAATTTCAGATTTGCTGCATGAAGACGTCCGCGATGCCAGCAAAGCCATGTCACGCTCGGTTAATGCGCAGGCCGAGTACTGGATACGTCTCGGTATGATGAGCGAGCTGTATCCTGAACTTAACTATCAGCAAATTAAAATGATGATGTTGAAATCAGGCTCTGACCGTTTAATGGAGGTGATCAATGCCATCAATTCCCATTAAGACCGCAGATGAACTTGCGCGTCAGCGTCACGCGGGCGCATTGCTGGCGTCTGTATTTGACATGCTGGATGCTTTTATTGTCCCGGGTGTAACTACATTAGACATTAATAATCGGGCAGAAGCCTTTATTATTGAGCAACTGCGGTCGCGTCCTGCCAGTAAAGGACAATACGATTATCCTTACGTACTAAATACATCGGTGAATGACGTGGTATGCCACGGCATTCCCAAAGCTAACGAACACCTGAAATCTGGCGCTATTGTTAATGTCGATATCACTCTGGAGAAAGATGGCTTAATTGCCGACTCCAGCAAAATGTATTTGATTGGCGATGTCTCTCCGCTGGCCCGTCGACTGGTCAAAAAAACCTGGGAAGCCATGTGGATGGGCATTAAGCAGGTAAAACCGGGAGCCAGTCTGGGGGATATCGGTCACGCTATCCAGACCCACGTTGAAAAAAGCGGCTATAGCGTGGTCAGGGAGTACTGCGGACACGGTATAGGCAGAGAAATGCATGAAGAGCCGCAGGTGCTGCACTATGGAAAACCCGGCACGGGTGCAGTGTTACAGGAGGGAATGGTTTTTACTATCGAACCGATGGTAAATCAGGGCGACAGTAAAATTAAAACCAAAAAAGACGGCTGGACCGTAGTGACCCGGGATAAAAAACTCTCGGCACAGTGGGAGCATACCATTGCGGTGACCGCTGACGGTTTCGAAATATTAACGCTGCGCAAAGATGAAATTATTCCCGGACGTATTTAAGGTTTTACTTACTGTGCGGCGTATTATTACGTCGGCAGTCGAGCCACTGTCCGTGGCGATTTAATCCGGCGAAGGCCCACGCTCAAGAAAGGTGGAAAGCGCAATATAGCTGCGCACAGAGCGAACGCCATCCAGACTCTGGATCTCCATCAGGAAATTCTCCAGCGATTCAGTATCCGCCGCCCGGACTTTAATAAACACGCAGCCGTCTCCGGCAACGGTATGCAACTCTTCAACTTCCTTTCGGTCGGTAAATTGCAGGAGGGCGCGCGTCGCCTGATAGCTGCTGGTGTCAATCACCAGAAAGGTTAATAGCGTTCGTCCCAGCTTGCAGCCATCCAGTATCGCCACGGTGCCTTTGATCACGCCATCGCGTTTCAGCCGCTTTACCCGATCGTGAACGGCGGGTGCCGATAAACTCACAATCTCACTTAATTCGGTGTAACTGCGGCCTGCATCTTGTGCCAGGGCACCTAATATTTTTCGGTCAATAGCGTCAAGTTCGGCCGGTTTATGCCTTGTCTGCCGAATACTGTCTTTTTCTTTATCAAATGTGTTCACAAACGGTCGCTACCAGAATGAAAGTATGAATATACTTAATTCTACCTAATATTATTAAGCTATAAAATAGATAATGGAGTTGTAATGCCTGTCGCACTTTTTGCTCTCGCCGTTGGTGCATTCGGGATCGGCCTGACTGAATTTGTTATTGCCGGAATCCTGCCGCAAATCGCTGAAGAATTTGGCGTCAGTATTCCAAAAGCGGGGATGATGGCAACCTCGTATGCTCTTGGGGTATTTATTGGTGCACCGCTGTTAACGATTCTGGGTGCAAGAGTTCCCCGTAAGGCCATGCTGATCGCACTGGCAGGCATTTTCACTGTTGGCAATATCATTACGGCAATGGCTCCGACGATGAATATCGCTATCGCCGGGCGTATTCTCACCTCATTTAATCACGGTGCTTTTTTTGGCATTGGTTCGATTATCGCGGCATCACTGGTCGCCCCGGGACGCCAGGCCAGCGCGATTGCTTTTATGTTTTCAGGGCTGACGCTGGCTAATCTGGTCGGCGTACCGGCGGGGGCGGGGCTGGCACAAACGTTTAGCTGGCGGCTTGTTTTTTGGACCATCGCCGGTATCGGGCTGCTGACCATTGTCAGTGTTGCCTGGCTGGTTCCGCATATTGAGAAAGGAAAAGCTATTGCATTGCGCAATGAACTGCGTGCTTTTGTCGATCCGCAGGTACTTCTGGTCATGGGGATCACCGTCTTCGGTCCAGCGGCCTTTTTCACCTCTATTACCTATATCGCACCGATGATGGTTCAGGAAGCCGGATTTTCCGCAGGCGGCGTGGCAGGGTTAATGGTACTTTTTGGCCTGGGACTGGCCGTTGGTAACTGGATTGGCGGTCGTTTTGCCGATCGCTCTCTGTTCGGTACGTTATTTATCACTCTTGCTGCTCAGGGCGGTGTGCTGCTGGTGTTCTGGGCCGGTGCCGAAAGTCAGTGGGTCGCCGGGATCTCGGTATTCCTGATGGCGGCTTTCGGTTTTGCAACGGTCTCGCCGATCCAGAAACTGGTCATGGATCGCGCCAGTCATGCCGGTGCTCCCACTATGGCCGCATCGGTCAATATCGGCATGTTCAATCTGGGCAATGCACTGGGCGCATGGGCGGGCGGCGTGACGATCGCCGCAGGTTTTGGACTGGCCTCGCCTAACTGGGCAGGTGCGATCCTGTCGTTTATTGCGCTGGGTCTGGCCATCCTTGCATGGCAAAGCTCTCGTAAAGGGGATACCTTGCCAGTACCTGAGTGATTACGATGCGCGCCCACGACAACGTGGGCGCTATCATCATTGACTCTGGCTTGAAGCCATATTCTCTTCAATTGTCTGCGTGCCGGGCACGTTATTGCTTAGCCATGAAATCCTGTGTATTGATTGAGTTCATTCTCATTGTTAATAATTTTTTCCTGCTGCCATAATAGGGTGGCTGGGAATTTATATTATCCTGAAAATAGTAAATTATCGCTGCTACGATTTAAAAGTATTTTTTCATATAATCATAGTTATCCTCTTTTTAAAAAATAAGACAAGGATTATGCCAGGAATGTCATTCGGTTACCTGCGCAAAATTATATTGTTTGCTATCAGATAGCCAAATGTACCAGGCCATTTTACCGATAGATTAGCAGCATTTATACATTAGACAGGTTACGTAGACCTTATGTAGCATGCCCTGCTTTTTAAAGTACATACCCGTATTAGCAACCATCAGACTTTAGTGAGTTTATAATGATCAATCGTAAAGCCAGTTGTCTTGCATTATCTCTCATCGCCCTGGGCGTACTATTTTCGTCTACGGTATTTGCAGATGATATGACGTCAACAGCCACAGCAGACATGAATGTCAAACTGACCGTCGTGAAATCATGCCAGGTCAATGTGGAGGATATGGATTTCGGTTCTCATAGCAGTAACGATGGCTCTATTACCGCAACTTCTCAGGCCTCTGTCACATGTACCAACGGTACCGGTTATACAATGAGTACCGATGCGACACATGACTATGAAATGCAGAATACTGAAGGGTCAGAAAAAGTCGCATATAGCCTGTACGGCGACAAAACAGGCGGCAGCGATCTGTCGAAAACGTCTATTCCCGGGGTAGGAACAGGCACCGCACAAGTTATCCCTTTGTACGGTAAAGTAACCGGAGATGCGCTTCAGGCAGTATCTGCCGGTGATTATACCGATACTGTAACATTTACTGTTACTTATTGATTGGTAAAGGGTGCAGCATATGAAGTCTTTGATTCATTACGTCGCTATTTTTACGGCTCTATTTTTTCTGGCCAGCAATACATATGCTGCAACCCTACAGGTTTATCCTGTTGATATTAACTTTTGCGGTAGCGAAAATGCTCAGGAAATTTATGTAAAAAATACGGGGAGTGCCGCCATTGGGGCTCAGGTTCGGGTGTATCACTGGGATCAGAAAAATAATAAAGATACGCTGGAAGAAACGCAGGATTTATTAATAAGCCCGCCAATGGCTACTATTCCTCCCTCCCGGGAGCAATTAATTCGGGTCATCATCCCGGCTCCTGACAGTGGGGAAAATGAACAAGCCTATCGTCTTATTGTTGATGAACTTCCGGGCAGAAGTAATCTGACAGAAAAGGACGGCGTGCGCTTTTTATTACGCTATTCTTTACCGGTTTTTGTTAACTGCCATCATACTCGGCCTGATAGCTCTGCTCTGACATTTTCTGTGGATCAATCCGTCCATCCGGCAGTGCTGCGGGTACATAATGGCGGTAATCAGCACGTCAAGCTGGAAAATATCGTGCTGACGTCAGGGAATAGAAAAATAGTGATGAGCAAAGGACTGGTGGGCTATGTACTACCACACCGTGAAATGGCCTGGCCTTTGCCTGAGAATAGTAAAAATATAAGTGCAGTATCGTTTAGTTTGAATGACAATGAAAAAAAACAAACCCTTCATATTACTTCTTAAAGGGGGAGTGCTGTGGTCGCTGGTCGCTCTGTATTGTCATGGTGCAGTCAATGAAACGCTTTATTTAACGGCCACCCTCAACGGTCAGCCGATCGGCGGTTTGGTGAAAGCTAAAAATAATAATAACGTTCTCTATATTGCTGCGGATGACGCCCGCAGGCTAAATATTAAAACCAGTTCATTACCTGAAGAGAAGGGCTATGTCGAGTTGCGTTCGCAGCCGGGGCTGGACGTTAGCGTCGATAACCTGAGTCAGAGTCTGACGATAGTTGCCAGTACCGACTGGTTAGGCCGGAAAACGCGGCTCAATAACAGTAACGGATCGCATTTTCTCCACTCTTCGCAATTATCGCCGTCGGTTAAAGGCGTTGCTGTCAATTACAACGTTTTTACCAGCCATGAGGACGGGATTGAGGATACCTCAATGTTTGGTGAGTTTCGGACTCTCGGCCTCGGGCCAGGGATTTTCTCGACCTCTTTTAATACACGTGAAGCCGCGCGAAGCGCTGGTGATGCATCTGGTACTCGCCGTCTGATGAGCAGCTGGAGTTATCAAAATATGGATAGGCTTCTGACCTTATCCGTTGGTGACAGTGATACCCCGGCGCAAACGTGGAGCAATAGTGTGCGTTTCGGCGGAATAAAAATCGCTCATAATTACACCACTCAACCTGACTTTAACACCTCCTCGCAGGATATTCTGACGGACACGGTTACGCTGCCTTCGAAAGTCGACCTGTACGTTCAGGGGATTAAAACCTCTTCACAAAATGTGCAGCCAGGGCAATTTACGCTTAATACTGCGCCGGTATTTACAGGCAGCGGCGGGGCGCAGGTGGTCATAACCGATATTAACGGTCAGCAGCGTGTGGTTAATCTTAATCTGTATGGCACCAGACAGTTACTTTCCCGGGGCCTGAATACCTGGGGACTCAGCGCCGGGTGGGTCAGAAAAGACTATACCTACAAGTCATTTAGCTATGACAGTGAGTTTGTCGGCACGGGCGACTGGCGCGACGGTATAACAGATAAAACGACTATTGAAGCGCACACAGAACAGAGCGGCTATTTACATAATCAGGGGGTCGGCTGGAATTACCTTTTATCGCCCGCGACAGGGTTATTACATGCCAATATTTCCACGAGCCACTATGATGCTAACAGGGGCGCACGCTGGGGCGCGGGCTGGCAGTGGAACGATCGGCAATATAACGTTTCTCTTGACCATGCGCAGTCTGGTTCTGGTTATCGGGATATCTCGTCCATGGCCGACAACATGCTGACCCGCGAAGAGGATTCCGCATTTGCCAGTGTTTCACTGGCAAATATTGGCACGATAGGTGTTAGCATAATTAACCAGGTTTATTCAGATGATAGTTCGCGTTACCTCGGATTATCATGGTCGAAAAGTTTCACCCGGCAGATAAATCTCTCGAGCAGTATTACCCATGCTATGGACAATAATAATAATACGACGGTATACATTAACTTTAGTATCCCGCTCAATCATCAGGATTACGGATCTATCGAGGAAAAACACGATAGTACAGGCAATAGTATTCAGGCGAGCCTGGTACACTCCCTGAAATCAAACCGGTCCGGATGGGGCTGGGATCTTTCTGCCCAGCAGGGTAAACGCGATAATGCGCACGCCAGTCTTCAGCATCGCAGTCACTGGAGCGATCTGGCGCTGGGCTATAACCATGAACAACACGATAATAACGCCTATGCTTCTGTAGCGGGAGCGGTGGGCCTGTTTATGGGCCATGTTTATGCGACTCGCGAACTGGGCAGCGCATTTGCGTTGGTTGATACCTCGGGCGTTGCCAATATTCCGGTATTACTGGAGCATCGTCCGGTTGGAAAGACCGATAAAAATGGCATGTTGTTCCTTAATAACCTTAACCCATATCAGGAAAACCGAATTGATATTAATGTTCTGGGGCTGGCAGAAGATTATCGCGCACCCTACACCAATGATATTGTGATCCCGCAGACCGGGCGCGGCGGTATTGCGAAGTTTTCACTCTACCGCACCCACGCCGTATTATTGTCGGTGAAAACCGCAGACGGCAGGAATATTCCGTTTTCATCTCTGGTAAACGTCTTTGATGCTCAGGGGCACGCTCCGCCTCACGGTACTCAGCGGACCATTGCCGGTTACGGCGGTAATATTTATCTGGAGAGTCCTCCCGCCGGTGGTTCGCTGCTGATTAAATGGGACAGCGCATCATGCAGAGTAAATATGCCGGCGAAATTCGCTTCCTCTCACGCTATGGAGAATATCAACGCGCTATGTCAGTAATTCGCTTAACCTGGCTTATTTTCACCGCTGTTGTTCTGGTATGCCGCTTTTGCCCTGATGCAACAGCGGCCGATTGCTGGAACGGCAGCCCTGCTGCCTTTGATTTTGGTCCGCTGACGCCAGGGCAAAAAAGCGTCACCAGTACTAAACTGGCATTTACCTGTAATAATTATGATACCCAAACAGAATATGTCCGCGCCTGCCTGAAAGTGATGGCGAACGATCCGCTGGTCATGACACAAAATAGTCCCGACTCAGCGCCGCTCTATTTTTCGATTTATTCTCTTTACGATTTGCATCATCCACTGAGCCAGAATACTGATGTTTATGCGCAAATAAATCTCGAGCTTGCTGCCGGACAAAATAACATTGAGCATGATATTCCGCTCATCGGTAAAATTAATTCCGGGCAAACCGCAATGCGTGCTGGTGCGTATAATGATTATGCAACGATGGTACAAATAACCTATGCGTCAGCCGCCAGTGCGCAAAGTTTGCCATCGTGTAGCGGCTTATCCGGGACAACATTGACCGATCAAATTAGCGCAACAGCAACGGTTAAAAGCGGCTGTTCAATTCTTAACGCTGAGGATATGGCGTTTGGTAATAAAAGCCCGGCACAAAATTCACAGTTGCAGGCGTCGGCGGTCGCAACGATCACCGTCCAGTGTCCAACCGGCACATCCTATTCTGTTAGCCTGGGTTCCGGGCTTCATCCTGAAGGCAACAAGCGCATGCTTTGTCATGCGGATGAATGTGTCAGTTACACTCTGTATCAGGATGCCGCGCATTCAGTTGAATGGTCAGACAGCCATCCGCTAAAAAACTATTCCAGTGACGGCCAGGCGCAAAATATGGCGGTGTATGGACAAGTCCCGCCTCAGCAATGGCCATCATCGGGCGTTTATACCGATACGGTTGTTATCAATGTCACCTATTAGGGGCGTATTATCCGGGAGTGCTGTTTATCCGCGCGTTCAGAACGGCGTCGGGTTGCACATATTCATTCTCTCCTGACTGACCGGATGAATAAAATTCAGTTCACTGGCGTGCAGCATCAGGCGTGGCGTTGCTTCGGTGCCAGGACGCAGGCGGCCACCATACAGATCGCAGCCCAGAATAGGGTAGCCCAGATGTCGGCAGTGAAGACGCAGTTGATGTGTACGCCCGGTTTCCGGCATAAGATCGACTCGCGTGACCGGTAAGGCGGTGCCGTTTGCCAGCGTAGTGTATTCACGTGCGATCACCCGATAGCCCGAGCGAGCAGGCTTGCCGTTACGGGAACAAATGATCATTCGCGGAAATTGCGCCGGATCTTTCGCAATGGCCGCATCTATCACCCCCTCATCATCCGTAAGATGCCCGCAGAGCAGGGCGCTATACTTCTTCGTGACCGTACGCTGACTGAACTGCTGGCAAAGCGCCGCATTAATGACCTTATTACGCGCCACCACCATTAACCCGGAAGTGCCGAAATCAAGCCGGTGGACCAGCGTGCAGCCGGGGAATTGCTGTACCAGCCGGTGATGCACCGAATCGAGATTTTGTGGATTTTTGCCTGAAAGGCTGAGCAAGCCGGTGGGCTTATTGATCAGTACCAGATGCTCATCCTGATAAAGGATCGCTATCTCGTCATGGCATGGGGGAGCAATAAAATCATCAATAATCGTCGACATCAGGCTGCCCGAAAGGGAAGTGGAGGCGGATGATAGCCTATTTTCCAGCCGCTGGCGAACCAGGGCCTGTGGTCAACCAGCAATCAATGTTAATTCTATGTAAATAACAAGCCTGAAAAGCGGTCCCTTAAAAGAAAATTACACAATGTTGCGCTACGCTTTGCAAATACTCCCTGGAAAAGAAAGCAGAGTACGCGCACCTGCGGCTTTGAACGTCACGTTATACCGTCCACGCCAGCAGGCAATTTGCTGCTGTGATGCGCTAAACGCGTCCTCCAGACAACCTGTCGACAAGTAAGTAGCCGCAAAAATGAATGTAAATTACGAAGATGAAATGCAGACGTTGCGTGTTGCGCTGCAACACCGCCTTGAACAGTTATTACCCGTCGGCAACCCACAGGACCTTGTCTGCGAGGCGATGCGTGAAGGCACGTTGGCATCAGGTAAACGGATACGCCCGCTGCTGCTATTACTTACCGCACACGATTTAGGCTGCAACCTCGATAAACCCGGTCTTCTTGACCTGGCGTGCGCCGTCGAGATGATCCATGCCGCCTCATTAATACTGGATGACATTCCCTGCATGGATAACGCAATGCAGCGGCGCGGGATGCCGACCATTCATCGGCGCTACGGCGAAAGTGTGGCGATCCTCGCGGCTGTGGGCCTGCTGAGCCGGGCGTTCGGCGTAGTGGCAGAAGCGCCCGCGCTGCCCGCTGCGTTTAAAACGCAGGCTGTTATGGAGCTTTCCTCGGCGGTCGGCATGCACGGGCTGGTGCAGGGCCAGTATCGCGATCTGATAGAAGGTCAACATGCCCGCAGCGCCGAAACCATTCTTCAGACTAACGATCTCAAAACCAGCCGGTTATTTGATGCCACGCTGCAAATGGCGGCGATCGTTGCGGATGCCCCACCGCCTGCGCGTGAGCGCCTGCGCTGCTTTGCTCAGGATTTAGGACTGGTGTTTCAGCTGATGGACGATTTAAGCGATGGCGTGAGCGGGACAGGCAAAGACATGAATCAGGATAGCGGCAAATCTACCCTGGTCGAAATGCTGGGCGCAGAAGCGGTGCATCAGCGGCTGCGCGAACATCTGCATAGCGCTGACCAGCATCTGGCGAGCGCCTGTGATAAGGGCATGTCGACACGCCGTTTTATGCGCGCCTGGTTTAATAAACAAAAGACGATGTTTGGTCTGGAATGGTCATTACCGGAGTGCTGATGAAGGATCTGATTCAACGTAAAAATGATCATCTGGATATTGTCTTACATCCGACGGCGACGATCAAAAAGTGCTCAACAGGTTTCGAGCAGTGGCGTTTTGAACATTGCGCCCTGCCTGAACTCGATCTTGATAATATTGATTTGCGAACGTCACTGTTCGGCAAAGTACTCAATGCGCCACTGCTTATCGGGTCAATGACCGGCGGTGCGCAACGCGCAGCTCATATCAATCGGCATCTGGCAGAAGCGGCGCAGGCGCTGGGACTGGCGATGGGCGTTGGATCGCAGCGGGTGGCGCTGGAAAGTGATGTTAACAGCGGCCTGACTCGCGAACTACGCCAGTATGCGCCGGACATTGTTCTGCTGGCGAATCTCGGCGCGGCGCAAATCGCCTCGGCGAAAGGGCTGGATTACGCCCGCCGGGCCGTCGACATGATTGAAGCCGACGCGCTTATTATCCACCTTAATCCGCTTCAGGAAGCCCTGCAGCGCAACGGCGATCGCGACTGGCGCGGCGTGCTTAAGGCGATTGAGAACACGGTAAACTCACTGCCCGTGCCGGTAGTGATTAAAGAAGTCGGTGCCGGGCTGTCGGTGCCGGTCGCCCGTCAACTGCTCGACGCGGGCGTGGCGATGCTGGACATTGCTGGCGCAGGCGGCACCAGTTGGGCGGCGGTGGAGGGCGAACGGGCGACTATTCGCCACGATCGTGCCGTGGCAATGGCATTCTCAGACTGGGGTATTCCCACGGCACAGGCGCTGCATCACCTGCATCAGGCGCTGCCAACGGCCCCGTTGATCGCCTCAGGAGGGATCGCCGATGGGATCGACGCAGCCAAGGCATTGCGCCTGGGAGCCAGCCTCGTCAGCCAGGCCGCTGGCGTGCTGGGCAGTGCCACCTCATCCACCGACGCGGTGATTGACCATTTCCAGATTATCCTCAGCCAGCTGCGCATTGCCTGTTTTTGCACCGGCAGCGGCAGCGTAGAGCAGTTGCGTCAGGCGACACTGGTCCGCGTGTAATGGGGCATTTCGCCGTAGTAACGCCGCCTTTTTACAGCCATGTCCGTGCACTGGAAGCGCTGTCTCAGCAGTTGATTGCCCGCGGGCATCAGATAACCTTCGTTCAGCAAGTCGACGCCTGTACGTTACTGCACGACAAACGTATTGCTTTTTATGCGGTGGGTGAAGACAGCCATCCGCCCGGCAGCCTGACACGCACCCTGGCGCGTGCCGCCCGGCCTTCGGGCGCGGGGATATTACCGATGATCGCGCACCTGGCGCGAACCACCGCTATGTTGTGTCGTACGCTTCCGGCAGCGCTGGAAACGCTGGCGGTCGATGGCGTGATTGTCGATCAAATGGAGCCTTCCGGCGCGCTGGTAGCTGAGATGCTGGGCATACCGTTTGTCTCGGTTGCCTGCGCACTGCCGATTAATCGTGACGACACCATTCCTCTGCCGGTAATGCCGTTTCGCTATGCGACCGATCCGCGCAGTCAGAAAATCTACCGTACCAGCACGCAAATCTACGATTTACTCATGCGCCGACAAGGCCGTGTGATTGCCCGCTATGCCAGCGCGTTTGGGCTGGGCGAGCGTCATGGATCGCATGACTGCCTCTCCGCGCTGGCGCAAATTAGCCAGACTATCGACGGCTTTGATTTCCCGCGCCGGCTGCCCGCCTGCTTTCATGCGGTGGGGCCGCTACGTCCGCCGCAGATTGCCCCCTCAGCGGCGAACGCTCGTCGTCCGCTGATCTTCGCTTCGCTGGGCACGCTTCAGGGCCAGCGTTACCGTCTTTTCCAGACTATCGCCCGCGCCTGCAAACAGGTCGATGTACCGTTACTGATTGCCCACTGTGGTGGGTTAAACCCGGGCCAGGTCTCGGGTCTGAGTGACGACGGGGTGAGCGTCACCGATTTTGCCGATCAACCCGCCGTGTTGCGCCAGGCGCAGGTGGTGATCACTCACGGCGGGCTGAATACGGTAATGGATGCAATAGCCAGCGCCACGCCGGTACTGGCTATTCCGCTGGCGTTTGATCAACCCGGGGTGGCAGCGCGCGTTGAGTACAGCGGCATTGGTCGTCGGGCTTCACGCCATGCCAGCCACCGCGTGCTGGCTGAGCATCTTGATGAATTATTGACTAATCCGTGCTGGGGACAGCGCCTGACCGCGCTACAGCCTGTGCTCCGGCACGCGGGCGGAGCAGTACGGGCAGCGCTGATCGTTGAACAGGCATTGGTTACCCGTCGTCCGGTACGGGCAGAGAGGGCAGAATGCGCCAGCGCTGGGATCTGATTTTAGTCGGCGGCGGACTGGCGAATGGGCTGATTGCGCTCCGTTTGCGCCAGCGGCGGCCGCAAGTGCAGGTACTGATGCTGGAAGCGGGTGCACAGCCAGGCGGCAACCATACCTGGTCGTTTCATCAGGACGATCTAAGCGACGCGCAGCATCAGTGGATAGCACCGCTGGTGGCGCACCGCTGGTCCGGTTATGACGTACGCTTTCCGGCGCTAAACCGTACGCTTCCCGGCGGCTATCTTAGCGTAACCTCTGAGCGCTTTGCTGCGGTAGTGGCCGATATGCCGGGAGACAGCGTGCTGACTGATGCCCACGTCACCTGTGTGACGCCAGACACCGTTACTCTGGATGATGGCCGGATGTTTACCGCGCCTGCGGTGATCGACGGACGGGGCTATCATCCCAGTGCGCACCTCATTACCGGCTGCCAGGCGTTTTTAGGCCAGCAGTGGCGGCTCAGTCAACCGCATGGCTTGACGCGGCCCATCTTAATGGACGCCACGGTCGATCAGCAGGCAGGGTATCGTTTTGTCTACACCTTGCCCCTGTCAGCCCACGAGTTGTTAATCGAAGATACCCATTACATCGATCGCGCGACGCTGGATGTTCAACATGCCCGTGAAAATATTCGCGATTACGCCCGGCAGCAGGGATGGTCGCTGGCGCATTTGATACGTGAAGAGCAGGGCAATTTGCCGATCGCGCTGGCAGGCGATGCGGCTCAATTTTGGCAGCAACATGCCGGTCAGCCCTGTAGTGGTCTGCGGGCCGGGCTTTTTCATGCCACCACCGGTTATTCTCTGCCGCAGGCGGTTAATCTCGCGGAGGCCATTGTCCGGCAGCAGGATCTGACCTCCGGGGCGCTATTTGATCTGATTCAGCACACTGCCCGGCGTGAGTGGCGCAGGCAGCGCTTTTTCCGCCTGCTTAACCGGATGCTGTTTCTTGCCGGACGCCCGGAGCAGCGCTGGCAGGTGATGCAACGTTTTTACCGATTGGACGACGGGCTTATTGCCCGCTTTTATGCCGGTCAGCTCAGACTGACCGATATGGCGCGTATCCTGACGGGAAAACCACCGGTACCGGTGGGAGAAGCCGTGCAGGCCGCGCTCAACTATTCTTCCCGGCTGCGAGCTTTCAAATAATGAGTAAAACAATCGTCATCGGTGCAGGTTTTGGCGGCCTTGCCTTAGCTATTCGTCTTCAGGCGAAGGGGATCCCCGTTACCCTGCTTGAACAGCGTGATAAGCCGGGCGGCCGCGCTTATGTCTATCATGATCAAGGGTTTACTTTCGATGCGGGTCCCACGGTGATCACCGATCCTACCGCCATCGAAGAGCTGTTTACCCTTGCCGGTAAACCGATGGCGGAGTATGTCGACCTGCTGCCGGTTACGCCGTTTTATCGCCTGTGCTGGGAGACGGGGGAAGTATTTGATTACGACAATCATCAGGAGCGACTGGAAGCGCAGATCCGCCGGTTCAACCCGGACGATGTCGAAGGGTATCGCCGTTTCCACGCCTATTCACAGGCGGTCTTTGAAGAGGGTTATCTGAAGCTGGGTACCGTCCCGTTTTTATCGTTTCGTGACATGCTGCGTGCCGGCCCCAAACTGATGAAACTTCAGGCCTGGCGCAGCGTGTACAGTATGGTGGCCACGTTTATCAAGAATGAGCAACTGCGCCAGGCCTTCTCGTTTCATACGCTGCTGGTGGGTGGTAATCCCTTCGCGACTTCCTCTATTTATTCGCTGATCCACGCACTGGAACGTGAATGGGGCGTCTGGTTCGCCCGGGGCGGCACCGGGGCGCTGGTGCAGGGACTGGTAAAACTGTTTGAAGATCTGGGCGGCACGCTGGAGCTGAATGCGGAAGTGACTGGCCTTGAAGCAAAGGGTAACCGCATTAGTGCCGTTCAGTTGAAAGACGGCCGCCGCATTGAGGCGACAGCGGTAGCCTCAAATGCCGACGTTGTGCACACCTATGAGAAACTGTTAGGCCACCATCCGGTGGGGGCGAAACGGGCGGCGGCGCTGAAGCGTAAACGCATGAGCAACTCGCTGTTTGTGCTCTATTTTGGCCTTAATCATCATCATAGCCAGCTGGCACACCACACGGTCTGTTTTGGTCCGCGCTATAAAGAACTGATTAGCGATATTTTTAACAAAGACACGCTGGCGGAGGACTTTTCACTGTATCTTCACGCGCCGTGCGTCACCGATCCCTCCCTTGCGCCGCCAGGGTGTGGCAGTTATTACGTGCTGGCGCCGGTGCCGCATTTGGGCACCGCCGATCTGGACTGGACAGTGGAAGGCCCGCGTTTGCGCGACCGTATTTTTGCCTACCTTGAACAGCACTACATGCCAGGCCTGCGCAGCCAGTTAGTCACCCAGCGGATCTTCACCCCGTTTGACTTTCGCGACCAGCTTGGCGCGCATCTGGGCTCGGCATTCTCTGTAGAGCCTATCCTGCAACAAAGCGCCTGGTTTCGTCCGCACAACCGCGATAGTCTGATCCCAAATCTTTATCTGGTGGGAGCAGGAACGCATCCTGGTGCGGGGATCCCCGGTGTAATCGGTTCTGCAAAGGCGACGGCCGGGCTGATGCTGGAGGCGCTGTTATGAGTTCCAGTACGTTAATGGATCACGCCACCGTCACCATGGCCGCCGGCTCAAAAAGCTTCGCCACCGCGTCAAAGCTATTTGATCCCGCGACGCGCCGTAGCGCGCTGATGCTCTACGCGTGGTGCCGCTATTGTGATGACGTCATTGATGGTCAGACGCTGGGATTTGCCGCATCGCATCAGGAAACTACCGGCGCCTCGCAGCGGCTGGCGATGCTGCAAACCGAGACGCAACGTGCGTTTTCCGGTGCGCCGATGCGCGAACCGGCATTTGCTGCTTTTCAGGAGGTTGCGCTGCGGCATGCCATTCCGCAGGCCCTGGCATTTGACCATCTGGAAGGGTTTGCCATGGACGTGCGTGAAACCCGGTATGAAACGCTGGACGACACGCTGCGCTACTGTTACCACGTGGCGGGTGTGGTCGGCCTGATGATGGCGCGGATCATGGGCGTACGTGAGGCGGCAGTACTGGATCGGGCCTGTGATTTGGGACTTGCATTTCAGCTAACCAATATTGCCCGCGATATCGTCGAAGATGCCGAAGCCGGACGCTGTTATCTGCCTGCACAGTGGCTGGCAGCGGAAAATGTGCCAATAGGTCAGGTCAGCGATCCGGCGCAGCGGGAAAAACTGGCCCGCCTGGCGCAGCGGCTGGTGGCTCACGCCGAACCGTATTACGCCTCTGCACGGGCCGGGCTGACCGGGTTGCCGCTGCGCGCGGCCTGGGCGATTGCCTCAGCACACGGGGTTTACCGGGAGATTGGCGTTAAGGTCAGTGCGGCAGGCGCGCACGCATGGGATCGACGTCAGGGGACGTCGCGTGCGGAAAAGATGGCGCTGCTGCTTAAGGGCGCGACGATGGCGATTGGCTCTCGCGTAGGGTCTCCGGCACCGCGTCCTGCGACGTTGTGGCAGCGTCCTGTTCGCGACGACGAGCGTTAAGGGCCGCCTTTTTCCGCTTGCGCAGCGTGGCCTGAAGTTTGTCGACCGGTGGCGCGTACAGGAAGCCGAAAGAGACACAGCCTTCCTTACCGCGTACCGCATGATGCAAACGATGCGCCATATACAGCCGTCGGAGATAGCCGCCGCGCGGCACGTAGCGGAACGGCCAGCGCTGATGCACCAGGCCATCGTGAACCATAAAATAGAGTGCGCCGTACAGGGTCATGCCCGCGCCAATCCATTGTAGCGGCCAGACGCCGCCGGTGCCCACGGCAATCAGCACAATAGCCAGTACGGCAAATACCACGGCGTAGAGGTCGTTGACTTCAAACCAGCCGGTGCGGGGTTCATGGTGAGAAAGGTGCCAGCCCCAGCCCCAGCGGTGCATGATATGCTTATGCGCCAGCGTGGCGATGATTTCCATCGCGGCAACGGTTGCCAGAACGATCAGGGTATTCCACAGTATGAGCATCAGCATTCTCCCGGATTCCGCTGCCTCTTTTTTCAATCGCTGGGCGTAATAGTAGCTCTCTTTGCGTAAATCGTGATTGATCCCTCGCGGTTTAGGCAAAATAGACTGGCCTGACGGAGGCGGATCGCGTCAAAATTACCCACTTTCTCTTAACAGGCGAGCACCATGAACAGTACCGTTTACGATGCGTTCCGCTGCCTTAATCTGCTGGCAGCCGGCTCACGGCCGTTTGGCATCCGCGAAATTGGCCGGATACTGGATCTCGACTCAGCGAAAGTTACCCGGCTGATGCAAACGCTACTGGTACTGGACATGGTGCAGCGAAATGCCAAACGAAAATACAGTCTCGGGATGGGGGTTCACCGCCTGTCCGCCAGCGCCATTCATAACTCGGCGTTTTATACCGCCGTGCTGGATATGCTGGAGGAAACCGGCAGCCATTCGGTATCGATTGTGATAGGCGTGCTGAGCGGTAAAGAAGTGGTTTATTTACTGCATACTCGCGGTGGCAAAAGCATTGCCCGGGCGATTGGCAATTATGAATCTTTTCCGGTGCGGGATTCGGTTATTGGCATTAAATTGCTGGCGACCATGAGCGATGAGGAAATTATTGACCGCCTCGGTATTCATGATTACCAGCTGCTGAAAAAAGATATCGACGAAGCCAGACACCATCAGGTATTTGGTAAAGCCTATGGACCGGGCGATTATCGGCTGGCCTGTATTATTCCGGGGATGCAGGCGGCGATTGCGCTGTCGAATATTCAGGGAGACACCCTCAATATCGACAGCCTGCGCCAGTTTTTAGTCTCGGCTGCTCGCAAGATTAGCGGGGAATCATTCCCCGCCGTTCAGTAATAACGCACAGTGTTTTGCGGTAACCGCCACCCGCTGACCCGGCCGATAAAGCGCTGAGCCAATGCCGACGCTGTCATAATGACGAAGATATGCGGTGGCATTTTCGCTGTTAACGCCGCCTACCGCTGAGAAGATTGCCGGGGTCGACAGCGGCCCTTTGATTAACTGCGGAAAATCCAGCGGCAGAGCCGCGGCCGGGAAAACCTTTAGCACATCTACTCCATGCTCGCAGGCGGTAAAAATCTCGCTGGCGGTGAAAACCCCTGCGCAGATCCGCAGGCCGCGCTGTTTTGCCGCCTTCACCACCCGCAGATCCAGATTTGGCGTCAGGATAAATTCCGCGCCGGCCTGCGCACAGGTGTCGACCTGCGACGGCGTTAATACTGTACCTGCGCCGAGCTGCACGTTGTCACCAAAAATGGAACGCACCCGCCTCAGACTGGTTTCCCAGTCAGGCGAATTGGTGGTGATTTCGATGGCCGTAATGCCGTGATCGCGCAGACAGGCAATATGTTCCACGCATTCCGGCGGCGTAATGCCGCGCAGAATGGCGACAATGCGGCTAGCCATTATCATGACGAAAAACCTCATTCAGTCCGGCAATCAGCGCCGTTTCCGCCTCCACCACCGAGCAGGGAAGATCCAGCGCCGCGCTGGCCGTTTGATAATGCGGCAGCAGTTCGCGGCTGCCGATATAGCAGACAGATGTACGACGTGGATGGCCCTGCAGTATTTCGTGGCCAATTAATAAGCCGGACAGCCATGAACCCGCTGCCTGCGGTGGTAGATCGCCAAGAATATAGCGCCCCCGACAGCGGAACAGTTCGCTGACCAGCGTCTTCTCATGGCGATCAATGGCCTGCGCGGTTGCCACGCCGTCGAGAAAGGCATCCGGCGAGGCAACCTGCGTGGGGAGTCCTTTTCCAACCACCGACTGGTTCAGGACAAGATGATAGAGTTCACCGGTCATCAGCGTTTGCAGGCTGTCAACGCGCTGCAGCGAACGATCGACCGTCATCCATTTACTGTGCGTGCCGACGGCGGCGAAGGTGGTGCTGTCGGTGAGGGTCAGCGCACCGGCAAGCTGCATCTCCTCGCCGCGACAAATCTCATGCGTGCGCCGGTCGCAGATGCCGGGGCGCAGGGTGAGCGGCCCGGACAAAATGCCGGTAAGCGGCTGGCCTTTACCGGTTAAGTCGCGAAAACTGAGCGGCAGCGGCAGATAGCCTGCATCAGCGATGCCAATGTTGCTGCCGATCATGCCGCACAGCAGCACCGGTAAATGCGCATCCCACGCCTCTTCAAGGCGTAACAACTGCTGACGCAGGATCGTCGGCAGTTCTTCCCGCTGACATTTTCCGACGCCGCAGGTGTCCTGCACCGTGCGGATCACCTCGCCATTACGAACGCTCATGGCACGAAAATTACTGGTGCCCCAGTCGACGGCAATATAGTTCATCGCCCGCCCTCCAGCGCCGCCAGCCCCAGGGTATTCGTCAGATCGCGCAGCTCGTCCCGCGTCACCTCATCAATGCGTTTCGCAGGCTCCCGCACGACGTCGGTGGCGAAAATCCCGGCCTGATGTAGCACGGTCTTGTGCACTGCAACGCCGATGCCTGGCTGAACGCCGTATCGTAAAAACGGCAGGTAACGGTAAAATAAGGCCTGCGCCTCACGTTGATCCTGCTGCCAGGCCTGCAAAATAGCGTTGATGACATCGGGAAATTCGCAGGCAGGCATGGTGCCGATAATCCCGCGCCGCAGCTCCTCATACAGAAAACCGGCGTTCAGACCGCCAAACAGCCCAACACTGTCGCCCAGTGCCGCTTTCAGGGCGGTAATTTTCAGCGTCGTCGGCGGCTGTTCTACTTTGATGTATTTGATAGAAGGGAAGTCCTGGCACAGGGTGACCAGCGTCGGCACTGGCAGCGTGACGCCGGTCATCAGCGGCGCATCCTGGATCATGATATCGATGTCACATGCCTGACAGATATCGCGCCAGAAGTGGTAAATCTCCTGGGGGCCGGGTTTGACCACCGACGGCGGGTTGACCATCGCCACCTGCGCCCCCCAGCGCTGAACCCGCTGAATATCTTCAATCGCCACTGCTGACGATGCTCCGCCCGCCGCCGCCACCAGCGGTAAATCTCCGGTCAGACGTTTGACGCAGGCAAAAAGCGCCTCTTTTTCGCTGCCGGTTAGCGCATAGCCTTCAGAGGCATTGCCAAACAGGGCCAGCCCGTCCACGCCCTGATCCAGCAGAAATCTCACCAGCCGTTCAATTGACGCAAAATCCACGTCGCCATTATCATCAAATGCGGTCGCCAGAATTGGCACATTACCCTTTAACATGTTGCCCCCATCACGGATTCGCGTACCCGTTGTTCATTGATATCAATTCCCAGTCCCGGCGTTTGCGGGAGCTGATAATGTCCCTGCTCGCAGATAAGCGGCGTGTTAAGAAGCTGATTGGCGATAGCAAATACCGGCGGCTGGTACTCAAGCATAAAGAGATTCGGAATAGCGGCAGCCACGTGAATAGAGGCGGCGATACAGGGGCCCAGCCCGACGCTCAGGTGCGGGGCGACCTGAATATTCCAGGTCTCGGCCAGCGCCGCAATATGCATTAATTCGCTGATCCCGGTACGCCCGACATCCGGTTGCAGGATGTCGGCGGCGCGCTGCTCAATAAACGGCTTAAACTGATAGCGGGTGCGCTCCGTTTCGCCGAGCGCAATCGGTACAGGGCTTTTGGCGCGCAGTTCGCGGTGTCCGCTAATATCCTCCGGCAGCAGCGGCGCTTCAAGAAATCCCAGCCCCAGCGGGTGTAGCGCGGTGGCAAGCTCAGCCGCCTGCGCGACGCTGTAGTTCCAGTGGGCATCAAGAAATATCTGCGCATCGTCACCCAGCGTTTCGCGAATGGCGCGCACGTTGGCAATGTCCTCTTTTACGCCATAGCCCAGCGCCAGCTTCATCGCGGTAAAGCCTTTTTCCTGCCAGCGTCTGGCCAGCGTGCAGCGGGCGTCCAGCGTCGGCTCAGGCAGTCCGGAAACGTAGCAGGGGATGCTTTCACGGTACGCGCCGCCCAGCAGTTGCCAGACCGGCAGATTCAGAATTTTGCCTTTCAGATCCCACAGCGCGATATCCACGGCCGCCAGCGCATCAATGTGGTATCCGGTAATGTGCCCCCGGTCGCGCATGGCGTCATACATTTTGCTGTTCAGCACCGCACTGGAGAAGGGAGAGTGACCAATAAGGAGCGGTGTAAACAGTTGTGTGATCAATTCAGCAATTACCTGCGGGACAACCGGGGCCAGCGCTTCGCCCCAGCCCACGTGACCATCATCGGTGGTGATTTTGACAAGACAGGTTTCCATCTTGCGCGAATAAACGCAGCGGTACTCGGGACGGTAGTAGTAATCCGTCGATGCGTCGGCGGCATCGCCGCCCAGATAGACTTGCTCCGGCGTAATTTTGAGCGGAAAACACTCGACGTGGCTTATCTTCATAACACCTCCCGGTGACATTAATCGAGGATCTTTCCGGCGGTTTCTTTAGCGAACCACACGGCAATGAAAGAGATAACGGCGGTGATCATGACGTACCATGCCGGAGAGAGCGGATCGCCGGTCCAGGCGATCAGGCTTGCTGATGCCAGCGGCGTTACCCCACCAAACACTGCTACGGTGAGGTTATAGGCGATCGCGATGCCGCCGTAGCGGATCGCCGTCGGGAACAGCTCCACCATTGCCGCGCCGCAGCCGCCGTTGAACATGGCGACAAATACGCCGAGCATACTCATGGCGGCAATGGCGCTGGGAACCGACCCCTGGCTCATGACCAACATCGCAGGCCAGGTCAGCAGAATGAATCCGCCGCAGCCCATCAGCATCAGCGGACGTCGCCCCCAGCGGTCGGACAGGTAGCCGGTGAGCGGCATACAGACGGCAACGCTCAGCAGACCCAGGGTAGTGATCAGATAGGAATCCGTCCGGCTGTAGTGCAGGTGCGTGGAAAGGTAGCCCGGCATAAACGATTGCAGAACCCAGCTGCTCACCGCTTTAACCACCACAAAACCGGTACAGAACATTAGGGCGCGCATGGAGGTCGACAGGGTTTTGCGCAACGGTGATTTTTCCAGTTTGCCGCTGGCTTTCAGTTTATGAAACTCGGCGGAATCTTCCATATTGCGTCGCATATACAGCCCGCCAAGGCCCAGCGGGGCGGCCAGCAGGAAGGGGATACGCCAGCCCCAGTCGTTCATCGCCGCTTCACCCAGCATATGGGTCAGAAAAAGCACCAGCCCGGAGCCGCAGACGAAGGCCATAAAGCTGAAGTTCTCACTCCAGCAGGTCAGCGTTGCCCGACGTTTTGGTGATGCGCTTTCCGCCAGATAGGTGATGACGCCAGAGCTTTCGCCGCCCGCGGCAAATCCCTGAACCAGACGTGTGATGACCAGCAGGATCGGTGCAAGAACGCCTACCTGTTCCCAGGTCGGCAGGATCCCCATTACAAAAGTGGATATTGAGGTAATGACGATCACCGTCACCAGCACTTTACGTCGTCCCTGACGATCGCCCATCGATCCGAAGAACAGACCGCCCAGCGGACGCATCAGAAAACCCGATCCAAAAACGGCAAAGGATTTCAGCAGCGCCACCGCCGGATCGTTACTAACAAAGAAATTATTGGCAATGATCGCCGCCAGCGTGCCATATAGCCCGAAGTCGAACCACTCAATAAAATGGCCGACGCCGGCCGACAGCATGATTTTTGCGGTGCGTCGGCGCGGAACTTTCTGCTGCCCGGCAGCGTCGTCTCCGGCGTAGTGAATATCGGTTTGTTGCATGTAACCTCCCGGTCAGCAGGGTAACCATCGGTGTGATGTTGTTGTTATCTGTACGCTGAGTGTAGGGATTGCCGCGAGGCTGGCGAATGCGGTGACGGGTTGCGTGAGGTTTATCAAAGATTAGTGATGAAAATTGCTTCATATAGTGAAGCAATTGCCAAAAGATGCAGTATGCGATCGTATTAAAGAGATCCGTTGTGTTAATAATAGTTATGTTATATTGTAACAAAAATGGCGACATTAACACGGGGAAACAATTTTGACGGTTCATTTTAAACAAATAGCAGTGGCGCTGGGTGCGCTGCTGGTCAGCGGTCAGGCACTTTCACATGCGCATCACTCACACGGTAAACCATTAAGTGAAGTAGAGCAGAAGGCGGCAGAAGGCATCTTTGACGATAAAAACGTAAAAGACAGGTCGCTGTCGGACTGGGATGGGGTATGGCAATCAGTATATCCGCTGCTGGAAAGCGGCAAGCTGGACCCGGTCTTTGAAAAAAAAGCGCAGAAAGAGAGCAGTAAAAGCGCCGCTGAATACAAAGCGTATTACCGTCAGGGCTATCGTACCGATGTGGACACTATCGGCATTGAAAACGGCGTGATGGAATTTCATACCGGCGATAAAGTCAGTAGCTGCAAATATGAGTATGCCGGACATAAGATCCTGACCTATACCTCCGGTAAGAAAGGGGTGCGCTATCTGTTTGAGTGTAAAGACGCCAACAGTCACGCGCCGAAATTTGTCCAGTTCAGCGATCACACCATCGCCCCGCGCCCGTCAGCGCACTATCATATTTTTATGGGCAATACCTCGCAGGAAGCGCTGCTTAACGAGATGGATAACTGGCCGACGTATTATCCATACCAGTTAACCGATGAGCAGGTGGTTGACGAGATGCTGCATCATTAATCCTGATACGCCTGCCGCAGAGGCGCACATCAGGCAAAAAAAAGGACCGCCCGGGGCGGTCCTGATAGATAACGAGGTCTGAAATTACTTACGGGCGAGCAGGAAGCCCAGTACGACGCCGACTGCACCGGCGATAGCCAGACCGCCAAGCGGATTAGAAGAAACCTGATCGCGCACGGTATCTGCTGCATCACGTACCGCATAGCCTGCCTGCGATGCGTATTTGCGCGTAGCGCCCTTTACGGTGTCATCATGACGGTCGGTTGCGCGACCAAAAACTTCCTGCGCTTTACCCGCAGCTTCGTTTACTTTATTTTCTGCTTTCTCAAACATGTCAGGCTCCTTAGGTACGTGTGTAGAATAAGTATAGAAGCCCTTAACGCAGTGTGTGACAAGTCCAGAAAATTCTCATCGCTTCGTTTAACGTTGAGCCAGGGAAAAGCGGGGATCACGCGGCTTCCAGCGTTTTGTCATCAGGCCCACGCCGCTACATAACAGGTAATAAACCACGCCAGTAAAAATAAAAATCGCCGTGGGATAAATTTGTACCCGGTTATTGACCTGGCCTGCCACCGTCGTCAGTTCAGGCACGTTAACAATAAATGCCAGCGACGTGTCTTTCAGCAGGCTGATAAAAATACCCACCAGCGACGGCTGCACATTGCGCATGACCTGTGGCAACAGGATAAGCCGCAGCGTCTGGCCCGCGGTAAACCCCTGCGTTTGCGCCGCTTCGTACTGCCCGACCGGTAGCGCGTCGAGTCCGGCGAGAACTGAATGCATTACTGAGGCGGCGGTAAACCATGCCAGCGCCAGAGTAACGGTCACTGCACCTGGCAGATCGCTCCCGGTCAGCATCGGCAGTAAATACCATAGCCAGAAAATGACAAATATCAGCGGAATACCACGGATCAGTTCTGCCCATAAAAACAGCACGCGCCGTATTATCCCCGGATAGCGCCAGGCGGCACAGGCCAGCGCCACGCCGCCTGGCAGGGCAAGAATAGCTGCGCCCAGCGCCATCAGCAGGGTCAGCACTACGCCGCCAGGCTGCCCGTCAGCCAGCCGTCCCCACAATAAATAGTCGAGGTTATCGGTAATAACGGTCAAATTTTCCAGCATCAGGCCATCCTTTTTTTCGTCGCCGTGCGGGCATGTTTCGGTCCCAGACGGACGAGGATCCCACCGGCAATCACGCCGGTAAGCAGATACAGCACCGTGCCGACGGCGAAGGCTTCGAGGGCGTGCGCGTTATAGCTCTCAATTTGCCGGACCTGATAGGTCAACTCGGCAAAACCAATCCCGCTCGCCAGCGATGAGAGCTTCATAAGATTCAGATACTGGCCGACGATCGGCTGCCAGGCATTGGCCAGCCCCTGCGGCAGCAGGATCAAACGGAACAATCGCCACGTAGAAAATCCCTGCGCTACCGCCGCTTCGCGTTGCCCATTCGCCACCGCGCGCAGACCGGACTCAATCTCCTCAATCAGAAAGGCCGAGGTAAATACCGCCAGCCCCCACGCCGAGCAGATAAACTCTGGCGTCAGCCACCAGACATTACCCGGCAGAATGGCCCCAGGATGATCGGCATTAATAAAATCGCGGAACGCCAGTGGGAGCAAATTCCACGCGGCGAAATACCAGAACAGGAGCTGGACCAGCAGCGGCGTATTGCGAAACAGTGACACCCAGGCAGCGACCACTACGTAGCCGACGCGCCCACCACCTGTACGCAGCCCCAGAAACAGTACCGCTAAGATTGTTGCCAGTAAAATACCGGCGACCGTCACCCATAACGTGGTCAAAAAACCGGAAATAATCCATTGCAGAGGCTGCCCGGTCAGCACGCCCTGCCAGTCGAGTAGCAGCGTCATGCCGGGCGCTCCTGATGCAGCGGGTCCAGCACTTTTTGCAGAAAACGCCGGGCGCGAGGATGATCCGGCCGGGTAAAGAACGCCGCAGGCGGCGCTATTTCGCAGATTTCCCCGCCATCAATAAATACCACCCGGTCGGCTATCTCACGGGCAAACTGCATCTCATGCGTCACCACAATCATGGTAATCCCGCTGTGCGCCAGCGTTTTCATGACGTACAGCACTTCACCGATCATCTCCGGATCCAGTGCCGACGTTGGTTCATCAAAAAGAATGATTTGCGGAGACGAGGCGAGGGCGCGGGCAATCGCCACCCGCTGTTGCTGACCGCCCGAAAGCTGGGAGGGCATATGCTGCGCCTTATCCGACAGCCCTACCTGATTCAGCAGTTCCAGCGCGCGGGTATGGGCCGCCGCCTTGCTCCAGCCATGGACCGCTTCCAGCGCCATACTGATGTTTTGCACCGCGTTAAGATGGGCATACAAATTAAATTGCTGGAACACAAATCCGACCCGACTGCGCAGCTGGCGCAGGGCACGACCCGATAATTGTCGGGTCGATTTATTGTCGATCAGGATGTCACCATCGCTCAGCGATTCGAGCTGATTGATCAGGCGAATCAGGGTTGATTTTCCCGAACCGGAAGGGCCGAGGATCGCCACCACTTCGCCAGGGTTTATCGTCAAGTTGATACCGTTTAATACGCGCTGATCGCCAAAGGCTTTCACCACGTCGCGAAACTCCACGCTGGCATTTTCCAGACGTGAAAAATCCGCAGACCCGGCTGCGGATTGAGAAAAGAAACCTGACAGCATATTACTGTGCTTCGATAGTGAATGAACGTGGCTGCGGCGTTTTGGTTGAAGGACCAAACCAGACGTCATAAATTTTGGCGGCCTCGCCGTTTTTCTCCAGGTTAACCAGCTCATCGTTAACCGCTTTCAGCAGCGCCGTTTCGCCTTTTTTAACGCCGACGCCGATCTCTTCTTTACTCAGCAGATCCGGCAGGATCTTAAACTTCGCTTTGTCGGGCGCTTCTGCCAGCAGGCCTGCCAGAATGGTGCTGTCCTGAGTGATGGCCTGCACATTACCGTTGCGCAGCGCAGTTAGCGCCAGCGGAATGTCGTCATAAGACAGCACCCGCGCCTGCGGATAACGCTGGTGCAGCGCCTGTTCGCCGGTGGTGCCTTTTACGGCACCAATGCGTGCGCGGCTGTACTCGTCGAGCTTGTCCGCAGACGATGACGGCACGAGGAATTGCTGGCCGGTGACGAAATAGGGCGTTGAGAAATCTACTACCTGAGCACGTTCCGGGGTAATCGTAATATCCGCCACGATCAAATCCGCTTTACCGGATTGCAGCAGCGGAATACGGTTTGCCGGGTTAGTGGCTACCAGCTCCAGCTTCACGCCGAGCGCTTTAGCCAGCGCTTTAGCAAAATCCACGTCATAACCTACGATGTCATGGCTTTTAGGATCGACGGAGCCAAACGGCGGGTTAGCGTCGAAGGTGGCGACTTTCACCACGCCTGCGGCTTTAATATCCGCCAGTTGATCGGCGTGCGCTGCTGTACCGAGCGTCAGCAATCCTGTTGCCAGGACCAGCGTTTTCAATGCATTTCGTTTATCTGCCATAGATTCCTCTGCGTACTCTGTTTTTATTTTCTGTCGCTACGCTCCCACAATGTCTTACCGACGACAAAGAAGAAAAAGTGCTTATTTATGTCAGAAAAACTATAAGTAAATACGATGTTATTATCAGGTAAATTGAATGAGTGCAGGTATACTCGCTGATGGAAGATTCAGCGCCTGTATCCAGGCCATTAGCAGTATGTTAGTCGCATCAATGTGAGTGATTTCCTGCCCCCGAAAATCCTGTCTTAGCAAATAATAAATTTTGCTATACAAACATCGTTTCATGTATGTTTATGGCTACCATATGGAAGTCTATACTGCTAAACTGCCATTCGCACCAGCGTTACGCCACAGATAAGAAGCATCGGATAAACAGATAAGATGATCCTACTCAGAAATATTTCGAAGATTTTTGACCACGGTAAGACCCCGGTTGTCGCCGTGGATAACGTAGATTTAACGATCGAACAAGGGCAGATTTACGGCATTATTGGCTACAGCGGCGCGGGTAAAAGTACGCTGATCCGACTGTTAAACGGGCTGGAAAAACCGAGCACTGGCAGCGTGACCATTAATGGCCATGAGATCTCTTTGGCAAAAGGCGAGGCGCTGCGTCAGGCTCGATTGAAGATCAGCATGGTGTTTCAGCACTTTAATCTGCTGTGGTCACGTACCGTGCGAGAGAATATTGCTTTTTCAATGCAGATCGCCGGGGCGCCAAAAGCACAAATTCGTGCACGGGTTGCCGAGCTGATTGAATTGGTGGGGTTAAACGGGCGCGAAGATGCCTATCCTTCACAACTTAGCGGTGGGCAGAAACAGCGCGTCGGCATTGCCCGTGCGTTAGCCAATAGCCCGGACGTACTATTGTGTGATGAGGCAACGTCGGCCCTTGATCCGCAAACTACCGATCAGATCCTTGATTTGCTGCTGGATATTAATCGTCGCTTTAAGTTGACGATCGTCCTGATCACCCATGAAATGCACGTGGTGAGAAAGATCTGCGATCGGGTCGCGGTAATGGAAAATGGCCGGGTGGTCGAAGAGGGCGAGGTACTGAGCGTGTTTACGCGTCCGCAGCAGCCGATCACCCGTCAGTTTGTGCGCCAGGTAAGCCAGTACAAAGAAGAAGAAGCATTCAACCCGGAACTGACCAGCGATCTGGCGGGAGCGGTAATTAAATTAACGTTTACCGGGCAAAGTACCCATCAGCCAGTCGTGGGAGAACTGACGCTGCGCTACGGGCTGCCGTTTAATATTCTGCACGGCAAGATGTCTCAGACGGCTCACGGCGTATTTGGACAATTATGGCTCCACGTTATTGCAAACCAGGATCAGCTCAATAATATCCTCGCGGATTTGCAGCACAGCGATATTGAATGCGAGGTAATTAAACATGCTTGATCAACTGTTACCCCATCTGAAGTGGGAGCAATTATGGGCCGCCACGCAGGAAACGCTGTACATGACGGCCATTTCTGGCGTCGCAACTTTTGTGCTGGGAATTATGCTTGGGCTGGCGCTGTTCCTGACGGCGCGCGGCGGGCTGTTTCAGAATCGGGCGCTGTACAGCGTGATTTCGATTATCGTGAACGTGTTCCGCTCTATTCCGTTCATTATCCTGATCGTACTGCTGATCCCATTCACCAAAACAATTGTCGGCACGATCCTCGGCGCAAATGCGGCATTACCTGCGCTGATTGTCGGCGCCGCGCCGTTCTACGCGCGGCTGGTAGAGATTGCCCTGCGTGAAGTCGATAAAGGTGTGATTGAAGCGACGCGCTCAATGGGCGCACGCCTGAGTACGTTAATTTTTCGGGTTTTACTGCCTGAATCCTCTCCAGCCCTGGTGTCGGGGATTACGGTGACACTGATTGCGCTGGTGAGCTACAGCGCAATGGCCGGAGTGATTGGCGCAGGTGGATTGGGAAATCTTGCTTATCTGGAAGGATTCCAGCGCAACCATAGCGACGTCACGCTGGTGGCGACGGTGACCATTTTGATCGTCGTCTTCATCATCCAGTTCTGCGGCGACGTTATTACCTCTCTGTTAGACAAACGCTAATAATACGGAAACCAACATCATGACTAAAACACTGACATTGATCGCCGCAGCAACCTTAAGCGCCTTTAGCTTCGCATCATGGGCAGATACGCTGACCGTGGGCGCATCTAACGTACCGCACGCTGAAATTCTGGAGCAGGCTAAACCTATTCTGGCGAAAGAGGGTATCGATCTGGAAATTAAACCCTTCCAGGATTACATCCTGCCAAATACGGCGCTGGCCAGCGGTGATATCGACGCTAACTATTTCCAGCATATTCCCTATTTGAACAGCGTACTGAAAGATCATGCCGGCGATAAGACCTTTGATTTCGTCAGCGCCGGGGCTATTCATATTGAGCCGATCGGTATTTATTCTAAAAAATACAAGTCGCTGAAGGATTTGCCGCAGGGCGCAAAAGTGATTATGCGTGATGCGGTATCCGAAGAGGGTCGTATTCTGACCATCTTCGAAAAAGAGGGCGTTATCAAATTGAAGCCGGGCATCGACAAAGTCAGCGCGCGTATCAGCGATATCGTGGAAAACCCGAAAAAGCTGAAGTTCCAGCCGAACGTCGAAGCCGCACTGCTGCCGCAGATGTATAACAATGATGAAGGTGATGCGGTAGTGATTAACGCCAACTACGCCATTGATGCTGGTCTGGACCCGGTTCACGATCCTATCGCGGTTGAAAGCGGTGAGAACAACCCGTACGCCAATATCATTACCGTGCATCGCGGCGACGAGAAGAAAAAAGATATTGTTGAGCTGGTGAAAGTGCTTCACTCGAAAGAAATTCAGGACTGGATCCGCACGAAATATAAAGGCGCGGTTATCCCGGTTAATAACTGATTATGTTATGCCATCCGCTCCTGGAGCGGATGGCATCTTGTTTCTCTTCCCGCTCATTTCAGGTCCGCGCAAGGCAAAGCCATCGCCGGACAATATCATTTCTTAGCGAGAGAGGATTTTCTTTTCCGCCAGATCAAGTGCAAAGTAGGTAAAGATCAGATCTGCACCCGCCCGTTTGATCGATCCTAAACTCTCCAGAATCACTTTTTCTTCATCAATGGCTCCGGCCTGCGCCGCGAACTTAATCATCGCGTATTCGCCGCTTACCTGATATGCGCCCAGCGGTAAATCGGTACGCTCACGGATATCGCGTAAAATATCAAGATAAGCACCAGCAGGTTTTACCATCAGACAATCTGCACCCTGTGCCTCATCCAGCAGCGATTCACGAATGGCTTCCCGGCGGTTCATCGGGTTCATCTGATACGTTTTACGATCGCCTTTAAGCGCGGTTCCTGCCGCTTCACGGAAGGGACCATAAAAGGAAGACGCAAATTTGGTGGAGTAGGACATGATGGCGGTGTCATAGAAACCGGCGGCGTCCAGCGCCTGGCGAATAGCCTGCACTTGCCCATCCATGGCCGCAGATGGAGCGATAAAATCCGCACCTGCGGCGGCAGCAATGACAGCCTGCTTACCAAGATTGGCAAGGGTCGCGTCATTATCTACACCGCTATCGCACAGCACGCCACAATGACCATGCGAGGTGTATTCGCAGAAACAGGTATCGGACATGACGATCATTTCCGGGACAGCCTCTTTACAAATACGTGACATGCGGGCAACCAGCCCGTCTTCCTTCCAGGCATCGCTACCGGTGGCATCGGTATGATGAGAAATCCCAAAAGTCATTATCGAGCGGATGCCAGCATTAGCAATACGCTCGATTTCGCGGGCAAGATGCTTCTCCGGAATGCGCATCACGCCCGGCATCGCGTCGATAGCCTTAAACTCATCGAGCTCTTCTTCAACAAAGATAGGCAATACCAGGTCATTCAGACTCAGCGTTGTCTCTTCAAACATTGCGCGCAGCGCGGGAGACTTGCGCAGGCGACGAGGGCGGGTGATTAAATCGGTCATGTTGTGCCTGATGTTGGTAAAATATAACGTTATTGTACCTTAGTTATCACGTAGATGTTTTACCAAAGTTGTCTTTTAGCGACGTCGCGAGTGGAATAGGCCATAAATACCATAGTGCGAATAAAGCGCGTTTTTTGATAAATATGATAAATATAATTATCATGGTTTGTAATGTTTATATTATGTATTAAAGAAATAATTAATGAAAATAAAAGCAACGTTTCTTGTGGCTGTTTAAGCGCGAGAGTACATCCGTGTGAAACCATACCGATGAATTATATATTATGTGAATGCATTTTTTTAATTTAAAGGAGGTTGTGGGCGAAGATTACAGGGTTTTATTGCTAACCTCATGTTTACAATGATTTTTTTAATGTGTTTGTTGATTCATTAAATTCTGAATTATTTTGTTTTTGTATATATGAAACGATGCTTGTCCGTTTCGGGACTTTGCGTAAAGATTAATTGAACCTTCTCCCTCTAAACACGCATAATTCAGTGCGCAATATAATATTACTTATTTTGATTGCATTGGTAATTGATGGATCAACTAGATACGTCCCTGAGGAGGGATGACAAATGCAAACCTGGAAAAAGAAACTGGTAGTATCTCAATTAGCATTGGCCTGCACTTTGGCAATCGCTTCTCAGGCAAATGCGGCCACTTATGATATGTTTGGTTATCATGATGATGTTCAGACGCAATATGACTGGATCAACACCAACACAGATACTGACTATCTGACCTACAGCGGTTATGTCTACAACACCACATCGGATAACAGCAATTATCTCGACGCGACATTCAATAATGATACCGTAAACGGTGTTATCTCTACCCGGTATCTGAATGACGATTATACAACGGATACTAATACATTAAATGTAACCAATTCCACTATTCATGGAATGATTACATCGGCTCCGGTAGGTTCAGAGAACTTTACTTTTCCTGGCTATAACGACGCAGACTATACCACCCATAACTGGGTAGACGGTGATGTCTTCACGCTGAATGTCGATCGCTCAATCATTGATGATGACTTCGAAGCGTTTTATTTTACCGATAACTATCTGGACAGCGATGGTGTAACCACTAATACCGATTATGACCAGTTAAATACCGCCGGTCTGGGCGTTGCCGTTACATTAGGCGTTGAAAGCAACGTCAATGTGACCAATAACTCGCACGTCGCAGGAATTGCATTAGTTCAGACTGATGGCAGCTATGCGAACGATACCTACGTTAATGGCGATCATCAGTGGGATAACAACGTTAACGTTGAAAACTCTACCGTCACATCTGGCTCTCTGTCCTGGAACGAAGGTGACAACAGCAATAGCCATTTCGGTAATTCTGCAGAACCGAGTGATTATTCTGGTACTGCCAGCTCCCATGGCTTTAGCGATGATACAGCATTAGCCTTTATTGATGATGCAACGTCTGATTATCGTATGGTCAACACTGCGACGTTTACTAACTCAGAATTGCTCGGTGACGTTTATGTCCAGAGCACCTTCAATAATAACTTCGATCCGACGAAACACCTGGTCGACGGCACGACAGATACCTGGACTCACGGTGGCTGGGCGGCTGACGATCAAAACGTTGATCGCCTGACTCTGACGCTGAACAACAGCAAATGGGTTGGCGCTGCTTACAATAATTATCAGCAAGTTGCCTCTGAAAATTTCATCGATGTAGCGGCAAACAGCCTCGACCCTTATGCCTCTTATTCTTATGATTCATGGGGCCGTACGGATAACGCCAACATCTTCCAGAGCGGCATTTTCGACGTTGTACTTAACAACGGCTCTGAGTGGGATACCACCAAAGATTCGCTGATCGATTCACTGGCTATCAACAGTGGTTCGCAGGTCAATGTAGCAGATGGCTCGATGCTGACCTCTGACAGCATCATCCTGAAAGACGGTTCTGCCCTGAACATTAGCGAAGATGGTGCTGTTAGCACAGATAACCTGACCATTGACTCATACAGTACGGTAACGCTGTCTGACGAGGTTAGCGCGGCGGCCGGTACTGATAATACAGCGCTGTACACCAACCATATCACCGTGACCAACGGGGGTATGTTGGATGTGCAAACCAGCAATACCGGCGCTTCCAGCCTGTTTGAAACTGACACGCTGAACCTGACCAGTGCTGACGTTGTTCACCGCAATGACGATGTTAACTCTGGGGTGTTCAACATCCATAGCAATGACTATGTGCTGAATGCTGACCTGGTGAACAATCGTACTAACGATAAAACTCAGGCTAACTATGGTTACGGTACTATCGCGATGAACTCCGATGGCCACCTGACCATTAACGGTAACGGTAACCTCAACACCAACAACGATGAAGTTGATGGCACTGACAATGTTTATGCGGGTAGTGGTGACAACGTTGTAGCCGCAACCGGTAATTACAAAGTGCGTATCGACGATGCGACTGGTGCTGGCGCTATTGCTGACTACAAAGGTAAGCAGATTATCTATGTTGACGATGTAAACACCGATGCGACCTTTAGCGCGGCTAACAAAGCTGACCTGGGTGCTTACACCTATCAGGCACAGCAAGAAGGCAATACGGTTGTACTGCGCCAGATGGAGCTGACCGACTACGCGAACATGGCGCTGAGCATTCCCTCTGCAAATACCAATATCTGGAATCTGCAACAGGATACTCTGTCCGATCGTCTGACCACTGCACGTCATGGTTTTGCAGACAACGGTGGCGCATGGGTTAGCTACTTCGGCGGTAGCTTCGAGGGTGATAACGGTACTATCAACTACGATCAGGACGTTAACGGCATCATGGTCGGTATTGATACCAAAGTTGACGGCAACAATGCTAAGTGGATCGTCGGTGCGGCCGCAGCCTTCGCAAAAGGTGACATGAGCGACCGTACTGGCCAGGTGGATCAAGACAGTCAGTCTGCTTATCTCTACTCTTCTTCTCGCTTCGCGAACGACGTTTTTATCGATGGCAACCTGAACTACAGCCGTTTCGATAACGATCTGACGGCAAACATGAGCAATGGTGCCTATGTTGATGGCAACACTACCGCTGATGCATGGGGCTTTGGTCTGAAACTGGGTTACGACTGGAAACTTAACGAATCTGGCTACGCCACCCCTTACGCCAGCATCAACGGTCTGTTCCAGTCCGGCGACAGCTATCGTCTGAGCAATGACGCGAATATCGGCGGTCAGGATTACGATAGCCTGCGTTATGAAGCGGGTATTGATACTGGCTATACCTTCAACTATGGCAACCAGGCTCTGACGCCGTACTTCAAACTGGCCTACGTATACGACGACTCCGACAACGATTCCGATGTCAATGGTGATAACATCGATAACGGCGTTAAAGGCTCTGCGGTACGGGTTGGTCTGGGGAGCCAGTTCAGCTTCACTAAGAACTTTAGTGCTAACACCGGTGTTACCTATGTAGGCGGCGGCGATGTTGATCAGGATTGGGCAGCAAATGCAGGTGTTAAATACACCTGGTAATCGGGTGCTGAGGGGGAGTTAACGCTCCTGTTTTACTCTTTGTTTCAATGCCTGTCATGGATATGACGGGCATTTTTCGCAAGGAAAGCAGAGTAATGACAAATCTGAATAAACCGCTTAACGAATTTAATGCGCTTGATAAACATCTATCATTATATGGTACTCGCTTCCACTGTTACGAAGGCGAATCTTTTCCTTTCCCGGACTTCCAGTCCCAAAACAGCACCGTTGTTTTCCAGCAGGGTGTTATCTCTTTAAGCCGTAAGTCTAACGATATCATGCTCGGTTTCGCCAGTGCTCCATTCATTGTTGGCCTGTCTGCTGACGCGATAAAAAATACTAACGACTACACTATCAGCACGGAAGGCGAGTGCTGTGGCTATTGTCTGCCGGCATCGAAAACGCTGACGCTAATAGAAGAAGGCGGCTTGTGGCGAGAGGCTTTCTACTGGCTTACCTGGCAGCATCGTATGCTGGAAATGCGCGATATGCGTCTTATCGGCACCAGTAATTATAACCAGATACGCTCTACATTATTAACAATGGCGCAGTGGGACGAATCATTGCGCTTACGCACGGGCGTCATCAACTATATTCAACGATGTACGGGCGTATCCCGATCGGTCATTGCCGAAGTGCTTTCAGCACTGCGACGCGGAGAGTACATTCAAATGCATAAAGGCAAACTGGTTGCGATTAACCGCTTGCCTTATGATTATTAAGCGTTAAGACGCGGGTACCACTCTCGGTGTATTACCACTCAGCTCGCTTATCAGATCGTTCACGCCGTCGCTCATATTGACAAAACGGGTGAGCGACGAGCGGGTGACTACCACAAACGCACCGATATTATGCTGAGGGATCATCGCCATATACGTGATAAATCCACCGCCGCCGCCGGTTTTTTGAATAATCCCCGGTCGGCCATCTTTGGGTGCCATGTAAACCCAGCCCATGCCCAGTGCGTCAGCCTTGCCGGGGACATCCATGCCAGTGATACGCGTCAATTGTGTACGCTGATAAATCAGGGTCTGCATTCTGTCTGCCTGATCGTTACGGGTGTAAAAATCCGAAGACAGGAACTGCTGCATCCAGCGCATCATATCGTCAGGCGTAGAATAAACGCCGCCGCTGCCGATAGCCGCCAGTGTATTATTGCACGGGCTGGCGCCTTTCTCGGCAACCATCAGGCGCTTACACTGATCCGGCGACGGGGTAAACGTCGTATCTTTCATTCCCAGCGGGCGAGTGATTTGCTGCTCAAACAGCTGCGGATAAGATTTACCCGCGGCGCTTGCCAGCGCATCTGCCAGTAAATCAAACCCCAGGTTAGAGTAGGCTGCCTGCGAACCCGGCGCCGATTTTAGCGTCGCGGTTGAAAGCCAGTTCCAGCGCTGCTGGCGCGTCGGCCAGACGAAAACCGGACGATTTGCCACCCCGCCCGGTTGTTCACGCGGTAGCGCACTGGTATGGGTGGCCAGATTCACCAGCGTAATGGGCGTACCCTGATAGCCCGGAACATGCGCGCCCGGTGGGGCATACTTACTCAAAGGATCGTGCAACTTAACGATGCCCTGATCGAGTAATTTCACCAGCACTTCACTGGTCATTAATTTACTTAACGACGCGATACGGATCACTGAATCAAGCTGTGGGCGGATATTGTTCCCCGGTCGCGTTTCGCCGAAGCTGCGAAACACCCGCTGATTGCCATCAATAACGACCAGCGCCATCCCTGTGGCCCCGCTGCCATAAAAAATATGGTCGGCATAACGATCGACAATATCGGATGCAAAAACCGGGTCGGGTGACGTTTGCGCGGCATAAGCCGCCGGCAATGTGGCCGCATAAAGGGCGGCAAAGAGAAAAAGGCAACGTTTCAACAAGGGAACCCATCAATAAATTAAGAAAACTATGCCTATTTATACTACTTCATTCACTGTTGCAAAGCGTCTTTCAGGTGAACCATGCTGCCAGGCAAATCACTTCGCCGAAAATGTTCTCTTTTATAACGAGTGATAACGACGCCACTCTGCTTCTGTATTAGCCGTAACCCGCCGATACAATTACTCACGCCTTGTCAGAGAACTAACCACTACCCTTCAGGTCTCATTTCGCGGATGATGCGGCGCCACTTTACGAGGGGGTAAGCCGTCTGAACTGGCACAATAAGAGAGACCTGGGAGCAAACATGTTTAAATCTTTTTTCCCAAAACCGGGGCCGTTTTTTCTGTCGGCACTGCTTTGGGGGCTGGCTGCCGTTCTTTTTTGGCAGATTGAAGGGGGAGCCTGGCTGCTGCGCTTTTTTTCTGCCACCGCAGCGGCCCCCATTAGCGCAGCCAGATTCTGGTCGCCCGACTATCTGGTATTTTATGCTTATTATGCGGTTTGCGTCGCGCTGTTTGCCCTCGTCTGGCAATGTTATAGCCCGCACCGCTGGCAGCGCTGGTCCGTCTGGGGGACAGCGTTAATTATTTTTGTCACCTGGTTTCTGGTGGAAGTCGGCGTGGCCGTTAACGCCTGGTATGGTCCATTTTACGATCTTATCCAGAAAGCGCTGAGTAAGCCGAACTCAGTCAATATTGAGCAGTTTTACCACGGCATTATGACCTTCCTGGGCATTGCGCTGATAGCGGTGGTGATCGGGGTATTAAATAATTTTTTCGTCAGCCACTATGTGTTCCGCTGGCGCAGTGCCATGAATGAGTACTACACCGAGTTCTGGCCAACGTTGCGGCATATTGAAGGTGCGGCTCAGCGTGTGCAGGAAGACACGATGCGCTTTTCATCGACGCTGGAAGATATGGGCGTGAGTTTCCTGAATGCTATCGTCACCCTTATCGCCTTCTTACCGGTGCTGGTCGCGCTGTCGGCACATGTTCCTGATCTGCCGGTTATCGGTCATCTGCATTATGGCCTGGTTATCGCCGGGATCGTATGGGCATTATTGGGGACCGGATTACTGGCGGTAGTGGGGATAAAACTTCCCGGACTGGAATTTAAAAATCAGCGGGTCGAGGCAGCCTATCGTAAAGAGCTGGTCTATGGCGAAGACGATCCCAGCCGCGCTGCCCCCCCGACGCTTCGCGCGCTGTTTTCCGCAGTGCGTCACAACTATTTCCGCCTGTACTTTCACTATATGTATTTTAATATTGCGCGCATTTTGTACCTGCAGGTTGACAACGTTTTCGGCTTGTTCCTGCTGTTTCCGTCTATCGTTGCCGGTACAGTAACGCTGGGCCTGATGCGTCAGATCCTTGACGTATTTGGGCAGGTACGCGAATCCTTTCAGTATCTCATCAATTCATGGCCTACTCTGGTAGAGCTGATGTCCATTTATAAACGTCTGCGCAGTTTCGAACGCGAACTGGATCGGCCAGACGTGGAGGAGGCTGCTAACGTCTGGGTTTAACCAAAGGGATGATGAAACATGACCGCACCACACTTTCGCTCTGCCACACTGGCCGTTTGCGCTGCGCTGATTCTGGCAGGGTGTAGCACAGAAAAAGCGCCGCTAAAAAAAGGGGAAAAGGCCGTCGACGTTGCCAGTATGGTGCGGCAAAAAATGCCTGCCAGCGTTAAAAATCGTGAGGAGTGGGCGCTTATCATTGCCCGTACGTTTGAGAGTCAGAAGCTGGCCCCAACAAAAGAAAATGTCTGCTCAGTGCTTGCTGTGGCCCAACAGGAGTCAAACTATCAGGCTGACCCGTCGGTGCCCGGCCTGAATAAAATTGCCTGGCAGGAGATTGAACGTCGGGCGGCAAAGCTGCATATTCCGGCTCTGCTGGTGCATACCGCGCTGAAAATAAAATCGCCTGACGGGAAAAGTTACAGCGATCGGCTTGATTCAGTCAAAACCGAGAAGCAGCTCAGCGCTCTTTTTGATGACTTAATTAACACCGTGCCACTCGGACAGCAGCTCTTTGGCTCTTTTAATCCGGTCCATACCGGCGGACCAATGCAGGTGAGCATTGCTTTTGCCGAAGCCCATACCCGTGGTTATCCATGGGAAATGAGCGGTACCGTGCGTCAGGAAGTGTTTACCCTTCGCGGCGGGCTGTGGTTCGGCACGTATCACCTGTTGAACTATCCGACCAGCTACTCTGCGCCGCTTTATCGCTTTGCCGATTTTAACGCCGGATGGTATGCCAGCCGCAATGCCGCATTCCAGAATGCGGTCAGCAAAGCCAGCGGCACTAAACTGGCGCTGGACGGCGATCTGATCCGCTACGACAGCCGTGAGGCGGGTAAAACGGAGCTTGCCGTAAGAGAGCTGGCCAATCAGCTTGATATGAGTGATAGCGAGATCCGCCGTCAGCTGGAAAAGGGCGATTCGCTTGATTTCGAGAAAACAGCGCTTTATAGCGGCGTGTTTAAACTGGCAGACAAGAAAAGTGGGCAGGCATTACCGAGAGAGTTATTGCCGGGTATTCAGCTTGAAAGCCCGAAGATCACGCGCAATCTTACGACCGCATGGTTCGCAAAACGCGTCGATGATCGACGGGCCAGATGCATGGCGCAGAATTAAACATAGTGACGCCACCGCAGCAACAGGGCTACGACGCCCAGGATCATACAGCCTATCAGGAAGGGTACCAGCCCAAAGAGGGTACCCACGGCCAGCCCCATTTCAACATGTGGGCGGCCCGTATCCTGAATCTGCATTAACTGCTCGTACATTCCCGGCGCATGAACCACAAGATTAAGGATCTGCGCACCGACCCAAAAGCACAGCAGCACAAATAGCGCATAAGCAATATTCCCTGGGGTAGACCGATCCTTTTTTTTCCTGTCTGACATAGATCTGGAAAAGGTGAACTCTGACATACCAACCTCCCGGACGCATTCGTTAAAACTTCATGCCCGTACTGATGCTTAGTGTGACAGGTCATTTCCGTTGTCAATATAAGATTCATGATAAATTCAGCGCTGGAATTCTCCTGGTTGTATAAGTTAGTGTTATGTCACAAATTATTAACTTAATTGTAACCAAGCCTCTTTTTAAGAATTTCCGTACCCGCCACAGACGACCGGATAAAAATATGCGAGGATGCTTTTTTTCTTCTGTCGGAGTTGTGATGAATCTGCCCGTAAAAATCCGTCGTGACTGGCATTACTATGCGGTGGCGATTGGCCTGATCTTTATTTTAAATGGCGTTATAGGTCTATTGGGATTTGAGGCAAAGGGCTGGCAAACATATGCTGTAGGCCTGGTCACGTGGGTGATTTGCTTCTGGCTGGCAGGATTTATTATTCGCCGCCGCCCCGAAGACGAAGAGGCGGCGGACCGACCAGATTAGTCGCTTAGGGTGCTTTTCAACTGGCTGCTGGCGCGGTAGCGCTCCAGAGCCAGTTCAATTAAACGCGTTATAAGTGCTGAGTAGCTCAAACCGCTGGCCTGCCACAGCTTGGGATACATACTGATATTGGTGAAGCCGGGCAGGGTATTAATTTCGTTAATAATAACCTTGTTTTCTTCGGTGAGGAAAACATCTACCCGGGCCATGCCGCTGCATCCTAGTGCCTGATAAGCCTGAATAGCGACTTTGCGGATGCGATCGTTAACTGATGCTTCAATGGCCGCAGGCACCACCACCTGTGCGCCGCCATCATCAATATATTTGGTATCGTACGCGTAAAAATCGCTGTTGAGCACGACCTCGCCGCAGGTGCTGGCTTCAGGATAATCGTTGCCCAGTACGGCGCATTCAATTTCGCGCCCCTTAATGCCCTGCTCAACAATCACTTTGCGATCGAATTCGAATGCCAGCTCGACGGCCTGCTGGTATTGCGCTTCAGTGGTGACTTTACTGACGCCTACGGACGATCCCTGGTTCGCCGGTTTAACAAACAGCGGCAGGCCAAACTGCGCTTCAAGCCCGGCGAAGGTCGTGGCGTGGCGATTAACGTGCGTGAGAGTGACAAAAGGCGCAATCGCCAGCCCGTCATCCCGTAACAAACGCTTGGTCACGTCTTTATCCATGCAGGCTGCGGAACTGAGTACGTCAGAGCCGACAAAAGGCAGATTCGCGATCCGCAGCAGACCTTGTAAAGATCCATCTTCGCCCATCGTGCCGTGGACAATCGGGAAAATAACGTCAATATGCGCCGACAGTTGCCCGTTAGCGATATCAATAAATTGCGCCGTCTGCTTACCGGGAATATGCGCGAGAGTCGACGTCGATGGCGCGAGTGTAATATGCGCGGGATCGTGCGCATTCAGTAAATAATGGCTTTGATCGTGAATATGCCAGCCGCCACGTTTATCAATTCCGATAAGGACGACCTCAAATTTTGATTTATCCATTGCCTCAACGATATTTTTTGCTGATTGCAACGAGACTTCATGCTCTGCTGATTTCCCACCAAAAACGACACCTACCCGCAACTTTGCCATCTCAATATTGATCTCTGGTCAACGTAAAACACATAACATATCACGTCAAAATCAGCCCTTCTGCCATAATCTTAAGGAAATCGATAAAGGAGGTGGCGTGAAAGCAAAAGGTCTGATCGTCTTCGCATTGATCGCCGGGGCCGCGGGATGGGGATACCGCCACTTGCCCTCATACTATAATCCGTTTGCCCCGCTGCAATTGACCGATCCTCCGGGACGGATTGCGCAGATGAAATTACGCCGGCTTTCAGATGCCGAATGTCAGGCACTGTTAGTACAGGCGAATCAACGCGGTCTGATCACCAGTCAGAAAGTGGCCGATAGCGCAGGAAACTGTCCATTGAACAATGTGGTGCGGGTGCGTGATTTTGGTGAGGTTAAACTCAGCAGCAGTTTTCTCGCCAGCTGCCCGCTGGCGTTAAGCAGTGCGCTATTTGTTGAGCAGCAGGCAAAGCCGCTTGCGCAGCAGTTGATCGGCAGCGCTCTCAGGCAGATCGATCACTTTGGCAGTTATGCCTGCCGAAATATTTACCATCGTGAAAATGCCCGTTTAAGTGAGCACGCTACCGCAGAAGCGCTGGACGTCAGCGGCTTTCGGTTTGCCAGCGGCCAGCGTGTAACGGTGCTAAAAGGATGGCCCAATGCACAAACGCAGCCATTCTTACGCGCGCTGCTTTCCAGTAGCTGCCATTATTACGGCAATGGACTTGGCCCTGAATATAACGCTGCCCATGCGAATCATTTTCACCTGGGAATGCGTGGTTATGGGCTGTGTCGGTAATAAATAATAAATGAAAAAGCATAAAGCGCATCTCTGGTTCCGACAGCAGCATCGCAAGCCGATAGAATATCGTCCTTGAGTAAAAACTTAATTACGATATACGCTTATGGAATCCTGGAAGGTTAATCTTATTTCTGTCTGGTTCGGCTGCTTTTTTACCGGGCTGGCTATCAGTCAAATTTTGCCCTTTCTGCCGCTTTATGTCTCACAGCTGGGCGTGACCTCCCATGAAGCGCTTTCTCTGTGGTCCGGGCTGACCTTCAGCGTAACGTTCCTGGTCTCGGCGATTGTTTCCCCGATGTGGGGCAGCCTCGCCGATCGTAAAGGCCGAAAGCTCATGCTGCTGCGCGCCTCTCTCGGGATGGCTATTGCCATTTTACTTCAGGCGTTCGCGACTAACGTCTGGCAGCTCTTTATTCTGCGTGCAATTATGGGGCTGACTTCCGGTTATATTCCCAATGCGATGGCGCTGGTAGCCTCGCAGGTGCCGCGCGAACGCAGCGGCTGGGCGTTGAGCACATTATCCACAGCACAAATCAGCGGTGTCATTGGTGGACCGCTGCTCGGCGGGTTTCTGGCGGATCACGTTGGCCTGCGGGCCGTCTTTTTTATTACCGCTATCCTGCTAACTATCAGTTTTCTGGTCACTCTTTTTCTGATTAAAGAGGGCGTCAGGCCGCAGGTGAGTAAAGCCGATCGGCTCTCAGGCAAAGCGGTGTTTGCCAGCTTGCCCTATCCGGGACTGGTGATCAGTTTATTTGTCACTACCATGGTGATTCAGCTCTGTAATGGATCGATTGGCCCCATCCTGACGCTGTTTATTAAATCCATGTGCCCTGACAGTAATAACATCGCATTCTTAAGCGGGATGATTGCCTCCGTACCCGGCGTCTCTGCGCTAATCTCTGCGCCACGGCTCGGCAAGCTCGGCGATCGGATCGGCACCGCACGTATTCTGGTGGCGACGTTATGCTGCGCCGTGATCCTCTTTTTCGCGATGTCATTTGTTACCTCGCCGCTTCAACTGGGAATACTGCGCTTTATGCTCGGTTTCGCTGACGGCGCAATGCTGCCGGCAGTTCAGACGCTACTGCTCAAATACTGTAGCGATCGGGTCACCGGACGTATTTTTGGTTACAACCAGTCATTTATGTACCTGGGAAATGTTGCTGGTCCGCTGATTGGCGCGTCAGTCTCCGCGGTGGCAGGGTTTCGCTGGGTATTTGTTGCCACGGCTATTGTGGTGCTGATTAACCTCTGGCAGTTGCTGATCATGCTGCGCCGTACCCGGCAAACTCACTAAGCAACGTTATAGCGCCGCTATACCCGAATTCAGGCGTTAATCATAAAAGCGCATATTGTCATCGTTTCGTCATTTCAGATTTATAGAGTCTCCGTGTTTTATTTATTTCTCATGGAGACTGTATAAGTGAAGCATTCCGCTATTTTTATTGCATTAATTCCGCTGTTAAGCGCCACGTTTTCATGGGCGCAAGCGCCATCGTTGCCGGTACTCGATAATCGTGGTGCAGAGGGCGATATCACGTTACCCGGCGGAGCCAGACGTCTCAGTGAAGATCAGACCGCGGCGATACGGGCATCCTTAAATAATAAACCGGCGAAAAATATTATTCTGCTTATTGGCGATGGAATGGGCGATTCAGAAATCACGGCAGCGCGAAATTATGCAGAAGGCGCAGGCGGTTATTTTAAAGGAATTGATGCATTGCCATTAACCGGGCAATACACGCACTACGCGCTGGATAAAAAAACCGGCAAACCGAATTATGTCACCGATTCAGCCGCGTCGGCGACCGCATGGAGCTCCGGGGTAAAAACTTATAACGGTGCCCTGGGCGTGGATATTCACGAAAAAGATCGTCCCACCCTGCTGGAAATGGCCAAAGTTGCCGGGCTGGCAACCGGTAATGTGTCAACGGCAGAGCTGGAAGACGCCACCCCGGCGGCCATGATGTCTCATGTGACCTCACGTAAATGTTACGGCCCCAGTCTGACCACCACCCTTTGTCCCGTCAACGCGCTGGAAAAAGGGGGCAAAGGATCGATTGCCGAACAGCTGTTGAATACGCGCCCTGATGTCACCCTGGGCGGTGGGGCAACGACCTTTACCGATGTCGCCACCGCCGGAGAATGGCAGGGAAAAAGCCTGTTTGAACAGGCTCAGGTACGGGGATATCAACTGGTATTTGATGCTTCTTCTCTTGATGCCATTACTGCCGCTAATCAACATCAACCGCTGCTGGGGTTGTTTTCCGCAGGCAACATGCCGGTTCGCTGGCTGGGGCCTAAAGCCACCCTGCATGGTAATCTGGACCAGCCGGTAGTGACCTGCGCACCGAATCCCGAGCGCAATACCAGTTATCCAACGCTGGCTCAGATGACCAGCAAGGCTATCGAATTATTGAGCCACAATGAAAAAGGATTCTTTTTACAGGTAGAAGGCGCGTCAATTGATAAGCAGGATCATGCCGCCAATCCTTGCGGGCAAATCGGGGAAACTGTCGATCTGGATGAGGCTGTGCAAAAGGCGCTGGAATTTGCCAAAAAAGACGGAAATACGCTGGTTATCGTCACGGCCGATCACGCTCATGCCAGCCAGATCGTCGCCACCGACACCAAAGCGCCCGGTCTTTCTCAGGCGCTGAATACCAAAGACGGCGCGGTAATGGCAATGACCTACGGCAACTCGGAAGAAGAGTCGATGGAACACACCGGCGCGCAGCTGCGTATTGCCGCTTTTGGCCCGCACGCGGCGAATGTTGTTGGCCTGACCGATCAGACCGATCTGTTCTACACCATGAAGTCCGCGCTCGGCCTGAAATAGCGCGTGGCCTCATGAAATTTGTCATGGTGGGTGGTTTTTTCAGCGGCAGTGACCAGACTTAGGATGAGCAACTTACTAAAGGACGACATAATGAAAATAATATTTCTGGTTACCCTGATCTTTGGCATGGTTATTCTTTCAACGGTTGGCGCGGCTGAAAAGACACTCACGCCTCAGCAGCAACGCATGACCACCTGTAATGAACAGGCGACGGCGAAAACGCTGAAAGGGGATGAGCGCAAAAGTTTTATGCGCGACTGCCTGAAAAACGAGAAGAATACCAACGACGGGAAAGGGCTGACGCCACAACAGTTAAAAATGCGTGATTGTAGCTCTCAGGCGACGCAACAGTCGCTCAAAGGTGAGGATCGCAGCAAATTTATGAGCGGCTGCCTGAAAAAAACGGCGTAAACATAGCGGGTAAGGCCGTGCTGCCTTACCCACTTATCCTCAGGTGCGGCTAAGCTGCTCAGACTTCTCCATACAGCTTGTCATTGCTTCAATGACCGCTGCACGAAATCCTCTTTCTTCTAATACGCGAACGGCTTCAATCGTGGTGCCGCCGGGGGAGCACACCATATCTTTCAGTTCGCCCGGGTGTTTCCCGGTTTCCAGTACCATTTTCGCCGAACCCATCACCGCCTGCGCGGCAAATTTATATGCCTGCTGGCGCGGCATTCCACCTTTAACCGCGGCGTCAGCCATCGCTTCAATAAACATAAACACATAAGCCGGTGCCGATCCGCTAACGCCGACCACCGGATGAATAATGGACTCAGCAACCACCTCCGCCTCACCGAAACTGCGGAAAATGGCCAGCGCTTCGTCGATCTCTGCATCATTAACCAGAGCATTTGGCGTTAACGATGTCATACCCGCATTGACCAGCGAGGGGGTATTTGGCATGGCGCGAATAATTTTGCGGTCGTGACCGAGGGCCGTTGCCAGTTGTGCCAGCGTAACGCCCGCTGCAATGGAAATGACCAACGAATCTTTGTTGAAGCTGGAGGCAATATCATTCAGCGTTTTAACGGTGATAGCCGGTTTTACCGCGCTAAATACGATGTCCGCTGCCTGGGCCACTTCCTGTGCGCTTTCTGCGCCATGCACGCCGTACTGTTCGCGCAGGGCAGCAACGTTAGCAGGCGAAGGGGTATAGACCCAGATATGATCCGGCTGCATCTGACCGCTGGCGATAAGCCCTCCGAGGATCGCTTTACCCATATTCCCGCAGCCGATAAACCCAATTTTTTTCTCCATCACCCGTCTCCGCGTATAATTTGTCTGGGCGATAATCTTAACGCGGATTATCCTTCAGGGCGACGCTTCCTGAGCATTACTGCCAGGCTGCGCGATGAAACAATCTGTACAGGAGACAGAATGGCTATCTGGGTTGATGCGGACGCATGTCCAAATGTAATTAAAGAGATTTTATTTCGCGCCGCCGAGCGTACACAAACCATGCTGACGCTGGTGGCTAATCAGACGCTTCGCACGCCACCGTCCCGGGTGATCCGCACGTTGCGCGTAGAGAGCGGTTTCGACGTCGCCGATAACGAAATCGTACGCCTGTGCGCGCCGGGAGATTTAGTGATCACCGCCGATATTCCGCTGGCGGCTGACGTTATTGAAAAAGGCGCAGCAGCGTTAAACCCTCGTGGAGAACGCTACACCGAGGCGACCATTCGCGAAAGGCTAAACATGCGTGATTTTATGGACACGATGCGGGCCAGCGGGATCCAGACCGGCGGGCCGGACAGTTTATCGCAGCGCGATCGCCAGCGTTTTGCTGCCGAGCTGGATAAATGGCTGCTCCAGCGGTCAAAATAATTGGGATGGGATGACCTTGTTGGACACATTATGCAATAATATGTTTACACCTTTACGACGGGCATCTGCGATAACCCCTTAGTTTCAGGTGGTCAGAACAAAATTGTAATAAAAAATTTACACGCCATTTTTGTACTAGTTTGATAGTATGTACAGTTCTTTGGTCACCTTATCATTGCCTCGCAGTATCCGGGAGAATTCCATCTTATGACGCAACCCGTTTTCTTTATTGGCCCCCGCGGCTGCGGTAAAACCACCGTGGGTCAGGCGCTGGCACAAGAGCAAAACTGGCATTTTGTTGATACCGACCACTGGCTTCAGCAACGGGCGCAAATGGACGTCGCGGGGATCGTCGCCAATGAGGGCTGGGAAGGTTTCCGGGCGCGTGAAACCCAGGCGCTGCAAGCCGTGACTGCGCCATCAACGGTGATCGCCACCGGCGGGGGAATGGTGCTGGCCGGAATTAATCGTCATTTCATGCGCGATGCCGGTCTGGTTATCTATTTGCGTGCGCCGGTGCACGTGCTTACGGCGCGGCTTGAAGCGTTTCCTGAAGAGGGACAGCGCCCGGCGTTAACGGCTAAGCCGCTTGAGGAGGAGATCCGCGAGGTGCTGGCAGAGCGTGAAGCTCTGTACTGTGAAACGGCGCATTGTATTGTCGATGCCGCTCAGCCGCTTGAAAATATCATTACTGACGTGCTGGCCGCGCTTATGCTCCCCGCGTCTGACAGGCTACGTCTATACTCATAGTTCTGACAACGAATAATGAGGAATACCTATGCCGACCAACCCTCCGTACCCGCGTAAGTCCCGTATCGTGCCGGTTGAGAAAGGGGCCGATCATCCCAAAGTGACCTGGTATCAACTGCGGGCCGATCACCCGGAACCGGATGCGCTGATCAGTGAGCATGATACCGAGCAGGAAGCTCTGGATGCTCAGCGGCGCTATGAAGATCCTGACAAATCCTGAGTCAGCAATTCTGGCGACCTCAATATATTCCTAAAGCACCATTAACTGGATATGAATCACATCTTTTACCTGTTGAAAAAGTTAACTAACAATTAGTATCAACTTAACGGTCATATTCTGGAATTTGTATGCTCTTTTAAACGCTCATCTGCGGTGTGCTGCTGAGCGTTTATCCATCGCATGCATATGTATACAGCAGGGCCGTATTTATTTCGTTGTAAAGGCAGTTAATAAGGTGACCGACATGAGTGCGACTTTGGCGATGTTAACGATTGGCGTTGTGCCAATTCGTGAAGTATTGCCGCTACTGACCGAACATATCAGTGAAGATAAAATTACCCATATCAGTCTGCTGGGTAAAATGTCGCGGGAAGATGTCATGGAAGAGTATGCCGTGGAGCCTGGCGATGATGTACTGCTCACCATGCTAAGCGATCTACAGCCCGCAGAAGTCTCACGCGCTAAAGTCGAACGCGATTTGCAGGCGATCATCAATGTGCTGGATACCCAGCACTATGACGTTATTATCCTGATGAGTACCGCACAGCTTATCGGTATGAAAGCGCGTAACACGCTTCTTCTTGAACCGCTGCGTATTATTCCCCCGCTGGTTGCTTCTATTGTTGACGGTCATCAGGTTGGCGTTATTGTGCCTATGGAAGAACTGATTCATGCCCAGAAAATAAAATGGCAGGTGCTGGAAAACCCACCGCTTTACGCGCTGGCACACCCGCTGTATGCCTCTGATGAAGAGTTAGTTGAGGCCGGACGCGAGCTGATTAACCGCGGCGCCGATGTGTTAATGCTCGACTGCCTGGGCTTTTACCAGCGTCATCGTGATTTGCTGCAAAAAACCCTCGACGTACCGGTATTGCTTTCTAATGCGCTGATTGCCCGTCTGGCGTCCGAACTGCTGGTATGAGCCATAATTTCGCGTGACAGTGAGAGAGTTTGCACCCTATATTGTTTAATCATCAATTGCTTAAACAGGGTCAGCTATGCTTCAGAGTAATGAATACTTTTCAGGAAAAGTGAAGTCTATTGGTTTTACCAGCAGCAGTACTGGCCGTGCCAGCGTAGGTGTCATGGCCGAAGGCGAATATACCTTTAGCACGGCGACAGCGGAAGAAATGACGGTGGTGAGCGGCGCACTGAACGTACTGCTCCCGGGGGAAACGGAATGGAACGTCTATTCTGCCGGGCAGGTTTTTAACGTGCCGGGCCACAGTGAATTCCATTTGCAGGTCGCTGAACCGACATCCTATCTTTGCCGCTACCTGTAATATTAACTCCCCTCGTACCGCGGGGGAGTTATTGTCATCTGTCAGGATCAACGCTTAGCGCCGGGCTTCTCCGCCTAATCCTTCTACCAGACCTTTAATCAGCGCGGCAAGCTCGCCGGTCATCAGCGTAAAGTCGGCATCAAAACGCTGAGCCACGTTCTCGCGCTCGATATCATCGTTCTGATCGCGCAGCTCATCGGCAAATTTCAGGCGCTTGATTGAACCGTCTTCGCAAATCATAAACTGGATCCGCTGCTGCCAGTCGAGGGCCAGCTTAGTCACCACTTTTCCCGCTTCGATATGGACTGCGATCTCATCGCTGACCAGATCCTGTTTCTTCGCCCGGATCACGCCGCCGTCTTCTAATATTGCTTTCAGCTCGGCTTCGTCCAGCAGCTGGAAACCCTGGGCAACGGTGCCGGAGCGAACCCATTCTGTCAGCGTCAGCTCAACAGGCGTCTCCAGCGCCAGCGGCACAACCGGCAGCGAGCCGAGGCTTTTACGCAGTAATGCCAGTGTGTCTTCCGCTTTTTTAGCACTGGCACAGTCCACCATAATCAGATCGTTAACCGTATCAATCCACATCATGGTCTGGTTAAAACGGCTGAAAGCCCGCGGCAGCAGGGAGTGCAGCACTTCATCCTTCAGGGAATCTTTTTCTGTTTTTTTCAGCTTACGGCCCTGATCGGCTTCAAGCTTCGAAATTTTGGCTTCCAGCGCCTGTTTCACTACCGGAGAAGGGAGGATTTTTTCCTCTTTGCGCGCGCAGATAACGATTTGTCCATTCACTTCATGCGTGAATGCATCGCTCTGTGAGCCCATCGGCGGTACCCAGCCGGTTTTTGCCATATCCTGGCTTCCACAGGGCGTAAACGACAGTTCGGCTAACTGCTTTTCCATCTCTTCGACCCGAAATGAGATGTCGCGGCTTAGACGGTAAACCATTAAATTTTTGAACCACAGCATGATAATTTCCACGGCATTGTCGTTAAATCCAGCCGGCATGATAACGAATTGTCGGCTGGCTTGCATTGCTAATCCGGGCAGACAGTTTTACGCTTTTGATATTAGGCACAATTGAGGATAGAGGTATGCGGATAGGGATCGATTTGGGCGGCACCAAAACAGAAGTTATCGCGCTGGCGGACGACGGAGAGCAGTTATTTCGTCACCGTTTACCGACGCCTGCCAATGATTATGTTCAGACGATTGAAACCATCGCCACGCTGGTTGCGCTGGCGGAAGAAAGTATCGGTACAAAGGGAACGGTGGGGGTGGGAATTCCGGGATCGATTTCGTCGTTTAGCGGGCGGGTGAAAAACGCCAACTCAACCTGGCTGAACGGTCAGCCTTTCGATCGCGATCTGCGTATCCGCCTGGCGCGGGATGTCAGAATAGCCAACGACGCTAACTGTCTGGCAGTGTCAGAGGCCGTAGACGGCGCGGCGGCAGGGGCGCAAACCGTATTTGCGGTGATTATCGGGACCGGCTGCGGCGCGGGTGTGGCATTAAACGGTCGGGCGCACGCTGGCAGTAATGGCACCGCAGGCGAATGGGGGCATAATCCGCTGCCGTGGATGGACGAAGATGAATTGCGCTATCGCGCTGAGGTTCCCTGCTATTGCGGCAAACAGGGCTGTATCGAAACTTTTATTTCCGGTACCGGCTTTGCTACGGATTATCAGCGCTTAAGCGGTCGCTCCCTGAAAGGCAGCGAGATCATGCAGCTGGTTGAGGCGCAGGACCCGCTGGCGGAGTTAGCGCTCAGCCGCTACGAGCTTCGGCTGGCCAAATCGCTGGGACAGGTGATCAATATTCTTGATCCCGACGTTATCGTGCTCGGGGGCGGGATGAGCAATACCGACAGGCTTTATAAAACGATACCGCCGCTCATTAAAAACTGGGTGTTTGGCGGCGAGTGTGAGACGCCAGTCCGCAAGGCTGTTCACGGTGATTCCAGCGGTGTGCGGGGTGCCGCCTGGCTTTGGCCGCAGTAGGGCCAAAGCCTCGAACCCTGCGATGCCGGGTGGCGACTGCGCCTGCCCGGCCTGTAAAAGACTACTCCCTTACTGCAAAGGATTTATCCAGCTTGCTGTAGCCCAGACCGTTCACCTTTTTCACCTTGATCTGCACCGGAATACGTTCTTTCATAGCCTCTACGTGGCTGATAACGCCAATGGTTTTTCCGGTGGCATTCAGGGCGTCAAGCGCATCCAGCGCGGCATCCAGCGTTTCACTGTCGAGAGTGCCGAATCCTTCGTCGAGGAACAGTGAATCGATGCGGGTTTTATGGCTGACCAAATCAGAAAGCGCCAGCGCCAGTGCCAGACTGACGAGGAAGCTTTCCCCGCCGGAAAGCGTGCGCGTATCGCGCTCGGCATCGGCCTGCCAGGTATCCACCACTTCAAGCTCCAGCGTATCGCTCACTTTGCGCTTTAATAAATAGCGCCCGTGAAGACGGGTAAGCTGCTTATTCGCCAGCCAGACGAGATTATCGAGCGTCAGGCCCTGGGCGAATTTACGGAACTTATCCCCCTCGCGAGAGCCAATCAGGCCGTTAAGCAGGCTCCAGTCTTCCACTTCCCCGGCTGCTTGTTCAATGTGCTGCAGTAATGTCTGCTGATGCTGGCGGTTATCCGCATCCTGTTTCAGTTGCTGGCGGATCTCACCCAGACGCAATCCAGTTTCACGAAGTTGCTGATTAATCTGATCCAGCGTTATCCGAATTTGCCCGGGATCTTGTGTCGCTGATAGCCCTGCGGGAAGCAGCTGTTGATGCGCCTGAAGCTGGCTTTGCGCCTGCGTCGCCAGGGTCTGACACTGCTGAAGCTGATTCTCAAGCGTTTGCTTCAACGACTCCAGCTGGCGACGCACCGGTTCATCCAGCAACGCGGTCTGGAACGCTGCGCTGTCGGTAAACTGGCTGGCACTGAGCGCGGTATCAAAGTGCTTTTGCGCCTGCTGCAGACGCGAAACTTCCAGCGTTTCCTGCTGCTGTAAAGTGTGCCACTGGCTCTCCAGCTTAACGCAGTCATCATGCGCCGTGCGCCAGCCTTCCAGCGGGACCCGCCCATCCGTCACTGGGGCATCCGTTTGCGGCAGGGTGTCGAGCAGCGGCACAAGCTGCGCCAGCGCCTCCTGGCACGACGTCAGCTCCGCCTGACGGGTCTGCCATGTGCTCGCCTCCTCCTCGCGTGCTGCCAGCCAGGCTGATTCCCCACCTTCGGCAGGCCAGTCCAGCGCCAGCGTCTGCAACGCGTTAGCAAGCGTGGTACGCTGGGCGGTAAGATAGTGCTCAAACTCGCTAACCTGCTGATGACTCTCTGCGATCTGATTTTCCAGATGCTGGCGCTGGATGAGCTGATGAAGCTGCTGCTCGTACCGCGCCTGCTCATCCTGCCACGGTGCAATATCGTCATGGGGCTGGAGCGCGATATGCAACGTTGCGCCGAGCGTTTGCCACTCCTCAATCAGCGTTAGCTCCTCCTGAGCAAGCGTCTTGATCTCGCCTTCATCGCGTTGCTGCTGAACCAGAATAGCGTCCGCCTGACCGCGAATTTTGCCGCCTTCATCAGCCAGCACCCTGACCTCTTTTTCCAGTTCGTCGAGACGCGCCTGATTGACACTGAGTTCAAGCGTACGGTATTGCTCGACGGCGGGGTGGGCGGTGGAGCCGCACAGCGGGCACGGCTGCCCGGACTGTAAATGTGCACGCTGACTTTGCAGATCGTTAATCAGCGCTTCCTGCTGGCAGATCGTTTTCACGTCGGCCCGCAGCTGATCTTTATCTTTATAACGCTGGCGCAGGTGCGTAAGCGAGTGGGTCAGTCGGGTATGTTCCGTTTGTGCCGTCTCAACCGCTGTTCGAAGCTGCGCGAGGCGATGACGTAGCGGTATCAGGCGGCTATGTACGGCGCCCAGCCGCTGACGTAGCGGACGTTGCTGGGTAAAACGCGCAAGCGCTTCGCTAACCTCCGCCGGGCTCAGAGTGAGTTCCACCGTCGGTAGTGCAGCCAGCTGTTGTTGATAACCCATGAGCTGCTGCTGCTTTTGCCGCAGCTGGGCGTTATCGCGTGCCTGTTGGCTGAACGCGTGACGCCAGCCGGCCAGTTCGCTCTGCCAGACGCGATAACGATCGTGCTGCTGTAGCCAGTCAGTCAGCGTTTTCTGCGTCATATGCAGCGCAGTATGCCGTTGTTCGGCGCTGGCCCGCAGGTGGGCGCGTCGGATCAATACACTCTGTAAGCGAGTATTCACTTCCTGCGCTTGCTGCTGGGTTTGCGCCACGGCAACCTGCTGCTCCTGGCAGCGGATCCATAAGGGACGCAGCTGCTCCGCAGGCTGGGCCAGCGTCAGCTTCTTAAGCTGCGGTTGCGCCTGCTCCAGCGCCTGCTGCGCCTGATCTCGTGCGGCCGCCGTACGTAAATGCTCTGCATGCAGCTCCTGCTGACGCGTTAACCAGTGCAGGTGATTTTGCTTTTGAGCCTGCAGGCTTAGCTGCTGACGCTCCTCGTCAGTAAGCACCTGCAAACCTTGCTCCAGGGCCTGATGTTGCTCGCGATCGAGCAGCGCCACACCGGCCGCCTGCGCCTGGTATTTTTCCAGCTCGATGCGGGCAAGTTTATGTTTTTCAAATACCATAGCCGAGATCTGACCATAGATCTCGGTGCCGGTCAGTTCTTCCAGCAGTTCGGCGCGCTCTTTCGGTTTAGCATTTAAAAAAGCAGCAAACTGTCCCTGAGAAAGCAGCATTGAGCGGGTAAAACGGCCGTAATCCAGTCCGGTCAGGGTCGCGGTCAGTTCCAGCTTATCTTTCACCTTATCAGCCAGAATTTTACCGTCTGCACAGCGGGCCAGCTCCACGCGCGGAGCCTGAAGATTACCGCCAGGCTGATTTCGTGCGCGATTCTGGCTCCAGAAGGCACGATAAGCTTCGCCTTTCACTTCAAACTCGACCTCCGCCAGGCAGTCAGCGGTATCACGGGTCATTAAATCGTTCTGCGACTGTGAAAGCGTACTCAGGCGGGGCGTTTCATGATAGAGCGCCAGACAGATGGCATCCAGCAGGGTCGTTTTCCCGGCGCCGGTGGGGCCGGTAATGGCGAACAGCCCGTTGCTGGCGAACGGCTCAGCGGTAAAGTCAATTTTCCATTCGCCTTTCAGGGAGTTAAGGTTTTTCAGGCGCAGGCTGACAATTTTCATACTTGATCCTCATCAGACAGGGTTTCCAGCGTCTGACCGAAAAGCGTAAACAGGCGTTTTTGCTGAGCGTCATTAAGATCTTCCTGGGCGAGGCGGCGTTCAAAAACGTCCTCTACCGTGAGCTCGCTGAGCGTTTCGCGCACTTCGCCTTCCAGGATCCGCTGGCGATGCTCGCGACTGCGGCGGACTAACAATACCTCGACGGGTAAATCCGCCGTCAGAGTCTGGATTTGGCGCTGAATATCATGCAGATATTCGGTACTGGTAATTTCAATATCCAGCCAGGTGGTTGGCGTGGCAGGCGCATCGCGCCACTGCATGAGCTGGTCAGTAATTCCTGCAAAATCCCCTTTGATAACGGCCAGCGGCTGCGTAACCGGAACCTCAAGTGGCATTACCTCGACCAGGGTTCCCTGCTCAAAGGTGACCAGATTAATGCTCTTGCGTTTGCCCGTCTCATCAAAGCTCAGGGAGATGGGGGAGCCACAGTAGCGAATATGTTCGCTGCCGTTAATTTTTTGCGCGCGGTGAATATGTCCCAGCGCGATATAGTCCGCCGGCGGGAAGTTTTGCGCCGGAAACGCATCGAGGGTGCCGATATAAATGTCGCGCACCGACTCGCTTTTACTCACCCCAACCGTGGTCAGGTGACCGCTGGCAATAATCGGAAGGCGCAGGTCGCCTCGCAGCGCGCAGGCATTTTGATACTGCTGCTGATAATAGTCAGTAATAGCCGTGAGTAAACGCTGCTGTTTCTGGCTACCAGACTGCCCCGCCTGGCTGATGACCATATCGCGCGGACGTAAAAAGGGCACCGGGCAGAATACCGCGCCGGGCGTGCCGTCACGCTGCAAAAGCATTTGCGGTTCATGGCCTGCGCTGGCAATTACCGTGGTATTAAGAAACGCCAGAATATCGCGTGACTCATTCAGGGTGGCGACAGAATCATGGTTTCCCGCCAGCACCACAAGATGGCAACCAGTTTTTTGCAAGTCGACCACAAACTGATAATACATTTCGCGGGCGTAGCTCGGCGGCGAGCCAGTATCAAAAATATCGCCGGCCACAATAATCGTATCGACCAGATGCGTTTGTGCTGTATCCAGCAGCCAGCTAAGAAAAGCTTTATGCTCGGCGGCACGGCTTTTACTGTAGAAATTCTGGCCGAGATGCCAGTCTGAAGTATGAATGATGCGCATGTCGATTCCGTGGCAAAAAAGCGTAGCGCCGATTATAACGTTTCATGCGGGCAGGGCGAAGCCGCTCTGTCATATCTCCGTTATGCTAACGTCATCAGGGGATCTTTTTCATAAATCTGTCACAAATCTGACGCATAATGATATCGCTATCCATAATGATAAACAGGGTAAAAAATGGCGAGACGTATTCTGGTCGTAGAAGATGAAGCTCCAATTCGTGAAATGGTTTGCTTTGTCCTCGAGCAAAATGGTTTTCAGCCCGTCGAAGCAGAAGATTATGACAGTGCGGTGAACCAGCTCAATGAACCCTGGCCCGATTTGATCCTGCTGGACTGGATGCTCCCCGGCGGTTCCGGCATCCAGTTTATTAAACATATCAAGCGTGAAGCGCTCACGCGTGAAATCCCGGTTGTGATGCTGACGGCACGCGGTGAAGAAGAAGATCGCGTCCGCGGACTGGAAACCGGCGCTGATGACTACGTCACCAAACCGTTTTCACCTAAAGAGTTAGTGGCGCGGATCAAGGCGGTTATGCGCCGCATCTCCCCGATGGCGGTTGATGAAGTGATTGAGATGCAGGGATTAAGTCTCGATCCCTCCTCGCACCGGGTAATGGCTGGTGAAAGCCCGCTTGATATGGGGCCGACTGAATTTAAACTCCTGCACTTTTTCATGACCCATCCTGAGCGCGTTTACAGCCGCGAGCAGTTGCTGAACCACGTCTGGGGAACCAACGTCTACGTCGAAGATCGCACGGTAGATGTGCATATTCGCCGCCTGCGTAAAGCGCTGGAGCAGGGCGGACACGATCGCATGGTTCAAACCGTTCGCGGCACGGGTTATCGTTTTTCCACCCGTTTTTGATACCTGACAGGAGTGTGACGCGTGCTGGAACGTCTGTCATGGAAAAGGCTGGTTTTTGAACTCATCGTCTGCTGCCTGCCCGCGCTGGTGCTCGGCGCCTTTTTTGGCTATCTGCCGTGGTTTTTGCTGGCATCCGTCACGGGGCTGCTGGTGTGGCACTTTCTCAATTTACTGCGACTGTCGTGGTGGCTATGGGTTGATCGCAGTATGACGCCGCCGCCGGGGCGCGGAAGCTGGGAGCCGCTGCTTTACGGGCTGCATCTAATGCAGATGCGTAATAAAAAGCGCCGCCGCGAGTTGGGTAATCTGATTAAACGCTTTCGCAGCGGAGCCGAATCGCTGCCGGACGCCGTGGTTCTGACCACCGAAGAGGGCACTATCTTCTGGTGTAACGGCCTTGCACAGCAGGTTCTCGGGCTGCGCTGGCCGGACGATAATGGGCAAAATATTCTCAACCTGCTGCGTTACCCCGAATTTACGCTTTATCTTAAGCAACGTGATTTCAGCAAGCCGCTCAATTTGATCCTGAGTAATGGCCGTCATCTTGAATTTCGCGTGATGCCTTACAGTGAAAATCAACGTCTGATGGTGGCGCGAGATACCACTCAAATGCACCAGCTTGAAGGGGCAAGACGCAACTTTTTTGCCAACGTCAGTCATGAATTGCGTACACCGCTGACCGTGTTACAGGGCTATCTGGAAATGATGCAGGAGCAAACGCTGGAAGGCGCGCCAAGAGAGAAAGCGCTGCATACCATGCGTGAGCAGACGCAGCGTATGGAGTCACTGGTGAAGCAGTTGTTGACCCTGTCTAAAATTGAAGCTGCGCCTGCGCTGGTGCTGAATGAAAAAATTGATGTTCCGATGATGCTGCGCGTTATCGAGCGGGAAGCACAGACCCTGAGTCATGACCAGCATACGCTGCATTTTACCGTGGATAACACACTCAGCGTGTTGGGTAATGAGGAACAGCTACGTAGCGCGATCTCTAATCTGGTCTACAACGCCGTTAATCATACGCCTGCTGGTACGACAATAACTCTACAGTGGCAGCGGACCGAGAGCGGGGCACTATTCACCCTTGAAGATAACGGACCGGGCATTGCGCCAGAGCATATCCCGCGTTTGACAGAGCGTTTTTACCGGGTGGATAAAGCGCGATCCCGGCAAACTGGCGGCAGTGGTTTAGGTCTGGCGATTGTAAAGCATGCGTTGAATCATCATGATAGTCAGCTAAAAATTGAGAGTCAGCCGGGCGAGGGAACGCGTTTTAGTTTCTTACTACCGCAACGTTTCATTGCCAAAAATTAGCATATCGGGGACGTACGTAAGAAAATCTTTCCGCAGATCCGCCTTCGCTGGTTTGCTTACTTTGCAGGTTAGCGAAGCGGACACCATATCCTGATGTCTGCTGCTTTTTTGTTCGAATGATCAGCCATCAGTTTTTCTGATATCTGGTTCATTATGCTGACTCTAATTTTTGAATTAGCATAATCATCTGGTTTTACGATCCCACCTTGCTTTAAAACGTTATAAGCGTTTAAATTGCGCCCCAGAGGCTGTCATACTCACTGCCTTAGCGTGATAAATCGAAAAACTATACTTCGTCACGTCAGTCAGGGAGCATATCCCGCTGGAAATATCTGTAATTGCTGCGTTATCGTCCCGTATGGAAAGCAACAATTCATTTACAACACCACATCCACAGGCAGTAAATATTTATGACCCATCAGTTAAAATCTCGCGACATCATGGCCCTGGGTTTTATGACCTTTGCGCTGTTTGTCGGCGCAGGCAATATCATTTTCCCGCCGATGGTTGGCGTACAGGCCGGTGAGCACGTCTGGACGGCAGCACTTGGCTTTCTGATTACCGCGGTTGGCCTGCCGGTCCTTACCGTGGTTGCCCTGGCGAAAGTGGGCGGCGGGATTGACAGCCTTAGCACGCCGATTGGCAAAGTGGCGGGCGTTTTGCTGGCAACGATTTGTTATCTGGCTGTCGGGCCGCTGTTTGCGACGCCGCGTACTGCAACCGTCTCTTTTGAAGTCGGCATTGCACCGCTGGCAGGTGACGGCGCGATGCCGCTGTTCATCTACAGCATCGTGTATTTTGCCATCGTGATCGTCGTGTCTCTTTATCCGGGTAAGTTGCTTGATACGGTGGGCAATTTCCTGGCACCGATGAAAATTGTTGCGTTGACGGTGCTTTCCGTGGCGGCGCTGGTGTGGCCGGCCGGGCCAATCAGTCACGCGATTGACGCCTACCAAACTGCCCCGTTCTCTAATGGCTTCGTGAATGGCTATCTGACAATGGATACCCTGGGCGCCATGGTCTTTGGCATCGTCATCGTGAATGCTGCACGTTCACGCGGTGTCACCGAGGCGCGCCTGCTGACCCGCTATACCGTCTGGGCGGGTTTAATGGCCGGTATCGGCCTGACGCTGCTGTATCTCGCGCTGTTCCGTCTGGGTTCTGACAGCGCGACGCTGGTCGACCAGTCTGCAAACGGGGCGGCTATTCTGCACGCTTATGTACAGCATACCTTTGGCGGTGCAGGCAGCTTGATGCTGGCGGCGCTGATTTTCCTCGCCTGTCTGGTGACGGCGGTAGGCCTGACCTGCGCGTGCGCCGAGTTCTTTGCCCAGTATCTGCCGCTCTCTTATCGTACGCTGGTCTTTATCCTCGGCGGATTCTCAATGGCGGTGTCGAATCTGGGGCTGAGCCACCTGATTCAAATCTCGGTTCCGGTGTTAACCGCTATCTATCCGCCGTGTATCGCACTCGTTGTGTTAAGCTTTACGCGCTCATGGTGGCATAATTCATCGCGCGTGATTGCGCCCGCCATGTTTATCAGCCTGATTTTTGGTATCCTTGACGGTATTAAAGCCTCGGCATTGAAGGATGTTCTGCCTGCGTGGACCGAGCGTTTACCGCTGTCTGAGCAGGGGCTGGCCTGGCTGATGCCAACGGTGGTAATGATTGTACTAGCCGTTATCTACGACCGTATTGCAGGACGTCAGGTAACGTCAAACGCACATTAATCATTGCACGGCGGTTCGTTTAACCACGGAATTTAGCATTCCGTGGTTTTTTATTTTTTGTGTTGAATGGCATTTGAAACGATGGAAAGTACTAACAAGCTGAAGCGGGGACTGAGCACCCGTCACATCCGCTTTATGGCACTCGGGTCGGCAATTGGCACCGGCCTTTTTTATGGCTCCGCAGATGCTATAAAAATGGCAGGTCCCAGCGTCCTGCTGGCCTATATCATTGGCGGCGTCGCGGCGTATATTATCATGCGTGCATTAGGAGAGATGTCGGTTCATAATCCGTCCGCCAGCTCTTTTTCGCGTTATGCGCAGGATAATCTTGGCCCGCTTGCCGGCTATATTACCGGCTGGACGTACTGCTTCGAAATCCTGATCGTCGCGATTGCGGACGTCACGGCATTCGGCATCTATATGGGCGTCTGGTTCCCGCACGTTCCGCACTGGATCTGGGTGCTGAGCGTGGTGATGATCATCTGCGCGGTCAACCTGATGAGCGTGAAGGTGTTCGGTGAACTGGAGTTCTGGTTCTCTTTCTTTAAAGTTGCCACCATTATCATCATGATCCTGGCGGGCGTTGGCATTATTGTCTGGGGAATTGGCAACGGCGGACAGCCGACCGGGATCCACAATTTGTGGAGTAACGGTGGGTTCTTCAGTAATGGCTGGCTGGGCACGGTCATGTCGCTGCAGATGGTGATGTTTGCCTACGGCGGTATCGAAATTATCGGTATTACTGCCGGAGAAGCGAAAGATCCGCAGACCTCGATTCCGCGGGCCATCAACTCCGTGCCAATGCGTATTCTGGTGTTCTACGTCGGTACGCTGTTCGTTATTATGTCTATCTATCCGTGGAATCAGGTTGGCACCGACGGTAGTCCGTTTGTTCTCACTTTCCAGCATCTCGGCATTACGTTTGCGGCCAGCATCCTGAACTTTGTCGTGCTTACCGCCTCACTCTCCGCCATTAACAGCGATGTCTTCGGTGTGGGACGCATGCTTCACGGTATGGCAGAGCAGGGAAGCGCACCGAAATTTTTCGCCAAAACCACGCGTCGCGGTATTCCATGGGTGACGGTTATGGTGATGACGGTGGCGCTGCTGCTGGCGGTTTATCTGAACTATATCATTCCGGAAAACGTCTTCCTGGTGATTGCCTCCCTGGCGACCTTTGCCACGGTATGGGTATGGATTATGATCCTGCTGTCGCAAATCGCCTTCCGACGCCGTCTGTCACCGGAAGAGACGCGGGCGCTGAAGTTTAAAGTGCCCGGCGGCGTCACCACGACTATCATCGGGCTGGTTTTTCTGGTCTTTATCATCGCGCTTATTGGCTATCATCCGGATACGCGTATTTCGCTATACGTTGGTTTCGGCTGGATTATTCTGCTGCTGATTGGCTGGATGTTTAAACGCCGCGCCAAAGCCTGATAATACGAGGTAAAGCGCCGAACGGCGCTTTACCTGTCCGCTACTGCGTCGCCTCCTCATACCACCTTCGCCTTCTGCGCAGGCTAATTATCCCTCGCCTCTGTGCTTATATACCTCGTGATAGCGGGTGAAATTCTGCGCCCCTGTCGTCCTCCCCCGAAAAAAAGAGAAAAGATGAGCAGGACCTTTGCCGCCTGTGTCATGGTGACGTGATGTATTGCGAAGAGGACTGATGATGTTAACTGCCTGGCATCTTCCCGTTGCGCCCTTTATCGCGCGGCGACAAGAGCGACTTATCATTACGCTGTGGCTGCGCGGCGATGACTTACCGACCCGCGTAGTGCTGCGTTGCGAACGGGATAACGAAGAAATTTCCCTGCCCATGCGCCGCTCAGGTCGCGCACCCCAGCCGGAGATAGTAGCGTGGCGAGTAGACATCAATTTGGGCGAAGGACAACCTCGCCGCCGCTATAGCTTCAAATTACTGTGGGCGGATCGGCAGCTGTGGTTCACGCCGCAGGGCTTTAGCCGTTTTCCACCGGCCAAACTTGAGCGTTTCGCGCTGGATCTGCCGGACAATGGCCCCGACTGGGTTGCCGATCAGGTCTTTTACCAGATATTTCCCGACCGTTTTGCCCGCGGTAAACGTCAGCCTGTTCATCAGGACAATGTTTATTATCATCACGCGGCACAACAGGACATTATCCTGCGCGAATGGGACGAACCGGTCACCGCCGACGCGGGCGGCTCTACGTTCTACGGCGGCGATCTCGACGGTATCAGTGAAAAGCTGCCGTGGTTAAAAAAGCTGGGCGTAACGGCGCTCTATTTAAACCCGATTTTTTCAGCGCCCAGCGTGCATAAGTATGATACCGAAGATTATCGCCAGGTGGACCCGCAGTTCGGCGGTAACGTGGCGCTACTGCGTCTGCGGCAGAAGACGCTGGCGCTGGGAATGCGGCTGATTCTTGATGGGGTGTTTAATCACAGTGGCGATTCACACGCCTGGTTTGATCGGCATAATCGCGGCACCGGCGGTGCCTGTCATAATCCCGATTCTCCCTGGCGCGAATGGTACAGTTTTTCGCAGGAGGGGCGGGCGCTGGACTGGCTGGGGTATTCCAGCCTGCCGAAGCTCGATTTTCAGTCGCAAACGCTGGTCGATGAGATTTATCGTGGCGACGACAGCATTGTGCGTCACTGGCTGAAAGCGCCGTGGAATATGGACGGCTGGCGGCTTGATGTCGTGCATATGCTCGGTGAGAACGGCGGCGCGTACAATAATCTGCAACATGTCTCCGGCATCACGCGGGCGGCGAAAGAAACACGCCCGGACGCGTTTGTTTTTGGCGAGCACTTTGCTGATGCCCGCCAGTGGCTGCAAATGGATGCCGAAGATGCGTCGATGAATTATATGGGCTTTACCAAACCGCTGTGGGCATTTCTGGCGAATACCGATCTCTCATACGATCCGCAGGATATTGATGCTCACACCTGCATGGCATGGATGGACAATTACCGCGCGTCGCTGTCCCATCAGCAGCAACTGCGTATGTTTAACCAGCTCGACAGCCATGATACCTCCCGTTTTAAAACGCTGCTGGGTAACGATGTTGCGCGTCTCCCGCTGGCGGTTGTCTGGTTATTTACCTGGCCCGGCGTGCCGTGTATTTACTATGGTGATGAGATTGGTCTTGACGGCGGCAACGATCCGTTTTGCCGTAAGCCTTTCCCGTGGGATAAACGTCAGCAGGATGGTGAGTTACTGGCGCTTTATCAGCGGATGGCTGCCCTGCGTCACCGCAGTCAGGCGCTGCGCCGCGGTGGCTGTCAGGTGATTTATGCCGAAGGGAATGTGGTGGTGTTTGTTCGCGTGTTAAAGCAGCAGCGCGTGCTGGTAGCGATTAACCGTGGGACAGCCTGTGAGGTGTCGGTCGGCAATACACCGCTGCTTAATGTTAAAACCTGGCATCTCAAAGAGGGCAAAGGCACGTTTGCCGATGAACGACTCACCTTACCTGCGATTTCGGCATCGGTGTGGGTGGGGAATTAGGCGGGTAGAACGCGCCGGCTAAGCAGGATCAGCCGGCTTCAGGCGGTGGGTGCGGCGTTTACAGCGCGCCCTGCTGTGCTTGTAACATCATGCGCGGATAAAACTGCCAGAACAGTGCTTCAAACTGAGGATAACTGGCGTCGAGATCGTGCCAGGAGTCACGCAATGCATCAAGACGCGGGCGGCGACTTGCCATGCCGTTGAGGACATTCTGAATAAAGGCCATATCGCGATAACGTTCCAGCCAGCGTTCAGACCACAGGTATTGATTAAGATTAATAAAGCGTGGCGGCGAGTCGGGCAGGATCTCGCCGATTTGCATCTGGGCATAGTCGACAAATTCGCTCAACGGCAGGGTGGGCGACACTTTTTCCCAGTGTAATGAGAGAAAATGGTCCCACATCACGTCAAGCGTAATCGGCGAGACGCGACGTGTTTGTGGTCGAAACCACTCCTTTGCCGTTTTAACCTCCGGCAAATTATCGGTCATAACATCAATGCGCCGATGCATAAAAATGCCCTCTACCACCGATTGTGGATAGAGGGATTGCGGATTACCCCGCACGAAATCTGCCAGTAAATTACCCGCAAGCGAACTGTCAGCAAGGTGGGCGAGGTGCAGATGAGCGAGAAAATTCACAGTTTGTTAATCTCCATAAGAGGGTTACGGTTGCAGGGAAGACCTCCCGGCACTAGACTACCCGACTATTTACTACGTCCTGAGTCACTGTCATGCGTCTTGCCGATTTTTCCTTTGAACTACCTGAATCCCTGATTGCTCATTACCCGCAGCCGGAAAGAAGCGCCTGCCGCTTACTGTCTCTGGACGGGCCAACAGGGGCGCTGACGCATGGTACTTTCACCGATCTGCTCGATAAGCTCAACCCCGGCGATCTTCTGGTCTTTAATAATACCCGGGTGATCCCGGCGCGCCTGTTTGGTCGCAAGGCCAGCGGCGGCAAGATTGAAGTGCTGGTAGAGCGTATGCTGGACGATAAACGTATTCTTGCACATATTCGCGCCTCTAAAGCGCCCAAACCGGGTGCGGAACTGCTGCTGGGCGATGATGAAAGTATTCATGCCACCATGACGGCGCGCCATGATGCGCTTTTCGAAGTCGAGTTTCACGACCAACGCCCGGTGCTGGATATTCTCAACGCTATCGGCCATATGCCATTGCCGCCTTATATCGACCGCCCGGATGAAGACGCCGATCGCGAGCTTTATCAGACCGTTTACAGCCAGAAGCCGGGCGCCGTTGCCGCGCCGACGGCCGGTCTTCATTTTGATGAGCCGCTGCTTGAACGTCTGCGCAATAAAGGCGTTGAAATGGCGTTTGTTACGCTGCATGTGGGTGCGGGGACCTTCCAGCCGGTGCGCGTTGAAAGCATTGAAGACCACATCATGCACTCCGAATATGCGGAAGTTCCGCAGGATGTGGTCGATGCCGTGCTGGCTGCCAAAGCTCGCGGTAACCGCGTGATTGCCGTAGGAACCACCTCCGTACGTTCGCTGGAAAGCGCAGCGCAGGCGGCCAAAAACAGTCTTATTGAGCCGTTCTTTGGCGATACCCAAATCTTTATTTATCCGGGGTATCAATACAAAGTCATTGATGCGCTGGTGACCAATTTCCATCTGCCGGAATCCACGCTGATCATGCTGGTGTCGGCTTTTGCAGGCTATAAACACACCATGACGGCGTATGAGCAGGCAGTTAGCGCGCAATATCGCTTTTTTAGTTATGGTGATGCGATGTATATCACGTACAATCCGTCCGCGATTAATGAACGTGTCGGGGATAACTCCGCGATATAAGCTTTACCGTCGGACTGTTTTTCCGGCGTACTGGAGAAAAAATGAAATTCGAACTGGATACCACCGACGGACGCGCACGCCGTGGCCGCCTGGTGTTTGAACGCGGCGTTGTCGAAACGCCGGCGTTTATGCCCGTGGGCACTTACGGCACTGTAAAAGGAATGACGCCGGAAGAAGTGGAAGCCACTGGCGCACAAATTATTCTGGGTAATACCTTCCATTTGTGGCTGCGTCCGGGCCAGGAAATCATGAAGCTGCATGGCGACTTACATGATTTTATGCAGTGGAAAGGACCTATTCTCACCGATTCCGGTGGTTTCCAGGTATTCAGCCTCGGTGATATTCGTAAGATCACTGAACAGGGCGTACATTTCCGCAACCCGATCAACGGCGATCCGATCTTCCTCGATCCGGAAAAGTCGATGGAAATTCAGTTCGATCTGGGCTCTGACATCGTGATGATCTTTGACGAATGTACGCCATATCCGGCGGACTGGGATTACGCTAAACGTTCAATGGAGATGTCGCTGCGCTGGGCGCAACGTAGCCGCGACCGCTTTGACGGACTCGGCAACAAAAATGCCCTGTTTGGTATTATTCAGGGCAGCGTTTACGAAGATTTACGTGATATCTCGGTTAAAGGTCTGGTGGACATTGGTTTTGATGGATACGCTGTCGGCGGGCTGGCCGTTGGCGAACCAAAAGCAGACATGCACCGGATTCTGGAGCACGTTTGCCCGCAGATCCCGGCTGATAAACCGCGTTATCTGATGGGCGTCGGCAAACCAGAGGATCTGGTTGAAGGCGTACGTCGCGGCATTGATATGTTTGACTGCGTAATGCCAACGCGTAACGCCCGTAATGGCCATCTGTTCGTAACCGACGGCATAGTGAAAATCCGTAACGCGAAGTATAAAAGTGACACCAGTCCGCTCGATGCTGAGTGTGATTGCTACACCTGTCGCAATTACTCACGCGCCTACTTGCATCATCTTGACCGTTGTAACGAAATATTGGGCGCGCGTCTCAATACTATTCATAACCTGCGATACTACCAGCGTTTAATGGCTGGTTTACGCAAGGCTATTGAAGAGGGTAAATTAGAGAGCTTCGTCACCGATTTTTACCAGCGTCAGGGGCGAGATGTGCCTCCTGTAAACGTTGATTAATTTTAATAATGAGGGAATTTGAATGAGCTTTTTTATTTCTGATGCGATAGCAGCACCGGGCGGCGCGGGTCAAAGCAGCCCAATGTCTTTAATTTTAATGCTGGTTGTGTTCGGTCTGATTTTCTATTTCATGATCTTACGTCCTCAGCAAAAGCGTACCAAAGAGCACAAAAACCTGATGAGCTCTATTGCCAAAGGTGATGAAGTGTTGACCAACGGTGGACTGGTTGGACGCGTCACCAAAGTGGCGGAAACCGGCTATATCTCCATCGCGCTGAATGACACCACGGAAGTGGTTATCAAACGTGATTTCGTAGCTGCCGTTCTGCCTAAAGGCACGATGAAGGCGCTGTAATTTATTGATTTCCCAAAGGGAACTGCCGTGTTAAACCGTTATCCTTTGTGGAAGTACGTTATGCTGGTCGTCGTGATTATCGTCGGCCTGCTTTATGCGCTTCCCAACCTCTATGGTGAGGATCCGGCTGTTCAGGTCACTGGTGCGCGCGGTAGCGCCGCCAGTGAGCAAACGCTGATCCAGGTCCAGAATACGTTACAAAAAGAAAAAATTGCCGCGAAGTCTATGGCGCTGGAAGAGGGAGCGATTTTAGTGCGCTTCGACTCTACGGACACGCAGCTGCGCGCCCGTGAAGCGCTGGTGGATGTCCTGGGCGATAAATACGTCGTGGCACTTAACCTTGCTCCGGCAACGCCACGCTGGCTGGCTGCTATTAACGCTGAGCCGATGAAGCTTGGTCTTGACCTGCGTGGTGGCGTTCACTTCCTGATGGAAGTGGATATGGACACGGCATTGGGTAAACTCCAGGAACAGAATATCGACGGCCTGCGCAGCGATCTGCGTGAAAAAGGCATACCGTATACGACCGTTCGCAAAGAAAATAACTATGGTCTGAGCATTACTTTCCGTGATGCCGCTGCGCGCGATGATGCCGTTTCTTATCTGAGTAAACGTCACCAGGATTTAGTCATTTCGAGCCAGGGCAGTAATGCACTGCGCGCCGTAATGACCGATGCCCGCCTGAGCGAAGCCCGTGAATATGCTGTGCAGCAGAATATCAACATTCTGCGCAATCGTGTTAACCAGCTGGGTGTCGCCGAGCCGGTGGTACAACGTCAGGGTGCTGACCGCATCGTGGTTGAATTGCCAGGTATTCAGGATACTGCCCGGGCCAAAGAAATTTTGGGTGCCACAGCCACGCTTGAATTCCGTCTGGTGAACACTAACGTCGATCAGGCTGCCGCCGCCTCTGGCCGTATTCCTGGCGACTCCGAAGTGAAGTCGATGCGTGAAGGCCAGCCGGTTGTACTGTACAAGCGTGTGATCCTGACCGGCGACCATATCACCGATTCGACGTCCAACCAGGATGAGTACAATCAGCCGCAGGTTAACATCTCGCTGGACAGCGCAGGTGGCAATATCATGTCTAACTTCACCAAGGACAATATCGGCAAGCCGATGGCGACCCTGTTTGTGGAATACAAAGACAGCGGTAAAAAAGATGCTAACGGTCGCGCTATCCTGGTGAAACAGGAAGAGGTGATTAACGTGGCGAATATCCAGTCTCGCCTGGGTAACAGCTTCCGTATTACCGGCATCAACAATCCAAATGAAGCGCGCCAGCTTTCGCTGCTGCTGCGTGCCGGTGCCTTGATTGCGCCAATTCAGATTGTTGAAGAACGTACGATTGGTCCAACGCTGGGTATGCAGAATATCAAGCAGGGTCTTGAAGCGTGTCTGGCGGGTCTGGTGGTCTCTATCCTGTTCATGCTGGTCTTCTACAAGAAATTCGGTCTGATTGCGACCAGTGCGCTGGTGGCAAACCTGGTGCTGATCGTCGGTATCATGTCATTGCTACCGGGGGCGACGTTGAGTATGCCCGGGATTGCTGGGATCGTGTTAACACTTGCGGTGGCGGTTGATGCTAACGTACTGATCAACGAGCGTATCAAAGAAGAGCTAAGCAACGGACGCTCTGTGCAGCAGGCCATCAATGAAGGCTATGCTGGCGCATTCAGCTCCATCTTCGATGCGAACATCACCACGCTGATTAAAGTCCTGATCCTGTATGCCGTGGGCACCGGGGCAATTAAAGGGTTCGCGATTACTACCGGTATTGGTGTAGCGACGTCGATGTTTACCGCGATTGTCGGTACGCGTGCCATCGTAAACCTGTTGTATGGCGGCAAACGCGTCAACAAGCTGTCAATCTGAGGAGTGCGATGTGGCACAGGAATATACTGTTGAACAATTGAACCACGGCCGTAAAGTCTATGACTTTATGCGCTGGGACTACTGGGCTTTTGGCATCTCCGGCCTGTTGCTGGTGGCGGCCATTGTGGTTATGGGCATCCGCGGTTTTAACTGGGGGCTTGATTTCACCGGCGGTACCGTCATTGAAATCACCCTTGAAAAACCCGCTGATATGGACGTGATGCGCGAAGCGCTGCAAAAAGCCGGCTTTGAAGAGCCGCAGTTGCAAAACTTTGGTAGCAGCCATGACATCATGGTCCGCATGCCGCCGACCGAGGGTGAAAACGGCGGCCAGGTACTGGGCAGCAAGGTACTGAGCGTCATTAATGAGGCCACCCATCAAAACGCCGCCGTTAAGCGTATTGAATTTGTGGGGCCAAGCGTAGGTGCCGATCTGGCACAAACCGGGGCAATGGCGCTGCTGGTGGCGCTGATTTCAATCCTGGTGTACGTCGGTTTCCGCTTTGAGTGGCGACTGGCAGCCGGGGTTGTTATCTCGCTGGCGCACGATGTGATTATCACCTTGGGCATTTTGTCGTTATTCCACATCGAGATTGACCTGACTATCGTTGCATCACTGATGTCGGTCATTGGTTACTCGCTGAACGATAGCATCGTGGTATCCGACCGTATTCGTGAAAACTTCCGCAAAATTCGTCGCGGGACGCCTTACGAAATCTTTAACGTGTCGTTGACCCAGACGCTGCACCGTACGTTGATTACCTCTGGTACTACGTTAGTGGTTATTCTAATGCTGTACCTCTTTGGTGGTCCGGTACTGGAAGGCTTCTCGCTGACCATGCTGATCGGTGTTTCCATCGGTACGGCGTCGTCTATCTACGTGGCCTCAGCGCTGGCGCTGAAACTCGGGATGCGACGCGAGCACATGCTGCAGCAGAAAGTTGAGAAAGAAGGGGCGGATCAACCGTCAATTCTGCCGTAAACTGACTTTCAGTTCAGATATGGAATCCCGGTCGCAGGACCGGGATTTTTTTATTACAGCAGCGCAAATATTCGCTACTCTCCATGTTAAATGGCTTTTGACATGGAGTAATGCCAGTGATCTGTTCCCTTTCATCTGTTCAACTGCAAAACGTTACGCCGCCTGCCGTCTGGCATGATGTACCCTCAGTGATCCTCAGTAACGACACTCTTCGGGCCCGTAAACATAACGTTGTCGCCAGAATGCAGCAGCAGCAGCTGGATGCGCTGATTATTTACGCCGACAAAGAGCACGGCGGCAACTTTGAATACCTCACCGGTTTTATTCCACGCTTTGAAGAAGCGTTACTGGTACTGCACAGCACGGGCGATGCAGTCCTGGTCTTAGGCAACGAAAATCTCAAACTGGCCGCCCATGCGCGGCTGCCGAATACGGTGATCCATGCTCCGTGGTTTTCACTGCCCAATCAGCCTATGGATAATCTGCACTCCCTGCCCGAACAGCTTGCGCAGGCGGGTATTAGCGCAGGTAAACGTTATGGACTGGTGGGCTGGAAGTTATTCACCGGAATGGCAGACAGCGCACAGACTGTGTTCGATCTTCCGGCCTTTATCGTTGATGCCCTGCGCCAGGCCGTGCAGGGGCAGAGCGATTTTACTAACGCAACGGCACTGTTTATCGCGCCTGATAGCGGCGTGCGCACCTTAAACAATGCGAATGAGCTGGCGCATTATGAATATGGTGCCAATCTGGCATCAACGGCCATACTGACCGCGATGAATGCTATTTCACTGGGTAAAACGGAAAAGCAAATCGGCTCGCTGCTGGCGGCGGAAGGGCAGCCTAATAACGTGGTGATGATTGCCGCCACCGGGGAACGCTTCGCCCATGCCGGTCTCTATCCGGGGGATAAGATCATTGCGCGGGGAGATAAGTTTTCGCTTACCACCAGTTTTAAAGGCGGGTTGAGCAGCCGTGCGGCTTACGTGGTCGCCGATGCGCTCGAGCTGCCTGCGGACGTTGCCGACTACCTTGAGGTGATGGCAAAACCCTATTATCTGGCGGTGGTTAGCTGGCTGGAAAACCTGCGGATCGGTATGCGCGGCGGGGAGATATATGCATTAATTGAGCAGGTGCTACCTAAAGAAAAATACCGCTGGCATCTCAATCCCGGTCACCTGGTTGCCGATGAAGAGTGGCTCTGCTCGCCGATTGGGCCAAATTCTGAGGCGATTTTACGCAGTGGGATGCTGCTGCAAATCGATATTATTCCGTCCCGACCTGGGTATGCCGGTGCCAGCATCGAAGATACCGTCGCACTGGCCGATTGGGAACTGCGTGAGGTGCTGGCGCGCGAGTATCCGGCGCTATGGCAGCGCGTGATCACCCGTCGCGAACATATTCAGCAGCAGTATGGCATTTGTTTGCCGGAGGATGTTTTGCCTTTTTCAAACACGGTGGGGTATTTACGTCCGTGGCTGTTGGATCATACCCGCGCGTTACGCTGCATCGGATAATAAGCCAAAAAAAGCCGATCGGTAGATCGGCTTTTGGCGAGCAAGGCGATTAGAAATTATAGCCTGCAACCAGATACCAGCCGAAGCCGTTGGATTTAATCGGCTCTGCCTGCCATACCGGGCGATCGCCATCATTCCACTGTCCGCCGTTATGGAAGTAACGGGCCACCACTGAGTAGTGCCAGTGATCGTAGTTCAGCGCCAGCACGTGGCTGGAGGCGATAGAATTACTGGTGCGGTACTGGTCGTCGCCCAAATCTGAACCCCAGTCAAAGTTGGTGAAGCCGATGTAGCTCAGGTGGCCGCCCCACACGTCGGTAATAGGCACAAAGTATTTAATTTTAAAGCGATAGCCATCCCACTCGTTTTCGTTGGATGCGCCATAGTTCTGCCACTGATATTTCGCATACACGTTCAGCGACAGACCAATTGGCAGACCGGTTTCCACGTCGGTACCCAAACCCATGTACCAGGTGCTCTGACGGCCTGCCTGATTGCGACCCATATCGTAAATATAGTTGTTCGCAAAGTACCATTCTTTGAACGGGCCAACGCTCAGATCGGTATTCGTTAGTTTATCAATAGAAAAACGCGGTTCAATTTCAGTAAACAGCGGAGAACCATGATTCCAGATCCCGCGGGAATCACCATCACCCCCAAAGAAGCGTGGCGCATCCACGTAACCGTAGAAGTCAAACCAGTCTTTTTTGGCGAACGCTTCGTATTCCAGATAGGTATCGTTACGTAATGCCGGTCCAAAGCGGGTGTGATAGCTGCCAACAACGTTGACGCTCTGATGCCACCAGTCGGAGACGAACTGCGGTTTTTCCTGTTCGGCTGCCTGAGCGGTGAAGCCAGAAGAGAGTGCCAGCACTGCGCCTGCTGCAAGAATTGTATGTTTCATAGTTATGCCACTGTTTGAAAAAAATCCCATTCGGGAATGAAAAGATGACTTCGCGTTACTGAATGTTTCAAATTTCTGTGGTGCCTATTATAAGAATCATTGCTCACAAAAATATGTGTTGTTTCACATTCTTGTCACACACGTAATCGATTGCGTTCACGTTTGCGTACATTAACGGCGCGCATTGTACTGGCAACCTGTTTCATTGCCAACATTTACAGGATTTAAATAAGTATGAGTGATGATGACTGTCGCAGGGGAGGGGCAAACGTGATGGCACTTTGCTGGCGCAGGCCAAATAACAGCAGACCCGGCGGTGATGCCGGGTGTGCCGCAACTCAAAAAGTGAATCCGGGATAACTACGGCTGTTGTGCAGGCTGAATATCATGGATGCGAATAAAACCTAACTGCTCGGGCGTAATGCCGTTAAGTTGTAATGGCAGGTCAACATCGCTGGGCGCCAGAGTGCTGGCCGGAGCTGTGATCAGCTGGTTCTGAACATTAACCTCGCGGTGATCCTGGGTTGTTCCCTGAATTTGCCCCCATTCAACGGTTCCGCTAAATGCAGGTAACGGATCGTTAGATTCACCCTGAATACGCAGCGTCAGACGGGTCCCGTTGGCGTCAGGTGTAATATTGGCAAGCGACATGCGCAGCATACCAATCTGGCTATTCAGGCGGGCTGGTGTATTCGCACCCGGCAGCAAGTACACCCCACTGGCGGAGTTTTTATTCAATGCATTTTGCTGGGTGATTTTGACCGTCTCTTGGTTCAGTTTGGTCATCTCCTGATTAAGCGTGCTGACGCTCTGATGAAGCTGACGAACCTCACTTTGTGGTGCGCAGGCGCTGAGTGAAAACAGGCTTCCCAGCACCACTACTTTTACATAACGTCTTGTCATTGCGACGATCCCTTCAAAAAGACTCACATTCTCATTATGGTAGAGGATAATAGCGCATCTGCCATCGATCCAAAGTCTCAAAAGCTCTCACTTTGTAGTCGTCTCAGTTCAGGGTAAACTATATTTCACATTACTCCCTCGTCAGGACGCGATATGCACTGCCCATTCTGTTTAGCCGTAGATACCAAAGTGATTGATTCTCGTCTGGTAGGGGAGGGGTCTTCCGTACGCCGTCGACGTCAGTGTCTGGTATGTAATGAACGTTTCACCACCTTTGAAGTGGCTGAGCTGGTGATGCCCCGGGTGGTGAAAAGTAACGATGTGCGCGAGCCGTTTAATGAGGATAAGCTGCGTAATGGTATTCTTCGGGCGCTGGAAAAACGGCCGGTCAGCGCCGATGACGTTGAAATGGCCCTGAACCATATTAAATCGCAGCTTCGGGCAACCGGTGAACGCGAAATTCCCAGTAAGATGATCGGTAATCTGGTCATGGAACAGCTCAAAAAACTCGATAAGGTCGCCTATATTCGTTTTGCCTCGGTTTATCGCAGCTTTGAAGACATTAAAGAGTTTGGCGAAGAGATCGCCCGCTTACAGGATTAACATCATGCAGGATGAAATGTATATGGCGCGAGCGCTTAAGCTGGCGCAGCGTGGTCGTTTTACAACGCATCCCAACCCTAACGTAGGGTGTGTGATTGTCAAAGACGGCAGGATCGTCGGTGAGGGCTATCATCATCGCGCCGGAGAGCCACATGCAGAAGTGCACGCGCTGCGAATGGCAGGCGAAAATGCCCGCGGGGCGACAGCGTACGTTACGCTTGAGCCGTGCAGTCATCACGGGCGCACGCCCCCATGCTGCGAAGCGCTGATTAATGCTGGTATTACGCGCGTGGTTGCCGCGATGCAGGATCCAAATCCCCAGGTTGCCGGACGCGGACTGTATCGCCTCAGGCAAGAAGGGATTGAGGTTAGTCACGGCCTGATGATGAGCGAGGCTGAAGCGTTAAATAAAGGATTTCTTAAGCGGATGCGTACCGGCTTTCCCTATGTGCAGCTTAAGCTTGGCGCATCGCTTGATGGACGAACCGCGATGGCGAATGGGGAAAGCCAGTGGATCACCTCTCCTGAAGCCCGGCGCGACGTCCAGCGCCTGCGCGCGCAAAGTCACGCCATTCTCACCACCAGCGCCACCGTGCTGGCTGACGATCCGCAGCTCACCGTGCGCTGGAATGAGCTGTCTCCTGATACACAGGCCCTCTATCCGCAGGCAGAACTGCGCCAGCCTTTACGCATTGTGGTGGACAGTGGCAATCGCGTCAGCCCGGCGCATCGGATCGTCCAGCAGGCGGGTGACACCTGGTTTGCGCGTACCCATGAGGATGCACGACAGTGGCCGCAGGGGACAAAAACCCTGAAAGTTGCTGAGCATAATGGTCATCTGGACCTGGTACTGCTGTTCATGCAGCTGGGCCGCGAGCAGATTAACAGTCTCTGGGTTGAAGCGGGAGCAACCTTTGCCGGCGCGCTGATTGCGGCCGGACTGGTCGATGAGCTGGTGGTCTATCTGGCCCCGACGCTGCTGGGGAGCGATGCCCGCGGGCTGTGTGTTCTGCCAGGCCTTGAGAAACTCTCTGCGGCACCCCACTTTAAATTCAGTGAGATACGTCATGTTGGTCCGGATATTTGTTTACATCTGACCAACATATAGCGCCTGCGGTAAAAGAGAAGCAGCGCCCGAATTATTATGATAAAATCCGCCCCCCTGCGGGGCCAAATGAACCCATAGGAAGAATATGAACATTATTGAAGCTAACGTTGCTGCCCCGGACGCTCGCGTCGCCATCACCATCGCGCGTTTTAACAATTTCATCAACGACAGTCTGCTGGAGGGCGCAATTGACGCTCTGAAGCGCATCGGTCAGATGAAAGACGAAAACATCACCGTTGTCTGGGTTCCAGGTGCCTATGAACTGCCTCTGGCAGCGGGCGCGTTGGCCAAAACCGGTAAATATGATGCGGTCGTTGCGCTGGGTACGGTGATCCGTGGTGGCACTGCCCACTTTGAATATGTTGCGGGTGGTGCAAGCAACGGTCTGGCGCATGTCGCTCAGGAGAGCGAAATCCCGGTTGCGTTTGGCGTTCTCACCACTGAAAGTATTGAACAAGCCATCGAACGCGCGGGTACCAAAGCCGGTAACAAAGGTGCAGAAGCTGCACTGACCGCGCTCGAAATGATTAATGTATTGAAAGCCATCAAGGCCTGAATTTTGTAAGGGGAATTCCGTGAAACCTGCTGCTCGTCGCCGTGCCCGTGAGTGTGCCGTCCAGGCGCTTTACTCCTGGCAGTTGTCCCAGAACGACATCGCCGATGTTGAATACCAGTTCCTGGCGGAACAAGACGTTAAAGATGTCGACGTCGTGTATTTCCGCGAACTGCTCTCCGGGGTGGCGACTAACAGCGCATATCTCGACGGCCTGATGAAGCCGTACCTGTCCCGTCTGCTCGAAGAACTGGGTCAGGTTGAGAAAGCCGTACTGCGTATTGCGCTGTTCGAGCTGTCCAAACGTGATGATGTGCCGTATAAAGTGGCCATCAACGAAGCCATCGAACTGGCAAAAACCTTTGGCGCTGAAGACAGCCATAAATTCGTAAACGGCGTGCTGGATAAAGCAGCTCCGGCAATTCGTCCCCGCAAAAAGTAATCTCCAGGCCGATAACCGGGCGGTCTCGCCCGGTTATCGGCCTTATTCTTTTTTACTGCTGAGGCATAACGTATGGCATGCGGCGAATTTTCCCTGATTGCCCGTTATTTTGACCGCGTAAGAAGTACCCGTCTGGATGTAGAAACCGGTATCGGTGACGACTGCGCGCTGCTCAATATTCCTGAAAAACAGACGCTGGCGATCAGTACCGACACCCTGGTGTGCGGCACCCATTTTCTTGCTGATATCGATCCGGCCGATCTGGCGCACAAAGCGCTGGCGGTTAACATCAGCGATCTTGCCGCAATGGGTGCCGATCCGGCGTGGTTGACGCTGGCATTGACGTTACCGGATGTCGATGAGCCGTGGCTGGCGGCGTTTAGCGACAGTCTGTTCGAGCAACTCAATTACTATGATATGCAGCTGATCGGCGGCGACACGACCCGTGGTCCGCTGTCAATGACCCTGGGTATTCACGGTTATGTGCCGCTGGGACGCGCGCTCAAGCGCTCAGGCGCGAAACCCGGCGACGGGATTTATATCACTGGCACACCTGGTGATAGTGCAGCCGGGCTGGCGATTTTGCAGGGCCGGCTTGAGGTTGATAATGAGGCTGATGCAGCGTATCTGGTCAAACGCCATTTGCGCCCGACGCCTCGCGTACTGCACGGACAGGCGCTGCGCGACCGGGCCAGCGCGGCTATTGATATCTCTGACGGCGTGATCTCCGATCTCGGGCATATTTTGAAAGCCAGCGGCTGCGGCGCGCGCCTCGATTTGGATGCGCTTCCGCTCTCTGAGCCAATGCTGCGCCACGCAACGCCCGATCAGGCGCTGAATTGGGCGCTGGCGGGCGGAGAGGATTATGAATTGTGCTTTACCGTACCGGAACGTAACCGCGGCGCGCTGGACGTGGCGTTAAAGCATCTCGGCACGGCGTTTACCTGTGTCGGGCAAATTATGCCTGAAAGTGAGGGATTACAGTTTTTACGTGAAGGTAGCCCGGTCACGTTTGAGGGGAAAGGGTTCGATCATTTCGCCTGAGGTATACATGGCCCGGCCGATAAACCGGGCGGGCCATACTATTATTTAAAACCCACCACCGGGTGGGGCTGATACGGTGTTTCCAGTTCAGCAATGTGTTCAGGGGTGAGGGTCAGATCGACTGCCTGTAACAGCTCATTAAGCTGCTCCTGCCGCGAGCTGCCGATAATCGGTGCGGCCACGCCAGGCTTACTCAGTAACCATGCCAGCGCAACCTGTGCCCGGGTGGCACCTGTCTCTTCTGCCACGCCAGCCAGTCGTTCAGCGATCTGCGCATCGTTATCTTCCGTGGTGCTGTAAAGCGTGCTGCCAAACTCATCAGAGACGGAACGCGCGGTGGTTTCTCCCCACGGGCGGGTCAGACGACCACGGGCCAGCGGACTCCACGGGATCACCGCCACGCCTTCCTGATAGCACAACGGCAGCATTTCACGCTCTTCTTCACGATAGATAAGATTATAGTGATCCTGCATGGTCACAAACGGTGCCCAGCCGTGCTGTTTTTGCAGCGCCAGCGCCCCGGCAAATTGTTCTGCATGCATAGAAGAGGCGCCGATATAGCGTGCTTTACCTGCTTTCACCACCTCATTCAGCGCTTCCAGCGTCTCTTCAGGCGGCGTGTTGTAATCCCAGCGGTGAATTTGCAGTAAGTCCACGTAGTCCATGTTCAGGCGACGCAGACTGTCATCAATAGAACGCAGGATCTGATCGCGGGATAGCCCTTCGGCGAGGGAGTCGACCTGGTGATACACTTTGGTGGCGACAACCACGTCTTCACGACGGGCAAAGTCGCGCAGGGCACGTCCAACGATCTCTTCACTGCTTCCGTCTGAATAACTATTCGCGGTATCGAAAAAATTGATGCCGCCTTCCAGCGCGCGTTGAATAATCGGACGGCTACTTTCTTCCGGCAAGGTCCAGGCATGTTTGCCGCGATCCGGTTCGCCGAAGGTCATGCAGCCAAGGCAAAGGCGGGAAACCCTGAGGTCTGTTTTTCCTAACATGTTGTATTGCATGGTTCCACTCCTGCTATAAGGGTATGGTTAAGCATAGCAGGAGTAGAAGAGAGGTCAGGCAAGCCAGCTGAGGATTTTTGCTTTGATACCGGCTGCATCCAGACCGATATCGGCCCGGGCTTCTTCCTGGGTGCCCTGCGGAATGAAGAAATCGGGCAGGCCCAGATTAAGAACCGGCACTGCTTTACGCCGCGCCATCAGCACTTCGTTTACGCCGCTGCCGGCACCGCCCATGATGGCATTCTCTTCCAGCGTCACCAGTACATCATGCTGTTCAGCCAGTTGCAGGATCAGCGTTTCATCAAGCGGTTTCACAAAGCGCATATCAACCAGCGTGGCGTTTAGCGATTCAGCAACCTGTGCCGCATCCGGTAACAGCGTACCGAAGTTGAGAATAGCGACTTTTTCACCCTGACGCTTCATTACGCCCTTGCCGAGAGGCAGCATCTGGAGTGGTTCCTGGGCGGCGCCTGTCCCGGTGCCGCGTGGGTAGCGCACCGCACTCGGCCCGTCATTGTAGTGATAGCCGGTATACAGCATCTGGCGGCACTCGTTTTCATCGCTTGGCGTCATGATCACCATCTCCGGGAGGCAGCGTAAAAACGAGATATCAAATGCGCCCTGATGCGTCTGACCATCGGCCCCGACGATCCCGGCGCGGTCGATAGCAAACAGGACCGGCAATTTCTGGATGGCCACGTCGTGGATCACTTGATCGTAGGCGCGTTGCAGGAAAGTGGAGTAGATAGCCACAACCGGTTTATAACCGCCGATCGCCAGACCCGCAGCAAAGGTTACCGCGTGCTGTTCTGCGATTGCCACATCAAAATAACGATCCGGGAACTTACGTGAGAACTCGACCATGCCGGAACCTTCACGCATCGCCGGCGTTACCGCCATCAGTTTATCGTCGCTGGCCGCCGTTTCACACAGCCAGTCGCCGAACACTTTTGAGTAGGAGGGCAGGCCGCCGCTGCTTTTTGGCAATACGCCGCTGGTATGATCGAATTTCGGCACCGCGTGGAATGTAATCGGATCTTTTTCCGCAGGCTCATAGCCGCGGCCTTTTTTGGTCATAATGTGCAGGAATTGCGGACCTTTCAGGCCACGCATATTCTTTAGCGTGCTCACCAGACTCAGGACATCATGACCGTCAACCGGGCCAATATAGTTAAATCCCAGCTCTTCAAATAGCGTACCCGGGACTACCATACCTTTAATATGTTCTTCAGTGCGCTTGAGTAACTCTTTGATGGGCGGCACGTTGGAAAAGACCTTTTTCCCGCCTTCGCGCAGGGAAGAGTACAGCTTACCGGACAGAATTTTTGCCAGATGATTATTCAGCGCGCCGACATTCTCTGAAATCGACATTTCATTGTCGTTGAGGATCACCAGCATATCCGGGCGGATATCGCCTGCGTGGTTCATGGCTTCAAATGCCATGCCAGCCGTAATGGCCCCGTCACCAATCACGCATACCGTGCGGCGCTGCTTATTTTCTTTCTCGGCGGCCACGGCAATACCGATGCCAGCGCTGATCGAGGTTGAAGAGTGTCCGACGCTTAATACGTCATATTCACTCTCTCCACGCCACGGAAAAGGATGCAGACCCTCTTTCTGGCGGATTGTATCGATTCTGTCCCGTCGACCGGTGAGGATTTTATGCGGATAGGCCTGATGGCCGACGTCCCAGATCAGCTGGTCGAACGGCGTGTTATAGACATAATGCAGTGCCACGGTAAGTTCAACCGTGCCAAGCCCGGAGGCGAAGTGTCCGCTGGAACGGCTCACGCTGTCGAGCAAATAGCGACGTAATTCATCGCACAGCTTCGGCAGGCTCTCTTTCGGCAAAAGGCGTAACTCCTGGGTGGAGTCGACCAGCGCCAGGGTCGGGTATTTGGCTATATCAAAACTCATAGAGACTCATCGCGGTGTTTCGTTTATTTATCACGCTGGATTATATAATTCGCCAGTGCTTCCAGTGCTGAGGTGTCGAGAGACAGTGCTGCCAGTTGAGTAAGAGACTGGCGGGCATCGACGATTAGATCCCGGGCTTTATTGCGAGCTTGCTCAAGGCCCAGCAGTGCGGGATAGGTACTTTTGCCAAGCTGCTGATCGGCACCCTGGCGCTTCCCTAATGTTGCAGTATCACCCACCACATCCAGAATGTCATCCTGAACCTGGAAGGCAAGACCTATAGATTCTGCATATGTATCAAGAATGGGCAGTACGTCACGTCCCCGATCACCTGCGCTCAGTGCGCCGAGGCGAACCGCTGCACGGATCAGCGCCCCGGTCTTATGCCGATGAATACGCTCAAGCGCCGCTAAATCGACGTGCTGACCTTCAGCGTGTAGATCCAGCGCCTGACCCCCGCACATGCCGGCAACGCCGCTGGCCTGCGCCAGCTCTGCAATCATCGACAGGCGATCTTTGTCGGCGACGTCGGTCATTGGGGCGCTGCTTAAAATCGAAAAGGCCAGGGTTTGCAGCGCATCGCCTGCCAGGATGGCATTGGCCTCACCAAACTTAATATGGCAGGTCGGCTGGCCGCGACGCAGATCGTCATCATCCATCGCCGGCAGATCGTCATGGATCAGCGAATAAGCATGAATACACTCAATGGCGGCGGCAGGCGCATCCAGAGTTTGCGGACTGACACCAAACATCTCGCCGGTAGCATAGACCAGAAAAGGGCGCAGGCGTTTTCCACCTAATAGTGCGCCATACTGCATGGCGTCGACCAGCGGAGTGTTCTGAAACGGCTGCGGGGCGATAAACTGCCGCAGTGCACCGTTGGCTCTCTCAACACAAATCTGGAGTTGTTGACTGAAATCCATTTACTCGGCATCCGCTGAAAAAGGGGTGAGAGGTGCGTCTTCGCCATCGGCCAGCAGGATCTGCACGCGCTGTTCAGCCTGCTGCAATTTTTTTTGACCCTGTCGTGCCAGCTGCACGCCCTGCTCGAACTCTGATAACGCTTGTTCCAGCGGCAGGCTTCCGCTTTCCAGACGAATGACAATTTGCTCCAGTTCGCTTAACGCGCTTTCAAAACTGGTCGATGCATCGTTTTTCTTTGGCATAGTAAATGTCTGACTCTCAGTAATTTCTGCTCAGGGTTAATGGTAACGGACCCGGCATGATAAGCAAATAACGCGCAATGATAAGGGCATTTGCGCAGAATGACCGCGATGGTGGTATACTTGCGCGCCTGGATGTAGCCGCAGGTATGGGCTGCTGTACACTTTTCCACTACAAGTCGTTTGAGACTTGCCAAAGAACCATTGCCGCCATGAAGTTTATCATTAAATTGTTTCCGGAAATCACTATCAAAAGCCAATCTGTGCGTTTGCGCTTTACCAAGATTTTAACCGGCAACATTCGTAACGTTTTTAAATGCTATAGCGACGCTCTCGCTATTGTCCGTCACTGGGACCATATTGAAGTTCGCGTTAAAGACGAGAACCTCGGTCCAGTTATTCGCGACGGGCTGACCCGTATTCCGGGTATTCATCATATTCTGGAAGTAGAGGATGTTCCCTTTACCTCCCTGCACGACATCTTCGAAAAAGCGCTGGCGCTCTACCGCGAGCGACTGGAAGGAAAGTCCTTCTGCGTTCGTATCAAGCGCCGTGGTACTCACGAGTTTAGCTCTATTGAAGCGGAACGCTACGTGGGTGGCGGTCTGAATCAGCATATTGAGTCTGCGCGTGTAAAACTGACGAAGCCGGACGTTACCGTTAATCTCGAAATTGAAAATGACCGCCTGCTGCTGGTGAATAACCGCGTTGAAGGGATTGGCGGTTATCCGATTGGAACGCAGGAAGATGTGATGTCGCTGATTTCCGGCGGTTTCGACTCTGGCGTGTCCAGCTATATGCTGATGCGCCGCGGCTGCCGGGTACATTACTGCTTCTTTAATCTTGGCGGTGCTGCGCATGAAATTGGCGTACGTCAGGTCGCGCATTATCTCTGGAACCGCTTCGGTAGCTCCCACCGCGTGCGTTTTGTGGCGATTAATTTCGAGCCGGTGGTTGGCGAAATCCTCGAAAAAGTGGATGACGGCCAGATGGGCGTGGTGCTGAAACGCATGATGATGCGTGCCGCCTCGAAAGTAGCAGAACGTTATGGCGTTCAGGCGCTGGTGACCGGTGAAGCGCTGGGCCAGGTGTCCAGCCAGACCTTAACTAACCTGCGCTTAATCGACAATGTTACCGACACCCTGATCCTGCGTCCGCTGATCTCTCACGATAAAGAACATATTATCGATCTGGCGCGAGAGATCGGTACGGAAGATTTTGCCCGTACCATGCCGGAATACTGCGGCGTAATTTCGAAAAGCCCGACCGTGAAGGCAGTGAAAGCCAAAATCGAAGAAGAAGAAGCGCACTTTGACTTCAGTATTCTTGATCGCGTGATCAGTGAAGCGAATAACGTTGATATCCGTGAAATTGCCCAGCAGGCGCAGCAGGAGGTCGTTGAGGTTGAAACCGTCACCGGCTTTGGTCCGAATGATGCGATCCTCGACATCCGTTCTGTTGATGAGCAGGATGATAAGCCGCTGAAGGTAGAAGGCGTCGACGTGGTTGGCCTGCCATTCTACAAACTGAGCACCAAATTTGGCGATCTTGACCAGAGTAAAACCTGGCTGCTGTGGTGCGAGCGTGGCGTAATGAGCCGCCTGCAGGCGCTGTATTTGCGCGAGCAGGGGTTTACTAACGTAAAAGTGTACCGACCGTAGTCCGTTGGCGTGCCAGCACAGCGCTTATCGGGCCTGCAGAGTAACGCTTTTGCAGGCCCGATGCGCGGGCAGCAGTATTTATTCGTAGTAGTTATAAATCCCTGCTGGCATCACCAGCTGCGATGCCACCTCATGGGCCTTTTCACGCCCAACCAGCAGATCAATGATTTTCAGGCCAAAATCAATGGATGTTCCCGGCGCCTGACTGGTGAGCAGTTTAAAGCGTGCATCCCAGACCACGCGTCTGTCCTGCCACTGTGCTTCAGGGATCTTATCTTTCAGCGCCGGGAAACCGGTCATATTGGCGAATGGAAAGATATTGTGTGGGATCAGTACCGTGGCTGGGGCGGCGCAAATCGCGGCAACAATGCGCCCGGAATGCTGGAACTGCCTGACGGTTTCAACCAGCAGCGGGCTGTCGCGAAAACATTCTGCGCCTTTAACGCCGCCGGGCAGAATAATGATGTCAAAATCGCCATCGGCCACCTCCACCAGCGGGGCATCGGCCAGCAGCCTGACGCCGCGCGAGCAGGTAACGGCCAGATTGCCGTCGCTGGCGGTGCTGGCAACCGTGACCGGAATACCGCCGCGAACAAGCAGGTCGATCGTGGTGACGGCTTCGGTTTCCTCACTACCAGGGGCGAGGCATATCAGTGCTGCTACGCTCATATTCACTCTCTTTACGTTTTACCTGCTCGAACAGGCGGGTATTTTCAGGAACGGCGATCCCGTGCGCCCGTGCACGCCGTAAAAAGTAGCCGGTAATATAGTCGATCTCAGTATGACGCTGGCTGCGGATGTCCTGCAACATGGAGGAAATGTTGTCTCTCGTGCTGTCGATTACCTGATAAACATAAGTAAGCACGTTTTCCAGCGACGTATGAAAACCTTCTCGCTCCATTACCGCTTCAATTTCTGTACACAGTACTTCAATGATTTCCGGATGACGGCGCAATTCGCCGTTACGGCAGTTCCATATGGCGGTTAGCGGATTGATCACACAGTTGACCGCCAGCTTCTCCCACAGTGCGGAATGAATATTATTATGCCAGGCAACATCGGGCAGCACTTTTTGCAGGATATCCGCGAGCCAGCTGTAATCCTGAGGATAGGTGTGCGCCGGACCAATGTGCGTAATGCCGCTCGCCACGTGTACGATGACATTACCATCATGTCTTGCGGCCTGGGTGGTGGCGGAAATCAGCAGCGGCTGTTGCAGGTTGCGCAGCTCATCGACAGCCCCCATCCCATTATGGATCAACAGGACAGGGGAAGTTTTTGGTAACGTTGCCGATAGCGTTCTTACTGCATCAGAAACCTGCCAGGCTTTAAGCGTAACGAGCAGCAGATCGCTCTGGGCCAGGAAATCAGGATCGTTGGCGATAACGGATTGGTTAATAATGGAACCGTCCAGCTCAACCAGGTTCACGCTGCAATAGGGTTGCGGTACGCGTAACCAGCCCTGAACCTCGTGCCCACGTTTATGCAGCGCGGTCAGCCACAATTGCCCCAGCGCACCGCATCCCAGTACGGTAATTTTCATTGCTCCTCCTCACCTGTCATAACTCCATTATAGCGTTTTCAGCTATGCTTCTGGACAGAACAAGTTGAGTTATGCCGTATGGCGGGTATTATGCATCGCAAACAAAACTAAGGGAGAAGAAAAGATGCCATCTTTCGATATCGTTTCTGAAGTTGATCTTCAGGAAGCCCGTAACGCAGTTGATAATGCCAGCCGCGAAGTCGAGTCTCGATTTGATTTTCGCAACGTTGAGGCCACATTTGAGCTGAACGATGCTAATAAGACCATTAAAGTCCTGAGCGAATCTGATTTTCAGGTTAACCAGTTACTGGATATTTTACGTGCCAAACTGCTCAAACGTGGCATTGAAGGAACGTCGCTGGATGTGCCAGAAACGTTCATTCATAGCGGTAAAACCTGGTTCGTGGAAGCGAAACTGAAGCAGGGTATTGAAAGCGCCGTGCAGAAAAAACTGGTCAAGCTGATTAAAGACAGCAAGCTGAAAGTACAGGCGCAAATTCAGGGCGAAGAGATCCGCATTACCGGTAAATCGCGTGACGATTTGCAGGCCGTCATGGCGCTGGTGCGCGGCGGCGATCTCGGTCAGCCATTCCAGTTTAAAAACTTCCGCGATTAAGCGTTGGGTCGGGGCAGGTTAACTGCCCCGATATTTACGCCGTTTTAATTAGCGTCTCAATCTCAAAACGGTTAGTCACCTTACTGTCAATTTTGACGTACGCGGAGTGTTCCTGCTCCACGACCAGCACTTCACTGACTCCCCCGGCGGCCAGCAGGCGCTGTCTTAATCCCTCATCGGCTGCAATCTCCGGTGGAATTTCCACTCGCAGGCTACTCACATAAGGTGGCTCCTTCATGGTACTGGCCACAAGCAGCCAGATTGTCGCCAGTAATGCGCCTGCGAGAAAAACGGTTTGCGAATCAAAGAAGCCGTCTACCCAGCCGCCCAGCGCGCCGCCGATGGCCACGCCAATAAACTGGCTGGTGGAGTAAACGCCCATCGCGGTACCTTTATAGCCTGCCGGAGACTCTTTGCTGATAAGCGACGGCAGCAGTGCTTCCATCAGATTAAACGCTAAAAAGAACAGCTGAACGCCGGCGATCAGTTCCCAAAAGTGCGGCCCCGCGCCCCAGAGTACAATTTCGGCAATCAGTAACAGCGCGACACATACCAGGAACACGCGCTTCATTCGGCGTTTTACTTCAGCGTAAATAATAAACGGCACCACTGACACAAACGAAATCAGCATGGTGATGAGATACACTTTCCAGTGTTCTGCTGCCGGGAATCCGGCCTCTTCCATCTGACCGGGCAGGGCGACGAAAGTCGACATCAGCAGAATGTGCAGGCACATGATGCCAAAGTTAAGCTTCAGTAGCCCCGGCTCCATCATCACTTTGCTAAAGCAGCCTTTTACCATTCCCGATTCGCGGTTTAATACGTGACTGGTGCTATCCGGTACCACCCAAAGGGTCAGCGCAATACCTGTCGAGGCCAGGATTGCAATCATCCAGAACAGCGCGTTAAGGCCCAGCTTATGGGTAATAATCGGTCCGAGCACCATAGCAATAGCAAAGGTGATACCGAAGCTTACGCCGATAAACGCCATCGCTTTAGTGCGGTTTTGCTCGCGGGTTAAATCAGAGAGTAAAGCCATTACGGCGGCGGCAATGGCACCGGACCCCTGGAGCGCACGACCGAGAATAATGCCCCAGATAGAAGTAGAGAGTGCCGCTATCACGCTACCGACGATAAAAATAGCCAGTCCGCCGACAATCAGCGGCTTGCGACCAATGCGATCGGAGAGTAAGCCAAAGGGAATTTGAAAAACAGCCTGAGCGAGACCGTAGATACCAATGGCCAGACCGATTAATGCTTCGCTCGCGCCCTGTAGCGCCATACCGTAAGTGGTTAACACGGGCAGCACCATAAACATACCGAGCATACGCAGGGAGAAAACGGTCCCCAAACCCCAGGTGGCGCGTAACTCACCCGGCGTCATTTTATAATCGTTCATTACTACCTCTGCTTTAATATTGCGTCTAGTGTAGTGCGAGTAAGCGACCGGGTAAACTGAGCGATAATTAACAAATATTACTTTGATGAATGATTTGTGCCTTTAACCGCTGACGGATGCCGTGGACGATAGGGTAAACGTAGAAAGTTAACGGGTACATTGAGATGGGTGCTGCTTCTCTTTTGGGCACAGAATCACGCTTAAAATAAGCGAAATAGGGAGGATAATGCGCAAAATAAAAAAATACCTTCATTTTTAAATGAAGGTATTAATGAGTAAAAGAATTAACTGGATATTAATTATGCAAACTGTACCAGGCGAAGGTTTTTCAGCGTTTCGTAATCAGTGGACTGGTTAGGATAAATAACCTGGATACTTAATTTCATAGCCGCTTCTGGCTTAATGATATGATTATCAAGGCTGTCCAGATAAATATTGCCATTTACCGACTTCTCAATATTCAGTTTGACCCAGCTATTTTCTGATGCCAGCCATTGCGGAGAAATTCTCGCTCCTTCCGGCAGGATGAATGACAGTTCCCACTGTTTAACCATGGTCTCTTCGGAGCAGAGAAGTAGCGTGTAGCTGTAGACATAATCTGTGCTCGGCCACATATCCTGCCATTTACCGGCGAAGGTCTGCTCAACGCGAAGTTTACGAGGCTCAGTGACCGAAACGCTGGTATAGGAAATATTATTGCCTTCGTTGATAATTCCGAAAGGCATGGTCAGTACGCAAGTCAAAGTGGCTGCGCCTATGCTTTCACCCAGCAGGGGAATACGAACTACCTGAGTACCTTTTGCAGGAATATCAACAGACTGGCCGAATGCGCCTACCGAGAAAATACCGGTTTCGCTGCTTGTTGCAGTAACGTTTGCCCCGGCAATGGCGTCGTCGCTATCGTTCTTCAGCAGCAGCAGTGCATAATAGGATTCTTCTTCCTGTAAGGTAATGGCCGATTCGATAGACAGGGTGACATTGACGTTTTCAACGGGCGCGGACACCACGGAGTTGACCGCGTCATTCCATGTGCCTGAGCCTAAAGTATAATCAGCAAGGGACGTAATATTGTTTCCTGCTTTTACCGTCATAAACTTGCCGTCAAGATACAGGCCAGACACCAGTGTCGCGTCCTGATCCATCTTGTTAACAATACTGGAGACGCCATTCCCTGTTCCTAAAGGAAAGCCATAGCTTTCAAGTTGGCTTCTATCAAGAGAAATATCAGGTGAGACTATAAGGATATCACCCGCAGTGTTTCCTGCATTAAAGTTAACGTGTGTATAAATCGCTAGTTTTCCAGCTGGGCATTTATCCTCGCCTTTGCTGCCTTTAATCAGATAAACATCCTGGTTTTCCATTTTCTACTCCTTGTTTTTATATTAAGTAAATTATTCAGCGAACAGCCAATCGTGTTCGTGAGGCAAAGTTACCGATATTGTTGAAAAAAACTTACTCAATAAACATCACAAAAAATAATTTATTATGCTGATGTGGAGAGGGGCAGGTTTGATACCTGCGTAGTACTATTAGCTGTTCAGAACGGTGTTGATTGAGAAACAGGGCAGGTTAAAAGAGAATTAAAAAGGGTGCCGAAGCACCCTTTGTGATGTTGATAGCATCCGATGATATTAGCGAACGTAAGCCAGTACGCTATGTGATGCCGGTACCATAAAGTCGACTGACATCATTACGCTTAACGCTGTAATGGCGACAATGGAAAAGCCGAACAGTTTGCGCGCCCAGACTTTATCGTCTTCGACCTTATATCCGCGCAGGGCCATGCCCAGCCACCACACGCTTACCGCTGCGGCTACGATCAGATACTTATACCCGGCGTAGCCGCCAAGGGTAAGCATCAACGTGGCCACTGCGAAGGCGATGATATAGACCGTGATGTGGTTTTTTGCGACCGAAATACCTTTAACCACCGGTAAAACCGGAATGTTCGCCGCCTGATAATCCTTAAAACGGAAAATCGCAATGGCGTAAGAGTGGGGCATCTGCCACAGGCTAAAAATAGCCAGCAGAATAGCGGCACCGCTGTCGAACTGGTTAGCAACGGCGCAGTAGCCAATCACCGGCGGCGCAGCGCCGGAGAGTGAACCAATCAGCGTGCCGTAAACGGAGTGACGTTTCATATACAGGCTATACACACCCACATACACCACGAAACCCATTACGCCCAGCCAGCAGGCCAGCGGGTTAGCACCGAACCACAGCAGCATAAAGCCAGCAATACCCAACAAGGTGGCGTACACCAGCGAGACTTTTGGCGAGATCAGCCCCTTGACCAGCACCCGGTTTTTCGTCCGCTCCATCTTACGATCGATATCGCGGTCGATATAGTTGTTAAAAACACAACCCGAGGCGACCACCAGCGACACGCCTAACAGCGTGGCGGCAAACAGCGGATAGTTAATGCTGCCCTGAGAGGCCAACAGAAATCCACCGATTACCGAAATCAGGTTGCCAAAAATAATGCCCGGTTTTGTAACTTGCAGGTATTGCTTAAACATACTCGCCGCTCTTAGTGAAGCATCATGTTGTAGTTGAGGTTCCACATAATCCAGATTGAACCCACTACCAGGATAGCGATGATTATCACGGTAAAGACAAAGGCGGTCAGGTTCCAGCGCTCCTCAGAAGAGGTATTCATGTGCAGGAAGCAGACCAGATGGACCAGAATCTGTACCACCGCAGTGACCAGAATAGTCCCAAGGATCGCACCGTGCGATATGGCACCGCTCATCACCAGCCAGAACGGAATCACCGTCAGAATGACCGACAGGATAAAGCCTGTCATGTAGGTCTTTACGCTACCGTGGGAAGCGCCGTTGTGATCGGTTGAATGACTCATTACATCGCCCCCATCAGATAAACTACTGAGAATACACAGATCCATACCACGTCCAGGAAGTGCCAGAACAGACTCAGGCACATGATACGGGTACGGTTAGTGCTGGTCAGTCCGCGGCGGGACACCTGGAACATCAGGATAGCCATCCATACCAGACCAGACGTGACGTGCAGACCGTGAGTCCCTACCAGCGCAAAGAACGCCGACAGGAAGCCGCTGCGGTCAGGACCAAAACCTTCAGCAATCAGGTGATGGAATTCGTAAATCTCCATCGCCACGAACCCGGCACCGAACAGGAAGGTGAGGGCCAGCCAGGTGATAACCTGGCTCTTGTTGTTTTTATGCATGGCGATCGCCGCCATGCCGTAGGTAATGGAGCTAAACAACAGCAGGAACGTTTCTACCAGTACGAACGGCAACTCAAAAATGTCTTTACCGGTCGGGCCACCTGCGGTGCCGTTAACCAGCACCGCGTAGGTAGCGAACAGGCATGAGAACAGAATGCAGTCGCTCATCAGGTAGATCCAGAAACCGAACACTTTGTTCGATCCTGCATCATGATGCCCATGTTCATGCGCATGGGCTGTGGTTTGATTAAAGGTGCTCGTTGCCATTATTTCAGCCCTGCCTTAGTGATTTCATCGAAATGCTGATTCTCCAGTTTTTCGACTTCCGCTACCGGCACGTAATAGTCCACGTCTTCGTCAAAGCTTTTCACAATCCAGGTAATGATCATCCCGGCAAAGCTTGCGATAGCCAGCCACCAGATATGCCAGATCATGGCAAAACCAAACAGAGTGGTGAAGGCAGCAATGATGACGCCCGCGCCCGTGTTTTTCGGCATATGAATCTCTTCATAGCGCTGCGGCTTTTTATACGCTTCGCCTTTATCTTTCATTTCCCAGAAAGCATCACGCTCGTGAACGTGCGGCACAACGGCAAAGTTATAGAACGGCGGCGGAGAAGAGGTTGCCCACTCCAGCGTACGGCCGCCCCACGGGTCACCCGTCAGGTCACGGTTCAGATCGCGGTCACGAATTGAGACGTAGAACTGAATCAGCTGGCAGAGAATACCGCAGGCGATCAGCGCCGCACCACACGCTGCAATCATCAGCATCGGGTGGAACTGCGGATCGATCTGCTGGCTGAGGCGACGGGTCATCCCCATAAAGCCCAGCACGTACAGCGGCATAAAGGCCACGAAGAAACCGATGATCCAGAACCAGAAGGCGCGTTTACCCCAGGTTTCATTCAGCGTAAAGCCAAAGGCTTTTGGCCACCAGTAAGTCAGACCGGCGAAGCATCCGAATACCACACCACCGATAATGACGTTATGGAAGTGGGCAATCAGGAACAGACTGTTATGCAGAACGAAGTCTGCGCCCGGTACCGCCAGCAGAACACCGGTCATACCGCCTACCGAGAAGGTGACGATAAAGCCAATCGTCCACATCATGGCGGTATTGAGCTGGATACGTCCCTGATACATGGTGAACAACCAGTTGAAAATCTTCACCCCGGTCGGGATGGCGATAATCATAGTTGTAATACCAAAGAAGGCGTTTACGTTCGCACCGGCACCCATGGTGAAGAAGTGGTGCAGCCAGACGATAAACGACAGAATGGTAATACAGACGGTTGCCCACACCAGTGAGGTGTAGCCGAACAGACGTTTACGCGAGAAGGTTGCCGCGATTTCGGAGAATACCCCGAACACCGGCAGAACCAGAATGTACACTTCCGGATGGCCCCAGGCCCAGATCAGGTTGATGTACATCATCATGTTGCCGCCCATATCATTGGTAAAGAAATGGGTACCGATATAGCGGTCCAGGGTCAGCAACGCCACGGTGACGGTCAGGATCGGGAAGGAGACAATAATCAGGATGTTCGCGCAAAGTGACGCCCAGGTGAATACCGGCATTTTAAACATCGTCATGCCCGGCGCACGCATACGCAGAATGGTCACGAAGAAGTTAATCCCGGTCAGCGTCGTCCCGATACCAGAGAGCTGTAGACTCCAGATCCAGTAATCGACCCCCACGCTTGGACTGTACTCTATTCCTGAAAGCGGCGGATATGCCAGCCAGCCGGTTTGCGCAAATTCGCCCACGCCCAGTGACAGGTTAACCAGGATAACCCCAACGACGGTGAACCAGAAGCTCAGGTTATTCAGGAACGGGAATGCAACGTCACGCGCACCGATCTGTAGCGGAACCACCAGGTTCATCAGACCGATAACGAATGGCATCGCCACGAAGAAGATCATGATCACGCCGTGAGCGGTGAAAACCTGATCGTAGTGATGGGGCGGCAGGAATCCTGCTTCCCCGGCAGAGGCCAGCGCCTGCTGGCTACGCATCATGATGGCATCGGCAAAGCCACGCAGCAGCATAACAATCGCTACGATGACATACATAATGCCTAGTTTTTTGTGGTCAACCGAGGTAAACCACTCATTCCATAACCAGGACCACTTACCGAAGTAAGTGATCGCGGCGACAACGGCCAGACCACCGAGAATAATGGCAGCAATAGTCACCATAATAATCGGTTCATGGTACGGCACTGAATCCAGTGTTAGTTTTCCGAACATCGTTTTCTTCCTCGGCCCCTTTAGTGAGAGGATTCCGCGTGGCTCATGTTCATGCCTTCCATACCGTCGTGTGAGGTGTGCTCACCTTCCGGTTGGGTCATGTCCATGCTCTTCCCGTGGCCCATAAATTGATTAACAACATCTTTAAACAAATCGGGTTTCACGCTGGAGAAGTACTCCACTTTGTTATATTCGCTGGGCGCTGCGACCTTCTGGAACGTCGCCATATCGCGCATTGCGTTCGGAGACTGTTTGGCCTTCGCCACCCACTGATCGAATCCTGCACGGTCCTCTGTTGCGATAGCTTTAAACTTCATGCCAGAAAAACCTGGGCCGCTATAGCTGGCGGAGATGCCGTCGTAGGTGCCCGCTTCATTGGCAATGAGATGCAGATTAGTTTGCATTCCTGCCATCGCATAAATCTGGCTGCCCAGACGCGGGATAAAGAACGAGTTCATCACGGAGTTAGAGGTCACTTTAAATGCAACCGGAGTGTTCGCCGGGAAAGCGATTTCATTCACGGTAGCAATGCCCTGTTCCGGATAGATGAAGAACCATTTCCAGTCCATGGAAACCACTTCAATAGTGATCGGTTTCTCATCGTGAACCAGCGGTTTGCTGGGTTCAAGCGCGTGCGTTGTCTTCCAGGTCAGCACGGCAAGGAACAGGATGATAAGAATGGGCACCGTCCAGACCACAGCTTCCACTTTATTGGAGTGTGACCAGTTGGGGCTATACTTCGCATCTTTGTTGCTCGCACGGTACTTCCAGGCAAAACCTACAGCCATCAAGATGGCGGGAATAACGACAATCATCATCAGGCCAAAGGCCGTCAGTATCAGTGAACGTTGCTCCAGTCCAATCTGTCCTTTGGGGTCAAGGAGTGCAGAATCGCAGCCACTGAGTAAAAAAGTGCCTGCGAATAATGACAACCATCCCAAACTTTTATTGTATTTCCTGAGTATCATGTAACGACCTCAATTCCACGGGATCTGGTGGCGTTGAAAGAGTATGGTCATTTTAAGGGAAGGTTACATTACTGTAAACATGAATGGAGCTGTGTCAGTTAAGTGTTACCTTCTTCTGCCGTACATGTCACACATGTTGCGCATTGTGTCTAATTTTCAACCGCAGCAGGCGTGGTACGGGTGTTATAACGAAACCGGGAGCAAAAAGAGGGCGGGAGGGGTAATTGGTATAACCATTGCTTAAAATATACAAATAATTAACAAATGCATATCAAATAAAAGACATTTTCAGATAGGAAAATTAAATTGCTAGCAGCTGAATCGGTTTAGGGGGAAATATTTTTTTGGAAAATTACCAATAATTTCCAGAATTCTATAGCGCACGAAACAACAAATATTTTTAAAAAATAATAAAAGCATGCAGCGTTATAATTACTGGCAGTAACTACAATCACAAATAGCGTTTTCTTATTCTGCCAGCAGCCGGGTTTTACGCAGGGCCAGATAATCCAGTACCCCACCGCACAGGATGCCAGCGATGGCGATGGCTGCGCCGAACGCCAGCAGATACGGTGCGAAGGTAAGGTGGAACAGGCCTGTTGCACTGACTATCAGGGCCAGCAGCCACAGCCCAAGCAACCCTGAGCCAAACATCAATAGCCGGAGCGCAAAACGATAGCCGCGGGCGAAGTGTATTCGCGGCAGGAACCCCGCATGTTGCCGGGTATATTCCAGCGTCTGGCGGCATACCAGTAAAAGTATTAGTCCGGGGACGGCGGCAGCAACGCTAAACAGATAGAACGTCGGCCAGCCGTACGCCTCCACAAACCATCCTGCAAGGGGACCGACATAAACCCGACCAATGGCTGAGAGTGCGGACAGCAGAGCAAACTGGGTCGCAGAAAAAGAGCGATTACACAGCGTCATCAGTAGCGCAACAAACGCTGAGGTTCCCATGCCGCCGCACAGGTTCTCAAAGAAAACGGCTGCGCCCATGCTGATTATGTTCTTATCCGTTACTGCAAGCAGCCAATAGCCTGCGTTTGATACACCCTGAAGAATGCCAAAAATCAGTAAGGCCCGGAAAAGCGAGAGGCGCTGCATCAGAAGACCGCCGTACATCGCGCCAACAATCGTTGCCAGCAGCCCCAGCGTTTTATTGATCATCCCCACGTCACCGGCATTAAAACCCACGCCGCGGATCAGGAAAGTGGTGGTCAGACTCATTGCAAACGCGTCGCCAAGCTTATACAACACGATGAGCAGCAAAATTAACCAGGCATTATTGCGCCCGAAAAAGTCGCGTAATGGTGCAGTGACAGCCTGCTCAAGGGTCCGGGGAACCGGAATGGTGTCTGTCGGCTCTGGTGCAAGAAGCGTAGTAATAATGCAGGGAATAAGCAGGACGGCCATCAGCCAGTACATTCCCTGCCAGCCCAGCCACCGATCCGCCAGCCACAGGGCCAGACCGCCGGAAACCAGCATCCCTAATCGATAGCCCAGTACGCTAACCGCAGAGCCGGTACCGCGCTCTTGCGCATTGAGCACATCCGTTTTCCAGGCGTCAAAAACAATATCCTGCGAGGCGGAGCAGAACGCAATAATCACTGCCAGCGCGGCCATCCAGCGTAAGTGGGTTAAGGGTTCGAGGAAACCCATGGCGGCAATTGTGATGAGCAGCAGAAGCTGAGTGGTCAGCAGCCAGCCGCGGCGACGTCCAAGAAAGGGCGGCGTGTAGCGGTCCATGACCGGGGACCAGAGGAATTTAAAGACGTAAGCCTGCCCCACCAGGGAGAAAAACCCGATGGTTTTTAAATCAATGCCTTCGACAGTCATCCACGCCTGTAAAGTACCGGAGGTCAGCGCCAGAGGCAGGCCTGACGAGAATCCCAGTATCAGTAAGGCTGGACCCATAACGGGCTGGCGGAACACCGCCAGCAGGCGAAAGAGTAGCGAGCGCATCAGTGCTGGCCCGACCGCGATCGGGCCTGACTAAACGGATTAATGCGCGTTTTGCTTGACGAAATCGTGGATGCTGGTGTCCTGCGCCATATCGGAAATGGTATCCGTCATAACGTTGTTGACCGCATCAGCGATATTTTTATTTGAGGCCTGGAATGCACCTTCAATGGAGTAGCTGGCACGGTAGTTTTTGGTCATCTTGCTGCCGTTAGCGGCGGTAGCGATAATCGCGATATCCGCTTTGGTCGCAATATTGTAACGCACGTTGCCCTGAGAGACATTGGCATACAGTTGATTCACGATGATTTGCAGGTCGACCGCGCCGTTTGGCCCAATCATATAGCCGCGCGCTGTCATTTGTTTCTCAAGAACTTCCTGTAATAAGAAGCGCAGATCGCGAGAGGCGGTCAGCGTGATCTGCTGGTTGTCACGAGTCACTTTTGACAGTGCCTGGTCAGGACGTTGATCGGCGCCGTTAATGCTAACCGTCACACCCATCAGGCTCGGGTCCTGCTGCGGCAGCGTGATTTTCGGCGAAACATCAATGGTAGTCGGCGGGGTAGCACAACCTGCCAGTACGAACATAGCCATCAACGGGAAGAGTAATTTTTTAAACATTTTAAGATTCTCAGCGCAATGTGTACTTATAAGTAAGAAATTCCCGCCATCATAACATTGCTAACAATTAGGGGAAGTGCCTGACGCAGGTAAATTCAGCATGTTGTCCGATTTACGACCAGTGCATACCTTATATGACAATACTGATGGGAAATCATCGGCATCAGGCCATTAACTTTGGCAGTTTGGCTAATAAAAGGAGACGAAAGCTAAATTTTTGTTGTCTAAATGTAATGAAGACGGTAAAAGCGGCTACGATTTAAAGGGATGGGCGACATCTCAACGTTGTCGAAGGAGTAAGTTCATGATGATACGCGAACAAATCGAAGATAAATTAAGAGCAGCGTTTGATCCTGCCTACCTCGAAGTGGTCGATGAAAGCTATCGCCACAACGTACCGGCGGGTTCAGAAAGCCATTTCAAAGTCGTTCTGGTCAGCGATCGTTTTACCGGCGAACGTTTTCTCAGCCGCCATCGGATGATTTACGGCACGTTAAGCAGCGAACTGTCTTCTTCCGTGCATGCGCTTGCATTGCACACCTATACGAATAAAGAGTGGGCAGGACTTCAGGATACCCTCTTTGCTTCTCCTCCCTGTCGTGGCGCGGGAAGCATCGCATAGGAAAACGTATTTGCAACTATCGGAGCTTTTCCAGTATGTTGCTACAGATTATGTGAAAACGGCCTGCGGGCCGTTTTGTTTTGTCTGAATTTTGCCCACACTGTGCAGCCTTCAGACAACATGAGCCGGGAATTGTGAAATGTGCAGCCGCACGCGCAATAACCGTTCTCGACTCATAAAAGCGATGCCGCTATAATGCGCGTCTTATTTTTCGGAATGTCTTCGGGATGATTCTGACGCAGGGAATGGGTTTCTGATTTAGAGAGAACATCCCGGTACTGTGAAACACAGACCTGTTTCCAGGTAGAGTTGACCGAGCACTGTGATTTTTTTGAGGTAACAAGATGCAAGTTTCAGTTGAAACCACTCAGGGCCTTGGCCGCCGCCTGACTATTACAATCGCTGCTGACAGCATCGAGACCGCTGTAAAAAGCGAGCTGGTCAACGTTGCGAAGAAAGTACGTATTGACGGCTTCCGTAAGGGAAAAGTGCCGATGAACATCGTTGAACAGCGTTACGGTGCTTCCGTTCGCCAGGATGTTCTGGGCGAGCTGATGAGCCGCAACTTTGTTGACGCGATCATCCAGGAAAAAATTAATCCAGCCGGTTCACCGAACTACGTTCCAGGTGAATACAAACTGGGCGAAGACTTCACCTACTCCGTAGAGTTTGAAGTGTATCCGGAAGTTGAACTGAAAGGTCTGGAATCTATCGACATCGAAAAACCGATCGTTGAAGTGAACGACGCTGACGTTGACACCATGCTGGACACCCTGCGCAAGCAGCAGGCAACCTGGTCTGAAAAAGACGGCGCGGTAGAAGAAGAAGATCGTGTGACCGTTGACTTTACCGGTACCATCGACGGTGAAGAGTTCGAAGGCGGCAAAGCATCTGACTTCGTACTGGCAATGGGTCAGGGTCGAATGATCCCAGGCTTTGAAGAAGGCATTAAAGGCCACAAAGCAGGTGAAGAGTTCGTCATCGACGTGACCTTCCCGGAAGATTACCACGCTGAAAACCTGAAAGGTAAAGCGGTTAAATTTGCCATCAACCTGAAAAAAGTTGAACAGCGCGAACTGCCGGAACTGACCGAAGAATTCATCAAACGTTTCGGCGTTGAAGACGGTTCTATCGACGGTCTGCGTGCAGAAGTACGTAAAAACATGGAGCGTGAGCTGAAAGGCGCGGTACGTAACCGCATCAAAACTCAGGCTATCGACGGCCTGGTGAAAGCGAACGAAATCGACGTTCCTGTTGCCATGATTGACAACGAAATCGACGTGCTGCGCCGCCAGGCTGCACAGCGTTTCGGTGGCAACGAAAAACAGGCTCTGGAGCTGCCGCGCGAACTGTTCGAAGAACAGGCTAAGCGTCGTGTTGTTGTCGGTCTGTTGCTGGGTGAAGTCATTCGCACCAACGATCTGAAAGCTGATGAAGAGCGTGTTAAAACGCTGATCGAAGAAATGGCTTCTGCCTACGAAGATCCGTCAGAAGTGATCGAGTTCTATAGCAAAAACAAAGAGCTGATGGAAAATATGCGTAGCGTTGCGCTGGAAGAACAGGCTGTTGAAACCGTTCTGTCTAAAGCTAACGTGACTGAAAAAGCCACCAACTTCAGCGAACTGATGAACCAGCAGGCGTAATTTTTACCGCTTTCTGTGTAAAAAACCGTCACCCTCCGGTGGCGGTTTTTTTTTGCGGCGGTTATTGCTCTGAAAGAGTGCCAAAACGCCATTTCAGTGTTAGCGTAACAGCAAAAGATTGTTATGCTTGAAATAGCGTGATGTCGTCCCCATTACGGGAAGACAGCAATAAAGTTTCTGACTGAGATACCGACACTAGCGTTAATGCGTTTTGCAGGCGGTGGCCATGATGAGGCTACCCGAGGGATGAATGCGTTATAATCCGTCTACATGGTAAGCATCAGTACAGGGCTTTTTTCAATTATTATCCAGGAGACGGAAATGTCATACAGTGGCGAACGAGATAATTTTGCACCGCACATGGCCCTGGTGCCCATGGTCATTGAGCAGACTTCACGCGGTGAGCGTTCTTTTGATATTTACTCCCGTCTGCTCAAGGAACGCGTTATTTTCATGACCGGCCAGGTTGAAGACCATATGGCCAACCTGATTGTGGCGCAGATGCTGTTTCTGGAAGCCGAAAACCCGGAAAAAGACATTTATCTGTACATTAACTCGCCTGGTGGGGTGATTACTGCCGGGATGTCCATTTACGACACCATGCAGTTCATCAAGCCGGATGTCAGCACTATCTGTATGGGCCAGGCTGCCTCGATGGGGGCGTTTCTGCTTACAGCTGGCGCTAAGGGCAAGCGTTTCTGCCTGCCAAACTCACGCGTTATGATTCACCAGCCGCTGGGCGGCTATCAGGGCCAGGCGACGGATATCGAAATCCATGCCCGTGAAATCCTGAAAGTGAAAGGGCGCATGAATGAACTTATGGCACGCCACACGGGTCAATCACTTGAGCAGATCGAACGTGACACCGAGCGCGATCGCTTCCTGTCTGCTGCGGAATCCGTAGAATATGGTCTGGTAGACTCTATCCTGACCCAACGTAATTGATGCCCAGGCAGTAAGTGTGTCGCTATACTGTAAGTACGGCGGCACAACGCTTGCGAAGCGGCTTGCGCTTAAGAATGGCATTTGCGTCGTGATGTGCGGCACAAAGAACTTAAGAAGAGGTTTTACTCATGACAGATAAACGCAAAGATGGATCGGGCAAACTGTTGTACTGCTCTTTTTGCGGCAAAAGCCAGCATGAAGTGCGTAAACTGATTGCCGGACCGTCCGTGTATATCTGCGACGAATGTGTTGATTTATGTAATGACATCATTCGCGAAGAGATCAAAGAAGTGGCACCGCATCGCGAACGTAGCGCACTGCCGTCGCCGCATGAAATTCGTCATCACCTGGACGATTATGTTATTGGCCAGGAGCAGGCAAAAAAAGTGCTGGCGGTTGCGGTTTATAACCACTACAAACGCCTGCGCAACGGTGACAGCAGCAACGGCGTCGAGCTTGGCAAAAGTAACATTTTGCTGATTGGCCCGACCGGTTCAGGTAAAACCCTGCTGGCAGAAACGCTGGCGCGCCTGCTGGACGTTCCGTTCACCATGGCCGATGCAACCACCCTGACCGAAGCCGGCTATGTGGGTGAAGATGTTGAAAACATCATCCAGAAACTGCTGCAAAAATGTGATTACGACGTGCAGAAAGCGCAGCGCGGCATCGTCTATATTGATGAGATTGATAAAATCTCGCGCAAATCTGACAACCCGTCCATTACCCGCGACGTGTCCGGGGAAGGGGTACAGCAGGCGCTGCTGAAACTGATTGAAGGTACGGTTGCTGCCGTTCCACCGCAGGGTGGGCGTAAACATCCGCAGCAGGAGTTTTTGCAGGTTGATACCTCAAAAATTCTCTTTATCTGCGGCGGCGCATTTGCAGGGCTTGATAAAGTCATCGCCCACCGTGTTGAAACCGGCTCTGGCATTGGTTTTGGCGCAACGGTGAAAGCGCAGTCTGACAAAGCAAGCGAAGGCCAGCTGCTGGCGCAGGTTGAACCAGAAGATTTGATTAAGTTTGGTCTGATCCCTGAATTTATCGGTCGTCTGCCGGTGGTGGCAACGCTGAGCGAACTGAGTGAAGAAGCGCTGATTCAGATCCTGAAAGAGCCTAAAAACGCCCTGACCAAGCAGTACCAGGCGCTGTTTAATCTGGAAGGTGTTGAGCTGGAGTTCCGCGATGAAGCGCTGGACGCCATTGCCAAGAAAGCGATGGCGCGTAAAACTGGCGCCCGTGGTCTGCGTTCTATCGTTGAAGCTGCACTGCTGGATACCATGTACGACCTTCCTTCTCAGGAAGAAGTTGAAAAAGTGGTTATCGATGAGTCAGTGATCACCGAGCAAACCAAGCCGCTTCTCATCTATGGCTCTTCTGATGCGCAGCAAGCGTCAGGCGAATAATTAGCCAATTCTTACAGTCAGTTAATCAAAAAGGGGGGATTTTATCTCCCCTTTTATTTTTCTCTCAAACATAGCGTTGAATGTATGGGAATCATCCCCATATACTGAATCACATGTTAAAGATGCATGAAGTACAGTGCTATCTGTTTACCTGGCGGACACTAAACTAAGAGAGAGCTCTATGAATCCTGAGCGTTCTGAACGCATTGAAATCCCCGTATTGCCGTTGCGCGATGTGGTGGTTTATCCGCACATGGTCATACCCTTATTTGTAGGGCGGGAAAAATCTATCCGTTGCCTTGAAGCCGCCATGGATCATGATAAAAAAATCATGCTGGTAGCGCAGAAAGAAGCATCAACGGATGAGCCGGGTGTTAATGATCTTTTCACCGTCGGGACCGTGGCCTCTATTTTGCAAATGCTGAAACTTCCTGACGGCACCGTAAAAGTGCTGGTAGAAGGGTTACAGCGTGCGCGTATTACCGCATTATCTGATGATGGCGAACATTTCTCGGCGAAAGCCGAGTATCTGGAATCGCCGGCGATGGACGAGCGCGAGCAGGAAGTGCTGGTACGCACCGCGATTGGTCAGTTTGAAGGGTATATCAAACTGAATAAAAAAATCCCCCCGGAAGTGCTGACCTCGTTAAATAGCATTGACGAGCCTGCACGCCTGGCGGATACCATTGCAGCCCATATGCCGTTAAAGCTGGCTGATAAACAGTCCGTGCTGGAGATGTTCGACGTCAATGAGCGTCTTGAATATCTGATGGCCATGATGGAATCAGAAATCGATCTGCTTCAGGTTGAGAAACGCATCCGCAACCGCGTTAAAAAGCAGATGGAAAAATCGCAGCGCGAGTATTATCTGAATGAGCAAATGAAAGCCATTCAGAAAGAACTCGGTGAGATGGACGATGCGCCCGATGAAAACGAAGCGCTAAAACGTAAAATTGACGCCGCGAAAATGCCGAAAGAGGCAAAAGAAAAAACCGAAGCTGAGCTGCAAAAGCTGAAGATGATGTCGCCGATGTCTGCGGAAGCGACCGTCGTTCGCGGTTATATTGACTGGATGGTCCAGGTTCCGTGGAACGCCCGCAGCAAGGTCAAAAAAGATCTGCGTCAGGCGCAGGAAATTCTGGATACCGACCACTATGGCCTGGAGCGCGTCAAAGACCGCATCCTTGAGTACCTTGCGGTACAAAGCCGTATGAACAAGCTGAAAGGGCCGATCCTGTGTCTGGTTGGGCCGCCGGGGGTGGGTAAAACCTCTCTGGGCCAGTCTATTGCCAGAGCGACCGGGCGCAAATATATCCGTATGGCGCTGGGCGGCGTGCGCGATGAAGCTGAGATTCGCGGTCACCGTCGTACCTACATCGGTTCAATGCCCGGCAAGCTTATCCAGAAAATGGCTAAAGTGGGGGTTAAAAACCCGCTGTTCCTGCTGGATGAGATCGACAAAATGTCTTCAGACATGCGTGGCGATCCGGCTTCAGCGCTGCTTGAAGTGCTGGATCCTGAGCAGAACGTGGCCTTCAGCGATCACTATCTGGAAGTGGACTACGATCTCAGCGATGTGATGTTCGTGGCGACCTCCAACTCCATGAATATTCCGGCACCGCTGCTGGATCGTATGGAAGTGATCCGTCTGTCCGGGTATACCGAAGACGAAAAGCTGAACATTGCTAAACAGCATTTGCTGCCGAAGCAAATCGAGCGCAATGCCCTGAAAAACAGCGAAATTACGGTTGATGACAGCGCGATTTCCGGCATTATCCGCTACTACACCCGTGAAGCGGGCGTGCGTAGTCTGGAACGTGAAATCTCGAAACTGTGCCGTAAAGCGGTTAAGCAGCTGCTGCTGGATAAATCGCTTAAGCATATTGAAATCAACGGCGACAACCTGAAAGATTTCCTCGGCGTACAGCGCTTTGATTATGGTCGTGCGGACAACGAAAACCGCGTAGGTCAGGTCACCGGGCTGGCATGGACCGAAGTGGGCGGCGATCTGCTAACCATTGAAACGGCTTGTGTGCCGGGTAAAGGCAAGCTGACCTACACGGGTTCGCTGGGTGAAGTAATGCAGGAATCCATTCAGGCGGCGCTGACGGTAGTGCGTGCCCGGGCAGAGAAGCTTGGCATCAACGGCGACTTCTACGAAAAACGGGATATCCACGTTCACGTACCGGAAGGAGCAACGCCGAAAGATGGCCCGAGCGCGGGTATTGCCATGTGTACCGCGCTGGTCTCTTGCCTGACCGGGAACCCGGTACGGGCAGACGTAGCGATGACCGGTGAAATCACTCTACGTGGGCAGGTTTTACCTATCGGCGGTTTGAAAGAGAAACTACTGGCGGCACATCGCGGTGGCATAAAAACCGTGCTTATTCCTTACGAGAATAAACGCGATCTGGAAGAAATCCCGGATAACGTCATTGCTGATTTAGACATTCACCCGGTGAAGCGGATCGAGGAAGTTCTGACGCTTGCGCTGCAAAACGAACCTTCTGGTATCCAGGTCGTCAGCGCAAAATAGTGACATCGCGCAAAGAGCGCTAATAAAAACAGGGCTGGCATGTCAATTCGGACTTGCCAGCCTTTTTTTGTATCGCTACTTTAGACTGCTGGTCTGGCACGTCGTGAGTAACGGGTGTTGTAAGGGCATGTCAGTCCTGTTATAACTGCTGCGCGTTCGTACGATGAAGGATTCATGTACGATATAAATTATAAAGAGAGGAAGAGAACAGTGAATAAATCTCAACTGATAGATCAAATTGCTGCAGGGGCTGATATCTCTAAAGCTGCGGCTGGACGTGCGTTAGATGCTTTAATTGCTTCTGTTACTGAATCTCTGCAAGCCGGGGATGACGTTGCACTGGTAGGGTTCGGTACTTTTGCTGTCAAAGAGCGAGCTGCCCGTACAGGTCGCAACCCGCAAACAGGTAAAGAGATCACCATCGCTGCCGCTAAAGTCCCGGGTTTCCGTGCGGGCAAAGCGCTAAAAGACGCAGTAAACTGATCGTCTCCCGGAAGGGATGTGACACAGTATGAGGGCGCATCATTTGATGTGCCTTTTTTATTTGTGATGCGAGATTTCGGTTTTAGCTGCTGACAATCGCCCCGTTTTCTTGTCACAATACCCCTTTACGCGCAGGGTTCGTGCTATGCTGCGCGAAGTATAAAGTCATCTACAGCGGAGCGTTGTTACACCATGATGGACAACTTACGTACGGCGGCTAACAGCCTCGTACTCAAGATTATTTTCGGTATCATTATCGTGTCGTTCATTTTGACCGGCGTGAGCGGCTACCTGATTGGCGGTAACGATAATTACGCCGCAAAAGTGAATGACCAGGAAATTGGTCGTCAGCAATTTGAAAATGCCGTTGCCAGCGAACGTAACCAGCGCCAGCAGCAGATGGGCGATCAGTTCTCGGAACTGGCCGCCAATGAAAACTACATCAGAAATATGCGTCAGCAAGTGCTGAGTAGCCTGATCGATGAAGCGCTACTTGACCAGTATGCTCGCGAGCTGGGTTTAGGTATTAGCGACGATCAGGTCAAGCAGGCTATCTTCTCGACTCAGGCTTTCCAGAGCAATGGTCAATTCGATAATGCGCGTTATAACTCACTGGTTAATCGTATGGGCATGAGCGCCGATCAATACGCGCAGGCGCTGCGTAATCAGTTAGTGACTCAGCAACTGATTAACGCTGTAGTCGGTACTGATTTCATGCTGCCGGGCGAAACAGACGAACTGGCAGCGCTGGTTGCCCAGCAGCGTGTGGTACGTGAAGCGACCATCGACGTTAATGCCTTGATGGCAAAACAGCAGGTAAGTGACGCCGAGATCCAGGCGGCCTATGAGCAGGATAAAGGCAAATTTGTCTCACCTGAGCAGTTTCGCGTGAGCTACATCAAAATGGATGCGGCATCCATGCAGCAGAACGCCTCCGATGAAGAGATCCAGGCTTATTACGATGAGCATCAGGATCAGTTCACTCAGTCCGCACGTAACCGTTATAGCGTTATTCAGACCAAAACCGAAGCCGATGCGAAAGCGGTGCTTGATGAGCTGAATAAAGGCGCAGATTTTGCAGCCGTCGCGAAAGAAAAATCGACGGATATTATCTCTGCCCGTAACGGCGGCGATGTTGGCTGGATGGACGATGCCGGTACGCTCCCGGAACTGAAAGAGGCGGGTCTGAAAGAGAAAGGCCAGCTTTCGGGCGTGATCACATCTTCCGTCGGCTTCCTGGTTGCGCGTCTTGATGATACCCAGCCTGCGCAAGTAAAACCGCTGGCGGAGGTGCGTGATGACCTTAGCGCTAAAGTTAAACAGGAAAAAGGACTGGATGCCTACTTTGCACTGCAGCAGAAAGTAAGCGAAGCGGCCAGTAATGACAACGAATCGCTGGCAGGTGCTGAGCAGGTTGCTGGGGTCAAGGCTGTCGAAACAGGCTGGTTCGATCACAATAGCCTGCCGGCTGAGCTGAACTTCAAACCGGTTTCCGACGCTATTTTCAGCGGTGCGCTGGTCGGGCAGAACGGCACGCCGGGCAGCAACTCTGACATTATCACCGTCGATGGCGATCGTGCCTTTGTGATCCGCGTAAGCGAGCACAAAGCTGAAGCGGTCAAACCGCTGGCAGAGGTAAAAACGCTGGTAGCCGAAAGCATCAAACGTGAGAAGGCAACCCAGCAGGCGAAGCTGGACGCTGAGAAACTGCTTACAGCGCTGCAAACGGGTAAAGGCGATGAAGCCATGAAAGCGGCTGGCTTACGTTTTGGCGAGGCGAAAACGCTTACTCGTGCAGGTCAGGATCCGGTGAGTCAGGCGGCGTTCACGCTGGCACTGCCGGCACAAGGCAAACCTTCTTACGGAATGGCTGACGACATGCAGGGAAATATCGTCCTGCTGGCGCTGGACGAAATCAAAGCCGGAACGATGCCTGCTGAGCAGAAGACGGCGATGGTGCAGGGGATCACCCGAAACAATGCACAAATCGCGTTTGAAGCCCTGATGAGTAACCTGCGCAAACAGGCCAAAATTAAGTATGGCACGATTGCTGAACAGCAATAATTACGTGTCAGCTTCCATAGCAGTGTAATCTGTTGCAACAAACAAAGGCCGCTTTCGCGGCCTTTTCCATTTTTGCAATTCCCTGTTTGTCTCCGGTTTTGCGTCTCGCTATCGTAACGTCGCTGTCAACAAACAAGGAGATAACAGCATGAAACGTGGAATCAAAATGGCCCTCATCACCGCTGCCCTGACCTGTGCCGGGCTAAGCTTTCCAGCGCTGGCGGCGCAGTCTGCTGCAAAAGCACACCCGCAGGTAACCCAGGCGGCACCTGATGCAAAGCCTGCACCGCACGGTAAAACGGCGGCTGCTACAACAAAGGCTGACGATGATGAAGGTACCAGGGTCAGCCTCAATAGCGCCTCGGCTGAAGAGCTGGCACATGCCATGAACGGCGTTGGACTGAAGAAAGCCCAGGCGATTGTCAGCTACCGGGAAGAATACGGTCCGTTTAAGTCTCTTGACGATCTTCAGCAGGTGCCAGGAATGGGCAGTTCGCTGGTGGAACGTAACCTCGCTCACCTGACGCTATAAATTTCATTCGAGCGGTTGCACGACGCGCAATTTTTGCCAGACTAAAGAGGTCATACCAGTGGTGTGGCCTCTGTCTCTTATTACAACAACAAGCAAGGTTATCGCGCTATGCAGACTCAAATTAAAGTTCGCGGTTTTCATCTCGATGTCTATCAACACGTTAACAATGCCCGCTATCTGGAGTTTCTGGAAGAGGCCCGCTGGGACGGGCTGGAAAACAGCGACAGTTTTCAATGGATGACGGCGCACAACATCGCTTTTGTAGTGGTTAATATCAATATCAATTACCGTCGCCCGGCGGTGCTTGGCGATCGGCTGATCGTCACCAGCCAGCTACAGCAGCTTAACGGTAAGAGCGGCGTATTAAGCCAGGTGGTTACCCTGGAGCCTGAAGGACAGGTTGTTGCCGATGCATTGATCACCTTCGTCTGCATTGATCTAAACAGTCAGAAGGCGCTGGCGCTTGAGGGAGAACTACGCGAGAAACTCGACGCCATGATGCCAGGGGATCAGAAAGCGGAATAACGGCATCGTTGTACCGGTAAGGCTGCGCTTGCGCTGTGGCAACACCTTTTCAGGCCCGGTAAGGCGGAGCCGCCACCGGGCAAAACAACCTCCCGGCAGCCGCTAACGGTTTGTCCGCCTGCGGTACTGGCCTACGCCAGACCGGTTTTTTCCTGCATTGCCGCTTTCACCGTGTGCGTATTTGCCAGATACTGATTCAGGCCATTGGCGCGCAGATTACAGGCGGCGCACTGCCCGCAGCCGTCGCCTTTAATACCGTTATAGCAGGTGAGCGTTTCACTGCGGACCAGGTCCAGTTTGCCCCAGTAGTCTGCCAGCGCCCATGTTTCTGCTTTATCAAGCCACATCAGCGGCGTTTCAAAGCGAATATTTTTTGCCATGCCGAGGCTCACCGCGTGATTCAGCGCTTTCACAAATTCATCACGACAGTCCGGGTAGCCGGAGAAATCGGTTTCACAAACGCCGGTTATTACCGCTTCGGCTTTTACCTGATACGCGTAAATTGCCGCCAGGGTTAAAAACAGGATATTGCGTCCCGGCACAAAGGTATTCGGAATTCCATCGGCATCGGGTTCATAATCTGGCACCGGAATACTGTCGCGCGTCAGACTGCTGACCGCCAGTTCATTGAGCAACGTGACATCCAGCACTTTATGCGCGCGTGCGCCCAGCGAGAGTGCCAGTTCACGCGCAACATCAATCTCTGCCCGGTGGCGCTGACCATAGTCAAACGTGACACAGTGAACATCATCATACTGATGCAGGGCCTGGATCAGGCAGGTAGTGGAATCTTGTCCACCGCTAAATACGACGACGGCGCTTTTCATTACTCTTTCCGACGGTTGGATTAAAACACTATGGTAGCGTCTGAAGACGTCGGGGACCAGCTTCTTCACTGGGGTGCAGCCGGGAGCCACGGCGAACAGAAATCAAACCAGCCGCGCGTGTTGAGGCGAATGCCGTTGACGCCGGGCGGTGCGCTCACCTGATAATGATAATTAAACAGCGGCGTTAAAATGGCCTGCGACATTAAGCCGTGCAAAACCTGCTTTAATGCATGGCTACGCTGCTGGTCATCCGCATGCCGCTGGACGTGATCCAGCGTGTTGCTTAATCGGGTAAATGATTCATCACTGAGCAAGGCTGGCCACAGCGCATCGCAGCGCAGCCACTGTTCAAGCGCATACTCTGCCGACTCGCCGATAAGCCTGTCGCCCATAATAATATCCGCGTGTACCAGGTCAGGGCAGTCATTCCAGTTTTTGGCATCGTAGAAAATGAGTGTGAGTTCACAACCATGCGTCGCCATCATGGTTTTAAGTTGCTGCGCCATAATGTGCAGTTCAACAGGTAAATGGTACAGAAGTGTCAGTGCAGGCGGCAGCGGGGTTGCGTTATTTGTCCGGCCCCCGGGGATCGCCAGACCCGGTAAAAGCTCATTACTTGGGGTGATAAGCCCCTCCTCAAGCGGCAGCGTCTGCAACAGTGCTGTGCCGTGGATCATATCAATAACCCGCTGCGCCTGTGGTTGAGTTAACCGCGCGCTCTGGCGCAGCGCAAGATAGCAAAAGCCGAGACTGATACTGTTACTCACCGTGCGAAGCTGGCTTAACTCTTCTGGCTCGCCAATAGCAATTTGCACCGGGTGTCGGCAGCTGGTGCCGAGATCCTGCTCGAAAAGCAGGGGCGTTATCCAGTATTCAATGGCCTTTAACAGCGGATGCGCCAGATGATAGCGATCGTGGTTTTCGATGCGCACCAGCGCCGGCGTGAAGGTTTTCAGGCTAAACGGGCCGGTTCCTACCGTCGGATGCTGCGGATGGGCCAGCACGCTGCAGTAGCTGGCCAGCCGGTGCGCCAGCCAGTAATCAGGCCGATGCAGGATAAACGTCAGGCACTGCGTATGAGTAACCTCAATGCGGCTGACGCTGGCAAATAAACGGCGCAGGTCTGGCTGAGTCAACAGCATTTCCAGACGCGTCTGAAGCTGCCCGGTTGTGACCGCATCGCCGTTGTGCCAGTACAGCGTTGAACGGATGTAAAACCGCCAGCACAGGCCATCGTCTGACACTTCCCAGTGGTGGGCGAGATCGCCGTGCGGCTGCGTTGAATCCTGCGAAAATCGGGTGAGTCCTGAGAAAATTTGCCCGGCCAGATGCTGCTCCGCCCGTCCCGGCAAAAAGCCGGAATGTAGCGGCTCCAGCGGTCGATAATAGGGAATGCGCAGGGTAGGCGTATTGTTCTGCCACTGGCCGCCGAGAAAAGGATGCAATAGCGCGCGCAGTTCAACCGGTGCCAGTTGCGCCAGCTCAAGCGCATCATGTTGCTGGCCCTTATTTAAGGCCTGCTCCATCATCTGGTTACGCAGCGTGACGGGAGACACTAAAAATGTCAGCGTTCCGCGCTTGCCTCGTCCGGACCTTGCCTGCCAGTCCAGCCAGCCTGTTTCCTGCGCCTGGCGCAATAGCGTTCGCATATGCCTGTCGCTGCAAAAACAGAGTGCGGCCAGTTCGCCCATCGTCGCATCCTGCGGAGCACCGTCCGAGGCCTGCCAGAGTCGCTGGTACTGTTTTAGTCGGTTTAGCAATCGCATAAAAAACCCGGAACAATATTAATTAACTATTCACTATTACTTCCGTATATCTCAGCAGATACTTGAAGGCAAGTACAACGCATCGCAACCCGGAGAATAATCATGGTCAGGCTGGCTGCATTCGATATGGACGGCACATTACTGATGCCGGACCACCGTCTGGGAGAGGCAACGCTGACGACGCTTAAGCGTCTGCGCGATCGGGATATTACGCTGACGTTTGCTACCGGTCGTCACGCTCTCGAAATGCGGCAGGTGACAGGCGATCTGGCCCTGGATGCGTACTTAATTACCGGCAATGGAACGCGGGTCCATTCGCGGGAAGGCGAGTTGCTTTATCGGCAGGATTTGACTCCCGACGTTGCAGAAATCGTCCTGCACGGCCACTGGCAAACCGCGGCCAGTATGCATCTGTTTAACGACAGCGGCTGGTTTACGGATAAACCCGTTCCGCTTCTGCTTGAGGCTCACGCATTTAGCGGCTTTAGCTACCAGCTGTGTGATCTACAAGGCGTACAACCAGACTCCGTGACCAAAATCTGTTTCTGCGGTGAACATGACGATCTTTGTCGTTTACAGCTCCAGCTTCAGGATGCGCTGGGTGACCGGGCGCATCTCTGTTTTTCTGCGCTTTACTGTCTTGAGGTTCTGCCGCCAGGCTGCAATAAAGGTGCGGCACTTAAGGTGCTCAGTCAGCATCTGGGGATTGCGATGCAGGACTGCATGGCGTTTGGTGATGCGATGAACGACAGCGAAATGCTTTCAGGCGTGGGGCACGGGCTGATCATGGGCAATGCCATGCCGCAGTTGATTGACGATCTGCCCCACTTAGCGGTTATCGGACACTGCCAGACGCAGGCGGTTTCCCATTTTTTAACTCATTGGCTGGATTCTCCACATCTTCCTTATTCCCCCGAATAGCAAGACTTTTCCAGCAAGCCAGGCCCCGGGCCTGGCTTTTTTTATGCCGTTAACCGCGTAATTTTTGCCTTCCACGGCGTTACATCACCTATATTCTCTGAAACCCAGCGGGGATCATAATAGGTTTCCAGATAGCGCTCACCGCTGTCGCACAACAGGGTCACAATGGCGCCATGCTGACCCTGTTCACGCAATCTGGTCGCCAGCTGTAGCGCCCCCCACATATTGGTTCCGGTTGATGCGCCAACTTTACGTCCCAGCTGCGTTTCCAGCCAGTGGGCGGTGGCCACGCTTGCCGCATCCGGCACGCGCAGCATTTCGTCTACCACGTCCGGAATAAATGAAGGTTCCACCCGAGGACGACCAATTCCTTCAATCTTACTGCCAACAGCGCTGCGCAGGCTGGCGTCGCGGGTTTGCCAGTAATCCATAAAAACCGAGTTTTGCGGGTCAACCACCGCAAGCCGGGTAGCATAACCCTGACTGCGAATATAACGGCCAAGGGTCGCCGAGGTACCGCCCGTTCCGGCGCTCATGACGATAAAAGCGGGCACCGGATGCGGTTCATTTCTCATCTGGCGGAAAATGCTGTCGGCGATATTATTGTTGCCGCGCCAGTCAGTGGCGCGTTCGGCGAACGTGAACTGATCCATATAATGCCCGTTCAGCTCGTGCGCCAGCGTTTCGGAGGCGGCGTAAATCTCACAGGGACTGTCGACAAAGTGGCAGCGGCCGCCGTAGAACTCAATCTGTTCAATCTTGCGTCGGGCGGTGCAGGCGGGCATCACGGCAATAAACGGCAGCCCGAGCAGGCGTGCAAAATAGGCTTCTGACACGGCCGTGGAGCCGGAGGAGGCTTCAATAATGGGCGTTCCCTCTTTGATCCAGCCGTTGCACAGTCCATACAAAAACAGTGAACGCGCCAGCCGGTGCTTCAGGCTGCCGGTCGGATGCGTACTTTCATCTTTCAGATAAAGCGGAATGCCGGGAAACGCCGGCAGCGTCAGCCGAATGAGATGTGTATCGGCAGAGCGTTGATAGTCCGCGTTAATTTCGCTAATAGCATGATTGACCCAGCTACGGTTCATGATGGTTTTCCGTTTGTCATTTTGTGCCCAGAATAGCGAAAAGCACGGAAAAAATTGTTGCTATTTAGCCTTTAAATTACAATTGAAAGAGAAATATATTCTCCGGGAGAGGGCTGTGTTAGATAAAATTGACCGCAAACTGCTTTCACTGTTGCAGAAGGATTGCACCCTGTCTTTGCAGGCGCTGGCGGATGCCGTTAATCTGACGACCACACCCTGCTGGAAGCGGCTTAAAAAGCTGGAAGATGACAAGGTACTGCTGGGTAAGGTCGCGCTGCTGGACGCAGAAAAACTCGGACTGGGACTGACCGCATTTGTGCTGATTAAAACGCAGCATCATAGCAGTGAGTGGTATAACCAGCTGGTAAAAGTGGTCACTGAACTGCCTGAAGTGCTGGGCGTCTGGCGCATGGCGGGAGAGTATGACTACCTGATGCAGGTGCAGGTAGCCGATATGAAACGCTACGACGATTTTTATAAACGGCTGGTCAGCCGTGTGCCAGGGTTATCTGATGTCACATCAAGTTTTGCGATGGAGCAGATTAAACACACTACGGCGCTTCCCATCGACTAATTATCCGACGCTATTGTCGGCCCAATCGGAATTTCAGGACTTATCGCGTGCGATTATTTGCTCAATTAAGCTGGTACTTTCGCCGGGAATGGCGACGCTATCTTGGCGCGGTCGCCCTGCTGGTGATCATTGCGATTCTGCAACTTATTCCGCCTAAAGTGGTGGGAATTATTGTCGACGGCGTGACGCAGCGGCACTACAGCTCGGTACAGATCCTGCAATGGCTGGGTTTAATGGTGCTGATTGCGGTCGTAGTCTACCTGTTGCGCTACGTCTGGCGCGTACTGTTATTTGGTGCGTCTTATCAACTCGCTATTGAACTGCGCGAAGATTACTATCGTCAGCTAAGCCGCCAGCATCCGGAATTTTACCTGCGCCACCGCACCGGAGATTTGATTGCCCGTGCGACCAACGACGTCGATCGCGTGGTCTTTGCGGCGGGAGAGGGGGTGCTGACGCTGGTCGATTCACTGGTCATGGGTTGCGCAGTACTGATCGTGATGTCGACCCAAATTAGCTGGCAGCTTACGCTACTGGCGCTGGTGCCGATGCCGGTCATGGCCATCATGATCAAGCGTAACGGTGACCAGCTGCACGAGCGCTTTAAGCTGGCGCAGGCGGCATTTTCCTCGCTGAACGATCGCACTCAGGAGAGTATGACCAGCATCCGCATGATCAAAGCCTTTGGTCTGGAAGATCGTCAGTCGTCGCTGTTTGCCGCCGATGCCGCCGATACCGGGGCGAAAAACCTGCGGGTGGCGCGTATTGATGCGCGTTTTGATCCCACAATTTATATTGCTATCGGTACCGCCAATCTGCTGGCCATTGGCGGCGGTAGCTGGATGGTTATCAACAACACCTTAACCCTCGGCGAACTGACCAGCTTTATTATGTATCTCGGTCTGATGATCTGGCCGATGCTGGCGCTGGCATGGATGTTTAACATCGTTGAGCGTGGGAGCGCCGCCTACAGCCGTATTCGCGCCATGTTAGCTGAAGCCCCGGTAGTGAATGACGGGGATGAAACGCTGCCGCCGGAGCGTGGCACGCTGGATGTTGCTATTAACGAATTCCGCTGGCCAAAAGCGGCGCACCCGACCTTAAGCAGGGTTAACTTTACTCTTCAACCGGGACAGATGCTGGGCATTTGCGGGCCGACCGGCGCGGGGAAAAGCACGGTACTGGCGCTGATCCAGCGCCACTTCGACGTCGATCGCGGTGATATTCGTTTCCACGATATTCCGCTTCCTCGCCTGAAAATCGACGACTGGCGCAGCCGTCTGGCTATCGTAAATCAGACCCCGTTCCTGTTCTCCGATACCGTTGGCAATAATATTGCGCTGGGAAAACCCGGGGCAACGCAGCAGGAGATCGAGCATGTGGCGCGTCTCGCCAGCGTCCATGATGACATTCTGCGTCTGCCAAAGGGCTATGAAACCGAAGTGGGCGAGCGCGGCGTGATGCTTTCCGGCGGACAAAAGCAGCGTCTTTCCATTGCCCGGGCATTGTTGGTCGATGCAGAGATCCTCATTCTTGATGATGCACTGTCTGCCGTGGATGGTCGTACCGAGCATCAAATCCTGCACAACCTGCGCCAGTGGGGGGCGGGACGTACGGTAATTATTAGTGCGCACCGGCTGTCGGCCCTTACCGAAGCAGATGAAATTATCGTTATGCAGCACGGACACATTGCCCAACGCGGCAAGCATGAACACCTGGCTGCCGGGCCAGGATGGTATCGGGATATGTACCGCTATCAGCAGCTTGAAGCTGCGCTGGATGATGAGCCGGAGGAGGCCAGTAATGCGTAGTTTTGGACAGTTATGGCCGACCCTTAAGCGCCTGTTGAAGTACGGCTCACCGTGGCGTAAGCCGCTGACAATTGCCGTAACCCTGCTATGGGTGGCGGCGATTGCCGAAGTCAGCGGCCCGCTGCTCATTAGCTATTTCATCGATAACATGGTGGCAAAACGAACGCTGCCGCCAGGTCCAGTGTGTGGCCTGGCGGCTGCCTATATCGGATTACAGATGCTGGCCGCCGGACTGCACTATGCCCAATCTTTACTGTTTAACCGGGCGGCAGTGGGTGTTGTTCAGCAGCTGCGAACTGACGTTATGGATGCGGCCCTGCGCCAGCCGCTGAGCGCTTTTGATACCCAGCCTGTCGGCCAGCTGATTTCCCGCGTTACCAACGATACCGAAGTGATCCGCGATCTCTACGTAACGGTGGTGGCGACGGTCCTGCGCAGTGCGGCACTGGTCGGCGCAATGCTGGTCGCCATGTTCACGCTCGACTGGCGAATGGCGCTGGTCGCTATTTCCATATTTCCTGCGGTGATCATCGTCATGCTGATTTATCAGCGCTACAGCACGCCTATTGTGCGGCGGGTACGTGCCTGGCTTGCTGAAATCAACGATGGTTTTAATGAAGTGATTAACGGCATGAGCGTGATCCAGCAGTTCCGCCAGCAGGCGCGTTTTGGCGAGCGAATGCGCGAGGCCAGCTATGCGCACTACCAGGCACGAATGCAAACGCTGAAGCTGGACGGCTTTTTACTGCGTCCGCTGCTCAGCCTGTTCTCCGCGCTGGTGCTGTGCGGCCTGCTGATGCTGTTTGGCTTCACTTCTGTCGGCACCATTGAAGTTGGGGTGCTGTACGCGTTTATCAGCTATCTTGGACGACTGAATGAACCGCTGATTGAACTGACCACGCAGCAATCAATGCTTCAGCAGGCGGTGGTTGCCGGGGAGCGGGTGTTCGAATTAATGGATCGTCCGCGGCAGGAGTACGGTCAGGACGACCAGCCGCTGCGCAGCGGCACGATTGATATCGACGCGCTCTCTTTTGCCTATCATCAGGACCGTCTGGTTTTGCAGGATATTAATCTGCATGTTCCATCACGCAGTTTTATTGCGCTGGTGGGGCATACCGGCAGCGGAAAAAGTACCCTCGCCAGTCTGTTAATGGGCAACTATCCGCTGACGCAGGGGGAGATCCGTCTTGACGGGCGCCCGCTGGCCTCACTCAGCCATGCCACGCTGCGCCACGGGGTGGCGATGGTTCAGCAGGACCCGGTTGTTCTTGCGGATTCCTTCCTGACTAACGTCACGCTTGGCCGCGATATCAGCGAGGAGCAAGTATGGCAGGCGCTGGAGACGGTGCAGCTTGCCGAACTGGCGCGCGACATGAGTGACGGCATTCATACTCAGCTTGGCGAGCAGGGTAATAATTTGTCGGTCGGGCAAAAACAGCTTCTGGCCCTGGCGCGAGTGCTGATTGATACGCCGCAAATCCTGATCCTTGATGAAGCCACGGCCAATATTGACTCAGGTACGGAGCAGGCGATCCAGCTGGCGCTGGCGGCCGTACGTAAACAGACCACCCTCATTGTGATTGCGCATCGCCTGTCGACCATCGTTGAAGCTGATACCATCATGGTCCTGCATCGCGGGCAAGCCGTGGAGCAAGGAACGCATCAGGCGCTTCTGGCGAATAAAGGCCGCTACTGGCAAATGTATCAGCTTCAGCTTGCCGGAGAGGAACTTCAGTCCAGTGAGCAGGAGGGGCCGCTGACCGCCTGACGCACCACTTTTATGCACTCCCGCTACCAGGCGATGTCCTGGTGCAAAAGTTCACCGCACCCTGCACCAGCATGGTGCGTTTTTTTTGCCCGATGACAAATTGAATCCCGGTCACACTTTTTCCTGCTCACGCTACCCGCACCAAACGACTCCTGGCGCATGAAATCTATTTCTGGCACGCCGCTTGCTTTAGTTCACAGGTGGGCGCTGCGGCCATAACTGAATTCTGACTGGAGAGGATCTATGAAGCTGGTAACAGTGGTAATTAAGCCATTTAAACTCGAGGATGTGCGTGAAGCGCTCTCTTCTATTGGTATTCAGGGGCTGACCGTGACCGAAGTAAAAGGCTTCGGACGTCAGAAGGGACATGCTGAACTTTATCGTGGGGCAGAATACAGCGTTAACTTCCTGCCAAAAGTAAAAATCGATGTGGCTATTGCCGACGATCAGCTTGATGAAGTGATCGATATTATCAGCAAAGCGGCCTACACCGGAAAAATTGGCGACGGCAAAATTTTTGTCGCCGAGCTGCAACGCGTCATTCGTATTCGTACCGGCGAAGCCGACGAAGCGGCGCTTTAACGCCTGACACACAGTGATAGGGAACGAGAAAATGAAGATAGCAACGATCAAAACGGCTCTGGGTACGGTGGCGCTATTACCTGGCCTCGCGATGGCGGCACCGGCAGTGGCAGATAAAGCCGATAACGCATTTATGATGATCTGTACCGCGCTGGTGTTGTTTATGACCATTCCCGGCATTGCTCTGTTTTACGGCGGCCTGATCCGCGGTAAAAACGTGCTGTCGATGCTGACTCAGGTGATGGTGACATTCGCCCTCGTCTGCGTACTGTGGGTGATTTACGGTTACTCGCTGGCCTTTGGCGAAGGCAATAACTTCTTCGGCAACTTCAACTGGGTGATGCTGAAAAATATCGAACTGACCGCAGTGATGGGCAGCTTCTATCAGTATATTCACGTCGCGTTCCAGGGCTCTTTTGCCTGTATTACCGTGGGGCTGATTGTCGGTGCGCTGGCTGAGCGTATCCGCTTCTCTGCGGTACTGATTTTTGTTGTCGTGTGGCTGACGCTGTCCTACATTCCGATTGCGCACATGGTCTGGGGCGGCGGTCTGCTTGCATCGCACGGCGCGCTGGATTTTGCCGGCGGTACGGTAGTTCACATCAACGCGGCAATTGCCGGGCTGGTGGGTGCTTACCTGATCGGCAAACGTGTCGGTTTTGGTAAAGAAGCGTTCAAACCCCACAACTTGCCGATGGTATTTACCGGTACGGCGATCCTGTATGTTGGGTGGTTCGGTTTCAACGCCGGTTCAGCCAGTGCGGCCAGCGAAATTGCCGCGTTAGCTTTCGTTAACACCGTAGTGGCAACCGCAGCGGCTATTCTGGCATGGGTGTTTGGCGAGTGGATCACCCGTGGTAAACCGTCTCTGCTGGGCGCCTGTTCCGGTGCTATCGCCGGGCTGGTTGGCGTAACGCCTGCCTGTGGCTATATCGGTGTCGGTGGTGCGCTGATTGTCGGTCTCGCCTCGGGGCTGGCAGGGCTGTGGGGTGTTACGATGCTTAAACGCATCCTGCGGGTTGACGATCCGTGTGACGTATTTGGGGTTCACGGCGTATGCGGCATTGTCGGCTGTATTCTGACCGGTATCTTTGCCGCGACATCGCTCGGTGGTGTTGGCTATGCAGAGGGCGTCACCATGGGCCATCAGGTGCTGGTGCAGCTGGAAAGCATCGGTATTACCATTGTCTGGTCAGCGGTTGTTGCCTTTATTGCCTATAAACTGGCCGATATGACCGTTGGACTGCGCGTACCGGAAGAGCAGGAGCGCGAAGGGCTGGATGTTAACAGCCACGGCGAGAATGCGTATAACGCCTGATAATAATAATGCCGGGTGGCATATCGCTACCCGGCTTTTTTATTTAGACATGATTACGGTTACGCATTACCCCTTCCTGCACCGTTGAAGCCACCAGAATCCCATCCTGAGTATAAAACTCACCGCGAACAAAGCCGCGTGCGCTGGAGGCAGACGTGCTTTCTACACTGTACAGCAGCCAGTCGTTCATCGTGAAAGGCCGGTGGAACCACATAGAGTGATCGATAGTGGCAACCTGCATCCCTTTTTCCAGAAAACCGACGCCGTGCGGCTGAAGCGCTACCGGCAGGAAATTGAAATCTGATGCGTAGCCCAGTAGATACTGATGGACGCGTAAATCTTCCGGCATCGGGCCATTGGCACGCATCCACACCTGGCGGGCGGGTTCTGCAACGTGGCCTTTTAGCGGGTTATGAAACTCAACCGGGCGGATCTCCAGCGCCTTTTCGCTGAGAAATTTATCTTTGACCTGCGGCGGCAGGAGATGCGCGAGCGAAAGCGCAATGTCGGTTTCTGATTTCAGCGAGTCCGGTGCCGGAGCAGGCGGCATCGTTTTTTGATGCTCATAACCCGATTCAGGCGCCTGAAATGACGCGGTCATATAAAAAATGGGCTTACCGTTTTGCACGGCAGCAACGCGGCGAGCGCTAAAGCTGTTTCCATCGCGTAAAACTTCAACGTCATAAATAATCGGCTTTTCACTGTCGCCGGGACGCAAAAAATAGCTGTGAAAAGAGTGCACCAGGCGTTCTTCCGGCACGGTTTCTTTCGCGGCATAGAGCGCCTGACCTACCACTTGTCCGCCGAAAACCTGGCGCAGACCCAAATCCTGGCTCTGACCACGAAATAACCCTTCTTCAATTTTTTCCAGATTTAATAATGCCAGCAGATTGTTCAGCGCCTGACTCATAGCTTTCCTCACGTAAATAGCAGCCTGTAGCGTCCATTATAACGCAGAAAGGCAAGTGGTCCGATGGGTGCGAAAATCTGATTAACGGCCTGATTCCAGGCAAAAATAAGTGACTTGTGCCACACTTACTCACGTTGTCTTTCTGTTAACCACTCATCTGGTGGGAATCAATCTCGCAGTGCATAGCGTAAAAGGAGAACGTAATGAAAGTCGTGCACATGTTAAGTGGTATTGCCGTAGTGGTAGCGCTGTCGGCCTGTGCGGATAAAAGCGCAGATATTCAGACCCCAGCGCTTAATCCCAGTACGTCGGGTGTAGCTTCAAAAGCGGTTATTAAGCAGCCGAATGTTTCCGGTACAGTATGGATCCGTCAGAAAGTGGCTTTACCGCCTGACGCTGTCCTGACCGTGACGGTTTCCGATGCGTCACAGTCTGATGCGCCATCAAAAGTGATCGCGCAGAAAGCCGTACGTACCGACGGTAAACAGCCGCCGTATAGCTACTTGCTGCCGTTCAATCCATCAGATATCAAGCCTGATGCCCGGATCCTGCTGAGCGCAGCGATTACGGTCAACGATAAACTGGTCTTTATTACTGATGGCGTGAAACCTGTAATCAACCAGGGCGGCACTAAAGTCGACCTGACGCTGGTTCCGGTTCCACAAACGGCCGTGCCGATCCAGTCCAGCGGTGGTGCAGTAACGACGGTTCCGTCTACGTCGCCAACGCAAGTGACCCCGTCATCAGCTGTTCCGGCTCCGACGACCTGGTAATACACGTTATACCGCCCTCATCATCACGGGTGAGGGCGGCTTAAAATACCCACCGATAATGCTGCATGTCGATTTGCCCACTCCCGGATACCGCCACGCCTTCTGCCAGGAGTGCCTCTCTTTGCCGCTGAAGATCCGGCCCGGTCAGTGAAATAGCGCCGTGTCGATTAACCACTCTGTGCCAGGGTAAAGATGAACCTTCCGGTAAGCGTCTGAGCACGCCACCTACCTGACGCGCTGCTCGCGGCGATCCGGCCAGACGTGCAATATCGCCATAGGTCGTCACGTACCCTTCGGGTATCGCCGCCACAATTTGCCAGACGCGATGAGGGAATGAGTCTTCTGGATACATGCCTGCTCCTTAAAATGATGTCAGGGCTAGCATAAGCGGCGCGGGGAAGGGTGGAAAGCAGGAAAATAACCGGCTTGTGCAATAAACCAGCATACGATTGCCGGTAGCTTGCAATTGCCGGGCACAGCAGTGATAATGCGCCTGCGCGTTGGTTACAACGCTCTCAATGGGGGCCCTGTTGGTTCTCCCGCAATGCTACTCTGTTTACCAGGTCAGATCCGGAAGGAAGCAGCCAGAGCAGATGACGTGTGTGCCGGGATGTAGCTGGCAGGGCCCCCACCCAATTCTGCATTACCTCTTTTTCATACCCCCTCATTTCGTTATCGGCTTCTTGTCGTTTTTATCTCTGGTATCGTTAATCGTCCTGAAAAATACGCGTCATTCTTCTGTCATACATCCTGGACACAATAATAATTCGAGGAGTTTCAGGACCCGCGTCATCAATGGACTGAAAAAATATCACGTTATAGATTGCCGATAAGGAAAGCGTTGCCCATGTCCACTGTCGTATTGAATGTCAAAATTGAAGAGACGCTAAAAGATAAACTTCGCCAGTATGCAGAGGCGAATAATGACAACTTAAGCACGGCAACGGAGAAATTGCTGCTGTCGGCGTTTGAATTAACCTATGACGCTGAGGTGTCGGAAGACGAAATTGACAATCAGCATATTGAAGAAGATACCCGCCCTTTCACGTCTAAAGAAATCAAAGCATTACGCAAAATTCTGAAGAAGAGAAAATGAAATCACAGATCTCAGTCGCACGTAGCTGTAGCGAGGCGTATGCGCTGTTGCGTTCAGGCTATGTTAAACAAGTGCGTCTCAACTGGAATGTTGGCAGCGATGAGTTTTTTCGTATCGCCTCAGACTGGTGCGAGACGGGGGCGAAAATTAAAAAAGAGGGCGGACGATTTATCATCTCGCTGAAAGGATTTCCGATCCCTCCTCAGCAGTAATAAAACGGTTATGCTTATCACCTTAATGTGAAATCATCTGCGGTCATAATGACGCAAACAAAAATAGGTTTTCCACCTCATTAGGTTCAGGGATGATATTCACGGCGGGCTTCTCCCCGCCGCTGTTTTTTTAGCTTTCCGGGCGGTGCAGATTCTGTTCGGCCCATGCCATAAACGCATTCTTCTCAAGCGCCTTACTATAAAGCCAGCCCTGTCCGTACTCTACGCCGCGCTCGCGCAGCCATGCGGCCTGTTGTGGCGTTTCAATTCCTTCTGCCACTGTCTTAAGATTAAGCGTTTGCGCCAGCCTGATGATATGGGGTGTAACCTGATTATGTTCCACCGTTTCCACGAAAAATTTATCGATTTTAAGCGTATCGGCCTCAATTCCATGTAGATAGCTCAGGCTGGAGAACCCCGTGCCAAAATCATCAATATAAACAGGATGACCGCTTTCCCGATAACGCGCAATCGCCGGGGCACTGACATTTAGATCGGTAAAACTGCGTTCAGTCAGTTCAAGGGCAATCTGCTCCGGCGCTATCCTCCAGCGGGCGACACGTTGCGCAATAAGCACTGGAAGCGTCGTTGAATGCAGATCGTTGGCTGAAATGTTAATCGAGACATAATATTGCGGATGCTGTTGCAGCCATGGGCCTAAATCAGAGAAAACGCGCGCTACAATCAGCTCAGTCAGCGACGTCATTAATCCGTTTTGCTCTGCCAGCGGGATAAAAATATCCGGGGCAAGGAAAGTGCCGTCGGGCTGCGGCCAGCGGGCGAGCGCTTCAGCACCAACAATACGCTCATCGGTTAACGAGACAATGGGCTGATAGTGAACAATAATTTCCCGCGAGCGAATGGCGTTCTGTAAAAGCTGGTGAGGAGAGCGAAGATGACGCAGTACGCGCCGAATAAGCCAGGCGGATAGCATACTGATAGTAGCCCCAAACGGGAGCCAGTAGAGTAGCTGATGATGCCAGCCCTCATCCAGAGGGAGCGTTGAAGCCCAGGTCACTGTTGCGATATTAAGTTTCGGATAACGATTAATATTGTATATCACGTCATTATGCCGGAACTGTGTTTTGTTAGTGCTTAAAGCCTGCGCCCAGACTTCTTGCGCATGTGGCGACGTACTGGCGACGATCGCATTATTTTTGAGCCCAATGAGCGCTATATTAATCGGCCACTGCCCGTAGGGGAGAACATCGATTAAGGATTCAGGATCGACTATGACGACATAGTTGGCGCTACCCAGCCCCGCCATACTACGATCGATTCCGATATCGTTTTTGGTCGTCAGCCAAACTTGATAGCCCTTTGATGTCAGAGCCTGCGAAGGTGGGAACTGTTTGCCGACTTTCATTTCTTCAAACGAAGAGCATAGAGGCTCGAGATCGTGAAAGTAGAGCACTTCCTGAATATATCGATGACTATAAGAAACCTGACGCATCTCCAGTAGATGCTCGCGGCTGCACGGCGCAAGTTTACTTGATTTCAGTTGTTCAAGCGCCTCTTCAGCCTGCGTAGCAACCATTTGACTGCGGAGCATGACCTGCCTGGAAACGTTTTCAAGTTCAGCCGTAAAGGCCTGGCTGGCATTTTTATGCGCCATCCAGATGCTCAGGCTGACCGGTAATAATGCGGTAAGGATCAAGATGCCGGTAATAACCACGATCGGATGCCGGGTTTGCATAATGACTTTTCCTGTGGGCATAAATGGCGTGGTAGCGGAATACGATATTCTGCAAATAATAGCGCTGGATAGAAGAAGATACCTTGATTTTATTCAGTAGACAAAAGTCATAAAAAGAGCGAGTAACAAAATACTGTCCTGATGCTAATCCTCTTGATCTTTAGTCTCGGCCAGGTTACCTTAATGTTATGTTATAACATAATGAATGAGGCTGTTATGAAACCGGACATTCACCCCTACTATCGTACCGTGGTATTCCACGACACCAGCGTGGACGAGTATTTTAAAGTAGGCTCGACCATTAAAACCGATCGTGAGATCGAGCTCGAAGGCGTTACCTATCCTTATGTGACGCTCGACGTCTCGTCAGCTTCTCATCCGTACTATACCGGCAAGCAGAAGACCCTGAGTAATGAAGGCAGCGCCGCGCGTTTCCAGCAGCGCTACGGCCGTTTTATTGGCGCTAAAAGGAGCTAAAACATGCAGGTGCTTAACTCGTTACGTAGCGCCAAACAGCGCCATCCTGATTGTCAGATAGTCAGACGAAAAGGGCGGCTGTACGTTATCTGCAAAACAAATCCGCGCTTTAAAGCGGTGCAGGGACGTAAAAAAAGACGCTAAGCGCGCAGACTTTGTAGCGTGCGCTTTTGTTTGCCGTCGGCAGTAAAGTTGTCGGCGGCAAGCCAGGCCCGCAGTGCGCAGTCGACCTGCGGCCATTCACTGTCAATGATTGAAAACCAGTCGGTATCCCGATTATGGCCTTTTACCACCAGCGCCTGACGAAAGCGTCCCTCATAATGAAAACCCAGCCGCTGTGCCGCCTGGCGCGAAGGCGCGTTCAAACTATTGCACTTCCACTCGTAACGTCGATAGCCGAGCGTGTCGAAAACATACCTCATTAGCAGCCAGTGAGCTTCGGTAGACATCGGCGTCTGGCTGAGCCGCGGTGAAAAATGCACGTGTCCCACCTCAATGACACCGTTTTTACTATCCACCCTCATCAGGGCAAACACGCCCACTGCGCGAGCCGTACGCCGATCGATAATGGCGAAATAAATCGTGTCATGTAGAGTACAGTTGTCGTCGACCCACTGCTGGTAAGCCGTTTCACTGGTTTCCGGTTCGCGCATTAACCACGTCCAGCCCCGCGTATCTTCAGCGCTCGCATAGGCAGAAAACAGATCGCTGGCGTGATCCTGCCTCAACGGCTCAAGCCGACAATAATGTCCCTCAAGGGTAATACGTTGTGGATACGGCCGCTCCTGCCAGTCGGGCAGAGCGCGACCTACCGGCTGACCAAATTGATTTAACTCGCTCATCGTAAACTCCTTCAATGACTGGTGGCGTAAGCGTAAGCTGATTGTGGATCCATAAAAAGGACCAGCCGGTCAGTTTTCAATAGTGCCACGATAGTGAGGGGAACGTGAATATTCCGGATGAGGCGTTGTATGGCTTCCTGCGAAATGCGCTGGACGAACGCGGCGCGCAGACGCGCCAGCGTGTGCTATATCATGCATTGCAGGCTGCTTCGGAACGTTCAGTAAAACCCTGTTTCCCGCATTACGCATTGGTTTTATGGTGCTGCCATCCGCGCTGGCCGGGGCGGTAAATCCTGTTATTGCCTCATTATTGCGCGGTGGACATCGCGCTGAGCAACTGGCGCTGGCGCACTTTATAGAGGAAGGGCATTACGCCCGTCATTTAGCCGCTATGCGACGGCTTTATCGCAAACGTCAGCAGGCGCTACGCGACGCGCTGGCAAGTGAAATGCGCGTTGTGCATCAGGTGCGGGGCGGTAAAGGGGGGCTGCATTTGACCGTTATTCTGAAGGGCGTCAATGATTATGCCATTGTCAGGCAGGCCCGCCGTTATCAAATAGCGCCGGGCGCACTAAGTCGTTTATATCTTGATCCCGCGACGGCTCAGCACGGGTTAATCCTCGGCTACGGAAATACGCCGGCCTCGCTCTACCCAGGCGCAATACGCACGCTTAACCGGCTGATTGAGCAGACTCCGCGCGGGCAAGCGTAAAAATATCATAGAAAGAGAGGTCGCCTTTTGTTGCGATCATTTTCTGTAACTGCGCTTTATACGGTGCCTCCACGCGCGGAGAATTCAAAATACTGTTGATCAACGGCTCGGGAGCAAAGCGTGTGTTGTACCATTCACCGTTAAAACAGACGCGAAAATCCAGCACATCAATATCTTCATAGCGATAGCGAGGATTGACGTCGAAAAAGAAAAAAGCGTTGAACAAAATAAACAGAACCACCAGCAGCCAGACGGAGTCAGCCAGCGTTTCTGAGCGCAGCATAACCACCAGCGTGGCAAACCAGGCGATATACATGCCGATGAACAGGCCGGGGTGGTTACGAATAAAACTGATGCTAAAGCGCGGGCGATTGTCGCGCTTTTCGCGGGCATTGAGTTCGTCAATAGTGTTGGTCAGCAGTCGCCGTATTTCTGTCATGATGAGCCTTTATTCTTCTACATACGCAGGGAAACACCCCATTTTAAGTTGTAATAAAGACAACAAAAAGTAACAGATCAGTTGCGAAAAAGCATAACAGTTACGCCGGAATGGATTTGATTACCCGCGCCGGGTTTCCACCCACCACCACGTTGTCCGGCACATCTTTCACCACAACCGCGCCGGAGGCAATCACCACATTGTTACCGATAGTCACGCCGGGATTGATTACTGCACGGCCGCCAATCCAGACGTTATCACCGATGGTCACCGGCTTACCCAACTCAAGACCGCTATTTCGTTCTTGCGGATCCAGCGGATGTGTTGCCGTGTAGATATGCACGCCGGGAGCCAGCATACAATTATCGCCGATGTAGATAGGGCACACGTCCAGCATTACGCAATCGAAATTGGCATAGAAGTTCGCACCAAGATGGATATTGTAGCCATAGTCACAGCGAAAACTGGGTTCGATATACGCACCTTCGCTCTTACCCAGCAGATCTCCCAGTAACGCCGTGCGGACGCCGCGTTCATCGGGATCGGTATGATTATAACGATGGATTAAATGCCGGGCGCGCAGACGCTCTGCTTTTAATGTTTCATCCCCGGGGCGATAAAGCTCGCCGGCGATCATTTTGCGTTTTTCTTCACTCATAGGGCACTCCCGTTAGCACGTGTGGCTACCTTAATGGGTATCCATGCTACAGGGAACGTTCCCTATCACTAAGTGTGATGCAAATCTCACTTAATAGCGGTAAAAGATAAAGGGGCGCGTAACGTAGTTCGTATCCTGAAAATTAATAAAGTATTAGCGAATAAATTTCCATACGGAAGGTGGGATTTTATCGTAAAGTTTATTCATGGTCAGTTCGGCAAGACGATGATCGGCGGCTGAGTAAAATACCGCCAGTTCATTATCTGACAATTCATATTTATTTTTTTCAATGACACGTTCGAGGGTGTCGATTGTCTGACAGCGCCTCAAACGCATCAAATAGTCAGTCTTGGTTAATGCCTTGTCAGTCATAGATGTACCTTGTTGATTGTTATCGTTTTAGCAGGAGAGGCTAACCGGATTAGCCTGACTCACATCGCTGAAACTGTGAAACAGGTTATTACCGGATTTACGCCACTTCTGTAAATCCTGGGTGCTAATGCCATAGTTACTGAACAACATAAAAGTGTCGTCCAGATATTCATCAATTTGCGTAACCAAATTATTATCTTCGCTGTACTTAATTTTATAATTAAGTGCAAAAGCAGCAATATGTTCGATAAGCTCATTTAACTGAAGGTTGATCGCCGAAGTGGGATCGTTAACCCAGCCATGACTGCTCTCATCAAGGTTGGCAATACACTCATGATACAGGTTTTCACAGAGAAATTTAAGCTGTGCGATATCGTGTCTTTTTGGCGAGTATTCGTCCATAACGCATCCCCTTATAAATGTTTTAAACACCTGCTAGCGAACACTGTTTGGGGTGGATACAACTCACTAACCTGAAGTCTACGTTCATTCCTGATAACCTAACTATAATCTACTCTTAAACAGATTTCACCGCTCTGGAACGAAAAATTACAATTCTGACATTTTAATACTTTTTTATGGCGCATTACACAAAGTGATGAAAGATCATTTAAAAGCGGTTTAAGAAAAGGATTATTTCACGCATATTTTTGCTGGTACAGGCTTGTCGCTATAATGAAAATCATAATGACCAGGAAATTTCTTAATATAAAGCGTGACGCTTTTCCTTTATTTGTCAGACATAAAGAATAAACCGTAAGTTCGGTGCAGACCACCGCAGCATGAAAAAGGGCCGCAAATGCGGCCCTTGATGAGTATCACTACTCGTGGTGCTTAACCGGATGGCTATGCTCCACATCTTCGCTTTTGCGACTAAAGCGGCGGCGAACCACCACAAAGAATACCGGAACAAAGAAGATGGCCAGAACGGTAGCCGTTACCATCCCGCCCATTACGCCTGTCCCGACCGCATTCTGTGCACCGGAGCCTGCGCCAGAGCTGAGCACCAGCGGCATAACCCCGAGGATGAATGCCAGCGAGGTCATCAGAATGGGACGCAGACGCATACGTACCGCGTCCATCGTTGCCTCTACCAGACCCTTACCTTCTTTCTCCATCAAGTCTTTGGCAAATTCCACAATCAATATGGCGTTCTTCGCCGACAGACCGATGGTGGTTAACAACCCAACCTGGAAGTACACGTCGTTGGTCATACCGCGGAACGTTGCCGCCAGTAGCGCACCGATCACCCCGAGCGGTACCACCAGCATTACTGAGAACGGGATGGACCAGCTTTCGTACAGCGCTGCCAGACACAAGAACACCACAATCAGCGAGATAGCATACAGGGCAGGGGCCTGGTTACCCGACAACCGCTCCTGATAAGACATCCCCGTCCAGTCGTAGCCGATACCGGTAGGCAATTTACTCGCCAGCTCCTGCATCAGGTCCATCGCTTCACCGGTACTTTTACCGGCCGCCGCTTCACCGAGGATTTCCATTGATGGCAGACCGTTGTAGCGTTCCAGTCGCGGTGAGCCGTATTCCCAGTGGGTGGTGGAGAAGGCCGAGAACGGCACCATCTGACCATCACTGCCGCGAACGTACCAGTTATCAATATCGCTCGGCAACATACGGTATTTCGCCTGCGACATGACGTAAACTTTCTTCACGCGACCACGGTCGATGAAGTCGTTAACGTAGCTGCCGCCCCAGGCTGCGCCCAGCGTCGTGTTGATATCGGTAATCGACACACCCAGCGCCTGCGCTTTTTCCTGATCGATATCGATTTTGAACTGCGGCGTATCTTCCAGTCCGTTCGGACGCACGCCGGTCAGTACATCAGGATGTTTAGCCACTTCGCCCAGCAGCTGGTTACGCGCCTGCGTCAGTTTCTCATGGCCTAAACCGCCCTGGTCGATCAGCTGGAAGTCGAAGCCGGTTGCCGTACCCAGTTCAACAATTGCCGGCAGGTTAAACGCAAACACCATCGCATCTTTAATTTGCGAGAAGGTGCCCATTGCACGACCGGTGATCGCCGCTACTTTATTTTCATCGCCCGGTCGATCGCCCCAGTCTTTCAGCGAAACGAAGGCAATACCGGTATTCTGGCCACGGCCGGCAAAACCAAAACCGTTAACCGCAAACACCGACTGAACGTTAGCTTTTTCTTTGGTGAGGTAATAATCCGTAACCTCATCCAGCACCTTCTGCGTACGCTCCTGCGTTGCGCCTGCGGGAAGCTGGGCCATCGTCAGGAATACGCCCTGGTCTTCATCCGGCAGGAACGAGCTTGGCAGACGAACGAACAGAAACGCCATCCCCGCCACGATAATGATATACAGCAGCAGATAACGACCGGTGCTGCGCAGAATATTGCCTACGCTATCGGTATAGTGATTGGTGCTCTTATCAAACGTACGGTTAAACCAGCCGAAAAAGCCTTTCGTATTGCCGTGACCGCCTTTCTCAATCGGTTTAAGCATTGTGGCGCACAGTGCGGGCGTCAGGATCAACGCGACCAGCACGGAGAGAGCCATCGCAGAAACGATAGTAATCGAGAACTGACGGTAAATGGCCCCGGTAGAGCCGCCGAAGAATGCCATCGGAATAAATACCGCTGACAGCACCATTGCGATACCGACCAGCGCGCCCTGAATTTGCCCCATCGATTTACGCGTGGCTTCTTTAGGCGGTAATCCCTCTTCGGCCATTACGCGCTCGACGTTCTCCACTACCACGATGGCATCATCTACCAGCAAGCCTATCGCCAGTACCATCCCGAACATGGTGAGGGTGTTAATCGAGTAACCAAACGCCGACAGAACCGCAAAGGTCCCCAGCAGAACCACCGGCACCGCGATCGTTGGGATCAGCGTGGCGCGGAAGTTTTGCAGGAACAAGTACATCACCAGGAATACCAGGATGATCGCTTCAACCAGCGTTTTTACCACTTCGTGAATAGAGATTTGCACGAACGGAGTGGTGTCGTACGGGTAAACAATCTTCATCCCCGACGGGAAGAACGGCTCCATTTTTTGCAGTTCTGCACGGATGGCGGTCGCGGTATCCAGCGCATTCGCGCCGGTCGCCAGTTTGATCCCAAGACCCGAGGCGGGCTGACCGTTAAACTTAGCGATCACGTCGTAGTTCTCGCCGCCAAGCTCGATCACCGATACGTCTTTCAGGCGAACCTGAGAACCATCCGGATTGACCTTCAGCAAAATTTTGCCGAACTCATCCGTCGAGGTCAGACGCGTTTGGGCAATAATTGAGGCGTTCAGCTGCTGGCCTTTAACCGGCGGCGTTCCCCCCAACTGACCCGCCGCGACCTGGGCGTTCTGGGCTTTAATCGCGCTAATAACATCAACCGGCGTCAGCTGGAAGTCATTCAGTTTATTCGGATCCATCCAGATACGCATGGCGTACTGAGAACCGAATAGCTGAACGTCACCCACACCGGACGTACGGCTGATCACATCTTTCATGTTAGCCGCAACGTAGTCGGAGATATCTTCCTGCGTCATGGTGCCGTTGGTATTGATAACCCCGACAACCATCAGGAAGCTGCTTGACGACTTCTCAACGCTCACGCCCTGCTGCTGCACTTCCTGCGGCAGTAACGGCATTGCCAGCTGCAATTTGTTCTGCACCTGAACCTGAGCGATATCCGCATCCGTACCGGACTCAAAGGTCAGGGTGATCTGTACTGTACCGGTGGAGTCACTGGTAGAGGACATGTACATCAGGTTGTCGATGCCGTTCATATTCTGCTCGACAACCTGCGTTACGGTGTCCTGCACCGTCTTCGCATCTGCGCCAGGATAAGTCGCGGAAATCGTAACCGCAGGCGGGGCAATGGTTGGATATTGCGCCACCGGCAACTTGAGGATCGCGAGTCCCCCGGCCAACATGATGATGATCGCGATGACCCATGCAAAAATGGGGCGATCGATAAAAAACTTAGCCATGTCTTAACGGCTCCTGTTTAAATTATGACTTAGGTTGTTCTGACTGAGCGGCGTCCGGCGCTGGCTCTTTTTTGTCAGCAGTCGCTTCCTGGGCTTTAACCTGAGCGCCCGGACGCACTTTTTGCAGACCTGTCACAATCACGCGGTCGCCGGTCTTTAAACCGTCAGTCACCAGCCATTTATCGCCAATTGCCTGTGCCGTTTTGATCTGGCGAACTTCAACTTTATCGCCTTCACCAACGACCATTGCCGTTGCGTCACCGCGCGGCGTACGGGTAACGCCTTGCTGAGGAACCAACAGCGCATCAGGGTTAATCCCTTCTTCCAGACGCGCACGGACAAACATTCCCGGCAGCAGAGCTTCGTCAGGATTAGGAATAATGGCGCGCAGCGTAATAGAGCCGGTCGTCTGATCAACTGAAACATCCGAAAACTCCAGCGTACCGGTCTGGGCATACGCTTTACCATCAGAACCGATAACCTGTACCTTCGCTTTGCCGTTCTCCTGCTTCAGCGTGCCGTTGGCCATTTCCTGACGTAGACGCAGGAAATCATTGCTCGACTGTGTGACATCAACATAAATCGGGTCCAGCTGCTGCACGGTTGCCAGCGCGTTAGTCTGTCCATTCTGGACCAGCGCACCTTCGGTCACGGCAGATTTACCAATACGACCGCTGATAGGAGCCGTTACTTTGGTATAGGCGAGGTTAATGCGTGCGGTCTCTACTGCCGCTTTAGCGGCAACCACGGCTGCATTCGCCTGCTGATAATCTGCCTGCGCGGTATCGAAATCCTGCTTGCTGATATATTGTGTACCGATCAACTTCTGATAGCGATCAACGGTAACCTGAGCAATTCTTGCCGCTGCCTGCGCTTTGGCCAGATCCCCTTTCGCACTTTCGTATGAAGCCTGGTAGGTGGCTGGATCAATCTGATAAAGCGAGACACCTGCTTTAACATCGCTACCTTCAGTAAAGTTACGTTTCAGGATAATACCGCTAACCTGAGGACGAACTTCCGCAATGCGATATGCGCTGGTGCGGCCCGGTAACTCGGTTGTTATTTGTAGAGGTTCAGATTTGAGCGTGACGATACCGACTTCCGGCATCTGCTGGGCTCCTTGTTGTTCCTGTTTGTCGTCACATCCTGTTAGCGCTAAGCTGCCTGAAAGCATCAGAACGACCGCCAGAGGCGTAAACCCTCTGTTTTTGTTCATAAGTAAACCTCAAGTGTCCGATTTCAAATTGATCGATAGCACACGCTATCAACCCATTGCTGCGTTTCTATTATCGTCGTGCTATGGTACATACATTCACAAATGTATGTAAATCTGACCTCTGTAAATTCACCTGCTTATGGCACGAAAAACCAAACAACAAGCACTGGTAACACGTCAACATATTCTTGACGTCGCGATGCGTCTGTTTTCGCAGCAGGGCGTTTCTGCAACCTCGCTGGCTGAAATTGCCAAATCAGCAGGGGTGACGCGCGGTGCCATCTACTGGCATTTCAAAAACAAATCTGAACTATTCAGTGAAATATGGGAATTATCAGAGTCCAGCATTGCCGACCTCGAGGTTGAGTATCAGGCAAAATTCCCTGACGATCCACTGTCCGTGCTACGAGAAATATTAATTTATGTTCTCGAAGCGACGGTGATAGTCGAGCGGCGGCGCTTAATGATGGAAATAATCTTCCATAAATGTGAGTTTGTGGGTGAAATGGCGGTGGTTCAACAGGCCCAGCGTAGTCTCTGCCTTGAGAGTTACGATCGGATTGAACAAGCGCTAAGCCGTTGTATGGTATCAAAAATGCTGCCCGAAAACTTGCTCACTCGCCGCGCCGCGATTCTGATGCGCTGCTATATTTCCGGCATTATGGAAAACTGGCTTTTTGCGCCGGACTCGTTCGATCTTAAAAACGAAGCGCGAGACTTCGTTGCCATCCTGCTGGAAATGTATCAGCACTGCCCGTCGCTGCGCGCCCCCACCGCCTGATACCCACTATTTTTCCAGGGGATGCTACTCTGCCTTCCGGCGGCGTGATATTCTTCGCCCGCACCCATCCCCGGTACAACCGGTTTATTAATCACTCACGCTACTACTATGCTACGCAACGTAAATATATTAAAAACGGCCGGGCTATTGCTGCTGGCATGGACGCTTTTGTTTGGCGTTTTTTTTGCAGCTCACGCGCGTGCACCGGCCTCAGGCGATGTCATCGACCGCACAGAAATTCAGTCGCAACTCTCCGCGCTTAATAAGCAAAAAGATCTTTCTGCTCAGGATAAACTTATTCAGCAGGATCTGACTGAAACACTGGATATCCTTGATAAAATTGAGCGGGTGAAAGCCGAAACGGCCCAGTTTCGTCAGCGCGTCGCGCAGGCTCCGGAAAAAATGCGTCAGGCAGCAGATGGCCTTAGCGTACTCAACGATAAAGACAGCGACGACGAAACCCGAAAAACGCTGGAAACATTATCATTACGCCAGCTCGAAGCCCGGCTGGCGCAAACGCTGGATGAATTGCAGACGGCGCAAAACGATCTGGCCAATGACAACAGTCAGCTGGTGGCGCTACAAACCCAGCCAGAACGCGTGCAGAACGCTATGTTCAATGCGTCTCAGCAGCTTCAGCAGATCCGCAATCATCTCAATATCTCTGGCGAGGGCGCCTTACGCGCCTCGCAGCACACTTTACTGACGGCGCAGCAGGCGCTGCTCAATGCGCAAATTGAGCAGCAGCGTAAAAGTCTGGAAGGTAACACCGTTCTTCAGGATACCCTGCAAAAGCAGCGTGATTACGTCACCGCCAACAGTACCCGGCTTGAGCATCAGTTGCAGCTATTGCAGGAGGCGGTAAACAGCAAGCGTTTAAGCCTGACTGAGAAAACGGCGCAGGAAGCCATTTCATCGGATGAGACCAGCCGTATCCAGGCTAATCCGCTGGTAAAACAGGAACTGGAGATTAACCATCGACTCAGCGAGCGCTTAATCCAGGCCACGCAAAACGGGAACGATCTGGTACAGCAAAATATTCGGGTGAAAAACTGGCTCGATCGCGCATTACAGTCTGAGCGCAATATTAAAGAGCAGATCGCCGTTCTTAAAGGCAGTTTGCTGCTGTCACGTATTTTATACCAGCAACAGCAGACGCTACCGTCCGCTGATGAACTGGAAGATATGACCAACCGGATTGCCGATTTACGTCTTGAACAATTTGATGTCAACCAGCAGCGCGACGCGCTTTTCCAGAGCGACGCCTTTGTGGCGAAACTGGAAGAAGGGCATGAAAATGACGTCAATGCAGATGTTCACGATGCGCTTATGCAGGTTGTGGATATGCGCCGTGAATTGCTGGATCAGCTGAATAAACAGCTCGGCAATCATTTAATGATGGCGATTAACCTGCAAATTAATCAGCAGCAGTTAATGAGCGTTTCCAAAAATCTGAAAGATATTCTCACACAACAGATTTTCTGGGTTAACAGCAATAAGCCCATGGACTGGGAATGGCTGAAAGCGTTCCCGAAATCAGTTCAGGACCAGTTTAGCGCAATGAAAATCACCGTGAACTGGGAGAAAGCCTGGCCTGCGGTGTTTATCGCTTTTCTGGCCGGGCTGCCGTTACTGCTGATGGCAGGCGTGATCCGCTGGCGTTTACAGTGGCTAAAAGCGCGGCAGGCCAAACTGGCCTCAGAGGTCGGGCAGCTACGTCATGACAGTCAGTTGCATACGCCGAAGGCCATTCTGATTGACCTGATCCGCGCCTTGCCGGTGTGTCTGATCATCCTGGCGCTGGGGCTTATCCTTCTGAAGATGCAGCTTAGCATCAGCGACATACTGTGGGCATTCAGTAAAAAGCTCACGATGTTCTGGCTGGTCTTTGGTCTGTGCTGGAAAGTGCTGGAAAAAGATGGCGTGGCCGTTCGCCACTTTAATATGCCGCCGCTGCTTACCAGCCACTGGCGTCGTCAAATTGTACGCATCAGCCTGGCGCTGCTGCCGCTGCATTTCTGGTCGGTGGTGGCTGAGCTTTCACCGCTTCACCTGATGGACGATGCGCTGGGGCAACTGGTCATTTTCCTTAATCTGCTGGTTATTACCATCCTGACCTGGCCAGTCTTTGTTGATAGCTGGCGCGACAAAGAGTCGCGCGGGATCCGCCTGGTGACCATCACCGTGCTGTCTATCGTTCCTGTTGCGCTGATGATCCTGACCGCGACAGGCTATTTCTATACCACGCTGCGTCTGGCGGGCCGCTGGATCGAAACGGTCTATCTGGTAATTATCTGGAACCTGCTTTACCAGACCGTGCTGCGCGGATTAAGCGTGGCGGCACGGCGCATTGCATGGCGACGTGCGCTGGCCCGACGTCAGCATATGACCAAAGAGGGGGCCGAAGGCGCAGAGCCGCAGGAGGCACCGGCAATGGCGCTGGAGCAGGTAAGCCAGCAAACGCTGCGTATCACGATGCTGCTGATGCTGGCGCTTTTCGCCGTGGTATTCTGGACCATCTGGTCAGATCTAATCACCGTATTTACCTATCTGGACAGCATTACGCTGTGGCACTACAACGCCAGCGAAGCCGGTGTCAGCGTGATCAAAAACGTCACGATGGGCAGTTTGCTGTTTGCTTTAGTTGCCGCGATGGTGGCCTGGGCGTTAATCCGCAACCTGCCTGGATTACTGGAAGTGCTGGTGCTTTCGCGCCTCAACATGCGTCAGGGGGCCTCCTACGCGATTACGACCGTGCTGAACTATGCCATTCTGGTCATCGGCACCATGACCGTCTTCGGCTCGCTCGGAGTGTCGTGGGATAAATTACAGTGGCTGGCGGCGGCGTTATCCGTCGGCCTTGGCTTCGGCTTACAGGAAATTTTCGGTAACTTTGTATCAGGTCTGATTATCCTGTTTGAACGCCCGGTGCGTATTGGCGATACGGTAACCATTGGTTCTTTTTCCGGCTCGGTGAGTAAAATCCGCATTCGAGCCACCACGATCACCGACTTCGATCGCAAAGAAGTGATTATTCCGAACAAAGCGTTCGTCACCGAGCGGCTGATTAACTGGTCGCTCTCCGATACCGTCACCCGCGTGGTGATTAAGCTGGGCGTGGCTTACGGTTCGGATCTGGATAAGGTGAAGGCGGTATTGCTGAAAGCGGCGAAAGATCACCCTAAAGTGATGCACGATCCCGAGCCGTCCGTATTCTTTACCACTTTTGGTGCCAGTACGCTCGATCATGAACTGCGCTTATACGTCAAAGAGCTACGCGACCGCAGTTATACTGTTGATGAGATTAACCGTGCTATCGACAGGTTATGCCGCGAGAACGATATTAATATCGCCTTTAATCAGCTTGAAGTGCATCTGCATAATGAAAAAGGTGACGAGCATCTGGAAGTGAAACGCGATGTACAGGGTGACAATCCGCCGTCAGCCGCGTTGCCGTAATGCCTGATGGCACTCCGCTTATCAGGCCTGCGGTTTTTGATACGACGTTGATAGTAGCAAACGTGCAGGCCGGGTAAGGCGCAGCCGCCACCCGGCATTGTCGTCATCAGGTCTTATCTGTCAGGCAACAAACCCAGCGCTACGCATCGCTGGCGTTGTCTGACAGCGCAACTTTATTCTCAAAATCGCGCTGCACAATAGCCAGCGCTTTTAATACCGTGCGGGGCGCTATCGCATGTTCCTCCAGCAGCATGATCAAATCGACGGCCAGTTTTACCTCATCGGCGGCAGTTTCCAGTGACATTTTCTCTCCTTTAAATCAGCGCATCATCCGCGCCAGTATCTGTTCAATATCGGCCAGCGCGCGGCGGCAGCGCTGAAGACGGCCGGTAAAAGCATCAACTTCACGCGCCAGTCGCTGTTGATCGGCAAGTGTTGTTGCCTGGGCATGTTGCTGGATCCGCTGGGCTTTCATCTCCGTCAGACGGCGTTCAAATTCCTGATGCTGAAGCCGTTTGCGCTGCCATTTGGTAATACTGGCTGAACCGTTATCCCAGGCGCGTAGCGACCAGCTGGTGGTTTCCCGATTAATCGCCTCAATCTGGGCGCTAAGGTGCTCCGCCAGCCACGCGACCTGCGGCAACTGCTGCTGTTCAACCGCCCGACACAACTCGTTATAACAAGCTGCGGCCTCATCAACACAAGCCTGTAATAACGTGCTGCGGGTTTTAAACAGATGGCGATCAAAGCGGGCGCTCAGCGTGGCATACTGTGCCAGCGGAGCCACACGGACGCGTAGTTCTTCAAGCTGTTGATGCAGAATATGCAGCAGCCGGGTGGATTTCACCGCATTCTCCCCCTGAAAATTACAACAGCTATGCTACATTAGCCGTTCAGTTACGTAACGATTCGTACTATGCGACGCACTATTCTACTCATTATTGGCTGGCTGGCGGTAGTCCTCGGGACACTTGGCGTGTTTTTACCGCTGTTGCCGACTACGCCCTTTATTTTACTTGCGGCCTGGTGCTTTGCGCGATCTTCGCCGCGTTTCCACCACTGGCTTTTGCACCGCTCCTGGTTTGGCGGCTATCTGCGTCACTGGCAGACCCATCGTGCAATGCCGCCAGGGGCGAAACCGCGCGCCATTATTATGATCCTGCTGACCTTCGCCATTTCGCTGTGGCTGGTGAAAATGTTGTGGGTTCGCATCCTGCTGCTGGTGATTTTAAGCTGCCTGCTGATATTTATGTGGCGGATCCCGGTGGTTGATGCAAAACAACAAAAGCACTGAAGAGTAATAATCGCTGTTGCAATTGTCCGTCTCAGCCAGTAAATTCGACCGTTTTCGAGCACATGCGCGCCTGGTCAAAGGTTAAACAAATGTTTCTTTTGATCTCTTTTCGGCTGCGCGGTGAGTAATACCGTATTAATCAGGCATATATCTATGACCGCAACTGTACAGCAGCTTGAATTTCTGAAAAATAGCATCAAAAGCATCCAGGATTACCCAAAGCCTGGCATTCTTTTCCGTGATGTCACCAGCTTGCTGGAAGATCCCAAAGCCTATGCGCTCAGCATCGAATTGCTGGTTGAGCGTTATAAAAATGCCGGGATCACCAAAGTCGTTGGCACCGAAGCACGTGGCTTTCTGTTTGGTGCACCCGTTGCGCTGGGTCTGAACGTGGGTTTTGTGCCGGTACGCAAGCCGCGTAAACTGCCGCGTGAAACCATCGCAGAAAGCTATGAACTGGAATACGGCACCGATCAACTGGAAATCCACGTTGATGCAATCCAGGCGGGCGACAAAGTGCTGGTGGTCGATGACCTGCTTGCCACCGGCGGCACGATTGAAGCCACCGTTAAGCTTATCCGCCGTCTGGGGGGAGAAGTGACCGACGCCGCATTCATTATTAACCTGTTCGATCTGGGCGGTGAACCGCGTCTGGAAAAACAGGGCATCACCAGTTACAGCCTGGTATCATTCCCGGGGCACTAATCCCTGTCGCACAACCTCGCTCAATGGGTGAGGTTGTGATAGCATTACCCCCTCATGAATCCACCTTCCAGCGTCAGAGCCAGCCAATGAGTTATCAGGTCTTAGCCCGAAAATGGCGTCCACAAACCTTTGCTGGCGTCGTCGGCCAGGAACATGTGCTGACCGCCCTGGCAAACGGCTTATCGCTAGGGCGCATTCATCACGCGTATCTGTTTTCCGGCACCCGCGGCGTCGGTAAAACCTCTATCGCCCGTCTGCTGGCGAAGGGGCTTAACTGTGAAACCGGCATCACCGCCACGCCGTGCGGCGTGTGTGATAACTGCCGGGAAATAGAGCAGGGGCGCTTTGTCGATTTAATTGAAATCGATGCCGCGTCCCGTACCCGGGTTGAAGACACCCGCGACCTGCTGGACAACGTCCAGTACGCACCCGCGCGCGGTCGTTTTAAAGTCTATCTTATCGATGAAGTTCACATGCTTTCGCGCCACAGCTTCAACGCCCTGTTGAAAACGCTGGAAGAGCCGCCGTCGCACGTGAAATTCCTGTTAGCCACCACCGATCCGCAAAAGCTGCCGGTGACTATTCTGTCACGCTGCCTGCAATTTCATCTTAAGGCGCTGGATGTCGAACAGATCGGCCATCAGCTTGACTATATCCTTAATGAAGAAAAAATCGTCCATGAGCCACGCGCGCTTCAGCTTCTGGCGCGGGCAGCGGACGGTAGCCTGCGTGACGCGCTGAGCCTCACCGACCAGGCGATTGCCAGCGGTGACGGGCAGCTTACCGCCGCCGCCGTCAGTATGATGCTGGGCACGCTGGATGACGATCAGGCGCTATCGCTTATTGAAGCGCTGATCGCTGCCAACGGCGAAAGCGTCATGTCGCTGGTCAATGATGCGGCGCTGCGCGGTATTGAGTGGGAAGCGCTGCTGGTGGAGATGCAAAGCCTGCTGCACCGTATTGCTATGGTCCAGCTGTCACCTTCCGCACTGGGTACGGATATGGCGGCAATTGAGCAGCGGATGCGTGAATTAGCGCGCACCGTGCCGCCTGCGGATATTCAGCTCTATTATCAGACGCTGCTAATTGGCCGCAAAGAGCTACCCTATGCCCCCGACCGACGAATGGGGGTCGAAATGACGCTCCTGCGTGCGCTGGCATTTCATCCGCAGGCGCCGCTGCCGGAGCCGGAAGGCGTCCAGCAATCATTTGCCCCGGTCGCGCCAACCGCCGTGTTGTCGCCCGACCAGGTAATACAGCAGCCTGCGCCGCCTCCGGCTGCGCCCGTGGTTCAGCATGATGCTACCAGCTCTGTTCTGGCGGCCCGCAGCCAGTTGCAGCGTGCTCAGGGAGCAACCAAAGCAAAAAAGAGTGAACCGGCAGCCGCTTCCCGCGCGCGGCCGGTGAACAACGCCGCGCTGGAAAGACTGGCTTCCGTTTCCGAACGGTTGCAGACGCGTCCGGCGCAGGCGACTCAGGAAGCGGCACCGGCGAAGAAAGAAGCCTATCGCTGGAAGTCAACTCTGCCGGTCAGCGAGACGGCGAAAGAAATTATTGCCACGCCGAAAGCGTTGAAAAAAGCGCTGGAGCATGAAAAAACGCCGGAACTGGCTGAAAAACTGGCGCTTGAAGCCATGGAGCGCGATCCGTGGGCGGCGCAGGTAAAACAGCTTCATCTGCCAAAGCTGGTAGAGCAGGTGGCGCTAAATGCCTGGAAAGAAGAAAACGGCGAGGCGATCTGCCTGCATTTGCGCTCTGCCCAGCGTCATTTAAACTCTGCTGGCGCGCAGCAGAAACTCGTTGAAGCAATGAGCACGTTATACGGTAAGCCGGTTGAATTGACTATTATTGAAGATGATAATCCGTCGACTCGTACGCCGCTTGAGTGGCGTCAGGCTATCTATGAAGAAAAACTCGCGCAGGCGCGCGAGGCGATTACCGCGGATAACAACATCCAGACCCTGCGTCGCTTTTTTGACGCGGATCTGGATGAAGAGAGTATTCGCCCCATTTGATCGCGCGCTCCGCGTCCGATCGTCAACCGTTAATGAGAGAGAAGCCTATGTTTGGTGGTAAAGGCGGTCTGGGTAACCTGATGAAACAGGCCCAGCAGATGCAAGACAAAATGCAAAAAATGCAGGAAGAAATCGCGCAGCTGGAAGTGACTGGCGAATCCGGCGCGGGGCTGGTGAAAGTGACCATTAACGGTGCGCATAACTGCCGCCGTGTGGAAATCGATCCCAGCCTGCTGGAAGACGACAAAGATATGCTGGAAGATCTCGTCGCTGCGGCGTTCAACGATGCGGCACGCCGTATTGAAGAAACCCGGAAAGAGAAAATGGCTTCTGTCTCCTCAGGTATGCAGCTGCCGCCTGGCTTTAAGATGCCGTTCTGATGCAAACCAGCCCGCTGTTAACTCAGCTTATGGAAGCCCTGCGCTGCCTGCCGGGCGTTGGCCCGAAGTCGGCACAGCGCATGGCGTTTACGCTGTTGCAGCGGGATCGCAGCGGTGGAATGCGCCTTGCACAGTCGCTGACGAAGGCAATGTCGGAAATTGGCCACTGCGCTGATTGCCGCACCTTCACCGAGCAGGAGGTGTGTAATATCTGCACCAATCCGCGTCGTCAGGAAAATGGCCAGGTCTGCGTGGTAGAGAGTCCGGCGGACATCTATGCCATTGAGCAGACCGGGCAATTCTCCGGACGCTATTTTGTGCTGATGGGGCACTTATCTCCGCTGGACGGTATTGGTCCGCAGGATATCGGCCTTGATCGGCTGGAGCAGCGTCTGGAGGCCGAAAAGCTGAAAGAAGTTATTCTCGCGACCAACCCTACGGTGGAAGGGGAGGCGACCGCCAATTACATCGCTGAACTTTGCGCTCAGTACGGTGTTGAAGCCAGCCGCATCGCCCACGGCGTGCCGGTAGGCGGCGAGCTGGAAATGGTCGATGGCACCACGCTGTCGCATTCGCTGGCCGGACGTCATAAGATTCGTTTTTAACCAAACGGGAGCAGAAATTTTTGCTCCCGCTTGAAATTTTCCCGTCTTAACCCCATCTCACCCTCATCACTTTTTTTACCTGATAAACGGTATTGTTGAGGTTGAACACGATGAAAGGACAAGAAACTCGCGGCTTTCAGTCAGAAGTAAAACAGCTTCTGCATCTGATGATCCACTCTCTGTATTCCAATAAAGAAATCTTCCTGCGTGAGCTTATCTCTAACGCCTCGGATGCGGCAGACAAGCTGCGTTTTCGCGCGCTGTCTAACCCGGATCTGTATGAAGGCGATGGTGAACTGCGCGTGCGCGTCTCGTTCGATAAAGAGCAGCGTACCCTGACCATTGCCGATAACGGCGTGGGCATGAACCGTGACGATGTAGTTGATCACCTCGGTACCATTGCAAAATCCGGGACCAAATCCTTCCTTGAATCCATGGGTTCCGATCAGGCAAAAGACAGTCAGCTTATTGGTCAGTTCGGGGTCGGCTTCTACTCCGCGTTTATTGTGGCCGATAAAGTTACCGTACGCACGCGTGCGGCGGGTGACAAACCGGAAAACGGCGTATTCTGGGAATCCGCCGGTGAAGGTGAATATACCGTTGCGGACATCACTAAAGACGATCGCGGCACTGAAATCACTCTGCATCTGCGCGAAGGTGAAGACGAGTTCCTCGATGACTGGCGTGTACGCTCGATCATCAGCAAATACTCCGATCATATCGCCCTGCCGGTAGAGATCGAAAAACAGGAAGAGCAGGACGGCGAAACCGTTGTGTCCTGGGAAAAAATCAACAAGGCTCAGGCGTTGTGGACGCGTAATCGCGCTGAGATCAAAGACGAAGAATACACCGAGTTTTATAAACATATCGCCCATGATTTTACCGATCCGCTGACCTGGAGCCACAACCGTGTGGAAGGTAAGCAGGAGTACACCAGCCTGCTGTACATCCCGGCGCAGGCACCGTGGGATATGTGGAATCGCGATCATAAACACGGCCTGAAACTGTACGTTCAGCGCGTGTTTATCATGGATGATGCCGAGCAGTTTATGCCGAACTATCTGCGCTTTGTTCGTGGTCTGATAGATTCCAGCGATCTGCCGTTAAACGTCTCCCGTGAAATTTTGCAGGACAGTACCGTCACCCGTAACCTGCGCAGCGCGCTGACCAAACGCGTTCTGCAGATGCTGGAAAAACTGGCGAAAGATGATGCTGAAAAATATCAGACCTTCTGGAAACAGTTCGGCCTGGTACTGAAAGAAGGCCCGGCGGAAGACAGCGGTAACCAGGAAGCTATTGCTAAACTGCTGCGCTTTGCCTCCACGCATACCGACTCGTCTGAACAGACCGTATCGCTGTCGGACTACGTTTCCCGGATGAAAGACGGCCAGGAGAAAATCTACTACATCACCGCCGACAGCTATGCTGCCGCGAAAAGCAGCCCGCATCTGGAACTGCTGCGTAAGAAAGGCATTGAAGTTCTGCTGCTTTCCGACCGCATTGATGAGTGGATGATGAACTACCTGACTGAGTTCGATGGTAAATCGTTCCAGTCAATTTCGAAAGCTGACGAATCACTGGATAAACTGGCTGACGACGTTGACGAAAGCGCGAAAGAAGCGGAAAAAGCGCTGACGCCGTTTGTCGAGCGCGTAAAAACCCTGCTGGGCGAGCGCGTGAAAGAGGTACGTTTAACCCATCGTTTGACCGATACGCCGGCGATTGTGACCACCGACAATGACGAGATGAGCACCCAGATGGCGAAGCTGTTCGCCGCGGCGGGCCAGGCCGTACCGGAAGTGAAGTACATTTTTGAACTGAACCCCGATCACGTACTGGTCAAACGCGCTGCTGAAACGCAGGATGACGTGCAGTTTGGTGAGTGGGTTGAACTGCTGCTCGACCAGGCGCTGTTCGCTGAACGCGGGACGCTGGAAGATCCTAACCTGTTTATCCGTCGTATGAACCAGCTGCTGGTATCCTGATACCGGTGTTGTGATGCCCGGTGGCGTAGCCGCCACCGGGCATTTTCGTTCACTCTGGCCGCTTTTCTGTTCATTCTTGCCCATTAACCGTTTCAGCCCTGGCCCCTTCCTTGAGACAACCGCGTGATGGTGGTATCGTTTAGCGCTTTGTTTAAAACTGACAACCTTTAAGGGGATTTTCGTAATGCGTATCATTCTGCTTGGCGCTCCGGGCGCAGGTAAAGGAACTCAGGCACAGTTCATCATGGAGAAATATGGCATTCCGCAAATCTCCACCGGTGACATGCTGCGCGCTGCCGTAAAATCCGGCAGTGAACTGGGTCAACAGGCGAAAGACATCATGGACGCGGGTAAGCTGGTGACCGACGAGCTGGTCATTGCGCTGGTCAAAGAGCGTATTGCTCAGGAAGACTGCCGCAACGGTTTTCTGCTCGATGGTTTCCCACGCACCATCCCTCAGGCTGATGCCATGAAAGACGCGGGTATCGTCGTCGACTATGTTCTCGAATTCGACGTGCCGGACGAACTGATTGTCGATCGTATCATTGGCCGTCGCGTACACGCTGCGTCGGGTCGCGTCTACCACGTTACCTTTAATCCGCCTAAGGTTGACGGTAAAGATGACGTTACCGGCGAAGAGCTGACCCAGCGTAAAGACGATCAGGAAGAAACCGTGCGTAAACGTCTGGTTGAATACCATCAGATGACCGCGCCGCTGATCGGCTACTATCAGAACGAAGCGCAGGCGGGTCATACCCACTATGCGAAAGTTGACGGCACTCAGGCCGTTAGCGACGTGCGCGCCGAACTGGAAAAAATTCTCGGTTAATGTCGGTCTCACCCGGCGTACGCCGGGTGAGTCTTCCTTTCACAGCAATTAGTTCCCCGCCCGCACTTTTCAGCTACAATTATCAGCCGTTCTAATGGATAAGAGGCGGTAATGCGTCAGACGAAAACTGGTATCCTGCTGGCTAACCTCGGCACCCCCGATGCACCGACTGCCGGTGCGGTTCAACGCTATCTGCGACAATTTCTAAGTGACAAACGCGTGGTGGATACGCCGCGCATCTTATGGTGGCCGCTGCTGCGTGGGGTTATTCTGCCGATCCGCTCTCCACGCGTGGCTAAGCTTTATCAGTCGGTCTGGATGGAAGAAGGCTCCCCGCTGATGGTATACAGCCGTCGGCAGCAGAAGGTGCTGGCGGCGCATCTGCCTGACGTTCCGGTGGCGCTGGGTATGAGCTACGGCAAGCCCTCACTGGCCAGTGCAGTGGATGAACTGCTGGCGAAAGAGGTCGATCACATCGTGGTGCTGCCGCTGTACCCGCAATATTCCTGCTCAACCGTGGCGGCAGTATGGGATGAACTGGGACGACTGCTGGCGCAAAAGCGTCGGGTGCCGGGCATTACCCTGATCCGCGATTATGCTGACGATAGTGCTTATATCCGGGCGCTGGCCAATAGCGTACGCGCGTCGTTCGATAAGCACGGGGAGCCGGATCTGCTGCTGCTCTCCTATCATGGTATTCCACAGCGTTATGCTAACGAAGGGGATGACTATCCTCAACGCTGCCGTGATACCACGCGTGAGCTGGTTTCTGCCCTGGATCTCCCGCCGGAAAAAGTGATGATGACCTTCCAGTCCCGTTTTGGACGCGAGCCGTGGCTAACGCCTTATACCGATGAAACGCTGAAAATGCTGGGTGAGAAGGGCGTGAAGCATATTCAGGTGCTCTGCCCGGGCTTTGCCGCTGACTGCCTTGAAACGCTGGAGGAAATTGCGGTGCAGAACTGCGAATTTTTCCTTGAAGCGGGCGGTCAAAAGTATGAATACATTCCGGCCCTCAATGATTCAGCAGATCACATTCTGATGATGGACGAGATCACCCGTCCTTATCGTTAATCGCGTGCCGGGCAGAGGATATGTTACTATCCTCTGCCTGTTAACAGCCATCAGAACCCGTCAATGAAATTTCCCGGTAAACGCAAGTCTAAACACTATTTCCCCGTTAATGCGCGCGATCCCCTGCTGCAACAAATTCAGCCGGAGAGCGAAACCGGCACCTCATGGATCGTGGGTATCGATCAGACGCTGGTCGATATTGAAGCCAAAGTGGATGATGAGTTTGTCGCACGCTTCGGTCTGAGCGCCGGGCATTCGCTGGTGATTGAAGATGATGTTGCCGAGGCGATTTATCAGGCGCTAATGCGTGACAATTTAATCACTCACCAGTTTGCTGGCGGCACAATAGGCAATACAATGCACAACTATTCAGTACTGGCCGACGATCGTTCAGTGCTGCTGGGCGTAATGTGCAGCAATATTGAAATTGGTGGCTATGCCTATCGTTACTTGTGTAATACCTCCAGCCGTACCGACCTTAACTACCTGCAGGGCGTGAACGGGCCGATTGGCCGCTGTTTCACTCTCATCAGCGACAGCGGTGAACGCACGTTTGCGATTAGTCCCGGTCACATGAATCAGTTTCACGCGGACAGCGTACCGGAAGCGGTGATCGCCGGCGCATCTGCGCTGGTCCTGACCTCCTATCTGGTACGCTGTAAGCCTTGCGAGCCAATGCCTGAAGCCACGATGCGGGCCATCGAGTATGCGAAAAAGCATAACGTGCCGGTGGTGCTGACATTAGGCACCAAATTCGTGATTGCCGATAACCCCGAGTGGTGGCAGGCCTTCCTTAAGGAACACGTATCGATCCTCGCTATGAACGAGGAAGAGGCCGAGGCGCTAACCGGCCTCAGCGATCCGCTGCTGGCTGCTGACAAGGCGCTGGATTGGGTTGATTTAGTGCTGTGTACCGCCGGTCCGATCGGTCTGTATATGGCGGGCTTTACTGAAGATGAGGTCAAGCGTAAAACCCAGCATCCGCTGCTGCCGGGCGCGATTGCTGAATTTAATCAGTACGAGTTCAGCCGCGCAATGCGCCATAAAGACTGCACGCATCCGCTGCGCATTTTCTCGCATATTGCCCCGTATATGGGAGGACCGGAAAAGATCATGAATACCAACGGCGCGGGTGACGGCGCGCTGGCGGCACTGCTGCACGATATTACCGCCAATAATTATCATCGCACTAATGTGCCAAATTCCAGCAAGCACAAATACACCTGGCTGACCTATTCGTCGCTGGCCCAGGTATGTAAGTATGCTAACCGCGTCAGCTATCAGGTGCTTAATCAACACTCTCCGCGTTTAACACGCGGTTTGCCTGAGCGGGAAGACAGTCTCGAAGAGTCCTACTGGGAGCGGTAAGGTTCTGGGATCGCAACTACCTTGCCCGGTGTTAGTGGCCGAATAAGACAGCGCCCCGCCCGATATTAACGCGCGGGGCGCTGAACAACGCTACCCGATAACTGTCTCGACCGCTGGCGGCTGATTCAGCATGGTTAACATGGTATTGGCAATTTCGCGCTCGCCCATCACCACCTGATTCGCTCCGCGTTCGGTAATGTAATCGACTTCATCGTCATAATGCGCCCGGGCAATAATCTCAATGGTGGGGCATTTTTCACGTGCGGTCGCGACAATTTCTCCGGCTTCGTAACCGTTTGGAATGGTGAGCAACAGCCAGCGGGCGCAGTCAAGATGCGCGAGATTAAGAATTTCTTCATTCGCCGCATTGCCCAGTACAGCGCGAATACCACGCTCGCGCAGTTCATCCACCCGCGTACGGGAGGTTTCAACTACCACCAGCGGAATACCCTGCGCCATGAGCTTCTCACCCAGCAAGCTACCGACCCGGCCAAAGCCCACCAGCAGTGCGTGATTACAAATATCGACCGGGATCTGTTTCTCTTCTTCGGTCACTTCTTCCAGGGTCTGTTCTTCCAGCGTCTCGGTTTTATCGAGGTAGCGCTCGAGGATCACGAACAGGATTGGGTTAAGCATGATGGAGAGGATCGCCCCCGCCAGTACCAGATTTTGCCCGGTTTGCGGCAGCAGATTGAGGGCCATTCCCAGTCCGGCGAGGATAAACGCAAATTCACCGATCTGCGCAAGGCTGGTGGCGATAGTCAGCGCTGTCCGCTGCGAGTGACCAAACATACGGACCAGCAGCAGGGCCGCCACCGATTTACCGAAGATGATGATCGCCAGCGTTCCCAGTACCGCCAGCGGCTGGTCGAGCAGGATCATCGGATCAAACAGCATACCTACCGATACAAAGAATAATACCGCAAAGGCATCGCGCAACGGCAGCGTGTCGTGCGCTGCCCGGTGGCTCAGCTCGGACTCATTCAGTACCATACCTGCAAAGAACGCGCCCAGCGCAAAAGAAACGTCGAACAACTCAACCGCGCCAAAAGCAATACCCAGCGCCAGGGCGAGAACGGAGAGCGTAAACAGCTCGCGAGAGCCGGTCGCCGCACTGCGGGCCAGGATCCACGGTACCAGCCGACGGCCAACCACCATCATGATGGCGATAAAGGCGACGACCTTACCAATGGTAATCGCCATGTCCAGCGACAGCGATGCCAGACCCACATTCCCTTTTTCAAGCATTCCGGCGACGGCAGGCAGCAGGACCAGCGTCAGTACCATCACCAGATCTTCAACAATCAGCCAGCCGATAGCGATTTGCCCGCGCTGACTGTCTATAAGCTGTCGTTCCTCAAGCGCGCGCAGCAGCACCACAGTACTGGCGGTTGAAAGACATAAACCGAACACGATGCCGGTCATCAATGACCAATCCATCAGCGCGGCCAGTCCCATTCCCAGCAGCGTAGCCACCGCTATCTGTGCTATTGCGCCAGGAATGGCGATGGCCTTTACCGCCATCAGATCCTTAAGAGAGAAATGCAGGCCCACGCCGAACATCAGCAAAATGACGCCCAGCTCGGCCAGTTCAGGAGCCAATTTGGTGTCTGCGACAAATCCAGGGGTAAAGGGTCCGGCCAGAACGCCCGCTAACAGATATCCCACCAGTGGAGAAATACGAAGTTTATTGGCAATCATGCCGAGAATAAAAGCGAGCACAAGGCCGCCGACAATGGTGGTGATAAGCGGGGTGGCGTGATGCATTCCGTCTCCTTTCGTTTATGCGAGGGTCCATTTTTGGCAGGAAACCAAAAACCCAGGTAATAGTTTATGACAAAATGAGTCACCATGTTGATGAATTATTATTGAATTTTGAAAAAAATTGGGACTTGATGCAGGAAAAGCACAGAACGGAAAAATAGGCGAGATAAGTCGACGTCAGACAGACACTGTGCGGGAAAGAAGCGGCCAAAAAATGTTTTTGGCCGCAGAAAATTACGCCTTATGCCGGTTATCAGGCAGGAATATGGTAAGTATCCCCAGTAACGGCAGAAAAGCACAGATTTTATAAACCAAATCAATACCGTGATGGTCTGCAATCAGCCCCAGCACCGCAGCACCAAGTCCCCCCATGCCAAAGGCAAAACCAAAGAACAGGCCGGAGACCATGCCTATACGCCCCGGAAGCAGCTCCTGAGCGTAGACCAGGATGGCCGAAAAGGCAGACGCAAGAATAAAACCAATAATGACGGTTAAAATCCCGGTCCAGTACAGGGTGACATAGGGTAAAAGCAGAGTAAACGGCGCGACGCCGAGGATCGAGCCCCAAATAACATATTTACGCCCAATTTTGTCCCCGACAGGGCCGCCAATCACCGTTCCCGCCGCCACCGCGAACAGGAAGGCAAACAGATGGAACTGCGCATTCTGTACGGATAGACCGAACTTCTGTATCAAATAAAAGGTGTAATAGCTGCTGATGCTCGCCATATAGAAATATTTAGAGAAAATCAGGATCAGCAACACACTTACCGCCAGGATCACTTTATTGCGCGGCAGTGGATTTATCACCGGCGTCGAGGGTTTGCCTTTGTTCACCCGATGCTGCGCGGCATACCAGCGGCTAACCTGAGCGAGGACGACGATCGCCAGCAGGGCAGCCAGGACAAACCATGCGACATTGCCCTTCCCGTAGGGCGCAATCACCAACGCGGCCAGCAACGGTCCGAGAGAACTCCCGAAATTGCCGCCGACCTGGAAAATAGACTGCGCCAGCCCGTGTCGTCCTCCGGAGGCCATTCGCGCTACGCGGGATGATTCCGGGTGAAAGACCGATGATCCGGTGCCGACCAGCGCTGCCGCCAGTAGCACCGTATGGAAGCTGCCTGCCATTGCCAGCAGCACCAGTCCGCTTAAGGTAAAGCACATGCCCACGGGCAGCGACCAGGGCATCGGGTGCTTATCGGTTATATACCCGACGATCGGCTGAAATAGCGAAGATGCCAGCTGAAAGGTCAGCGTAATCAGACCGATCTGCACAAACGTCAGGGAAAACTCGGATTGCAAAAGCGGATAAATCGCCAGAATTAACGACTGGATCATGTCGTTGAGTAAATGAGAGAGACTGATTGCACCCAGTATGCCAAAGGCGGTACGGGCTTTTTGCGGGGGCGCAGAGCCTCCCGGCACGGTGGAGCGAGTTTCACTGATTGCCATAAATTTCACTTTTCTTTGTCTTTACGATGCAGGAAGTAAGCAGGATGTCATTATTATCCGGCTAAGATACCTGTCAGAAAGCAGGTAAGGAAGTCGCATTCTGCAAACAAAGTTGTCTACTATTTGATAACGCGGTAATTTCGCCATTACACATTTTGGTCAGGGAGAGAAATATGACGTTTTTAAAGCGGGGCCTCGCGCTGGCGGTGCTGGCAGCCTGTACGCTGAGCAGCCTGTCTGCTCAGGCCTATGAGCAGGATAAAACTTATAAAATTACCATTCTCCATACTAACGATCATCACGGGCATTTCTGGCGCAGCGAGTACGGTGAATACGGCCTGGCCGCGCAAAAAACCCTGGTTGACGGCATCCGCAAAGAGGTTGCGGCTGAAGGCGGTAGCGTTCTGCTGCTTTCCGGTGGCGATATTAATACCGGCGTACCTGAATCCGATCTTCAGGATGCAGAACCGGATTTCCGCGGCATGAACCTGATAGGCTATGACGCGATGGCAGTAGGCAACCACGAATTTGATAACCCGATGAGCGTGCTGCGTCAGCAGGAAAAATGGGCCAAATTTCCGTTTCTCTCTGCCAATATCTATCAGAAAAGCACCGGTGAGCGACTGTTTAAACCGTGGGCGCTGTTTAAGCGTCAGGATCTGAAAATTGCCGTAATTGGCCTGACCACTGACGATACGGCAAAAATCGGCAATCCTGAATTTTTTACCGACATCGAGTTTCGCAAACCGGCAGACGAAGCAAATCTGGTCATTCAGGAATTAAATGAAACCGAAAAACCGGACGTTATTATCGCCGCCACCCATATGGGCCATTACGATAATGGCGAGCACGGTTCAAACGCACCCGGCGATGTTGAAATGGCGCGCAGTCTGCCTGCCGGATCGCTGGCAATGATTGTCGGCGGACACTCTCAAAATCCGGTTTGTATGGCCTCTGAGAATAAAAAACAGATTGATTATGTCCCTGGCACCCCTTGCGCACCGGATCGTCAGAATGGGATTTGGATCGTGCAGGCGCATGAATGGGGCAAATACGTCGGGCGGGCAGATTTCGAATTCCGCAACGGTGAAATGAAACTGGTGAACTATCAGCTTATTCCGGTCAATCTGAAGAAGAAAGTGACCTGGGATAACGGTGAGAGCGAGCGCGTGCTTTATACTCCGGAAATTGTCGAAAATCCGCAGGTGCTATCGATGCTGACGCCGTTCCAGAACAAGGGTAAAGCGCAGCTTGATGTGAAGATTGGGAGTGTGAACGGCAAGCTTGAAGGCGATCGCAGTAAAGTCCGTTTTGTACAGACTAATCTTGGGCATTTACTGCTCGCAGCGCAAATGGCCCGTACTAATGCTGACATCGGCGTGATGAGCGGCGGCGGTATTCGCGATTCCATTGAGAGCGGCGATATCACCTATAAAAACGTGCTTAAAGTGCAGCCGTTCGGCAACATAGTGGTATATGCCGATCTGAGCGGGCAGGAAATCATCGACTATCTGACCGCGGTTGCCCGGATGAAACCCGATTCCGGTGCGTATCCACAGTTTGCTAATGTCAGCTTTAGTGCAAAAGACGGTAAGCTTAACGATCTGAAAATTAAAGGTGAAGCGGTCGATCCGGCGAAAAAATATCGCCTTGCGACGCTGAGTTTTAACGCGACGGGCGGCGATGGTTATCCGCGTCTCGACGATAAACCCGGCTACGTTAACACCGGCTTTATTGATGCAGAAGTGCTGAAGCAGTTTATTCAGCAGAACTCCCCGCTTGATGTAAACGCTTACGAGCCGAAAGGGGAAGTGAGCTGGCAATAAGGTTTACCGGCCCGGCGTCGCCGCCGGGCAAATAGCGCGAAGTCGACCTGACTGCCTGTCGGTAACAATGATAGTATTGATATCAAAGGGTAACTCACCCAGGCATTAATCCCGGAGACAGAGAATGAACAATGAAATCCCCCTGAAGTATTATGACATCGCGGATGAGTACGCTACGGAATGCGAAAAGCCGGTGAGTGAAGCTGAGCGCGATCCTCTGGCCCACTATTTCCAGTTGCTCATTACCCGCCTGATGAATAATGAAGAAATCAGCGAGGAATCGCAGCAGGAGATGGCGCGCGAAGCCGGTATCAACGAAAGTCGTATCGATGAAATCGCAAACTTTCTCAATCAATGGGGCAACGAATAGCGCTTACGGCTGGCCTTATAACACAGGCGATCGCGCTGTCGATCGCCGCGCCCACCAGTGAAAATACCCGCAATGCTTCCGGCAAAATTTATCCTTATACTGAGTCTAAAGACATAGTCTGCGCAGGCATTGTGATTTACACTGCGCGCTGCATAAACTGACCAGATAAACGATTAAGCAGGCGAGAATGGCGATGAACGGTACGATCACAACATGGTTTAAAGATAAAGGTTTTGGATTTATCAAAGATGAAAACGGCGACAACCGTTATTTTCATGTGATTAAGGTCGCCAACCCGGAGCTTATTAAGAAAGATGCGGCAGTGACTTTTGAAGCCACGACGAACAACAAAGGCCTGTCAGCCTATGCGGTAAAAGTCCTGCCGGAAAGTAAACACATCTATATCGTTGGTGAGCGGATCAAACTCTCCTCTATCAAGTCGTGGGTGGTCTACAGTGAAGAAGTGCCTGCCGATGCCTATATCGATAAAGAGAATACGGTACTGTCGGTCGGCGCGCTGATGGGCAATATCCGCCCTAAATCGGCGGCAAAACCGGGCGAAATGCGCTCCCTGAAAAAGCTGGCCATCACCACGTTCCAGGGAACGACACTCATCTTCTCGGCAGACGAGATTGATATCGACGCCACGATTAAAATGCTTAAGGTCTGAGATTACTCGCGTCGGGCGATATCGGCAAATTGCGCATTCAGGGCGTGTGCCAGGTCTGTCGCTGCCAGTTCGATATCCAGTCCGCGCTTGCCGCCGGACACAAAAATAGTGGCAAACGCCTGCGCAGGCGCATCAATAAGCGTCGGCAGGCGCTTTTTCTGTCCCAGCGGACTAATACCGCCGACCAGATAACCGGTCGTCCGCTGGGCAAGCTGCGGGTCGGCCATTTCTACTTTCTTTGCTCCCAGCGCTTTGGCAACCTTTTTTAAATCAAGCTGACCGGCAACCGGCGTGACCGCTACCGCCAGATGTTTTGCATCGCCATTTACCGCCACCAGCAGCGTTTTGTAAACCTGATCTGCATTCAGTCCGAGCTTGCGCACGACTTCATCACCAAAATTTGTTTCGGTGGGATCGTGTTCATAAGTATGGATCCTGAAAGTAATTTTTTGTTTTTCAAGTAGCTTAACGGCGGGGGTCATCAGAGTCCTTACCTGTAATAAACCAACATGTGCTGAGTGTACGCCCGGGGCGAAGCGAAAAAATAGTATAATCTTGCTTATTAGTGTTGGCAGTAACGGCGCTTTAAGCGACAATTCAGTTACCGGAGTTCGCTCCGGCATAATAATAAAGATGAAATTCCTCTTTGACGGGCCAATAGCAATATTGGCCACTTTTTTATGTCATGATGTCCGCAAGGTTGCCTTCACCATAAAGATGCAGCGCACCGACCGCGACCACATAATGTCCCGCCGGAAGCTCGCAGAGAAAATCCCGCCATGCGCGATTACGCTTGTGCATCAGCACGTCATACAGTTCCTCGCTAAAGGTATTCGGCAGCTTAACATCCTGCGCGGCGGGCGGATGCTCCAGCCACCAGCTAATCATCATTTGCAGCAGCCGCGCATTGGTATGCCAGTGTTCAAGGGTATCGTCCAGCAGCGCCATGCCGTTGTCGGGCAACTCGCAGAGCAGAGCAATTTGCCGTTCAGCACCTTCCAGCTCAACCACCGGGATCTGTCTGGCTTGTGCCGCCTGAATAAGCTGAAGGTCGATACCATAATCGGGGCGCAGCCCCAGCTGTTGCGCCTGAGTGGCCTGAAGCACCATGGCGATTTGCCACAGAGGCTGGTTACTGAATAGCGTCAGTGACAGGCCCAGTTCACGGGCTTGTTTATCCAGCGCGGCGAGCTGCAATTCGCTAAGTCGTTCTTCAAGCGGCGGAAATTCGGGCAGATCGCGAAACGGAGTGTCGCTGCCGGCGATATTAGCCTCGACGATCAGCGCATCGGCACGCGCGATTTTTTGCAGCAGCTTTGGCGGCAGCGGGGACATATCCTGCGTCCCCATGTGAATACTGCCGACCAGGTGAAACTCGCGGCCGCCGGGCAGAGAAATGTCCTGCGCAGGCCAGCTGTAGGTATTGCCGCGCAGCGTATGCCACAACGTTTTTAATCGGTGAAACAGGCTCATACATACTCCGCTGGCGCAAAATCCTATGCTAGCGTGCGGCGGCCCGGCGCGCAAACCGGAGCGCGAATTACCTTTTTGGCGTAAAGCGCAGTAGCCGGTTGGCATTGCTGACCACCGTAATGGACGACAGCGCCATCGCCGCGCCAGCCACAACCGGATTGAGTAGCGTCCCGGTGAGCGGCCACAGGATCCCGGCAGCAACCGGAATACCCAGCGAGTTATAAATAAACGCGCCGACCAGGTTTTGCTTCATATTACGCAGCGTGGCGCGCGAGATAGCCAGCGCATCGGCCACGCCCATCAGGCTATGGCGCATCAGCGTAATGGCAGCCGTTTCAATGGCCACGTCGCTGCCGCCGCCCATCGCGATACCGACTTCCGCCTGCGCCAGAGCCGGGGCATCGTTGATCCCGTCACCAATCATGGCCACCTGCCGGCCTTCGCGTTGTAAATTCGCAATGGCCTGCGCTTTACCGTCTGGCAGAACGCCTGCGATCACCTCATCAATTCCGGCCTCTTTGGCGATCGCAGCGGCAGTGGTCTGGTTGTCACCGGTCAGCATCACCAGCCGGTATCCAGCCTGGTGTAAACGCACCAGCGCGGCGACGCTGTCCGAACGCAGCGGATCGCGGATGGCGAGAAGGGCGGCTAGCTGGCCGTCAATCGCCAGTAGCACCGGCGTTGCGCCCTGCAAGGCCTGGGCATGGATTTCATCATCCAGTTCGTCTGTCGCAATATTGTGTTGCTTCATCAGCGCCACATTTCCCAGCAGCAGCGTATGTTCCTGCGTCCTGCCGCTTACGCCAAGCCCGCGCAGGGTGCGGAAATCACTTATTTGCGGCAACGTCAGGTCCTGAGCCTTATCAAGGATGGCACGCGCCAGCGGATGACCTGAGCCCTGCTCCAGGGCAGCTGCCAGCCTCAGCGCCTGGGCCTCATCAACGTCGCCCACGGTATTCACCGCCGTAACCTGCGGTTTTCCTTCCGTCAGGGTGCCGGTTTTATCGAAAACCAGCGTATCCAGCGAACTGGCGCGCTGAAGAGCGTCAGCATCACGAACCAGGACGCCAAATTCAGCCGCGCGTCCGACGCCGGAAATTATCGACATCGGCGTTGCCAGCCCGAGCGCGCAGGGGCAGGCGATAATCAGTACGGTGGTGGCGATCACCAGCGTATACACTATTTGCGGTGCAGGGCCGAAAAAATACCAGATAGCGGCGCTAAACAGGGCAATGGCCACCACTACCGGCACAAAAATAGCGGAGATTTTATCGGCCAGCTGGCCAATTTGTGGCTTGCTGCTTTGCGCCTGGCGTACCATGCGAATAATGCGGGCCAGCGTCGTCTGGCTTCCCACGGCGCTGGCGGTAAACAGCACGCTGCCATCCTGCACTACGGTGCCTGCATGAACATCATCATCGATGCTTTTTTGCTGCGGCACCGGTTCACCGGTAAGCATCGCTTCATCCAGCCAGGCATCGCCCTGAGTGATTTTACCGTCCACCGGCACCCGATCGCCGGTGGTCAGGCGCAACGTCATACCTGGGGTAACCGCCGACAGCGGCAGATCGTCTTCGCCCCGGTCGGTGACCACCCGGGCAGTTGCCGGCGTCAGGTCGAGCAGTTTTTCCAGCGCTTTAGACGAGCGCTGGCGCGCCCGGGCTTCAAGCATATGACCGAGGTTTATCAGACCGATAATCATCGCGCTGGCTTCATAATAGAGGTGGCGTGCTTCCATCGGGAACCACTGCGGCCACAGATTGACGCTCATGGAGTAGAGCCAGGCAACGCCGGTACCCAGCGCGACCAGCGTATCCATGGTCGCCGTGCGGTTAAGCAGACTTTTCCATGCGCTGCGATAAAAGTGCCCACCGGCAAAAACCATTACCGCGAGCGTGGCAAGACCTATGGCCAGCCACAGGCTGCGGTTATCGTCAGTGACCATCATATTGTCACCGAACATCCCCCAGACCATCACTGGAATACCCAGGGCGAGGGCGAGGGCCGCCTGCCAGCGAAAACGTTTTACGGTGGCGACGGCGGTTTGCTGCTGACGCTCCCGGCGCTTAAGGTCATCTTCGATGGCTTCTGCCCCGTAGCCTGCCTTTTCCACCGCCTGCACTAATTCAGCGGCGGACGCACTGCCGGTAACCAGCGCCGTGCGTTCCGCCAGATTGACCCGTGCCTGGGTGACGCCCGGAACAGCCTGCAGTGCTTTCTGGACCCGGGAGACACAGCTGGCGCAGCTCATACCGCTAAGCAACAGTTGCAGACTGTCGTCATCGGCACGGGCATCCGGAAGCTTTGAAGAAACCGCTGTCAGCGCTTCCGACGGGATTGATGACTCCGCCAGCGGTTTAGCCTTTGGGTGGCTTAACTCTGCACCGTATCCGGCCTGCTTAATGGTATCGATCAGCGCATCGGCGCTGGCGCTACCGGTCACGCGCGCATCGGTGATCGTCACTTCAGCCAGCTCCACATCCGGGCGTTGCTCAAGGCTTTCTTTGACGCGTTTGACGCAGTGGCCGCAGGAGAGGCCGTCCAGCGTCAGGTCAATTATGTGAGACATGTTATAACTCCTGTATGATAGATCGTAAAAAGAGTGATCTTAGCAATAATTTCCGCTAACTGTGTCTCAGGTTAAACCTTCCCGCAAGGGGAAGGTCAAGGGGGATTGATGAATATCAGTGATGTGGCCAAAAAAACCGGACTCACCAGCAAGGCGATCCGCTTTTACGAAGAGAAAGGGCTGGTGACGCCGCCGCTGCGTAGCGAAAACGGTTATCGCAGCTACACCCAGAAACACATCGACGAGCTGACGTTGCTGCGCCAGGCGCGGCTGGTGGGCTTCAATCTTGACGAGTGCGGTGAGCTGGTGGAGCTGTTTAACGATCCGGCCCGGCACAGTGCCGACGTCAAAAAGCGTACTCTGGAAAAAGTGGCGGAAATTGAACAGCATATCGTGCAGTTACAGGCGATGCGCGAGCAGCTGTTAACCCTTGCTGAAAGCTGCCCCGGCGATGAAAGCTCCGCCTGTCCGATTATTGATAATCTTTCCGGGTGCTGCCATCGGTCGGGTTAACGCTGACGAAAATAGTCGTCAACAATGTGGGTGAGATCGGCGTGATAACCGTCGTCATTAATTAAAAATTCGACAAAAAGATCGTCGACCTGCGGGGAGGGCCGCTTTGCCAGCAGGCTAAAAGCCAGATGGTTATGGCTGCCCCACAGGTAGTGCTGCCAGAGAAAACGGGCAAAAGGAATAAATAGCGCAGAGTCGGTATAGAACAGCGCCTGCAGGATCAGGGGAATATCGTCATCGTCTGGTAAAATGCGCGCCTCGATAATCCCGCGAATACGCGTTTCACTTACATCTCCGGCTGCAAGAATAATGCTGGCCGCCTCCACGGGCGGGTACGCACTTGCGCTGCGGATAAACGCCTCCGGCCATGAAAAAGCGCCGCCAGACACATTAGTTGTCTCAGCATAAGCGGATTTTAACGCTGTAACCGGGACATGCGTCGGTACCCCGGGCAGGCATTCCTCGCGGGTAAGCTGTTGCCCGTTGCTGAATGTCAGACGTTTTTCTTGCGGGTAGTAGTGCGCAACGGGGGCGATTACCAGGCTTCGAAGCGGCCTTTTTTCCAGCGCGGCAGCGCAGGCTTTATGATGCCCGTCGAGCAATGCGCAAAGATACGAGTCGCTGAAATACCAGGCGATGGCGCGAATGTCAGGCTTATCGCGGTAATACTCCGCCCGTTCAGGGTTAAACCGGGTCGCCGACTGCGTCGGCAGCAGATACAGCGGCCCCGGCGTGTAATAGCGCATTTCGCGATCCATGATGCTAACGGTGGCCGGATTAACCTGTTTTCGCTCCGTTAGCGACCAGAAAAAATGCCCGTTGCCATCGGTCGGATAGAGCTGCCGATCCTCAAGGGAATAGTAGCCGGAGGGGAGCATCGCGAGCAGCGGTTCAAGGTGAGAAAGCGACGTCGGCAGATCGTGAAACGGCGTGTTCCACTGCGCCATCGCCGGGATAAATTGCGCCGCCTCAGCGCGGTTCGCGCCAGAGCTGGCCGACACCATACCTGCGCAGGTCGGGCACTCATCCGGCCACAGAGTAATAAGGGGCGCATCCTGCCACGTCAGGACACACTGTCCCGGCGCCCATTGCTCCTGAAGCAGTCCTTTACCGTGCCTGACGGCGAAAATAAGCCCTTCCGGCTGGTGCTTGACGCATTTTACCTCAGTTTTTGGTGACCAGAATGGCATGTGAACGACGCTCCTGTTTCATCGTTTTGAGACTAAAAAAGCGAGTGCGGCTGCCCGGACTCGCTTTTCATCTCTGCGTTAACTCAGTGGACAACCGGACAGGCCCTGACCACCAGGGTGATGCCTTCAATCGACGTCACTTCTACCGGAGTACCGGCGGGCAGATCGCTGTCGGCGCTGACCATCCACGAACTGTCGCCCACGCGCATATGTCCGCGACCGTTAACTAACGCACTGTCGAGCGTAAAACGGCGGCCGATAAGCTGCCTTCCTCGCTGATTAAGCTGGCTGTCCGCAGGTTTTTGCTCGCGTACTCGCTTCGCCAGCCAGCGCCACCACAGCCACGCGGCCAGCAGCGTCAGCAGGGCAAACATCAGCCCCTGCCATTCCCAGCCCAGCGGCATCAGCCAGACGATCAGCCCCACCAGCACCGCCGCGATACCGCTCCACAGCAGGTAACCGTTACCGCCGAGCATTTCGGCGGCAAGCAGCAAACCGCCGAGGCTCAGCCAGAAAACGTGTGGGTGGGCCAGAATAATGTCGATCACAGGCGTTTCCGCTCGTCGGTGCTGCCTTTGATCAGTTCGCTAATACCGGCAATCGATCCCATCAGGCTGCTGGCATCCAGCGGCATCATCACCACTTTACTGTTATTAGCCGAACCGATTTTTTGCAGCGCGTCGGTGTATTTTTGCGCCACAAAGTAGTTAACCGCCTGAATATCTCCGGCGGCAATGGCTTCGGAAACCATCTGCGTTGCCCGGGCTTCTGCTTCTGCTGAACGTTCGCGCGCTTCTGCCTGTAAGAACGCTGACTGACGTTCGCCCTCGGCTGTGAGGATCTTCGACTGCTTTTCCCCTTCCGCTTTGACGATTTGCGCCTGACGTATCCCTTCCGCTTCCAGAATATAGGCGCGTTTCGTTCGCTCGGCTTTCATCTGCGCATTCATCGCGTCAATCAGTTCAGCCGGTGGGCGCACGTCACGAATTTCGATACGGGTGATCTTGATGCCCCACGGGTTGGTGGCTTCATCAACGATATGCAGCAGGCGGGTATTGATGTTGTCGCGCTGAGAGAGCATTTCATCAAGCTCCATCGAGCCGAGAACGGTACGGATGTTGGTCATGGTCAGGTTGATGATCGCCAGCTCAAGGTTGCTGACCTCATAGGCCGCTTTTGGCGCATCGATCACCTGAATAAAACAGACTGCATCAATAGAGACGTTGGCGTTGTCTTTCGAGATAACTTCCTGCGACGGAATATCGAGTACCTGTTCCATCATATTGATCTTACGACCAATTCGATCCATAAACGGCACCACCAGGCTCAGGCCCGGCTGCAGGGACGTGGTATAGCGACCAAAGCGCTCCACCGTCCATTGATACCCCTGCGGGACAATTTTTACCCCGGAAAAAACCACAATCAGCGCCACAAGGATGACGACGGGAATGACAAATAACATGATGAAAATCTCCTGTTCAGCCAGGTAATTATATCCTTCACCGCCGTCAGCGTATTGTCCTTATACAGACTAATACAGCAGTGAATAGAGCTTGCGACGATACTGGCTGGCAAGCGCATCGCCAGTCCCGAGTGCAGCAAGGATTTCCTGCAACATCTTGCGTGCCTGGCCGTCCGCTGCGCCAAGATCTTTTTGCAGGTGGCTAAAGAGTAACGCTAAAGCCTCTTCATTACGACCTACCTGATGTAGCTGGAGAGCCAGCTGTGAGGCCAGCGCAGCATCCTCGGGAGCCGCTGCAACCTGCTGCTGAAGCTGCTGAATTTCCGGCGTATCTGCCGCCTGCTTCAGCAATTCGATTTGCGCGATAAGCCCCTGATAGCGGGTATCCTGGTCCTGAAGCGGAATGGTTTTCAGCACCGCTTCTGCATCGTCTGAACGATTAAGTGCGATCTGCGTCTCCGCCAGCAGCAGACCAATATCACTGTTTTGACCCGAAAGCTGCCAGGCCTCTTTCAACAGCGGCAGGGCGTCAACGTAGTTACCTTCTTCAATAAACTGAATCGCCTGCTGCGCTTTTAACTCGTCTTCACGCGGCAGGACTTTTTCCAGCAACGCCCGGATCGCTTCTTCAGGCTGCGGCCCCTGGAAGCCATCTACCGGCTGCCCGTTCTGGAACAGGTAAACGGTCGGAATGGCGCGCAGGCCAAACTGAGAGGCGACCATCTGTTCAGCATCACAGTCGAGCTTTGCCAGAATAAATTGTCCGCTGTACTGCGCCGCGAGGCTCTCCAGCACCGGCGTCAGTTGTTCACAGTGCTGACTGCGCGCGGACCAGAAGTAAAACAGCACCGGCAGGGTCATCGACTGTTCCAGCGTCTGCTGTAAATTGGTTTCGTTGATATTGACGATATTCTGTGCAGACATAAATGTACTCTCTTAAGCAGTTTTTTATTACATGGGGGCCAGCGCGTTAGCTTCAACTCACCCCTGCAAAATTTTATCCATTACGCGGCCCGGCAGCAGGCGTTTCAACACGTTTACCGCATGGGTCACCAGGGTGACGGGATAGCGCATTTTAGGCCGATTGCTGGTGAAAGCATGGCGTACTTTGGCGACCACCGCCTCCGGACCGAGGGTAAAGCGCGCGGCAATGCCCGGATTTTCTACCGGCTTATCACGCTGAGTTTGATTGACGTTATCGGTAAAGCGGGTATGAATAGGACCCGGTTCAATCAGGCTGACCTGAATACCGCTATAGCGCAGCTCCATGCGCAGCGCATCCGACCACGCTTCGAGAGCATATTTGCTGGCGGCATAGGCCCCGCGACCCGGCGTAGAGATCAGGCCCATCACCGAAGAGGTCATCACAATACGGCCTTCACCGTGAGGCGTCATGGCCGGCAGCAGGCGCATGGTGAGCTGATGTGCGCCAAAAAAATTGGCGGAAAACTGCTGCTCAAGCTGGTCGCGGCTGATGGTATTCAACTGCCCGTAAACGCCATAGCCGGCATTATTAAAGATCCCGTACAGACGGTTTTCCGTCAGCGCGATAACCTCGTCGGCGGCGCGGTCCACGCTCTGTGGCTGGTCGAGATCCAGCAAAATGCCGGTCAGCCCCAGGCTATTCATCCGCGTGACATCGTCTGCTTTGCGGCAGGCGGCAAGCACCCGAAAGCCCAGGCGCTGAAGCTCAAGTGCGCTTTCCAGACCGATACCGCTGGAACATCCTGTTATTAAGACTGATTTTTGCATAACTTTACCTGGGTATGCCCCTGCATGCTTAAGACTCATGGTTAACTAAAGGTGCCAGTCGCGTTGCCATCCAGTCGGCAATAAACGGCTGTGCATCGGGATTAGGGTGGATCCCGTCTTCCTGCATCCACTGAGGCTTCTGATAAACCGCTTCCATGAAAAAGGGAACCAGAGGAATATCGAACTCTCGGGCGAGGGCGGGATAGATCGCGCTAAACGACTCATTATACCGCCGTCCGTAGTTAGCGGGCAGGTGAATTTGCATCAACAACGGCTGCGCACCGGCATCTTTGACAGCCTGCAAAATTTTACGCAGCGTGGCTTCGGTCTGCTGAGGTTGAAAACCGCGCAGGCCATCATTACCGCCCAGCTCCACTAAAACCCAGCGTGGTTTATGCTGTGTCAGGAGGGCGGGTAAACGTGCCAGCCCCTGCTGCGAGGTATCGCCGCTAATACTGGCGTTAACCACCGGCGTCTGCGGCTGCCACTTTTCATTAAGCAGCGCAGGCCAGGCGCTGGTGGCGGCCATGCGATACCCGGCGCTGAGGCTATCACCCAAAATTAATAGCGTGTCTGCTGCAACGGCACGAAAGCTAAACAGAACAAAAAACAGGAACGGCAAATGCCAGCGGAAAACATTGTTGAAGTTCATCATCTTAAGAAGTCCGTCGGTCAGGGGGAGCATGAACTCTCAATCCTTACCGGAGTTGAGCTGCTTGTCAAACCATCGCAGACAATTGCGCTGATCGGCGAGTCCGGTTCGGGCAAGTCAACTCTACTGGCGATCCTGGCCGGGCTGGACGACGGTAGCAGCGGTGAAGTCTCGCTGCTGGGGCAGCCGCTGCATAACATGGATGAAGAAGCGCGTGCCGCGCTGCGTGCGCAGCATGTGGGCTTTGTGTTTCAGTCCTTTATGCTAATTCCCACCCTCAACGCGTTGGAAAACGTAGAGTTACCTGCACTTCTGCGCGGCAAAAACAGTCGTGAAAGTCGCGCTCAGGCCAAAGCGCTGCTTGAGCAGTTAGGGCTGGGTAAACGACTCGATCATCTTCCGGCGCAGCTTTCTGGCGGCGAGCAGCAGCGCGTGGCGCTCGCCAGAGCCTTCAACGGTCGGCCCGGGCTGCTGTTTGCTGATGAGCCGACCGGCAACCTCGACAGGCAAACCGGAGACAAAATCGCCGATTTACTGTTCTCTCTGAATCGCGAGCACGGAACGACCTTAATTCTGGTCACGCACGATGCGCAGTTGGCTGCCCGCTGCGATCGTCGTCTGCGCCTGGTCAACGGCCTGCTACAGGAGGAAGCATGATTGCCCGCTGGTTCTGGCGCGAGTGGCGCTCGCCCTCGCTGCTGATTGTCTGGCTGGCGTTAAGCCTGGCGGTGGCCTGCGTGCTGGCGCTTGGCAATATCAGCGACCGTATGGAAAAAGGGTTAAGCCAGCAAAGCCGCGACTTTATGGCCGGCGATCGGACGCTGCGCAGTTCACACGAAATTGCACCGCAATGGCTTGCTGAGGCCCAAAAACAGGGACTGAAGGTTGATGAGCAAATCACCTTTGCCACCATGACCTTCGCTCGCGACACGCCGCAGCTGGCCAGTGTGAAGGCGGTAGGTGACCTGTATCCGCTGTACGGTGAGTTACAAACCGAGCCGCCAGGCCTCAAACCCGCGCCGGGTACCGCGTTGCTCGCTCCCCGGCTGATGGCGCTGCTGGGGCTTAAAACCGGCGATTCGATTGACGTTGGTGATACCACGCTGCGCATTGCGGGTGAAGTAGTGCAGGAGCCGGACGCCGGATTTAACCCGTTTCAGATGGCTCCACGCCTGCTGATGAATACCGCTGACGTGGCAAAAACCGGCGCGGTGGGACCCGGCAGCCGGGTGAGCTGGCGTTATAAATTTGCCGGGACGCCGGCGCAGATTGCCGCCTATGAAAAATGGCTGCTGCCGCAGCTCAAACCGGAACATCGCTGGCTTGGTCTTGAGCAGGATGAAGGCGCGCTGGGCAAATCCCTTGAGCGTTCGCAGCAATTTCTGCTGCTCTCCGCGCTATTGACGCTGCTGCTGGCAGTCGCGGCGGTGGCGGTGGCCATGAGCCACTACTGCCGGAGTCGCTACGACCTGGTGGCGATCCTCAAAACGCTGGGCGCGGGCGGGACGCAGTTACGCAAACTGATTATTGGCCAGTGGCTGATGCTGATGCTGCTCTCGGTGGTGACCGGCGGGGTACTGGGGCTGCTGTTCGAGCAGGTGCTGATTGTTCTGTTGAAACCGGTATTGCCGGTGGCGCTACCTGCTGCCAGCCTGTGGCCGTGGTTGTGGTCCGCTGGTGCAATGGCCACCATTTCGCTGCTGGTCGGATTACGTCCTTATCGGCTGCTGCTGGCGACACAGCCGCTGCGCGTCCTGCGTCGGGATGTGGTAGCGAACGTCTGGCCGCTAAAACTCTATCTGCCGGTTATTACCGTGGTGGTGGTGGCACTCCTGGCGTGGCTGATGGGCGGCAGTACCCTGTTATGGGCCGTACTGGCAGGCGCGCTGGTGCTGGCGCTACTCTGCGGCGTGCTGGGCTGGGTGCTGCTCACTATCCTCAAGCGTCTGACCATTAATGCACTGTCGCTGCGCCTTGCGGTTAACCGCCTGCTGCGCCAGCCGTGGTCAACCCTCAGTCAGCTGGCGGCGTTTTCTCTCTCCTTTATGCTACTGGCGCTGCTGCTGGTATTGCGCGGTGATTTGCTGGATCGCTGGCAGCAGCAGTTACCAGCAGAGAGTCCAAACTATTTTCTGCTCAACATTGCTACTGAACAGGTTCAGCCAGTTAAAACGTTTTTGACGGAGCACCAGGTTCGTCCGTCGACGTTTTATCCTATTGTCCGCGCGCGCCTGACCCAGATTAACGGCCAGCCCACCGAGGGTAATAAAGATGAGGCGCTGAATCGGGAGCTGAATCTGACCTGGCAGGAGCAGAAGCCGGATCATAACCCGATCGTCGCCGGTCACTGGCCGCCTGCGCCGGGCGAGGTGTCTATGGAGCAAGAGCTGGCGAAACGCCTGAATATTTCGTTGGGTGATAGCGTGACGTTCACCGGTGATACTCAGGATTTCACCGCAAAAGTCACCAGTTTACGTAAAGTAGACTGGGAGAGTTTGCGACCTAATTTCTTCTTTATCTTCCCGAGCGGCGCGCTGGAAGGGCAGCCGCAAAGCTGGCTCACCAGTTTCCGCTGGGATCAGAGTAATGCGCTGTTGACCGAACTGAACCGGGCATTCCCGACCGTCAGCCTGCTGGACATCGGTGCGATCTTAAAACAGGTCGGCCAGGTGTTGCAGCAGGTGAGCCGGGCCCTGGAAGTGATGGTGGTGCTGGTAACGCTGTGCGGCGTCCTGCTGCTGATGGCACAGATTCAGGTAGGAATGCGCCAGCGTCATCAGGAGCTGGTGGTCTATCGCACGCTGGGGGCCGGCAAGCGCCTTCTGCGTACCACGCTGTGGTGTGAGTTTGCGCTGCTCGGACTGGTTGCGGGCGTAGTCGCGGCCATCGGTGCCGAGACGGCGCTGGCCGTATTGCAAACCCGGGTTTTTGACTTCCCGTGGGAGCCGGACTGGCGGTTGTGGGTGGTGCTGCCGTTTAGCGGCGCGCTGCTGCTCTCTCTGTGCGGCGGCTGGCTGGGTATTCGCCTGCTGAAAGGGCGGGCGCTTTTCCGCCAGTTCAGCGGCTAAGTAAACAACGCGCCGTTCGTTCTGTCGGCGCGTTCATCATTTTGCAATGTCATTATGTGACATACTTCAAAACATCATGAAATAATTTCAATTACGCCATCCTGTGGAGTATGCCATCTTAGAAAGCCCGGACAGGTTGCGGGTAAACCAGACAGCGCCGCAGTGTACGGCGCGCGGCATCACATCATTTATTCAGGAGATCCTATGGGATTGCGTCATCAACTCCGTTTCGCAGCAGGAGCGTTATTGCTGGCCTGCGGATTACAATTTGCCCACGCTACCAGCGATCCGCATACCATTGTGTTTGGCGTCGCGCCAGGACCGTACGGTGACATGGTTAAACAGGCGATTGCGCCGCCGCTTAAAGAGAAAGGCTATAAAGTCGTGGTCCGTGAATTTAGCGATTACGTTCAGCCGAATATGGCCCTGTCTAATGGCAGTATTGATGCCAACTTATTCCAGCACTCGCTCTATTTTGACAAATTCACCGCCGATAAAGGGCTAAGACTGAGCAAGTTAATTAGCGTACCTACCGCCGGGATGGGCTTCTACTCGCGTAAAATTACCCGCCTCGATCAGCTGAAGAAAGGCGATGTTATTACCCTTTCTAACGATCCGACCAACCTCGCGCGCGGTCTGCGCTTCCTGCAGGCGTTAGATCTCATCACCATTAAACCGGATATTGATCCGACCAAAGCCTCCGAGCGCGATATCGCCAGCAACCCGAAAGGGCTGGTGTTCAAACCGCTGGAAGCCGCTCAGCTGCCGCGTACGCTGGACGGCGTTACCGCATCGCTGGTCAACGGTAACTTTGCCGTGGCGGCCGGACTGGATCTCTCCAGCGCCCTGAAACAGGAACAGCTTGACGAGAATCTGAAAAATATCATCGCCGTGCGCAGTGAAGATGCAGATAAACCATTCGCCAAAGATATTATTACCGTTGTTAAATCGCCGGCCTACCGGGCAGTGATTGACGATCCGAAAAATATCTACAGCGCTTTCCAGAAACCTGAGTGGATGGCGGCTGAGAAGCAGTAACGGCGCGTATTTTTGAGGTCTGGCATGATTGAAATAGAAAAGGTCTGCGTGGATTTTACCGCAGGCCGTGGCGCATCCACCCGCGCGGTGGATGCGGTCAGTTTACGTATTGCTCCCGGTGAAATCTTTGGCATTGTCGGCACCAGCGGTGCGGGCAAAAGCACCTTACTGCGCACGCTAAACGCGCTGACCCGTCCCAGCGAGGGTTACATTAAAGTCAACGGCGTGGAAATCTCCGCGCTGGAGGGCGTGCAGTTGCGTAAGGCCCGCCAGCGTATCGGCATGATTTTTCAGCATTTTAACTTGATGCATACTCGCACGGTGGCACAAAACGTGGCTTTCAGCCTGAAAGCGGCCGGCTGGCTGTCCAGCAAAATCGCGCCGCGAGTGGCGGAGATCCTGACGCTGGTCGGCCTGACGGATATGGCAAGCCGTTTTCCGGCCCAGCTCAGCGGCGGGCAAAAGCAGCGCGTTGGCATTGCCCGGGCGATCGCCAATCATCCGGACGTGCTGCTGTGCGACGAGCCTACATCCGCGCTCGATCTGGAAACATCGGCAACGATCCTCGCGCTGTTAAAAACGATACGCGAGCAGATGGGGATCACGATCGTGTTGATCACCCATGAAATGGATGTGATCAAAACGATCTGCGATCGGGTGGCCGTGATGTCAGGCGGTAAGGTGGTGGAGGAGGGGGCGGTATTTGATGTGTTTGCCCATCCGCAGCATCCGTTTACCCGGCAGCTGGTCGCCCACACGCTTAATCTGACCCTGCCTGAGCGTTTACATCAGCATCTGTCGGGGCAGTTGCTGAAAATTTTGTTTATTGGCGATTCTGCTGAACAGCCGGTTCTTTCCGAGGTGGCGGTAAAATTTGGCGTGGCGGTCAATATTTTGCACGGCAAAATTGAATATATCGCTGAACAGGCATTGGGGATCCTGGTGGTACAACTGACCGCAGCGGATAATCCACCGGCAGTTGATGCGGCGGTAGAATATATTCACCAGCGCACCGCGCACGTGGAGGTGATCCGTGGATGACATGCTGCCTGATTTGACTCTGGCGTTTAATGAAACCTTTCAGATGCTCAGTATCTCAACGGTACTGGCTATTGTCGGCGGCCTGCCGCTTGGCTTTTTGATTTTTGTCACCGACCGGCATTTATTCTGGCAAAACCGTTTTGTCTATTTGCTCAGTTCAATACTGGTCAATATTATCCGTTCCGTGCCGTTTGTGATCCTGCTGGTGCTTTTGCTGCCGCTGACGCAGTTACTGCTCGGCAATACCATTGGACCCGTCGCGGCTTCTGTTCCGCTCTCGGTCGCGGCAATTGCGTTTTATGCCCGGCTGGTGGACAGCGCGCTGCGGGAAGTTGATAAAGGCATTATTGAGGCCGCAGAAGCCTTTGGCGCCAGCCCGATGCGGATCATTTGTACCGTTCTGCTTCCGGAAGCCAGCGCCGGACTGCTGCGCGGGCTGACCATCACCCTGGTGAGCCTGATTGGTTACTCGGCGATGGCCGGAATTGTTGGCGGCGGTGGCGTAGGCGATCTGGCGATCCGCTATGGCTACTACCGCTATGAAACCGGCGTGATGATCGTTACCGTTGTGGCACTGATAATCCTGGTGCAGATTGTCCAGATGCTGGGCGACTGGCTGGCACAGCGGGCGGATAAGCGGGATCGGCATTAGCCGCGCCACACCGCCAGCCACGCCGCGATTTCCGGGCCAGTGCCGCGAAAGACAATCTTGTCGGCTTTCTTTTCCAGCTGATAGCGGTACATCGGATCGTAATAGGCCTCAAGCAGCGGCACCAGCCAGCTAAAATGGGCGTCGGTGCCGCCGCTGGTATACTGGCTGGCAAGCGCCGTCTTCAGGCGGGTAGTTAATTCGGTAAAGCGCTGCAGGCCGAGGCGACGGCGAATCGCAAACAGTCCGTGATGCAAATAATCGCTGTACGCCTGCCAGCCTTGTTCTTCACCATATGCGGCGATGAAATCGCGGTGCATACGCGTAAAATACTCTTCCCGCAGGCGTTCAAGGCGCAGCTCAAGCGGGTCATCAACCACCACAATCGGTGCAGCCTGCATTCTCAAACGCAGGCATTCCGGGAGATGATTCGCGCCAATCATCTGACCCTCATCTTCCAGTACCCAGCGTACCGGCTGCTGCGCTTTTTTGAGTAGCGCGACCGCCAGATGATTTTCAAACGTCGCCTGGGAATGCTGAGCCTGAAGCGTTCGGCCAAACGAGGAGCCGCGATGATGCGCCAGCCCTTCGAGATCGATGCCGCGAGGATGATGGCGCACATGCTGTGTTTTACCGTTGCCGGTACAGCCCCCGACCAGTACAACAGGATGCTGCACCAGTTCTTCGGTAGCCTGGATCGCCGCCTGGCGCAGGGCTTTGTAACCGCCGGGGATGAGCGGATACTCTACGCCGTTTTCACGCAGCCACTGCTGAACGATATGCGAGCGCTGACCACCACGGGCGCAACACAGATAACCCTGCGGTGCCTGGCGCGCGGCAGCCATCCAGTTTTCAATCCGCCCGGCGCGCGTTTCGCCTTGCACTAACCGATGACCCAGCGCCAGCGCCGCATCCGGGCCTTCGCGTTTATAGCAGGTGCCGACGGCAGCGCGCTCGTCATCCAGCATCAGGGGAAGATTGCGGGCAGCAGGCATCGCGCCCTGCTGAAATTCTACCGGAGCACGAACGTCAATTAAGGGGATATCAGCCGCGAGAAGGGCACGAAGCTGGGATTCTTGCATCATGAAAAAGCACCTCAAACAGGTTATCGCCTAATTCTACGCTTCTGCGACAACAATAATTTGATTTTTAACCATCAAACGCGCCTGAGGTGCCAGACACCTGCCGATTTGGACGATAGCTTATTCGCCGGTCATCAAGCCAGCTTACCCTGCGCCCACGTTAATCCGCTGGCATAGTCGGCCGGTAATAACGGCATCAGCGCTTCCAGCGTCGCGCTAAGCCGGTCTTTATCCCCATCATTAAGATTAAGATGCCCTACCTTGCGACCCGGGCGCACGTCTTTATCGTACCAGTGCAGATGAACCAGCGGCAGCTTCAGCCAGTCGTAGTTAAGATCCGTGCCAATCAGATTCACCATCACTGACGGGCTGTCAATGACCGGGCGGGGTAGCGGCAGCCCGGTAATGGCCCGCAAATGCAGTTCAAACTGGCTGATGGAAGCACCGTTTTGCGTCCAGTGGCCGCTGTTATGCACCCGCGGTGCCAGTTCATTGATCAGTAATCCGCCCGGGGTGATAAAACACTCCATGGCCATGACACCGACATAATTCAGGTTATGCAAAATAGCTGACAGCATGGTTTCAGCCTGCGTTTGCAGCTCCACACTGGCACGCGGAAATGCCACGCTGGTGCGCAAAATACCGTCCTGATGCAGATTGTGCGTCAGCGGATAGAACACCGTAGTACCATCGTGCCCGCGCGCGCCAACTAGCGAGACTTCACCGCTGAAATTAATGCCCTTCTCAACAATACACTCGCCGTAACAGTCATCCGGCAGTTCTGCGGTCTGTGTCGGGCGTAAACGCCATTGCCCCCGGCCGTCATAGCCGCCTACCCGGCGTTTAACGATAGCCAGTTCGCCAGTACGGGCAAAAAAGTCCGGCCACTGTTCGCGATGTTCCAGCAGTTGCCACGGGGCGGTTGCCAGGCCCAGCGTGTCGAAAAGCTGTTTTTGCGTCAGACGATCGGCAATAACCGGAAAAACGTCGCGATTAACAAACGCCGGATGCCGCGCCAGTTCGCGGGTCAGGGCCGTCTCGGGCCAGCGTTCAATTTCCGCAGTGATCACGCTGTGTGCAAAGGGGACAGACTCCGGCTCAGCGTCCAGTCCAACAGGCCATACTGCGATGCCCAGCGGCTCACCGGCCTGGCGCAGCATTCGTCCGAGCTGGCCATTACCCAGAACGCATACCTGCTTCATGCACCACCTCGCGGATCGGGATTATCCAGCACGTCGTCAGTCTGTGCTTTGCGCCATTCAACCAGACGCTGATGCAGTGCTGCATCGTGCTGAGCCAGAATTTGTGCGGCCAGCAGGGCCGCATTTGCCGCACCCGCTTTGCCAATCGCCAGCGTGCCGACCGGAATGCCGCGTGGCATTTGAACGATGGAGTAAAGGCTGTCAACGCCGCTCAGGGCCGCGCTTTGTACCGGCACACCCAGCACTGGCACCAGCGTTTTCGCCGCGATCATTCCCGGCAGATGCGCCGCGCCGCCGGCACCGGCAATAATCACCTGATAGCCGTTCTCTTCGGCACTTTCAGCAAAGCTGAACAGCTTATCGGGGGTGCGATGGGCAGAAACGACGTCAACATGGTAGGGAACATTCAGGATATCAAGGATTTCAGCGGCGAACTGCATAGTTGCCCAGTCGCTTTTTGAACCCATAACGATGGCAATACGGGTCGAATTATTGCGGGAAGACATACGTCTTAAAACTCCTGTGGGTGTGCTTCACACGACAGCTAAGGCCAGCAAGAATAGCATGGAAAAACGGCAAGGAAAACGGTTGCGTAGCAGAGTTAACGGGCGATTTATGCCGGGGAGGTGAACGGAAAGTGGATCAGTTCGACGTTGTCGGGGGTGACTTTTACCATTGAGCCTTCGCTGTGCCAGGCACCCAGGACCACGCGAAAAGCCGGTTCACCCTGGACGGTCAACTGATGAACGGCAGGGCGGTGCGTGTGTCCGTGAATAAGCCACGGCACATGATGACGTTCCATCACGCTGAGGACCGCCTCTGGATTAACGTCCATAATTTCCAGCGATTTAGTGCGGTTAGCCGCCTTACTGTTCGCGCGCATTTTGGCGGCGATGCGTTGACGAACAAAGAGCGGAAGGGTAAGGAACAGCTTTTGCAGCCACGGCTGGTGCACCTTTGCCCGAAACGCCTGATAGCCGGCGTCATCGGTACACAGCGTATCACCGTGCAGGATCAGTACCTTGCGGCCGTACAGATGAAGAATTTTTTCTTCCGGCAGTAATATCATGCCGCTTTCACGCGCGAAGCGTTTCCCCAGCAGGAAGTCACGATTACCGTGAATGAAATAGCAGGGGACGCCTGAATCGACCAGTGATTTGATAGCCGTCGCGATTTCCCGATGCAGCACGACCGGATCGTCATCGCCGATCCACGCTTCAAACAGATCGCCCAGAATATACAGGGCATCGGCTTTACGCGCTTCACCGGCTAAAAAACGCAGAAAACCGGCGGTGATCGCCGGTTCTTCGCTGGACAAATGCAGGTCTGCGATAAAAAGTGTCGCCACTAATTACTCGCTGACGTCGACGCTTTCAATAATAACGTCTTCTTTCGGAACGTCCTGGTGCATACCGCTGCGGCCCGTTGAAACGCCTTTGATTTTTTCAACGACGTCCATGCCTTCAACGACTTCGGCAAATACGCAGTAGCCCCAGCCCTGCAGATTCTCGCCGGAGAAGTTCAGGAAGTCGTTGTCTGCTACGTTAATGAAAAACTGTGCGGTAGCGGAATGTGGAGCCTGGGTACGCGCCATTGCCAGCGTGCCACGGGTATTTTTCAGACCGTTATTGGCTTCGTTTTTGATGGCGTCTTTGGTTTCTTTCTGGCGCATGCCAGGTTCGAAACCGCCGCCCTGAATCATAAAGCCATTGATGACGCGGTGGAAAATGGTGTTGTTGTAAAAACCTTCGCGACAATAGTCCAGGAAGTTTTTAACTGTTTCAGGCGCTTTATCATCAAAGGTTTTGACGACGATATCGCCATGATTAGTGTGGAATGTAACCATTTTTGCATCCTGTTCCGTTATAGTGGTACGTCGACCCGTCAGCGGGTCACATATAGAGGCATGTTATAGCATAAGCGAGAGGTTCGATCATCCCGCAAAGTGTGCTGCTTCATTGCTAAATTATAGGTATCATACGGCTTTTACGATCCACACACGTCTACTACATGGAATCTTCGATGTTAAAAATTTTTAATACTCTGACGCGCCAAAAAGAGGAATTTAAACCTATTCATGCCGGGGAAGTCGGCATGTACGTGTGTGGTATTACGGTTTACGATCTGTGTCACATCGGCCATGGCCGTACATTTGTCGCCTTTGATGTCGTCGCACGCTACCTGCGTTTTTTAGGATTTAAGCTAAAGTACGTGCGTAACATTACCGATATCGACGACAAAATCATTAAACGTGCTAATGAAAACGGCGAGAATTTTGTGGCGCTGGTTGACCGGATGGTCAACGAAATGCATACCGATTTTGACGCGTTAAATATCCTGCGCCCGGACAGCGAACCGCGTGCGACGCAGCATATTCATGAAATTATTGAAATTGTTGAGCGACTGGTCGAGCGTGGCCATGCTTACGTCGCCACCAACGGCGATGTGATGTTCTCTGTAGAAACCGATGCGGATTACGGCGCTTTATCACGTCAGGATCTGGATCAGCTTCAGGCGGGCGCGCGCGTTGAAGTTGCGGACGTCAAACGTAACCCGATGGACTTCGTGCTGTGGAAAATGTCCAAGCCAGGCGAACCGAGCTGGACCTCGCCGTGGGGCGAAGGACGCCCTGGCTGGCACATTGAGTGTTCGGCAATGAACTGCAAGCAGCTGGGTTCGCATTTTGATATTCACGGTGGCGGTTCTGACTTAATGTTCCCGCATCATGAAAACGAAATTGCCCAGTCTACCTGTGCCCACGACGGAGAATACGTTAACTACTGGATGCATTCCGGCATGGTGATGGTTGATCGGGAAAAAATGTCCAAATCGCTGGGCAACTTCTTTACCGTGCGCGACGTGCTGAAATACTACGATGCCGAGACTATCCGTTACTTCCTGATGTCCGGCCACTATCGCAGCCAGCTTAACTACAGCGAAGACAACCTCAAGCAGGCACGCTCCGCGCTGGAACGTCTGTATATTGCCCTGCGCGGAACGGACCTCTCTGTTGCCCCGGCCGGCGGTGAAGCGTATGAAACCCGCTTTATTGAGGCGATGAATGACGACTTCAACACCCCGGAAGCGTACTCCGTCCTGTTTGATATGGCGCGCGACATTAACCGTCTGAAAACGGAAGATGCTCAGGCGGCCAGCGCGCTGGCCGCGCATTTACGCAAGCTTTCTGCCGTACTGGGCCTGCTGGAGCAGGATCCGGAAGTGTTCCTGCAGGGCGGTGCTCAGGCCAACGACGGCGAAGTGGCGGAGATTGAAGCCCTGATTCAGCAGCGCCTTGATGCGCGCAAAGCTAAAGACTGGGCCGCCGCCGATGCCGCACGCGATCGTCTTAATGAGATGAATATCGTGCTGGAAGACAGTCCGCAAGGGACCATCTGGCGTCGCAAGTAATTACGCAGTCGTATTGCCCGGTGGCGCTGTGCTTACCGGGCCTGCCGTTTGATCGGGGATAAATAAGGCACTGCTGTCAGCCGAAAGACACACTTTTTACGTCACGCCGACTCGCGCACCACTAATTGTCCTGACAGCGTCACCCGCTGATTGAGTAATTCCGGATCGTTGATTTTGCGGATAATAAGCGTTGCTGCCTGACGCCCGGACTCTTCGCTTGCCGACGACACGTAGGTGAACGACGGCGAGGTCAGATTGATGTGCAGCATGTCCTCAAAACCCAGCAGTGCTACCTGCTGGGTGAGAAACACATCTTTCCCCACGGTTCGTCCGACCTGATGAATGCCGTTGATGCAGCCAATAATGGCATCGGGAGAGTGGCAGAGCAGGGCGGTGATCGTATTGTTATTTTCCAGCAGGTGACGTGTCGCATTACTCACCGCACGAGTATCTTCACTGCAGGCGGCGCTGGCTTCATCGCGATAAACCATTCCGCTTTGCGTTAGCGCGCTGCGAAAACCTGACAGCCGCTGCTGGCGAATACGATCGTTTTCCTTACCGCCGACATACGCGATGCTGCGATGCCCGCGTTCAATCAGATAGCGCGTCGCCAGCAGGGCGGCCTGACGATTGTCACGCATCACCAGATTGCACTCCTCTTCAATCAGCGACTGTGAGACCACCACCAGCGGCAGCGGGCAATGTTGAATTTGCGTCGGGAGTTTTGCTGAAGCAGAGTCAGAGGAGAGATAGATAACGCCCGCCACCCCCTGCTGTTTAAACGAAAGCAGGCAGCGCTCCAGATGCTCGCCCTCGTTCAGCGGCTGACCGAGAAAGACCATATAACCGTTTTTTTCAAGCTCCTGGACGATGCTGGCCATCACTTTAATCGAATAGCTATCGCTAAAATCGCGCAGGATAAGGCCGATCAGATTCGAGCGGTTAGCACGCAGGTTAGCCGCCGCCACGTTATGCACGTAGCCCAGCTTAGTAATGGCAACATTCACTTTTTCAATGGTTGCGCTGGAAATCTTCCCTTTTTGACGTAGCACCAGAGAAACGGTTGAAACCGAGACGCCCGCTTCTCGTGCCACATCAATAATACTGACCTTCTTCAAGTCTGCTCCCTGAAATCAAATATCACGAATCGCCTCCCGGGAGGGTTCAGGAGGCGAGGCTAACACTATTTACCCATCATCGACGACATCGTTTGTGCGATAAACTGCGCCCGCGCACCGAAAATAATCTGTACGCCCTTATCACCGACAAAGACCACGCCGCGCGCACCGATACCGTTCAGGCCGTCTTTATCGACCTTATCGCCTTTAGCCGCTTCCAGACGCAGGCGGGTAATACAGGCTCCGACAGAATGTATATTCTGCGCGCCACCCATCAAATCGATAATCTCAGATGCCAGCTCCTCATCTGACTTTGCACCGGCATCGGCAGTCACTTCCGCGCGTCCCGGCGTTTTAACATCAAAGCGACGGATCACAAAGCGGAAGGTAAAGTAATAGATCAGCGCCATTGGCACCCCAACGATAATGGCATTGAGGAAGTTGGTCTGATAACCATTAAACGACGGCAGTATACCAAATGAGATGTAGTCGATAAGCCCGGCTGAAAACGATTTTGCGATATGTGCATGAAGTAAATACATACACATATAGGAAAGGCCGGCCATGATGGCGTTAAATACGTACAGCACCGGGGCGACAAAGATAAAGGTAAACTCTACCGGCTCGGTGATCCCGGTTAAAAAGCAGGTCAGGCCCGCTGAGAACAGGATACCGGCGGCGATTTTTTTATTCCGGGTATGCGCTTCCTGATACATCGCCAGACAGGCGGCGGGCAGGGCAAACAGCATCAGCGGGAACTCGCCCTGCATAAATTTACCGGCGTTCTGATACGTATCGCTGCTAAAGGATTTGACCCCCTCTTCCAGCATTTTAAACCAGATAGTCTGATCGCCATGAATAACCTGGCCGGCCTGTGTCGTGTAATCGCCGAACGAGTACCAGAATGAGGGATACCAGATATGGTGCAGGCCCAGCGGGATCAGCGCCCGTTCAACCAGGCCAAAAATAAAGGTGGATGCGGCCTGATTATCACCGTTAACAATAACCGATAGCGCGTCAATGCCCGCCTGAATATGCTGCCAGATATATGGAAGCAGCAGGCCCATGATGAATGACAGAAACGCCGTGGCAATCGCCACAAAACGTTTCCCGGAGAAGAAGCCGAGAAATTCGGGCAACTGCATGGTATGAAATTTGTTATAGCACCATGCCGCCAGTATCCCGCAGATAAGGCCGCCAAAGACGCCCATTTGCAAAGTTGGAATGCCGACCACCATCGCATATTTTCCGCCCTGAGACGCCATCTCTGGCGTAATAGACAGCATGGTACCGATAGTGATATTAGTGACAAAAACGGAGACGGCAGCCGATAACGCAGCAATACCGGATTCAGACGCCAGACCGACGGCGGAACCGATAGCGAACAGCATCGGCAGGTTATCGAAAATAACCCCCCCGGCGTTCATCATTAGCGGCAGATGAAATTTGTCACCAAACGCCAGAAGTAAACCTGCCGCTGGCAGGAGTGAAATTGGCAGCATTAATGCGCGGCCAATCATTGAAAGCTTTGAAAGCGATTTAACAAACCCTGATATCAGACTCATGCTGACTTCCCCCGTGTTGGCACACTACGCACCTGATTTCTTATTATGAAGTATAACGTTTTAGTAGAACGTTCTACTTATCGTGTGAGATTGCGCGAAAACTGGCAACTGAAATTTCAGCGCCAGCCAGAGGAAATACAAATTGTTTGAAGTTGATCGCTAATTAGCCCTTATGGATAAAGGGCTTTATGGTGGGGATCAGGCAGTAACGGTCACCTGTTGACCGTCAAATGCCACGGTCTGACCGGCGACTATTTTGCAGCGCTTACGCGTTTCGACTGCGCCATCGACCGTGACCTGACCATCAGCGATCAGGATTTTCGCCTGCGCGCCGCTTTCGCTCCAGCCTTCCAGCTTCAGCAGATCGCACAGTTCAACGTGCGGGTGTTTTCCTAATGAAAAGGTAGCCATCTTACGCGATCTCCACGTCGTGATACTGTTCACACGCCTGGAGCGTGTTTTCAATGAGTGTAGCAACGGTCATCGGACCAACGCCGCCCGGAACCGGGGTAATGAATGACGCGCGTTCAGCGGCATCGGCAAATACCACGTCACCCACGACTTTGCCGTTTTCCAGACGGTTAATCCCGACATCAATCACGATAGCGCCTTTTTTGATCCACTCTCCGGGAATAAAGCCCGGTTTGCCGACAGCAACAATCAGCAGGTCGGCATTTTCGACATGATGACGCAGGTTTCGGGTAAAGCGATGCGTAACGGTAGTGGTGCAGCCGGCCAGCAGCAGCTCCATACTCATTGGGCGGCCCACAATGTTGGATGCGCCAACAACGACGGCATTCAGCCCATAGGTATCAATATTATAACGCTCAAGCAGGGTTACAATACCGCGCGGCGTACAGGGACGCAGGCGTGGCGCACGCTGGCACAGACGGCCGACGTTATAAGGATGAAAACCGTCTACGTCCTTATCCGGGTTAATGCGCTCAAGCACCTTCACGTTGTCGATACCGGCAGGCAACGGTAACTGCACCAGAATACCGTCAATTGTCGTATCAGCATTAAGCTCGTCGATAAGCGTCAGTAATTCTGCTTCGCTGGTGGTTGCGGGGAGGTCCCAGGAGCGCGAGATAAATCCCACTTCCTCACAGGCCTTGCGTTTGCTGGCGACGTAAATTTGTGACGCCGGGTTGCTACCCACCAGCACTACTGCCAGCCCCGGCGCGCGAAAACCCGCTGCAATGCGCGCTTTTACTTTTTCCGCAACCTCAGAGCGCACCTGCTGCGCAATCGTTTTACCATCAATAATCTTTGCTGCCATCAGAGAGAGGATTCCATCTGTCACAATACATAGGGGGATGGTTATATTTTGTCAGAAGCGGGACGTGCTGTCAGTCTTCGTTTTTGATATTCGTCACTTTTTACCCGAGTGGCCGGGGGCAGAGTGCTCATTTAGCAAGCATCCGAATGCAAAGCCATTGACTCAGCAGGGATTGACCGTATAATTCCAGCCGTTTCACCCCACCGCGAAGTTTATCACTTCCCAGTGCGCCCTTAGCTCAGTTGGATAGAGCAACGGCCTTCTAAGCCGTAGGTCACAGGTTCGAGCCCTGTAGGGCGTACCATTTAAATCAATGTGTTACGCAAACCCTCTCACTAAAAACCACACATCCAAAAAGTTTATGTAACTGCTGATGTAAGCGAAATTTCTCAATGCCGATCAACGTTAACGCGGCTTAGCCAGCATTCCCGGATAGTGCTTAGCGATGATGTCATTTATCCTTTCAATCCGATCCAGATACGGGCGACAGGCGTGACGAAACCGGCACCGCGGCCGGTACAGTTGAAATGTTTATGAGTTGAGTCCTGAGAAGAGAGAGGGTGTTACTGGGTTGGATAGAGAGAAATGTAAACGTAGCCGCAGCTACCACTACCACAGGTATCAGCTATGCAGATTAAACTCGCAAATTGAATGGTCACCTGATGTTGCTGATGTGGATTTAGTTCGCCAGCACGCAGCATATCTTCCGGTTGTTCTATAAACAGCGGGAAAAGCCTCAGCAGCGGCATATGCCGTTACGACATTATCGCTATTCGGTTACAGAATGGCGATCGTAGCGTCAGCATTACGCCTGAACAGTTCTGCTGCGAAACGGAGACGGGGCGCGTAGTAATGCAAATCATGGCACCGGGCTTCAGCCAGGTATTTTACCTGAGCATGGCGCCGGAAACGGGCTGGTTTATCCGGCGCGATCGTCAGAGCGTAAAGGAGAATGCCATCATGACGGAAGATCTCTTCTTCCAGGCGGTAGACCGTCTGGCCTGAAGATCACCGCCGCCATCTGGGATACCGATGGCGGCGTAACGTCAGGCTTCAGCTTGCCATTTTTCCAGTTTTGCACCCGCCCGACGTGCCGTAACGGGCAAGATATCGGCATCGGCGACGTAGCCATCCGGATCGAGGCAGCGGTTATGCGCTTTTGCCTGCAGCAGAACCTCCTCATCCCAGTACAGCCGTTTACGGGCATCGCCTCGGGTGGTGAGGATAAACTCGGTGTTACCGCCTGCCGCGCGATAGCGCCGCCAGCTATTTGCCGGAATGGAGATCACTGAACGTTCAGGGGCGATGATGCTGACCTCTTTGCCCGCCTCGTTCCACGTGACTTCCAGCTGGCCCTTAAAGACCATAATCACCTGGGTATCCGGGCAGATATGTCGGCCCACAATGCAATCGTCGGCGAGCCGTAGCCACTCGACGGAAAAACCGTGTGGGTCGGTCATGGCCGGAGACGCGTCCCTGTCCTGTGAAATGCCAAAACCGATAACCGGCGCGATCTCGCCGCCGTGTCCCGGCAGCACCGAGTCCAGCAGCCCCCGCGATGACCAGCAGCGTTCATCGCCGGTCACCGCGCGCCTGCGCATCTCTTCAACGCTGTAATCACGTAGCCCGGCAATATACTCCTCCGACAGCGGCTTCAGCAGCGTTGAAGGGTCAGGCTGCGGGTCCCCTGCCTCTTGCGTAATTAGCATGTTATCCTTGCTCAAATACATCCCATATTCGCCCGCCGACGCCAGCACCGACGGATGCCATATAATCCCGCCCGTGTTGTCGCCCCCCAAAACGGTAAACACCATGCCGCTGGTATCCGCTTTACTCACGTTGGTAAACCCCCGGAAGATCCAGGTCGGAATGGAGAGGATCGCGGGGGCGCTGAATTCTGCTTCATGTTCCCCACGCGCGCCCCAGCGAAAACGCCACGTCCCTTCGTGGATCAGAAACACCTCCGCCGTGAAGTGAAGATGCATGTTGTTGGTTACGCCCTTCGGCATGGCCGCCGCGCCGATGTTGAAACCGTGCGGCTCGGAGATATTCACGACCTGCTCCGTGGACTGCGTAACGCCGGGGCCAATAAACGAATAGTTCTGCTTCAGATTCGAGCCCGGCAGCCTGCAGTCAATAAAGGCAAGATTGCAGGAGACCATATCGTCAGGGGCGATTAATCGGCTTCTGGCCTGGCTTTCAGTAAGATGGATAGTTTTCATGTGTTCTCCTTTTAATAACCGGATGCGCCGGTCGCGGGGATGACGTTGCCGCGCGCGAGGGCAATGGCTTCACGCGAGGCGCGGCCCAGTTGCATCACATCGTTTGCCGGCGTGACAAAATGGAACCCCTGGACAATACGCTCTGCGGCCGCCGCCCCGGAGGTGCAGAAAATCCCGGCCATCTTTTGGTGCTTGTGACAGCATTCAATCACCTTATTAACGGCTGCAAGCATCGCCGGGTGCTGGGATTCCGCGCTGGCGCTGCCCGTCAGCGTTAGCGAGAGATCGTTGGGACCAATAAACACGCCGTCCAGCCCGTCGGTATCGAGAATAGCGTCGAGGTTTGCCAGTCCTTCGCGGGTTTCGATCATCGCCAGCGTCAGAATTTCGTTGTTGGCGTGCTGCGGATAGTCGCTGCCGCCGTAGAGCAGCCCGCGTGCCGGGCCAAAAGAACGAACGCCCAGCGGTGGATAGCGGCAGGCGGCGACAAAGCAGCGAGCCTGCTCGGCGCTGGAGATCATCGGGCAGATCGCACCGTACGCCCCGGCGTCCAGGACGCGCATGATTTGCGCCGGGTTGTTATCGGCCACCCGGACGAGCGGGACGGCAGGCGTGGCCGACAGCGCCTGAAGCATCGTTAGCGCGCTGGCGAAATCAATCATGCCGTGCTGGAGATCGACGGTCACGGCGTCGTAGCCCTGATGGCCGATAATCTCCGCGCTGTAGCCGGAGGGGATTGCCAGCCAGCCGTTAATGATGGGCGTGTTTTCCCGAAACGCGGTCTTTAGTCTGTTTTTGCGCACTGCATGCACTCCGTAATCCACTGGCGCAGCGGTGGGGCGACGTCATCCGGCGCTTCCAGCGGAATAAAATGCCCGCTGGCCTCCACCGTATGCCATGCCGCATTCCCGGCGCTGGCGGCCAGTAAGTGGTGATGATGGGGCGTGCAGATAACGTCCTGCGCGCCGTTGAGAATGGCTATCGGGCAGGCCAGGGCGGCGAGGGCCGCGCGGTTGTCCTGCCGGTTGATGGCGATTTCCGTATGCTCTGCGAAGGTCGCGATACCGCACTCCTGCGCCATCCGGCAGATGACCGCCTGCAGGGCGCGATCGTTCAGGCGTTCTGGCGCTACGTAGCGCGGCCACAGGGTCGACATCAGCCAGTCGGTAATGCCCTGCGCCTGAGCGGTACGCACCGCTTCCTGGCGCGGTACGGCGTTTTTCGGTGGATCGACAAGGGGATTGGCGGAGAGCAGCGCGAGGCCGCCGATCCTGTCCGGCGCGTCGGCGGCCATTTGCAGCGCGACGATGGCGCCGAGTGAAAAACCGGCCAGTAAAAAGCATGGTGGCAGCACGTTCAGCAGCCTCTGCGACGCCTGCTGCGCGGATCCCGCTCCCGTTAGCGTGACACACAATGTTGCCGTAACGTTTAGCCGCGCAATCGTGGGCTGCCAGAGCCGGGCGTTACACAGTGTACCGCCGAGCAGCACCAGAGGCAGGTCGGTGTTATCCAACAAAGCCTGTTCCATTGCGAGCCTCACGTTGCCGTCCAGCCGCCGTCTACCATCAGCGCGCTGCCGGTGATCATCCCGGCGGCCCCGGAGGCAAGGAACACCACCGGCCCCATAATGTCCTCGAGCCTGCCCAGGCGGCGTAGCTTGATGTTATCCAGCACGTAGCGGCGAAACGCGGGGTCTTCAAGCGCCGATCGCGACAGATCGGTTTCGATGAAGGTTGGGCAAAGCGTATTGACCCTGATACCGGCGTCGCCCAGCTCAAGCGCCATCGTTCGGGTTAACCCCTCCAGCGCAAACTTGGAGGCGCAGTACACGCTCCGTGCGGGGCCGCCTACGTGCCCCATCTGCGATGAAATGTGAATAATCGACCCCGCAATACCGCCCGCCTTCATGCGCCGCGCCACGCGCTGGCTGACAAAAAAGGTGGCGCGCAGATTAAGCGCCATCACCGCATCGAAATCTCCCTCCTTTACCTCCAGAAACGGCTGGTGGCGTGCCAGCCCGGCGCTGTTCACCAGAATGTCGATATCCGGCAGGGTCGACAGGATGCGTTCCGTCTGGTCGGCGTCGGTAATATCCAGCGTTACTGGGTGGAGTGACAACTGGTGCTCCGCGGCCAGGTTAGCGGCATGCGCCAGCGCCTCACCATCCCGGGCAGCTATCCATACCGCTGCGCCCGCTTGGGCGAGGGCAACTGCAGCGGCGAAGCCAATTCCTCTGGACCCGCCGGTGACCAGCGCGCGCTTGCCGTGTAAAGAGAAAGAAGGCGTTTGCACAAGCGTCATGAATTACACCTTTTCCCTGACCGGAGCCGGCGTGGCGTAAGGAACATCTGTCTGGCCGTAACGACGAACGCGAATATTGGCCTGTTCGGCGTGTCCGGCAAACCCTTCCAGCAGCGACAGGCGCGAGCAATAGCTGCCGATTTCAGCGGTGGCTTCGTCGCTGAGCACCTTCTGAAAGGTGCAGGTTTTCATAAATTTGCCGACCCACAGGCCGCCGGTGTAGCGCGCGGCTTTTTGCGTAGGCAGCGTGTGGTTGGTTCCTATGACCTTATCGCCATAGGCAACGTTGGTACGCGGGCCAAGGAACAGCGCACCGTAGTTGGTCAGGTTTGCCAGGAACCAGTCGTCCCGGTCGGTCATCACCTGCACGTGCTCGGACGCAATGCGATCCGCCTCCAGCAGCATCTCTTCGTAGCTGTCGCACACGATGATTTCGCCGTAGTCCTGCCACGACTGGCGGGCGATGTCGGCGGTAGGCAGCTTTTCCAGCAGGCGCTCGATTTCGCGCAGCGTCTCTTGGGCCAGCGTCAGCGAATTGGTCAGCAGGATCGCGGGTGTGGTCACACCGTGTTCGGCCTGGCCCAGCAGGTCCGTAGCGCATATTTCCGCATCAACGGTGTCATCCGCGATCACGAGCGTTTCCGTCGGCCCGGCAAACAGGTCGATACCCACCCGACCAAACAGTTGGCGTTTTGCTTCCGCAACGAAGGAATTTCCCGGCCCTACCAGCATATCCACTGGCGCAAGGGAGTCTGTGCCTAACGCCATCGCCCCAATCGCCTGAATGCCGCCCAGGGCATAGATTTCCGTTGCCCCCGCCATTTTTTGCGCCGCGACAATTGTCGGTGCGGGTTCACCGTTAAACGGTGGCGCACAGCTGATTATGCGGGAACAGCCCGCCACGCTGGCCGTGATGATCGACATATGCGCTGACGCCAGCAACGGATACTTCCCGCCCGGCACATAACACCCTACGGCGTTAATCGGGATATTTTTATGGCCGAGGATCACGCCCGGGCGCGTTTCAATTTCCAGGTCCCGCAGACATTCTTTCTGTGCACGGGCAAAATTCGCCACCTGCTGCTGGGCAAATTCAATATCCTGAATATCCTGGCGGCTTAGCCGTTTAATACAGCGATCGATTTCCGCAGGCGTTAGTCGATAATCCTGGCGGTCATAGCGATCGAACTTTATCGATAATTCGCGAATGGCTTTATTCCCACGCTTTTCAATATCGGCGAGTATATACTCAACCGTTTCTCTTATTTGCTGGTTGGCCTGCTGGCGCTCTTCGGTGGATTTTCCGCTTTTTAATTTCCAGGTCACACGCTTCTCCTTACCTTATTAATATGTCAGTTGCCCTCCCGGCGAACCGGGATAGGATATTTACTTCAGATGTGCTATTGATCCGGCGCGGCGGCGTAAGCCCCGTTTTTTAATTCGCGGGAAGATATTTGCGCCTTGCGGGTATATACCCACCGGGTGGACAGCGGCGTGGCAATGGCGGCAATAATGGACAGAACGGCAATTAATAAATAACCGGACGACAGGTTAATATGTTGCATCATGACGCCCATCATTACCGGCCCAACAAACATGCCGCAGGAATAAATGGTCTGGAATAATCCCATCCGCGTGGATTGTTCATCGGAGGTGGTATTTACCACGCTGAGCGACATAAACGCGGCAAAGGCCATGCCGAACGAGAATCCAGCCAGCGCTTGCCACAGATAAATGACGTAGATATTGCTGGTGAATGGGATGCCGAAGGTGGAAATCACCTGAAGGACGATGCCGAGCACGGCGGTTTTAACCAAACCGAGGCGCTGATAAAACACCGAGCTGCACAGGGCGATGGCCACCCCGTAAAACAGAAGATGAATGTTACCGAGCAGGGCGAGGATGCCCGCCCGGGCGCCAAGCTGCTCGGCGTAGACCGGCGTTAGCGTATCGCGGGTGGCGAAGGGCACCAGGATCACGATGGTCGCCAGGATGCCGATCAGCCAGACGGAGCGGTCGGCAAGCTGCTGGCGCGCGCCGGTGATGCAGGCCTTAAGCGTAGGTGCCTGCACCGGGTCGTGAACGTCCTGAATCCGGGTCGTCAGTATCAATGCAACCAGCGCAGAGATGCAGGAGACGAAGAAGGAGATGTTGTTGGCGAAATAGTGAATCAGCACCGCGCCAATGCAGTTGCCGAGAAATACGCCTATGGGGCCAGCCAGCGCCAGTAGCGCGACGGCGGCAGGGGCTTCGCTGCGATCGAAATAGCGCATGAACAGGATGTTGTACAGCACCCAGGATGCCGCCGTAACGCCGTCGGCCGCTTTTGCCATATACAGCGTGATGGCGTTTGGCTCGAGCCAGGCAATCGGCCAGGCGATAATCGGCAGCAGCAGACCAATCTGGATAAAGATCCTGCGGCTCTTCACGACATCGGAAATGATGCCTAGCGGGAAGCGAATGAGAAGGGTAGCCAGCCCGGATGCGCCCATGATGATACCCATGATCTGGGGCTCGATGCCCTGGTTGATCATCATCGGAGCCAGAAAGGCATCAATGCTGTGAATGCAGATAAAGAACAGGATGCTAATGATGAAAAAGAGCCGGGCTTCCCGACGGCGTAACAGTGCTCGAAACATGGTTTTGAACCTCTTAAAAAGTAATGGGTTACAACCAGCCAAGTACGACGTTTACCGGTTCAATCCTTTGGGCGACTCCTGTTCTATCCGGTACCATTGACGGTATGAAACGCTTTGCATACGTATTCAATATCTGAAGTTACGAAAATGTTTAATGTTTGTAAAGTGATCTGGATCTTGTTGTGAGAAATTTGATTTTTTGTGTTGCATACGCATGCAAAGATGGTGTAAGTATAAAAAACACCCATTGGCTGAGACGCCTGGAGCAAAGCATCGTGGGTAAGACGTTGATAAGGAATCAGGGGTAATGAAACGTAAGACTTTTGCAGCAGTCACATCCCAACAGGTCGCGCAGCTTGCGGGGGTATCGCAGTCCGCGGTATCGCGAACGTTCACGCCGGGGGCCAGTATTTCACCGGCGACGCGTGAAAAAGTGCTGCAGGCGGCGCGCGAGTTGGGCTATCGTCCGAATGCGATAGCCCGATCGCTCAACACGGCGCGTTCGCGCATTATCGGCGTGGTGATTTCTTACTTTGATAATCCCTTTTACTCGCAGGTGCTGGAGGCGCTGGCGCAGAAGCTGGATACGCTGAACTATCACCTGCTGCTGTTTGTCGGCGATCGCGAAGGCAACGTCGACCGGATTTTTGACCAGATCATGCAGTACCGGGTGGACGGTATTGTGCTGGCATCCGTCACGCTGTCGCTGGAGCTATCTGAGGAGTGCCTTGCCGCCGGGATACCGGTGGTACTGTTTAACTGCAGCGAAGAGAGCGGAATGGCCTCCAGCGTTAACAGCAACAACGAAGCGGCGGCGCGTCAGATAGCTGAATTTCTGCTGGCAGGAGAACACAAGCGTTTCGCCTACGTGGGTGGCGTGGCGGATTCGCCGGTCAATATTGCCCGACAGCGCGGGTTTATCTTCACGCTGGAAGAACACGGCATTACCGATGTCCAGGTGGTGCACGGGAATTACGATGTTCAGCAAACGACCCGCGCGGCGTATGCCCTGTTTTCGGCGTCGCCAGCACCGGATGCGGTCTTCGTCGCCAACGACCATATGGCCGTAACGGTGATGGACGTGGCGCGCTATGAGTTTGGTTTGCGGGTCCCGGAGGAGGTTTCTGTTGTCGGCTACGACGATATCGGCCCTTCGGGCTGGCCTTCCTACGCGTTGACGTCTGCATCACAGCCGGTGGGGGCGATGGTCGATGCCACGGTCGAGCTGCTCATGAAGCAAATTGAAAGCGGAACCATAGAGCCTGAACAGATTACGGTGCCCGGCACGCTGGTAATACGCCACTCAGCTCGTCGCCCGCGTAGCGGCATTATCGAAAACAACGGCTTATCGCTATTTCAGTCTAAGGAGCTCAAATGACCCGATTGCGGGGCTTCAGCCCTCAGTTCGACTCCATCCAGCAGTTCATTTTGACGCTGACGCACGTGGTATGGGAGCAGAAGGATATTGGCCAGCTGGCCGATTTTTATGCCACGCCGGTTGTTTTCATTACCCCGGAGAAGCAGTTGCATGAGCTCTCCCAGTTTATGCGCCTCACGCTCGAGGCCATGCACAGCTTTCCGCAGCGGTCTGTGCTGACGGAGGACATTCTTTGCAGCCAGAGTCCGGGGGACGAGTACTATGCGGCGCAGCGTACCGTTGCCCGCATTCAGCACCTGGGAGAGGGCTTTTTCGGTCCGCCGACCGGAAAGAACGTCTGGGTACGCACGTGGGCCGACCGCATCTGCGTCGACGGTGCCATACGCCAGGAGTGGCTGCTGCAGGATCGCGCCGCTATTGTGGCGCAGCTGGGGCTGGATATCCGTGAGTTTGCCTTTAACCTGGCGACCATGCGCCAGCAGCTTGGGCTGGAGTCTGTTTCTGCCGAGGCGCTGGATGCCCGCTGGGCGGGCGGCCCTGAAGGTGATGACGTGGAGGGCGCTCTGGCGGGCGTGGTTGAGCGCTACCTGACGATGTGGGCGGGCGGTAACAGCGGCGTGGTGCCCGGTTTATACCATCCGGCGGCGACGCTTTACGCGTCCGGACACTGCGTCTGTACCGGTGAACAGGACATCGCCGCACAGCTTTCCGGCTACCGCGCCTCCTTTGCCGACAGCGAAACGCAGCTTCATCATCTGGTTGTGCGTAAGGATCCTAATGAGCCGATTCGGATCTCACTGCGCTGGTCGTTGTTAACCTGGCATGACGGCTACGGCAAGTTTGGCGCGCCCACGCGTAAACCCGTTTCTATCACCGGTATCACCCAGCTTGAATTGCGTGACGGTTTAATTTTCCGTGAATATCTGGGAATTGATGAATTAGCGATTTGGTCGCAAATATTTAATTAACGGGGCGGCAGCCCCCTTATTCCGGCTGCAAATAATATCCGCGTTAAATTCACCCTCACTTACGGGTGCGGGTTCTTATTGTCTGAAAATAGAGCAGGAGTTTATATGTCTTCAACAGAAGCAACAAATAAAGCACCAGCCGTACCCGAAAAAAGCAGCGTAAAAGCGCTGAAAGATGAGCCCGTATTACAGGTAGAGCGCCGCGATTTTGTCGATCTGGTACCGGAGAAACGTCCGCGCGTGCAATCATTAAGAGGCTTTGATGATTGCTATACCGATATTGTCGATTACATTGTTCGCTGTACTCATAAAATATGGGACGAGCGCGACGTCGGATTAATTTATTCTCACTATACCCATAACTGCGTGCTGTATAATGCGCTGGGAACATTATATAACCGCGAGCAGGTGGTCCAGGATACGCTGCAGCGCTTAATTGCTTTCCCCGAGCGTCGCGGAATGGCAACCCAGGTTATCTGGAACGGGAATGATGTGGATGGTTTTTATACCTCTCACCTGGTAACGGGAAGCGGGCGGCATACCCAGCACAGTCATTTAGGCAAGCCGACAAACCGCACCTTTGTAACCCGTACCGTGGCGGATTGCATGATCCATGAGAATAAAATTTACCGGGAGTGGGTCGTGAGCGACAACATATCGCTGATGAAACAGCTTGGCCTGAACACCGATCAAATCGCGTTTAACATGGCAAAAGAGCAGTTTGATAAAGGCTTCCGCGTGATGGATATCGGCGAAAACGGCCGCATGCTGGGGCAATATCCGCCGGAGATGGAGTGCGATGTTTCTATTGCGCATACCGATACGGAAGAGCAGTGCCTGCGCTGGCTGCACGAGATCTACAACCGCCGGATGTTCGGCAAGATCAAAGAAGTGTACGCGCCGAACGTGCAGTGGCACGGCCCGCTGATGAAAGAGCTGTACGGCACTGCGGCAGTAACGCATCAGACGCTGGCGCTGGTAGGAATGATCCCCGACGGCGCGTGGCTGCCTCAGCATATTTGTTCCAACCCGTGCGACGAAGGCGGCGTTAAGGTGGCGGTTCGCTGGATCATCGAGGGACACCACCTGGGCTATGGCGAGCTGGGCAAGCCGACCGGGGAGCGATTGTTCGTGATGGGCATGTCTCACTACCACATCCTTAACGGGAAAATTGTCGATGAGTGGGTAGTTTACGACCACCTGGCGCTGCTGGCACAAATCAAGCTCGGCCAGATGGAGGATGCGTAAATGATCGAACAGGTGATTTGGATCAAGCGCCCGCAGGGGCAGGATGCGGAGGCCGATCGTTCCCTGACAGAGAAGGTCAGCGCCATTATCGAACGCGTGAGAAGCGAAGGCGACGCGGCTCTCAGAGCGTATTCGCAGCAGTTTGATAACGTCGTGCCGGCGCAGTTTGAAGTGAGCGGGCAGGAGATCGCCGAAGCGCTGGAGGTGATGGACGTCCAGACGCGTCGCGACAGCGAGTTCGCCATTAATCAGGTGCGGCGCTTTGCGCAGGCGCAGCTGGCGACCATGCAGCCGCTGGAGGTCGAGACGCTACCCGGCGTGCATCTGGGGCACCGGATCATCCCGGTGCAGACCGTGGGCTGCTACGTGCCGGGTGGCCGTTATCCCATCCTCTCCGCGCCGGTGATGTCCATCGTTCCGGCGACCGTTGCGGGATGCGAACAAATTATTGCCTGCCTGCCGCCGGGGGCACATCCGTCGATGATTGCGGTTTGCCATCTGGCGGGGGCACATCGCATTTTTAAAGTGGGCGGTGCTCAGGCCATCGCGGCCATGGCCTGGGGAACGGAAAGCATTCCGTCGGTGGATAAAATCGTCGGGCCGGGAAATGCCTTCGTTAATGAAGCGAAACGCCAGGCGTTTGGGAAAGTCGGCATTGATGCCCTCGCCGGACCAAGCGAGATTTTCACCCTCGCCGACGACAGCGCCGATCCGCGCATTCTGGCCGCCGATATGCTGGCCCAGGCAGAACACGACGTGCACACGCGCGTCGGCATGGCGACGACCAGCCGGGATATCGCCGAGCGTACGCTGGAGGAGGTTGAGCGTCAGTTAGCCAGCCTGCCGACGGTGACGACGGCGGGCGAGGCGTGGCGCCGGCAGGGCGAGATCGTGCTTTGCGAAGATGAAGCGCAGCTTATCGCCTTTGCCGACCATATGGCGACCGAACACCTGCAGGTACATACCCGCGATCCGCACGCCACAGCGGCGAAGATCCGCAACTATGGCTCGCTGTTTATTGGTCAGAACGCCAGCGTGGTGTTCTCCGATAAATGCTGCGGCACCAACCATACGCTACCGACGATGGCGGCAGCCCGCTATACCGGCGGTCTTTGGGTGGGGGCGTACGTCAAAATCTGTACCCATCAGTGGATTGATGAGCAGGGCATCCCGGCGATTGCAGAACCGGCGATACGCCAGAGCCGGACTGAGGGAATGCAGGGGCACCGACGGGCGGCAGAAATTCGACTGCGTCCGCAGGAGATTGACGCGATTACCACAGGTATGCGGGACTAAACACGAGGCCGGGCAGCATCCTGCCCGGCTTTCAACACCTGGAAACTGAGATAATGAAGCGCCTGATACCCCCAGACGACTGTCCGGAAGAGATTGCCCGCCGCCTCGAAGCCATAGAACAGCACCGTGTGCTTAACGCCATTCTCGGCGTTAATTCCGATGCGATGATCCTGGCGGAGGCGTATCAGAAGCAGCGTCGACGCGGTGAACGTATCGGCCCTTTGCACGGCATTCCGTTAATTATCAAAGATAATATCGCCTGCGCGTCGATGCCCGTTACTCTGGGCTGTCGCGCGCTGGGTTCCCTGCAGGCAACATCGGACGCGCGGGTCGTGCAGAGGCTGCGCGGGGCGGGAGCGATTATTTTTGCCCGAGCCAATATGTCCGAGTTTGCATTCGACGTGCGCTCGAGAAGTTCACTGGGCGGTGATGTAGCTAACCCACTTTGCCCGTCGGTTACCGCCGGAGGCTCCAGCGGAGGATGCGCCGCTGCGGTTGCGGCCGGCATGGCCGACGGCGCGCTGGGTACGGATACGGGCGGTTCAATCCGTATTCCCTGTAGCTATACCGGGCTGGTGGGGCTGCGCCCCGCCTTTCGTCGTTCGCAGCTGGACGGCGTTGCGCCGCTCTCACCCAGCAAAGATACCGTGGGCCCAATGGTCCACAGCGTTGAAGATGCCGCCTTGCTGCACGCCATCACCCACGGCCTGCCCCCGGTTCCTCTTCCTGCCCGTTCACTCAAAGGCGTTCGCTTTGGTGTGATTGCTGCCTTACAGGGGGAGGATGAAGCGCAATTGGCCGTGTGGTTGAGGGCGCTGCACACGCTACGCAGGGCAGGGGCGACGCTGGTGGATGTCTCTTTACCGTTTCTGAATGACGTCAGAGAGGCGACCTGCCTAAGCCTGTATGAATTTCGCATGGCGATCGACGACTGGCTACGCAAGCAGCCCGGTGCGCCTGCTGGACTGGCGAGCATTGTCGACTCCGGTGCTTTTCTGCCAGAGTTTGCTCCGTTTCTCAGGCAGATGCTGACGTATAATACGTTGAAAACCCCGCTTTGGCTGGCGGGACGGCGGTTTCAGCGAGGGCTGCGACAGAACCTTTACCAGGCCGCAGAGCTGCAGAACATTGACGGATTTTTGTATCCCACTGTACAACGTTTACCGGAAAGCATGGCGAAGATGCCGCCAGGCTGCGCGCCGGAGCTTGCCGCCATCAGCGGCTTGCCTGCGATAACGCTGCCGTGTGGCGTGAGCCGAAGAGGATTGCCGGTGGGAATGGAGATTATGTTAGCGCATGAGGATGAAACTGCATTGATGATGCTGGCACTGGCCTGTGAGCAGGCTTTTGTCGGGTGACATAACGTGGAGTAGGCACAAAAAGCCCGCAGGGCTTGCGCCGTGCGGGCTCTTAGAACTTCATCGAATGAATTTGGTCATCACCGATGGGCTGGCGGAGTCTGAGTTTTTTCGCTAACCACCTGAATTAAAATGCTATTTATTCAATTTAATTATTCTCTGGTGCCTAAGGAAGTAGCTAAAACTAATTTCATTTTATCGGTCCGGTCGCACGACGGGCACGCAGAATGTCGATGGCACCAATCAGTGAAGAGCGTTCGGTGAGGTTGAAACGGCTGTAGTCGGCGCGCACCAGTTCATACCTTTCCACATTGAAATTGACAGCATCACACAGAGAGATACCAGCGTTGATGTGCGCCTGAATTTGGAGTGGTCAACTTAAACCGTGCTTATCGCCCGATGAACTTATCTCATCGCACCGGAGGCGAAAACCGAAGTGCCCCGGCAATGCGATTCCAGGCATTAATAGCGCCGATGGCTGAGGTCAGGAAAATGATTTCCTGGGCGATAAAAGCCGCTTTTACTTCCGCATAAACCTCATCAGAGACATGCTGGCCTGCCATTAACGTGAGTGTTTCCGTCTATGCCAGAGCAGCACGTTCGCGCCCGGAATAAATACCGGCATCTCGCCATGCCTCGACCGAATCCACTTTAGCTGCTGAAAAGCCCGCTTTACGGCCTATATTGAGATTACGCAAAACGCACAGCCGTTAAGTTGTGATGCACGAAGTTTGAGGAGTTCGATAAGGTTTTTTTCCAGACCGGAATCATCGATCGCCTTTCCGGGCGCAGCCAGCGTATTCACCACCTTCGGGAGAAGGAAAGCGGGGTGAGAAAGGCCATCCTGGTTACCTGTTACGTCAGGCCCATGCCGCTCATAAAATAAGAATGAAAAACGCATTGAAACAGTCAGGGCTGACACAGCCTCAGTTTTCTGTGGTGACGATGATTCTGGCGTATGCGGGCATATCAGGCGCGCAGCTGGCCCGTCTCTCTTTTCTGACCCCCCAAACCATGAGTGTTATCGTTGCCAATCTGGAACGTGACGGAATGATAATCCGGCGCCCGCATGAAGAGCACGGAAGAATTCAAATCATCGAGTTAACCCATTCAGGTCGCGAAGTAATGGATATCAGCAAAAAAGCGGTTCAGTCAGTAGAAGCCAAATTGTTATCCGATTTGTCCTCCGAAGAGGAAACCGTGATACGCAATGGTTGGTGAGAATAGCCCAACTGCCGATCTGATAGGGCGGCGGTGCCGAAAATTCTGAACAATCGTCAGTCAATGTAGTCTTTGTGGAAAATAATCTTAGGGTTGTTTATTTAACTGTGATGATATGTCAATTCACGGCTAATCAACCATTATGTCGGATAAGGTTTTAACCACATCGCGAATATGTGCTGGCGGATCATCTAAACATGAATCCGCACAATACATTATGCAAAAATATGCCAGAAGCATGATTGCGATAGTCACTATTTTCATCATCTTACTTCTGGTATTCTCTTCTTCAGAAGAGATATCAATTTCTAAAGTGGTCATCGTTTTTTTGCTTAGTAGTGTTACATGATGTCGCGGTATATATCAGGCCCCTTCACTGTAAACCATCTGGTAGCAATAACAGGTGAAAAGGCCTGATGCAATCACCGGATCTCGTTAATCCACTGTTCCAGTTTAGTTTCCGGGTTGGATTTACAGATCTTGATCAGACGCGGCACTGAGATGGTATCCACTTCATTCCAGTCCACATAATCTCCTCCTTTAAACTGTGTATCTTTATTAATGATCCAAAACGCCACTGGCGTCATGGCTTTTGGATTCATATCCACAAACTCTTTACAGGTCATCTCCTGAGGGATATTTTCATTCAATTTTTCAGCGCTGGCTACATTAACGACAGAAGAAAACGCGATGACAGCAATAAGTGATTTAAATAACGTATTCATAAAGTAAACATCTCAAAGTGATAAAGTAAGTATCGTAATGGCGTAATACTACGCCTGCCGATGGGCTGATTTTTTGATCAGACTTTCAAAGCTATTACACAAAACAAAGTAAGTGCATGAATTTGATACCATTTCAAGGCCAATAAATATTGACGTCAGCATCCAGGTAGTTTCTTCGCTTGCGCCCATCCAGATAAAAGCGATAACTAAATCAAGAAAACCGATCAGCATGCACCAGTAACGTCCCACCATCAGGGAGTTTTTAAAGGCTGCTGATAAACGACACAGGCCAGCAAGTAAAAAAAGAAAGCAGATTGTGGCCGAAAGAATATTTATTCCAAGAATAGGACTCAGAAACACCCCGGCGCCGATAACAACATAAATAATGCCGAAAAGGATCAGGCAAAAAATAGCAATTTTGCCACTTTTTCTGAATGTATAAGCACTGCCCAGTGAAACAATGCCGCAAACAACCAACAGAATGCCGGTTAAATAGCTTAGTGCAACGCCTGCATAAATCGGAAACAGCAAACATAAAATGCCACTTGCTGCCAGTAATAGCGCAAAGATGAATGCGGTTTTTTTGTATTTAGTTAATATTCTTTCATTGAGCTTGCTCAACGTTTGACGATCGATAAGTAACATTATTGTACCTTGACTAAATATAGTTAATTGTAGTGTGATTAAGCATTGAGGTGATCATATTTCATTATCTTGCTACGGTATATCAGACAGCGTGTAGTTCACCTGCTGTTAATTCCTACGCGTGTAATCCAGGTCATTCAAATACGTATCTGTGCTCTTATGTTACGACGTAATTTTCGAGAATATTATGACGCCGATTTCATTTAATATTCAAATCTAAGGAAAACCAATCATGAAACGTTTTGCAATGGCAACTGTATTTGCAGCAATGATCGCAGCAGCGCCAGCACTGGCAACCGCCGCTACTACCACTACTGCGACCTCTGATGCTGCATCACAAGAGACTGCACTGCAGGTACGTGCAGCCGATCAGATTGCCGTTCAGGGCCAGAATGCACTGCATGACATCCAGTTAGCCCGTGTCGCGCTGTTCCAGGGACACCCGGACAAAGCAGAACTGCTGACTAACCATGCCGCTACCCTGCTGGCGGATGACAGCGTTGACTGGTCCAAATACTTCCGTACGGATAAAAAAGCCAGCCTGAAAGATGACAACTACGTGGCCATTGATGCCGCAATGGGCATTTCTGAAGACTTTGTCGCTTCGCCAGAAAAACAGGATGCCATCAAACGCGCCAATAAAAAACTGGAAAGCGGCGACAAAAAAGGGGCAGTGGAAGAACTGCGCCTGGCCGGTATTGGCGTAATGGAAAATGTTTGTCTGATGCCGCTGAAACAGACCCGCAATGCGGTTGCACAGGCGCAAAAACTGATGAGCGAACATAAATATTACGAAGCCAACCTGGCGCTGAAAGGCGCTGAAGATGCAGTGATCATCGATAGCGCGGCGTTGTTTGCCAGCTAATAACGCACGCCGTCTGGTCGGACAGCCTTGCTAAGGCACCGACAGTATCGCTCTCGCTGGGTCACTCCTCGTTATGTCGTGTGACCCTGCGAAGATCGCTCTATTTATGAAAGGTACAGCCATGACTACTCCTCTTCAGGGCATTAAAATTCTTGATTTTACCGGTGTTCAATCCGGCCCTTCCTGCACGCAGATGCTGGCATGGTTCGGTGCCGACGTTATTAAAATTGAACGACCGGGTGTGGGTGATGTTACCCGCCACCAGCTGCGCGACATTCCGGATGTCGATGCGCTCTATTTCACCATGCTGAACAGCAATAAACGTTCTATCGAACTCAACACCAAAACGGCTGAAGGCAAAGAAATAATGGAGAAGCTGATCCGCGAGGCGGATATTCTGGTGGAGAACTTTCATCCCGGTGCTATCGATCACATGGGATTTACCTGGGAACACATCCAGGAAATTAATCCACGGCTGATCTTTGGCTCCATTAAAGGATTTAATGCCTGCTCGCCGTATGTCAACGTGAAAGCCTATGAAAACGTGGCTCAGGCTGCGGGTGGCGCTGCGTCTACAACTGGCTTCTGGGATGGCCCGCCGCTGGTTAGCTCGGCAGCGCTTGGTGACAGTAATACCGGCATGCATCTGCTGATCGGTCTGCTTGCCGCGCTGCTCTACAGAGAAAAAACCGGTCTCGGCCAGCGCGTCACTATGTCGATGCAGGATGCCGTGCTTAACCTTTGCCGCGTCAAACTGCGCGATCAGCAGCGCCTGCAGCGCGTAGGTTATCTGGAAGAGTATCCGCAATATCCGAACGGCACTTTCGGCGATGCAGTGCCGCGTGGCGGCAATGCGGGCGGCGGCGGTCAGCCTGGCTGGATACTAAAATGTAAAGGATGGGAAACCGATCCTAATGCATATATTTATTTTACCATTCAGGAACAGAACTGGGAAAATACCTGTAAAGCGATCGGCAAACCAGAATGGATTAACGACAGCGCATATAATACGGCAAAAGCACGTCAGCCGCATATTTTCGATATTTTCAATGTTATCGAACAATTTACCCTCACCATGGGTAAACACGACGCTGTGACTTATCTTACCTCTTTTGATATTCCCTGTGCGCCAGTATTGAGCATGAAGGAAATTGCCGAGGATAGCTCACTACGCGAAAGCGGCAGTGTGGTAGAGGTCGATCAGCCTCTGCGTGGCAAATACCTGACGGTCGGCTGCCCGATGAAATTCTCAGCATTCACTCCGGAAATTAAATCAGCGCCTCTGCTGGGTGAACATACCGTTGAGATTTTAAAAGAACTTAATTACAGCGATGAGCAAATTACCGCGCTGAAAAATAATAACGCAATTTAATGAGTAGAGGAGTCGGTGGCTCCTCTTTCTTGTCGAATATTGGGACACATTACTATGTCGGATGAACACGCGCTGACGGACGGTATGCATATTATCGTCGACGCGCTGAAAAAAAATAATATCGAATGTATTTATGGGGTGGTGGGCATTCCTGTTACGGATATGGCTCGTCATGCTCAGGCAAAAGGTATTCGTTATATTGGCTTTCGTCACGAGCAATCTGCAGGTCACGCTGCTGCCATTCGCGGTTTTATTACCCAAACGCCGGGCGTTTTCCTGACCGTTTCTGCACCAGGCTTTATGAACGGTCTGGCCGCACTGGCGAATGCCACGGTCAACGGTTTCCCGGTAATCATGATCAGTGGCTCAAGCGACCGTGCAAAAGTCGACCTGCAGCAGGGCGATTATGAAGAGCTGGATCAGATGAATGCGGCAAAGCCTTACGCAAAAGCGTCTTATCGGGTTAATCGACCTGAAGATCTGGGTATCGCACTAGCTCGTGCCATTCGTGCCGCCACATCAGGACGGCCGGGAGGCGTTTATCTTGACCTGACTGCTGAGGTCCTGTCAGCCACCATGAGCATCGATGACGCGGAAAAGAGTATTGTTCAGGTTGAGCCTCTGGCATTAAAGCAGCTCCCGGATGATGCCTCCATTACGCGTGCACTGTCTCTGCTGGCAAAAGCGGAACGTCCGCTGGTTATTCTGGGGAAAGGCGCGGCATATTCTCAGGCTGATAAGACGATCCGTGATTTTATCGAAACCACGCAAATCCCTTTCCTGCCCATGTCGATGGCGAAAGGACTGCTGGAAGATACGCATCGGCTTTCGGCGGCGACCGCGCGTTCGTTTGCCCTGGCAAATGCCGACGTTGTGGTATTAGTTGGTGCGCGTCTCAACTGGCTGTTGAACCACGGCAAAAAAGGATGGGCAGCAGATACGCAGTTTATTCAACTGGATATCGAGCCCCAGGAAATAGACAGCAATCGCAAAATTGCCGCACCGGTGGTGGGCGATATTGCCTCTTCAATGCAGCTTCTGCTTTCTGAGCTGGCACTGCGTCCTTTTATCGCGCCTCTGGTATGGCGCGATATGCTGGATGTCCATAAACAGGCTAATGCCCAGAAAATGGCGTTGAAATTAGACACCGTGACGGCACCGCTGAACTATTTCAATACGCTGCGGGTGATCGGCGATGTTCTGGCGGACTATCGCGATATTTACCTTGTCAATGAAGGGGCCAATACCCTCGATAACGCGCGAAACCTTATCAATATGTATAAACCTCGCCGCCGTCTGGACTGCGGTACCTGGGGCGTGATGGGGATTGGTATGGGCTATGCCATTGGCGCCGCTACCACGACTGGCAAATCGGTGGTGGCCATTGAGGGCGACAGCGCATTTGGCTTTAGCGGCATGGATATCGAAACCATCTGCCGGTACAACCTGCCGGTAACCGTGATCATTTTCAATAATGACGGCATTTATCGGGGCGATGGTGAAAACCTTAGCGGCAATGGCGATCCTGCTCCGACCGATCTGCTGCGTCATGCGCGCTATGACAAAATGATTGAGGCTTTTGGCGGCATCGGCTATCACGCCACCACCGAGAAGGACGTTCGTGCTGCGCTGATTGCCAGTCTTCAGTCCCGCAAACCGTCGCTTATTAACGTGGTGATCGATCCTGCGGCCGGTACGGAAAGCGGGCATATCACAACGTTAAATCCAAAGCATCTCACCAATCAATAAGGCTTTGTCGTCATCTGTACCCCCTGCATTTTACCCAGGGGGTATTTAAAGGATAATTTCCGATGTTTACTTTTTTTACCGGCGATTTGCTGCCAATTATCGTGATTATGCTGCTGGGATATATCAGCGGTAAACGCCAGGCGTTTAGTGAAGATCAGGCGAGAGCGCTCAACAAGCTGGTGCTGAATTATGCCCTCCCTGCGGCGCTTTTTGTCTCAATTGCCCGTGCCAATCGTGACATGATTTTTGCTGATACCCGACTGACGCTGATTTCACTGATCGTCATTGTGGGATGTTTTCTGTTCTCCTGGTTCAGTTGCTACAAGTTCTTTAAACGTACGCATGCGGAAGCGGCGGTGTGTGCGCTGATTGCCGGTTCACCGACCGTCGGCTTTCTTGGCTTTGCGGTCCTCGATCCTATTTACGGCGCGTCCGTGTCGACCGGGCTGGTGGTTGCCATTATCTCTATTATTGTCAATGCGATAACCATCCCACTCGGGTTGTATTTGCTCAATCCTTCTGCCGATCAGCAGGGAAAAGGCGCGAATAAATTCAGCGCATTGATTGCCGCGGCGAAAGAGCCTGTGGTATGGGTTCCTGTCCTGGCAACGCTTGTCGTGCTGGTCGGCATTAAAATTCCGGCGGCCTGGGATCCTTGCTTTAATCTGATCGCTAAATCTAACTCCGGCGTCGCCGTGTTTGCAGCAGGCCTGACGCTGGCAGCCCACAAGTTTGAGTTCAGCTGGGAAATTGCCTACAACACGTTCCTGAAATTGATCCTGATGCCGCTGGTATTGCTGATAGTGGGCGTACTGTTCCATCTTGACGCAGAACAGTTGCAGATGACGGTACTGGTTGGCGCGCTGCCGCCTGCTTTCTCAGGCATTATCATCGCCAGCCGGTTCCAGATCTACACCCGCGCGGGTACAGCGTCTCTCGCCGTCAGCGTTATCGGCTTTATGATCACCGCACCAATGTGGATTTACATCAGCCGATTGGTCTCCTGAGTCGTTTTATATGTTGATGGCAAAGGGCGCGTCGTGCATTTTGCCATCCGTGAGTGAGTACAAGTTAATGAGTGAAGCAAAAATTCCCGGCCCTTTCAGTGACCTGCTGGTGATTGATATGACGCACGTGCTGAATGGTCCTTTTGGCACGCAAATTTTGTGCGATCTGGGTGCGCGCGTTGTCAAAATCGAGCCGCCGGGCCACGGCGATGACACCCGACTGTTAGGCCCTTTCCTGAACGATCAGTCGTTATATTACAGCTTCGTCAATCGGGGAAAGGAGAGTGTGGTGCTCAACCTGAAAACCGAACACGATCGGCAGATATTCATCAATATGCTGAAAAAAGCCGACGTGCTGGCGGAAAATTTTCGCCCGGGCACGCTGGAAAAACTGGGCTTTTCCTGGGAGACGCTACAGGAGATTAACCCCCGTTTGATCTACGCCTCCTCCTCGGGATTTGGTCATACCGGTCCGTTAAAAGAGGCCTCTGCTTACGACACGATTATTCAGGGCATGAGCGGCATTATGATGGAGACGGGCTTTCCCGATGGCCCTGGTGTGCGGGTGGGAACTTCTATTTCCGATCTGTGCGCGGGGGTGTATCTTTTCTGCGGCATCGCCAGCGCGCTGTACGCACGGCAGAAAACCGGCCGTGGGGCGCATGTAGATATTGCCATGTTCGACTCTACGCTCACTTTTCTTGAGCATGGAATGATGAGTTACATTGCCACTCATAAGACGCCAGCGCGTCTGGGCAATCGTCATCCGTATATGGCGCCGTTTGACGTTTTTGCCACGGCAGATAAACCTGTCAGCATCTGCTGCGGCAACGACAGACTGTTTGCCGCGCTGTGTGATGCCCTGCAACGGCCGGATATGGCCAGCGATCCGCGCTATACCACTAATGTGCTGCGGGTGGAGAATCAGGCGGTGCTAAAAGCGGAGATCGAAGCCGTACTGTCCAGTGAAACCGCCGCCACCTGGCTCGCCCGTATCGGTGAGGCCGGTGTACCTGTAGCGCCGATACTTAGCGTTGCCGAAGCGATTGAATTACCGCAGACGCAGGCCAGAAACATGATGATAGAAGCCGGCGGCATCCGGATGCCTGGCAACCCCATTAAAATCAGCGGCTACCCGGATCCGCATGTTCGTCCAGGTGCCGCCACGCTGGATCAGCATGGCGAGGCATTACGCCGGGAATTTGCCTGAGCCGGTGAGTCCCGGGAAGAGGATAATTCCTTTCCCGGCGGCGGATTTAGTCCCCGGCATGTTTAAGGTAGTGCGCAATTTCCCGTTCAATTTCTGCTGAACAGACTTCCAGCTTATTGAGCAACTGAAGGGAAGGCTGAATATCAGGCGGCACAGGCAGCGATTCAAGCTGGTGGCAAATATCCCGCAGCGCGACCAGATTAAGGATCCCTGCTGAACCGTGGATGCGATGAATATGCCTTTTGAACGTGTGCCAGTCCTGACGATCCCAGGTTTGTCGTGCCATGGTTAAATCATCACGGCAGGCGTCGCTAAAGGTGGTCAGTATTTCGCGTATTAACTCAGGGTCGCTTTCGGTATTTGCCTGCAGTGCCTGAAGATCAAGATGATGGTAATCGACAACCAACGGCGTCGTCCCGCAAAGCTGGCTCAGGTGGCGCTTGAGGATATCAAGCGTCAGCGGTTTAAAGAGGCACAGATCCATGCCTGCGTTAAGCCCGCGTTCGCGTTCATGAGTCTGCGCGTTGGCGGTTAATCCCCAGATGGTGAGTGGGGTATGGTTCTGACGCAGAGCCTGCGTCAATTCAATACCGTCCAGGCGAGGCATGTTGACATCGGTGATAAGCAAATCAAAGTGCTGCTGACTAACTTTATCGAGCGCATCCTGACCATCGCAGGCTTCTGTGACGTCATAGCCTAGCGTGCTGAGTTGCCGCTTAAGCAGCAGGCGATTAGTGGGATGATCGTCAGCGACAAGAATACGCAGCCCCGCGGGCAGTGGATAAGCGGTTTCTTGATCGTCTGCCACACAGTCTTTACGGGATGTGACGGCTACCGGAAGGGTCAAGGTGAAGGTCGAGCCGATACCCGGCTGGCTTTCTACGCTAAGTTCACCCTGCATTTTGCTCACCAGCTGTTTGCAGATCAGCAATCCCAGGCCTGAGCCCGTTTGCTGGCGTCCGCACTGTGTCTGGCTGTAATGTTGAAACAGAAGCTTCTGCTCTTGAGGACTGATCCCGCAGCCTGAATCTGCCACCTCAATGACCAGCTTTGCCATATCGTTACCTCCTACAATCAGCGCAGCATTGAGTTTGACAACACCGGCATGCGTAAACTTCAGCGCATTACTGAGCAGGTTGGTAAGCACTTGCTTAATCGCCTGCGGATCAATCATTACTGCGCTGTGCGGATCGATTGCAAGATCGATCGTTAATGCGATGTTCTTTTTAGCCGCCAGCGTATGCCACGCCCGATGGATCCCCGTAAGGTGGCGGGTAATATCAACCCATTCAGGCTGTAATTGATATTTGCCGGACTCAATTTTGTCGACATCAAGGATCTCGCCAATCAGGTCGAGCAGAGAGTGTCCCGTTGAATAGGCCAGTTTGATGGCCTCAGCTTTCTGTTCCTGGGTTTGTGTCTGACTCGCGAGCAGCTCAAGGAAGCCCATAATTGAACTGACCGGGGTTCTTATCTCATGGCTCATGGTTGCCAGAAACTGACTCTTGGCGAGCGTCGCATTAATAGCTTTGTTTTTTTCAATCTCCAGCGCGTGGATAAGCGAACGCGTTTCGGTAATATCTTCCCAGCCGCAAATAAAGACTTTGTCGGCGCTGGCGGGCAGATCGCACACCGTTAGCCAGTGCTGAATGTAGCGCGTTGTAGTGCCGTTACTGATCTCCATTTCACGCGTATTTATTGGGCGATAGCCGTCCGCCTCCAGCCTCATTTCGGCAAATTCGCGTAGTACGGTTGAAAAGGGCGACTGCGCATCGGTCAACGGGAGTGCGGCGGTCGCGTAGTATTCCGGGGTAAAATACTGCGAAAAGGCGCTATTGTGACTCCTGATATGCCCCTGCGGATCGACCACATAGCTCGGGTTTGGCAGAGAGTCGGACAGCGCTTTACGAAACGAAATCTGATTTTCAAGATCGCCCTGTATGGCCTTACGACGGTTAACTTCGCGTAACAGATAAAATCCCCAGAGCAGGCTACTGACGATCAGGGCCACTGACAGGCCGGTAACTATGTAAAACTGCTGGCTATAAAGATCCCACGTATCAATGGTAACGTTAGGCATCTTGGTCCATTTTTCAGTTAAACGAAGCAGTTCGCTCGGCGGCAAATTATTAAATGCCTTATCAATAATACTTTTCAGTTCCGGCTGATCCCTGGGCAGCGCAAACGTAATTGCCGCGCGCGGTGTATGCCGCAGGCGATAGAAGACCTGGGTATCCGGGTAGTAATGGTCAAGCATATATTGCGCCGTTGGCTGAGTGGTCACCAGCGCGTCCAGTGTTCCCTCCTGAACCTGATGAAACGCCGCGCTGGCATTTTTAATCTCTATCCATTCCACTTCGGGGTAGCGCGCTTTCAGCGTGGCATCAAGACCGTAATAAGGCGGCAAACCGACCTTCATTCCCGGTTTCAGTTTTTGCACTTTCATCAGGTCTTTTTTCATGACGTAGACATAGGGCGTCATCATCAACGTGTCAGTAAAGGCAACCTGATGTTCACGTTGTTCTGAATAAATGGCTCCGGGAAAAATATCCCACTTTCCATCCGGATTAAGTTCCATGCCCGAAGGGCCATTGGGCGAAGAAACCGGAACGAACTTCATACCGGTCTGCAGTTCGATAATATTCAGCAGATCGCCCATGATGCCCCGCGGCGTACCCTGCTCATCAGTCATTGAAAACGGCGGATGAAAGGAGTTAACCAGCACCTTGACCGTGGGATGATTCTTGATCCATTTTTTTTCCTGAGCGGTTAATGCCAGCGGTTGATTAACAAATCCCAAATTGCCGACATTAAGCCAGTTCTGCATCACATCCCTTCTGACCTCATTGGTCAGGCTGTTGACAAATCTGTCGAGAATAGAAGACAGCACGGATGTCTCTTTACGGGTAAAAAAGAAGTTGAGCTGGCACGGGCAATCATAATATTTGATAGCGTTCAGCGAATGGGTAAAATAGCGTGAGATCAACGTACTGCTAATAATATTACTGCCGACAAAATACTGATTATCGCCAGAAGCAATTGACGCCAGCGCCTCGTAATGATCGTCATAATCAACGATGGTAGCATTGGGAAATGAACGGAAAATCATGGTGCTGGCCGGGTAGCCATTAACCCGCGCAATGCTCACCGGTTTAGTGGTGCTGATCGGGCGCATGGTGTTATTAACCGTCGTGATCAGCACCGGGAAGGTGGTGATCAGCGGTTGAGACACTTTAAAGATTGTCTCCTTCGGCCGGGCGTTAAGCAGATCGGTCAACATGATATCCACCTCGCCTTTTTCGAGGGCGTTGGCGGCATCCACTGCAGTTGGATAGACCCGCAGAACAATATTAACTTTCAGATTTTGTTGCAGTAACCCAAGATAATCAGCGTTAATCCCTTTAGCCTGCTGGCCAGGTTCAGTCTGTAAAAGGGCGGTGTGCATCGTACGATCGATACCGATGTAAAAATGCTTTTTGCTGTTCAGCCAGCGAAGCTCGTCATCGGTTAAACGTAAATCGTCAAGCTCGACGCTGCCGTTGGTGAACTGAATAGCGTGGTCAGTCCAGGATAAGGCCGTATGGCCTTGCAGAGAGAAAAACAGAAAAAAGGGGATGAGAATATAATTGAGAAAATGCATCCGGTTACCAGATTTTATTGTTTTGTGCGAAAGTAAAAAGGCTCATCAATGATTTGCATTGAAGTTTATCCATTAACCGGCTTTTATAGGTGCTAACGGTTTTATTACTGATAAACATTTTCTCTGCAATGGCATTGTTATCATCGCCATCAAGAATGAAGCGCAGCACGGTGATTTCTTGCCGTGACAACGAGTCCAGTTTTTGTTGGTCGGATGTCAGCCGTCCGGTAAACCGTTCCATGCTGAAAGGAAAGTAACTATAGCCATTTCGCGCAGCCTCAATGGCCGCAATAATATTGTTAACGCCCTCTTTTTTACTGACAAATCCATTGGCGCCAGCCTCTGCGCTGTAGCGACCGTAAAAATAATCATTCTTAGCTGAAACAATAATGATAATCCCGGTGTAATGGCGCTTGCGCAGCATTTCGAGAACCTGGATACCGTTATGGCCCGGAATATCAACATCAATGATCATAATATCAGGCTGCAACTTTTCCATACTCTGTACCGCTTGAGAACCATCACTCAATTCGGCAACAATTTCCACTGAGTGCTTACGCAGCAGATTGCGAATAGCCGTAATGGCGAGCGGGTGATCGTCAATGATAATTGCTTTCATTTCTAATGCCTTATTCCGCTAATAATATTTTTTGCTGTGAATACAGTTGTCGACAGAGAAACCAGGTTTAAATGATGATCAATTTTACGTCAGGCGCTGAATGTAGTGCAAAAAGAATTCAATATTGAGAGCCCATATTAAAAGGGAGAAACTAAACAAAACGATAACGAATGCAAGGTGTCTAAATTATGATTTATAATCAATGGCTTATGATTTTTTCTGACGGCGTAAAACTACAGTTGTAGGAATTGTATGGCAACAATATCAGGAAAATCTACTATTAAGTTTCTGATAATTTTTTATCCTGTGCACAGTCGAAATATCCTGCGGTGCATCATTTGTGTTAATAACATATTACGTTTTCGTAAATGTTATGGTGAGATGTTAAAATATAAGCTTAATATGAGAAATTAACGTGGAACGGTCTGAAGCGTCAGAAAAGAAAAAATCACGAAAGAAATATTTTATTGTTTTTTTAGGTATCGTACTTCCGGTATTTATTGGCCTTTTTTTCTACTGGGATCTCGTCCTGAGTCGCCAGGTTAATACTGATGATGCCTATGTGACGGGCAATATGAATGCCGTCTCATCACAAGTTAACGGTAGCGTGACGACAATTAATTACACCGATACCGAGTTCGTGCGCAAGGGGGATATCGTTATCGGGCTGGATAAAACAGATTCAATCATTGCCTTCAACCAGGCCAAAAACAATCTGGCCAATACGGTACGTGAAATGCGCAAGCTATATGTTCTGGATTCTCAGTATCTGGCCAATGTTAACGCGGCAAAGATCCAGGCAAAGCAGGCATCAGAAGATTATCAGAGACGGCAACGCCTCGCGGCGAGTGGCGTTATCGCACGCGAAGATCTTGAACATGCAAAAGACAGTGTAATAAGCAGTAATGCCGCACTGGATGCCGCCGTACAGGCCTACAAAGCCAACAAAACGCTCATTATGAATACCTCGCTTGCACAACAGCCGCAGGTGCTGCAGGCGGCCGATAATATGAAGCAGGCGTGGCTTGCGCTTCAAAGAACGGATATCCGTAGCCCGGTAACCGGCTACGTGGCACAGCGTAATGTTCAGGTTGGCGAGACAATTACCCCGGCTCAGCCGCTTATGGCAGTAGTGCCCGCGCAACAAATGTGGGTGAATGCCAATTTTAAAGAAACGCAGCTGACCAATGTCCGTATCGGCCAGCCGGTCACGCTTACCAGCGAACTGTATGGCGATAAAGTGATTTTTCATGGTCATGTTAAAGGCATCAATATGGGGACCGGCAATGCGTTTGCACTGCTGCCTTCGCAAAATGCTTCTGGCAACTGGATTAAAGTCGTTCAGCGCGTGCCGGTAAACGTGGTGCTGGATGAAAATGAACTGAGCCAGCATCCGCTGCGTATTGGTTTGTCAATGAATGCCACTATTGATATTGGCGCAAGCCATCGCAAAGCCTTACCGGAACTGTCAACCGTTGTGACCAGCTCTCCGGCTTACGTCAGCGATGCACTTGTCATTGATACCACGCCGGTAGAGATGGAGATCGCCAGAATCATTAATCTGAATGGTCAGCCCTGATGGAGAGCGTAAAATCATCACCGGAGCCACTGCGCGGTGCAATGTTGATTTTCATGACTTTTGCGCTCTCAATGGCGACCTTCATGCAAATGCTGGACTCGACGATTTCCAATGTGGCGATCCCGACTATTTCAGGTTTTTTGGGGGCTTCAACGGATGAAGGAACGTGGGTTATCACCTCTTTTGGGGTAGCCAATGCGATATCAATTCCTTTAACCGGACGTCTGGCTCAGCGTTTTGGTGAGTTACGCCTTTTTTTAACCTCAGTGGCTCTTTTTTCGCTGGCGTCACTGGCCTGTGGCTGTTCAACCAGCCTTGATATGCTGATTTTCTTCAGGGTAGTGCAGGGTGCAATGGCGGGGCCACTCGTCCCGCTGTCACAAAGCCTGCTGCTGAGAAATTATCCACCGGAAAAGCGGACGTTTGCTCTGGCAATGTGGTCAATGACCGTCATTATTGCCCCCATTTGTGGGCCCATTTTAGGCGGATATATTTGCGATAATTTTAATTGGGGATGGATATTTTTTATTAATGTTCCAATGGGGATTATCGCCGTCACACTCTCGGCAACCTTATTAAAAGGCAGGGAGACAGAGACGCAATCGGTGAAAATGAATTACGTTGGTTTAGTACTATTGGTGCTTGGCGTCGGTGCGTTACAACTGATGCTAGATAAAGGCAAAGATTTAGACTGGTTTAACTCTAATACTATTTTGATCCTGGCGGTGGTTTCGATTCTGGCCCTGGTATCGCTAATTATCTGGGAGTCAACCGATGAGCATCCCATTCTCGATCTTAATTTGTTTAAATCACGGAACTTTACTATTGGGATAATTTGCACCACCTGCGCTTTTCTTTTTTACTCCGGTGCAATTGTGCTAATGCCGCAGTTACTTCAGGAAACGATGGGATACAATGCGATATGGGCTGGCCTGGCATATGCGCCGATAGGATTAATGCCGCTGATTTTGTCGCCGATCATTGGCTTCTACGGTAATAAAATTGATATGCGCATTTTGGTAACGTTCAGTTTTGTTGTCTATGCCATTTGTTACTACTGGCGATCGGTCACTTTCACGACGGGTATCGACTTTGTCGGGATTATTAGCCCGCAAATATTGCAGGGATGTGCGGTAGCCTGTTTTTTCCTTCCGCTCACGACGATTACGCTTTCAGGATTGCCGGATGATAAATTTGCTAATGCATCCAGTATGAGCAACTTTTTCCGTACGTTAGCCGGCTCAGTCGGGACGTCGCTGACGATGACCCTGTGGAGTCGCTGGGAATCAGGCCAGCATGGGCTGTTAACCGGACCTATAAACAAGTTTAATCCAATATTCAATGAATATTATCAAAAGGCAGGGCAGTCAGGATTTTCTTTCTCGCAAGTGCTTGAGCAGGTAAATAATATGATTACTCAACAGGGGATGCTTATTTCTGCTAATGAAATATTTCGTCTTTCATCAATAGCATTTGTGATGCTCACTATTCTGGTGTGGTTTGCCAGACCTCCCTTTACCCAGGGGGGAATGACTAACGCTGCCTGAGTCTCAGCAAACTATTATCCGGAAATAGACCGACGCTAATTATATAAGTGTGGGGATATGACCGATTTAAATGTAGTAAGTGAAATTTTAAACCATGAGAAAATTTATGTTAAACAATAACGTTTTTAAAAAAACTCTGGCGAGCTTAGCCGTCGTTTCCACACTTTTACTGTCTGGCTGTGCCACAATACCTGACAGTATTAAAGGCGCAAATGTTGCCGTTAGCTCCGCGTCATATGAGCAGATCGCCATTAGCCCGGAGAGTTATCAGGGACAGGATGTACGTGTAGGCGGTAAGGTTATTAACGTCATCAATCTTAAGTCCTCGACTATCCTTGAGCTGGCCGTATTGCCGTTGAATGAGTACGCCAGACCGAAAATTCAGTCTCCTTACCAGGGGCGTGTACTGGTTTACACCAATAACTTCCTTGACCCTGAGAACTTCCGCAGCCGGTATGTTACCGTGCTCGGCAAAGTAGAAGGAACAGAATATCAGTTGATTGGTAAGCAGCCCTACAAATTCCTGAAAATGTCCATGCTTGGCTATCAAACATGGCAGCTTGAAAATAGCTTTGTGCCAGAGAACGGCTGGGTTTACGCATGGTCTTCAGACTGGGGTATTGCACCACCTCCAGGATATCTCTATACCCCGTCAGAAGTGGTAAATGAGAACTCTTACCTGGAGCCATAATTCCGGCTAACGCGGTTATTAACCACCTCGCTTAAAAAGCCATGCGCTATCGCATGGCTTTTTATATGGGTTGAGCTGAAAAGAGATATAATAATAAACACAGTGTAAACGTCCTGAAGTGATTTTAATTAACGGGCGGTTGTTTATCCGCGGTTTAAAGTTTTACTAAGTTAGTGTTATTTCATCGTAATGCAGTCAGGCTTCTTCTAATGCCACTTATTTATTTCATTGCTGCCGTCATCATTTAGAAATTGTTTATGATCATACATGTAAACTTAAGTCCAATTGTTACTGGTGAGGTTTTTTTTAAATGAAAAAGTTATTAATTACAGGTGTTACAGGATTTCTGGGTGGAGCAGTACTGGAAAAAATCATTAATAATAATGAAGATGTAGATCTATTATTGCTGGTTCGCGCCAGCGATCGCAGCGCCGCGCTGGAGCGTGTAAAAGATAATATGCGCAAGTTCAATGTCGACGAAGCAAAATTGCAAAATCTGAATACCTCGAACATTTTATTGGGCGATCTGGCTACACCTTCCACATTCCTGAATTCTGTTGAACTTGATGATGTAACACACGTTATCAACTGCGCCGCTGTAGCATCATTCGGCAATAATCCGCTGATCAAAAAAGTGAATGTCGAAGGCACCTTTGAATTTGCTAAACGCATGAATGATGTTAAAACGCTGCAGCGCTTTTTACACGTGGGTACCGCAATGTCTTGTACTCCGAAGCCGGATTCACTGGTGCCGGAAAGTGAAAAATTCCCGCAGAATGCCGAGCATCTGGTGGAATATACCCATTCTAAATCGACCATTGAGCGTTTAATGCGTGAAAATTGTCCGGATCTGCCGCTGGCGATTGCCAGACCGTCGATTGTTGTTGGACATACTCAGTACGGATGCCAGCCGTCGAGCAGTATTTTTTGGGTCTTCCGGATGGGATTAATGCTGCAAAAGTTCATGTGTTCACTGGATGATAAAATTGATGTTATTCCCGTCGACTATTGTGCCAACGCGCTATTGATGCTTCTTGAAAGCGATCTAAAACAAGGCGAAGTAGTGCACATTTCTGCCGGGGAAGAAAACAGCGTGAAATTTGCGGACATCGATCGGGCAATGGCTAAAGCGCTTGAGGAACAGCCGATTGCAGAACAGTATACTCAGGTAGATTATGAGGCACTGGTTAAAATGCGTCATCAACTCAATTCAATCTTTGGTCCGTGTAACGAAAGACTGATGTTAAGAGCGATGCGCTTATACGGTTCATTTGCCATGATGAATGTGCGCTTTTGCAATGATAAATTATTGAGTCTGGGAATGGGTAAACCACCGCGTTTCACCGACTATTTATCTCGCTGTGTGCAAACCACCCGTGGGTTGTCCATCCCTCAGCAAATGGCTGTTGATTTTAAATAAGTCATTATAATGATAAAAGAACACTCTCCGCACATTGCAGGTGCGGAGAAGGTTAACTCATCGAGTCCAAAAACTATTATCAGACTATCTATCTGTTTTATACGTTATCCTGACCTGTAGCACTCTACCTTTTATATCTTACTCGTGTAGGAATAGTAATACATAAATAGCTGCATGCTCTGATAACGTTTTTTATGGAAACTGATAATATCAGTAGCTAATAAATTATTTACCAAAGCAGCTATACATAACGCTATTCTATTACCTTTATAAGTGAATTAATAATGGAAAATAAAAAGCCTAAGGCTACTTCAGCTGGTCATCAGCTGGGTATCCTGGCGATGACGCTATTAGTCGTCAGCGCCATGTTCGGTGGGGGTATATTTAATATTCCACAAAATATGTCGCAGTCCGCGGCACTCGGCGCGATTATTATCGCGTGGATAGTTACCGCGCTAGGTATTTTCTTTCTGGCAAAAACATTTCAGATCCTTTCCAGTGTAAAACCTGAAATGAAGTCAGGCATCTATATGTACTCCAGAGCGGGATTCGGCAAACTGGTCGGGTTTCTCGTGGCCTGGGGCTACTGGATGTCCACTGCCTTTGGTAACGTCGGCTATGCCGTTCTTTTGATGGATGCACTGAACTACTTTTTCCCACCGTGGTTTAAGGGAGGAAATACCTGGCAGGCAGTCGCGTTAGCCTCTGTTTGTATTTGGGGAATGAGTTTTATGGTCATTCGGGGCGTAAAAGCGGCAACCGTACTGAATAATATCGGTACCATTGCTAAATTTGTTCCCGTCCTTATCTTTATTGCGATCGCGCTGTTTTACGCCATTGAATATCATCATTTCTCCATTGATTTTTGGGGCAATATGAAATCCAACGCGCTGCATGATAAACCGTTGGGTAGCGTCTTTGACCAGATTAAAAGTACCATGCTGGTGACGCTATGGATGTATATCGGTATTGAAGGCGCGGTTGTACTTTCCGATAAGTCGGATGCTAAAACCGTCGGTAAGGCGACAATCTTTGGTTTTATCATCACCACCATTCTGTATGTTGCCGTCTCTGTTTTGCCGTACGGATTTTTCTCTCAAGGCGAACTGGCCACCATGTCACCGCCTTCCACCGCGGCGATCCTGTCACAACTGGTAGGACACTGGGGTGAGATCATGATCAACGTCGGGGTCATCATCGCGCTGCTCTCCTCCTGGCTGGTATGGACCATGCTGGTAGCGGAACTGCCCTGGGCATGTGCAAAAGATGGTGCATTTCCAAAAGTATTCGCTAAAACCAACAGCGCGGGTGTTGCCAACGTTTCATTATGGACATCCACTGTCGTCATGCAGCTGGCGATGCTGCTGGTGTATTTCTCAAATAATGCCTGGAATGTAATGCTGTCAATTACCGGCGTTATTCTGTTGCCAGCCTATATCGGTTCATCTGCATATTTGTGGCGACTGATATTCACTAAACAGTACCCGATGAAAGCGGCGTATGGTGCCACTACGGCGCTCCTGACAAGTATTATTGCAACCGTTTATGGCTTTTGGTTAATTTACGCTGCTGGCTTGTCCTATATTCTGGTGGGCTGCGTAATCTATACCATCGGTTTACTGGTTTTCTATAAAGCCAGAAAAGAAGAATCGCCAGATGAGCCTGCATTTACACGTAGCGAATTTATTATCAGTGTAGTTATGGTGGCTGTAGCTATTATTTCACTGGTAATGCTTTTCAACGGCATGCTCCCGGAAATCTATTCATTCTAAGTTAAAAATTAATTAAATTGAGGATATTATGACAGACCAATCTTTGCCCGCTAACAATACCTATATCACCGGTAAGTGGATGCCTTCAGATGAGCAGACGCTGGCATTCTGGCTGAAAAAAATAATGAAAGAAGAAGCGTGTTCAACGCGCCCGCTATTACCCGTCATTCAGGAGTTTAAGGACTTTATTGAAAGTGATCCGATCATCTTCATGTACTTTAATGAAATGTTTGAAGAAGTTCCGCATCGCCTGAAACATTCACCGGCAAATCTGCCTCAGGTTCGCGACTATGAGCACATGCTGCAGTTGATGAATGTTATTATGACGCATGCACCAGAATTTGATGAGACCGGGCTGGTAGGCTTTCCTTTTAACGCTATTTTTAACTGGTCAATGGCCACTGAAAATGGCTGGAGCGCTTTTCTTAACGAAAAAATCAATGCGCATTTGAAAAAAATCCTCAATGAGTGGGCGGTATTTCTGCAGTCTCCAGAGAGCGCTAAGGTCCTGAATGATCATCCGAAAAACGGCTGGTTTGGCGAAAGTGCGCGCAAAGCGATGCCAACGTTTGTTGACGATTTCCAGTGCGATCCGACGAAGCCACATTACGGTTTCACCTCATGGGACGATTTCTTTACCCGTCGTTTCCGCGACGGCGTACGTCCTGTCGCATCGCCGGAAGATGATAGTGTTATCATTAATGCCTGTGAATCAGCGCCGTATCGTCTGGTCACTGATGTTAAACCCGTTGATAAATTCTGGCTGAAAGCACAGCCTTACTCACTGAATTTTATGATGGACAATGACGCGATGGCTGCCCATTTCGAGGGCGGTACGGTTTATCAGGCATTCCTGAGTGCGCTGAGCTACCATCGCTGGCATGCGCCGGTGTCCGGACGCATCGTTAAAACGAAAATTATTGACGGCACTTATTATTCAGAAGCCCTGTCTCAGGGGCGTGACGACTCAGGCCCGAATGCTTCTCAGGGATACATTACTGAAGTGGCGACGCGAGGGTTAATTTTCATTGAAGCCGACAATAAAGACATCGGTCTGATGTGTTTTATGGCTGTCGGGATGGCGGAAGTCTCTACCTGTGACATTCGCGTTTTCGAAGGACAGCACGTTAAGAAAGGCGATGAGCTGGGTATGTTCCACTTTGGTGGCTCTACTCACTGCCTGTTCTTCTCTAAAGATGTCTCACTGGATTTTGATTTGCATGACCAGGTTCCGGGGCTGGAAAGTCATAATATTCCGGTTAATGCAAAATTAGCGACGGTCAAAGCGAAAGACTGACGTTAATCGGGTTAATGGCCAGCCTGTGCTGGCCTTCTTTTTCCTATAGCAGCTTATTCATATTGATGCCGGTCACGCAGAAACCATTAGCCGTATAAAGTTGTCTCGCATGATGATTCCCCTCGGCAACTCTCAATTTCAGCTGAATAAATCCTTCCTCACTAAGCTTTTGCTCAAGCGCTTTCATCGCCATGCTGCCCAGACCTTTACTTCTGAACGGCTCAAAAATACAAAAGTCATTAATATAGGCTGACTTAAGCACCGTATCCGCTTTATACCAGAAGTAGCCAATATGCTGCCCGGCCTCATGTTTTTCGCTCATAATACACAGCACAATCTGGTCTGCCGTTTCTTCGGCCTGTGGAAAACTGTGCTCTGCATCGCGGGTAGCTTGCGCCAGTGCGTCCTGAGGCGTCAGACGGTAATTGACCTCAATTTCAGTGGCGTAATCTGCAATAAAATAGTGCAGAAAATCAGCAAACTCGCCTTTATTCACTGGCCTTAACGTAATCATGGCTTCTCCTTTGGCAGCGTGCGCTTCCCGAAACGTGTTACCTGATGGTAAATGCTGTTTTTATCATGATACCGCCACGACAGGCGAGAGCTTCCCTCCTGGATTTAGCAGGCCGCACCGTCGTCGACACGCTTCATTTCTGTGTTAAGGTTTTTTATCCTGGCTGAAATAAGCGATAAAAAATGTTTCCTTCACTTGATGAATTAAAAACCCGCTATCCAGACGCGCACGTGTGGGCATTTGGTGACTCCTCAGAGATGGCAGATGAACTGGCTCAATTAGTGATTGCCGGTGAGAAAAAAGCCAGCTGTAGCTCCCTCGCTGCCTGGCAGCAGGGCGATGAGAAAGTGACCGTGGGCGACTACCATATTGTTCTTGATTGCAGAGACAAGCCTGTCTGTGTGATCCAAACGACCAGCCTGAAGCTGATCCGCTTTAACGAGGTTTCTGCGCAAGACGCAGCAGCAGAAGGAGAGGGGGACAAAAGCCTGCGCTACTGGCGTAACGAGCACCGGGCTTTTTTTGAGCGCAGCGGTTACTTTAGCGAAGAGATGGAATTGGTGTTTGAAACATTTACGCGGGTATTTCCCGAGGCCGATACTGTCGCAAATTGCGTCTCGCAGAAATGAATATAACCGCACGTCGGCTAAATGAAGGTTATGACATTAGTTACAACATACTTTAGGGCGATGTGAAAGTTAACGGCGAACGCCGGATACAGCGTTCGCAAGGCATGAAAGGGCGCTATTTTTTTGCTTCAACGCCGGGCGCTTCTGAGCGCACAAGAAACTGAGCGGTAACATCAGGTAAATGCTCAAGCGTCCATTTCGCCATAGCTTCTTCTTCGGCGAGAATGGTTTTGAAAACGGCCACGCCTTCAGTGTCACCGGCTTGTTCAGCGGCGGCAATCAGTGAGGTGTAACAGGCAATCTCGAACTGTTCAAATACATAACCGCTGATTGCGCCTTTGACAATTTCATCGGATGCAAAAAGGCCGCCAGCAGACTGCCCAAGCGCAGCGATTTTACTCATGGAGTCTTTCACCACTGAACGCGAAATATTATTACGGTCAAATACGCCTTCCAGCAGTTCAATCTGACGTTTTGTTTCAGTAATATGTTGCTCAATACGCGCCCGGATGTCAGGATAATTATCGATTCGGCTTGCCATTGACTCAAGCATCGACTCAGCCTGTTTTTCCATTGCATGAGCATCGCGCAGCCAGTCGTGATAATGTTCTACTTTATTCATCATTTTTCCTCAGAAGCAACATGTAAAGAGTGCTGTAATAACATGCATTACTTTAAAGTTAATAAGTAAATACAGTTTCAAACAATAATGTTTGATATGGATTTAACTATAGTCGCTCGACAAAAATTAACAAGGGCAGCGGCTATGAAAGCGAAACGGAAACGTCTCAATGAGTTGCAAGAAATGTTTAATGATGTGATCTTGTATATTATTTAAGGGGTTAGCGCTATCAGATATATTATTTATTAATTTTACTGTTTAAACGGATTTATCTTAAGGCCGAATTTCACCTGGTACTATATCGAGTTAAATTATTCAAAATAAAGCTCAGTTTATTCTGTTATTTATTTACGTTAACCGACCAAAAAAGACAGCAGCAGGGTAAATGACCCACAGCCCCGCCAGGAGCTGTGGGTAAACACGTGTTATTTCTCTTCTGACTCAGGGTGATTCAGCCCTTCTTCAATAACCACCTCGTCGATTTCATCGGCGTTACCCGGATGATCGCGCCCGGAAAGCAGGTTCCAGCAGGCGATAAACAGCGCGGCAATCAATGGCCCGAGGACAAATCCGTTGATACCGTAGATTTCCATTCCGCCAAGAGTAGTGATCAGGATGAGGTAGTCCGGCATTTTGGTATCTTTACCCACCAGCAGTGGCCGCAAGATATTGTCCGCCAGCCCGACAATGACCACAAAGAAGCCGATCATGAAAAAGCCCTGCCACAGTTGATCGGTAGCAAACAGATAAATGGTCGCAGGCACCCAGATGATCGCCGATCCTACAGCAGGAACCAGAGAGAGGAACGCCATCAGTGCGCCCCATAGAACGCTGCCGTCAATGCCCGCAATGTAGAATGCGAGTCCGCCCAGCACCCCCTGAACGACCGCCACCACTACCGTGCCTTTTACTGTTGCACGCGAAACGGCAGCGAACTTGGCAAAAAGATGATGTTTCATATAGTTAGACAGCGGCAGCGCTTCCAGCGTCAGACGAACCAGATACGGGCCATCTTTTAACAGGAAAAAAAGCAGGTACAGCATGATGCCAAAGCTAATGGTAAAGCCGAACGTGCCTTTACCAATCAGGAATGCGCTGCCCGCCAGATACTGCCCGCCTTTTAACGCCACCCCGGAGAGTTTTTCCTGGATCTGTGTCGCGTTATCCAGATCGTGCTCGGCAAGGAAGTGCCGCGCCCACGCCGGGAGATGCTCAAACAGTCCGGCAATCACTACCGGGAACTGCGTGTTATGCTGCTGCAATTTGCCGTAAACCAGATTAATTTCAATGGCTAAAGAGGAGAGAATAATCGCCAGCGGAGTAAAGACTATCAGACAGATAATCAGTAGCGTTACCAGTGAGGCCAGCACGTTGCGATCGGCAAACTTGTCGCGAAGCTTATTCTTAAGCGGGTAAAAAATAATGGCCAGAATCGCGGCCCATAAAATCGCTGAGTAGTAAGGGGCAATAACATCAAAAAACGCCCACGTCACCATGAGCAGTATCAGTATAAAAAAGCCTTTGGCCAGACCCTTGAATCTCATAAGTACATCCTGTAATTCCTATGTTTAACATTGGGTAGAGTATAGATAGAAACCCGGCGGGTGCCTGCACGGTTGCTGCTTTTATAGGCATTTGAACCGTAACATTGTCAGGATCGCTCAATTTTGAGGCATTACGTGATTTCTTACTGTTTATCTCAGGTTAACTGATTGATCTGGAATAATTATTATCAACGCCGTCAAATAAACGAAAATAATACCTGGCATACGTTATTTACCGCTTCGTTTAACAGTGAGTTGGCCTCTGCCTGCGTCAGGTAATATAAGATTGCTCTGAGGTAGATAACTTGCGGAGTAGCACATAGTGACTAATATTAAGGCTTGCTTAGTAATAAGACTTATTAACCCTAACTCTGTAATGAGGTGATTTTTATGACTCAACATCGTGGCGGTTCAGGTAATTTCGCAGCTGATAAAAATCGTGCCGCGGAAGCCGGGCGTAAAGGTGGGCAGCAGAGCGGAGGCAACTTTAAAAACGATCCGCAGCGAGCCTCAGAAGCGGGTAAAAAAGGCGGGAAAAATAGTCACGGCGGCGGTCGTCCAGCGGAATAACGCTTTTATAGCCTGGTTATCAATTCAGCATGCTCAAAACCTGGTAAATAGCAGAGCTGTGCTGATTAACTGGCTATAAAGTTACACTTTGCTTTTGACGTCTCTGTAATAAATGTTGATTAATTTACGACGAGGTAATGTTTATGCCAGCGGTAAAAAATCTTAATGATTTATTCATTCATGAATTATCAGATATTTACAGTGCCGAAAAACAAATTACCCGTGCACTGCCGAAAATGGCCAGGGCCGCCACTTCGCCAAAATTAGTTGCGGCGTTCGAAGCTCATCTTGAGGAAACTCGCGGACAAATCGAAAGGCTCGATCAACTGGTCGATGTCACTGAAGGCGTGCGGATCAAGAGGATGAAATGTCACGCGCTTGAAGGGCTGGCAGAAGAAGCGCTGGAGATAATCGAATCGGTTGAAGCGGGTGATGTTCGCGATGCAGGGCTGATCGGTGCAGCCCAGAAGGTAGAGCATTATGAAATTGCTTCCTATGGTACGTTAAAAACGCTGGCGCTCAGGCTGGGTTATAAAGAAGCCGCTAAATTGCTCGATGAAACGTTACAAGAAGAAAAAGCGACGGACAGTAAGCTGACCGTGATTGCCGAAGGTAGTAAATAAAGATAGTAATAAGTGCATCCCCCGGCGGCATTCTGCAGCCGGGTATCCCCGCCCAATCTCATCTCAAAGTATGACGAATCATGAATTCATGTAACCATCAGGCTTGATAATCTGAAGAGAATGAGTATAGTTCTCATTCTCTTTGTTATTCGCAGGCGCGCCATGGACTTCCTGCACCACAGTGAACGCTTTTCACAGGGAAACACTGAGGCACATGGTGGAGTGCGTATAACGAAGACCGGAACGTCATAACATAATCCGGGATGCCTCCACATTTTTGCGTATTTCAAAGGTGAAGGACTTCCCCCGATGAAAATGAAAATCTCCGCCCTGGCGCTGCTGATGACCGTCGCGCTCAGCGGTTGTACTGCCCAATCGACTTCTGCCATTAAACCTGCGGCTGACACCCAGAAAGCCCCGGCTGCCGTGCAGCCTGCGAATGTACAAAAACGCGATCTGGCAGATGGCCTGTACGAAATGGCGCTTAGTCCGAAAGGGGACGCGCTTTACGTTGCCAGTGCTGAAGGCTTTAAAGATGTGCAGGGTGGCGTGGTCTACAAACTTGACTCGCGTACGCTGAAAACCATCGGGGCCAGCCATACCGATCTGAAAAACTTCGCCCTCGCGCTGTCCGACGACGGCCAGACGCTGTATGTCACTAACTCACTCGACGGCGGCGTTACTGCCATCAATACCGCTGACGGTAAAGTCAAAAATCGCGTGCTGTTCCCGGAACGCAATGACGAAGGCTTCCCGTACGGCGCGCGCCAGGTCCTGCTGCATAAAGATACGTTGTATATCGGCGCCGTCGCCGATCCGGCAATTATCTGGGTTGTTGATGCCAAAACGCTGAAGCTGAAAACGCGCATCAAAAACACCGGCAAATGGATGACCGGCCTGCATTACTCCGAAAAAACCGATCGTCTGTATGCGGCTAACGGCGGCGGTGAGATCCTGGTGATTAATCCGCGCACCAACCGGATTGAACATCGCTGGAAACCGCTGGGCGATAAACCGGCGCTGCTGCTGAATATTGCTGAAGACAGTAACACCGGCCGTCTGTTCGTCACTGATAACTCGAAAGCGAAGACCACGCTGGTGCTGGATATTCACAGCGGTGACATTATCAAGCAGCTGGATATTGGCGATTCGCTGGCGGTTAAATTCAATCCTGCACGCAATGAGATTTACATCTCCCGTCGCGACGGCGGCAAAGTGGTCAGCCTTGATGCAACGTCTTACGCCGTTAAGCAGTCCTGGGATCTGCCACCTAATCCGAACAGTCTGACGCTTTCTGCCGACGGTCAAACGTTGTTTGTCACCGTGAAGCAGGCGTTCAACAAAGATCATTCAACCAGCGGGCCTGATAGCGTCGTCCGTATTGATTTGAATAAATAACCATCCGGCCCGGAAACGGGCCTTTTTTTCACTGTTTACTTTTCCTGAGTGATTTATGCACAACACCACTGTTTCATTCCCCTTGCGTAAAACGCTGCTTGCGCTGGCTATTGGCGCAGCAACCCATACGGTAATCGCTGCAACCGGCGAGGTTACCGGTCAGAAAGAAGAGACTATCGTGGTCCAGGCCGCCCCAGAGGGAAGCTTTACGCCGGGCGGCAATGACCTGGTGCCTGCTTATCTTGACGGGCAAATCGCGCACGGCGGACGCATGGGAATGCTTGGCGAACAAAAGGCGATGGATGTGCCGTTTAACGTTATCGGCTACACCGCTAAGCTGGTGCAGGATCAGCAGGCAAAAACCATTGCCGACGTGGTCAGCAATGACGCGGGCGTGCAGGCGGTGCAGGGCTACGGCAACTATGCTGAAACCTATCGCATCCGCGGCTTCAAGCTTGACGGCGATGACATGACTTTCGGCGGGCTGCCCGGTGTGGTACCACGCCAGGTGATGGACACCCAAATGCTGGAGCGCATCGAAATCTTTAAAGGGGCTAACTCGCTGGTAAACGGTGCGGCGAGCAGCGGCGTCGGCGGGATGATCAACCTTGAACCGAAGCGCGCAGAAGATACGCCAAACGCTACGGTAGGCGTGGATTATACCTCGGACTCCCAGGTCGGCGGCACCGTCGATGCTGGCCGTCGTTTTGGCGACAATAATCAGTTCGGTGCGCGGGTCAACCTGGTTCACCGTGAAGGTGAAACCGCCGTTGAGGATGATAAACACCGTACCACGCTGGCCTCTATTGGCCTGGATTACCGCGGCGAGCGGCTGCGTTCTTCACTCGATTTTGGCTATCAGAAAAAGACCTTCCACGGCGGCGAAACGGGACTTAACATCAGCGGCGTCGATTTTATTCCGCGTCTGCCGGATGCCAGCAAAAACTACAGCCAGAAGTGGGCGTTCAGCGATATTGAAAACGAATTCGGGATGGTAAAAAACGAATACGATCTGACCGATAACTGGACTGCCTATACCGCGCTCGGAATGCAGCACGCGCATGAAACAGGCGTTTATAGCGGACCTAAGCTGCTGAATGCGAATGGCGATGCCACCGCCGGTCGTCTGGACACCAACCGCATTACCGACGCGTATAGCGGCATGGGCGGTCTGCGCGGTAATTTTGATACCGGCGTTGTCTCGCATAAAGTGAATGTGGGCTACTCGGCGCAAATCAAGAAAGATAAAACTGCCTGGACTAGTTCGAAAGTCAACCCGACCACCAATATTTATGATAACCATCCTGTGCCGATCCCGGACAACGCGAGTTTTGGCGGCAACTATTCCGATCCGCTGACCACCACCCGCAACCGTACCCAGGGCTGGCTGCTGAGCGATACGCTTGGCGTCCTGGACGATACGCTGCTGTTTACTGTCGGCGCACGGCATCAGAAAGTCGTGGTACGTAACTACAGTAATGCGACCGGGGCCGAAGATACCGCCAGCCGCTACACCCAAAGCCGCTGGATGCCGACCTACGGCGTGGTTTATAAGCCGTGGGAACAACTCTCCCTGTATGCTAACCATACGGAAGCGCTGCAGCCGGGCAGCGTGGCGCCAAAATCCGCCGCTAACTATGGTAAAAGTACCGGTATTGCGCACTCTAAACAGAATGAAGTTGGCGTGAAGGTGGATTATGAACGCGTCGGCGGCTCGCTGGCGCTGTTTGAAATCAAAAAACCGTCTGCCCTTCAGGACAGCGTTACCGGCATTTATGCTCTCGACGGCGAGCAGCGTAACCGTGGCGTGGAGTTAAATGTCTTCGGTGAGCCGGTGCTAGGCCTGCGTCTGAACGGCAGCACCGTCTGGCTGGATCCTGAAATGACCAAAACCAAAGGCGGCGTGAATAACGGTAAAGATGCCATTGGTGTACCAGGTTTCTATATGGTGCTTGGTGCAGAATATGACATCAAGCCGATAGACGGTCTGACGGCCACTGCCAATGTGAACCATTCCGGCTCACAATATGCTAATGCGGCCAACACCAAAAAGCTGGACGATTACACCACCCTGGATCTGGGCGTACGTTACCGTATGCACCTGAATCAGGAGAAAAACGACATGGTCGTGCGCGTCGGGGTGGATAACGTCACCAATGAGAAATACTGGTCGGGCGTTGAAGACAACGGGACCTATATCTTCGAAGGCCAGCCGCGGACGTTGAAAGTCTCGATGAGCTACGACTTCTGATAAGAGCACCTCGTGAGGCGGGCAGGGAAGCCCGTTCTTTCCCCCACAACTTGAAGTGTGATGTCTTTAAGTGTTAAAAGATGCCCCTTATTATAAATAGCACAGGGGTATGACGTGAAAAACGCGTCACAGGCGTCCGCACATTCAGTGGATGCATCAGCACAAACGCATCCGACCTTACACCGCGGTTTACAAAACCGACACATTCAATTGATCGCCCTGGGCGGGGCAATCGGCACTGGCCTGTTCCTCGGCATCGGCCCGGCGATCCAGATGGCAGGGCCGGCCGTTGTACTTGGCTACGCTATCGCCGGTATCATCGCCTTCCTGATTATGCGCCAGCTAGGTGAAATGGTGGTTGAAGAACCGGTTTCCGGCTCTTTCGCCCATTTTGCCTATAAATACTGGGGACCGTTTGCCGGTTTTCTCTCCGGCTGGAACTACTGGGTGATGTTCGTGCTGGTTGGCATGGCAGAGCTGACGGCGGCCGGGATCTATATGCAGTACTGGCTACCGGATGTGCCGACGTGGATATGGGCCGCAGCCTTCTTTATTATTATCAATGCCATTAATCTGGTGAATGTCCGCCTTTATGGCGAAACAGAGTTTTGGTTTGCGCTAATCAAAGTGCTGGCCATTATCGGCATGATTGGCTTTGGCATCTGGATGCTGGTTTCCGGTCACGGCGGTGCACATGCCAACATCAATAACTTGTGGGTTCACGGCGGTTTTCTGGCGACCGGCTGGCACGGCCTGATCCTGTCGCTGGCAGTGATTATGTTCTCGTTCGGCGGTCTGGAGCTGATTGGTATTACCGCTGCCGAAGCGCGCGATCCTGAAAAATCGATCCCTAAAGCAGTGAACCAGGTGGTATACCGTATTTTGCTTTTCTATATCGGTTCGCTCATCGTCTTACTGGCGCTCTACCCGTGGACCGAAATCAGCTCCAGCAGCAGCCCGTTTGTGATGATATTCCACAATCTTGACAGTAATCTGGTGGCATCGGCGCTGAACATGGTGATTCTGGTGGCCTCGCTGTCGGTGTATAACAGCGGCGTATACTCTAACAGCCGGATGCTGTTCGGCCTGTCCGTGCAGGGCAATGCGCCGAAGTTCCTGACCCGTATCAGCCGTCGCGGCGTACCGATTAACTCGCTGTTGCTGTCGGGAGGGATCACTTCGCTGGTGGTTGTTATCAACTACCTGCTGCCAAAACAGGCTTTTGGCCTGCTGATGGCGCTGGTGGTGGCCACGCTGCTGCTGAACTGGATTATGATTTGTCTGGCGCATCTGAAGTTTCGTGCAGCCATGCGTCGTAAAGGGCGGCTGCCGAAATTTAAAGCGCTGTTGACCCCCGGCGGAAACTATCTGTGTATTGCTTTCCTGATAATGATCCTTGGGCTGATGTGTACGATGGATGAGATGCGTACTTCAGCCATCTTACTGCCGGTATGGATACTGGTGCTATTTGTCGCCTTTAAATGTCTGCGTCGTAAAGCCTGACATCACGCGTTTATCGGGCCTGCGACGCTATCCAGGCCCGGTATGCTCAATGCGGTAATTTCTCCAGCGCGGCCCGCAGATTTTTATGTGAAGTATCGATAATACTCCAGGCATCTTTCGGTTTATCGTGTTCAATAATAAACCACTTCACGCCGCTGGCTTTCGCCGCAGGTAAAATCGTCGCCCAGTCCAGTAGTCCTTCGCCCAACGGCGTAAAATTCATCTCATCATCGCGAATGCCGATGGCGGCATTGTCTTTGGCGTGAATCGCATAAACCCGGCCCGGGTACTGTTGCAGAATGCGCGCCGGATCCTGGCCTCCGCGTGATATCCATGCCGCATCCATTTCAAGCTTAAGATTTTCCGGGCGGGAGTGGTTAAACACGATTTCCAGCGCGGTCACGCCGTCATACTTTTTCATTTCGAAATTATGGTTGTGATACGCCAGCTGCATCCCGTCCTGGCGTAATTTCGCCCCCAGAGTATCCAGGCGCTGCGCAAAGTCTTTCCAGCCCTGCGCGCTGTCCGGGCGATCCTGCGGTTCGATCCACGGCACGACGATCGTGCTGTTACCTACGGCTTTATTGAACGCTACCGTCTGCTGATAGTGTTGCTCAAGGGCGCTGAGTTGTTCGTGAGACGAGGTCACCGTCAGATGGTTTTTTGCCAGCAGCGATTTCATCTCGTCAGCATCCAGCCCGTGATTGCCCACCAGTTCGACATGCTCAAAGCCCGCCTTACTGGCCATTGCAAATTGTTCCGCAGGCGTACCAACGTTGCGCAGAGTGTACATTTGCAGGGCAATTTCATCTTCAGTACTGGCAGGGGAGGGCTGGGCGGCAGACAGCGAAAATGCCGCAAACAGCGTGGCGGCTACAATCAATTTTTTCATGCTTATCAGGTTCCTTGTCAAAAGTAATCGATTACAAACTACCTGTGCCAGGTCATCGATTACAAATAGCCGATGAGTATTCTGTGATCGCTTCGACATATTTAGGCGAAGACCAGGTGGTGACGCCTTTTTCGCCACCAGGCGTATTTCTGCCGCAGGATCTTCCGACGATCTTATGATCGTGATCGCTCTCCCGTTTTCACTACAACATCCTCGATCTTTATTTGTAATCGATTACTTTCTACCTAAATGGCTTTTGTAATCGATTACTTTAGAGGGTAAGCAAATGTCTACAACAGGAATTAATGCCAACAGCGGGCCGCAGCATCGGTTGCTGGTCCCGCGTCTTTCTCTCATGATGTTTCTTCAGTTTTTCATTTGGGGGAGCTGGTCAGTCACGCTTGGGCTGGTGATGACCCAGTACAACATGTCGCTGCTGATTGGCGATGCGTTTTCTGCCGGGCCAATAGCCTCAATTCTCTCGCCGTTTGTGCTCGGAATGCTGGTGGATCGCTTTTTTGCTTCGCAAAAAGTGATGGCGGTTATGCATCTGCTGGGCGCCATTATCCTGTGGTTTGTGCCGCAGGCGCTGGTCGCTGAAAATGGCGCAATGCTGATTGGCCTGCTGTTTGGTTATACGCTGTGCTACATGCCCACGCTGGCGCTGACCAACAACATCGCGTTTCACAGTCTGAGCAATATTGATAAAACTTTTCCGGTAGTGCGCGTTTTCGGCACTATCGGCTGGATTATTGCCGGGATCTTTATCGGTGTAACCGGCATTTCAGATACCACCGGCATCTTTACCCTCGCGGCAATTTGTTCTGTGATACTGGCGCTGTACAGCCTGACCCTGCCGCATACCCCTGCACCGGCAAAAGGTTTGCCGATCCAGGTACGCGATCTGTTCTGCGCCGATGCGTTTGCACTGCTGAAAACCCGCCACTTTTTCATCTTCTCGCTGTGCGCCACGCTAATCTCCGTGCCGCTGGGCACCTACTACGCCTATACCGCCTCCTACCTGGCGGATGCGGGCGTAGCCGATGTCAGTACCGCGATGTCGTTTGGCCAGATGTCAGAAATTTTCTTCATGCTGGTGATCCCGCTGCTGTTCCGCCGTCTTGGGGTGAAATATATGCTGCTGATTGGGATGCTGGCGTGGTTCGTTCGTTATGCGATGTTCGCCCTCGGTGTCAGTGAGGAAGGGCGCGTGTTGCTGTACCTCGGCATTTTGCTGCACGGCGTTTGTTACGATTTCTTCTTTGTCGTTGGCTTTATCTATACCGACCGCGTGGCAGGGGAGAAGGTCAAAGGTCAGGCGCAAAGCATGATTGTCATGTTCACTTACGGTATTGGAATGCTGCTTGGATCGCAGATCTCCGGCGCGCTCTATAACCGCCTGGTTGCCGGGCAAACCGTGCCGCAGGCGTGGGTAACGTTCTGGTGGATCCCGGCGATTGCCGCCGCCGTTATCGCGCTGATTTTCCTGTTCTCTTTCCGCTATAACGAGAAAGAGTCTGCGTAATTGTCTGGAGGATTTTATGAGAACCATTAAGGGACCGGGTATTTTTTTAACGCAGTTTCTCGGTGCACAGCCGCCGTTTAACACCCTTGACGCGCTGGCAGGCTGGGCGGCAGGGTTAGGCTATAAAGCCCTGCAAATTCCCTGTCATAATAAAGCGATTTTCGATGTTCAGCAGGCGGCAGAAAGCCAGATCTACTGTGATGAGATAAGCGGCACCCTGGCAGAACACGGGCTGGTTATCAGCGAGCTTTCAACCCATCTTGAGGGGCAGCTGGTGGCGGTTCATCCGGCCTACGATGCGGCCTTTGACGGTTTCGCCCCGCCGCAGCTGCGCGGTGATCCCTCAGCCCGTCAGGCATGGGCGACAGAAACCCTGAAGCAGGCCGCCGCCGCCTCAGCACGTCTTGGACTGACGGCCCATGCGACCTTCTCCGGCGCGCTGGCCTGGCCGTACTTCTACCCGTGGCCGCCGCACAATGCGCAACTGCTGGATGAGGCGTTTGACGAGCTGGCAACACGCTGGCGGCCAATCCTTGACTGTTTTGACCAACATGGTGTGGACGTGTGTTACGAGATCCATCCCGGCGAAGACCTGCACGATGGCGTGACCTTCGAGCGTTTCCTGCACAAGGTCGATAACCATCCGCGCTGTAATATGCTCTACGATCCGAGTCACCTGCTGCTGCAACATATCGATTATCTGACATGGATCGATATTTACCACTCGCGCATCAAAGCCTTTCACGTCAAAGATGCAGAGTATCGGGCCAACGGGCGCAGCGGCACCTATGGCGGTTATCAGCCGTGGATCGACAGGGCCGGGCGCTTTCGCTCGCTGGGCGACGGCCAGGTCGATTTCAAAACCGTGTTTAGCAAGTTAACGCAGTATGACTACCCTGGCTGGGCGGTACTGGAATGGGAGTGCTGTCTGAAAGACGGCGAAACCGGCGCGCGCGAGGGCAGCCACTTTATCCGTCGCCATATCATCCCGGTTGCCAGCCATGCTTTTGACGATTTCGCGGCGGGTAATGAGGTACGTAAATGATCCAGGTCGGTATTATTGGCAGCGGCTTTATTGGCCCTGCTCATCTTGAAGCCCTGCGTCGGCTGGGCGATGTGGAGGTGGTGGCGCTGTGCGACCATTCCCTCGATATGGCGCAACGTAAGGCCCGGGAACTTCACGTGCCGCACGCATTTGGCAGCGTCGATGCACTGCTGGCGCATCCAGGCCTTGAGGTGGTGCATAACTGCACGCCGAATCATCTTCACGCCGCGATTAACCGGCAGATCCTGCGGGCAGGGAAACATGTGTTCTCTGAAAAGCCGCTGTGCATGACCGGTGAAGAAGCGCGTGAACTGGTGCAGCTGGCGGAACAGGCCGGCGTCGTTCACGGCGTCAGTTTTGTTTATCGTCAATTTGCGATGGTTCAGCAGGCCGCCAGTATGCGCCGGGCGGGAAGCCTTGGACGGCTTTTCTCCGCCCACGGCACCTATTTACAAGACTGGATGCTGCTGGAAACGGACTATAACTGGCGGGTTGATTCCGCGCAGGGCGGCGTATCCCGGGCCGTCGCGGATATTGGCTCCCACTGGTGCGATACTATCCAGTTTGTTACCGGCAGGCGGATCGTTGAGGTGATGGCCGATTTGTCTATTGTCTGGCCAACGCGCAAAGCGAACCAGGCCGGGGCAACCACCTTTGGTCACGGCGGGGACGAGGCGCATTATGAGGATCGCGCGGTTTCCACCGAGGATAGCGGTTCAGTACTGTTGCGCTTTGATGACGGGAGCAAAGGTTGTTTTCACGTGTCGCAGGTCAGCGCAGGACGCAAAAACCGGCTAAGCTTTGAGATTGACGGCAGCGAGCGTGCGCTGGCCTGGGATCAGGAAACGCCGCAGCGCCTGTGGATTGGCCATCGTGCACAGCCCAATCAGCTATTGAGTGACGATCCGGGTTTAATGAACCCGGATGTGGCGGGCAGCGCGCATTTCCCCGGCGGTCATATTGAAGGCTGGCCGGACGCCTTTAAAAACATGCTCCGGCAGTTTTATCAGGCGGTGCGCGACGGCAAAATGCCCGTCCACTCTGATGCATTCGCGTCCTTTTATGACGGTGCAAATGTGATGTACCTCATTGAGGCGATTGTGAAAAGCCACACAGAGCAACGCTGGGTCCGCGTCGGGCAGTAACACATTGCCCGGTTCGCCGGGCAACCATTTTGTGATAGCCTGCCACTCTTAACGCTAACCGCAGGATCTGCCGTCACTATGTCCATTCAAAAAATTGCCCGTCTCGCTGGCGTCTCGGTGGCGACGGTCTCACGCGTGCTGAATAACAGTGATACCGTTAAAGCCAAAAACCGTGAGCGCGTGCTGGCGGCCATTGCGGAAAGTAACTATCAGCCTAATTTGCTGGCACGGCAGTTACGCACCTCGCGCAGTTATATGATCCTGGTGATGGTTTCTAATATTGCTAACCCTTTTTGCGCCGCGGTGGTGAAAGGCATTGAAGAAGAGGCAGAGAAAAACGGCTATCGCATCCTGCTGTGTAACTCCGGCTCCGATCTTGAGCGTTCGCGCTCCGGGCTGAAGCTGCTCTCCGGTAAAATCGTTGACGGCATTATTACTATGGATGCCTTCTCGAAACTGCCCGAGCTGGCGGCGCTGATTGGCGAGGCACCCTGGGTGCAGTGCGCGGAGTATGCCGATAGCGGAGCGGTCTCCTGCGTGGGCATTAATGATGTAGATGCGGCCCAGCACGTGGTGTCGTGGCTGGCGGATAAAGGCCGACAGCGCATCGCACTGATCAACCACGATCTCAGCTATAAATACGCCCGCCTGCGTGAACGGGGTTATAAAAGTGTGGTACACACCCGTAATCTGCCTTTTCAGTCCATCGAATACGCCAGCGAGCTGAGTGCCGCTGCGGGTAAAGCGGCTGCCGAGAGATTACTGGCGGCAAACGAGCGTCCGGACGCTATTTTTGCGGTTTCCGATACTCTCGCTGCCGGTGCGATCCGGGCGATTGAGCAGGCCGGGCTTCGGGTGCCGGATGATATTTCAGTGGTCGGCTTCGATGGGACCGATCTGGCAGAGATGATCTCCCCGCAGCTCACCACCATTGAGCAACCTTCACATGACATCGGCCGCAAAGCCGTCGGGCTATTGCTGACCAAAATCGATAATCCTGACTCCCGCACCGAGCGGGTAATGATGGCGTGGCGTTTAACGCCGCGTGCCAGCGCCTAGAAGCGTTTATCCAGCGTTAAATAAATATTGCGCTGGGTATAGTCGTAGAAGTCGATATTGCTGTTCACTTTCTTATAAACGAAATTCAGTTTTGGCATTACCGACATAAAATGCAGATCGCGATGCCACAGTGACAGCATGCCGATCTGCTCATTATCCTGGCGGCGGACGCCAAAAATATCGTTGTCATCGTCGTAGTGACGTTTAGCGAGCGCGCCCATCAGCCCGGCGGAAATCCCCCACGGCAAATCGGCTTCCACTCCGCTGCGCAGGCTGTAACGCTGGTTAGTTTCACTGGCCGTTGAGGTATTTTGCCAGGCAATGTCACCGCCGAAAAACACCGACAGCCGCGCATTCACTACGTGTGACAGGGTAGTGGAGATATAACGATTATCGCCGGCTAAAAAATCATACTGCGCATTGTCGTAATGCAGTTTCTGATATTCCAGCGCCTGACTAATTTGCCATGAGGGCGAAAGTAAATAGCTGTACTCGGCGCGCATTCCCGGTCCGGAGGAATAGGCTTCGGTTCCGTACCAGCGTTTCTCATAAAACGGCAGCAGGGCGATCTGCTGACGAAAATCCTGCCAGCGATAACCGACATACAGGCGGCTGGTAATATCGTCGAAGCGATGATTATTCCAGTAGCTTTTACCGGTGATCGTGCCGAGAAAACGCAGAGAATGGCGGTCGTAGAGCGACACATCTTTTTGCAGCGCGCCGTTGAACCAGAAGCCTTCTCCGCGCTGCGGATACGCCTCTTTATTGCGAATAAACAGCTTATCGCCGATACGAATATATTTACCGGTCGAGGCATTATTGACGTTACTGTCATTGAGGTAGCTGACGCTAAGATTACCCGTCACGCGATCCTGGGATCGGACCTGCTTAAGATAGGTGTTAATCCGCTGCGCGACCTCCGGAGGCGGGTTAGTGGTATTCACCCGTTCGAAATTGTATTCCGCCGCATCAAATTGTCGGTCTTCATACAGCGCGCGTGCCAGGTCAAGACGCACGGCGGCAAAATCAGGATGGGTACTCAGGATCGCCCGATAGTGTTCAATCGCTTCGCCATAATGCCCTTCACTGCGTGCCAGTCCGGCTTTGGCATAGTGAATAAGAACCTCATCCGGTGCGGAGAGTCGCTCATACACCGGCAGCAGGCTTTTCACGACCGGCCAGGCTTCATCGCGTACCGCCTGATTAAGCAGAGCTGTTGTCAGTTCAGGCTGTGTTTCAAGCTGCTGATTTGATACCCGCAGCGTCTTTGCGGACACCTGCTCATCAGACGTCCTGGGGGTTAGCCTCTCGAAATGCGGCGCCGCCGGGATCAACATATTATCGGTGGGGGCCGCAAGGGCAAGCGCGGGCAGAAAAAGCGTGACAAACAGGGAACGCAGGCGCAGGGAAGACATACCGCAAATTACCATCATCAGGAAAACCGGCCAGGTCGCCTGGCCGGTAAAATATTATTGTTTTGTCGCGCCAAACGATGCGCTTTTGTGGGTATCAGCGAATTCTGCGATCCCGCCCAGCTCTTCAGCCGCCGGACCGTTAAAGTGACCGACGAAGGTACCGTTGTCGCCACCGGACTGCGCGTTACCGTTAAAGCCGCCGTCAACAATTTTACCCTGCATGGCAACCGCCGAACCAAACTCGTTATTGCCGGTAATATTGCCGTCAATCGTTTTGGCCGCAAAATCAACGTTGAAGCTGGCATCCGTGCGGACGCCGTCACGCATCCCGGAACCGACGTAAGTTGCGCTTCCCTGCGTCGGCACATTGGCCGCCGCCGTAGCTTCACCGCTATAGAACACGCCATGCTCGCCTTTTTCCTGCGAGGTCCAGCTACCAAACTGGGTGTAGCTCATCGGGCCGCAGCACCAGCTGGTGCTGGAAACCGGCGTGCCGTCAGTTTTGACTAAGCGCTCAGTCCAGGTGCCACCAAAGGTAATTCCGCTTCGGCGCATTTGATATTCAATACCATTCGGCGTGGTATAGGTCACGCCCGAGACGCTGCCCAGCGTGGCTTTACTTTCCGGCGGGGAAACCGGCTGCGCTGGTGCCGGCGTGTTGTCGGTCTCCGGCTGTGTCGGGGCCGTGGTTTCCGGCGCCGGGGCATTATTGTCATCATGATGACCGCCACCACCACCGCCACCGCAGGCAGCAAGGAATAACGCGGAGAGTAAAAGTGCAGGTTTAAGATGTGCCATAGTAAACATCCTGTTTCAGAGGTAATAGGCTAGTGAGGAATATATTTGCCGACATATTAAGACATATTTTTTTACACGTATTGTAGGAATAGTCCTGGATGGGCAGGGAGAGAAATTACGACTTAAAGTAAATCATGCCTTGTATTTATTTTAAAATATTGAATTTATTGCTTTTTTATTGGGAGGGTAAATATGGCGCGACGCTTTAGCCCTAATATTTGGTAGGGGGTGAAATATATTTCGCAGGACGTTGGGAAATGAATAAAGTGGGAGAGGGTCGTATGCCGGTAATATTGGCTACCGATAGCGTGAAGGCCTGATGGCGCTTCGCTTATCAGGCCTACAAAGAATACAAATTGCAGGCCTGATTAGGCGCAGCCGCCATCAGGCAGCCTCGCTGAGCGGCCGGATTAACACTCCGTCAGGGTAGTGCTTGCTGGCAGACGAGATTTTGGCAGTGCGGCGTTAAAATCGTCTGCGCTGTGCTGACCCACCGGCACAATCACCAGGCTGGTATAGCCCTGCTCGCTCAGACCAAATTCTTTATCAAGGACCGCCGCGTCAAAGCCTTCAATAGGCACCGCGTCCAGACCCATTGCCGCAACGCCCAGCAGGAAATTACCGACATTCAGATAGACCTGTTTAGCCATCCACTGATCGTCATCATTCAAATCCTTACGGTGCATATCGGCAAAGAATGTGCGGCCTTTATGATTAGCCGCTTTAGCGTCTGGCGTGGCAAAACGACCATCGGCATCTTCCTGATCGACAACGCGCTCCAGCCATGCGTCATCCATCGCCGTTTTGGCGCAGAAAACTACCACATGCGAGGCATCAAGGATCTTCCGCTCATTAAAGACATAACCCCCGGCGGCGGATTTAGCGACCCGCGCTTTACCTTCATCGGTGCTGGCAACAATAAAATGCCACGGCTGAGAGTTCGTGCTGGACGGGCTAAAACGCAGTAGCGTTTTCAGATTTTCAGCCTGTTCTGCGGTCAATTTTTTACTCGCATCGAATGCCTTAGTGGAATAACGTTTTAAGGCAACGGAAATAATATCCATAACAACTCCTGATGTATTAAATGCGTACCGTACAGGTACGTCCGATGGGCAGCAGAGTAGCGCCTCCCACAGGGGAAAATAAAGTGATGAAAATCGATAAGTGTTATCGTTTTGTGCGACAGCCCGTCGGGCGCAGGCGCTGCCGGTCTTTTTTCGCCAGCTTATCCACCACCAGATCCCAGGAATCCATCACCAGGTCGGTGACCAGCGCCGGGGTAATATCGTCACCCGCGTAAACCGAAATCCAGTGCTTCTTGTTCAGATGATAACCCGGCTCGATACTGCGATAAATTTGCTGATTAATCAGTGATTTTTGCGGATCGGATTTGACGCTGACCAGCGGTCTGCCGTGGGCGACGGCGGTCATCATAAAGATCCTACCGTTGACCTTGAACACGTCGTATTCCGGGCCAAACGGCCAGCAGTGTTCGGTAAAAGGCAATTCCAGAGCAATGCGATGGGCGCACTGTTTAATCGCCTCGCTGTCCATCAGCCATTCTCGCTGGACAGGGCGCGCCACATCGTTTCAAAGCCGATAGCTTTAAACTCGCTGGCGCGGGCGGGTTCGCGCATCGCAAACTCCATCGTGGTTTCGGCCAGCGCAAGAAAACAGGCATCGCCGAACGCATTAAACTCTTCTGATTTAAACACCGGCAGAATTGAGCTGCGACATAGCGTTTTCATCTCCGGGAACATCTCTTCAACCTGAAGTTTGGTCTCTTTAGTGATTTTCTCACTCACCGCCAGCTGGCGGACGGTACGGTTACCGAGCGGGTTTTGCACGCCCCAGTCGATATAATTATTCCAGATATAGTGGGTATTTTGCTTAGGATCGACCATCGCCGGATCGCGATTGGCCAGCATGGCCCGGCAGAGCTGCTGTTTGAGATGCAGATAAAGCGCATTAAGGAGATCGTCTTTAGTCGCGAAATAGCGGAACAGCGTGCCTTCTGCGACGCCTGCGCTCCGGGCAATCGTGGCGGTGGATGCGGTAATCCCCGACTGGGCAAATGCAATGGTCGCCGCCTCCAGTAATGCCTGTCTTTTATCTTCACTCTTCGGTCGAGCCACTGCACGTTACCTTTTGTCTGTAAAACCCTGATTGAAACATGCCCTTAGCGGCACTTCAACGGCGAATGTCAAAAAACGAAAAACGCCTTGACGATAGTCAGCCTCTTTCTATAATGAGTGCTTACTCACTCATAATCAAGTCTCCTATAGCGCTTCTACGGACAGAGTCTGCTTCAGGTCAGGATATGAAACGTCTAACAATAAGTGTGGTTGCCGTTATGTTGATTGCCTGCGCTGCAAGCGTACCGTTTATTTTTAATGCCGGATTTGGCCAGGCTCCCCAGGGCAAGGCGCTGACCGACGTCGAAAAATCGCCGCATTATCGTGATGGGGTTTTTCATAATCAGCTGCCGACCCCGGGATTTACCGGCGACAAAAATATGCTGGCCGCATGGTGGGAATTCCTGACCGCCCGGCGGGAAAATGCCCGACCGTCTCAGTCGCTGCCAAAGGTGAAAACCGATCTGGCGAGCATGCCGCGCGATCGGGAGGTTGCTGTCTGGCTGGGCCACTCCTCTTGGTATCTGCAACTCGGCGGTAAACGGATCCTGATTGATCCGGTCCTTGGCAACTACGCCGCGCCATTCTCGTTTTTAAATAAAGCCTTTGATGGGGATTTTCCGTGGACTGCGCAGAGTATGCCGGAGATTGACCTGCTGATCATTTCGCACGACCACTATGACCATCTTGACTACGCCACTATCAAGGCGCTGATGCCCAAAATTAAGCGGACCATTACGCCGCTGGGCGTCGGCTCGCACCTGCGCTACTGGGGGATGAACCCTGACATCATTACCGAAGCCGACTGGGATCGGGCAATTACTCTTGATGAACAGTTAACGATTCATGTTCTGCCCGCCCGCCACTTTTCCGGGCGCGGCCTGAAGCGTAATCAGACGTTGTGGGCGAGCTTTATGTTCGTCACTCCGGATCAAAAACTGTATTACAGCGGCGACAGCGGTTACGGTCCGCATTTTAAGGCCATCGGCGAGCAGTTTGGCGCGGTGGATCTGGCCATTATGGAAAACGGTCAGTACGACAACGACTGGAAATACATTCACATGATGCCAGAACAAACGGCGCAGGCGGCCGTTGACCTTAATGCCAGGGCCATTTTACCCAGCCATTCCGGGCGCTTTGTGCTGGCAAAACATACCTGGGATGACCCGTATAAGCGGCTGGCCCAGGCCAGTCAGCATAAACCCTACCGGTTATTAACGCCGCAGGCTGGCGAGCCGGTCAATATTCACGATCGTTTGCATCAGTTTAGTGCCTGGTGGGAATAACCCATCGTTACACTGGAGAGAGGGGAGCTATATGACGATTTCTGCTCAGGTTATCGATACCATCGTTGAATGGATAGATGACAATCTGCATCAGCCGCTGCGCATTGAAGAAATTGCCCGTCATTCTGGCTATTCGAAATGGCATTTGCAGCGTCTGTTTTTGCAATATAAAGGTGAGAGTCTCGGGCGCTATATCCGCGAGCGCAAGCTGCTGCTGGCCGCCCGCGATCTGCGTGATACTGACCAGCGGGTTTACGACATCTGCCTGAAATACGGTTATGAATCGCAGCAGACGTTTACCCGGGTGTTTACCCGCACTTTCAATCAGCCGCCGGGAGCCTATCGCCGCGAAAACCATAACAGTGTGCACTAAGGACGAGTAACGGCATATCCTCCTGCGCTTGCCGTATTCGACATCGCGGGCCTATTCTGCCAGTGAAAACCAGCGGCGCCAGATAAAGCGAATAATCAGATATTCGATAATGCCGAGCGCCAGAAACCACAGGCAAAATAACAGGGTATAGAGCTGGCTGAGATCCATCAGGTGGAACACGGCGATAAGCTTTTTCGCGAGGACCAGGCCGAGTGACGGCGCGGGCAGCAGCAGGCAGGACAGGAACGCCAGCAGCAAAATGCCGCCGGCGGTCATCAGGGTTTCAAGCGGATGTTTCATGGGCCGTTAATCTTCTGTTAAAAATCGTATGGCGCATTGTAAAGCCTGACCACCAGAGCGGCTAGCATGCAGCCCAGATTTCCGTGTGCTTTTGTACCAGCCCGATGAGCGATCCGCCATCGACAATAAAATCGCGCATCAACTGAACGTCGCTTCTGTCCGCCTTAAGCATCAGGGCGATGTTGTCCAGCGCGCTTCCGGCGTTCAGTTTATCGGCGTAGGGCATCAGCCGTGGAAGCAGGCGCGTGAGATCGTCGGCAATGGTGCATTGCTCACCGGTATGGACATCGGTTAGCACACCCTCCAGTCCGTAGCGACAGGCCTGAAAGCGATTAAATTTGTACAGCAGATAATCCCGCTCCTGATGCTTAAAGGGCCGTTCAGTCAGGATCCAGCTGGCCAGCGTCTGAATGAATCCGGCAGTATTAACCGCCTGTGCCAGGGTCAGCGGCGTATCCATCACCCGCACTTCCACCGTGCCAAATTGCGGGCTGGGGCGAATATCCCAGTGTAAGTCCTTAATGCTGTCGATGGTGGAGGTATAACTCAGGCGGCGAAAAAGCCCTTCGAAGTCCTGCCAGTTATTTACCCACGGCATTGGGCCGTTATCGGGAAACGCAGAAAAAATATTCAGCCGCGACGAGGCAAACTTACTGTCGGCGCCCTGAAGATAGGGCGAGGCGGCATTCAGGGCAATAAAATGCGGCACAAAACGCGACAGGCCGTGCAGCAGATAGAGAGCATCATCGCCGTTCTTGCAGCCGATATGCACATGCTGGCCAAATACCGTCGCCTGCCGGGTCAAGTATCCGTAGTATTCCAGCGTCTGTTTATAACGCTCGCTTTTGCTGACTTCCTGGCGCTGCCACGTCTGGAAGGGATGCGTCCCGCCGCCGCATATGTTCAGGTGATGTTTCCCGGCAGCGTGCAGGATGCTGTGCTGGATGGCGGAAAGCTCGCTCGCCGCCTGATCAATATCCCGGCACACGCCGGTTGCAACTTCCAGCATACTTTCGGTGATATCGTGTTTTACCTCTCCGGCTTTCACGTCGGCCTGCACCGCATCAATCAGCGTTGAGGAGTCCTGACTGAGATCGTAACCCGGCGGGTTAACCACCTGTAGCTCCAGCTCGATACCCAGGGTTAAGGGATCGGAGGTATGAAAATCGGGCAGGGACATAACTGGCCTCCTCGCATTATGTTTATGATAAGTATAGAAGCGAGTGGCCGGACAGGAATACTCAGGCGTTAACCGTCCGGCGATGCGGCGCTTATCTGGGCGGGAGGTGCAGATCTCTGGCTTCGCGTCATCGTCACTGCCTGCTGCCACTCGTGCCAGCGCTTTTGCAGACGACCGTGGCGGGCCATGTCAGGTTCAAAGACGGCGTGCGCCGGCAGGACGTGGCGCAGGGCTTCAACCTCCACCGTCAGCAACGCTTTACGTGCCAGTAGTGCCGCGCCAATAGCGGAAAGTTCGGCTACGTCGCTGCGCATCACCGGACAGCCCAGCAGGTCAGCCTGATACTGCATGAGCCAGTTATTTTGAGTGGGACCGCCATCCACCATTAATGCCTGTAACGCAAAGTCGTTATGCTGGCGCATGGCGACGGTCACGTCGGCTATCTGATAGGTAATTGACTCCAGCGCGGCGCGGATCAAATGCGCCCGCTTTACGCCCCGGCTCAGACCATGAATGAGCCCGCGCGCCTGTTCATCCCACCACGGCGCGCCGAGACCGGTTAATGCCGGAACAAAATAGACGCCGAGCGTAGACGCCACGGCAGCAGGAAGCGTATTGAGCTGGCGCGCAAGCTCGGCGGGAGGAAGATCGCTTAGCCCGGTGCTGTCAGCCATCCATGCTACCGCATCACCGGTGTGCGGGATATTGCCCTCCAGGGCGTACACCAGCCGTTCGCCATCGTGCCAGGCGATCGTGGTGGCCAGCGTATTGACCCCACACTGGGTGGACGACACCGGAGCCATTACCGATGAACCGGTGCCGTAGGTTGCTTTTACGCGTCCTTCCGCGCCGAGGCCGTGGGCAAATAACGCCGCGTGAGAATCGCCGATCATTGCGAGGATTGGTATTCCGTCCGGGATATTTTTCAGCCCCCGCGTGCGGCCAAATTCGCCGCTGGAAGGGCGGATCTCCGGCAGCGCGGCGCGGGGAATGCCAAATAGCGTCAGCATTTCCTCATCCCAGGCGGCGGTATGGAGGTTGAAAAGCTGGGTGCGCGAGGCATTAGAGTAGTCGCAGCAAAATGCCTGCCCGCCGGTGAGATGCCACAGTAACCAGCTGTCTACCGTCCCGAGACAAATCTCCGCATCGGCCGCCAGCGTCTGGCCGTCAGGTACGGCATCCAGCAGCCAGCGCATTTTTGAGGCAGAAAACAGCGGGGCAACGGGCAACCCGGTCAGGGCTTTTATCCGTGGCTCGGCTCCGGACTGGCGCAGCTCCTGACAAAATGCCGCGCTGCGTGAGCATTGCCAGCTAAGCGCAGGGCCGATGGCCCGGCCGTTGCGCCGATACCAGCCCACGGCCGTCTCACGCTGATTGCTGACCGCCAGCGCCGCCACCCGATCGGCACCTACCGCGGCCACCGCCTGCGAGACAACATCAACAGACGCCTCAATCAGCAGTTCTGCCGACTGCTCCACCCAGCCTTCACGCGGGGTATGAATCGACAATCCGCGTGAGAACATCGCCACTACCTTACCCGATGCATCAATTGCCACGGCCTTAGCATTGGTTGTGCCTTCATCCAGCGCAATAATAATCTCTTTACTCACCGACATAACAGGCTCCGCCGTTTCTACTGATGCAGGTAGGTATTGACGCCGAGATAGCGCGTAAAAGCTTCGTGGAGGACGTCAGCGCTGGCAGAGTGATTCATCGCGACGTGATGCTCGAACCCGTTGCGGCAAATCCAGTTCAACAGATTTTCCAGATGCGGTACTTCGATTACCGCCCGACAACCCACTGTATCCAGCGGATCGTCTACCGATTTCCCCGCGCCAACGTACGCTTTAATTTCGCCGGTTAAATCATCGGTGCTGAGACGGAAATAGGTCAGGTCCCCGCTGCGCAAACGACCGTGCACTGCGCCGCAGGTGTTCTCTTTGCCGACGGTAGTGCCGATGATGTCTGCGGTGCCCATATGAGGATTATCAAGACTTTCGGCTGCGAAGTTTCCGCAGTGAAAAAGCACGCATTTGTTACGATCGTCGCCAAAATTATTGTTCCAGTCGGCAATAGAGGCCGGACTCATATTGCTGCTCGCCAGCGCGTACATTGACAGTGCGCCCATTACATCGACTTCACAGGCGCTCGGCATCAGTTGCCCGGACATCACGCTCATGATCGAGCAGACATTAATGCCAAGATTTTCCTGAAGCGAGGTCCAGCACTGGATGGCGGTGGTGTCGATATCATTGGCGATCACCCATTCGCTGATCACCACGAACAGTTTCGCCATCGTCACCAGTTTGTCTGCCGGAATACCGCTGGCATCGGCGTTGTCGATCAGCAGGCGACGTTTTTCGTCGACGCGAATATCATTGTCGCGCAGCAGTTTGATGCGGGTAAAGACTTCGGAGAGATCGAGGGTTTCAACCGCGATCCCGAGGCGCTCAAGCAGTTTTTCGCTATAGCGGACGGTGTTAAAGCCCGCCGGACGCGCGCCGATAGCGCCGACGCGTACACCGCGCATACTGCTGACCACCCGACAAATCTGTTCAAAGCGCTGTAAATCCCCGGCAAAAATATCGCCATCAAGGGCGCAGACGTGCTGGGTCGTTAATGTGAAAGGGATACCATACTGACGCAAGTTATTGCACAGCGAAATTTTGCCGCAGAAGCTGTCCCGACGGGTGGCGAGGCCCATTTTATCCAGATTGTCTTCCTGCGCCTGCACCAGCACCGGCACGTTCAGCCCGGAGAGACGCAGCGTTTCCGCCACCGCTTTTTCATCGCCAAAGTTTGGTAGCAGTACCACCACACCGTGAATGCTATCGCGATGGGTGCGAAACAGTTCGGCGCAGGCTTTCGCCTCCTCGCGGGTTTCCACGCCGCCCAGCTGAGTCTGGGTTTCACTCACCATAATGGTCTTAATGCCGAGACGGGCAAATAGCGCTACTGCCTGTTCACGTGCTTCCGCCACCAGATAGCTGGGGAAAAATCCCCGGTTACCAATAATGACCGCCATGGTGAGTTGTTGAGGAATTCGGGACATTGCATAATCTCCAGTAAGCTTCAGCGTAATTATTGTTATTGTTGGGCGTGATACAGCGCGGTGGCGTTTTTCACTACGCCTGCCGCGTCAATTTCGTGTCGTGCGCGGGTTGCGGCGCGGTCGGCGGCAATGGCGTAGTGACCATCCGCGATGCCGAGTCGGCGCAGCGGAATGCCGCATCCGGCTTCTGCCAGCACTTCCGCCACCAGACTGCCCACGCCACCGTTGATATTGTGCTCCTCTACGCTGACCACAGCCTTATGCCCTTTCAGCAGCTCGAGAAGCCGGGCGGTATTGCAGGGACGAATAGAAGGTACACCGATCACGCTGGCCTCAATACCGGCTTGCGCCAGTTGTGTGGCGGCATCGACAATTTCGTGCACCGTCGAACCCATGGCGACCAGCGCGATATCCGTACCTTTACGCAGGATATCAATATTGCCGGGGGCGAAACGGTAGTCCGCATCGTGCAGTTCCGGGAGAGCTTTCCCGTCAAGCCTGATATAAACCGGACCAATATGTTCCAGCGCGTAATCAATAATTTGTCGGCACTCCAGCGGGCAGGAGGGGGCATAGATTTCGATATTGCCAAAGCCGCGCAGCACCGAGATGTCATCAATACTGTGGTGGGTGCTGGCCAGCGGGCCATAGCTGGCCCCGGCGTTCAGGCCGAACAGCTTAACGTTAGTGTTGTTGTAGCAGACATCGACTTTGATCTGCTCGTTGGCGCGGGAAATCAAGAAGGGTGCAGCGTTACAGGTTACGGCAATCTTACCGCCAATCGCCAGACCCGCGGCCGCGCCCACCAGCGTTTGCTCGGCAATCCCGACGTTCACCAGCCGGTCGGGGAATTTTTTAATAAACGGCGAGATTTTGGCGGTTGAAGTGGAGTCGGCGACCACCGGTACCAGATCCACGCCGCGCTCGACGGCATCCATAAACGCATTCACCATGACCGTGGCGAGATGTTCGCTATTACGCATCTTTCAGTTCCTCCAGTGCCAGTTCGATCTCTTCCCCTTTCGGTACCCGGTGATGCCATTCAGGGCGTCCCTGAATAAAGGAGATCCCCGCGCCTTTCGTGGTGTTGGCAATAATCACCTGTGGCTTACCGTTGGGCGTTAACCCTTCCAGCGTAGCAACCACATCCGCCATATCGTTGCCACGACATTCGGTCACTTCCATCCCGAACGCGCGCCATTTCTCATCCAGCGGATCGGTATTCATGATGTCTTTGGTCGACCCTGCCAGCTGAAGATTATTTTTGTCGTTAATGATGATCAGGTTATCGAGCTGATAGTGTGCCGCCACCAGCGCCGCCTCCCAGTTACTGCCTTCTGCCAGTTCACCGTCGCCGGTAATGGCAAAAACGCGACGTTTGCTGTTGCTGCGTTTCGCCGCCAGCGCGATGCCGACGGCCACCGGCAGACCGTGGCCAAGCGCCCCGGTGTTTAGTTCAATGCCCGGCGTTTTGTGTTTTACCGGGTGGCCCGGCAGGTGCGAGTCCGCGTGTTGATACGTTGACAGCCACTCGACGGGAATAAATCCGGCTTCGGCCAGCACGCAGTAATAGCCGCCGACGGCATGACCTTTAGACTGGATATAAATATCGCGCTCGTCGCTCTCTTGCAGGGCGGGCGAGCAGTTCAGGATGCGAAAGTAGAGGGCGGTCAGCAGTTCAACCTGCGACAAATCTGCCCCGGTATGACCGCCTGCCGGACTTTCCGCATTGAGGACAATAATGCGACGACGGACGGCACGCGCTTTTTTCTCAAGCTCCTCAACGGAGAGCGAAAACGGATTCATAAAGCACCTCTTGAATGTTTAATCTTCTATGAATAAATATTCAATCAGGGTAAAAAAAGATCCTGAACACCTACTAACGCGGCATAGCGACGCGGTATTCTGTCTGCTCAGAATATATATTCACTACTGATTTATTATTCATGGGATAAAGATATGCCCAGTTACCCGATTTGTCTATCACCCCAGGAGCGTGGGTTTACAGAAAAGCGAGTACGATCACACTTGATCGCGGATGAACGCGGCGGCTGGCTTGTTAAATATTCAGTAATGCATAAAAATAACAGGCAGAAAATTAAGGGGAACGCTATGTCTAAGCAGGATGAACAGCGCTTGCTGGTGAAGATCGCCACGCTTTATTACAGTGAAAATAAAAAGCAGTCCGAGATAGCCTCGCTGCTCCACCTTTCTCAGTCGTTTGTCTCGCGGGCGCTCACGCGCTGTCAAAAAGAGGGACTGGTGAAAATCACTGTCGTACAGCCGACCCATATCTTCGTCTCCCTTGAGAAGGCTATTGAAGAGCAGTACGGCATTCGCCAGGCAATCGTGGTTGATACCGGTGAAATCTCCAGTAATATGCAGATCAAACATGCTATCGGCAGCGCGGCGGCACACTATGTCGAAACCCGCCTGCGTCCGGAAGACCTGGTAGGGATCTCCTCCTGGAGCAGCACCATCCGCTGCATGGTCGATGAGATGCATCCCCAGAACATTCGCGCCGCCGGTGTGATCCAGCTATTGGGCGGGGTTGGCCCTAACGGTAACGTACAGGCCACTATCCTGACTCAACAACTGGCCGCGCATCTGGGCTGCCCTGCGTGGCTGCTACCGTCCCAGAGTATCGAACATTCGGTTGAAGAACGCACCCGGCTGGTGAGTAGCCCGGACGTGGCCGCCGTGGTGGAAAAGTTCGCCGAAGTCGACGTGGCGATTGTCGGCATTGGCGAACTGGAGCCTTCTCAACTGCTGAAAAACTCCGGCAATTATTACAACGAACAGATGCTAACTCTGCTTTCTGAACGCGGGGCGGTAGGTGATATTTGCCTGCATTACTACGACGGTGCAGGCAATCCGGTCCTCACCCCACAGGAAGATCCGGTCATTGGTATGGAGCTTTCGCAGATCCGCGCCTGTCCGCAGGTCATTGCCCTCGCCGGCGGCCCGGAAAAAAGCAATGCTATTCGTGGCGCATTGCAGGGAAATTACATTGACGTGCTGATCACCGATTACCTGACCGCCCGCAGCCTGGTGAAAGCCTGACGGCCGGGAGATGCTATTGCACCGGAGAAGATAGAAAAACGTTTTGTCACCCTGGTAAGGATCGCCGGTCTTGACAGATAACGTTAAGGCCGTGCTGTACTCCGTTTGCTGTTGCATACCGTAGAGGGTCATCCCTGACAGTTTCTCCGGCCGGTACACGCTGACGCGCGACCGATGGGGTCGTCACTCGTTGTCGTCCTCCGGCCGGAGCCGGACTACGTCCTTTGGCGTTAGTTCTTTTGTTCGTTCAGGCCTGCAAGCGTATGCAGGTACGGCACATGCTGAGCCGCAATCTCCGGGGTATCCATCGCTTTCAGCCAGCTTCTGGCCTCATGAATTTCAACTAACCGTTGATCGCTGGCTTCCATCCTGGCCATAAAACCTAACTCGTCGATCAGAGAATAAACGCTAATCTCTTTTTCGCTGAGTGCCAGGCTAAGTGCCGCTTCGCCAATAATGACGTGGCCTATCTCGTCTTCTGGAAATAACACGTTAAAACCTCCTTTCTACGAGTTTATGACAACCGCCCTACACACTGTAGACCCTCTCAAGAGAGGCGTAGCAAAATAAATGCCATTCTCCCAATAAAAGCGGGTATTCGGATTAATCGCCACGAAGGCAGTAAGCTATATCACCATTACGGATTAAAAAAGCGGCTGCTGTTTCGTTTGCCGGGCGTAAGGTGTTACACTGGATGGACATCCAATAGTTGGAGGAGCTTTGATAAAAAATCAAATCGGAAGAGGCGTTGATTTTAGTGAACTGATGGGACAGGTTGTCGTTGACCTGCTGGCCTCCACTAAAGTTATTTCCGTTCACGATATTATAGAGTCTTTACACAACGTGATGGAAATCACTGAAAATCAGTGCAGACGCGAAAACTGCAAGATTTTAATCGACATGCTTACCCGCAAATTGCATTAATTTAGCGACGGGTAAAGGATCTTATTTACCATGAAAAGTCACAACTTTCCTGAGCAGACAGCCGCTAAGGTCAGCGTCTGCTCTTGTTAGTGCGTTTGTCCAGCGTGTGCGGAGCGCGGGAAAAAGTAATCTTCATCATCCGTTTGACGACCTATCACGATTTCAAGACAGCTACGCAGAATATCCAGTTCTACCACGTCCGCGGTGTTCTCAAGCTTGCTAATCAGGCGCAAAATGATTGCCTTGTTAGACAGCATAACGTTGTCTGCAATCAGATTCATAATTACGCCGTCAAGTACGTCCTGTTCTGCTGCATACATATCACCCGTATCGAGAAAATAAGCATGAAGTGGCGTAGTGTTAGTGATCTGGCGCATAGTGTGTTCTTCTCTGTCGTATGACGTTTGTAGCGTTCAGGTAAGAGATCGCGTCATACCTGAACAGATTCACAGATTCCATGTTTAAAAAAGCAGGCCCAGCAGATCCTGATAAAGCTGTTTTTCATCATCCGATGTGGCGTTATCCATACGAGCCAGCAGTCGCAGACAAATCGCTTTACGGTTCAGCGTTTTACCTGACTGTAAAATTTCTACCACGATAGCACCCAGTGCTTTCTGTTGATGGGCAAGCGTTGCCTGGCCAAAAAAGGCTGTAAGATGACTTGATGGTGCCTGAGGTTGCATAATCTGTTGCATATGTAGCCCAATTGTATGTTTAACGTTCGCCGTGGTGTTAAGCAAAGTTATACAATAATGACTAAGTTGTACAGTTATTTCTGTTTATAAAATAGCTGTACAAGGTATTTTTTGTTAAATATCAATAAATTCATTATGTTATCAAAATGTAAAGTTGTACAGGTTTGTGAAAGTCTGTGTAGTGCTATCAGGCTGTACGCTTTTCGGCGGGGCAGAGAGGACGAAAGAGGGGTTGCCCGCAGCCTGATCTGACTGCGGTCAGCGGTAGCGGTTACTTAGGCAGAATCGCATAGCCTTCAAACTGACTGGTTTGTTCAATAAAGGCGTTGAAGTATTTGTTCTCTTCAACCGAGTTTTTCCTGCCAGCCTTGATATTTGCTTCGACCATGGCATGGGTCGCCTGGCTGATGTCCTTTCTCACCGCCTGGTGAATATCGGGATCGGTGGAGTCACTGATTTTTTTCAGCAGGGTAACGATTTTTTCGGCTTCCTTCTGCATTTCAGGATCGCTAAACGCTGGCTGTGGAATTCGGTAGTCGAAAACGGTATTAACGGAGTCTTTTGCTTCACCATTACCCGGCGCTGGCGTGAGCTTCTCACCGTACTCCTGCTCGAAATAGGTAAGCAATTCGGGTTTATCAAAACACTTATTAAAGATGTTACCTTCAGTGTTTTTATTTAGCGTGGTCATATTCTCCGGAAAAGGCTCACCCACCTGATATTTACAGGCAAAGAAATTATGATCGATGATAGTGGCATTGGCGCTGCGTAATGGCATTTTAAGATCGTGCCCATTGAGCGTTATCTGATATTCCGCCGGGCTGAAGCGCTTTTCATGTCCCTTAACCGCATAAACTTCAGACAACATATAGTACATCTGGTTATCCGGATTAATGATCCCGCCGCTGTTTTTATCAAAAACCATAAACTGGCTTTTTTTGCCGGCTGCGTTTTGCATATTATGCATGCCGGGTGACAGGCTGAGTTTCCCCGTTGCGCCAGGCTCTACCGAATAGTCCTTGTCATCAACCTTAAATGTCATGGTGCTGCTGCCAGGATTACTGTAATAAAAATCCCCTTTAGTGCTGGTGGGATCTAAACTGTCGCAGGCGGTAATCGACAACACCAGTGCACCTAATAACCCTGATTTTACTAGCTCATTCATTAATATTATCCTTTTATATCCTGTCTTCTTTAAATACCGTAGCATATTCGTGCCAGGATGAGAGGCTATTAATATTAGTGACTATCGCGTTACAACACCTTTAATAGTACGGGCGGGCAAATTTACTCTCCGCCCGCCGTGACGCTATTTTGCCTCAATCACCGCCTTCTGAGCGACAACCGCCGCTTTTTGCTGCATCCGGTTTTGCATCTGGTCAATAATTACCGCAACGATAATCACGATGCCCTTAATGACCATCTGCCAGAACTCGCTCACGCCCATCATCACCAGCCCGTCGGCCAGAAATCCAATAACAAACGCGCCGATTAGCGTGCCGAGAATGGTGCCGCGACCGCCGGCCAGCGATGTACCGCCCAGCACCACCGCCGCGATAGCGTTCATCTCAAAGGCCGTGCCGTTTGCCGGATGACTGGCAAGAAGCTGGGCAGACACCACGATCCCGGCGATAGCCGCACACAGCCCGGACAGCATATAGACCAGCATTTTAATCTGCTTAACGCGCACGCCGGAAAGCTCGGCAGCCCGTTCGTTATCACCGATGGCATACACATGCCGGCCAAAAGGCAGGCGACGGGCAATATATGCGATGACCAGCGCCAGCACGATCATCATCCAGATGGCCCACGGAATGCCAAACAGCGAACCGGCACCAATCTCATCAAAACCGGTATTGCCGAGCTGCGGATTTCCGGAAAGGCCCGGGAAGGTTTGCCCGTCAGAGGTTAACATCGCCGCCCCGCGCAGAACGTACATGGTGCCGAGGGTACAGATGAACGGCGCGACATTATACCGCGTAATGATCCAGCCATTGACGCCGCCGATCAGGGCGCCAATCAACAGCACAATCGGCACCACCACCCACACGCTCGGGAAAATGGCGATGCCAAACATCGGCAGTACAATGCCTTTAGTGATAAGCCAACCGGCAATCATCCCGCACAGGCCGAGCGTTGCGCCAATCGATAGATCGATCCCGGCGGTAATAATGACAAAGGTGATCCCCAGCGCCAGAAACGCGTTGATAGCGATGTGTTTGATCATGATAACCATGCTGCCGGCTGAGAGAAAACCCGGTACGGTCAGGGTAAAAAAGCCGACGATCAGAAACAGTGCAATAAAGGTACGCAACTTTAACAGCATCAGCAGGATATTTTCCCGCGATACCGACGCCCCGGCGCGCGGTGCTAATGTGGCAGACTGTGTTGTTTTCATCTTAGAACCCCTGAGCACTTGCCGTGACCAGCGCCGACTCTTCGGCCCGATCGCGTACGATGTCGGCGGTGAGTTTACCGCCGGACATCACCAGAATGCGGTCCGATACCGCCATGATTTCTTTCAGATCTGACGTCGAGAAGACCACCGCAATCCCCTGTTCTGAAAGCTGGACCATCATGCGGAACACATCCGCTTTTGCCCCAACGTCAATACCGCGCGTCGGTTCATCGAGAAACAGGATCTTCGGATTAGTTAGCAGCGAGCGACCAATCACCACTTTTTGCTGGTTCCCGCCGCTCAGCGCCTGGATTTCGACCTCCGGGGAGGAGACTTTGATCGACAGATTACCGATAGTGCTGGCCACCACTTTCTGCTCATCTTTTTGCGCGATAGCGAAGCCGCGCTGTAAGCGTCGCCACAAACTGGCAATGGTGAGGTTAGTGGCGACGGAAGACACCGGGAAAATCCCCGTACGTTTGCGATCTTCCGGCACCAGACTCATGCCCATTTTGATTCTGTCGGCAGGCGTCAGACGCTGCGGAACCGGTTTACTGTCCAGCCACAGCTTGCCGAGATAATTACGCTGAGTACCGAGTAAACATTCAAACAGCTCTGTACGCCCCGCGCCCATCAGCCCGTAAATTCCGACAATTTCCCCGGCATGAACGTTAAACGACACGTCGTTAACGACCGTGTTACCGCTGGCACTGACGCAGGTAATATGTTCGGCTTCCAGTACCGGTGCGCCAAAGGTGCGACCGGGGGTTAGAAAGGTGCTGACCGGATCGCTGCCCAGCATTTCGCGGACGATCCACGGGACGTCAATGTCGCTGACCCGCGCTTCTGACTGAAATTTGCCGTCGCGCAAAATGGTGATGACATCGCCAATCGCCATGAGTTCTTCCAGCCGGTGGGAGATATAGATAATCGTCACCCCCTGGCGGGTCAGTTCGCGGATCACCCGAAACAGGATCTCGACTTCAGTTTTACTGAGCGCAGATGTCGGTTCATCAAGGATCAGGATATCGGCATCCTCGGCCAGCGCTTTGGCAATCTCAATAAGCTGCTGCTGACCAACTTTTAAATTGCCCACCAGCTCGCGGGCGGAGATAGGCTGGTCAAGGCGCGCAAGCAGTTCGGCGGCGCGTTTTTCCTGCGCGGCTTCATTAATCGGCGTGATGCCTTTTTGCAGCTCACGGCCCAGAAAGATGTTTTCTGCCACGCTCAGATTCTCAAACAAATTGAGTTCCTGATGCACCATGCCAATGCCGTGGGCGGCAGCAGCGCGGGTATCACGCAGCTGCACCTGTTTACCGTTAAGCCAAATTTCGCCGAGACTGGGCTGCTGAACGCCGGCCAGAATTTTCATCAGCGTGGATTTGCCCGCGCCGTTCTCGCCGATGATCACGTTCACTTTGCCGCGCCAGACATTGTAATCCACGTTATCCAGCGCGATGGTGCCGGGAAAAAGCATCGAAATACCGCGCGTGCGCAGGATAATCTCATCCGCAGGATGGTCGCTCATTATTGTGCCTCCTGTTTCAGCGTCAGCGCGGCCGCGTTTTCAACAATGCCGCCGTTGAGCGTTGCTGCCATCAGGACAGTGGCGGTTTTACCGGTCCAGCTGTCATCAATTTTCGGCAAATGTTTAATGGCTTCCCGGTTATAGGCCCGGGAGAGCTGAGCAAACTGCACCTGGTTGGTAAAATCTTCAAATTTAAATCCGGTGGCGTCGCGAATGGCATTACCCCGAATGAGTGGCCCGGTCTGCACCTCCAGCGGTTGACCGTTGAAGGTCACGATCAGTTTATGCTCACGCTCGTTGCGGGTATCGACCCGCTCCACGACGCTGGTGAGGCGGATAAACACGCTGGTCGCGGTGGGCGACGGGCTTTTTAACTGCGTCGACAGTGCGGTGGCATCCAGCGCCTGTTTCTCGGCCGCATCCATAACACGTTGCTGCCAGGTTTGTTGCGCGATCTGCTGTGGGGTCTGGTTGTCAAAATTTGCTTTGGCATTCGGATCGGCAGGCATTATTGGCTTGCCGTTCTCATCCAGATCCACCACCGTGCAGGCCGTCAGCAACAGGGTGGCACAGCCCACTAGCGTGGCACCCCATTGTTTTAACGACATAATGCCTCCGCTTACTTACTGAGGTTGAACATGTTCAGTTTGCTGGCATTGGTTTCATCAATCAGCACGCAGTCCATCAGCTGTTTTTCCTCTTTCTGCGCTTTACCGTTTTTCAGGAAGTAATCAGCCTGTTCAACCGCCATTTGCGCCTGCTGCCAGCCAGGTTGCAGAACGGTGGCCTTAATATTGCCTTTATTAATGATGGAGTCGCGGGTGTAGTCGCTGCCGTCAAAACCCACCACCACTACATCTTTTTTACCGGCGGCTTTGAGCGCGGCTTCTGCGCCAAGGGCCATAGTGTCATTACCCGAGATGACGCCAACAATATCCGGGTTGGTTTGCAGCATGGCTTCCATACGGGTAAAGGCTTCAGTCTGGCTCCAGTTAGCGGTCTGCTGGGCGACCATCTTCATATCCGGATAATCATCCAGCACGTCGTGATAGCCCTGTGAGCGAACTTTGGCATTGGTGTCCGACTGGCGACCCAGCAGCTCGACATACTTGCCTTTACCGTTGAGCAATTTGGCAAATTTTTCCGCGCCTAACTGCGCACCCTGGTAGTTGTTGGAGACGATTTGCGCGACGGCGATACCGGTTTTATTAATCTCACGATCGATAAGAAAAGCAGGCACGCCTGCGGCTTTGGCTTTCTGCAGCGGCCCGACCGTGGCATCTGCTCCGGCGTTATCAAGAATGATTGCTTTAGCTTTACGGGCAATTGCGGTTTCAATGAGCTGGTTTTGTTTGTTCACATCATCATCATGAGAGGCCACCAGGGTGGTATATCCCAGCTCTTTGGCTTTGGCGGCGGCTCCGTCCGCTTCAGCTTTGAAAAACGGATTATCATGCGACGGGGTAATAATTGCGATTAAACCGCCGTCGGCTGCAAACAGTGAGCCGGAGGCGGCGAGGGTAGAAGCGAGTAAGACGGATTTAGCAAAAGTCATGTTCATCGTTTTCTCCACATTGAATATTTATTCAATAATGATTTATTATTCAAGTTAACGATAAAGCGGCCCAATGAAACTGTCTACGGTTTACGCAGGTAATTTCTTAAAAGGAGAAAAGGATCACGATCCTGAGGTGGGTTATGCCGTTACTGTAACGATGTTTTGCGCCAGCCGGGCCCAGTGAAAGGTCACGAAAGTCCCGCTGAGATGCGCCGAAAACGCAGGGCAGGGTTGCAGTACCAGCGTATTCGTAGTGAGACTGACAATGCGGGCACTGTGAAAACCGGGGGCAGGAGCAGCGAGGGCAGACCAGGCTTTAAATAAGCTCTCCTTTGCTGAAAAAACCAGGGTTAAGGCGTGCGGGAATGAAAGCGGGGCAGTAAGCAGTAACGTGCGTTCCTGTGGGTCGATGATGCTGTCGGCAAGTTCATCGCTTAATTGCGCAGTGAACAGCGTTTCGATATCTATGCCAACAGGGCGGGTCGACACGACCGCCAGCGCAGTGGTCCCGCAATGGCTGATACTGCCATAAAGCCCGGCCGGCCACAGCGGCTGACGCTGGTCGCCAGGCGCGGGCACGGTGTTTTGATTATATTCCAGCAGCGCATGAACGGCGGCAATGCGCCCGGCGAGATGTTCGGTTTGACGTTTGCGCCCGGCATTCGCGAGCAGAGTATGATGCGGTAGCCAGAGCAGGTCGTGTTTGCTGAACGTGTCTGGAGTGAAAGTGATCTGATGCAAGCGGTGCTGGCCGAGGCTGAATGTGGTGTGAACGGTATGCATAATATGATGGCCTTTTCCCCCTCACCCTCCCCCAGAGGGGAGGGTGAGGGGGGTTTCAACCGGGCGCCCAGCCCCGTCCTGTTAAAAGTGCGTATTCACGCTCATATACCAGGTACGCCCTGACTCGTTATAAGTCTCAGCGCCTGCGCCATACATATAACCCGTAGTTCCGCCAGTCGTTTGCGCGTTACCTGCACGCCAGTGACGTTTATCAAACACGTTGTCCACGCCGCCAGTCAGACTGACGTTTTTCGTTGCATCCCAGGTCGCACTCAGACCGACGATGCTATAAGGACTCACCTCGTTGGTTTCTGAACCCACTGCCGGTTTACCCTGATAGTTATACTTTTTCGGCTGCTGTTTGCCATACCAGGTTAATGTCGACTGAACCGATAAATCCTCCTGCACCTGCCAGCTCAGGGTCGAGTTAACGGTGTACTGCGGAATAATCGACAGACGTTCGCCGGTCTCTTTATTCTTACTCTGCAACATATAAGTCATGTTGTTGGTCCAGTTAACCGTGTCGCTGACCGGCACATTAACAGTACCTTCCAGCCCCTCGACCACCGCTTTCGGAATGTTCTCCCACTGATAGATATCCGTTTTGACTTTCCCGGTACCGGTCTGGCTAATCGGCGAATAACCCGCATCAATCTTGTCGCGATAATCATTGCGGAACCAGGTCAACCCGGCCAGCCAGCCGTCGCGTTTAAACTCCAGGCCAATCTCTTTATTGATGCTGGTTTCCGCTTTCAGATCGTCGTTGCCCATCATGTAGCAGCCCACGCCGGTGCCGCTGGCGTAGCAGCCCTGGCCCTTGCTGTACAAAATGTAGTTCGGGTTGGTCTGATACAGACTTGGCGCTTTATAGGCGCGGGCAATGCCCATTTTCAGGGTGAAATCATCGCCAAGACCCTGCGACAGGTTCAGAGATGGACTCCAGTTATTACCTACAATGCTGTGATGATCGAAACGCAGGCCTGGCGTCAGCATGGTGCTGTCGGTCAGCTCAATGTTGTCTTCGGTAAACAGGGAGAAAATCTCAGCTTTCGAGTACGGACTGCGATCGGTGCTAGCGTAACCCGGAATATCGCCCCCCATAAACGTCTGACCGTTTGAGGTCATATCCTTCATGCGCTGCTGGTTCCATTCGCTGCCAAGCGTCAGGTTCTGATTAACCAGCCACTCGAAAGGCAGATTAATTTCGCTGTGGAGCAGCACATCACTCAGATCGATATCGGCAAATTTCTGCGTTGCGTTGGGATCGAAAATGCCTTCCGTACCGCCCGCCAGACCTTCTGGGGTGCGCGAGTTACGCGTATGTTCGTACTGCGCCCAGTTACTGGTAGTGATACCGCTATCCCAGCCGCCGTTCCAGGTCAGAGAATAGGTCTGGCGATAGAGCCGGTTAGTCTCTTTACCGTAGTTTTTCTTCACCAGTGCGTTGGTATTGGTATTTTGCGTATCGCCCGCGTAGAGGTTGTTCTGACGGCTGTAGCCGGACTCAAATTCCAGCGATTGCATCGGGGCGAAATCCCAGCGCAGCACGCCGTTGATATCTTTATTTTCTACCCCTTCACGTCCGGCAGGCAGGGTATCGGCATAAATACCGGTACGTTCCGACTGATGACCCTGGTTAATATCCCAGGCGTCGGCCTGCGTTTTATCCAGATTACCGTAAAGACGGAAGCTGAAATCGGCGCCCAGCGGGCCGGTCAGATTGAAGTTAGTGCGTTTGGTTGATCCTTCATCCTTATGTTCCGGCGCATCCAGATAGGTATCCCACGAGCCGTGCCATTCGCCGCTGCTTTTTTTGGTGATGATATTGACCACGCCACCCGCCGCGCCGTTGCCGTAACGGGCGGCCGCCGGACCACGCAGAACTTCAATACGCTCGATCATTTCCGGCGGCACCCAACCGGTGTCACCACGGGTATCGCGCTCGCCGCGCCAGCCCAGACGCACGGAGTTACGGCTGGTTACCGGTTTACCGTCGATCAGGATCAGGGTGTTTTCCGGCCCCATACCGCGGATGTCAATCTGGCGATTATTGCCGCGCTGGCCGCTGGTGGAGTTACCGGTCAGGTTAACCCCGGGCATGGTGCGAATAATTTCAGACACGTCGCGGGCGGGAGGATTTTTGCGGATCTCGTCGGCGGTAATCGTTGATACGCCGGGAGCCTGAAGATTTTGCTGTGCGGCGGTCACGACCATCGTTTCGCCGTCGGATGGGGTGCTTTCTTCCGCATGCAGTGGAAGCGCTACCCCGTAAATTCCCAGATTGACCAGCAAGGCCAGGGAGTGAATTTTGTTATTCATTATCAGTCCTGCTTTTCGTTGCCGCATCCCTGTTAATCCCGTCCCGGTGCTCAGGGTGCTGACCTTATTATTGCCGGGGTGCTTAGTGCCACTTCCCTGAATCACTCAGCCCATAGCATGGTTTTAGGATCTGCGCTGCCACAGCGCGCCATTACGCTATTGCAAATGCAAATAGTTATCAATAATATTATCAATAAAATTTAACGATTAAAAAAAAGATTCACATAAACAAAGGGTTAATATTGTGGCAAGTATGTTAACGGGTAGTGAAGCCTGGTGGCGTGCGCAAAATGGCCCGCAAATCGTGCGGGAAGGAGAGCGCTGTCGGGTCACTTTTTTATGGCGCGATCCTGCTGGCGTACAGTCTCAGGTGCGCCGGGTATGGATTTACATCACCGGCGTCACCGATCACCATCAAAATGCCGTTCCGCAGACCCTGCAGCGTGTTCCCGGTACTGACGTCTGGCAGTGGCAAACCTGGCTGGCAGCGGACTGGCGGGGTAGCTATTGTTTTATTCCCTCTGAGCGGGACGGCGATTTTGCACCCGACGTCTTTATTGACGGCGCGCTGGACCGGACGGCACTACGCGAAGGTTGGCGTAAATTGCTGCCGCGCGCGCTGGCCGATCCGCTGAATGCGCAGAGCTGGAAGGGCGGTCGTGGTCACCCGGTATCGGCCCTGGAAATGCCCGATGCGCCGGTCCAGCCTGGCTGGCACTCTCCGGCAGCGCAGTGTCCGTCGCCTGAACTGCTGCGCTGGCACAGCGATCGGCTGGGTAACGAGCGCCGGGTATGGGTATTTTCCAGCGGTGAGGATAACGGGGCCGATCGTCCGCTGGTGATCCTGCTGGACGGTCAGTTCTGGGCCGGGAGCATGCCGATCTGGCCTGCTTTAACCACGCTTACCCATGAAGGGCAACTTCCCGCCGCCGTGTATGTGCTGATTGATGCCATTGATACGGCCCGGCGCAGCGTTGAATTACCCTGCAACCCGGATTTCTGGCAGGCGGTGCAGGATGAACTGCTGCCGCAGGTTCATGCGTTAGCACCTTTCAGCGAGCGGGCCGATAAAACGGTTGTTGCCGGACAGAGTTTTGGCGGGCTGTCGTCGCTGTATGCCGCGCTGCACTGGCCGCAACGTTTTGGCTGCGTGCTCAGTCAGTCAGGATCGTACTGGTGGCCGCAGCGCGGCGGGCAACAACCAGGCGCGCTGGTACAGGCGATCGCCCGCGGCGCGCTGAAGCCTGAAGGTCTGAAGCTGGTGCTGGAAGCAGGCGTTCGTGAACCGATCATCATGCGAGTCAATCTGGCGCTGTGTGAGGCTCTGCATCAGGTGGGCCAGGCGGTGGAATGGCGACCCGTTGAAGGTGGGCATGATGCCCTGTGCTGGCGCGGCGGCCTCATCTCGGGACTGATTTCTCTTTTGCAGCCGCAATCATAACGGGAGTTGGCAATGCAATTCAGTAACCCTTTCGATAGCTCAGAAGGGCAGTTTTATATTCTGCAAAATGAGCAGCAGCAGTTTAGCCTCTGGCCACAGCACTGTGCGTTGCCGCAGGGCTGGACGGTGATTTGCACGCCGCAGTCTCCGCAGGCCTGTAATGACTGGCTGACCCATCACTGGACCACGCTCGCACCCGCGCATTATGCCCGTTAAGGAAGATATTATGACCCCTCGTCTGCCTCTGGTAGCCGCTCAGCCTGGTATCTGGATGGCTGAAAAACTCTCCACCCTGCCCAATGCCTGGAGCGTCGCCCACTATGTTGAACTTCACGGTGAACTGGATGCCGCGCTGCTACAGCAGGCGATAGCGGCCGGGATGATGCAGGCCGATACGCTACGGATGCGCTTTACCGAACAGGAGGGCGAAGTCTGGCAATGGGTGGATGAGCACGCCGAATTTTCGCTGCCCGCGCAGGTTGATGTGCGGGCGTCTGCCTGCCCGCATGAGACCGCACTGGCGTTAATGCATGCCGATCTCGATCAGAATTTACGCGTCGACAGCGGTAATCCGCTGATATGCCATCAACTGATTCAGGTCAGCGATACAAGGTGGTACTGGTATCAGCGTTACCACCATTTGCTGGTTGATGGCTTCAGTTTCCCGGCTATTACCCGCCAGATCGCCGCTATTTACCGGGCGTGGCAGCGTGGGGAATCGACGCCAGCATCGCCATTTACCCCGTTTAGCGAGGTGGTGGAGGAGTATCAGCGCTACCGTGACAGTGCGACCTGGACGCGCGATGCGCAATTCTGGGCGCAGCAGCGTCGCCAGCTTCCCGCGCCGGCGTCGCTCTCGGCGGCTGCGCTGCCGGGCCGGGCAACAAGTAGCGCTATTTTGCGCCTGAAACGTTGCGCCAGCCGTGCAGACTTTAGCCGGCTGGCCGCCGCTGCACCTGATTGCCAGCGGGTCGATCTGGCGCTGGCGCTGGCTGCGTTATGGCTGGGACGACTGTGCGGACGTAACGACTATGCCGCCGGGTTTATCTTTATGCGCCGGATGGGATCAGCAGCACTTACCGCTAGCGGACCGGTTCTCAACGTGCTGCCGCTTTCGGTGATGCTCGATCCGCAGGAAACCTTGCCTCAGCTGGCGATGCGTCTTGCCGGACAGCTCAAAAAAATGCGTCGCCATCAGCGTTATGATGCCGAGCAAATTGTTCGCGACAGCGGACGCGCCGCCGGGGATGAACCGCTGTTTGGCCCGGTATTCAACATCAAAGTGTTCGATTATCAGCTCGATCTGGAGGGAATTAGCGCAACCACCCACACGCTGGCGACCGGCCCGGTTAACGATCTTGAACTGGCGCTGTTCCCGGATGAAGACGGCGGCCTGTCGCTGGAGGTACTTGCCAGTAAGCAACGCTACGATGAAGCGAGCCTCACCGCGCACGTTGCCCGCCTGGATGCGCTACTTGCCCAGTTTGCCGCCTGTCCGCAGCTGCGCTGCGGCGAAGCAGAGTTGATTTCTGCCGGGGAATGGCAGCAAATAGCGCAGATCAACCACACCGACCACCCTTTGCCGTCGACGACATTAAGCGCGCTGGTGGCGGAACAGGCATCCAGTACGCCGGATGCGCTGGCGCTGGCTGATGCCCATCACCGATTGAGTTATCGGCAGATGCGCCAGCAGGTGATGGCGCTGGCGCTGGTACTGCGCGAAAAAGGCGTCAGGCCCGGTGACTGTGTGGCCGTAGCCCTGCCGCGCTCGGTATTTTTAACCCTTGCGCTCCACGCCATCGTCGAGGTGGGGGCGGCCTGGCTACCGCTGGATACCGGCTATCCTGACGACCGTCTGCATATGATGCTGGAAGATGCCCACCCGCAGCTTCTGCTGATCTCAGACGATCAGCGCGCCCGCTTTGGCGATCTGCCCGATCTGCAGAAGATGTGTTACACCGCGCTGTTGCCACCGTCAGATGCGCCGCCGCTGGCGCTTTCCCGCCCTGAGCATACCGCCTATATCATTTTTACGTCCGGCTCTACCGGACGCCCGAAAGGCGTGATGGTCGGGCAAACGGCTATCGTCAATCGCCTGCTGTGGATGCAGGAACAGTATGTGTTAAGCGCCAGTGATGTGGTAGCGCAAAAAACGCCGTCCAGTTTTGACGTCTCGGTATGGGAATTTTTCTGGCCGTTTATTGCGGGTGCCAGTCTGGCGATGGCAGAGCCAGATGCCCATCGCGATCCGCGGGCCATGCAGCGTTTCTTTAGCCATTTTGCGGTAACAACGACCCATTTTGTGCCTTCAATGCTGGCGGCGTTTGTCGCCTCACTGGATGCCGACAGTGCAAAAGCACGCTGTGGCACGCTGAAACGCGTGTTTTGTAGCGGCGAAGCGCTTCCCACGGGGCTGTGCCGCGAGTGGGAGCAGCTGACCGGCGTACCGCTGCACAATCTTTATGGTCCGACTGAAGCTGCCGTGGATGTGAGCTGGTATCCAGCATACGGCCCGGAGCTGGCCGCCGTCACCGGCAATAGCGTGCCGATTGGCTATCCGGTATGGAATACCGGGCTGCGGATCCTTGACGCCATGATGCATCCGGTGCCGCCGGGCGTGGCAGGCGATCTTTATCTTACCGGTATTCAGCTAGCGCAAGGGTATCTGGGACGTCCCGATCTTACCGCCAGCCGGTTTATTGCCGATCCGTTCGCGCCTGGCCAGCGGATGTACCGTACCGGTGACGTTGCCCGCTGGCTGGACAACGGCGCGGTAGAATACCTCGGGCGCAGTGACGATCAGCTTAAAATCCGCGGACAGCGTATTGAACTGGGTGAGATTGATCGCGCGATGCTGTCGCTGCCGGGGGTTGTGCAGGCCGTTGCTCATGCCTGCATATTTAATGAGGCGGCCGCTGTCGGCGGCGGCGACGCACGCCAGCTGGTCGGCTATCTGGTTTTTGACGCTGGTCTGCCGCAGGACACCGCTGCCCTGCATCAACAGCTGCGCCAGCGCCTTCCGCCGCATATGGTGCCGGTAGTATTAATCCCGCTGAATGAACTACCGTTGAGTGCTAACGGCAAGCTGGATCGCAAGACGCTTCCGCGGCCTGCGCCGGCGGTAAACCATCGCGGTCGTGCGCCGCTTCCCGGCAGCGAAACCGACGTGGCTCAGGCCTTTTCGCACCTGCTGGGCGGCGAGGTGAATGATGTTGACGCCGATTTCTTTGCCCTCGGCGGGCACTCCCTGCTGGCGATGCGGCTGGCGGCCCACTTAAGTCGTCAGTTTGCCCGTGAGGTTACAGCGGGGCAGATTATGGTGGCGTCAAGCGTGGGTAAACTGAGCGCGCTTCTCGATTCCCCGGCACACGACGAACACGCCGCCCGGCTGGGCTATGAGCCGCTGCTGCCGCTGCGTGACGGGCCGGGGCCAACGCTGTTCTGCTTCCATCCGGCTTCCGGTTTTGCCTGGCAGTTTAGCGTCTTGTCGCGCTATCTCCCGGCGCGCTGGTCAATCACCGGTATTCAATCTCCGCGCCCGGCAGGACCGATGGCAACCTCAGCCACCCTCAACGAGGTCTGTGAACAGCATCTCGCCACGCTGCTGGCGCAGCAACCGCACGGCCCGTATTACCTGTTCGGGTATTCGCTTGGCGGTACGCTGGCGCAGGGCATCGCCGCGCGGCTGCGGGATCGGGGAGAAGAGGTCGCTTTTCTTGGCCTGCTTGATACCTGGCCGCCGGAAACACAGAACTGGGCACAAAAAGAGGCTAATGGGTTAGATCCTGAGGTGCTGGCAGAGATTAACCGTGAGCGTGAAGCGTTTCTTGCCGCCCGCAGCGGGCAGGATGCCGGTGAAATGTTTACTACCATTGAGGGCAATTATGCTGATGCGGTCAGGTTGCTGACCACGGCGCACAGCGCGCGATTTGCGGGCAAGGCGACGCTGTTTGTGGCAGAACGCACATTAACGCCGGGTATGGAACCGCATCAGGTATGGTCACCGTGGGTCGATGAGCTGGAAGTGTATCGTCAGGATTGCGCCCACGTCGACATTATTTCGCCCCAGTCATTTGAATCGATCGGACCCATATTAAAAGAGATCCTGGGATAAGCCTGATAGCCGGGGAAACCCGGCTATCGTGTGATCCGCGAGGAGGATAATCATTAAATACTGTTCAGGCTGGGGCTAAACTCAACGCGCAGCGTCCCTTTATAATATCCGGCGACTTTGTCGGCGATCCTGAATTTATCGACAATAAGACGCAGCGGTGTCGGGGCGCAAAGTACCGGGTAGGTGATCGTCGGCAATCTGACCGGACGGATCCGATCGGTACCGTTTTGTCCCGCCTGCAATGTGAAAGTGTTGCTGTTTTTCACCGTCATCCACCCTTTGCTGTGGGGATCGAACATCTCAAGGCGATAATCAATGCGTTCAGCTTCAGCCGTTCCACCGGAAACGGTATTATAAATAGAGAAATAACCGTTTTTACGATTGGCCCCGGATTTACCTTCATCATTGAACGACAGTTTCATGCTATCGCTGTTCGAGTTGTAGCCATCGTATAAACACATATCCAGCGTAGTGACATCTTCGGTAAAACTGTTCCCGGTAACGGAACCCGTGGGATGCAGATCGAGCTGGACCAGCGGATTAGCGCTGTTAAATTCCGGAAAGTAGATGTCTTGTTTGCCGGTGGCCTTGCCTTTCAGGGTAATGTTGGCAGTGTAATCAATGGTACCGCCACCGCTGTATTTCAGCTTGAGTTGGCCCTCCCATATCCCCCCGATGGGAAGAGCATTCATCTCGTTTTGTGTTATCCATACGGTTAACGTTTTGGAGTTAGTATGTATGCTCCAGGTATCATTGAAACAAGCCCAGTCTTCCCAGGAGTTAAGGCTCTGCTTACCAGCACAATAGCTTGAGTTAGCAGGATCGGCGCTGTCGTAGTACAAGTTTTCAAGATACGCCTGAACCTTAAAAGTATGCTGCATTTTACTTCGTCTTTCAGTCAGTACCATAGAGATGGTTGAGCCCTTCTTACTTTGATGCGTACAGGTCTGGTGCAACGCGGAATTATTACAGTCATAGGTACCATGGTAAGCCTGGCCGGTTGAGTATCCCGTAAAATCATGATCCCACAGATAAACGTCGGCAGGCGCGCCACCGGAGAGTTCATATTCCTGCATAGTGCTTACTGTCGGTGTAGGGCCAACAACGGTGGTGGCTTCGGCGTAGCCGCTGGTGAATATTGCACATACCCATAAAAATTTTATCCATTTCATTGCACATTCTCCCTTTGTGCCGTTTCCAGGGCCTGTTTACGCAACGACTGTTTTAACTGTGCCTGGACCTGAACCTGCGGTGGTAACTGTTCATAGGATATGACGGAACAAACCACCTCTCCGGCATAACGAATGCTGGCGCGCTTCTTGACGATGTTAAGCGGGCATTTCAGGAAGGACTGTGCGGCAAGAATGAACAGATCCCTTGAGTCTCCCTGCATTTCCAGCGTAAATCCGCCGTTTTCTGCCATCAGCAGCATGGTGCTGTTCAGACCTATTACCGGTAAATGTTTCATGCTTTCTGGCAGCAGCAGGCGACCAATATAGTTGTCGTTAAATGAGGCAGAAACTTCGCGATAGCGTAGTTTACCCGGCAGAAGCATCAGATTTTGCTTACCCGAACCCGTAATTACATTGGTGGTCCCGCTCTGATGCTTACGCGAGCTGTCATTAACTTCTACGTAGCCCATTTCGTAACCGGTATACGGGAACAGCACGGATTCATTGCCGGTCAGGCTGGCCTTGTTGCCGTTGGCGTTAGCATCGACAGACAACGGCTCCGATGTGTCTTCTGCGATATTTCGCACTGACACCAGCACGGCAGCTGACGGATCGCCATTGCCGGAGCGGCCGATTTGCACACCATGACGGCTTACCGCCAGCGTTGAGCTATAGCTGCCGGTAAAAGCGGTAGTATGATCGCGATCTTTACGGTCATAGCTGTCCGAGAGGTTAGCACTCATATTGCCATACAGGCTATCGATACGGCCATTAACCCCGCTGTCCAGCGTATCAGTATTGATACCGCTAAGGCTAACACCGACTTCTTTATGGTTGATATTGTCGTCATACCAGGTACGAGACATATTCCAGGACGTCTGCTCGCTGGCATTCTTACTGTTTCGATAATCAGCGCCAAAGGTCGTGGAGTGGCTGCGTGCGCTGGCATCCTGACGAGGCGCTTCATTGAAGGTTAACATCAAATAGCCGCCGCGATCGTCACTGTCACAGTTGCTGTCATCTCGGGTAAACACGCCAAAATTGGTATTGATAATCCAGTTACTCAGAGTAAAGCTGCGGGTCGCGCTAAGCTGCACGTTATCGGAAGTCGAATTTGCATCCGTCTGGCTAAAATAGTTATCGGTAAAACTGTCGTCGTTATCCCAGCGAGTGTGATAGTCCGCATGATTACGGGTACGGTTCCAGTTTAATGACAGGTTCCAGTTATAAATATTCTGTGAGATACCCGCGCTGATGCTTTCAAAACAGTCGAGATCGGCATCATTTGCGTCGTTATCCCCGGAGCACTCCCCACCACGCGTATCCTTACGATAGAAACTCAATGAGGGCAGATTGTCGGCATGCCAGTTCAACTGTTGCATATTGCCGCTCCCACCCCGATCGGTGCGGTAGAAACCGTTTTGCAAGTCCGTATCGCCGAAGGCGTCAAATGAGGGAGTAATATGAGTGTTAATTTCTGCTGAGAAGTTATTGTCTACTGAGGCAACGCCGAGCATGACGTCACTGCGGGCTGTGACCGGAATGCGCAGACCGGCCTGCGCCGAGGTGGGATGACTGTCGCTGTCATCGTCGTTAATGGACGTATCGTCATCATCGCTTAATCTTCCCGCCTGCATAAACCACTGAATATGACCGTCCGTCAGATCGCCGGTTTTAGTGAATGGCACGACGTCGGTACGGGCAAGCTGGTTGCTCTCATATATTTTCAGTTGCAGGGTGTAGCTTCCCGACGGAAATGACGAGGTATCCAGCATCTGGTTACCGCCGCTCAAATAAAACGAACCGAGTAACTGATTGTCCCGATAAGCATCTACGCGGGAGCTGCGGGAAAGTAGGACGCTGACCGGTGTCCCCTGGCTGGCCCGATCGCGGTTAAGGTAGCTGAGCGTCGAACCTGTGCGGAACCCGTCAAATTTGTCGAGGGGTAAAAAGGAGAAAGTAAAGTTACCGCCGTCAAGGTTAAACAGACTACGACTGTCCATTCGCCCGCCCTGCACGTAAAAGCGGCTCAAAAAATCATAGCGATAATACAGTTCGTTAACGTCTGCATCCGTCTGTGATTCACCGTCACTCTCGTTACTGTTGAGGTTCCAGTAAGCCCCAATATAACTATTTTCCGTTACCCCCAGCGCACCTGTTCCTTGCAGATATGCCGATTTAAAATCATCCTGAATGGCGACGTTAAGATCCTGCTGGTGGATAAACGCGTTTGCCACATTGTCATCGGCGTTAGGCGTCAAATACAGCGAACGTGTCGTATCATCCGGATACCACGCTTTATTCAAAAAAAGGTCAACGGCGTTCTGTTCATCATTATAAATCAGTGCAACGTCATCAGTCGTAATATAACCACAGCCGGTGCTGACATTATTTGCTGAACAGGCAAGTTCACCATGGCGTGCCAGCGGTTGATTTAATTTTTTACCGATATTGACAGCATAGGTTTTATTATCACCTAATGCCATTGCAGCAATAATTTTTTGCGGCTGCTCGAATTTTACGCTGTCGAGATTGACGGTCGCATAGAATTTACCTAAGTGCCGTCCGGCAAGAAAGACATCAACGTATTCCTGTTGACCGAGTACAATAGCTTCAAAGCCCGGCGGAATTTTATCTGTGCGCGCGGTCGCTACATTGAGCATGGAAAAGATGACTAATCCAAAAATTGACTTTTTCATTACTCAACCATCATCCCTGTTATGGTAAAAATGAACCGAAGAAAGTCCCCGGTTCATTGCTGTCCTGTCTGCAATTACTGATATAGATAAAGGCTCACTACGCCCTGATATGTACCGGTATTCAGTGGTTCTTGTACGGTCTGGGAAATCTGCAATTGTTTAGCAACTGAACCGGTTTTGACGGCATCAGCCGTATTTGGGAACAGCTCAGTTGCCTTCAGCGTGGTGTCGGTGGTGGTCAGCTCACTGTTACCCCATTTAACCGTCATTGGAACCGTCTCTCCGCCAATGTTATTAATCAGGGAAAAATCACTAACCAGTTTTATTTTTATATCCTTTGACACGTCGTTTGACCAGATTTTAGTCATCAGTGAATAGGGTGCCAGACCCGTGCCCGGAAAGTACTGCATATCAATATTTTTCGGCAGAGAGGAGCCATCGGTTTGGGTCATATCCAGCGCTGCATCAACGCTTGCAGTGACAGTAATATCCTTTTGTACTGCCATTGCGGAACCCATGGTAGACACCACAGCCAGTGCCAGTAAAGATGTAATAATCGTACGTTTCATTTATTTATTTCCATATAATTAAAACTTAACGAATTGCAAAGTCTTTCGAATATTTTGACTTATCAATCCAGTTCCAGTACTGAACAACAACGCGGTCGTAATTCAGTACGTTATTTGGTGTATAGCCTGAACCTGGATAAATATTTTTATCTACTTCCTGCCATACACATTCTTTTGCAGCCTGATTCTTTTTGCACAAACCCGTCTTTAAAATTTTAAATCGCTGATTGCCGTTGTTTTGAATTTGTCCGCCGGGTTGTAGTTGCATACTCAAATGAGGATGTGCTGGCGGTACGCTCACTAATACGCCCCAAATAAGATTGAGCGTAACCTGCGATTTAACACCGCTGTTAGCATTAGCGCCAAGCGGGTTTTCCAGCTGCGGTACCGCCTCGAATTTTACCCGGTACGTGGTCTCTTCCTGCACTGGCTCCATTGCGACCAGACGCACCATTTTAGTGGCACCTGCGGGAAGGGCGAACTTAGGCGGCATAACGACAATAGCATTCGGATCGCCAACGGAAATTTCGGTTTCTTTTTCCTGTGGCGTATTTCTTCCGGATACAATGAGAGTTGTTGACTTAATATATTGAACTTCATCTGTTCTTGATATTACGCGGACGCTACCTTCACCCTCGGAATTTATATCAACGGCCATTGGATAAACAGACATGTTGGCATAGCTGGTTGAGGATGCGCATACCAGTAATGCTGTCCACAGATAAGAGATCCTCTTCATTTTAAAATTCCTTTTTAAGATAATGGCACTCAATTTTCTGTAGTAAACTAATGTTTAGTTTTAAGTTATCTTTTTTTTTCACAGAATGTTACCTTGAAAGATCCTATCATGGCACTAAATAATTTTTAAGTTAAATTTTCTAATAATTGAAAATTAATCGTTAATGTATTCATATTTTTTATAATTACTTCGATAATTAGTTATATAGCTGATTATTCCCTGAGGGTTTCCCTGCTAAAATAGAGTGGCCTGAAGCTATTCTTGCATCATATAATAAAAAAGAGATTGAGCTAACTTTATTGGCCTGGAAAGCGCTAAATCTGAGCCGTTGAGTGTGGCTCAGAGGTTTTTAACGAAATAAGCGTAAAGAAGGGAAGGTCAGTATAATGCAGCGGCACTGCGTCCCAGCGGCACGACCAGCGGAGTTCCTGCGACCGGATCGTCAATAATCACGCATTTCATGCCGTAAATTTTTTCAATCAACGCTGCGGTGACGATCTCTCCCGGCGCGCCCTCGGCAACAATCTTTCCGTCCCGCAGGGCAATCAGATGGGTGGCATAGCGGCAGGCCTGATTGAGATCGTGCAAAACGGCCGCGAGGGTATAACCCTTTTCGCGGTTCAGTTCACTCAACAATTCCAGCAGTTCAATTTGATGACTGATATCCAGCCAGGTGGTTGGCTCATCCAGCAGCATGATGGCCGTCTCCTGAGCAAGCACCATCGCAATCCACGCGCGCTGACGCTGACCGCCGGACAGCGTATCAACAGGCTGCGTCGCCAGATCGGTGATGCGGGTTGCCTGCATCGCCCGGGTGACCGCCTCCTCATCTTCCTGCCGCCAGCGGGTGAACAGCGGCTGGTGCGGATAACGTCCCCGTGCCACCAGCTCCTGCACGGTAATGTCGCCGGGAGTAGTGGCATTTTGCGCCAGCAGACCGATGCGCTTCGCCACCTCTTTGCTGGCATAGCGCTGGATCTGTTCCCCATCAAGATATACCTGGCCCTGCACCGGCGTCATCAGACGACTTAACGTCCGCAGCAGGGTCGATTTGCCGCAGCCGTTGGGACCAATAATCGCGGTAAAATGACCGTCAGGGATCGCCACGCTGAGCGACTCAGCAATGGTTTTTTTACCGTAAGCGAGCATAAGCTGGTCGCCGTGCAGACGGGAAATAGTCTCGGTCATTTTTTGCGCGACTCCTGAATAAGTAACACGATCAGATAAATACCGCCAAGGCTAACGGTGACCACGCCGACCGGAAGCTGGTAGGGGAGGAAAACGCGCTGGGCGCAAAAATCAGCGGCCAGCAACAGCAGTGCGCCGCAAAGTGCTGACTGGGTTAAGCCCCAGCGTGCGCTGCCGCTGAGACGCCGGGCGATATGCGGGGCGACCAGGGCAATAAACGAAACAGGGCCGACGAGTGCGGTAGACGCGGCGGTCAGCAGGACCGCCACAAGCATTAATAGCACACGGGAGCGTTCAACATTGACCCCGAGGGCACAGGCAGTGTCATCGCCCATTTCGAGCAGCCGCAGCCGACGCACCAGCAGGGTAGCGCAAATCAGCATCACAAAAATAAGCGGTGTAGCAGGCCAGGTTTTTGCCCAGGTCAGCCCGTTGAGCGACCCGGCATTCCATAATCCGGCGGCCAGCGCCGTTTCCAGGGAGGCTTTTAAGAGCAGCCAGGTGTTAAATGCCATCAACATGGCGCGGATGCCGATGCCAATAATGATCAGGCGAAATGTCTCGATTCCGTTGCGCCAGGCCAGCGCCCAGACCACCAGCGCGGTAAGGATGCCGCCGATCGTAGCGGCCACGGTAATGGCCGTCAGATGCTGACCAAACAGTACCATCGCCACCAGTACGCCGCTCCACGCCCCGGTATTCAGGCCCATAACATCCGGGCTACCGAGAGGATTACGCATCAGCGACTGAAATATGGCGCCGCTGACGCCGAGCGCCGCCCCGGTGATCAGCGCCATTAGCACGCGCGGCAGACGCCATTCATTGACCACCAGCGACATATTTCGTGGCGCCTCACCCAGCAGCGCGCTTATCACCTGTACCGGCGACAGGCTAACCGCACCGCTGCACAAGCTCCAGAGCGCCAGCAGCAGGCCGACGACGACGAGGGTAAAACAGCAGACGAGCAGACGCCGGGGGAGAACGTTCATCGCAGACCTCCCGACTGACGGCGGCGAACCAGCCAAATCAGCACCGGCGCGCCGATAAACGCGCTGACCACCGACACGCGTAGTTCACCGGGCACCAGCAGGCGTCCGAGAATATCGGCGAGCAGCAGCAGTGACGGCGTGGCTAAAAGCGTGGCGGGAAGCGACCAGCGGTGATCGGCCCCCATCAGCCAGCGGGCGACATGTGGCATCATCAGGCCGATAAAGGCAATTGGCCCGACCACGGCCGTGGCGCTGGCGCATAACACGGTGATAATCAGCAGGCCGACCAGCTGTGTCCGGGCTACTTTGTTGCCAAGCGCGGTTGCGGTATCGCTGCCGAGACTCAGGCTGTTCAGGCCCCGGCTAAGCAACAGCGCGCACACAGCGGCGAGGGTGACCGGAATAAAGACCACTTTCAGGGTGTGCAAGGTACGGATATCCAGTGAGCCAGCCTGCCAGAAGCGCAGTTGATCGTAGACGTCGGGGTTAAGCAGGGCGATACCGCTGGAGAGCCCTTCCAGCACTGCACTCAGCGCCACGCCCGCCAGGGTCAGGCGAACCGGGCTAAGCTGGCCTCCGCCCTGGCTGCCGGTAAAGGCGACCAGCAGCGTCGCCGCCAGCGCGCCGCCAAAGGCCAGCAGCAGCTGTTGTTGCGGTGAGGCGACGCCGAGCAGGGCGGCCCCCAGTACGATAGCAAAACTGGCCCCGGCGTTAACACCCAGTATTCCCGGGTCGGCCAGCGGATTGCGGGTGAGCGTTTGCATGAGTGCACCGGCGAGGCCCAGTGCGGCCCCGGCCATTATTCCGGCAAGCGTGCGCGGCAGTCGCGCATCAAGAACGATGGTGCAGTCCGCGCTTTGGCAGGTTCCGCTCAGCGCATCGACAACTACCGTAAAGGGCAGGGGCTTCGCGCCTACCAGTAAACTGAGTGCGGCGGTTACCGCTAATAATAGCAGGAGTCCCGGTAGCGCAATGGCCTGAAGCCGGGAAGGGGAGTGCGACATAACAGCTTCCATTGCATGATAATGATAGTAATTATCGTTATCGATCTTATTTGGTTATGGTAGCATGTGCGGCCACAAAATGGGTATCCCCAAAATCACCCGCAACGCATTCGGATAGCAAATGTATTGTGCAAAGGCCTTGTTATGAATCAACAATCCCGGCTGCTTAATCTGAGCCTGTTAAAGACGCATCCTGCGTTTCGCGCCGTTTTTCTTGCCCGCTTTATTTCTATTCTCTCTCTCGGTTTACTGGGCGTTGCCGTTCCGGTCCAGATCCAGATCATGACGCAGTCTACCTGGCAGGTGGGACTTGCGGTTACCCTGACCGGCAGCGCGATGTTTATTGGTCTGATGGTGGGCGGGGTGCTGGCGGACCGCTACGAGCGCAAAAAAGTGATTCTGCTGGCGCGCGGCACCTGTGGGATCGGGTTTATTGGCCTGTGCCTCAATGCGCTACTGCCCGACCCGTCGCTGACGGTGATTTATCTGTTAGGTCTGTGGGATGGCTTCTTTGCCTCGCTGGGCGTCACCGCGCTACTGGCAGCCACGCCAGCGCTTGTGGGGCGTGAAAATCTGATGCAGGCCGGCGCAATCACCATGCTTACGGTGCGTCTGGGATCGGTCATTTCGCCAATGCTGGGGGGTATCTTACTGGCCACCGGCGGTGTGGCATGGAACTATGGGCTGGCGGCCGCAGGCACCTTTGTGACCCTGCTACCGCTACTGCGCTTACCTGCACTACCGCCGCCGCCGCAGCCGCGTGAGCATCCGCTGGCCTCGCTGATCGCCGGGTTTCGCTTTTTACTGCGCAGCCCGCTGATTGGCGGCGTTGCGCTGCTCGGCGGATTGTTAACCATGGCAAGCGCGGTACGGGTGCTTTATCCGGCGCTGGCCATTAACTGGCAGATGTCTGCCGGACAAATCGGGCTATTATATGCCGCTATCCCGCTGGGGGCGTCGCTGGGGGCGTTGACCAGCGGCAGGCTGGCGCACCGCCAGCGGCCCGGGCTTATCATGCTCATGGCGACAACAGGATCGTTCCTTGCCATTGGACTGTTCGCGCTGATGCCCGTCTGGGCGCTGGGTGCGCTGTGTCTGGCGCTGTTCGGCTGGCTGAGCGCGATAAGCTCCCTGCTGCAATACACCCTGATCCAGAGTCAGACCCCGGAAGCAATGCTCGGGCGGATCAACGGATTATGGACGGCACAAAACGTGACGGGTGACGCCATTGGTGCGGCATTACTGGGCGGGCTGGGTGCCATTATGACGCCAGCCGCCTCTGCCAGCGTCAGCGGGTTTGGCCTGGTGGTCATCGGGATCGTGCTGCTGCTGCTGCTGAGCGAACTGCGACGGTTTCGCCAGCCGCCTCCGTCCGTGGAGGCTCCGGCGGGTTAATGCTTATTTGAACTGCGCGGCCAGCCGTTGCAGGACCCGCATGGCGCTGTAATAGTCGAGGCGGAAGGTTTCAGTCCCCAGCGCCCACACCTGCTTATTCTGCACCGCAGGCAGGTGGGAAAGCAGCGGGTTCGCATACACTGCGTCGACATCTTTCTGGTCGCCCGCGAACAGAAATAGCGCCTGGCCGTTGAGGCCCGCTGCCAGATGTTCCCCGCCAAGCTGGATAATATCGTGGCGTTTACCCTGGCTCTGGCTGGTTTGTAAACCAGCAGGCAGGGTCGCCAGCGTAAAGCCGAGTTGCTCAAGTAGTTTGCCCTGTGCGGATTCAGCGGTCCATAAATTGGCGCTGTGCGCCGCAGGCGTATAGACGATAGCGCTGACCGGCTGCGGCGGCAGTTTCATCTGCTGCCTGACGAGGGCCAGCTGACTGTCAAACTCGGCAATCCGTGCAGCGGCCTGTTTTTCCTGGCCGGTAATATGACCCAGTTCGGTTAATAACGCCTGCCAGCTTTTATCATCGTAATTAATGACCAGCGTCGGGGCGATGGCCGAGAGTTGATCGTACAATGCCAGCGCAGAATCGCCGCCGGTGGCGCTAATCAGGATCAGATCCGGCATTTGGGCGGCCACCGCTTCGGCACTGGGTTCACCAATATACAAACGGGCCAGCTGGCGTTTTTTTGCCACCTCGCCCCACTGGCGTAAAAACCCCTGACCGTCGGCCACGCGGTTATTAGGCGTGGTTGCACCGCTGGCGATGACCGGGGCATCAATCGCCAGCAGCGATCCGGTGAGCGTTACGCTGGTTGATACAATACGTAACGGCTTATGATCGAGGTTTTGTGTACCGTGACCATCAACAATCTGACGCGGCCAGTCGGCTGCCGGCGCTGCGGTTACTCCGAAAACAAAAAGCCCCAGCGCCAGTAGCGCAGTGCGCGGTAAAGAGAAAAATTTCACGAGCCGGTATCCTGTGTTGTTATAGTGAATGCTTCTCATTTTCAGCTTTGCGTCATACGGATGCAAGTCTTACCCGCACAAGATGCTATGCCTGACGGTTGACACAAAGCGGTTTTGCTTTTAGGTTAGCGAGCCAAAATATAATGATAATTATTATCTTTATCGTTTTTGGAGAGGATTATGGAAACGTCACTGGCTGACGATCTTCAGCAGGTAAACGCGACGCTGAGTGCGGATCGCTTTCTTTTTATGTCGCCGTTCCGCAGTTTTACCGCCACGGGCTGCTTTACGCGCGTGAGTGAACCCGCCGAAGGCGGCGACCAGCCGGAAAGCGCCTTTCAGCAGGCAGTCACCGGGGCCTTTGCCCGGGCAAGAGCCGCGGGCATCGCCAGGCCGGTGCTGGTCGGGGCGATCCCGTTCGATACCACCCGGCCCAGCGAATTGTTTATTCCTGAAAACCAGGTCGATTTCTCCCGCAAAGAGAAGCAGCTTTCTGCCCGCTATGCGGCCCACAAACAGCCGCTGAAAATTGACACGCGCCGGGAAATCCCGGAGCAGGACGCGTTTATGTCTATGGTCGCCCGCGCGGCTGACCTGACCGCCACGCCTGAAGTCGACAAAGTGGTGTTATCCCGCCTGATAGACATTGTTACCGACGCGCCGGTTAATAGCGGTGCGTTGCTTGAGCGTCTGATTGCCCAGAATCCGGCCAGCTATAACTTTCATCTGCCGCTCAGCGACGGTGGCGTTCTGCTGGGGGCCAGCCCGGAGTTATTACTGCGCAAAGAAGGCACCCGGTTTAGCTCCCTGCCGCTGGCGGGTTCCGCCCGTCGTCAGCCGGATGATGTGCTGGATCGGGAAGCCGGCAATAAGCTGCTGGCCTCAGAAAAAGATCGCCACGAACACGATCTGGTGACGCAGGCGATGAAAAGCGTGCTGGCGCCGCGCAGTCGTTATTTGACCCTGCCGGGATCGCCGCAGTTAATTACCACCCCAACGTTATGGCATCTGGGAACGCCGGTTACCGGCGAGTGCGATGCGCAGGAGAATGCGCTGTCGCTGGCGTGCCTGCTGCATCCTACCCCGGCGCTGAGCGGCTTCCCGCATCAGGTGGCGAAGCGATTAATAGCCGAGCTGGAGCCGTTTGAGCGCGAACTGTTTGGCGGCATCGTTGGCTGGTGTGATGATGAAGGCAACGGTGAATGGGTGGTGACCATCCGCTGCGCCCGTCTATATCAAAATCAAATTCGCCTGTTCGCCGGCGCAGGTATTGTGCCTGCCTCGTCGCCCATTGCCGAGTGGCGTGAAACCGGCACCAAGCTCTCCACCATGCTGAATGTTTTCGGCCTACAGTAAGGAATGATAATGCGTATTCCGTTTACCCGCTGGCCGGAGGATTTTGCCCGCCTGTACCGGGAAAAAGGCTACTGGCAGGATCTGCCCCTGACCGACATTCTCACCCGTCATGCCGACAGTGATAAAACGGCGGTCATTGATGGTGAACGCCATATTAGCTATCGCGAGTTACATCAGGCGTCAGATAATCTGGCTGCCGCGTTACAGCATCAGGGTATTAAGCCGGGCGAAACGGCGCTGGTGCAACTGGGCAACGTCGCTGAACTGTATATCACCTTTTTCGCGCTGTTAAAGCTGGGGGTTGCCCCGGTAATGGCGCTGTTCAGCCATCAGCGATCTGAGTTAACCGCCTATGCTGCGCAAATCGAGCCGGCGCTTATTATTGCTGACCGCGAACACCCGCTGTTTGCCAGCGATGATTTTCTTAACCCGTTCGTCGCCGGGTGTCGTTCCGTGCGCATTGTCCTGTTGCGACACGATGGGGGAGAGCACGATCTTGGCGCGGCAATCTCACATCCGGCAGAGCAGTTTATAGCCACCCCGTCACCGGCCGATGAGGTCGCCTATTTTCAGCTCTCCGGTGGCACCACCGGTACGCCGAAATTAATTCCCCGCACCCATAACGACTACTACTACAGCGTGCGGCGCAGTAATGAAATCTGTCATTTTAGCGAGCGGACGCGCTTTTTATGCGCGCTGCCTGCGGCGCACAACTACGCCATCAGTTCTCCCGGCGCGCTCGGAGTGTTTCTGGCGCAGGGAACGGTGGTGCTGGCGGCCGATCCCAGCGCCACGGTTTGCTTCCCGCTGATTGAAAAACATCAGATTACCGTCGCGCCGCTGGTGCCGCCTGCGGTCAGTTTGTGGTTACAGGCGATCACGGAAGGAGAGAGCCGTGCCCGGCTGGCATCGCTGGAGCTGCTTCAGGTGGGCGGCGCACGCTTATCCGCCACCCTTGCGGCGCGCATTCCGCAGGAATTAGGCTGCCAGCTTCAGCAGGTCTTCGGGATGGCTGAAGGACTGGTTAACTATACCCGGCTCGACGACCCGCTGGATCGCATTATTAATACCCAGGGCCGACCGATGTGCCCGGATGATGAAGTCTGGGTGGCCGACGCTGACGGTAATCCGCTGCCGCCTGGCAACGTGGGCCGGTTGATGACCCGGGGCCCGTATACCTTCCGCGGTTATTTTAAAAGCCCGGAACATAATGCCAGCGCCTTTGATCGCAACGGTTTTTACGGCTCGGGCGATCTGATTGCCATTGATGAGCAGGGTTACATTACGGTACAGGGGCGTGAAAAAGATCAGATCAACCGCGGCGGGGAAAAAATTGCCGCCGAGGAGATCGAAAATCTGCTGCTGCGCCATCCGTCGGTGATCCACGCGGCGCTGGTCAGCATGGAGGACGAGCTGCTGGGCGAGAAAAGCTGCGCCTGGCTGGTGGTCAGCGCGCCGCTGCGAGCCGTACAGATCCGTCGCTTCCTGCGTGAGCAGGGCGTCGCCGACTATAAACTACCGGATCGCGTGGAGTGCATTGAGGCACTGCCGCTGACGCCGGTCGGTAAAGTCGATAAGAAACAATTGCGTCAATGGCTGGCATCCCGCTCGCCGGTCTGAAGGAGAACATATTATGGCAATCCCTGAATTACAGGCCTATGCGCTGCCCATCGCCAGCGACATACCGACTAACAAGGTCAACTGGGCTATTGATCCCGCGCGTGCGGCATTACTGATCCACGATATGCAGGACTATTTCATTCGTTTCTGGGGCGATAATTGCCCGATGATAGAGCAGGTGATCGCCAATATCGCCGCCCTGCGCCAGTACTGTAAGCAGCACAATATTCCGGTGTATTACACCGCACAGCCGAAAGAGCAGAGCGATGAAGACCGGGCGCTGCTTAATGATATGTGGGGACCTGGGCTTACCCGCTCGCCGGAGCAGCAAAAAGTGGTTGAGGCGTTGACGCCTGATGAGAGCGATACGGTGCTGGTGAAATGGCGCTACAGCGCATTTCATCGCTCGCCGCTGGAAGAACAGCTCAGGGCCAGCGGGCGCGATCAGCTGATCATTACCGGGGTATATGCCCACATCGGGTGTATGACCACCGCCACCGATGCGTTTATGCGCGATATCCAGCCGTTTATGGTGGCCGACGCGCTGGCAGATTTCACGCGTGATGAACATTTGATGGCGCTGAATTATGTCGCCGGTCGTTCCGGGCGCGTGCTGATGACGCAGGACATACTGCCTGCGCCGGTGCCAGCAAGTCAGAGCGAATTGCGTGCGCTGATCCTGCCGCTGCTGGATGAGTCGGACGAACCTCTCGACGATGAAAATCTGATTGATTACGGCCTGGATTCCGTTCGCATGATGGCTCTGGCGGCCCGCTGGCGTAAAGTCCACGGCGATATTGATTTTGTCATGCTGGCGAAAAATCCGACGCTGGACGCGTGGTGGGCGCTGCTTTCGCGCGAGATAAAATGATGTCCGGCTTCGACTTTCACGGCAAAACGGTATGGGTTACCGGCGCAGGTAAGGGGATTGGTTTTGCTACCGCCCAGGCGTTTTCCGGGGCAGGGGCTAAAGTGATCGGCTTTGATCTCGCCTTCGATCGCCGGGATTATGCTTTTACGACAGAAATCCTTGATGTCGCTAATGCAGTACAGGTGGCCGATGTTTGTCAGCGCGTGCTGGCCAGCGATGCGCGGCTGGACGTGCTGGTCAATGCCGCAGGTATTTTACGCATGGGCGCGACGGACGCGCTGAGCGCTGAAGAGTGGCAGCAGACATTTGCCGTCAATGTCGGCGGCGCATTTAACCTGTTTCAGCAGACCATGCCGCAGTTTCGCCGCCAGCAGAGCGGGGCGATTGTCACCGTGGCTTCCGACGCGGCGCACACGCCGCGTATCGGCATGAGTGCTTACGGCGCATCGAAAGCAGCGCTCAAAAGCCTCGCGCTGACGGTGGGTCTTGAACTGGCAGCCAGCGGTGTGCGCTGCAATCTGGTGTCACCCGGCTCGACCGATACCGATATGCAGCGCACACTATGGGTAAGCGATGATGCTGAACAGCAGCGTATCCGCGGGTTTGCAGAGCAGTTTAAGCTCGGTATTCCTCTGGGGAAAATCGCCCGACCTCAGGACATCGCCAATACCATTTTGTTTCTTGCTTCCGATCTCGCCTGCCATGTCACGCTTCAGGATATCGTAGTCGACGGCGGCTCCACGCTGGGAGCCTGACCGTGATCTGGAAACGTTCTTTAACGCTGGATGGGCTGAACGCCACCAGCCAGAATACGATGGTGGCGCATCTGGGCATTGTCTATACCCGACTGGGCGATGATACGCTGGAAGCGGAAATGCCTGTTGACGCCCGCACCCATCAGCCGTTTGGCCTGTTGCACGGTGGGGCTTCGGCGGCGCTGGCTGAGACACTGGGATCGATGGCCGGTTATCTGATGACCCGCGACGGCCAGTGTGTGGTGGGGACGGAATTGAATGCGTCCCATCACCGGGCCGTGTCTCAGGGAAAAGTACGCGGGGTTTGTCAGCCGCTGCATCTGGGGCGTCAGAATCAAAGCTGGGAAATCGTGGTGTTCGACGAGCAGGGCAGGCGCTGCTGTACCTGCCGCCTGAGTACGGCCGTGCTGGGATAAGCCAGAGCGGTGTTGCGGAGCAGGCCACCCTCACCCCCACCCTCTCCCTGAGGGCCGGGGTAAGGGGAGCCACAGCCACAAAAGCCTGTATTAGTTTCATACCGTTACCGTTCTAAAGTGATCCCCTTAACACTGTGATGTAAATAAACGGTTCAATATCCGATCTGCAACGTTTCTTAGTTGTTAAATCCCGCCCAATGCTCTAGAAACAAAATGTAACATCTCTCTGACTCAGGCCAGGAACACAACTATGAATAATTCAGGGAAATACATCATATGGGCATTGCTTGCGGTCGTTGGAGCATTTGCGCTGGGCTTTATCGCTCTTCACCGCGGAGAGCAGATTAACGCATTATGGATTGTGGTCGCGTCCGTGTGCGTTTATCTGATCGCATACCGTTTTTACGGCCTTTACATTGCCAGAAAGGTACTGGCAGTCGATCCCACGCGCATGACGCCAGCGGTACGTCATAACGACGGGCTGGATTATGTGCCTACCGATAAGAAAGTGCTATTCGGACACCACTTTGCGGCAATCGCCGGGGCAGGTCCGCTGGTCGGCCCGGTTCTGGCCGCGCAAATGGGCTACCTGCCGGGGATGATTTGGATCCTGGCCGGGGTAGTGCTGGCAGGGGCGGTACAGGACTTTATGGTGCTGTTCGTGTCCACGCGCCGCGACGGACGTTCGCTGGGTGAACTGGTGAAAGAAGAGATGGGCGCAACGGCAGGAATTATCGCGCTGGTGGCCTGTTTTATGATTATGGTGATCATCCTGGCGGTGCTGGCGATGATTGTCGTCAAGGCGCTGACCCACAGCCCGTGGGGCACCTACACCGTGGCCTTTACCATTCCGCTGGCGCTGTTTATGGGGATTTATATCCGTTATTTGCGCCCGGGACGAATTGGTGAAGTATCGGTAATTGGTCTCTTCTTTCTGATCTTCGCTATTATCTCCGGCGGTTGGGTAGCAGAAAGCGAAACCTGGGCACCGTACTTCGACTTCACCGGGGTTCAGTTAACCTGGATGCTGGTAGGGTACGGATTTGTGGCGGCTGTGCTGCCGGTCTGGCTGCTGCTGGCCCCGCGCGACTATCTGTCAACTTTCCTGAAAATAGGCACCATTATTGGTCTGGCGGTCGGCATTTTAATTATGCGTCCGACGCTGACCATGCCGGCGATGACCAAATTTATTGACGGCACCGGCCCGGTCTGGACCGGTAATCTGTTTCCGTTCCTGTTTATTACCATTGCCTGCGGGGCGGTATCAGGCTTCCATGCGCTGATCGCCTCCGGGACAACGCCAAAGATGCTGGCAAATGAAAATCAGGCCTGCTTTATTGGCTATGGCGGCATGTTAATGGAATCCTTCGTGGCAATTATGGCGCTGGTGTCGGCCTGTATTATCGACCCGGGCGTGTACTTTGCCATGAACAGCCCAATGGCGGTGCTGGCCCCGGCCGGCACTGTGGATGTTGTGGCGTCTGCGGCGCAGGTGGTCAGCAGCTGGGGCTTTAGTATTACGCCGGAGACATTATCGCATATCGCCAGCGAGGTGGGGGAGCAGTCCATTATTTCGCGGGCGGGTGGCGCACCGACGCTGGCTGTGGGGATGGCTTATATCCTGCACGGCGCGCTGGGCGGATTGATGGACGTCTCTTTCTGGTATCACTTTGCTATTCTGTTTGAAGCGCTATTTATTCTGACGGCGGTGGATGCGGGAACGCGTGCGGCACGGTTTATGTTACAGGATCTGCTGGGGGTGATGGCGCCGGGCCTTAAACGTACCGACTCATTACCCGCTAACCTGCTGGCGACGGCGCTGTGCGTGCTGGCGTGGGGATACTTCCTCCATCAGGGAGTGGTCGATCCGCTGGGCGGGATTAATACCCTCTGGCCGCTGTTTGGTATTGCTAACCAGATGCTGGCGGGCATGGCGCTGATGCTGTGCGCCGTGGTGCTGTTCAAGATGAAACGCCAGCGCTATGCCTGGGTGGCGCTGGTGCCAACGTCGTGGTTGCTAATCTGTACCCTCACTGCCGGATGGCAGAAAGCGTTCAGCCCGGATGCAAAAATTGGCTTCCTTGCTATCGCCAATAAGTTCCAGGCGATTATCGACAGCGGCACCATTCCACCGCAATATACGCAATCCCAGCTGGCACAGCTGGTATTTAATAACCGCCTGGACGCGGGCCTGACTATCTTCTTTATGGTCGTGGTGGTGGTACTGGCGCTGTTCTCTGTCAAAACGGCGCTGGCAGCGTTGAGGCAGAATGGCGTGACGACGAAAGAAACGCCGTATCAGCCGATGCCGGACAACCTCGATCAGATTGTAGCGCGCTCGAAAGGGGCGCACTGATCGTCCTCTGACTATCCCTCCCTCATCCCAGGGGAGGGATGACGTTTTATGGAGTAGCTATGTTTGATACCCTTTCTAAAGCAGGAAAGTATCTGGGGCAGGCGGCGAAAATGATGATTGGCGTACCGGATTACGACAATTATGTTGCGCACATTCGCGCCACCCATCCCGATCAAACCCCGATGACCTACGAAGCGTTTTTTCGTGAGCGTCAGGATGCGCGTTACGGCGCGAAAGGCGGCGTAAAGTGCTGTTAACTACGCCGTCTGAGCGCAGTTAGCCGCCGAAATACTCTACTTTTTCGATAGCAGCACGCAGTGTTGCCGGGGTCAGCGTGACCGGCAGATAGTGAATGGACTCTACCGGGCGCAGGGTATGCGCAATCACCCGATCCAGCGCATCATGATCGTTAATATCGACGTCCAGTTCGGCCAGGCGAGTGGGTAACTGAAATCGCTGGTAAGCCGCGTTAAGCTGCGCCAGCACATCGTCCTGACCGAGCAGGGCGCTTTGTACCAGAATACCGTAAGCGACTTTTGTCCCGTGGAGGAATTTCTCCGTCTGCGGCAATACCGTCAACCCGTTATGCACCGAGTGCGCCGCCGCTACGCGGGTGTAGCGCTCGCCTAATCCGCCTACCATGCCGCCGCCGGCAATAATCGCTTCTACCACATCACAAAATGGCTGCGTCAGTTCACCGCGCTGCCGATCGGCCAGCGCCTGCTCACTTTGCGCCAGCAACACGTCGCGGATCGCCAGCGCACTATTAATGCCGAGACGCACCGTCAGGGGCAGATTTTCCGGCTGCGGTGCCAGTACCACGGCTTCATACCACTTTGCCAGCGTGTCACCGATGCCCGCCAGCAGGTATTCCGCCGGGGCATTAAGGATAATGTGCGGCTCCACCAGCACCAGAAAGTTGGCATCAGCAAAAATTTCAAAGTGCAGCGCCTGTCCGGCATCGTTGTACCACACCGAAAGCGGTGTCCAGGCCGCACAAGTAGCGGCAATGGTCGGGATGGCGACAAACGGCAGGCCGAGCCGACGAGCCAGCGCTTTGGCCGTATCCAGCAGCGCGCCGCCGCCGACGCCAATCACTACTGCCCGGTCATCTCCGGCGATGTGTGCCAGCCGATCCACCTCTTTTTCACTACAGTGCCCGCGAAACAGAACGTGTTTTGCCCCCGGCGCGTTGAAGGCTTCCGGCAGATAAGGTCGTGCACCGGCAATCGCCCGCTCGCCATAAACCCATATTGCTCGTGACAGCTGCTCATCACGATAGAAATCGCTCAGCCGCGCGAGGCTGCCGCTGTGGGCGTAATAGTTGGCCGGGCCGGGAACGACGCGAATATCAGTATTGCTCATGGTGTGTTGTCCTTTTGCGTGATCGCTAACCTGATGTTATGTCTGGACATCCGGATGGCTAATAATATTTTGTTTTATGTTATGCCTTTTCTGTCGTTGCCAGTCAAGGCGATCGCAGGAAATATACGCTAAATCAAAACATTAATAATAAGGAGCCACCGCCGATGGAAGCCAGTCGCCTTGAAATGCGCGGGATCGGATTAGCCTTTGCCGGCGTGAAAGCCCTTAATCAGGTCAATTTCAGCCTGAACGGCGGATCGGTGCACGCGTTAACCGGGGCCAATGGCGCGGGGAAATCGACATTGATGGCGGTATTGTCAGGCACCTGGGATCACTATGAGGGCGAGATTGTCATCAATAACGCCGTCGTCAGTATCCGCTCGCCGCTGGATGCCAAACGACTGGGTATACATCTGGTCCAGCAAGAAGTTGATGTGGCGCTGGTTCCCGGATTAAGTATTGCCGAAAACATCATGCTGGACGCGCTGGCGGAGCCTGGTCACGGCTATCGCTGGGGTGAGATTCGACGCCAGGCGCGCGCGGCGTTAGCCCAGCTTGATATCACCCTCGACGTGCGCCGCGGAATTGACCGCTGCACGCTTGCAGAGAAACAGCAAATTCTGCTGGCGCGGGCGCTGTCTCACCACTGCCGATTTTTGATCCTTGATGAGCCAACCGCGCCGCTGGATCGTCACGAGAGCGAGCGTCTGTTTAGCGTGGTTCGCCGTCTGCAGCAGCAGGGTATCGCGGTGGTATTTATTTCCCACCGCATCCACGAACTGAAGGCCATTTGCGACACCCTGACCGTGCTGCGCGATGGCAAGCTGGTTGAGAGCGGGCCAATGGCCTCCCTGAGCAGCGAGGCGATCGTTGAGAAAATGCTCGGTCATGAACTACGTGATATCTATCCGCCGCGCCGTCCAGCGTGCGGCGAAGAGAATCTGTTAGCGATTGACGGCCTGCACGATTCTACGCTGTTGAAAGATATCTCCCTGCGCCTGCGCAAAGGCGAAATTCTCGGCATTGCCGGGCTGGCAGGGGCGGGAAAAACGGAGCTGTGTAAGGCGCTGTTCGGGGCAACTAAAAGCCGCAGTCAACGCGGGGAGTTAAACGGTCAGCCGTGGCATCCACGCGATCCCGCAGACTCTGTCGCCCGCGGTCTGGCACTGGTGCCGGAAGAACGGCGTAAAGAGGGCATTTTCGTTGAGGAAACGATTGCCATGAATCTGGCGGTCAGCGCCGATGACAGCTTTTCACGCTGGAGTCTTTTTGGACATCGACAGGCATGGCGCTGGGCGCAGGAAACCATTGCCCGGGTCGGCGTCAGAACCACCGGACCCGGACAGACGTTGCGGCGTTTATCCGGCGGCAACCAGCAGAAAGTGGCGATCGGCAAATGGCTGCGAAGCGATGCCAGCGTGCTGATTTTCGACGAGCCAACCAAGGGCGTCGACGTCAAGGCGAAAACGGATCTCTTTCAACTGATCGACGGGCTGGCGCGTGAAGGGCGGGGCATTATTTACGCGTCCGGCGAGTTTAATGAACTTGTCGGCTTGTGCGACCGAATTTGCGTGCTCTGGGATGGGCGCATTGTGGCAGAAATCGCGGGCGAAGCCGCCCGGGAAGAGACCTTACTTTATTATTCGACCGGAGGAACGGCGGCGTGAGCAAAGCCCTTTCAGCAACAGCGGCGGTTTTATCCCGTCGGCAATTTTTCGATTTTCTTTTTAAATGGGGGGTGCTGCTGACGGTCGTCGCGCTGATCGCCATTTTTGGTCTGGCGTCGGACAACTTCCTCGACCCGTTCAATATTATCAACATCCTGCGCTCAATCGCCATTGTTACGGTGATTGCAATTGGCGTATCCATTTCGCTGACCGTCGGCGGGTTCGATCTTTCGGTCGGCTCCACCGCCTCGCTGGCGAATTCGCTGGTGATCTCGCTGTTTGTCTGGCACGGCTTTGGCACCACCGGCGCGATCCTCTTAACCCTGGCACTCTGCCTGCTGGTAGGGCTGTTTAACGCTTTTCTGATCGTTGTGCTGCGTATTCCCGACATGCTTGCCACCCTCGCCAGTCTGTTTGTGATCCAGGGCGTGGCGATGACCTACAGCTACGGTGGGTCGATCACCGAAAACATGGTGCTGCCGGACGGCGAAATGGCCGAGGGGACGATCCCCGCCGCCTTTAGCCTGCTCGGGCAGGTGCCGACAATTGTCATCATTATGCTGGTGGTGACGGTGCTGGCACAGCTTGGTCTGTCGCTGACTACCCATGGACGACGGATGTATGCCATTGGCGGCAATACCGAAGCCGCACGTCTTTCAGGCATCCGCACCACCCGTTACAAAGTGGCAGCCTACCTTATTGCTTCTTTACTGGCCGGACTTGGCGGCATTCTGCTGGCTTCAAGGATCGGCTCATCGCAGGTCAATGCCGGCGGGGGCTATTTGATGGATGCCGTGGCTGCCGCCTGGATAGGTTTTTCACTGGCCGGCTCGGGTAAGCCAAATGCGCTGGGAACGCTGGTGGGCGCGGTGATCCTTGGCGTGCTTTCCAACGGTCTGGTGATGCTTTCGGTACCGTATTACGCCATGGACATTATTAAGGGGCTGGTGCTGGCCGGCGCTCTTGCATTGACCTATTTCCAGCGACGCTAACTTTTCAGGGGAAAAGAGACATGAAAAAGATAACGCTTTCACTGCTGACGCTGGGACTTCTGAGCGCGCTGCCAGGGTATTCCGCTACGCCAGCACCGATCCCGGCCGCGATTGCCGATCATCAGGGACCGGTACGTATTGCGGTGATCCGCAATCTTGGGTCCGATGATAACACCACGCAGTTTGTCTCCGGGGCGGTCCTCGAAGGTAAAAAGCTTGGCTTTAAGGTCAGCACGTTCCTGAGCAACGGCGACGACGCTAAATTCCAGGATTTTGTTAATCAGGCCATCAGCCAGAAATATGACGGTATTATCCTGTCTCAGGGACGCGATCCGTACTCGACGGCGCTGGTAAAAAAAGCGGTCGAAGCCGGGATCAAGGTTTCTGTGTTTGATACCGCAGTCACCGGCGAGATCCCGGGCGTGACGGTCACTCAGCAGGATGATGCCTCGCTGACCGATCTCTCCTTCGGCGAGCTGGTTAAGGATTTCAACGGCAAGGCCAATATCATTAAGCTGTGGGTGGCGGGCTTCCCGCCAATGGAACGCCGTCAGGCCGCCTATAAAGCGCTGCTCAAGCAGAATCCGGGAATTAAAGAGCTGGAGTCAATTGGTGCCGTCTCTTCTGACGTGCAGGGTGATACGGCGAACAAAGTTGGCGCGGTGCTGGCGAAGTACCCGAAAGGGCAAATTGATGCCATCTGGGGTACCTGGGATGCGTTTAGTCAGGGCGCGTATAAAGCGCTAAAAGAGAACGGCCGTACTGAAATCAAACTTTATAGTATCGACATCTCTAATCAGGATCTTCAGTTGATGCGTGAATCCGGCAGCCCGTGGAAAGTAAGCGTGGCGGTCGATCCTAAGCTGATTGGGGCCACCAACGTGCGTTTAATCGCCAATAAGATTGCCGGAGAACCGACGCCTGCGGCCTACGATTTCAAAGCTGCCGCCATCCCTCAGGCGCTGCTGGCCAGTCAGCCGGGCGCAGTGAACGTGGCCGGGCTGGGTAAAATTATTCCGGGCTGGGGCCAGACAGAAGATTTTATCGCGCCGTGGTTTGCGACCCTTGAAGCAAAAAATAAATGAGTACGCTGCCTGTGCCCGAATACAGCCGCAATATGCGGCTGATTGGCCATAGCGACCAGGGCGGTCGTCCGGACGGCGTGCAACTGATGGTACATCGCGGTTTTGCTTACATCGGGCATATGGTGTCGCAAGGTTTTTCAATTGTTGACGTGCGTGACCCGAAAAACCCCGAAGCGGTAGGCTATGTTCCTGCGCCACCGGGTACCTGGAATGTGCACCTTCAGGCGCATGACGATCTACTGCTGGTGATCAATGCCCGCGATCTGTTCGCTGATGCCCGTTTTGCCGATGAAAAGGTGTACTACACCCGTCAGGTGGGCGAAACCGTCGGCGATATCCAGGACAAAGGCTGGAGCGCAGGAATGCGGGTATTCGATATTTCCGTGCCGGATAAACCGCGTGAGATAGGTTTCCTCTCCCTCGACGGGATCGGTATTCACCGCATCTGGTATGTCGGTGGCCGCTGGGCATATGTTTCCGCGCTGATCGACGGGTTTACTGACTACATCTTCCTGACCATCGATCTTGCCGATCCGCGTAAACCGGAAGTCGCCGGACGCTGGTGGCTACCGGGGATGAATCAGGCGGCAGGTGAACAGCCCGCGTGGCCAGAGGGAAAACGGTATGCGTTACATCACGCTATTATCGCTGGCGATACCGCCTATGGCAGCTGGCGGGACGGTGGCTTAACGCTGCTGGATGTAAAAGACAGAACCCAGCCGAAGCTAATTAGCCACCGCAACTGGAGCCCCCCGTTTGGCGGCGGTACCCATACGGCGCTGCCGTTGCCGGATCGCGATCTGCTGGTGGTGCTGGACGAAGCCGTGCTCGACAACCAGCAAGATGGTGAAAAGCTTATCTGGCTATTTGATATTCGTGAGCCGTCGAACCCGGTGAGTATTTCAACCTTCCCGCAGCCGAATGAAGTCGATTATGTGGCGAAAGGGGCGCACTTTGGGCCACATAACCTGCATGAAAATCGGCCGGGGAGTTTTGTCAGCTCAACGCTGATTTTCGCCACGTACCAGAATGCAGGCGTACGCGCGTATGATATTTCAGATCCGTACCGTCCGGTCGAAACCGGTGCGTTAGTGCCTGCTGCGCCACAGAAAATGATGGATACACGACCAGGCAGACCGCAGATTATTCAGTCCTGCGATGTGTTTGTGGACGCGCAGGGGATCATTTACAGCACGGATTACAATGGCGGGTTGTCGGTGATTGAGTATCGCGGATAAACCACTCTAACCCTCTCCCTGAGGGAGAGGGCAGGGGGAAGTGGGGTTAGCTATACTGCCGGACCCGCGCAATAAACGCGTCAACGTTTTCAATTCTGTCGGCCAGCAAAATCAGCGCTTTTCCCAGGCTAATGGCATGGCGCAGGCAGGCATGGCGCATTTCATCATCGGCAATGGTATCCAGATCCGCAACGTGAGAAAGCCCCACGCTGCGGCGAATCAGTTCTGTTCCGCAAAACCCTACTGCATCGTGCCAGACGTTTTGCAGAAACTGCGACACATAGCCCGGACACGCCAGTGCCCGATCCTGCGTTTTTTCAACGGCCAGTGCCTGAAAGCGTTCAGCGAAAGTATTCCACAGATCGCGGATGTCAGACAGACGCTGCTCGCGGGCAGCAGCAGCGTCCCGAATACCGAGGTGTCCCGGTACGCCACAAAAATTAAGCAGCAAGTTGCCAATGGCGGTGCCGACATCAAAACCGACAGGACCAAAAAAACCAAATTCGGCATCAATGGCTTTCAGGCTATCTTCGGTAACAAAAACAGAGCCGCTATGAATGTCCCCGTGCAGCAGTGCTTCAGCATGAGAGAGAAAACGATGCTTCAGGGCGGCGACGGCAACGTGCAATTGTGGATCGTCGCGCAGAGCCGCAGCCTCCTGCTCCAGCGCAGGTGGATAGCTATTTCGTTCGTGACGTTGATAAGGATCGGTAAAAAACAAATCCTCAGTGATCTCACACATTTCCGGATTACTAAAATTCGCCACCTGGCGCTTTTTCTGCTGAGGATGGAGCCAGAAGTCGCTGGTATGAAACAGTGTTTGTGCCAGGTATTCGCCCAGCTGGCAGGACGCCTGCGGATAATGCACGCCTTTGATCAACTCACCGCGCCAGATGCGATGACTGGAGAGATCTTCCATCACCATGACCGCCAGAGCAGGATCAAAGTGAAGAATATTCACCGTATGCTGCGGACAATACTGATAATGTTCACGCAGGGTCTGGGCTTCAAGCCGGGCACGGTCGAGAGTAAGCGGCCAGGATTCACCGACGCAGCGAACATAAGGCAGCGCCTGTTTCACGATGATGCGACTAATACCCTGTTGATCAAAAATCTTAAACACCAGATTGAGGTTGCCGTCGCCCACCTCCTGCGCCCCGACCAGCACGGCAGGATCTGCCAGACCGCCAAATTTTTGCGCATAGGCCACGGCATCCTGGGCGGTGAACGTTTGATACTGCGACATTGCCTCACTCCTTCATTCTTTTGATTTAAAGCCATTCAGACGTCTATACATCTGGAAATCATCCTGACACAATGTGATACATCAACGCAACAGAGATTTAACGAGATGCAGACACTACAGACAACCAGCCTGCGGATAAGCCAGAACCAGCTTTTTATCCTCGATCAGCAGGCGTTACCGCAGAAGAAAATCTGGCTGGCCGCTGACAGCGTAGATGCCCTGGTCAGCCATATTCATGCGCTTCGCGTCCGCGGCGCGCCGCTAATTGGTCTCTCCGCCAGCCTGCTCCTGGCCTTGCTGGCGGAGAACGGCGCCGGGCGCGATGAATTGCTTTCTGCCATGGAAACGCTGCGCGCCTCGCGTCCAACGGCGGTCAATCTGATGAATAATCTTGATCGCATGAAACTGGCGCTGGCGCAGGCTGATTTTATTCCGGCCCTGGTGAGTGAGGCTGAACGCCTTATTATTGAGGATAAACAGCTTTGTGCACGTATTGCTGAGGCGGGAAGCGCGCTGGTTATGCCGGGCAGTCGGCTGCTTACCCACTGCAATACGGGCGGTCTGGCAACCGCGGGCGTGGGGACCGCGCTGGGGGTTATTACGCATGCGTACCAGCAGGGAAAAGTGGCCAGCGTCTGGGTCGATGAAACTCGCCCGCTGCTCCAGGGAGGACGACTTACCGCGTGGGAGCTGGGCGAGTCAGGAATTCCTTATCAACTGATTACCGACTCCATGGCCGCCAGTCTGATGGCGAAAGGTCAGGTTGACGCAGTCTGGGTGGGTGCCGATCGTATTGCTGCCAACGGCGACGTGGCCAATAAAATCGGCACCTATTCTCTGGCAGTGCTGGCAAAATTCCACGCGATTCCGTTTTATGTCGCCGCACCGTATACCACCCTTGATCGTGGCTGTCCTGAGGGAGATGCTATCCCTATTGAGCAGCGTGCGGGCAGCGAAGTGACGGGAGCCGCGGGCAGCTTTGGCGCGGTTCAATGGGCACCGCACGATGCGCCAGTGTATAACCCGGCTTTTGACGTTACGCCAGCCGCACTGATCAGCGGCTGGGTGCTGGATACCGGCGTCGTCACGCCGCAGGCCGTTGCGGAAGGCATCTTCACTTTGCATCAATAGACGTCTAAACGTCTTGATTGCCAAATGTTGGCGTCATGTTATAGTGGCGCTAACAGTTTTAAATGAGCGGATAAAAGAATGAGCATCAGTTCACCGATCCCCACCAGTAAATTACCGAATCTCGGGACCACTATTTTCAGCCAGATGAGCGCGCTGGCGCAGCAGCATCAGGCGATTAATCTGTCGCAGGGTTTTCCGGATTTTGACGGTCCACGTTATCTTCAGGAGCGGCTGGCCTGGCACGTTTCACAGGGCGCTAATCAATACGCACCGATGACCGGTACTCAGGCGCTGCGTGAGGCGATTGCTGATAAAACCGCAGAACGTTATGGCTATCGGCCGGATGTTAATAGTGATATTACCGTCACGGCCGGTGCGACCGAGGCGCTGTATGCGGCCATCACGGCGCTGGTGCGTGAAGGCGACGAAGTGATTTGTTTTGACCCGAGCTATGACAGCTATGCGCCAGCGATTGAACTGTCCGGTGGGGTAGTAAAACGTGTGGCGCTTCAGCCTCCCCATTTTGGCGTAGACTGGCAGGCATTCGCCGGATTGCTCAGCGACCGCACCCGTCTGGTGATCCTGAATACGCCGCATAATCCTTCCGCTACCGTCTGGCATAAAGCCGATTTTGATGCGCTATGGCAGGCCATTCACGCGCGTGAAATTTATGTGCTGAGTGATGAAGTCTATGAGCATATTTGCTTTGCACAGGACGGCCATGCCAGCGTGCTGGCGCATTCCGATTTGCGTGAGCGTGCGATTGCCGTCTCGTCCTTTGGTAAAACCTATCATATGACCGGCTGGAAAGTAGGCTACTGTGTTGCTCCGGCAGAGATAAGCGCTGAACTGCGTAAAGTGCATCAGTATTTAACGTTCTCGGTGAACACGCCTGCACAACTGGCGCTGGCGGATATGCTGCGCGCCGAGCCGGAGCACTATCGTGAGCTACCTGCGTTTTATCAACAGCGGCGCGATCTCTTTATTACCGCGCTGGGCGCGAGCCGCCTTGAGATTCTGCCCTGTGAGGGAACCTATTTCCTGCTGGCTGATTACAGCGCGATTTCCAGCCTCGATGATGTTAGTTTTTGCCGATGGCTCACTGCTGAAGTGGGTGTTGCCGCAATACCGCTGTCCGTTTTTTGCGCCGATCCCTTTCCGCATAAGCTGATTCGTCTCTGTTTTGCAAAACAGGAATCGACATTGCTTGCTGCCGCCGAACGGCTTTGCAAACTGTAGTTATTTAACGGTCCAGCTTTCGGAGTACTGACGGTCTTTAAACAGTTCAAGAAGACCGTTTACCTGTTTCAGGCGCAGTACTTCGTCAGCATCCATCCCCAGCTCCTTGCCTATTTGGCTATCTTCCCAACCCAGATGCGCCAGCTCGCGGACAATTTCCGCCATGGCGTTAATTTGATGTCGTCCGCGGGCGCGATTATGGCGAATGGTTGATGCCATATGAGACGAGCGTTTTTCATCATGTTCTTTCAGCAAGGCAACGGGTATATACCCTTTTAGCTTACGTGCCAGTGAATTTTTATTTTGCGCCAGCTGCTGGCGATGGAAACCGTCGACGATTTCATAGCCATCCGGAAAATTTTCGGAAACGACAATAGGTTGAGTAAAGCCATCAACCTCAAGCGAGCGCAGAAGGAGCTTGTTTTCAGGGGGCGCAACATTATTAGGATTATAGTTATTAGGCACAAGCGCCTCGTTTTTTACCCATAATACGCAATCAACGGGGTTCTCATTAAACGGACTGAAATCGTGCAGCAGGCGACGAAAATTATTGATTGCTTCTATACGTTCAGCTTCTGGTAACGTTTCAAGATAGCCAGCAAGCACCAGCATTATTCTTTGTTGCATAAGATGTTCCACTCCTTACGTTTATTTTTTATACGTTCGTTATAGCGCTTATAGTGTCCTGGTTTATTAGGGCTAAATGAGAGCATCCGGCACCAGTAATCATTATTAAGTAATACTTTGCATATTCGCCGCCAGGAAGGGATATCCTTCGAGCCAATATCACCAGCCTGGGTATCCGGAATTTCGGACATTCCTTTTTGCGTGTACCAGTGTAAATAAACCGCAATTTTGTTGCGGTAATGCTCAGCTGTTTTTGGCGGCATACTGTCGAGTAAAAACAGGGCGTAACTTTGCCACGTATGGTGCTCAGGCTTCATTAACTGACGATGGCCGTAAAATTTGCTGTCCTGCCCGGCATACATCCCTCCGCTGTGAACCCCGCTTACGCGCTGACACATCAGCCCCCAGCGCTCCGGCTCCAGTACGTGATACAACCATAATCCCTGACGTTGTTCCGGGCCAAAAGGCTCGCAAATCCGCATATAGCGTGGTGGTACGCCTGCCTGATACATCAGGTTATAGAGCGGGTTATACGGCTGCTGGCTTTTGGCAAACCATGTCCAGATATCGGCCGTTTTCCAGTCATACAGAGGGTAGACATACCAGGCGTGCGCGCCGGGCGCAAGCGTGGTCCACGGTTTATCATCTGAAAAACGCTGTTTACGTCGTGAGGCGATACTGAGGAAGCGGTTATAAGATTCATCAGCGCGAATGCCCACCATCACCGCGGCCGGACGTTTTTGCGAGAACCATTCGGCAAATTCCTGAACGAATGTTTCGAACGTCATTCCCGCCTTATAGAAAGGAAAAAAGCTGTGTGACGTAATGGCATAATCAGGCGGTTGTCTGACCCAGCTTGTCCCCGGCTGCCAGCACTGCCATTCGGGGGTAAATTGCGACAGGGCATTTTGCGTCGTTAAAGGCAGAGCGACCCAGTAGAATTCATCAATGATATCGCTGTAATAATCGCGTAAGTGTTCACAATGCTTAATAGTGCTGGAGAACTGTGCCTCCCAGTCAATAAACAGGACGCTAATCTTGATACCTGATTCGCGTGCAAGCCGGGCAGTGAGGTGAAACATGAGTGTGGAATCTTTACCGCCTGAAAAAGAAACGCATATACGAGGAAAGTTGTGCAGCGTCCATCGGATACGCTCCCGGCTGGCATCCAGAACATTCTGGACCAGTGGAATTTTGTACAGAGACATTTTTCAACCTTATTTGAAGGTTAGAAAGCGTAAAGAGATAAACAGGGCTTATTCAAACCCCTGCGCTCGCGAGGAGTAATTATCACGCATATTTTAAAGTGAGTAAATTAATTTGTTTGTATTTATCAGATGAATGATATTTTTTGATGGATGTTATCTCGGTGTTATTTTATTAATAAAATTGGCAAAGACTTCGTTATTAAGCGAGGAGCGGTTGTACATTAAATAGGCATTAAAGGGCGCTAATTCGACAGGCAAGGTTAGTTTTTTCAGATTGAAAGAGTGTTTAAATGCCGAAAAAATTCCCTCTGTCATTATCCCTACCAGATCGGATGAGCTGACTATATTTATTATGCTAACAAATGAATCGCTGCGAAATGCTATTTTGCGCCCCGGCAACTGATTTTCTATTTCGGACTGAAGATGGTGCAAGCCTGAATCTTTATTATCGAGGAACGTAAAGTCTTCCTGTAACAGTTCTTCTATAGTACAGCTATCGCCAAGCCTGGGATGCGCTTGTCGGCAAACGGTTACCACCGGGAACGTCCTATAGAGTGCGCAACAAATGGAACGGTTATTTGTCGGTGCCACTGAAATGATAAGATCGGCTTTGCGGTAGGCCAGTAAATCTTCGGCCGTCTCAGGCGACATCAGCAGATCGTGATGTTCGATTTCAAATTGGCTGCTTTGCAGTAAAAGTAGAATTGGCTCAAGCAGCCCTGAGTTAAGCAGCAGTTGCGGGCAGTAAATAACAAATTTTTTACGCAATGAAGATCCGTGCGTAATGTTAATGGTTTGTTCAATCTGGTTAAGATTCTGTTCAAGGTGCAAGTGCAGATTAACGCCAACTGTGGTAGGCGTAATACCTTTTCCTGAACGAATAAACAGGGGGTCGTCGAGTTGAATGCGTAAACGCTGTAGCGACTGACTAACGGCTGAAGGCGTAATATAAAGGGTAGCTGCGGCCTTGCTGATACTCAAATGTTGATAGATACATTCAAAAATAACCAGTAAGTTGAGATCGAATTTTTTAAGATCGTAGAGATTAGCCATAGACCAGCCTTATGGATCACAGTCTGAAAGTGGATTTTATTTAAATGATAAAGATAGTTTTATTTTATTTATTCACAAACCGTGTATGCATTAAATCTGCTAACGACTTGACTTTGAATAAAGATATCATAAAAATTATGGCTTAACCACACGATTTGTGAAAGTGACATGCATAACAACGTTTGTTTACATTTCTTATATCAATTCGTTTTTTTGGTTGAGATTAATCCGTACTTAATGCTGATAAATTAATTATTCGTTTAATTAATGAAAAAGAGTCTCGCTTACATCTTTACGAGCTACAGTAGCGTAGGGAAAAACTGTTAAGGCTTTTTTTGCGTCAAATGGCATACTCTATCAGAGCCATAGGCACAGCCTCTCAAATGGTGATTGCCCTTTCAATTGCAGGGTGATGTAATTCTACGTACATTCTGGCTCTGTCGGAATATTTTTACATTTTAATAACATTGTCTCTGGCGTCGGGCTGCCCAATCGCCTTCAACGTTCAGCATCAAAAGTTGTTATTGAGTAGTTGTTAGCTAACGCTTATTGATTTGATAATGGAAACGCATTAGCCGAATCACAAAAAATTCGTTAACTTACATCTCAACGAAAACACGGAGGAAGTATAGATGTCCTTGATTAACACTAAAATCAAACCTTTTAAAAACCAGGCGTTCAAAAACGGTGAGTTCATCGAAGTTACCGAAAAAGATACTGAAGGCCGCTGGAGCGTATTTTTCTTCTATCCGGCTGACTTCACCTTCGTTTGCCCGACCGAACTGGGCGACGTAGCGGATCACCATGAAGAACTGCAGAAACTGGGCGTGGACGTTTACTCTGTTTCTACTGATACCCACTTCACTCACAAAGCATGGCACAGCAGCTCAGAAACTATCGCTAAAATCAAATATGCGATGATCGGCGACCCGACTGCTGCACTGGCACGTAACTTTGAAGTGCTGCGCGAAGATGAAGGTCTGGCTGACCGTGGTACTTTCATCGTTGATCCGCAGGGCATCATCCAGGCCGTTGAAGTAACTGCTGAAGGTATCGGCCGTGACGCATCAGACCTGCTGCGCAAAATTAAAGCTGCACAGTACGTGGCTTCCCACCCAGGCGAAGTATGCCCGGCTAAATGGAAAGAAGGCGAAGCTACTCTGGCTCCGTCGCTTGACCTGGTCGGCAAAATCTAAAATTCACGGCGTCTTTCGCGCCACAGCGGCGTTGGCTGCGCTTAATCACCCCGGTCACTTACTTATGTAAGCTCCGGGGATTCATAAGCTTGCCGCCTTGCTGTAACGCGAAATACGTGTGAATTACTGAGTGAATTGCTGGCGTCTTTCGCGCTACGGCCGCGTTGGCTGCCAGCACGCAAAGCGGGTGTTCCGCACCCGTTTTTTCCCAGCATCATAATGCAAACCGTATTCAGGCAGCGTGCTTAAGGCCGTTTGCATGATGATGTTTTTAGCCCAGGAGATAGTATGCTCGACACTAATATGAAAACCCAGCTCAAAGCCTATCTTGAGAAGCTGACTAAACCTGTTGAGTTGATTGCCACGCTGGATGACAGCGCTAAATCGGCAGAAATCAAGGAATTGCTGGCTGAAATTTCGACCCTGTCAGATAACGTCTCTTATAAAGAAGACAATTCTCTGGCGGTGCGTAAACCTTCATTTTTAATTACTAACCCTGGCTCCAGCCATGGTCCGCGCTTTGCCGGATCGCCGCTGGGCCACGAGTTTACTTCGCTGGTACTGGCCCTGTTGTGGACCGGCGGACATCCGTCGAAAGAAGCACAGGCGCTACTGGAGCAGATCCGCGATCTGGACGGCGATTTTGAATTCGAAACGTATTATTCCCTTTCATGCCATAACTGCCCGGATGTCGTGCAGGCGCTGAACCTGATGGCGGTGCTGAATCCGCGCGTTAAGCACACCGCAATTGATGGCGGAACGTTCCAGAATGAAATCACCGATCGTAATGTGATGGGCGTTCCGGCAGTATTTGTTAACGGCAAAGAGTTTGGTCAGGGCCGTATGACGCTGGCTGAAATCGTCGCGAAAGTGGACAGCGGTGCTGAAAAGCGTGCTGCCGACGAACTGAATCAGCGCGATGCGTATGACGTGCTGATTGTTGGATCGGGTCCGGCAGGCGCGGCGGCGGCAGTCTATTCTGCCCGTAAAGGTATTCGTACCGGTCTGATGGGGGAGCGCTTCGGGGGGCAGGTACTGGATACCGTGGATATCGAAAACTATATCGCCGTGCCGAAAACCGAAGGTCAAAAACTGGCGGGCGCACTGAAGGCGCACGTTAACGACTATGCTGTTGACGTTATTGATACCCAGAGTGCCTCACGTCTGGTTCCTGCGGCGCAGGAAGGCGGTTTACATCAGATTGAAACAGCTTCAGGTGCTGTTCTGAAGGCGCGCAGCGTGATCATTGCGACCGGTGCCAAATGGCGCAACATGAACGTGCCGGGTGAAGATCAGTATCGTACTAAGGGTGTAACCTATTGCCCGCACTGTGACGGCCCGCTGTTTAAAGGTAAGCGTGTTGCGGTCATCGGCGGCGGTAACTCCGGCGTCGAAGCAGCTATCGACCTTGCGGGTATTGTTGAGCACGTCACGCTGCTGGAATTTGCACCTGAGATGAAAGCCGACCAGGTTTTGCAGGATAAAGTCCGTAGCCTGAGCAACGTTGATATTATTCTCAATGCGCAAACGACCGAAGTAAAAGGCGACGGGGCTAAGCTGACCGGGCTGGAATACCGTGATCGGGTGAGCGGCGATGTTCATCACGTCGCGCTGGCCGGGATTTTCGTCCAGATCGGCCTGCTGCCGAATACCACCTGGCTGGAAGGCGCGATTGAGCGTAACCGGATGGGTGAAATCATGATTGATGCGAAGTGTGAAACCAGTGTTAAAGGCGTGTTCGCCGCTGGTGACTGTACTACCGTCCCGTACAAGCAAATTATCATTGCGACCGGCGAAGGGGCAAAAGCGTCTCTCAGCGCGTTCGATTATCTGATCCGCACGAAAATTGCATAATTCAAGACCTGCAATGTGAGTGGGCCACCTTCGGTGGCCCTTTTTTATGCTGGTAAAAGCATGTCTGTCGGCACTAACGCACCACCAGCACGGGAAGATTGGTATGACGGATAACGCTTGAAGCATTAGAGCCCAGCAGATGGGTTGCCATTGAGGGACTGCGTGAACCAATCACGACGATATCGGCAGTTAACTCTTTAGCCAGCTCGTTTACCGCGTCACGCACGCTACCGGCGCGGACATGGATCTTAATACGCGAAGGATCGATGCTGAAATGTTCGACCATGGTTTTTAATCGGGTTTCAGCTTCCTGCCGCAAATGATCTTCGAAGCGGCGCAAATCGGAGGCAAAGCGTTCCATAGTCAGACTCGCAGAACCAGGGAGCACGTGCAGCAAATGAATAATCCCTTTTTGCTGCGCCAGAAATTCGGCATGACTGACAGCTTTGTCGCTGAGCGCCATTTCAAAGACATCAACCGGCATAATAATCGTGTTGTACATATCTGTTCCTCCTTGTGATCATTACTGATATCAAAGCATATTTTACCCGTCAATGATGTTTACAGGTTCGCAGAATTGTCGACTATTGCCGTCGAAGAGGTAAAGTTTTGTAGACGGAGAGAGGATGCATAAACATCCTCTGAAAAGCGCATGACGCTTAAGGCAGAAAGTTAGCGCTGATAATCACCGGCGGCTTCAGGCTGATAGAGAAGCTCCAGTACTTCCAGGTGGGTGGATGTGCCGCCGGGAAGTTCCCAGTGAATGGTGCTGCCAACTTCAAGACCCAATAATGCCGCGCCAACCGGGGCCAGCACAGAAAGCTGAGTACTGCTGTCGGTCATCTGCGTCGGAAAAACCAGCGTTCGCACGTGTTCCTCGCGGTTGGTCAGATCGCGGAATCTGACGGTACTGTTCATACTGACCACGTTATCTGGCAGTGATTCTGGTGGGCACATCTGCGCACGGTCCAGTTCGGCATTTAGCGCGTCGGCCACCGGCAGCGCGGCATAAGCCGGTTTTTCCAGCAGGCGATCAATACGCTCGGCATCAAATTCGTTAATGATTATCGCTGGTCTGGGCATTGTTGACTCCATGTTATTGTTGGCAGTGATGTACTGCAAAATCCAAAAGAAAACCCCCACCGTCAGAGGTGAGGGTTAGCTCTTCCCATCATACTGAGAGTTGGCCTGACTTTGAAGTGACATAGCCCACAGAAGTCAGTCGCTGTACGACGCATATTTTTTGCGATGCCCATCAAACTTCATCATTCTGAATTATGCTTTCAGGCACCGCTGCAGCGTGCAGCGCCCTGACATAGCGGAGATCCCATGCGTGAATTTGATAAACTGACTCTGAAAGATGGCAGCTATCTGTATTTTAAAGACTGGGGCAGCGGTCAGCCCGTCGTATTCAGCCACGGCTGGCCCCTTACTGCTGATGCCTTTGAAGATCAGATGCTATATCTGGCGTCAAAAGGATTTCGCGTGATTGCACATGACCGGCGCGGGCACGGCCGCTCGGCGCAGCCGTGGGACGGACATAATATGGATCAGTATGCCGACGATCTTGCCGAACTGATTACGCATCTGGATCTGCGGGACGCGGTGCTGGTAGGACACTCGACCGGCGGCGGTGAAGTGGCGCGTTACATTGGTCGTCACGGCACGAAACGGGTGGCAAAAGCGGTGCTGATTGGCGCGGTAACGCCAGTGATGATCAAAAGTGAGGCCAATCCGGACGGCGTAGAAAAAGCCGTATTTGACGGGATCCGTGAAGGCGTGATTAACGACCGCGCGGCGTTCTTCTACGAACTCACCAAAGCCTTTTATGGCTATAATCGCTTTGGCAATAAAGAGTCGAAAGAGGTGCGTCGAAGCTTTGTGCGCCAGGGATTACAGGGATCGATAAAAGCGCTGTATGACTGTGTGGCTGCTTTTTCGGAAACGGATTTTCATCAGGATCTGCAGAAAATGACGATTCCGACGTTGGTTATTCATGGTGATGACGACCAGATCGTTCCGTTTGAAACCTGCGGCAAAGCGGCGGCGGAACAGCTGCCGGATGGCAGGTTAAAGGTTTACAAGGGCGGCTCACATGGGATTTGTACGACCCATAAACATGAGATTAATGTCGATTTGCTGACCTTTATTCAGGGATAATTTTACCGCCCGGCGTCAGGATGTGACCGTCGGGCTAACACCGTTCGCATTTCAGGGTAAGATAGGGCATCTGCTTATCACGGACTGCCCTCTATGCCTGCGCCTGCGCTTCCTGCCGATCAACAATTTTTTGCCGATCTCCTTAGTGGGCTGGTGCTCAATCCGCAGCATTTGGGCCGCGTATGGTTTGCCAGCGCGCAAAAAACAGCTCATGCGGGAGAGCTGTGCATTGATTTTCCGCGTCTGGAAGTGGTGCTGCGCGGCGAGTATGGGAATCGACTCTCCCCGGACCAGCGGCATATTAGTCAGGGTGAAATGTTGTATATCCCGCCCCGCGCGGCCAATGCACCGCAGTTTGATAAGCCGGTGATGGTCTTAAGCCTGGTATTTGCCACCGCGTGGCTGGGGCTGACTTTTTATGATTATCGCCGCGGCAATACGGCGGTGCCGCTGCGCAAAATCGAATTACCGCATCTGCAACGCGGGGAGGGCGAAGCTATTCTGACCGCGCTGACGCTGCTGAGCCGTTCTCCGCAGGATCAGGATATTATTCAGCCGCTCACCCTGAGCCTGCTACATCTGTGCCGTAAAGTGGTTAATGCTGAGCCGGATCGAACGCAATCGCGTCCGGCCTTTCTGTATCAAAGTATTTGTCGCTGGTTACAGGATAACTACGCTGAACCCCTGACGCGGATGAGCGTGGCGCGTTTTTTCAATATTACGCCGAACCACCTTTCGCGGCTGTTCAGTGAACAGGGCACCATGAGCTTCGTTGATTATCTGCGCTGGGTAAGAATGGCGAAAGCGCGCATCATGTTGCAAAAATACCAGTTTACCATCGCAGACGTTGCGCGGCGCTGCGGCTACCCGGACAGCGACTATTTTTGCCGACTCTTCCGACGCCAGTTTGGCCTGACGCCGGGAGAGTATCACGCCCGTTTTCAGTAACGATCAGAACGTTATTTCTGTAGTAAGAAGATCCAGAATGGTCTGTGCGTCCCGGGCAGAAAACAGGGTTTCACGAAACCCTTTGTTAACCAGCTTGCGTGCCAGCTGAGAGAACACTTTGACGTGATTGATCGCCTCCTGTTCGCCCAGCGTCAGCATGATCACCAGTTCTACGTCGCCCATCTCCGATTCCCAGCTGACGGGCGCAGAAAGGCGGGCAATACTGATGCTGGAATGGCGGACCCACGCCGATTTCGTATGCGGTATGGCCACGCCAAACCCGACACCGGTGGTCACAATCTCCTCGCGCTGCCAGATATCCTCCTCAAGCTCAATGGGATGGTCAGTACGTCCGTTAACGGCCAGATTGCCGCACAGATACTGGATAACCTGCTCCTTGCGGGTAAGGTTTTCCACAAAACAGATATTTTCCAGCGCCAGTAGCGGACGCGCATCCTCTTCGGGGGTAAAATCGTTAAGCAGTTTTTCGATATCTTCAGGACTGCGACAGTCGCAGGCATTCTCGGCCAGTGTGCGACAGGCCTGGCTATCGAGCTGGCGCAGCAGACTTTTGATGGCCGGAATGCGCGGGCCACTCATACTGAGTTCATCCAGCCCCATCCCCAGCAGCAGCGGCAAATAGCGTGCTTCACCGCCCAGCTCGCCGCAGATGCCAACCCATTTCCCGTGGCGATGGGCGACGTCAATAATCTGGTGCAGCATTCGCAGGAACGAAGGGGCGATCGGATTATACAGCGGCGAGACGCGCGGATTATTACGATCGACCGCGTACAAATACTGCGTCATGTCGTTGGAGCCAATACTGAAGAAATCTATTTCTTCACAGAAATGGTCGATGATGTAACACACCGAGGGCACTTCAACCATAATCCCCAGCGGCAGAGTAGTGGCGTAGCGCAACCCCTGAGCCTGAAGCTCGCTGCGTACCCGCGCCAGTTCCTGTTTGACCCACAAAATTTGATCCAGACTGTGTACCATCGGGATCATCAGCAGCGCATTGCCGAACGCGCCGGCGCGTAAAATAGCCCGCAGCTGCGTACGAAACAGATCGGCGAATTCGGCATAAATGCGCACCGCCCGATAGCCAAGGAACGGATTTTCCTCCCGGGGAATATTCAGCCAGGGCAGGGGTTTATCGCCGCCAATATCCATGGTGCGAAAAATAACCGGTTTTTCCCCGGCGGCCAGCAACACGTGCTGATACGCCTCAAACTGCTCCTGCTCATCGGGGGCCTGCTCCCGGTCCATATAGAGCATTTCGCTGCGAAACAGTCCCACCCCTTCAGCCCCGTGGGCAAAGGCTCCCGGGGCTTCCAGCGCGCTGCCAATATTGGCCGCCACTTCAAGCGGTTTACCGTCCAGCGAACGCGCGGGCAACGCGGCGGCCTGCGCCTGCTGTCGGGCCTGTTTATCGGCCAGCTGACGGGCAATAGTGTAATATTCTTTGACTGCCGTATCGGGAGAGATAACCAGCACGCCGCATTGACCATCAAGTACAGCCTCGCGCTGCGCCAGCGGAGTAAGTTGCGCCACGCTGATCCCGCTCAGTACCGGCACTGACGCGGCGCGGGCAAGGATCAGGGTATGTGATGTGCGGCCGGTTTTTTCCAGCACCATGCCGCTGAGTTGCCGCAGGTCGAGACTGAGAAACTGACTCGGCGTGAGATCTTCGGCAATCAGCAAGGTCGGCTGCGTTAGCGTACGGGTCATATTTTTACGTAGATCGGGCCAGGTGATATGCAGCAGTTGCTCGCTAATGTCGCGGATATCACTCACCCGTTCGCGTAAATATTCACTGCTTGAGGAAGAGAGTTTTGCGCTTATTTGCTCCATATTGATGATGATAGCGGCTGCCAGGCCGGACTTACTTTCCCGCATCAGGCGGCGAATATTATCGGCAAACTCATCGTCCTGAATTAATGAAAGATGCGCACTGACGATAGCTTTACTCTCACCAGTCAGCACCTGAAGCTGCTGGTTAAACTGCTCGGCAAGCGCCGCGAGGCTGTGCTCCAGCCGGGTATTGTCTTCCGGGCTGGCGGCAATAGCGCGATAGCGATCGAGGTCATCCCTGTGCCAGAGCGTCAGGGTGCCGCTGCCGATACCGCTTGCCAGTACGTGACCGGAAAGCAGGTCGGGATGTAATCGTGCGAGCGAGCGAGGCAGAGGCTGAGCCGTTGGATCGACGGTTATCGGCTGCTCGCTGTCGCTGTCAATAAACCGGTGCTCAAGGTAATTTTCCAGCGCCCGGCGCGCCTGTTCTTCATCGCTGCCGGTGATTTCAAGGCTGCAACTGTCATTAAACAGCGTACCGGTGCCGATCAGCGCCAGAGAGCTTTTCGCATCTGCCTGGCTATTCAGTCGGTGATTAATAAGTCTGATGTCACTTTGCCACTGGCTACACTGTTCTTTCAGTTCCCAGGCCGGGCGAGCATGCAGACCGTTTGGCAGCGGGCAGAGAAACGGAATAGTTAACATAACGGCTCCTGTCAACGCAGAATCAGCATCTGAAATCCGTCAGATGCGCTACGGTTTCGGCATTAGTATGGGTGAGTATCGCCACCAGAAGCTGGTGGGTAAGCGCAATATCATGCGCATCGGCAATGGATGCCGCGCAGTGACCGTGGCGGGTGGGGGGACCAATAACCACCGTCGGCACGCCGGTGCCGCTAAGGTGTATTTCACCGCCGTCGGTGCCGCCGTTGCTGAACATATCCAGCTGGAGAGGGATTTGATTGCTGGCGGCAATGCTCTCTATCCAGGCAGTCAGTTTGGGCGGGGCCATCATTGATTTATCGTGGCAAACCAGCATTGGACCCGCGCCCGTTTGCCGGTGGTTATCACGACCATAGTCAAAGTTTTGCGCCCAGCAGGCGGTATCAAGCACGATCGCCAGATCGGGGTTAATTTTGCGCGTTGCGGTTTGCCCGCCGCGCAGCCCCACTTCTTCGCTGGAGCTGGCCACCAGCCAGACTTCGGCTGCCAGCGGCGTCTGGTGAAGCTCACGTAACAGCGTGAGGATCAGGTAGCAGCCGAGCCTGTCGTCAAACGCCTTACCCATTAGCTGCTGGTGCGGCAACTGCGTAAACGGGGTGGCAAAGGTGACGCGGTCGCCGGGTGCAATACCGGTGCTTTCTACCGCCTCAGCACTACGCGCCCCGATATCGACGCGCAATTTTGTTACCTCACTGCCGTGGCGCTCACCGTCCAGCAGGCCGCTGATTTTGTTACCGTCACGGGTGGTTATCCGTACCGTCTGCAGTTCGCGCGCCGCCATGCGCACATTGCCGACCGGCAGGACGTCGATCGCACCGGACTGGGCGATGCTGCGCACGATAAAACCTACTTCATCCATGTGCGCACAGACCATCACCTTTGGCCCGTGGCTTTCATTGAGGCGGATAAGAACAGAACCAAGGCCGTCAAACAGTACTGGTTTTTGATAGCGATCGGCCCACGCCAGCATAATCTGGCGCACTTCCTGTTCGGCGGCGGCAATGGCATCCGCTTCGCTTAACGCCTTCAGTAACGTTACATCCATGACGTCTCTCCGGTGGTCAATAGCGTTTTGGGCAGGGTATACAACACCTCGGCACCGGCGGCAGTGACCAGCACCACATCCTCTATGCGTACGCCACCCCGGCCTTCAAGATAAATTCCCGGCTCGACGGTCAGCAACATGCCGGGCTGTAAGCGAGTGGTGTCGGTGGGTGAGAAGCGCGGATTTTCATGGACCTCAATGCCGATCGCATGACCGGTGTTATGGCCAAAATAGTCACCATAACCGGCGCGGTGGATCATATGGCGGGCGACGGCGTCGACCTCACAGCAGGGTACGCCGGGGCGGACGGCGGCGATGGCCGCCAGTTGCGCGGCCAGCACAGTCTGGTAGACGGACCAGAGCGGGTGTTTTTCAGGGGCGGGATAGTGACCCGCCACCAGAAATGTACGGGTCATATCCGAACAATATCCCTGGTACCGGGCACCAAAATCCAGCGTGACCAGCTCGCCTGCCACAATGATCTTCTCTGAGGCTTTAGCGTGAGGCAGCGCACCGCGCGGGCCGCTGGCAACAATAGTATCGAAGGCGGGCTTCTGTGCGCCCTGTTGTTTCATAAACCACTCCAGCTCTGCGGCGACGTCACTTTCGCGCATTCCCGGCGTAATAAAGCCGCGAATATGTTCCGCGCTCAGATCGGCAATGCGGCAGGCCTGACGTATTATCGCAATTTCCGCTGGCGTTTTGATTTGCCGCAGCCCATCGAGTGAAATGGCCTTCAGTGTTGCATTGAGGTGCTTGTTCCACTCGCAGCCGGTTTGCCAGCTGACCTGCTGCCCCTCAAAACCGAGATGCTGAAGCTGTTCACTGGCCATCAGCGTATTAACGATCGCAGGCATCGTATTCTGGTCATTCATCAGATGCAGTTGATAGCCGCGGGTATTTTCAGCTACCTGAGCGTAGTAGCGAAAATCCACCATGATATGCGCTGTCTGACGGGTGACTAGCACATAACCCGCGCTACTGGCGAAACCGAAATGCGGCTGCTTATTTTGCCGGGATGAAATCAGTACCGCATCGAGATGCTGCTCTTCAAGCCAGAGACGCAGCGTGGCAAGGCATGTCATCAGGTATCTCCTTGATCCTTATAGCGAGTCGAGCAGTAGCTTGCCTCTGCGGTAAAGCATATTGCGCAGAAAAATCGCCATCAAAGCGGTGATCAACGCGCCCAGCACAATCCCGAACATATACATGCCGAGGTTGGTTACCAGCGGCCATGCCCAGATGGCCGATTCCGGGAACCACTGCACGGCACCGAGCCATACTGCGGTCGTTGAGCCGACAATAGCGCCGGTCATATAAGCCGGGATAGCGGTTATCGGGCTTTCCAGCGCAAAGGGGATCGCGCCTTCACTGATCCCCATAAAAGCGAGGAACATGGCGGTCTTACCCTGCGGATACAGCTGTGGGCTGAACAACCGTTTGCCGGTTAAGCGACGGTCAAGAAGCGTTGCCAGACCAAGGCCAATCGGTGGGATCACGATGGCGATTGAGCGCGCCGTGACGGGCAATACGTGGTCGGTGGTGAAGCTAAAGGCCACAAACCCTGCCGCTTTGTTAATCGGGCCGCCAAGGTCAATCGCCGTCGCTGCGGCAATGCCACCGGCATACATCAGTACGCCTTTATCACCCGCAGCGGTGAGCAGGGTACGAATGCCGCCGTTGATCCAGCCGCCAAACGGTGTAATAACGTAATACATCGCCAGCATGACAAAAATGGCGGAGATAATCGGCAGTAAGAAAGTGGTTTTAAATGCCAGCAGAAAGTCCGGAAGCTGAATTTTCTGGTTCATCCACTTGACGAAATAACCCGCCGCAATCGAGATGATTAGCGCGCCAATAAACGTCGACGGTACCGGAGCCGTGGTGACCCACTGGAGCGAGCTGGGATCAAAATTAAGCAGTTGTGTCGGCTGCGTGGACATCAGGCCGCCGATGAAACCTGCCGGGAAAGCCAGCTTGCCGCCAATAGAGTTGGCAACAAAGGCGGCAAACATCGGGATCGCAAAGCCAAACAGCACGCCGCCGAAAGACTGTGACAGCCAGGCAAACTTCAATAACGAGAGGTCGAAACCGGTAAATTTGCCCGAGTTAAGTGCATCCAGAATTCCGGTATCGGCCGGGATATGGAGCCAGCTGTAGGCGATCAGTTGTGAAAAGGCGAGGATCACTCCACCCATAATCAGGGTTGGAACCATCCGTGAAATACCTGACATTACATGCTGCGGCAACTCACCCCAGAAGCCAGTGCGGGTGGCCGATGCGTTTTTAACCGCCGTGGCCCCGGACGCGCCGGGACCCTCGGTGGCACTGCGTTTTTTAATGGCCATAAGCGGTATCCCTGGAACGTTTTATTGTTGTTCGGCGGCAATCAACTCTTCGATTTCTTTAATGATGCCGGCCGCATTTTTGATCGCATCCTGGAGGGTAATTTCATAGACGTCACGAGTCGCAAAGCGCTCGTTATCTTCCGGCGTGACGGCCACGGAGTGAATGATAATGTCGGCTTCGGCGATATCCTGGGCGGTCAGGCGATTCTGAATACCGTCTGCGCCCTGGGTTTCAATTTTGATATGGTCGTAGCCTGCTTCCTGAGCGGCATCTTCCAGTGCCTGAGCCGCCATAAATGTGTGAGCAAGACCCATAGGGCAGGCGCAGAGTGCAATAAATTTCTTAGTCATAGTGAATTTCTCCTGTAAAGACTGAGCGGATTATGATCAGGAAACAGGAGGGGGGTAATCAGATAAATAATGCATTTGCCGTACAATTGATGCACTGGATCTGAAATGTGACGCGTATCCGCTTATACGGAAAGGATATGAAAGCGGGGTTGCGTCGTTCACGTAACCCACAAGAAAGCAGGCTTAATACCCGACGGCGTCGAGAATAAACGTTTTATTGCAGTTGCCGGGATGGGGTTGCGGCAGGAAAGACGCGGCATTTAACGGAGCGTTGATAGCAGAGGCGTTAAGTGAAATCTGGATCTCCGTCAGGTAAGCCGGGTTACCGTTGCAGGTGAGTTTGAATGCACTGACGTTACGCGCGCCGAATGCCTGGGCGATGGCCGAGTTAACGGCAATTCGGCTCACGCTTCTGCCGTAATTATCCGCAATAAAGCGTCCCAGCTCGCTCTGTTTGACTTCAGTATTCAGGCGCACCATGGTGCCTACCCAGGCATCTGGATCAAAACCGAAACAGACGCCGTGTTTCGCGTATTCATAGCGTTCCAGGCACGAGGTGCCGCCTGCACCGGGCATCACGCCGTTGAGTTTATCCGCCATCTCCAGGGAAATACCGGTTTCAGCCGCCTGGCACTTACGATTAGCCCGGGCTTCGGGCATATCAGGCACAGGACGCGAGGCGCAGCCAAATCGCATCCACCGGCGGTCATCAACGCCGCGTGCCGCAATGGATTTCGGTAAGCCTGGCCACAGGCCGTGGACGGTAAGAAAAGTGGTTTTATCGTCGTTTTCTTTTTGCAAACGGCATTCATCTGGCTCGTTACGTTCCCTGTCATGCTGGCTCTGGCAAAAGCCCGTCTGCCATGACAGCGCCAGCACATAGCGGTCAAAATCAGCATACCGGGTGGCAACGAGCGGGGTGGCACACGCGCTGGCCGCGCACAGCAGAGTGATACCGGCGATACACTTCCTGAACATTTGTGTTCCTGATGATATAACTCGATTAATTCCTGAGGATAATTAAAGCATAAAATGACGCCATCAGGCGGGGCGAAAGGGAAAAAGCCCGGCGGCAAAATAGCTGCCGGGCCGGAGATCATTGTACCGGAATTCCGGGAACCAGGATTTCCGTTGCCACGATCACCACAATCAGGCCAACAATGACCGGAACTGAGGTTCGTTTAACCACCTCGAACGGCGAAATTTTCGCCATTCCGGCAACGGCTACGACAACGCCTGACACCGGAGAGATAGTGCGACCAAGGTTGGAAGCTTGCAGCATCGGAATAGACAGATATGCCGGATTAATGCCTGACTGGTGGGCCAGTTTAGGGATCATTTCAACAAACGCGTAAAACGGTGCGTTGCCGGAGCCGGTGGTCATGGCCGCCAGCATGGTCAGTACGACCAGCACCAGCATCAGGATAATGCTGGCAGAGCCAAACGAGGTAGCAATAGAGATCAAACTTTGAATAAAGCCGATAGTGCTCAGCCCCTGCGCAAAAACGCCTGCGGCCACCAGCAGCATGACCACGCCTGCAAAGGCATCTGCCATTCCACGCCAGGCCACATCCAGCCCGGAGAACACGTTCTGAATGTTAAAGCCGCGCAGGAATTCCAGAATGGCTGACAGCAAAATACAGATAACCAGAATCGCGATGATATGCAGTTCTGGTCCCCATTTGCCGTCAAAAATCAGCACGCCGATAATCGGCGTAAACGGCAAAATGGCGTAAAACGACGGCGCGGAGGTGGTAATTTCGTTGACATCGAGCATTTCCGTCACGATGTGTTCTTTCTTGTCCAGATAGCGCTGCCAGAAGAAATGCGCAATCGCCATGCTGATGATGGCTGCGATGGAAATCGGCAGGGTAGTTTTAAACGCGAAATCAATTAACGGCATTTCAGCGGCTTTCGCCGCCAGCACCACGTCGCCAGAGGTCGGTGAAAGAATTATGGCGGCAGGTGAAGCGCAGATTGCTGCCGCAGCGCCACGGCTAATCCCGACGTTGACCATCACCGGGAACAGCGTTGCCATCAGCAGTACGCCCAGCCCGGTTGCCGAAGAGACGGCAAGAGACATCAAGCAGGCCACAAAATAGGCGGCAATCATCAGAATGTACGGGGAGTTGATATAACGCAGGGGTTTAGACGCCAGCTTAACCACCATATCGTTTGCGCCAATATGGGTCATATAAGCCGCAAAGCCGCACAGCATCATAATCATCATGCCGAGATCGCCACCGCGACTCATCAGCAGGATTTTAATATATTCAACAATGTCGGTTGCCGAGTAACCCGTGCTCGGGTTGGCTGCGGGTAAAATTTGATGCCCCAGAACGGCACTGAGGATCAGCAGCAGCAGGCCACCGACAAACAGCACGCCCGTGGCCGAATAACCTTTGATGATGTATCGGGCGACGCCGACGATCACCACCACTCCGATAAGGAGCTCAATAAACGTTAACATTAATATCACCTGTGACGTGGTAACCCAGAGAAAATCCTGCCTGAACAGTAATATAAAAATCTTCGGCAAAAATGTGCCGAATAACTGGACAACGTGTGCTGATAAAAATCAATAAACACGTGATTAAAAAAAGCGCGGTGAGTATATTTCATTCGGCTGCCAAAGTAGAGATGAAATATTAAGTTCATGAATGGACGATGAAATAGACATGATATGAAAATGATAAATAAAAGTTAATTTCAAATGAAATTCTGGCCCGGTTTGCTGAGAAACGTAAATTCGCCAAAAACTGCTTTAATTTAAAAATGTGTGCTGCGTATACTCGGGCAATGATTCATTCATTTGCGAAATGATATGCACGCCCACTGGAGCTACCGCCTGCGCTTTTTGAAAAAGCATCTGTTGATGCTTTTTCTGGCGTTTGGCTGGCTGCTGATCCAGAGTCAAATGGCGCTGGCTTCCCATGACTGTGCGATTAGCGTACAGGGTGAAGCCGTCATGATGCAGCATCTGGATCACCAGATGAACCAGCCACAGGTCGCAAAAGCGCCGCTGTGCGATAAGCATTGCCTTCCCGATACCGCACAAAAAATGGATCATCCGCCCGCCTTGGCGCTGCCGGTCACCCTGACGCTTGCGATGGTCCCGTTGCCCTGTCAGGCCGCTCCGCGCAGCAGCGCATTTTCAACGCCGCCCGCCACAGGCCCACCCGCCACTATCCGCTTTTGTCGCTTCAGAGAATAGCCTCCGATAATCCACCGTTTTTTTAACTAAATTCACGATTATCAGGAGTTTCTATGTCTATTTTTCTTCGCACGCTGGCTGGCGTGCTATTCAGTTTTTCCCTGTTTTCCGTACAGGCCCATGACCATTCCCCTCACTCTGCACTAAGCGCAACAGGCCCGACGTACCAGGCGCAGGGCAGAATCAGAAAAATAACGCCGCACTCGGTGACTATCGCCCATCAGGCGATCCACGATCTTAACTGGCCGCCGATGACCATGCAGTTTGTGCTTCCGACTGGCGCCGGACCGGTATCGCTCTCTCCCGGCGATCGGGTCGATTTCACCTTTATTGAGGGTGAAGCCGGTTATCAGATAGTTAGCCTGAACGCGCTGCGCTAATCCGGAGATCGTATGAAACATTCTTTGCTGAGCCTGTGGCTCGGCGGGGCGTTGCTCAGCCTGATTTCCGTGGCCACCCAGGCAGAGTCGTTGACCCTCCCACAAACCCTGGCCGCCGCCTGGCGCTATTCTGCCGGACTTTCTGCCAGTCACAATGAGGCCCGCGCGCTGCAGACGATGGCAAATTCCGCCCGTGAACTGCCCGATCCGCAGCTTAAATTTGGCCTTGAGAATCTGCCCGTGCAGGGCAGTAATCACCGTCGCGTCACCCGGGAAGGGATGACAATGCAGCGAGTTGGCGTGATGCAGCGCTACGTCAGTCGTGAGAAGCGCGAGCGTAAAGCGCTGACCCTGGAGGCGCAGGCGCACAGCGTGACCGCGCAGTCCGCCGTGATTCAGGCCGCTCTCCAGCGCGATGCCGCCGGGGCATGGCTTGAGCTGGCGTTATCTGAAAAAGCACTGGCCACCGCGCGCCGGGCGGTAGCCGAAACCGCCCGCCAGCAGCCGGCCCAGACCGTCAGCGTGAGTAGCGGCAGCGCTATGCCCGACAGCGTGCCTGAGTTGCAACTAACCCTCAGCGCCCTGCGCGATGAGGTCACCCAGGCCAGTCTTGATGTACAGCTGGCACGCGCCCGGCTGCTACAGCTTACCGGTGAGGACGTGACGGCGATTGCCGGGGCGCTGCCTCCCTACCAGCGCTTACCTGCCGACGAGAATACGCTGCGGGATGGCATCGTTTTGCATCCTGAAATCATTGCTGCCGCACGCGAGACGGACACCGCGAAATCGCGTTCTGCGCAGTCGGCGATAGCGGCGATCCCGGATGTGGACGTAGAAATTTACTATGCCCACCGCGCGGAAGGGTACGACGATATGGCCGGGGTGATGTTTACCGTTGACCTGCCTTTATTTCAGTCGCGCCGACAGGACAACGATCACGCAGCCGATGTGTCGCTGGCGATGCAGGCTAACGATCGTATGGCACAAATTACCCGGGAGCATACCGCTGAACTCAGTGCGCTGATTGCCCGCTATCATGCTGCTCAGACGCTCTGGATACGCCAGCGCGATAACGTTGTTCCCTTACAGCAGCGCAGGCTGAACCTGCTGATGGCCCAGTATCGTGCCGGGCGATCAACGCTCTCCTCCGTGCTTGGCGCACGCCGCGATCTGCTGACCTCTGAACTGGCAGCTACTAAGGCAGAAAAAGAGCTGGCCCGCAGCTGGGCGGCGATCCGCTGGCTGATCCCTCAGGAGATAACACAATGATAAAAGGCATACTGGCAGCTGTTATGGTGGCCGTCATGGCTGCCGCCATCGGCTTTTATTCCGGACGACAGACGTCATCTTCTGCGGCACAGCCTGCTTCATCCGGCGAGCGCAAGGTGCTCTGGTGGTACGATCCCATGGTACCCGACCAGCGTTTTGATAAGCCCGGCAAGTCACCCTTTATGGATATGCCGCTGGTAGCGCGCTATGCCGATGAAACGCCTGCCGACGGTGGCGTGACGATTAGCGCCGCGCAGCAGCAGAATCTGGGTATGAAAGTGGCGACTGTGGAAAAGCGGTCGTTGTCAGCCGATTTTTCCGCGTTTGCCACGGTCACTACCGACGAGCGTAGCGTGCGAATTATTCCCGCGCCGGCGTCAGGGGTGGTGGAAAAACTGTTCGTTCGTGCGCCTCAGCAGCGGATCAGCGCCGGTGAGCCGCTGGCGCAGCTGTGGATCCCGGACTGGACGGTCGCTCAGCAGGAGTATCTGGCCGTACGGCAATTGGGCGATCCGGCCCTGACCCGCGCCGCCCGCGAGCGGCTGGCCGTGCAATTTATGCCTCCGGCGGTGATCCGCGAGCTGGAGCGCAGCGGACAGCCGCAAACCCGTATGACGCTGCGTGCAGAGCAGGAGGGTTATGTAGCAAAACTGGAGACCCGCGAAGGGGCGCAGGTGGCGGCTATGGCCCCGCTGTTTGAACTGGCCTCGCTTGATCCGGTGTGGGTGATTGTTGATTACTCGCCTACACAGGCTGCGATATTAACGCCTGGCAGCGAGATGACGGCACTGTCTGATAGCTGGCCCGGGGAGCAATTCCACGGCCGCGTCAGCGAGTTGTTACCGCAGCTTGAAACCACTACCCGCACATTACGGGCGCGCATCGTGCTGGAAAATCGCCATCAAAAACTCAAGCCGGGCATGTTTTTAACCATCAGGCGCTCCCCCGTTTCGCTGCAAAAAACACCGGTATTAGCCGTACCGGAAGAGTCAATTATCGCCACCGGCAGCGCCAGCCGGGTCGTGCTCACGGACGGCACGGGTCACTTTAGTGCTGCCAGCGTAACGACTGGCGTGACCGCCGGAGGCTGGACTGAAATCAGGCACGGGCTAAAAGAGGGCGATCGGGTTGTCACGTCCGGACAATTCCTGATCGATTCTGAAGCCAGTCTGCGCAGCACGCTACCGGAACCGGTGGCGGTGAAAAGCTATCAAACTACCGGCACGGTTACCGCGCTGGACACGACTACCATCACGCTGGCGCACCAGCCGGTGCCGGAACTGAACTGGGGAGCAATGACCATGGAATTTGCGCTCGGTGCGCCGGTCAGCGGAATTAACGTCGGCGATAACGTGATGTTCAGCTTTACGCTTGATGACAGGCAGGGCGCCACCATTGTGCACCTGATGCCGGCCGGGGAGGAAATGAAATGATTGCTGCTGTTATCCGTGCTTCGCTGCGTAACCGGCTGCTGGTGATCCTTGCGGCCATTGGCATGGCGGTCTGGGGGCTGTGGGCGGTACAGCGTGCGCCGCTGGATGCGCTGCCGGATTTGTCCGATGTGCAGGTGATTGTTCGCGCCAGCTATCCGGGAAAAGCCCCGCAGATTATTGAGGATCAGGTGACCTGGCCGCTGACCACCTCCATGCTTTCGGTTCCGGGAGCTAAAACCGTGCGTGGCTATTCCATGTTTGGCGATGCGTACGTTTACGTCTTATTCGATGAGGGCGTGGATCTGTACTGGGCGCGGGCCAGAGTGCTGGAGTATCTGAGTCAGACTCAGGCACAGCTGCCCGAAGGGGCTACGGTAGCGCTGGGTCCGGATGCCACCGGTGTAGGCTGGATCTACGAATACGCGCTGGTCGATCGCAGCGGAACGCACAGCCTGGCCGATCTGCGCGCGCTTCAGGACTGGACGTTGCGTTATGAACTCAAAACGGTGCCCGGCGTATCAGAAGTGGCAAGCGTCGGCGGCATGGTGAAGCAGTACCAGGTCATTCCGGATCCGGCCCGGATGCGGGCGCTGAATATCACACATCAGCAGCTGGTGACGGCGCTGAAAGCGGCAAACCAGGAGAGCGGTGGGGCGCTGCTTGAAATGGGGGAGGCTGAGTATATGGTGCGCACCAGCGGCTATCTCCAGGATCTGACCGCATTCCGTCAGGTGGTGATCGCCAGCCGTGAAGGCGTGCCGGTGATGCTATCTGATGTCGCCGATGTACGCATTGGCCCGGAAATTCGCCGTGGCGTGGCCGAACTGAACGGGGAAGGAGAGGTGGCCGGCGGCATCATCGTGATGCGCTACGGAGAGAACGCGCTGGAGACCCTTCGCGCGGTCAAAATCCGCCTTCAGGCGCTTAAGCAAACGCTGCCTGCCGGGATCGATATTGTTCCGGTATATGACCGCTCAACGCTGATTGAACACGCGGTTGAAACGCTCAGTCACAAGTTGCTTGAAGAGTTTCTGGTGGTGGCCGCCGTTTGTACGCTGTTCCTGTTCCATTTCCGCTCGGCGCTGGTAGCCATTGTCTCTCTCCCGTTGGGGATTCTGGGGGCATTTGTGGTGATGCACTATCAGGGGGTTAATGCCAATATTATGTCGCTTGGAGGCATTGCAATTGCCATCGGCGCGATGGTGGATGCCGCCATCGTGATGATCGAAAATATGCATAAAACGCTGGAGCAGTGGCGTCATGATAATCCCGATCGCCAGCCGGAGAGCGCTGATTACTGGCGAGTGTGCGAGCAGGCGGCCATCGAGGTTGGCCCTGCGCTGTTTTGTAGTTTATTGATTATTACTCTGTCGTTTATTCCGGTTTTCTCCCTCCAGGCGCAGGAGGGAAAAATGTTTTCGCCGCTGGCCTTCACCAAAACCTGGTCGATGGCGATGGCGGCCGGTCTTGGCATCACCCTTGTACCGGTGCTGATGGGCTATTTTATTCGCGGCACGATCCCGGATGAGAAAGCGAATCCGCTTAATCGCTGGCTGATTCGCCTTTATGAACCGCTGCTGGATCGCGCACTTCAGCGGCCAAAAGCAACGCTGGGGCTGGCCTGTATTCTGCTGCTCGCCACGCTCTGGCCGATCAGCAGGCTGGGCAGCGAATTTATGCCCCCGCTGGATGAAGGCGATTTGCTCTATATGCCTTCGACCCTGCCGGGGATCTCGGTGCGTGAGGCGACCCGACTGCTACAGCAGACGGACAGGTTGATCAAAAGCGTGCCGGAAGTCGAGAGCGTATTTGGTAAAGCCGGGCGGGCGGAGTCGGCAACCGATCCCGCCCCGTTAACCATGCTGGAAACTACCATCCGCTTTAAGCCCCGCGACCAGTGGCGCAGCGGCATGACGCCGGAAAAGCTGGTTGCCGAGCTTGATCGTACTGTGGCGATCCCGGGCATCGCTAATGTCTGGGTTCCGCCAATCCGTAACCGTCTTGATATGCTGGCGACGGGCATTAAAAGCCCGGTGGGGATCAAGGTCAATGGCGATAATATCGCCGATATTGAGCAGGTCGCCCGGCACATTGAACAGGTGGTGAAAACGGTTCCAGGTGTGACCTCCGCGCTGGCTGAGCGTCTGGCGGGTGGGCGCTATGTCGATATCGACATCAACCGGATGCAGGCGGCGCGGTATGGTGTCCCGGTGCAGGAACTGCAATCGCTGGTGGCAACGCTGGTGGGCGGGGATAATATCGGGCAAACCATTGAGGGCCGTGAACGCTATCCCATCAATGTGCGCTATCCCCGTGAACTGCGGGATAACCTCGACAAGCTGCGGATGCTGCCGGTACTGACGGCCAGCGGCGGGCAGGTGACGCTGGGCGATCTGGCGACAATCACGATTAATGACGGTCCGCCAATGCTAAAAAGCGAAAACGCCCGGCTGTCAAACTGGATCTATGTCGATCTGCGCGATCGCGATTTGAAATCCGCTGTCGATGAGATGCAGCAGCAGGTGACCCGACAGGTCAAACTGCCGCAGGGCGTCACGCTCTCCTGGTCAGGGCAATTTGAATATCTGGAGCGGGCCAGTGCTAAACTAAAAATAGTCCTGCCGGTGACGCTGATGATTATTTTTGTGCTGTTATGGCTCACCTTTCGCCGTATTTCCGACGTGCTGCTGATAATGGGAACGCTACCATTTTCGCTTATCGGTGGCGTATGGTTATTGTGGTTATTAGGCTATAACTTATCGGTGGCCGGAGCAGTCGGCTTTATTGCACTGGCCGGTGTGGCGGCAGAATTCGGCGTGATTATGGTGCTCTATCTTAATCATGCGATGGATAAATATCATCGCCTTGAACCAGCGGGTGGAAATGCCGCCGTACTGCGGGCCATTCATGACGGGGCCGTACTCCGCGTGCGTCCCAAAGTGATGACAGTCGCGACCATTATGCTCGGGCTTTTGCCGGTGATGTGGGGCAGCGGTGTCGGGTCAGAGATTATGCGCCGTATTGCGGCGCCGATGATCGGCGGAATGCTCACCGCGCCGTTGCTTTCCATGCTGGTTATTCCGGCGGTATATAAGTTGCTGCATCACAGAAAATAATCAGGCTGCGCCCGGCGGGGCGCGCTATAATGATTCGATAAATTCAGTGAATAATCCGTTTTCATTAAGCGGGTATTTAGATAACCTGTATTAAGCTGGTCAAGAATTAGTAAGTGTGGTTAGGAAAGTGAACAATTTAAAAAGTCTTTTTATTATTCTGTTTTTTATTCTGCCTGCGGCCTCAGCAGCGCCAATCGGCACGATGATCCGCGACGGATATACCATTATCAGCGATAACGTCGCTGAAACCTGGCAGCAGCCGCAGCATTACGATCTGTATATCCCGGCGATCACCTGGCATGCCCGGTTTGCCTACGATAAAGAGAAAACGGATCGCTATAACGAACGTCCGTGGGGAGCTGGTTTTGGTCAGTCCCGCTGGGATGAGAAAGGCAACTGGCACGGCCTTTACTTTATGGCTTTTAAAGATTCCAATAATAAAATTGAACCGATCGGCGGCTACGGCTGGGAGAAAATCTGGCGGCCGCTGGCCGATGACAACTTCCGTCTGGGCCTCGGCTATACGGCAGGATTTACCGCCCGGGATAACTGGTATTACGTTCCGGTGCCGCTTGTCCTGCCGCTGGCATCAATAGGCTACGGCCCTGCGACCTTCCAGATGACATACATTCCCGGAACCTACAATAACGGTAACGTCTACTTTGCCTGGCTGCGTTTTCAGTTTTAAATGCGGTTACAGGCGGGTCTGGCATGCAACAATACGCCAGTAAACGCTAAAGTACGAATAATGTGATGTACTTAAAAAAGTTAACGATTTTTATCACTTTTTCGCACAGTTGGACTGGACAAATCGCGTTACAATTGTTGTACTGATACCCGACACAGCATTTGTGTCCTTTTTTCATGTAAAGGTAATTTTGATGTCTAAGATTAAAGGTAACGTTAAGTGGTTTAATGAGTCCAAAGGATTCGGTTTCATTACTCCGGAAGATGGCAGCAAAGATGTATTCGTACACTTCTCCGCTATCCAGACCAATGGTTTCAAAACTCTGGCTGAAGGTCAGCGTGTAGAGTTCGAAATCACTAACGGTGCCAAAGGCCCTTCTGCTGCAAACGTAACTGCTCTGTAAGTTCAACGACAGCATGAATTCAAAACCCGCTCAACGGCGGGTTTTTTTTCGTCCTGAAAATCTCAGCGTGCGCCCGCGGTGGAAAATAGCCAGAAGGCGAAGGCCGTCATCGCAAAAGAGCCGAACAGATTAACCGCCACGTTTAACAGCGCCCAGCCAAAACGGCCAGCCTGTAACAGAAACACCACTTCTGCCGAAAACGTTGAAAACGTGGTCAGCCCCCCGCAAAAGCCGGTAGTGATGAGCAGTTTCCAGACCGGATCGATATCTGTTAGCCGATTAAGCCACGCCAGCCCTGCGCCGATGATAAATGCGCCCAGTAGATTGGCGGTTAGCGTGCCGACCGGGATCGCATGATGCAGTGGATTAAATTTCATTCCCAGCCACCAGCGTAATACGCTGCCGGTACCTCCGCCGATAAATACGGCCATCAGGACTTGTAACACAGCCAATACCTGCTATTTGATAATAAAGACGCCAGTGTAACGCCAGCATCGCATTGCTGGAACCCGGGAGTGAATATGATTATTAGTGCCGGACAGTTTGCCGTTACGCCGCAGTGGGAAACAAACGCGCGGATCAGTATAAACCTGATGGCTGAGGCTGCCAGTCAGGGGGCCGCATTACTGGTATTGCCAGAAGCATTGCTGGCACGCCACGACGACGATCCTTATTTATCCGTAACGTCGGCTCAGCCCCTTAATGGCCCGTTTCTGGCCCTGCTGCGCGAAGAGAGCCGGCACAACGAGCTGACCACCATTCTGACCCTGCATGTGCCTTCAGCGCCCGGCAGGGCGGTTAATACGCTGGTGGCCCTGCGCAGAGGCGAGATTATTGCCCATTACGCCAAATTACATCTTTACGATGCATTTGCTATTCAGGAGTCACGCCGCGTTGACGCCGGTAATGCTATTCCGCCGTTGATTGACGTTGCGGGTATGCGAATCGGATTGATGACCTGCTACGATCTGCGGTTTCCCGAGCTGGCTATCGCCCATGCGCTTCAGGGCGCAGAGATACTGGTTCTTCCGGCCGCCTGGGTTCGCGGGCCGCTGAAGGAGCATCACTGGGCAACATTGCTGGCGGCCAGGGCGCTGGACACGACCTGCTATATGGTCGCGGCCGGTGAGTGCGGCAATAAAAATATCGGTCAGAGTCGTATTATAAGCCCTTCTGGCATAACGCTGGCGGGAGCCGATGATACGCCTCAGTTACTTGTTGCTCAGGCTGACAGGGCGACTATTCAGCAGTATCGTGACAAGTTACCGGTATTAGCCAACCGAAAGTTTGCGCCTCCGCAACTATTATGACGTTTTTTTAAACAGAGCTTGATTCACCTTGTTACAGATTGTTATTGTGTCCGCGCCGCAAATGTCCGTTAATAGACTCTGGTTTTTGTGGCGTATTACGCAGCCTGTTTTTTTGAAGAAGGTATTTATGGGTGAGATAAGCATTACCAAACTGCTGGTCGTGGCAGCACTGATTATCCTGGTGTTTGGTACGAAGAAACTCCGTACGCTGGGCGGAGACCTTGGTTCGGCCATCAAGGGCTTCAAAAAAGCCATGAACGACGATGACGCGACGGCGAAGAAAACCGTGGAAGGCGACGTTACGGCAGAACGGATCGCGCATAAAGATTAAGCGCACGCGAAGGCCTGCGAAAAAAAAAACCGGCACATCAGATGGCCGGTTTTTTTAGGGCAAATGTAAGCGAGTGTATCTCGCTTATTTGACCTCAAGTCCTTTCGCCTGCAAATCGGCATGGTAGGACGAGCGAACAAACGGTCCGCAAGCCGCGTGGGTAAAGCCCATCGCCAGCGCTTCAGCTTTCATTTCATCAAACTCATCCGGGCTGACATAACGCTGTACGGCAAGGTGATGGCGGCTCGGTTGCAGATACTGGCCAAGCGTTAGCATTGTCACGCCGTGACGACGCAGGTCGCGCATCACTTCGATGATTTCAGCATTGGTTTCACCTAAACCCACCATCAGACCCGATTTGGTCGGGATCTCCGGATGCGCTTCTTTAAAGCGTTCCAGCAGTTTCAGGGACCAGTTATAATCTGCGCCGGGGCGCACCTGACGATAAACGCGCGGCACGTTCTCCAGATTGTGGTTGAACACATCAGGTGGCGTTGCATTAAGGATTTCCAGCGCCCGATCCATACGGCCACGGAAATCCGGGACCAGCGTTTCGATGCGAATGGTCGGGCTTTTTTCACGGATCGCACTAATGCAGTCGGCAAAGTGCTGCGCGCCGCCGTCGCGTAAATCATCGCGATCCACGGAAGTGATAACCACATAACGCAGCGCCATATCAGCAATAGTTTGCGCCAGCTTCTGCGGTTCGTTCGCATCTGGCGTAACCGGGCGGCCGTGAGCAACATCGCAGAACGGGCAGCGACGGGTGCAGATAGCGCCGAGGATCATGAACGTTGCCGTACCGTGGTTAAAGCATTCTGCAAGATTCGGGCAGGAGGCTTCTTCGCAGACGGAGTGCAAACCGTTTTTGCGCATTGCCGCTTTGATACCCTGGATACGAGAGGAGTCGGCCGGGAGTTTGATTTTCATCCATTCCGGCTTTCTTAACATCTCTGTACGCTCGGTAGCGACGTTTTTAACCGGGATAAGGGCCATTTTATCGGCGTCGCGGTACTTAACGCCGCGTTCCATCACAATGGGTTTACTCATAGCATGCGTGTTCCAGTTGCGGATAACGAGGAGAAATGGTTTCTATTCAATGAAATGTCGTATTTATCAACTATTTTTGAATGAACGCTACGCAGTATACCATTGATGGCAGGGTGAAAGCAGCCTGCCAGGACAGCAATTTGTGAAATAGTTGTTGTTTTTGTTCACATGCCCTGGCGGAAGTTGGCGATTTTTTTTAACGCAGGAACGTTAAAAAGCCTGACGAATCACGTTTATGACATCCTGTAAAACAGGGTCGCGAAGGCTTAATTTATTATAATGTAATGAAAATTCTAACTTTTCATCATTTAATGGCGCATAGTCAATGGTGCGCAGCGGCCAGCAGGTGGCAAAAAGGGTGTAAATGCGCTCGGGCATCAGACCCAGCAGATCGCTCTCAGCCAGCAGGGCTGCAATAGTGAAAAGATTGTAACTGCTAAAGCTTATTTGCCGATCCGGAAACAGTTCATAAAGGCGCTTACGCAGATCGCCGTGGTTCTGTCCATCAACCATTAACAGCGTGTGCTCAAACTGGCGCAGCTTTTCAATGTCCAGCGGCTGTTGCAGAGCGGGATGATTTTCGCGGCATACCAGCACCAGCTTATCGGTATATAAAACGTGGTGGGCCAGCGCACGTGCGGTCATAACATAACTGTCGATAACTAAATCGGCCTGAAACTGACTCAATTTATTTACGGCATCCGTCACCGGAATATTACGTAACAGCAACTGAGGGAATTTTTCCCGGATCGCTTTATAAATGGTGGGAATGACCAGCGCGCCAATAGAAGATGAGGTGGCAATCGTAATTGTACGTTGTTTATCGTAGCTGCCAGTTAAATCCAGCGCTCCCAGAATTGACTCCATCCCCTGGCTAATATACTCATGAAGATGACTGGCGTAGGCCGTTGGCGTAACGCCCTGGCCTTTACGAATAAAAAGGGGATCGGGAAATATGGCGCGCAGCTTTTGAATCGACTGACTAATAGCTGAGGGCGTCAGATTCAAAATTTTTGCTGCGTTAACAATCCCTTTATGCACATACACCGCTTCAAAAATAGTCAGCAGGTTAAGGTCTATATTTCGGAGCGTGCGGAATATTTGCGGGTTATCATCCTCACGCAATGGTTTTATTCGTTTTTCTGGCAGATCGTTGTAATCCACGCTTAGGCTCCATAATTCATTCATTGTATGAATGATAGTTGATGCTGATCTCGTTGTTATTATCGTCTCAATTATCGCAGGGGAAAATGATATTTATCTTAAATATTATAAGGTTACTGGCGATTTAATCACGATAAAAATCTCTGCGCAAAGGCTCATCTCACGCTTTTTCTTCCTAACACATTAATAATTAAAGCAAAACAGGCGAAATGAAAATATAGAAAGTTCAGGGGGTTGTAAAGAAAAAAGCGGGGAAAGCGGGGGCGGAGAGCCAAATATTACTCCGCCGCAGTTAATCAGTTAAGTAGTGATATATTTATGCTGTGGATTGTTTAGCAACGCTAAAAACTGCTCCACTAATACCGGTGAAACCGAATCCGGTGTGGCATCGGCCACCCAGCTACTTACCTGAGCCATTTCCATGCCAGCATATCCGCAAGGATTAATACGCAGAAAGGGCGTGAGATCCATTGCAACATTCAGCGCCAGGCCGTGAAAAGAGCACCCTCTGCGTATACGCAGGCCCAAAGAGCAGATTTTTTTGTTACCGACGTAAACGCCCGGCGCATCGGCTTTTGGATAAGCCTCAATATTGAACTCGGCCAGGGTATTCACGACAGTTTGCTCCAGCAGAGTGACCAGTTCACGAACGCCAAGCTTACGGCGTTTCAGATTGAGCAGGACATACATTATTTGCTGGCCCGGACCGTGATAGGTAACCTGACCCCCTCTGTCACTCTGAATAACGGGAATATTGCCGGTACCCAACAAGTGTTCGGCTTTGCCCGCCTGGCCCTGAGTAAATACCGGCGGGTGCTCAACCAGCCAGAGTTCATCCGGCGTATTTTCATCGCGCGTATCGGTAAAGTCGTGCATCGCCTGCGAGACGGTTTCATAGGGCTGAAGACCGAGGTGGCGAATAAGGAGGGTGTCCTGAAGCAAAACGGTATCTCCGGGGTAGACGGTATCGGGATGCCGGGGATTATAACATAGCGGAGGGGGGGTTACCCGGTGAGTACCGGGTAACTGAATGACTTACAGTACCATGCGGACAATTTCGATATTGCCCAACTCTTCATAAAGCGTCTCAACCTGCTCAATATGCGTTGCATTGATGGTAATTGAGATCGAGTGGTAATTGCCTTTGCTGCTCGGTTTTATCTGTGGAGAGTAGTCACCGGGCGCATGGCGCTGTACCACTTCGACCACCTGATCCACCAGCTCAGGTTTCGCCAGACCCATTACTTTGTAGGTAAAAGAGGTTGGAAACTCCAGCAGTTCGTTCAGTTTGGTTTTCATGTCAGCTCCGGCGTAACAAAAAAGAATAACTCCCATCGTAATGGGAGTTATCAGGATGAATAGTATATGGGGACGTAATCCCGTTTTTCAATAGGTTAAATATTAACCAAACCAGTGGTGGAACATTAATTTAATGTAATCAATGATTTTACCGAAGAAATTCCCTTCCGGGATCTCCTGAAGCACCACCAGCGGGCGCTGTTCAATGATTTTGCCATCCAGCTGGAAGTTAATAGTGCCGACGACCTGATTTTTCTGCATTGGGGCATGCAGCTCAGGCGTAGTCAGAACATAGCTGGCTTTGAGATCTTTCATACGGCCACGCGGAATAGTCAGATAGACATCTTTATCCACACCGAGTGACGCACGATCGCTGTCGCCAAACCATGCAGGTTCAGAGGCGAATTCTTTTCCGGCCTTCAGCGGGTTTACGGTTTCAAAGAAGCGGAAACCCCAGGTGAGCAGCTTTTTACTTTCTGTTTCACGACCTTTAAACGTACGACCACCCATTACCGCGGAGATCAAACGCATCTGACCTTCTGTAGCAGAGGCCACGAGGTTGTAACCCGCTTTGTCTGTGTGACCGGTTTTGATCCCGTCCACGTTCAGGCTGTTATCCCACAGCAGACCGTTACGGTTAGTCTGGCGGATGCCGTTAAAGGTAAATTCTTTTTCTTTATAGATGGTGTATTCGTTCGGTACATCGCGGATCAGCGCCTGACCAATCATTGCCATATCACGTGCTGAGCTGTACTGACCGTCAGCATCCAGACCGTGAACCGTCTGGAAATGGGTATTTTTCAGTCCCAGAGCACCAACATAGCTGTTCATCAGGCCAACGAATGCATCCTGACTGCCCGCAGCAAAATCGGCCATCGCCACGCAGGCATCGTTACCGGATTGCAGGTTAATACCGCGGATAAGCTGAGAAACCGGAACCTGCATACCCGGTTTCAGGAACATCAGGGATGAACCTTTGAATACCGGGTTTCCGGTAGCCCAGGCATCGTTGTTAATGGTGACCAGATCGCTCTCTTTGAACTTACCGGCTTTCATCGCCTGTCCAATGACATAGCTGGTCATCATTTTTGTCAGGCTCGCCGGATCGCGTCGTGAGTCAGCGTTTTGCTCTGCCAGAACTTTACCTGAGTTGTAGTCGATCAGGATATAAGATTCTGCATCGATCTGCGGAACGCCTGGGATCATGGTTTTGATATTTAAATCATCGGCATGCGCGGCAGAAGCGAGCGTGGCAATGGACAATACTGAGGTGAGCGCGAGGCGCTGCACGGAACGAACGGAGAAAGTGGTCTTCATGGTCAGAAAAACGACATCCGTGATGGAGTTAAAAAAGTGTCCCACTATAGCAAAAGCTATATGAACCGGCATCTGAGATTGCGCATGACTTTGTTAATGTCATTTACATAAGCTGACAATGTCAGATGCCAACGTAGTTAGTTAGCGCCAGTAATAAATGACTGGAGCTGTGCTTCGCGTTGTAAACGCTGCTGCAGGGCGCTGGCTTCAGCTTTACTGCTGAATGGACCCAGCTGGATACGCCATACTGCACCGTTTTGCGTAACCCGGCCAGGGACCGAGAATTGCTGAGCAAGGCGCTGTTGATACTGCTGCGCACGCCCTTGATCGCTGACGGCACCGACTTGCACCACGTAATTACCGCTGGCCGCTGGTGCTGGCGTTGCGGCAGGTGCTGGCGTTGCCGCAGGTGCTGGCGTAGCCATATTGCCCGGTGCGCTTACCGGTGCAGATTGCGAAGGCGGAACAATCGCAGGCTGCGTCGCCACCGGAGGCGCCGTCGGTTCACTGGTTTCCAGCACGCCGGAACTTAACGTGGTTGGTGCGCCGAGGAAGCCGCTGCTTTTCACCGGCGCGCCGGCACCGCCATCTTCAGGCTGTAGGGTGTCATTACTGATCGCCCTGACATTGCCGTCCGTCGGCTGCACTGCCTGCGGGGCAGAGGAGGCGCTACCCATTCCGCCGCTCAGGTCAGGACGTTCTGGCAGCGCATAGGTTTGCTTTGCCACAGTGACGCAGGCCATACCCGGACCGGAAAGGGAACCGTCCGGGGCGACGATAATAGGATCAATACGGACTTTGGTATTGTTCGAGGTATTCAGGCGGTCGGCCGACGCGCGGGAAAGCGAAATTACCCGATCGTTGCCGTACGGACCGCGATCGTTAATCCGCACCACAATCATTCTGCCATTCGCAGTATTGGTGATGCGCGCATAGCTGGGAATGGGCAGCGTCGGATGTGCGGCAGTCAGCTGCGTGGGATCGAATGCTTCGCCTGACGCCGTCAGATTACTGCCCGGCTCGGCGTCATAAATAGCCGCCAGCCCGGCCTGACTAAAGCGGGACGGGTCCTGAACGATGGCGTATTTTTTACCGTCGCGTTCATAATCCTGATTAACCGTTGCGTTCAGAGGCTCATAGCGCGGCTCAGCCCCGCTAATTTCTGTCATCGGACCATTACAGACTGCAGGCTGCGGCGCAGCGACATTTTGTTGCTGATTCACCGGATCTGTACAAGCCGAAAGCAGCCCGACTGCGATGCAGATCCCTGTCCATTGCTTACGCATTGCTCACCCCTTAAACGCTTTTTGACAACATTTTTCTGTGAGTATGGATCGACATAACGATACCAAACCCGGCCATGAGTACGATCAGGGCTGATCCCCCGTAGCTGACCAGCGGCAGTGGAACCCCCACCACCGGTAAGATACCACTCACCATACCAATATTTACAAACACATAAACGAACAAAATCAGCATCAGTCCACCGGCCATCACCCGGCCAAACGTGGTTTGCGCCCGCGCAGCGATCCACAATCCACGCATGATCAGCAGCACGTAGAGCGCCAGCAGAACCAGAAAGCCTACCAGACCGAGTTCTTCTGCTAGTACCGCAAAGATAAAGTCGGTGTGGCGCTCGGGCAAGAATTCAAGCTGTGACTGCGTGCCGTGCAGCCATCCTTTGCCGCGCAGGCCGCCGGAACCGATGGCAATTTTCGACTGTATAATATGATAGCCTGCGCCGAGCGGATCGGTTTCCGGATCGAGCAACATCATTACGCGCTGGCGCTGGTAATCATGCATCAGAAAGAACCACAGAATAGGTATAAAGGCTGCCAGTAGCAGTACCGCAATCCCGATCAGTCGCCAGCTTAAACCGGAAAGGAACAGCACAAATAACCCTGAAAGCGCGATAAGAATAGACGTTCCGAGATCGGGCTGCGCCGCCACCAGCAGGGTAGGCATAAAAATCAGCACCAGCGCGATGGCGGTATTTTTCAGCGACGGCGGACACACGTCGCGGTTGATAAAGCGGGCAACCATCAGCGGCACGGCGATTTTAGCAATTTCCGACGGCTGAAAGCGCACAATACCCAGGTCCAGCCAGCGCTGTGCACCTTTAGAAATGGCACCAAATGCATCCACGGCAACCAGTAAAATGACGCAGAAGATATAGAGGTAGGGTGCCCAGCCTTCATAAACCCGGGGCGGTATTTGCGCCATGACCACCATCATCACCAGGCCCATAGCAATCTGACCGACCTTACGCTCCATCATGCCGATGTCCTGGCCGCTGGCGCTCCAGATAACCAGCGAGCTGTATACCAGCAGCGCCAGAATAATAAGCATCATTGTTGGATCGATATGGATTTTATCCCAGAACGACTTTTTATTTGGATTATCGGTCATGTTATTGGTCCTCCGCCGCCGTCGACGCCGGGTTTTCTGCAGGCAGTTCAGTGTTGTTATCACCGAGCATAATATGGTCGAGGATCTGGCGCATAATTGTTCCGACAGCCGGACCTGCGCCGCCGTTTTCCAGAATCATCGCCACCGCAACGCGTGGGTTATCATAAGGCGCAAAGGCGGTCATCAACTTATGGTCGCGCAGACGCTCGGCAATTTTATGCGCGTTATAGGTTTCATTGGCTTTCAGGCCAAAGACCTGAGCCGTACCGGATTTCGCGGCGACCTTATACGGCGCGTTCATAAAATATTTATGGCCGGTGCCGTTAGGGCGGTTAGCAACGCCGTACATCCCGTCTTTGGCAATTTCCCAGTAGCCGGAGTGAATATCGCCGACCGGCTGCTGCTGGGGCTGTACCCACGGCACCTGCTTACCGTCCTGCATCGTACTCATCAGGAAGTGGGGCACTTTTACTACGCCGTCGTTAATCAGGGTCATCATCGCTTTGTTCATCTGGATAGGCGTTGCCGTCCAGTAACCCTGGCCAATACCGACCGGAATGGTGTCACCCTGATACCAGGGCTTTTTAAAGCGTTTTTGCTTCCACTCGCGCGTTGGCATATTGCCGGAGCGTTCTTCAGCAAGATCGATACCGGTATAATGGCCATAGCCAAATTTCCCCATCCACTCGGACAGGCGGTCGATCCCCATATCGTAGGCGACCTGGTAGAAGAAGGTATCTGCCGATTCTTCCAGTGATTTCGTCACGTTCAGATGGCCGTGACCCCATTTTTTCCAGTCACGATAGCGTTTTTCTGAACCGGGGAGCTGCCACCATCCGGGATCGAACAGGCTGGTATTGCGGGTGATCACACCGGCGCTGAGCGCTGAGACTGCGACATACGGCTTCACCGTCGATGCAGGAGGGTAAACGCCCTGGGTAGCGCGGTTGACCAGCGGCGTATTCGGATCGTTAAGCAACGAAGAGTAATCTTTGCTCGAAATGCCGTCAACGAACAGGTTAGGGTTATAGCTCGGCATGGAAACCAGGGCCAGAATATCGCCGCTGCGCGGGTCCGTTACCACCACTGCCGCCCGGCTTCCCGCCAGCAGGGTTTCAATATAACTCTGAAGCTTGAGATCGATAGTCAGGTAAATATCGTGTCCGGCCTGCGGCGGAACCTCTTTTAACTGACGAATAACCCGGCCGCGGTTGTTAACTTCAACCTCTTCATAGCCGGTCTGACCGTGCAACACGTCTTCATAATAACGCTCAATACCCAGCTTACCGATGTCATGCGTGGCGGCGTAATTCGCCAGCTTGTCCTCTTTATCAAGCCGTTCAACGTCTTTATCATTGATTTTCGACACATAGCCGATAACGTGCGTTAAGGCAGAGCCGTAAGGATAATAGCGACGCTTATAGCCTTTAACTTCGACACCGGGAAAACGATACTGATTTACCGCAAAGCGGGCGACCTGTATTTCCGTCAGGTTAGTTTTTACCGGAATAGAGGTAAAACGGTGGGAGCGGCTGCGCTCTTTTTTGAAATTAGCGATGTCTTCATCGTTAAGATCGACCACGCCCCGTAACGCATCAAGCGTCTGTTGTACGTTATCCACCTTCTCCGGCATCATCTCAACCTGGTAAATCGTTCGGTTAAGTGCCAGCGGCGTACCATTGCGATCGTAAATAATGCCGCGGCTGGGAGCGATGGGCACCAGCTTAATGCGGTTTTCATTGGAACGGGTTTGATAATCGGTAAAACGATTAATTTGCAAATTATAGAGATTGGCAACCAGCACGCCGGAAAGCAGCAAAATCCCTGTGAAGGCGACCACCGCCCGGCGCACAAACAGCGCGGACTCAGCCGAATAGTCGCGAAAAGAATTCTGTAGTTTCATCCGCTGCTTAATCTACTCTGATCATCATTACTCGCGGTGATAGGGGTGGTTAGTGGTAATACTCCACGCCCGATAAAGGCTCTCAGCAACCAGTACCCGAACCAGAGGGTGGGGCATCGTCAGTGCGGAGAGGGACCAGCTTTGTTCCGCTGCGGCTTTACAGGCAGGGGAAAGCCCCTCAGGTCCACCAATCAACAGACTGACATCGCGACCGTCCTGCTTCCAGCGCTCAAGCTCTACGGCAAGCTGCGGCGTATCCCAGGGTTTACCGGGGATATCGAGAGTCACAATGCGATTCTTGCCCGCCGCGGCCAGCATCAGCTCGCCCTCTTTATCGAGAATACGTTTGATGTCCGCATTCTTACCACGTTTGCCGGCAGGAATTTCCACCAGTTCGAATGGCATATCTTTGGGAAAGCGACGCAGATACTCTGTGAATCCGGCCTGCACCCAGTCTGGCATTTTCGTGCCGACGGCCACCAGTTGCAGCTTCACGCATTAACTCCAGAGTTTTTCCAGTTCATACAGGCGACGGCTCTCTTCCTGCATGACGTGAACCATCACATCGCCTAAATCGACGACGATCCAGTCGGCAGAGTTTTCACCTTCTACACCAAGCGGCAGCATACCCGCAGCGCGAGATTCCTGCACAACGTGGTCGGCAATAGACATCACGTGACGGGTAGAAGTGCCGGTACAAATAATCATGCAATCCGTAATACTGGATTTACCTTTAACATCCAGAGCAAGGATGTCCTGACCTTTTAGGTCATCAATTTTGTCGATTACAAAATCCTGAAGTGCTTTACCCTGCAAGAGTTCCCCCTGGGGACGAGATGATTAACAATAATAAACAGCCTGCCAGTATACCTGAAACCCAGGCATGATCGGGATAAATGTCGCCGGGCAGGTTTTTGAAAGTGGGCTATCATCCCACCCCTTGCTCACGAATGCATCGCCATTTTTGTAAAACAATTTTCAAATGGGCTAAAGGGCGGGAAAAGTCTGGCGCGGAGAATAGCAGTCTGCCGTAGCGTGTCAATGGTCAGAGTGCCGGGTCAGGTGAAAATCACTGATAGAGGCCCTGCTGATGAATATAGTCCTCTACCGCCGCCGGCAGAAGATCGCGGCAGGATTGCTGGTTTGCCAGCCGCGCGCGAATGTCGGTGGAGGAGATGTTGTACCATGGCGTTTGCGCCAGGTAGATTTTTCCCGCCGGCAAACGATGCAGCGTCTGTGGATCGGACGCCAGGTGCTGCTCCAGCCAGGCCTGACGATCGGCGTCGGGCAACGTCGACGGGTAGCCGGGACGGCGGCAGACAATCAGGTGAGCGTTATCAAGAATGGTCGGGTAATCATGCCAGGTATGGAAGGTCAGCAGCGAATCCTGACCGATGATAAAGGCCAGCGGGGCCTCCGGGCCTTGCTCCTTACGCCACTCCTCCAGGGTTTGCGAGGTCCACGAAGGCGTATCGCGGCGAAGCTCCCGTTCATCAAGCGTAAAAAGCGGTTTGTCGGCAATCGCCAGCGCCAGCATTTTCGTGCGCTGAGCGGCGCTTGCCGCAGGCTGGGGGCGATGCGGCGGAACATTATTGGGCATCAAAATAGCGCGATCCAGGCCCACGAGAGTAGCCAGCGTTTCCACCGGTTTAAGATGCCCGAAGTGGACAGGATCGAACGTGCCGCCAAACAAGGCCTGTAATCGGGTCATATCACTCGTCGATGAAAATATCTGCCAGCGCCTTATGACAGAGTAGCAGAGAAAGGCTTTCAAGGCGGGTCCATACGGACTGACTGTAATCCTGCTTAAGCGTCAGCTCGGCATGACTGAGCAGGGTGACGGCCTGGCGAAGCTGATCTTCACTGAGGCGATTAAGCGCCTCCCCGACCATGGCACGTCGATTTTGCCAGACGCGGTATTTATCAAACAGCGAACGCAGCGGCGTATGCGTCATCTGCCGTTTCAGGTTGACCAGCATCAGCAGTTCACGTTGCAGAGTGCGCAGCAGAATAGCCGGTTCACTTCCCTCAAGCTGTAGCTGGTGCAGAATGTGCAGCGCGCGTTTACTTTTACCGGTTAGCAGGGCATCGACCCAGTGAAAAGGGGTAAAGTGGGCGGCATCATTGACCGCCTGCTCGACGCGGGGCAGTGTCAGTTTACCGTCGGGCCATAAAAGCGAGAGGCGCTCAAGTGCCTGTGACAGTGCCAGTAGATTGCCTTCATAGCAGTAGCAAAGCAGCTGGCTGGCAGCGTCGTCAATCTGTAAGTTATTCTGTTTAGCGCGGGCGGAAAGCCAGCGCGGAAGCTGTGCCTGTTCGGGTGTCTGGCAGATGACCAGCACTGCGCGATTAGCCAGCGCGGTGATCCACGACGCGTTTTCCTGCGCTTTGGTCAGTTTGTTGCCGCGAACTATCAGCAGTAAATCGTCATGCAGCAGGCTGACCAGCGTCGACAGCGGCTCGTTAAACGGCGCGCCAGGCCCGTTTTCCGGCAGCAACAGCGTCAGCGTCTGGCGGCTGGCAAACAGGCTCATCGCCTGACAAAGTGAGTAGAGGGCGTTCCAGTCGGTACTGGCATCAAGCGTCACGGTGTGATGCTCATCAAATCCGTGCGTTACCGCCACCTGACGAACCGCGTCCTGGCTTTCCTGCACCAGCAGCGGATCGTTTCCGAGGATCAGATACGCCGCGCGCAGCCCTTCAGAGAGCTGCGCGCGGAGTTGTTCAGGGTACAACCGAATCATCAGTTGCTCAGCGTCGTCGTTACGCGGCCTGACGTCGGGGTAACAGGTGCGGAAGTCGGAGTACTATTCTCTTCTTCATCTGCAACCTTAACGCTTGGCAGCTTACGGATCAGCTGTTCAGCGGCTTTGTCGTACATTTCATTGACGATCATCGTTTGCTCGGCGTCTTTTGCCAGCGCGCGCTGTGGGTTGTCAAAGAATGAACGATAGACCCGGGTATTGATTGGATAGATATCGTGGCCCGGGATCAGCATCGACGCGCTGACTTCCATTACCATTTGATACTCGGCCGTCTGACCGTTCTGGAATACCGACGCGGTATCCTGTGATACGGACGCCGCGCCCAGACGCAGGGACGGAATATCTTTCCGCGTTGTTTCTTTTTGATCCACAACGTCAATGCCGTTCAGACGAAGTTGATTACGTACCGCACGACTTAGCGGTCCGTTAGGATCGCTTGAGTCCAGAATCATCGTTTTCATTGTTGTCGGCACCTGCGTAGTGCTACGCAAATGCCAGCCACAACCGGCGGTGGCAAGCACCGCCAAAGATAACAACACAGTAACCAGATGTCGCACGCTTCCTCCCGCGTTTAACCCACAACCAGATTGAGCAGTTTACCCGGTACGTAAATCACTTTACGCACGGTAACGCCGTCAAGGTATTTTGCGACCAGAGGTTCCTGACCCGCACGTTCACGTACCTGTTCTTCGGTAGCCTCTACCGCAACAGTAATTTTACCACGTACTTTACCGTTCACCTGCACGACCACCAGCGTGGTGTTTTCGACCATCGCGTTGTCATCAGCAACCGGCCACGGCGCATGATCGATATCGCCTTTGCCTTTCAGCTCCTGCCACAAGGTAAAGCACATATGCGGGGTGAACGGATTGAGCATGCGCACAACGGCCAGCAGCGCTTCCTGCATTAATGCGCGATCCTGAGCATCTTCCAGCGGCGCTTTCGCCAGCTTGTTCATCAGCTCCATGATAGCGGCAATCGCGGTGTTAAAGGTCTGACGACGACCGATATCATCTGTTACTTTGGCAATCGTTTTGTGTACATCACGACGCAGGGACTGCTGATCGTCACTCAGGGCGTCAACGTTCAGCGCCTCAGCTGCACCTTTCGACGTATGTTCGAAGACCAGACGCCAGACACGTTTCAGGAAGCGGTTTGCCCCTTCTACACCGGACTCCTGCCATTCGAGGGTCATGTCGGCGGGAGAGGCAAACATCATGAACAGGCGAACGGTATCTGCGCCGTAGCGCTCGACCATTTCCTGCGGGTCGATACCGTTGTTTTTCGACTTGGACATTTTGCTCATGCCGGTATATACCAGCTCATGGCCCGCCGCATCGGACGCCTTCACGATCCGGCCTTTCTCGTCGCGCTCAACGATGGCATCTTTCGGCGACACCCAGTTACGTTCGCCGTTAGCGCCGACATAATAGAACGCGTCAGCCAGCACCATACCCTGACACAGCAGCTGTTTAGCCGGTTCGTCAGAGTTCACCATGCCCGCATCGCGCATCAGCTTATGGAAGAAGCGGAAGTAGAGCAGGTGCATGATAGCGTGCTCAATACCACCAATATAAATATCAACCGGCAGCCAGTAGTTAGCGGCTTCTGGATCCAACATGCCGTCGTTGTACTGCGGGCAGGTGTAGCGCGCATAGTACCAGGATGACTCCATAAAGGTGTCGAAAGTATCGGTTTCACGCAGCGCCGGCTGACCGTTAACGGTGGTTTTTGCCCACTCAGGATCGGCTTTAATCGGACTGGTGATGCCGTCCATGGCCACATCTTCTGGCAGCAGAACCGGCAGCTGATCTTCAGGCGTCGGCAGCACGGTGCCGTCTTCCAGGGTCACCATCGGGATCGGTGCTCCCCAGTAACGTTGACGCGAAACGCCCCAGTCACGCAGGCGATAGTTCACTTTACGAACGCCAACGCCTTTAGCGGCCAGCTTGTCGGCAATCGCATTGAACGCCTCTTCAAACGGCAGGCCGTCAAACTCGGCGGAGTTAAACAGCACGCCTTTTTCCGTTAACGCCCGCTCAGAGAGATCCGGGGCAGAACCGTCTGCCGCCAGGATAACCGGCTTGATGGTCAGACCGTATTTGGAGGCAAATTCATAGTCGCGCTGATCGTGGCCTGGAACGGCCATAACGGCACCGGTTCCGTACTCCATCAGTACAAAGTTAGCCGCCCAAACCGGCACTTCTTCACCGGTTAACGGATGAATCGCTTTAAAGCCGGTATCAACACCTTTTTTCTCCATGGTCGCCATATCGGCTTCGGCCACTTTGGTGTTGCGGCACTCCTCAATAAACGCTGCCAGCTCAGGATTATTGACCGCGGCTTTCTGCGCCAGCGGGTGGCCGGCGGCCACCGCCAGATAGGTCGCACCCATAAACGTATCCGGACGGGTGGTATACACGGTCAGAGTGTCGTCATAGCCGTTTACGTCAAAAGTGATTTCCACGCCTTCGGAACGACCAATCCAGTTACGCTGCATGGTTTTCACCGTGTCTGGCCACTGATCCAGGTTATCCAGATCGCGAAGCAGCTCGTCAGCGTACGCGGTGATTTTAATGAACCACTGCGGGATCTCTTTACGTTCAACTTTGCTGTCACAGCGCCAGCAGCAGCCGTCAATAACCTGTTCATTTGCCAGAACCGTCTGGTCGTTCGGACACCAGTTCACCGCAGAGGTTTTCTTATAGACCAGGCCTTTTTTATACAGCTCGGTGAAAAACTTCTGCTCCCAGCGATAGTATTCCGGCGTACAGGTCGCGATCTCGCGGCTCCAGTCATAGCCAAAACCCAGCGTTTTAAGCTGGTTTTTCATATAGGCGATATTTTCGTAAGTCCACGGGGCTGGCGCGGTATTATTTTTTACTGCCGCGCCCTCAGCAGGCAGACCAAACGCATCCCAGCCGATGGGCTGAAGCACGTTTTTGCCCAGCATACGCTGGTAGCGGGAGACAACGTCGCCGATAGTGTAGTTACGAACGTGGCCCATGTGTAGTCGGCCAGAAGGATAGGGAAGCATCGACAGGCAGTAATACTTCTCTTTACTTGCGTCTTCTGTCACTTCAAATGTGCGCTTCTCTTCCCAGTGAAGCTGTACTTTGGATTCTATCTCTTCCGGGCGATATTGCTCTTGCATGGCAGCCAGTAGTCCTGTTTTGCTCATAGCTACAAAGGTAGCCGTATGATGTGATAATTGAGATCCGCATAGCATAGCCCAAACGTCCGCGCCAAAACAGCCTTTCACACATGCCGTCGGCGTAAAAAGCTTGCAGGAATTTACAGAGTCTGTGAAAAGCCCAACACAGCGTTACGTAAATAAGGTCTATTATTAGAGGTAGTTAACGACCCAGGAGACGAAATGATGAACAAGGTTGCTCAATTTTATCGCGAGCTGGTAGCCACATTGACGGAACGACTGCGCAACGGCGATCGCGATATTGACGCGCTGGTCGAGCAGGCGCGTGTGCGGGTAACGCAAACCGGGGAGTTAACGCGAACCGAAATCGATGAGCTCATTAAAGCGGTGCGTCGCGATCTCGAGGAGTTCGCGATGAGCTACCATGAGAGTCAAAATGAGGTTACGGACAGCGTCTTCCTGCGGGTCATCAAGGAAAGCGTCTGGCAGCAACTGGCGGATATTACCGACAAAACCCAGCTGGAATGGCGGGAAATGTTCCAGGATCTTAATCATCACGGTGTGTACCACAGCGGCGAGGTGGTGGGGCTGGGTAATCTGGTATGTGAAAAATGTCATTTCCAGCTGGCGGTCTATACCCCGGACGTGTTGCCGTTATGCCCGGAGTGCGGACACGATCAGTTCCAGAGACAGCCATTCGAGCCGTAATAGCGTCATAGCGCCAGCGCAGTAAGCCCTTTATACTGTCCCGCGCGCGAATACCCTCAGAGATGATTTATCGCGTATGGCTAATCAACTCGACAGGGATTAAACATCATGAACAAACGTCGTATCTCTTTTAACCGCCACGTGTTGGCGGTTTTACTTTCCTTTGGGCCTCTCTTTGCTCACGCCGATCTAAATTTAACCGTGTCCGATGAACAGCAAATTAATGTTCTGGTTGATCGCTGGAATAATGTGCTGAACCGGGTGCAAGGTGCCCAGCCGCAGTCTCTTTATGCAGACCAGGTCGACTGGTTTGGTAAGGTGCTGCCTGCACAGCAGGTTATTGCCAGCGATCGGGAATTTCTGGCAAAAAATAAAGATTATCGGCAGAGTATCGTCAGTACGCTGAATATTCAGCCGACAGGTGAGAATGATGACCGCGTTCTCGTGCGCTTTGTTAAGCGTGCCGGAGTAGATACTGATAACGAAAAAAATTATCCAGCAGAGTTACAACTGCAAAAAAAGGCCGCAGGCTGGCGTATTGTCAGCGAAACAGATGCAATTACCCGCCGTAATCAACATAAAAATGACGAGACGGGCGTTGCCAAAGGAAAGTTTGACGGCACGCATATCAGCTATGCCTGGATGAGTGATGCCAATCCGCGTACCGGCAGCGCGTGTACTCCGGACAGCGATTGTGACTGCACACTGTGGAACAGCGATCCCCACATTAAGCCGGTTAACATATCGCAATGCCTGGCGGGAGCAATAGAGACGCTTGCGGGCCTGGATGACAGCGGTCGCGACCGGGCTGTCGTGTTCCCGGAGTGGTGGACTAGCGCCATGCGCGTGGTGTATGTCTATGACATCCAGCAAAATCAGTGGATCAAGACTCTCCCCGGTTTCTCTATGAATATTAATTTACAGGAAACCGCGACAGCAGCCGATCTGGTAAAACGCGATCCTCAACAGCCCGGTCACGTGAACGTCACTCAGGCGATATATGACGAAGTAAAAGAAGAGCCAGCAACGCAAGTCATCAATCAGACATTATTAACGCTAAAGTAATACCATGTTTTACCTGCACCCGATTATTCAATAGCGCTGAGTAATCGGGAGCCGTTTTCTTATTCTGTATTATGTTATTCAGGCGTAATAATTCAAGCGTTCCGCCAGCAAATTAACAAACGCCTCGCGATCAATATCTACCATCACCTGCGCATTCGGTTTATTACCGGTCAGGAAATAATAATCCACTACCGTCATACCCTGAGTATATTTCCCCTGCGTTTCAACCCCGACCCAGCGTTCCAGAGTGGTAAAGATTTCTGGTTTGAGCAGCCAGGCAATGGTACAGGGATCGTGCAGTGGTGCGCCGGTAAAACCCCATTTTTCGTCTTTATGATAGCGCAGGAAGAAATCAAGCAACTCAGCGACAACGGTAGAAACCGGATTGCCAATCGCACGAAAGCGTTCGATATCAGCCTCATGAATTTGCGCTTTGTGAGTAACGTCCAGACCGGCCATCACCACGGGAATACCGGACTGAAAGACTATCCCGGCGGCTTCAGGATCGACGTAAATATTAAACTCGGCAGCAGGCGTCCAGTTACCCAGCGACATGGACCCCCCCATAATCACAATACGGTCGATTTTAGAGTGTAACTGAGGATAGCCGTTAAGCAGTAGGGCGACATTGGTCTGTGGACCGGTGGCGACGAGCGTCACAGGGATTTCGCTCTCACGGAGTATTTTTGCCATCAGTTCCACCGCCGTACAGTCCTGTGGTGCAAAGGTCGGTTCAGGCAGTTTAGGACCGTCCAGACCGCTTTCACCGTGGACGTTATCAGCAATGATCAGATCGCGCATCAGCGGTTTAGCAGCGCCGCCGGCAACCGGAATATCCGTACGGTCTGCCAGTGTCAGCATCCGCAGGACATTGCGTAATGTTTTATCGGGCGTCTGATTGCCGGCAGAAGAGGTAATGGCTTTTACCTCCAGTTCAGGCGATGCGAGGGCGAGGACAATCGCGATGGCGTCGTCGTGACCCGGATCGCAATCAATAATGATGGGATGGCGCATTTCATTTTCCTTATGCACATAAGTGGGTGACAAGGTTAACGTTATGTGGCCCTGTAAACGAGAATCAGCGAGAAAAAGCGTGATGCGGCGCGCATACTATGATGCGCGCCGAAAAGATTAATGCAGAATTTTGGCGAGGAAATCTTTTGCCCGATCGGATTGCGGATTGGCAAAGAAGTCTTCTTTTGCCGAATCTTCAACAATTTTGCCTTCATCCATAAAAATAACCCGATGCGCCACTTTACGTGCAAACCCCATCTCGTGGGTTACTACCATCATGGTCATGCCTTCGTTGGCCAGCTCGACCATGACATCCAGCACTTCATTAATCATCTCCGGATCCAGTGCCGAAGTTGGCTCGTCAAACAGCATGGCGACAGGATCCATGCACAGCGCGCGGGCAATCGCGACACGCTGCTGCTGACCGCCGGAAAGCTGAGCCGGGAATTTATTGGCGTGGGCAGAAAGACCAACACGTTCCAGCAATTTTAGCCCTTTTTCGCGTGCGGCGGCTTTATTACGCTTAAGCACTTTTACCTGCGCCAAAGTCAGGTTTTCAATAATCGACAGATGCGGGAATAGCTCAAAATGCTGGAAAACCATCCCTACGTGCGAGCGTAGCTCGGCAAGGTTGGTTTTCTTATCATTCACTTTGGTACCGTTAACGGTAATATCGCCTTTCTGTACTGGCTCCAGGCCGTTAACCGTTTTAATCAGCGTCGATTTACCGGAACCTGAAGGGCCGCACACCACGACCACTTCCCCTTTTTTCACCTCAGTTGAGCAGTCGGTCAGCACCTGAAAGTGACCATACCATTTAGAAACATTTTTCAGGGAAATCATGATACTGTCCTTTTCTTCAAATAGCTGACCAGCAACGAAGCACTCAGGCTGATAACAAAATAGACCAAACCGGCAAACAGGATCATTTCGACCTGCGTACCGTCACGCTCACCGATAGTAGACGCGGTGCGGAAGAAGTCCGCGAGGCTTAATACGTAAACCAGCGATGTATCCTGAAACAACACGATGCCCTGAGTCAGCAGCAGCGGCACCATGGCACGAAACGCCTGCGGCAAAATAATCAGCTTCATCGACTGCCAGTGAGTCATCCCCAGCGCCAGCGCGGCACTCGACTGACCGCGAGAAATGCTCTGGATCCCGGCGCGGATGATTTCGGAGTAGTAGGCCGCTTCAAACATCGAAAAGGCGACCATGGCGGAGATCAGTCGAATATCGGCTTTAGGCGACAGCCCCAGCACATTTTGCAGAAAGCCCGGCACAATCAGGTAAAACCATAACAGCACCATTACCAGCGGAATAGAACGAAATACGTTGACGTATGCTTTAGCAAACCAGGCTATCGGAGCAAAGCTTGACAAGCGCATCACCGCCAGCAGGGTGCCCCAGACAATCCCGATGACCACGGCAGTCACCGTGATTTTCAGAGTGATCACCAGCCCGGCCATCAGATACGGCAGGGAGGGGATAATAGAACTCCAGTCAAATTCGTACATTATTTGCCTCCCAGGTTGCCAGGCAGGCGGATTTTACGTTCCACCAGACTCATCACCAGCATGATGAAGGCATTGATTAAGACATAGGCAAGGGTGATAGCCGTAAACGATTCCCAGGCATGTGCGGAGTAATCCAGCAATTTACCCGCCTGAGCCGCCATATCAACCAGCCCAATGGTCGATGCGATGGCGGAGTTTTTCACCAGATTCATCATTTCCGACGTCATTGGCGGAACGATCACCCGGTAAGCGTTAGGCAGCAGCACATAGCGATAGGCCTGCGGCAGGGTCAGCCCCATTGCCAGCGCCGCATTTTTCTGCCCGCGCGGCAGCGACTGAATTGCTGCCCGCACCTGCTCGCAGACGCGCGCGGCGGTGAACAGACCAAGGCAAATCATGGAAGAGAGGAAGAATTGAATGTTGGGGTCCAGTTCGGCTTTAAACCACATGCCGATATCTTCGGGCAGCAGTTCCGGAATAACCAGATACCATGTAAAAAACTGTACGATCAGCGGAACGTTACGAAACAGTTCGACGTACAGGGTGCCGATGGCGGAGAGAAAACGGTTGGGTACGGTGCGCAAAATGCCAAACAGCGAACCGACTAAAAAGGCAATGATCCAGGCGGTAATCGATAACGCAACGGTGACCTGGAAGCCGTTCCACAGCCAGCCCAGATACGTCGTGTTACCGAAAGGGGCCTGCTGTAAAAAAATACCCCAGTTCCAGTCTATGGACATACATCTACTCCAGAAAAAAAGGGTAGCAGCGCTACCCTCGAAGATCGGTGAACAGCGTACTGCGGTTTTCGCGTCAGGTGGGGAACGACCCCCCGACGTATAGTCTGTCCATGCTGTTCAGCAATCGAGAGGGCAGGCAATCCTGCCCCTGGTTCTTTTTAATTAGTTTAACGCTTTGTCATTCGGCTCTTTGAACAGGGCTTTCATCTCGTCAGAGAGGGCAAAGTTCATATTCAGGTTTTTCGGTGGGATAGGATTTTTAAACCATTTATCAAACCATTTTTCGGCTTCGCCTGAAGTCTGCGCCTGGGCAATGGTGTCATCCATCAGCTTTTTAAATTGCGCATCGTCTTTACGCAGCATACAGCCGTAGGCTTCCTGAGATTGCGGTTTGCCAACGATTTCCCAGTTGTCCGGTTTTTTGGCTTTGGCACGTTCGCCCGCCAGCAGGGCATCATCCATCATAAAGGCCACGGCGCGACCGCTTTCCAGGGTACGGAAGGAGTCACCGTGATCTTTGGCGCTGATGATGCGCATATCCATTTTCTGTTCTTCGTTGAGCTTATGCAGCAGCACTTCTGAGGTGGTGCCTGAGGTAACCACAACCGCTTTACCTTTCAGGTCTGCAAAATCTTTAACATTGCCGCCTTTTTTAGCCAACAGACGGGTGCCGACGACAAAGATAGTATCGGAGAAGGCAGCCTGTTTCTGCCGCTCAAGGTTATTAGTGGTAGAGCCGCATTCAAAATCGAAGGTGCCATTTTGCAGCAGCGGAATACGGTTCTGGGAGGTGATAGGGATAAGCTTCACTTGTAGATCTGGTTTGTTAAGCTTTTTCTTGACCGCTTCAACAATGGCATTTGAGTAATCCTGAGAATAACCGACCACTTTCTGCTGGTTATCATAGTAGGAGAACGGGACGGAAGATTCACGATGGCCAACAACGATAACGCCGTTTTTAGCGATTTTATCCAGCGTACTGCCCGCCGCCGGCGCGGCATCCTCTGCGTGGACCACGCCCGCTGAGACGCCCATTACCAGCATTGCCGTGGCCAGTTTACGTAATTGCATATCCAACTCCTTTTTATCGTCAGCGCCGGGACGCTATTGATACCCATTGTGAGTGTTGTGTTGTCCTGCAACTTAAGCGTGCAGTGTTATGGCTATTTGTTAACATTTAGTCTGGCTTAATGTAAAGATTTTGCTGCGATATTGTTTATTTTTGCGAAGTACTCCGCACCATTTGGAGGCAAAAATAGGGGCTTGCACGTTCAGGGTGCTACCGGTGCGCTAAACTAGTGCGACCGGGTTATACCTGACGACCTTTTTGCAGCCAGCCTGAGATATTAAGCAAAGGATGTGCCAGAAGTGGCGGAGAATGTGTAATGCAGGGGCAGACGTTACAGGCCCGGCAACCATAAGCCGCCGGGCATTGCAGGCAGAAAGTCGATTATGTACGACGCTGGCGCAAACTCATCACCAGTGCGCCAAAACCAAACAGCGCGGTAAGGACCCACAGCGGCCAGTGACCGGTCCGTGCGTAAGGCGTCAGGCCGGTGGTGGGCGTGACGCTGGCGGTCAACACCTGGCGGCTAAACTGCGGGATCATTGCCTGAACGTTGCCGTCCGCGCCAATCACCGCCGTAATCCCATTGTTGGTACTGCGTAACAACGGACGGGCCAGTTCCAGCGCACGCATCCGCGCCATCTGGAAATGCTGCCACGGGCCGATTGATTTACCGAACCACGCATCATTGGAGATGGTCAGCAGGAAATCATTCTGTGCACGGAAGTTATCCCGCACCTGCTCACCGAGAATAATTTCATAGCAGATGGCGGCCGTCAGTTTATAGCCATTCACTGACAGCGGCGGCTGAACATAGGGGCCACGGCTGAAAGAGGACATCGGCAGATCGAAGAACGGTGCCAGCGGACGCAGGATCGTTTCCAGCGGCACAAACTCGCCAAACGGCACCAGATGATTTTTATTGTAGCGATCGGCAGAGTTGTAGCTGTACGGCGAGCCTTTACCCAGGGTGATGATAGTGTTGTAGGTATCGTAGCGATTCTGCTGATTCAGTCGGGCATCGACAATGCCGGTAATCAGCGAACTGCCCGCCTGACGCAGCATTCCGTCCATTTCACCCAATAAAGGCTGCTGATTGATTTCCAGATCGGTAATGGCCGACTCCGGCCAGATAATCAGCGAAGACTTGCCCATCAGCGGTTTTGTCGCATCGATATACACCTTTAAGGTGTCGGCAAGCTGACCTTCGTCCCATTTTAGCGACTGTGGAATATTGCCCTGAACCATTGAGATTTGGGTCGTCTTTTCCGGCTCAGGCTGATACCACTGGAGATAACGCAGCGGGATGGGAAGGGCAAACAGTACGAGCGCGGCGACCAGCGGTTGCCAGCGGCGGGTGGCGATGGCCAGCACCAGAAGACCACTGACCACCATCAGCAGGAAGTTGATGGCCTCCACACCCATGACGGGGGCCATGCCTTTTAGCGGCCCGTCAATCTGGCTGTAGCCAAACTGTAGCCACGGGAAACCGGTCAGTACCCAGCCGCGTAAGAACTCGCTGATCTGCCACACGGCAGGCGCGGCAATAGCGACGCGGACCCAGTGCGTTCGGGGCCACAGGCGCGCAAGAAGGCCGGCAAAAAGGCCGGTGTAAAGAGACATGTAGGCGGCGAGCAATACCACCAGGAAGACATTTACCGGGCCAGGCATGCCACCGAACTGCGCAATACTGACATACACCCAGTTAATGCCGGTGCCGAACAGGCCAAAGCCCCAGGCAAACCCGATTGCCGCCGCCTGTAGCGGGCGGCGATTAAGCGTCAGACCCTGAAGCCCCATCAGCGAAATTAACGCGGCGGGCCAGATGTCATAAGGAGAAAAAGCCAGCGTTCCGCTGGCTCCCAAAAGTAGCGCCAGCAGCAGACGTACGCGCTGGCGTTCAAACAATGAAGCAAATGCCATTTACATTACTCGTCCAGTTTAGGTTGCGCTGCATCGTCCGGAAGTTTGACGTGTACCTGAATGACCCTGCGGCTGTCGGCCATCGCGACTTTAAACTGATAGCCGTCAATATCGATGGTTTCACCGCGGGCAGGAAGATGGCCAAATGCCTGCATCACCAGTCCACCAATGGTATCGACTTCGTCATCGCTAAAATGGGTGCCGAAGGTTTCATTGAAATCTTCAATCGAGGCCAGGGCGCGCAGCGTCCAGGTGTGGCGGCTCAGCTGACGGAAGTCGATATCATCTTCTTCGTCATACTCGTCTTCAATTTCACCGACAATCAGTTCGAGAATATCTTCGATCGTCACCAGGCCTGAAACGCCGCCAAACTCGTCGATGACAATCGCCATATGGTAACGCTGAGAACGGAACTCCTTGAGCATCCGGTCGACCCGTTTGCTTTCAGGGACAACCACCGCCTGACGTAACACTTTTTCCATGCTGAAGGCTTCGGCATCGCTGCGCATGAACGGCAGCAAATCTTTAGCCATCAAAATCCCTTCAACGTGATCCTTATCTTCGCTAATAACCGGGAAACGCGAGTGGGCGGATTCGATGATGACATCAAGGCATTCGTCCAGGGTCTGATTGCGTTTCAGCGTGACCATTTGCGAGCGGGGGATCATGATATCGCGGACGCGCTGGTCGGCAATATCCATTACTCCTTCGAGCATGTCGCGCGTATCTTCATCGATAAGCTCGTTCTGCCCGGAATCACGGATCAGCGCCAGCAGCTCGTCACGGTTTTTCGGTTCGCCGTGGAAGAGTTGGCTTAATAACAGGGAGAAAAATCCCTTTTTGCTATTTATCGTGTCACTACTGTGTGAATTGTCGTCGCTCATGGCGTCGTATGGGTTCTCATGTGAGTTAATAAGTTACCACGGCGCGTCACCTCAGCGCCGGGCGTTGTACCGCTGCGCCAGTAAACTGGCGCACACGTTATTCCTTCTCGGCAATGTACGGGTCCTCGTAGCCCAGAGCAAGCATTATCTCTGTTTCGAGGGACTCCATTTCTTCCGCTTCATCATCGTCGATATGGTCGTAGCCCAGCAGATGCAGACTGCCGTGAATGACCATATGCGCCCAGTGTGCTTCAAGCGGTTTCTCCTGCTCTTTTGCTTCCTGTTCAACCACCTGTCGGCAGATGATCAAATCGCCCAGCAGAGGCATTTCAATGCCCGGTGGCGCTTCGAAAGGAAAAGAGAGCACGTTAGTCGACTTGTCTTTGCCGCGATAGGTCAGGTTAAGGTTGTGACTTTCAGCCTCATCAACCAGACGGATCGTAACCTCTGATTCTTCCTGAAATTGTGGAACAACGGCATCCAGCCATGTCTGAAACTGATGCTCTTCCGGCAAACCGGCATTATTTTCGCAGGCCAGTTGAAGATCGAGGATCACCGCACTCATTTTTGCTCCTGCGCGTCGCGCTTGCGTTCTTCAGCCTGTTCTGCCCGACGCTTCTGGTCGGCCTCTTCCCAGGCTTCATAGGCGGTGACGATACGGGCAACCACCGGATGGCGCACCACGTCCTCGCTATGGAAAAAGTTAAAGCTGATTTCATCGACGTTAGCCAGGACTTCGATAGCATGACGCAGCCCGGATTTGGTACTGCGCGGCAAATCGACCTGCGTAATATCGCCGGTGATCACCGCTTTGGAATTAAAACCAATACGGGTCAGGAACATTTTCATCTGTTCGATGGTGGTGTTCTGGCTTTCATCAAGAATAATAAAGGCATCGTTCAGCGTACGGCCGCGCATATAGGCCAGCGGCGCAACTTCAATCACGTTACGCTCCATCAACTTCTCAACTTTTTCGAAGCCGAGCATTTCGAACAGCGCGTCATACAGCGGGCGCAGATACGGATCGACTTTCTGGCTGAGATCGCCCGGCAGGAAGCCGAGTTTTTCACCAGCCTCCACCGCCGGACGAGTCAACAGAATACGGCGAATTTCCTGGCGCTCAAGCGCATCTACCGCTGCGGCGACTGCCAGATACGTTTTACCCGTACCGGCCGGGCCGACACCAAAGGTAATGTCGTGGTCAAGAATATTGGCGATGTACTGCGCCTGATTCGGCGTACGTGGCTTGATTACGCCGCGCTTCGTTTTGATATGAATCGCCTTACCGTAATCCGGTACACTTTCGGCGCTTTGTTCCAGCACGCGTGCTTCTTTGATAGCAAGATGGATCTGTTCCGGCGCGATATCCTGAATCTGTCCGCGCATCGGCGCAGTATCGACATACAGCGTACGCAGGATGTCGGCGGCGGCATTAACGGAAATTGCACGACCGGTCAGCGTAAAGTGGTAATCATGACGGCTGATTTCGATACCCAGTCGGCGCTCCAGATGTTTGATATTGTCATCAAACGGTCCGCAAAGGCTAAGCAGACGGGCGTTATCGGCGGGTTCAAGGGTAATTTCACGGGATTCTGTATTCAAACTGTTCCTCATTTACCGTTATAGCCGGATCGCCTGTTAACAGCAGGGATCGGGCGGATTGCATGGATGATAACGACATTATTAACCTTGCAGAAAAAGGCGCAAGCTATGAGATGACTATGGGGGCCAGAGCGAGGGAAAACAAGGCCCGCCCGAAGGCAGGCCAGCAGAGATTAAGGCTGGTAAAGACCGACGCCAATCTCATTTTCTTTACGGGTACGGGCGATCACCGAAGCCGGGGATTCATTGATGCGCAGGCCCATTTCTTCTTCGGTACGTACCAGTTTACCGCGCAGCGAGTTCGGATAGACATCGGTGATTTCAACGTCGACAAACTTGCCGATCATCTCCGGTGCGCCTTCGAAATTGACCACGCGGTTATTCTCGGTCCGGCCCGACAGCTCCATAATACTTTTACGCGAGGTGCCTTCGACCAGGATACGCTGGGTAGTGCCGAGCATACGACGGCTCCAGGCCATCGCCTGCTGGTTGATACGATCCTGGAGGATATACAGACGCTGCTTCTTCTCTTCATCCGGAACATCGTCAACCATATCGGCGGCAGGTGTTCCAGGACGGGCGGAGAAGATAAAGCTGTAGCTCATGTCAAAATTAACATCGGCAATCAGCTTCATGGTTTTTTCGAAATCATCGGTGGTTTCACCCGGGAAGCCAACGATAAAATCCGAGCTAACCTGGATATCCGGGCGTGCCGCATGCAGCTTGCGGATAATCGCTTTGTACTCAAGCGCAGTATGGGTACGGCTCATCAGGTTCAGCACACGATCGGAGCCGCTCTGAACCGGCAGATGCAGGAAGCTAACCAGCTCCGGCGTATCGCGATAGACCTCGATGATGTCGTCAGTAAATTCAATTGGGTGGCTGGTGGTAAAGCGCACGCGGTCAATCCCGTCGATGGCGGCAACCAGACGCAGCAGCTCGGCAAACGAGCCTGGCGTACCGTCGTAGTTCTCACCGCGCCAGGCGTTGACGTTCTGGCCAAGCAGGTTCACTTCGCGCACGCCTTGTGCTGCCAGCTGGGCAATTTCAAACAGGATATCGTCACACGGACGGCTGACTTCCTCACCGCGCGTGTAGGGCACCACGCAGTAAGTACAGTATTTGTTGCAGCCTTCCATAATTGAGACGAAGGCGGTCGGGCCATCGGCGCGAGGCTCCGGCAGGCGATCGAATTTTTCGATTTCCGGGAAGCTGATATCGACCACCGGGCTACGATCGCCGCGTACGGAGTTGATCATTTCCGGCAGACGGTGCAGCGTTTGTGGACCAAAAATAATATCAACGTAGTTCGCCCGCTGACGAATATGATCGCCTTCCTGCGATGCCACGCAGCCGCCAACGCCAATGATCAGGTCCGGATTTTTTTCCTTTAATAATCTCCAGCGACCCAACTGATGGAAGACCTTCTCCTGAGCCTTCTCGCGAATTGAGCAGGTGTTGAGAAGCAGCACATCAGCTTCTTCCGCTACTTCAGTGAGTTGGTAGCCATGTGTGGCATCCAGCAGATCGGCCATCTTTGATGAATCATATTCATTCATCTGACAGCCCCAGGTTTTAATGTGGAGTTTTTTTGTCATCGACTTGCTCTTGCGAAATAGGACCAGGAATGCAGGGCGCGTATTGTAATGCTTTGGCGCGGTTGTGACCATAGTTCATCTTCCGGGCAAATAAAAGCGAAAATCCTGTAAACTGAAGGGATTCTCTCAAAAGGACAGGTGCCATGAAAAATCAAGCGGGTGAAGTTGCGGTTATTGGCGGTGGCATGGTCGGCGGCGCGCTGGCGCTGGGGCTGGCTCAGCACGGTTTCAACGTCACGGTTATTGAGCGCGCTGCGCCACCCGCCTTTGATGCCGGAGCAAAGCCTGATATCCGCATCTCGGCAGTCAGCGCCGCTTCAGTGTCGTTGCTGCGCAGCCTTAACGTCTGGGATGCGGTTGAGAATATGCGGGCGCATTCTTATCGCCGTCTTGAAACGTGGGAGTGGGAAAGCGCGCACGTGACCTTCGATGCGGCCGGGCTGAAATTGCCGCAGCTGGGGTATATGGTGGAAAATAACGTCCTCCAGCGGGCATTATGGCAGGCGCTGGAGGCGCATCCGCAGATTACGCTGCGCGTGCCTGCCAGCATAACCTCTTTGCGCCGCGACGGCGATGAGCAACGGCTGACCCTTGATAATGGCGAAACGCTGTCGGTGAAGCTGGTGGTGGGTGCAGACGGCGCAAACTCTCAGGTGCGACAGATGGCGGGCATTGGCATTCACGCATGGGATTATCGCCAGGCATGTATGCTTATCTCGGTGCAGTGTGAGAATGCGCCAGGCGACAGTACCTGGCAGCAGTTTACCGCCGCCGGGCCGCGCGCTTTTCTGCCGCTGTTCGATCGCTGGGCCTCGCTGGTGTGGTATGACTCCCCGGCCCGTATTCGTCAGCTACAGACGTTAAATATGCCGCAGCTTGGGCGTGAAATCGCGCAACATTTCCCGCAGCGGCTCGGTAACGTTACGCCGGTTGCCGCAGGCGCATTCCCGCTGACGCGTCGTCATGCCCTGAAATATGCGCAGCCCGGGCTTGCGCTGGTCGGTGATGCGGCCCATACCATCCATCCGCTGGCGGGGCAGGGCGTTAACCTCGGCTATCGCGATGTGGATGCGCTACTGGACGTGCTGGCGAACGCGCGCGGCTACGGCGAGACGTGGTGGAGTCATCAGGTGCTTAAGCGCTATCAACTGCGCCGCATGGCGGATAACGCCATTATGCAATCCGGAATGGATCTGTTTTATGCCGGTTTCAGTAACGATCTGGCGCCGCTGCGCATCCTGCGTAACGTGGGACTAATGGCAGCCCAGCGCGCAGGCGTGCTTAAGCAGCAGGCGCTGAAATATGCGCTGGGGCTATAAAGACTATGTTTGTACGGGCCTGGATCCAGATGCGAAATGCAGACGTTTCAGGCCAGCTAAGGCGATGCCGCCATCGGGTAAACGAGCTGTTGTTACGCGCTTAGAAAACAAAAAAGCCCGCCGAAGCGAGCTTTTTTGTTTTATGTGGCTGGGGTACGAGGATTCGAACCTCGGAATGCTGGTATCAGAAACCAGAGCCTTACCACTTGGCGATACCCCAACAGTGTACTGCTACTTTCTTTTGCCGGACATGACTCCGACAGGTGCGTTCATCACGATGAACGTCTTTTTAAATTGGCTGGGGTACGAGGATTCGAACCTCGGAATGCTGGTATCAGAAACCAGAGCCTTACCACTTGGCGATACCCCAACAATTTTTGCGGAAATAACGGGTTAAACCCACTACATCCTTTAACTGGTGGCTACGACGGGATTCGAACCTGTGACCCCATCATTATGAGTGATGTGCTCTAACCAACTGAGCTACGTAGCCAGATACTATCATATTTTTTGATGGCTGGGGTACCTGGATTCGAACCAGGGTATGCCGGTATCAAAAACCGGTGCCTTACCGCTTGGCGATACCCCAATGCCTGACGCGGTGAACCGCATGCATCAAAAAAATATGGCTGGGGTACCTGGATTCGAACCAGGGAATGCCGGTATCAAAAACCGGTGCCTTACCGCTTGGCGATACCCCATCCGTGCAGCGCGTAGAGGAAATGGTGCGGGAGGCGAGACTTGAACTCGCACACCTTGCGGCGCCAGAACCTAAATCTGGTGCGTCTACCAATTTCGCCACTCCCGCAAAAAAAAAGATGGTGGCTACGACGGGATTCGAACCTGTGACCCCATCATTATGAGTGATGTGCTCTAACCAACTGAGCTACGTAGCCTCTTTTTTTTACATTACCTTATCGGCGTTGCGGGGCGCATTATGCGTATTGGGCTGTTAAGCGTCAACACCTTTTTCACTGAAATTTGCCTGAAAGTGACTGTTTGGTTAGGTTACGAACAGCGTGACGTAATATTCAGCAACGATCAAAAAAGGGATATGGATTGGATGCTTAAAACAAAAGCGGGCCTCGTAAGACCCGCCCATTATCAGTCCGGCTTATTTATAGGCTGACTGATGAACGCCAACGGCGCGTCCTGACGGATCGTTCATTGTTTTGAATGTCTCATCCCACTCAATCGCTTTCGCAGAAGAACAGGCAACTGACGGACCGCCGGGTACGCATTCTGCTGCGCTGGCCACCGGGAACAGTTCTTCAAAAATTTCACGATACAAATACGCTTCTTTTGACGACGGCGTGTTGTAAGGGAAACGGAAGCTTGCGGTTTCCAGTTGTTGATCGGTAACCTGTTCTGCCGCCACTTCTTTTAGCGTGTCGATCCAGCTGTACCCCACGCCATCAGAGAACTGCTCTTTCTGACGCCATGCGACGCTCGCCGGTAAATAGGATTCGAAACACTCGCGCAGGATATGTTTTTCCATTTTACCGTTGCCGCACATTTTATCCTGCGGGTTGATACGCATTGCCACATCAAGGAATTTCTTATCCAGGAAGGGAACGCGAGCTTCTACTCCCCAGGCCGACATTGCTTTGTTTGCGCGGGCGCAGTCAAACATATGCAGGGCTTGCAGCTTACGCACCGTTTCTTCATGTAATTCTTTTGCATCCGGCGCTTTGTGGAAATAGAGATATCCGCCAAATACTTCATCAGAGCCTTCACCAGAAAGCACCATTTTAATGCCCATCGCTTTAATTTTGCGCGACATCAGGTACATCGGCGTCGAGGCGCGGATAGTCGTCACATCGTAGGTTTCAATGTGGTAAATCACATCACGAATCGCATCCAGACCTTCCTGTACGGTGAAGTGAATTTCGTGGTGGACGGTGCCCAGGTGATTTGCCACTTCCTGCGCGGCTTTGAGATCCGGCGCGCCTTCAAGACCGACGGCAAAAGAGTGCAGCTGTGGCCACCAGGCCTCGGAGCGCTCCTGATCCTCTACCCGACGCGCGGCAAATTTCTTGGTAATGGCGGAGATAACGGATGAATCAAGACCGCCAGAGAGCAGCACGCCATAAGGTACATCGGACATCAGATGGCTTTTTACCGACTCTTCCAGCGCCTGGCGCAGGGCGTTTTTGTCCGTTACGTTGTCTTTAACCGCGTCGTAGCTAAACCAGTCGCGCTGATAGTAGGAGCGGATTTCACCGTCCTGACTCCACAGGTAGCTGCCTGCAGGAAACTCTTTGATCGTGCGGCAGACCGGCACCAGCGCTTTCATTTCTGAAGCAATATAAAGGTTGCCATGAACATCGTGGCCCATATACAGCGGAATAATGCCGATATGATCGCGGCCAATCAGCCAGGCATCTTTTTCACTGTCATACAGGACGAAAGCGAACATCCCCTCAAGTTCATCAAGAAACTCGGGACCTTTCTCCTGATACAGCGCGAGGATCACTTCACAGTCGGAGCCGGTCTGGAACTGATAGCGGTCGCCATACTCCGCCCGCAGTGCCTGATGGTTATAAATCTCACCGTTAACGGCCAGCGCATGGGTTTTTTTATCGTTATAGAGCGGCTGGGCACCGGCGTTAACGTCGACAATAGACAGACGCTCATGTGCGAGAATGGCTTTATCGGTTGCGTAAACGCCGGACCAGTCCGGGCCGCGATGGCGCATCAGCCGTGATAACTCCAGCGCTTTTTTACGCAGCTCACCCGCGTCAGTTTTGATATCCAGTACGCCAAAAATAGAACACATAACCTTCTCCGTTAACCCTGTGATGTTGCTTGATATTGAAAATGCCGCAAAGCAGAGCGGGGCGCAAGCGTTTTGGCGAGTGGGTAGTGAAGAATTCAATACGGATTAGAGAATGATGAAAAAACGATGTCATAAACAGGAATATATTAGCGGATATGCATTTTTAAGGCGTTTTTATTGAATGCCGTTTTTTGATGCACAGCAATAAAAAACCACGTCCGAAGACGTGGTGTGGTCAAAAGACATCGATTTCCGCCACGGAGGGATAAATCCACGTCGGCCTGAAGGGCATATTATCAATGTCGTCAATGGTTGATACGCCAGACAGTACCAGGATTGTTTCCAGCCCGGCCTGAAAACCAGCCAGAATATCGGTGCGTAAGTTATCGCCGACAATCACGGTTTGTTCAGAGTGCGCCTGCATTTTGTTTAGTGCGGCACGGATGATCCACGGGCTGGGTTTGCCAACGTAGAAAGGCCTGCGTCCGGAAATTTTCTCGATACCCGCGCAGAGCGCGCCGCAGGCAGGGTAAAAACCCCGACCGTGGGTGTCCGGGTTGGTAGCGATAAACCGCGCGCCGTTAGCCACGAAAAAAGCCGCTTTATGCATCATCTCCCAGTTATAAGACCGGGTTTCACCGACGATGACAAAGTCCGGGTTAACATCGGTAATGGTAAAGCCGGCTTTATACAATTCGTGAATTAATGCGCCTTCACCGACGACGTAAGCTTTTTTACCTTCTTGTTTACGCAAGAAATCAGCAGTTGCCATCGCCGACGTGTAAAACACGCTATCCGGTACGTTTACACCTGCGGTGGCAAAACGATTTGCCAGATCTTGCCCTGTCTGCGAAGGATAGTTGGTCAGGAGTACCAGCGGCATGCCTTTTTCCAGGATGCGGGTCAAAAACTCAGCTGCACCCGGTACAGCAACGTTATCGTGCATCAGCACGCCGTCAATATCGCAAATGATGTTCTGTATGGTCATGGATAACCCGGTTTTAAAATGAGGCCACACTATAAGTTGCCGTTAACTTTCCAACAAATGTTGCAGTAAAATTCCGTTTAGCATGGCACGTTTTACCAGTGCAAAGGCACCAATAGCGGATCGATGATCGAGCGTCGAGCGGACCACCGGTAAATTTTTACGAAACGCCTGTAATGACTGGGTGTTGATGCAGCTTTCGATGGCGGGTAGCAGGATCTTCTCAGCCTCAACAATTTCGCCGGCAATCACCACCTTTTGCGGATTAAAAAGATTGATAGCAATTGCAATGGTTTTCCCCAGATGACGGCCTACATGCTCAATCACTTCGCTTGCCAGCACATCACCTTTATTTGCCGCTTTGCAGATACTTTTAATATTACATTCATCGGGCTTCAGGCGACTCTGATGACCTTTTTCCAGCAGCTGGCGCAGACGTTGTTCAATAGCGGCATTGGCGGCAATGGTTTCCAGACAGCCAAAATTACCGCAGTGGCAGCGCTCGCCCAGCGGGTCAACCTGAATGTGACCAATCTCGCCGACGTTACCGTTTCGGCCAATAAAAATGCGTCCGTTGGAGATGATCCCCGCGCCGGTGCCGCGATGTACGCGCACCAGAATCGAATCCGCACAGTCCTGGCTGGCACCAAAGTAGTGTTCGGCCAGGGCAAGGCTCCGAATATCGTGCCCCACAAAGCAGGTGACGCCAAAACGTTTTTCCAGCGCGTCTACCAGCGACCAGTTTTCAACCTGAATGTGCGGCATATAGCGAATAACGCCGCTTTCCGGATCGACCAGTCCGGGGAGGATCACTGAAATGGCAATCAGTTCACGTATCTTACGCTGCGAAGCATCAATAAAATGAGCAATAGTATTAAGGAGGGCTTCTTCCAGCGCCTCCTGTGTGCGTTCAGGCAGGGGATAGTGCTCTTCAGCCAGCACTTTACTGCTCAGATCGTAAAGGGTAAGCGTGGTGTCATAGCGGCCCAGACGGACGCCAATGGCATGAAATTGACGGGTTTCCGTCACGATAGAGATGGCGCGGCGGCCTCCGGTGGAGGCCTGCTGGTCAACTTCTTTGATCAAGCCACGCTCAATAAGCTGACGCGTGATTTTGGTCACGCTGGCAGGCGCGAGCTGACTCTGCTCGGCAATCTGAATGCGCGAGATAGGCCCGTGCTGATCAATCAGGCGGTAGACAGCCGCACCGTTGAGCTGTTTAACGAGGTCAACATTCCCTATCTGAGCTAGTCCGCCTGATGTCATACTTTTTCTTTACCCGTTGACGACCTCGTTACCGTTAACGATGGTCTTGATAATGTTGTAATCGCGCGTGAATGCGGTCAGGTTGGCCACCATGCCCGGCGCAATACTGCCCAGCTGCTTGTCTACGCCAATGGCGCGTGCCGGATACAGCGTAGCCATACGCAGCGCTTCATCCAGCGGCAGATTAACGTGCTCAACTAAGTTGCGAACACCTTCAATCATGGTAAGCGACGAACCGCTCAGCGTGCCGTTTTCGTCTACACATAGCCCATTGCGATAGTATATTGTTTTACCTGCGAAAATAAACTGGTCAATATTTGCTCCGGCTGGGGCTGTTGCATCCGTTACCAGGCAAAGTTTATCGCCTTTCAGACGCTTTGCGTTACGAATATTTACATAATCAACGTGATGTCCGTCAGCAATAATGCCACACCAGACATCCGGCTCATCAAAAACAGCGCCAATTAGCCCCGGCTCACGGCCGCTGATATACGGCATAGCGTTATAAAGATGGGTGGCGAACGTGATCCCGGCACGAAAGCCGCGTTTTGCTTCTTTTGCCGTTGCGTTTGAATGACCAGCGGAAATGACAATGCCTGCTGCGGCGAGTCTGGTAATAACCTCAGGTTCGACCTGCTCCGGTGCCAGGGTGATTTTAGTAATGACGTCAGCGTTGTCACACAGAAAATCAACCAGTTCCGCATCCGGCATACGAACGAATTGCGGGTTATGGGTGCCTTTTTTGATAAGGTTCAGCCACGGTCCTTCCAGATGCAGACCCAGCGCCTGATGCGGATGCCGGGTCAGATAGTCGCGCATCACCCGCACACCCTGCTTCATTAACGCGTCGCTGGTGGTAATTAACGTGGGTAAATAGCTGGTGCAGCCCGATTTTTCATTCGCATGCTGCATGATTTCAAGTGTTTCTGTACTGACCGCTTCGGCCGTATCGTTAAACTGTACGCCGCCGCAGCCGTTTAACTGAACATCGATAAAACCGGGGGAGAGGATGGCGCCGTCCAGCGGCCGCTGTTCAATCCCCGCAGGCAGCTCTGCAAGCGGACAAAGACGTTCGATCAGCCCATTAGCGATAATAATCGCATGGTCATCAAGGATTTCGTGACCGGTATAAATCCGGCCGTGAGTTAATGCATACATGTCGACCCCCGGTGGTAAATATTTACCGTCCTGCAGAGTGCTCCAGGACGGTTTTCTATTACAGCCCTTTAATATTCTCGGCTTCCAGCTCGTTAAAGTATTTCAGCGTCTTCACTTTCAGTTCCATGGTAGATGGCTCGTCACACACCACTACGGCTTTCGGGTGCAGTTGCAGGCAGCTGATTGTCCACATATGGTTAACATTGCCTTCAACGGCCGCCTGCAGCGCCTGCGCTTTGACTCCGCCCAGTACCAGGATCATTACTTCTTCTGCATCGAGCAGGGTACCGACGCCAACGGTCAGGGCATATTTAGGCACCTGATTCACGTCATTATCAAAGAAGCGAGAGTTTGCCACGCGCGTGTCGTGCGTCAGCGTTTTAATACGCGTGCGAGACGCTAAAGACGACGCCGGTTCGTTAAAGGCGATGTGACCATCGTTACCTACGCCGCCCATAAACAGGTGAATTTTACCGTAAGAACGGATTTTATCTTCGTAACGGCGGCATTCTGCGTCGATGTCTGGCGCGTTACCATTCAGCAGGTTAATGTTTTCTGCCGGAATATCAACGTGGTCGAAAAAGTTATGGTGCATAAAGCTGTAGTAGCTTTCCGGATGCTCTTTCGGCAGGCCAACGTATTCATCCATGTTAAAGGTGACGACGTTTTTAAAGCTCACTTCGCCTGCTTTATGCATTTCAACCAGCGCTTTATACGCGGTCAACGGGGTGCCGCCGGTAGGCAGACCAAGAATGAATGGACGATCCGCAGTCGGTTTGAAGGCGTTGATGCGGTTAACGATATGGCGTGCCGCCCATTTTCCGACCTGTTCTGCAGTCGCCAGTGGAATCAGTCTCATTATTCACCTCTAAAGTATAAGAAAAAAGTGTGCAGATTGAGCGTCTGTGCAGTGATAAGAGTAATGCACTTTGTCACTGATCGGGGGTTAATCCGCTTCCATTTTTTGAATGATAAAATAAGTTTTGTCATGTGACCAGCTCAATCGCCTTTTTTATGCAATATATGGTGACCATAATCACAAAAAACACGGATTTAATTTGCGATACGAATTAATTTTGCAGAGAATCATATTCGGTATCAATGAAATCGGTGATATAGAATCTGTTTCACAATAAAAAGGCTGTTCAAAACACGCCTTATCCAGGTTTCACAGGGGGAATGACAATGAATTTTTTAGGCTTTTTTCAGCGACTGGGTAGGGCGTTACAGCTCCCTATCGCTGTACTTCCGGTAGCAGCATTGCTGTTGCGCTTCGGGCAACCCGATTTGCTTAATGTGCCGTTTATTGCCCAGGCAGGCGGTGCAATTTTTGACAACCTGGCCTTGATTTTTGCCATCGGTGTCGCCTCCAGCTGGTCTAAAGACAATGCAGGCTCAGCAGCACTGGCAGGGGCAGTGGGTTATTTCGTATTAACCAAAGCAATGGTAACTATCAATCCGGAAATTAATATGGGCGTGCTGGCCGGTATTATTACCGGTCTGGTAGGCGGTGCATCTTATAACCGCTGGGCCGGTATTAAGCTGCCGGACTTCCTGAGCTTCTTCGGCGGCAAGCGTTTTGTGCCTATCGCCACAGGTTTCTTCTGTCTGGTGCTGGCCGCTATTTTCGGTTACATCTGGCCACCAGTACAACATGCAATCCATGCTGGCGGCGAGTGGATCGTCTCTGCGGGCGCGCTGGGTTCCGGTATCTTTGGTTTCATCAACCGTTTGCTGATCCCAACCGGTCTGCATCAGGTGCTGAATACCATTGCCTGGTTCCAGATTGGTGAATATACCAACGCGGCAGGAACGATTTTCCACGGTGATATCAACCGTTTCTATGCGGGTGATGGCACGGCGGGGATGTTCATGTCCGGCTTCTTCCCAATCATGATGTTTGGTCTGCCGGGGGCAGCGCTGGCGATGTATTTTGCTGCGCCGAAAGCGCGTCGTCCAATGGTCGGCGGTATGCTGCTCTCCGTGGCGATTACGGCATTCCTGACCGGCGTAACCGAGCCGCTGGAATTCCTGTTCATGTTCCTGGCACCGCTGCTGTACCTTCTGCATGCGCTGTTGACCGGTATCAGTCTGTTTGTGGCGACTCTGCTTAACATTCATGCCGGGTTCTCGTTCTCCGCCGGTGCCATCGACTATGCGTTGATGTACAACCTGCCAGCTGCCAGCAGCAACGTCTGGATGCTGGTGGTCATGGGCCTGATTTTCTTCGTCATCTACTTTGTGGTGTTCAGCGCGGTTATCCGCATGTTCAACCTGAAAACGCCGGGTCGTGAAGATGAAGACGTTGATGCCGTTAAAGAAGATGTAAACAGCAATACTGAAGAGGGCTTAACCCAGCTGGCAACCAATTATATTGCGGCGGTCGGCGGCACGGATAACCTGAAAGCCATTGACGCCTGTATTACCCGTCTGCGCCTGACGGTAGCGGATTCTGCGCAGGTTAATGATGCCATGTGCAAACGTCTGGGTGCTTCCGGCGTGGTGAAATTGAATAAACAAACTATTCAGGTCATTGTGGGCGCGAAGGCCGAATCTGTCGGCGATATGATGAAACGTATCGTTGCACGCGGCCCAGTGCCCGCAGCGACTACCGCTGACTCCCCGGCAACCGTTATCCCGGCTACGGCAAAATCGCAGGCGGTCCCGAACGCCAAACTGATTGCCGCACTGGTTTCACCGATTAGCGGTGAGATTGTGGCGCTGGAAAATGTGCCAGATGAAGCTTTCGCCAGCAAAGCGGTGGGCGATGGCGTGGCGGTTAAACCGACGGACAAAACGGTCGTTGCACCGGCTGCCGGTACTATCGTTAAAATCTTCAATACCAATCATGCATTCTGCCTGGAAACGGAAAATGGCGCGGAAATCGTCGTTCACATGGGTATTGATACCGTGGCATTGAAAGGTCAGGGATTCACGCGCCTGCTTGAAGAAGGAGCAAAAGTAGTGGCAGGGCAACCGGTTCTGGAACTGGATCTCGACTACCTTAATGCCAATGCGCGCTCCATGATAAGTCCGGTAGTATGCAGCAACAGCGATGACTACAGCGCACTGGTGATTCAGGCTACCGATCGCGTAGTGGCAGGGCAAACGCCGCTGTATGAGATTAAAAGCAAATAAGTTTTAATCCATTCTGGCAGTAACGTTAAGCGGCGGGGGGCAACTTCCGCCGTTTTTTTACGGCTCCCGGCCGCAGAATTTTTTCGAAAGCGTAATTTCCGCAACTAAACAGTTGTCTCCGGGACTGGCTTATAAGATCATATGCCGTTATATGTTGTTTACGCGTTGAGGAACCCGTGATGAGTGAGGCAGAAGCCCGCCCGACGAACTTTATTCGTCAAATTATTGATGAAGATTTATCCAGTGGTAAGCACGCCACCGTTCATACCCGTTTTCCGCCGGAGCCGAATGGCTACCTGCACATTGGGCATGCTAAATCTATTTGCCTGAACTTCGGTATTGCTCAGGATTACCAGGGCCAGTGCAACCTGCGTTTCGATGATACTAACCCGGCGAAAGAAGATATCGAATACGTCGAGTCAATCAAAAACGATGTGCAGTGGTTAGGTTTTCACTGGTCGGGTGATATTTGCTACTCCTCAAATTATTTTGACCAGTTGCATCAGTATGCCATTGAGCTTATCAATAAAGGTCTGGCCTATGTTGACGAGCTGTCTGCCGATGAAATCCGCGAATACCGCGGTACGCTGAAAGCACCAGGTAAAAATAGCCCGTATCGCGATCGCAGCGTTGAAGAAAACCTCGCGCTATTTGAAAAAATGCGCAGCGGTGGGTTTGAAGAAGGTAAGGCCTGCCTGCGTGCCAAAATCGATATGGCGTCACCTTTTATTGTAATGCGCGACCCGGTTATTTATCGCATTAAGTTTGCCGACCATCATCAGACGGGCAGCAAATGGTGCATCTACCCGATGTACGACTTTACCCACTGTATCAGCGATGCGCTGGAAGGCATTACGCACTCGCTGTGTACACTTGAGTTTCAGGATAACCGCCGTCTGTATGACTGGGTGCTCGATAACATCACTATTGCGGTTCATCCGCGTCAGTACGAATTTTCGCGCCTGAATCTGGAATATACCGTGATGTCCAAGCGTAAGCTGAATCTGCTGGTCGCTGACAAGCACGTAGAGGGCTGGGACGATCCGCGTATGCCGACCATTTCTGGTCTGCGCCGTCGCGGCTATACCTCGGCGTCCATCCGTGAGTTCTGCAAACGTATTGGCGTGACCAAACAGGACAACACCATTGAAATGGCGTCGCTTGAATCCTGCATTCGTGAAGATTTAAACGAAAATGCGCCGCGCGCCATGGCCGTTATCGATCCGGTAAAACTGGTTATCGAAAACTACCCGCAGGGCGAGAGCGAAATGGTGACCATGCCGAACCATCCGGGCAACCCGGAAATGGGGACGCGTGAAGTTCCGTTTAGCGGCGAAATCTGGATCGATCGCGCTGATTTCCGCGAAGAAGCCAATAAGCAGTATAAACGTCTGGTGCTGGGTAAAGAAGTTCGCCTGCGCAATGCTTATGTGATCAAAGCTGAACGCGTGGAAAAAGATGCGGAAGGTAATATCACCACTATCATCTGCACTTATGATGCTGACACGTTAAGCAAAGATCCGGCGGATGGGCGCAAAGTTAAAGGTGTGATCCACTGGGTGAGCGCAACACATGCCTTGCCGGTTGAAATTCGTTTGTACGATCGTCTGTTCAGTATTGCAAACCCCGGTGCGGCAGAGGATTTCCTTTCCGTCATTAATCCTGAATCTCTGGTCATCAAACACGGCTTTGCTGAGCAAAGCTTAAAAGAGGCGGAAGCCGGTAAAGCGTATCAGTTCGAACGCGAAGGTTACTTCTGTCTTGATAGTCGCTATGCGACTGCGGACAATCTGGTGTTTAACCGCACCGTTGGCCTGCGTGATACCTGGGCAAAAATCGGCGAGTAATCTCAATCTGCTGGTTAATAAATGCCGCCATGTGCGGCGTTTATTTTTGGCTGTCATGGCGAAATATCATCAATATCTATATATTCGTGACGCGAATTAATGTCCCTCACCGGAAGTCAATTAATATCACTCATCATCTGTTTTTCTGCTATTAATCCTCATTAATCGCGCTAAATTTCTATTTTGTAATTGTTACAAAATACAATGAAATATGTGCGCTCCATCATAATCCTGCATTTTGCCCGTCAAAAAAGATTGATAATTCGCGTCGCGAAAAATACTCTGTTTCTCAGTAGTCAGTCACATTTTTGCTGGTTACTTTTTAAATTTTATTTTTATCGCCGCGTTTGTCGGCGTTTTAAAGTCAAAGAGGATCACCCCATGCGTACGTTCAGTGGCAAACGTAGTACGCTGGCGCTGGCTATTGCCGGCGTCATCGCAATGTCTGGCTGGATAGCCTCTCCGCAGGCTAAAGCTGAAGGATTTATCGACGATTCAACGCTTACGGGCGGTATTTATTACTGGCAGCGTGAGCGCGATCGTAAAGATGTCACCGATAACGACAAATATAAAGTTAACCTTTCTCATGCGACCTGGAATGCGAATCTTGATTTTCAGTCCGGGTATGCTGCTGATATGTTTGGCCTTGATATTGCTGCTTTTACGGCAGTTGAAATGGCCGAGAACGGCGACAGTGCCCATCCCAATGAAATTGCCTTTTCTAAAAGCAATAAAGCCTACGATGAAAAATGGTCCGGTGATAAAAGCGGCGTAAGCCTGTATAAAGCGGCGGCGAAATTCAAATATGGACCAATGTGGGCGCGGGCGGGATATATTCAGCCGACAGGGCAAACGCTGCTGGCTCCGCACTGGAGCTTTATGCCGGGAACCTATCAGGGCGCTGAGGCAGGGGCGAATTTTGATTATGGCGATGCCGGTGCACTTAGCTTCTCCTATATGTGGACTAACGACTATAAGTCGCCGTGGCACATCGAGATGGATCATTTTTATCAGAATGATCAAAAAACCCGGGTCGACTATTTACATTCTATCGGGGCCAAATACGATTTCAAAAACGACGTTGTGCTTGAGGCCGCATTTGGTCAGGCTGAAAACTATATCGATCAGTATTTTGCTAAAGCCAGTTATAAATTTGATATTGCCGGAAGTCCGTTCACCACCAGCTACCAGTTTTATGCTGCTCGTGACAAAGTTGACGATCATAGTACCAACGATATCTATGACGGCACGGCCTGGCTACAGGCGCTGACGTTTGGTTATAAACCCGCAGAGGTGGTGGATTTACGTCTTGAGGGCACCTGGGTTAAAGCTAATGGTCAGCAGGGTTATTTTCTCCAGCGTATGACACCCACTTACGCCTCATCTAACGGCCGCCTCGATATCTGGTGGGATAACCGTTCAGACTTTAACGCCAACGGCGAAAAAGCCGTTTTCTTAGGTGCAATGTACGATCTCAAAAACTGGGATCTGCCAGGCTGGAACGTAGGAGCATCCTGGGTTTATGCCTGGGATGCGAAGCCTGCGACCTGGCAATTAAATCCGGATGCCTGGTATGATAAAGATCGCACTATCGAAGAGTCCTCTTATAGCCTGGATGCCGTTTATACTCTTCAGGAGGGCCGGGCTAAGGGAACCATGTTTAAACTTCACTTCACCGAATATGATAATCATTCGGATATTCCGAGCTATGGCGGCGGTTATGGCAATATTTTCCAGGATGAGCGCGACGTGAAATTTATGGTTATCGCGCCATTTACGATTTTCTAAGGCAGACTAAGACGGTTACACCCGGCGGCGCAAAGCCGCCGGTATTTCTACGGGATGTCAGGAAGATAATTGACCCTCACCAGTTTGCCCTTGCTCATTTCAATCGCGTTTTCCTCACGCAGAAAGGCCACTGACTTCATCACAATACTGCGCGACAAGTTTGTCATTTTAATGACAAAGTTAGCGACGTTTATACTGGCAAGCATATCCGGCTCAAGGCGACTAAGCAGCAGGATAGCACCCTGCACGCAAACCATGCTGCTGCCGCCCAACAGCAACTCCTCGCGCTCCTGCTGTCGCGTAACCTGCGCCAGCAGAAGCGTATACATGTCCTGATGTGCTTTCAACTCATCAATTCTGCTAAAAAAGTCTTTATTGCTGACCAGTCGATAGTCGCAGTCACTGTCTGCATGCAGAATAACATACTGCTCTGGCGTCCCGGGCATGATCATACCCGTAATGCCCGGTGCCCTTGAGCGCGTTAACAGCAATCCATCCCGTCGGCGCACAAGCGAGTAGTCGCCAGCATACAGTAAACAAATCTTATCGGCCTGAAAGGTCAGGGCGTGGTATTGCGCAAGGCGATTCTTATTCCTGTCGTCGAAAATGGCAAGAATATGGGTAATTGCAGACTGATATGCGGTGTTTTTATGCATGACTTAATCCATTGTCAATATCATCAGACGTCGTGCACAACGCCCGTAACACATCATTCTAGGCCGCGTAAATGATCACTGATATTAATGAATTCTGAATTTACTGCCTGAAAAAATAAAAAAGCCAGCCGGGGAGGCTGGCTGACTTAGCGTCCTGGTCGATTACTTGTTGTTGCCTTCGTGAATATGTTCGTTTTCACGGCAGTCACCTTCAGCACAGTGACCATAGAGATAAAGACTATGGTTGGTGAGACGGATACCGTGTTTAGCGGCAATCTCACGCTGGCGTAACTCGATTGAATCATCGCTAAACTCAATCACTTTGCCGCAGTCGAGGCAGATAAGGTGATCGTGATGATGCTGCTGAGTCAGTTCAAAAACGGATTTACCACCCTCAAAATTATGACGGGTGACAATGCCTGCATCGTCAAACTGGTTCAGAACGCGATAGACGGTAGCGAGGCCAATCTCTTCGCCCATGTCGATAAGGCGTTTGTATAAGTCTTCCGCGCTGACATGGTGATTGTCAGGCCCCTGAAGCACTTCCAGAATTTTTAACCGGGGAAGCGTGACTTTCAGGCCTGCTTTCTTTAATGCGGTATTGTTGTCAGTCATGCGGAATCTGTCCTGTTGCTATAAGATTCACTCCCCACAGGGAAGTATTTACAGAGAGTGCATCGGTCATAATGACTCTCATTATAGAACTGCCATGCCTGATTGAAAACCGTAAGTATCAGACAAATTTAGCAATTAAAACGAGGCGTTGTTCGCAAAGCGGAAACCGTCCTCGTTAAATCAGTGGCTATTGTACAGATAAGTACTGAAAAGTTAAAAAATTGTAGCAATTATTTTGATTGCTCAAAGCTATCGATAAAGCGCAGCCTTGCGGCTGCGCTTTACTGACATCAGGCATTGATAATAGCATCGAGGTGCAGCTCTTCAGAGATCTGCTTGACCCACTGCTCAACGCGTTCGGCGGTTAGCTCGGGCTGGCGGTCTTCGTCAATGGCAAGACCGACGAAATGATCGTCATCAGCGAGGCCTTTTGACGCTTCAAAGTGATAACCCGCGGTTGGCCAGTGGCCGACAATCGTTGCGCCGCGCGGCTCTATGATGTCACGAATAGTGCCCAGCGCGTCGCAGAAGTATTCTGCGTAGTCTTCCTGATCGCCACAGCCAAAAAGGGCAACCAGCTTACCGTTGAAGTCTACCTCTTCCAGCGTCGGGAAAAAGTCATCCCAGTCACATTGTGCTTCACCGTAGTACCAGGTTGGAATGCCCAGCAGCAGAATATCGTAGCCTGCGAGATCTTCTTTGCTGCTCTTAGCAATGTCATGGACATCGGCGACATCCTTACCTAACTGCTTTTGAATCATCTTTGCGATGTTTTCGGTATTGCCGGTATCGCTGCCGAAAAAGATGCCTGTGATTGCCATGAGTAAAATAACCTCTTGATACTTAGTAATATGGTGGTGGCGCATTGCACACGGATAAGGGCAATGATAGCAGAACAGAGAAGTACGCGGAAATAGCAATCGCTCTCGACTGCACTCCCTGCTACATGAAAAAAGGATTCAGGGCGATTTTCAGACAATATCCTGCGCGTGCAGTAGCGCAAGCTGGCTCAGGAGGATCTCTTCGATAAGCTCACTACGGCTGATCTGGCGAGCATCTGCCAGCTCATTCAGGGCGTCCACTGCGTCCGCGTTCAGCTTCAGCTCGACGCGCTTCAGGCCGCGAACCTTGTCACGTTTTAACTGATTACGCTTATTGATGCGTAACTGTTCATCACGCGCAAGGGGATTGGTTTTGGGTCTTCCCGGGCGACGCTCATTTGCGAACAGATCTAATGTGGTACGGTCCGTTTGTTCTTTTGCCATGATTCAGAGTGACTTCGGGGAATAAAAGCAGCCGGGCTTAAGTCCGGTTGGGTAGCACGCCATCATACAGCAGTGGGAGAAGCACGCCAACGTCCGCAGGCAATCTGGCGTGCGGACGTTGCATTTTTAATCAGCCTCACGCTCTGTCAGATAGCGACGAATAGCCCGTAGTACCGCCTCTGGTTTTTCGGCGTGTACCCAGTGTCCGGCACCCGCGATGACATGCGCACGCGCCTGCGGGAACTGGGCCAGCAGCGGTTCCCGGCAGGCTTCATTAACATAGGGAGAGTTGCCGCCGGGAATAAACAGCGCCGGGCGATCCCAGGCCGGGAGGGTTTGCCAGCCGGTAATCTGTGAATAGTGTTGCCACAATACCGGCACATTAAAGCGCCATTCGCCGTCGGCAAATGACTTCAGCAAAAACTGAATAACGCCTTCTTCATTAAGATGCTGGCGCATCACCGTAGCCGCCTGCTGACGCGTAGCGCAGCCGGCGTCCGTCACCGCATTGATCGCAGCAAATATTTCATCATGGCGTCGCTCGGCATAGCGTACCGGGGCGATATCAATGGCGACCAGCCCGTCAATGCGATCGGCGGCCAGCGCGGTAAGCGCCATGACCGCTTTGCCACCCATTGAATGCCCCACAAAGGTGGCTTTTTCAATATCATGTGCGTCCAGAGTATCCAGCAGATCCTGGGCCATCACTGAATAGTCCATTTCCGGGGCGCGAGGCGAAAGCCCGTGGTTGCGCATGTCGACTTGCAGGATTGAGTAATCGCGTACCAGATCGCGAGCAAGGACGCCCAGATTATCAAGGCTGCCGAACAACCCGTGAACGAGGACAATGGGTGAAGATCCAGTCAAATGTTGTGCAGATTGCGTGCGGGTATTTAATTTCATGGTAAAGATCTTTTTTTCGCGTTGGCAGGTTAAGGTATTATGGTGAACATTCTGCCGCCCGGCTGCAAGCTTTCAGAAGTTTCCGGAGTTTTACGGTCACCCGGGCTTTACGCTATCCGCAGTTGAGATTTGCTCTTATAATCTCAATAACTTGTACTCAAAAAATAACGTACTGGATCAAGATGAAAACGATCGAAGTTGATGATGAACTCTATCGCTATATTGCCAGCCACACGCAGCACATTGGCGAGAGCGCATCCGACATTTTACGGCGCCTGCTGAAATTTTCTGCCGTTGCACAGCCTGTCTCTCCGGTCAATAAAGAGGTTAGTGCCCCCGCAGCGGTGGCCGAGAAAAAACCGGCTAATACGGCTAAAGATAACGTTCGTGCTATGCGCGAGCTGCTGCTGTCTGACGAATACGCAGAACAGCGTAAAGCAGTGAATCGTTTTATGCTGATATTATCTACACTCTATTCACTCAATAGCAGTGCGTTTGCAGAAGCGACCGAATCACTGCACGGACGGACCCGCGTTTATTTCGCATCTGACGAGCAGACTCTGCTACAAAGCGGTAATCAGACTAAACCGAAACAGGTCCCCGGCACGCCGTACTGGGTGATTACCAATACCAATACCGGCCGTAAATGCGGCATGATTGAACATATCATGCAATCAATGCAGTTCCCGGTGGAGCTGATTGAAAAGGTTTGCGGCACTATTTAATCCATGCACCAGAAGGACCAGGCAATGGCAGTTCACAATCGTGCGGGTCAGCCAGCACAACAAAGTGATTTGATTAACGTCGCTCAACTGACGTCACAGTACTACGTGCTGAAACCGACAGTGGGTAACCCGGAACACGCCGTGAAGTTTGGCACCTCCGGCCATCGTGGTAGCGCGGCGCGTCACAGTTTTAATGAACCGCATATTCTGGCTATCGCGCAGGCAATTGCTGAAGAACGCGCGAAAAACGGCATCACCGGACCATGCTACGTGGGTAAAGACACCCATGCGCTGTCAGAGCCTGCCTTTATTTCTGTGGTGGAAGTGCTTGCAGCCAATGGCGTGGACATGATTGTCCAGGAAAACAATGGCTTTACCCCAACGCCTGCGGTTTCAAATGCCATTCTGGTTCATAACAAAAAAGGCGGCGCGCAGGCGGACGGTATTGTTATTACGCCATCGCACAATCCGCCGGAAGATGGCGGGATCAAATACAATCCGCCGAACGGCGGTCCGGCAGACACCAACGTCACGAAAGTGGTTGAGGATCGTGCTAACGCGCTGCTGGCCGACGATCTTAAAGGCGTCAAGCGTCTGGCATTTGACGCAGCCATGGCCTCAGGTCACGTGAAAGAGCAGGATCTGGTGCAGCCTTTTGTTGAAGGGCTGGCGGAGATCGTTGATATTGCCGCGATTCAGAAAGCAGGTTTGACCCTGGGTGTTGATCCGCTGGGCGGTTCAGGGATCGAATACTGGAAACGTATTGCCGAACACTACAACCTGAATCTGACCATCGTTAACGATCATGTGGATCAGACCTTCCGCTTTATGCATCTGGATAAAGACGAAGTGATCCGTATGGACTGCTCTTCTGAGTCTGCGATGGCCGGTCTGCTGGCCCTGCGTGATAAATTTGACCTGGCATTTGCTAACGATCCGGATTACGACCGCCACGGCATTGTGACGCCAGCCGGTCTGATGAATCCAAACCACTATCTGGCCGTTGCAATCAACTACCTGTTCCAGCATCGTCCGCAGTGGGGCAAAGATGTTGCAGTAGGTAAAACGCTGGTGTCGTCTGCGATGATCGACCGCGTGGTAAACGATCTGGGCCGCAAGCTGGTTGAAGTGCCGGTGGGCTTTAAGTGGTTCGTTGATGGCCTTTATGACGGCAGCTTCGGCTTTGGTGGTGAAGAGAGTGCGGGGGCATCGTTCCTGCGTTTCGACGGTACGCCGTGGTCGACGGACAAAGACGGCATCATCATGTGCCTGTTGGCCGCGGAAATCACCGCGGTAACCGGAAAAAATCCGCAGCAGCATTATGACGAGCTGGCGGCGCGTTTTGGCGCACCGAGCTACAACCGTCTGGGCGCAAGCGCAACCTCCGCGCAGAAAGCGGCTCTGTCTAAACTGTCTCCGGAAATGGTCAGCGCTGATACCCTGGCAGGCGATCCCATCACCGCGCGTTTAACGACCGCACCGGGTAACGGCGCGTCAATTGGTGGCTTAAAAGTGATGACCGACAACGGCTGGTTTGCCGCCCGTCCGTCAGGCACTGAGGACGCATACAAAATCTATTGTGAAAGCTTCCTTGGCGAAGAACACCGGAAACGCATTGAAAAAGAAGCAGTAGAGATTGTCAGCGCAGTTCTGAAAAACGCCTGATTATACTGCTATTCTATAGCGCCTCCTGCGGGAGGCGTTTTGCGTTTTAACGGTCCGCGATGGCTAAAACATAAAGCGATAGCCAATCCCGGTTTCGGTTAATAAATGTGCTGGCCGGGCCGGATCAACTTCCAGTTTCTGGCGTAAATGCCCCATATAGATGCGCAAATAATGGCCGTGCTCAACGGCATTAGGTCCCCATACCTGGGTTAACAACTGGCGCTGAGTCAGCACTTTTCCGGCATTATTCAGCAGAATGGCCAACAGACGAAACTCAATCGGCGTTAAATGTACCTCAATACCGTCGCGCAAAATTTGTCGGGCAGCCAGATCGATCTCAACGGTAGCAAACGTAAAACGAGGGTCGGTAGCGTGCCCGCTGGCATGACGACGCATGGCGACACGCAAACGCGCCTGCAATTCGCCGATGCCAAAAGGCTTGCTAAGGTAATCATCGGCGCCGGCATCAAGCGCAATGATTTTATCCGTCTCGTCCGTTCGCGCTGAAAGAACGATAATCGGCATCTGGCTCCACAGACGCACCTGACGGATAAACTCAACTCCATCGCCGTCCGGCAGACCAAGATCCAGAATAGCCAGATCCGGTTTACGGCTGGCCGCCTCCAGCAGTCCGCGCTGGAGCGTATCGGCTTCGTAAACTTTCAGTCCGTCAGCGTCCAGCGCCGTGCGTAACAGACGACGAATAGCCTGTTCATCTTCAACGATCAAAATGGTAGTCACGGTATTTCGCTAAGCTCTTCTAGTGTGGGCGGCGTCTCTTGTATCAGCGTAACACGAAAACAGGCTCCGCCGTGCTCCCGGTTGCAGGCGTGCAGCGTGCCGCCGTGAACGCTCACGATGGCCTGACAAATCGCCAGCCCCAGACCGACCCCCGGTATGGACGACTCTTTCATGCCGCGGGCAAATTTGTCGAAAATAGACAGTTCCTGTCCTGCGGGTATACCCGGACCGTTATCCCACACTTCCAGTATCAGATGATTTTCCTGTCTCCAGGCGCTAAGCCCAATTTGCGCCTGTCGCCCGGCATATTTAAGGGCATTCTCCAGCAAATTAATCAGTACCCGCTCAAACAGCGGGCCATCAACGTGGATCAGCATTAACGGTTCACCGAGCGCCAGCGTAATCGGGCGGCTGCCGGGTTCAAGGCTTTGCAGAGCGCTGCCCACCACCTCTTCCAGGGTCAGCCACTCTTTTTTGAGATTAAAACCGCCTGACTGAATACGTGCCATATCCAGCAGATTATTGACCAGCCGGGTCGTATTCAGGACATGCTGGCGAATTTCGCTGGCCTGTGGTGCATGTCTGGAACCTTCGCTGGCCAGATCGAGCGTCAGGATCTCCGCCTGGCCAAACAGCACGGTCAACGGAGTACGTAAATCGTGAGACAGGGCGGCAAGCAACGCATTACGCACGCTTTCACGCTCGCTGGCCAGCCGCGCCTGCTGTTCACTGACGGTTAATGCCAGACGCTCCAGCGCGCTGGCGATAAGCAACGTGAAGGTCTCCAGCAGACGTTGCTGCTCGGGGATCATCAGCTGGCGCAGACTGTCGGGAGCGACGACGATAAGCCCGTGCGTTCGGCTGGCGCTTTTTAACGGCAGGATTTGATAGGGCACGCCGGGCAAGGTGTCAGTACCCGCGCCGGCCGGCTGGCCGCGATCAAAACTCCAGCGGGCAATCGCTTCATCCCACGGCATCATGCCCGGCTGTTGATGAAGCGGCACCAGACGCGCGCTGGCATCGGGGAGCAGGATCTGGCTGCGGGCCTGAAAAGTAGACTGAATAAACTGCTCGCCGGTGGCGGCAATATCCTCAGCGCTACGGCTGATCGCAAGCTGCCGGGACATTTCATACAAATGGCGAGTGCGCTGTTCCCGGTAGCGGGCCACCCGGGCCTGATAGCGCATTCCGGCCGTCAGATTACCGATCACCAGGCCGACAATCAGCATCACGATAAACGTCAGGATGTACTGTACGTCGGAGACGGCGAGGGTTCCGTGCGGGGCGATAAAAAACAGATCGAAGCTGATAACATTGACGACGGTGGCCAGTACCGACGGCCAGCGCCCGTAACGCAGCGCTACCAGCACTACCGCCAGCAGGTAAATCATCACCAGGTTGGTGGGATCAAAGGCCGTCAGCCACTGCATTGCCGTCAGGGTGATCCCGGTGCACAGCGCGAGCGCCACAACACAGCCTTTTAACGGTACGCGCCAGCGGTCCAGCGCGGAACGGGCATCACTGGCGCGCGGTACCGGTACCGGCTGGTCGTCCAGCGCCACAATCACTATATCCAGATCCGGGGCGTGCCGGGATAAACGTTCGGCAAAGGAGCTGCTCTGCCATACGCGACGATGCGTCTGGCGTCCAACCACGATTTTGCCGAGATTGTGCTCGCGCGCATAGCGCAGGACCGCTTTTTCTTCTGACGGGTCGGCAAGGGTTGCCGTTTGTGCACCCAACTCCTGCGCCAGTCGCAGCGTAGTAAGGATGGCCTGGCGCTGCGCCCGGCTGAGCCGATGCAGCCGTGGGGTTTCAACGTAGATAGCATGCCAGACGCTGCCCAGTTTGGCTGCCAGACGTGCGGCGGTACGCACGCTTTTTTCGCTACCGTTATGATGACCAATGCAGAGCAGAATGGCGTCGCGGGTATGCCACACGCGCTCCTGGCCCTGATCCTCCCGCCAGGCCCGCATTTGTGAATCCACACGGTCGGCCGTGCGGCGCAGCGCCAGCTCGCGCAGGGCATACAGATTGCCCTTGCGAAAGAAATTCTCAATCGCCCGCTCGGCCTGCCCGGCGAAATAGACTTTTCCCTCGTGCAGGCGCTGGCGCAGATCGTTTGGCGGCAGATCGACCAGCACCACATCGTCTGCGGCATCAAACACCGGATCGGGCACCGTTTCACGTACCTGAATCCCGGTGACGCCGCTGACCACATCATTGAGGCTTTCCAGATGCTGCACATTAAGGGTGGTAAAAACATCTACCCCCGCCTCAAGTAGCTCCCCGACATCCTGCCAGCGGCGGGGATGACGCGAGCCTGGCGCATTGCTGTGCGCCAGTTCATCCATCAGGATCAAGGCCGGACGTCGCGCCAGCGCCGCATCCAAATCAAACTCCGGCACCTTGCGCCCGCGATGGTTAAACGTTCGTGGTGCCAGCTGCGTGAGTCCTTCCAGCATCGCCGCTGTTTCCCTGCGGCCATGGGTTTCGACGACGCCCGCCAGAACATCCAGCCCCTGAGCGTGTAGCCGCTGCGCCTCGGCCAGCATTGCCCAGGTTTTGCCGACGCCCGCGCAGGCACCGAAGAAAATTTTTAACTTGCCGCGGTGCGCTTTGGCAGTTTGCTCGAGCAGGCGATCGGGATCGGGACGCTGCGGCTCGTCGGTCATCTGTTTTCCTTAATGGCATCAAGCGACATATTTAGCTCAACAATATTTACCACAGGCTGGCCGAGAAAGCTGAACAACGGTTTTTGGGTGGCGCGTGCAATCAGCGGTTCGATTTGCGCGGGCGAGAGTTTACGCGCCTTCGCTACCCTCGGCAGCTGCCAGTAAATGGCCTGCGGGGTTAATTGACTGTCCAGACCGCTGGCGGACGCGGTCAGCAGCTCTGTGGGTATGCGGATCGGTGCATCCGGATTCTGCGCACGCAGGCTCGCGGCTCGTTCGGTAATAGCGCTATCCTGCGCCGGATTACTGACGGCCAGATTGCTGCCGCCGGAGGCCAGCGGATTATAGGGCTTCTCTGCCGTTGTAGAGGGACGGCCCTGAAAATAATCGGCACGGGTAAAGTGCTGACCCAGCAATAAGGAGCCGCGCAGGTCGTGCTGGTCGTGGATCAACGAACCGTTGGCCCGATCGCTAAACCACCACTGTCCGAGTACCGTGGTCAACAGCGGATACAGACCGCCGGTCAGCAGCATTAATACGATCATTAAAGAGAATGCAGGACGTAACAGATTCATCATTACCTCACGCCAGACCCAGCAGGGTCAGCAGCAAATCGATAAGCTTAATGCCGATAAACGGCACAATCAGACCGCCCAGACCATAAAGGCCCAAATTGCGGCGCAGCAGGGCGGAGGCAGAGAGCGGTTTATAGCTCACGCCGCGCAGCGCCAGGGGGATCAGAAAGACAATAATTAACGCATTAAAAATCACCGCGCTCAGAATGGCGGAGGCGGGGGAGTGCAACTGCATAATATTCAGCACGCCTATCTGTGGCCAGGTGGCGACAAAGGCCGCAGGAATAATGGCAAAATATTTCGCGACGTCGTTGGCGAGGCTAAACGTCGTCAGCGAGCCGCGGGTCATCAGCATCTGTTTCCCGATATGGACCACTTCAATGAGCTTGGTGGGATTGGAATCGAGATCGACCATATTTCCCGCTTCTTTTGCCGCCTGCGTACCGGAATTCATTGCCACCGCCACATCAGCCTGCGCCAGCGCCGGGGCATCATTGGTGCCATCACCGGTCATGGCGACCAGTCGACCCTCTGCCTGATACTGGCGGATCAGGGCCAGTTTGGCTTCCGGCGTTGCCTCGGCCAGAAAATCATCCACCCCGGCTTCAGCGGCAATAGCCGCCGCCGTCAGACTATTATCGCCGGTGATCATCACCGTCTTGATCCCCATCTGCCGCAGACGGGCAAAACGCTCCTTAATACCGCCTTTCACCACATCTTTAAGTACGATAGTACCCAGCACGTGCGCGCCTTCAGCAACAACCAGCGGAGTCGAACCCTGACGGGCGACATCCTCAACGTGACGCTCAACAGCAGCAGGGAACTGGCCGCCGTTGCTCTGCACGTGGCGGCGAATGGCGTCAACGGCCCCTTTACGAATGGTGCGATTGTCGACGTCAATGCCGCTCATGCGCGTCTGGGCGGTGAAAGGAATAAACGTCGCCTGTAGCGACTGAATATCCCGCTCGCGAACATTAAATTGCTGTTTTGCCAGCACCACGATACTGCGACCTTCAGGTGTTTCATCGGCAAGCGAAGCCAGCTGGGCGGCATCGGCCAGCGTTTTTTCGGCTACGTCAGGCGCGGGAATAAATGCCGATGCCTGACGGTTGCCGAGGGTAATGGTGCCGGTTTTATCCAGCAGCAGCACATCCACGTCACCCGCGGCCTCGACAGCCCGTCCGCTGGTGGCAATCACATTAGCCTCCAGCATCCGGCTCATTCCGGCGATGCCGATAGCCGACAGCAGGCCGCCAATAGTGGTCGGGATCAGGCACACCAGCAGGGCAATCAGGGCCGTAACGCTAACAGGCTGACCGGCCCAGGCCGAGAAGGGCCACAGTGTGGCAGTGGCCAGCAGAAAAACGATGGTCAGCGCTACCAGCAAAATGGTCAGGGCTATCTCATTCGGGGTTTTACGCCGCTGCGCGCCTTCCACCATGGCGATCATCCGATCGAGGAAGGTTTCGCCCGGATCGACCCGGCACTCAATGATTAACCAGTCGGACAGAATACGCGTCCCGCCGGTAACAGAGGCAAAGTCGCCGCCGGATTCACGGATAACCGGTGCCGACTCACCGGTTATGGCGCTCTCGTCCACCGATGCGCCGCCTTCGATCACCTCACCATCGCAGGGAATAATATCGCCTGCATTCACTCTTACCACATCGCCTTTGCGTAAGTCGGCAGCCGGAACCTGCCTGGCTGGACTGTCATACGACCGTCCATTCAGCTTGCAGGCAAATGCCGTTTTCTGCACGCCCTTCAGACTGTTGGCCTGCGCTTTACTGCGCCCTTCAGCCATGGCTTCGGCGACGTTGGCAAACAGTACCGTAAACCACAGCCACAGACTCACGGCGGCAGTAAAGCGCCAGTCGCCCGATAAGTAACCTGTCAGCATGGCAATGGCCAGACCGCTGGTCAAAACACTGCCTGTCCAGACAATAAACATCACCGGATTGCGCAGTTGAACCTCAGGACGTAATTTTTTTAACGACTCTGTGGCGGCTTGCCGCATCAGGGCAGGTTCAAACAGCGCCTGTTTTTTGCGATTCATGATCGTGTGCTCCAGGGCTTAACGTAACGAAAGGAATTCGGCTACCGGTCCTGCAACCAGCGCGGGAATAAAGGTCAGGGCACCCACCAGCAAAATGGTCCCTGTCAGCAGGCCGACAAATAACGGCCCGGTAGTGGTGAGCGTTCCGGCGCTGGCGGGCTGAATTTTTTTGCTCACCAGCGAACCCGCAATGGCCATCACCGGAATAATCACGCCGAAGCGGCCTGCCCACATGCAAAACGCCAGCAGGCAGTTCCAGAACGGCGTATTGGCGCTCAGTCCGGCAAAGGCGCTGCCGTTGTTGTTGGCCGCAGAGGAGACGGCATACAGCACTTCGCTAAACCCGTGTGCGCCGGGATTTAACATGCCGCTTCGCCCGGCTTCGGTCATCATGGCCAGCGCCGTCCCGCCCAAGACCAGCATTGGGGTAACGAGGATCGCGAGGGCGGTCATTTTCATTTCGCGCACGTCGATTTTTTTACCCAGATATTCCGGCGTGCGCCCGGTCATCAGCCCGGCGATAAATACCGCCAGCAGGACGAACAGCAACATGCCGTATAAACCCGAGCCAACGCCGCCAAAAACCACCTCGCCGATTTGCATTAACCACAGGGGGATCATGCCGCCGAGCGCGGTGAACGAATCATGCATGGCATTGACCGCACCGCACGAGGCGGCCGTCGTCACCACGGCGAACAGGCTGCTGGCAAGAATACCGAAGCGGCTCTCTTTTCCTTCCATGTTAAGACTGCTGTCAGCGCCCAGCGGCACAAGGTGCGGATTGCCCTGCGTCTCAGCCCACATCACCACTGCGGCACTGATAATGAAAATCAGCGTCATGGCCCACAGCAGCGTATGACCCTGACGACGATCGCCTGTCGCCTCACCGAAGGCAAAGCACAGCGCGGCGGGTACCATAAAAATGGCCAGCATCTGCACGAAATTGGTCAGCGCCGTCGGGTTTTCAAACGGATGGGAAGAGTTAGCATTAAAGAAACCGCCGCCGTTAGTCCCCAGCATTTTGATCGCTTCCTGGGAGGCGACAGGTCCCCCTGGCAACCCCTGTGCCACACCTTCGAGCGAGGTGAACGTCTGGTACGGCAGCAGGTTTTGCGGCGTGCCCTGCTGTATAAAAAACAGCGCCAGCAAAAGCGACAGCGGTAGCAGCACCCACAGCGTAATTCGGGTGAGATCGACCCATGCGTTACCCAGGGTTTCCCGGCTGCGGCGGGCAAAGGCGCGGGTCAGGGCAAAAATGACCGCAATGCCGCTGGCGGCAGACAGAAAATTTTGTACCGTCAATCCAGCCATCTGACTGAAATAGCTGAGGGTGCTTTCACCGCTGTAAGACTGCCAGTTGGTGTTAGCGACAAAGCTGACGGCGGTATTCAATGCCAGATGCCAGGACAGACCGGGGAAGTGCTGCGGATTCAGGGGCAGCGATCCCTGCAACATCAGGATCAGAAAGAGCAACACCAGACCCAGCAGGTTAAACAGCAAAATGGCCAGCAGGTAATGCCGCCAGTTCATTTCATCAGGCGTAATGCCCAGCCCTTTCCAGATTATTTTTTCCATGCCCGCGGTACCCGGCAGCGTTTCATTGGCAATCAGGCGCGCCAGTAGAAAGCCCAGCGGACGCGCCATAATCATCAGTAATGCCAGAAAGCTGGCAATCAGTAAAAATCCTTGCGCGGCCATCAGAATGCCTCCGCGTTAAGCAGGGCATAAATAAGCCACGCTAATAGTAAGATCACCAGCACTACGCCTGCGATTACGCCTGCACTCACTTTTCACCTCCACAGCGATTAACCAGTGGCAGGGAAGTTAGGCTCTTCTGCGCAAAAATTTTGCAAAAATCCGCTCCGGGAGCGTAAAAAAAGTATAAAAATAGCAATAGCCATTATTTAACTAATGGTTAGTATTATTTTAACTTTTATGTAACTTAGTTACGCGATAAATGTAAATGCTGCTTAAACAGGCAAAAAAAAGTGGTCGGATGAGTAGTAAAATTACACAAAAGGCGGTAATATTTTAATCAGAGAACGATTTCCGGTTAACGCTACCGGCCAACTAAAGGGGGAAAACTCTATGACTATGTATAAAGATTACTCAACGAGCACCGTGTTATTTCGTCGTATTTTCGCCCTGGTGGCGGGCATTATCGCGTTACCGGTCATGCTGTTCTGGAAAGATCGTGCGCGATTCTACAGCTATTTACATCGTATCTGGTCGAAAACCAGCGATAAACCGGTATGGATGGCACAGGCTGAAAAAGCGGCCTGTGACTTTTACTAAGCAAAGCTACACACAGCAATAATTAATTTCCATCCTGTTCTGGCCCGTCTTTATCAGACGGGCCTTTTTTTTGCCTGAGGCTGACTACACTTATTCCTGAGAGCAATCAGGAGCCGCTATGAGTGACAAAATTCCTGTAGGCGTAAGCGCCTGCATTTTAGGGGAGCAGGTTCGCTTTGACGGCGGACACAAACGGCTGACATTTGCCGTCAATGAACTGGCTGAATGGGTCCGCTTCGAACCCGTCTGTCCGGAAATGGGGATTGGTTTACCGGTCCCCCGTCCGGCGCTGCGGCTGGTAAAAAGCAGCGAGGGCGGCGTCAGCCTGCGCTTTAGTGATAAGCGTGAAGGTGATCTAACGGAAAAAATGGAAGCCTGGAGCCATCAGCGCATCCGCCACTTCGATAAATTGTGCGGCTATATTGTCTGCGCCAAATCACCGAGTTGCGGCATGGAGCGCGTGCGTATTTATGATGAAGAGGGCAACGGCAACCGGAAAGCGGAACGCGGAATTTATACCCGGGTGCTAATGGAGACGTTTCCGTGGTTACCGGTCGAAGAGGATGGCCGGCTTCACGATCCACTGCTGCGGGAAAACTTCGTCGAACGTATTTATGCCCTGCACGAACTGAATAGCCTGCGGGAAGCCGGGCTGACGCGTGGAGAACTGATCGCCTATCACAGCCGTTATAAGCTGTTATTGCTGGCGCATTCGCAGCCCAAATATCGTGAACTGGGACGCTTTGTGGCGGCAATTAATGAATGGGAATCCCTTGACGCCTACTTTATTGAGTATCGCCAGCGGCTAATGGATTTGATGTCGATGCCCACTTCCCGTCGTAACCACACCAATGTGCTGATGCACGTGCAGGGCTACTTCCGCAAGCAGCTTAACTCGCGCCAGCGTCAGGAGCTGGCCGCGCTGATCCAGCGCTATCGTCAGGGACTTCAGCCTTTACTGGCCCCGGTGACGCTGATCAAACATTATATGGCTGAATATCCGGATGCCTATCTGGCGGGACAACGCTATTTTGATCCCTGGCCTGAAGAATTACGCTTACGTTATGGACATTAATTTATGACCACCCATTTGGTCTGGTTTCGGGCTGATTTACGTCTTCATGACAACTTCGCCCTGGCAGCAGCCTGTCGGGATCGGCAGGCCAACGTACTGGCACTCTTTATTGCTACACCTGAACAGTGGAAAGCACACCACATGTCGCCGCGGCAGGCGGCACTGCTGGTATCGCAACTGAATGCGCTGCAACAGGCGCTGGCAGAAAAAGGTATTCCGCTTATTGTCAAAGAAGTGGCTGATTTTGCGGCCAGCATCGAGGCAGTAAAGCAGATATGCGAGCAGGAGCAGGTTAGCGATCTTTTTTATAACTATCAGTATGAACTGAATGAACGACAGCGCGATGCGCAACTGGAAAAGGCGCTGGATAAGGTAGTGTGTCAGGGTTTTGACGATAGCGTCATGCTGGCACCGGGCAGCGTGATGACCGGTAATCATCAGATGTATAAAGTTTTTACGCCCTTCAAAAATGCCTACCTGCGACGGTTGATGGATGGCCTGCCGGAGTGTGTCGCTGCGCCGTCGGTGCGTGAAAGCGGGGCGCTTACCGCATCGCTTAATGATATCAACATCAACTATCCGCAGACGCCGTTTGATCCTGCGCTTTTTGCTAAAGATGAAACGGCAGCCATCGCCAGGCTGCGGGAGTTTTGTCGCGAAGGCGCGGGAGAGTATCAACAGCGGCGCGACTACCCGGCGATTGATGGTACCAGCCGCCTGTCGGCCTGCCTGACGCTGGGCGTACTGTCCCCGCGTCAGTGCCTGCATCGATTGCTGGCTGAGCAGCCGGACGCGCTGTCCGGTGGCGCGGGGGCGGTATGGCTGAATGAGCTTATCTGGCGTGAGTTTTATCGCCATCTCATGACTTACAATCCCTCGCTATGTCGCTATCGTCCGTTCATTCGCTGGACAGATAATGTGCAGTGGCAGTACGACGAGGCGCAATTTAGCGCGTGGCAGCAGGGTAAAACCGGCTATCCGATTGTCGATGCTGCCATGCGGCAAATGAACGCCACTGGCTGGATGCACAACCGACTGCGGATGATCGCTGCCAGCTTTCTGGTCAAAGATTTGCTCATCGACTGGCGCAGCGGCGAGCGCTATTTTATGTCGCAATTAATTGACGGCGATCTGGCGGCGAATAATGGCGGCTGGCAGTGGGCAGCATCCACCGGCACCGATGCGGCGCCCTATTTTCGTATCTTTAATCCCACGACGCAGGGCGAGAAATTTGATGCTGACGGAGAATTCATTCGTGAGTGGGTGCCGGAATTAAAGGACGTGCCGGGGAAGGCAGTGCATTCACCATGGGAATGGGCGGAGAAGAATGGCGCTAAGCTCGATTATCCTCGTCCGATAGTCGATCATAAGCAGGCCAGGAAAACCACTCTGGCCGCCTATGAAGCTGCCCGCAAACAGTAACAGAACCGGCCGGGCTGGCATAACGCCGCCCGGCTGCAGGAGTGAATCAATAATAATCGTCGAAAGAAGCTATATCTAGTTCAACCGGTTTTTTCCCGCCGTTTTCTCTGTCGTCAACGATCTGGAAAAATTTCCCGTTACTGTAAAAATAGAGCGCCTGCGAACTGGCAAATAAAAAGGCATCCGGCGAGGCCATATTCGGGAAGCGGCTGACAGCAAATTGCTGCAGGATCACGATGTCATTCCCGACAACGCCAGGAATACTGCCGTCCCAGTTACCATATTTAAAAAATTTCTCCGCATCATCATTGAATGTGCAGCGGGAAAGACCGTGACCGGGACACTTTACCGGTTTCAGCACGCGGAAATGACGCAAATCGACATCTGGCATCGCCTGACCATTAATAAAATATTTTTCACCGTCGGTCACGACAGAATAGAGTGCCCACTTTTCGTCATTGCCAAAGGGAAATATGACCGAAGAGGTTGCCGGATTAGCACCTTCTAGCCGCCAGTTATGGTAATAAACGGTTTTGTTGTCACGACCATAGTTCGTCAACTGCTTTTTTTGCCATTCCACCATATCTGCCTCTGTGCTTTTCAGCGGCTGAAACGACGACGTATAAGGCGCTACCGCATAAAAACTGCGCTCGCTGACCGCGTTTATTTGCCGCGGTCTGGCCGTAAAACAGTCCCATGAAAGATTATAAATCAGGCCGACAGTGTCACCGGTATCGGTGATACAGGGAGTATGGTTATAATCGTATTGTTCCATCCAGTAAATCGTCTTGTCTGCGATAACGTACTGGTGGAAAAGCGGCGTGGTAGTAGTAGTACATTTCCCATGGGAGGTTTTGCTGGTATCAGGCTTTCCGGCTTTATCTATTTTGCCATAAATCATCTCTGAGCAAATATCGCGAACGGGCCTGTCCTGACTGTCGATATGTACCGGCGCGCGGGTATCAACATAATAGTGATAAGCGGTAATCACGATGAGAATCAATACTACCAGCGCGATGCCCGCGCGTATCCTTTTACCTGTTGTCATCCTGCCCGCCTTTATGCCATAAAATCAACATGCACTATGCATAAAAAAGAATGAGCGGTAAAGAATTGTGGTGCGGCGATCTGACCATTACGACGTCAGGGAACGGTTCAATCCCGCAGGGCTGTCTGCGTGTCAGTATCTGCATTACTGCCAGCTGCTATAAATATTTTAAGTTTATATGGTTATAAAAGTCATTAGTGCGTATTTGCAGCCGGTTATCAATAGTGACTTTTTCATGTACATTGCCACTATAGTAACTTGTATAAACATTGCAGAAATCAATCGGCAATAAGCTGTCGGACTTTTCATCATAAAGCATATTAGCAGTGTTAAGGTCTGCATGTATTATACCTGACTCATTCAGTTTGCATATTAATTCGAGATAAAGACTTTCAAGATGGTCAGGAATATCAGCAGGTATTATTTCGTTAATCGGTATTCCGGGGATGCGGAGCATTCGCACGTAAACCTCACCGCCGTGCTGTACTACGATTGAGGCATCCTCGCCATAAAAGGTATTAAACAGATCTGACTCCTGTCTTGCCATGTCCAGTACTTCAGCATAATCATTACCGATCAGATCATATTTTTTATATAACAGAGACGGGTCGCTGGCATCTTCAAAAACCTCGGCGGTCGAGCCTTCGCCAATTTTCAGGCCGAGAGAGGGGACCTCTATTTCAGGAGGGGGGGTCTGCTTCTCTTCATAGGGTGGCAATGTGCGAATACTGGCGCGGGTTATTTTAATCATGTTTTCCACTGAATATCATTAAATGTTATACAAAGTTAAACACGAAAAAATAGTATATTCTATTCGACAAATTTTTATATTAATGCCCTGGTCGCCAATTTTACAGACGCGTGGCGGCTGAAGCGTGTTCAGCCGCCACGTGATACTCAGGCTTGCTGAAGCCGACGGCGAGCTCTGAATTTCATCGTCTGATACAGCCAGATAACCAGTACTGCACCCACGCAGGCCAGCGATCCCCAGGTGATTTGGCTAAACACATCAATATAGGCATTAATCGAATAGTTAATCGCCCCGGAAGCATCGAATGCGCTCTGCGAAGTCTGGTCAGCAATAACGCCCGCCAGATAGTTAGCAATGGCACCGGAGAGCAACATATAAATACCGGTTAATACGCCCGTCACGCCCGGAATTTCAATGCGGGTAATCTGCGACATGGCGACCGGATCAATAAACAGTTCGGCGAAACCCATCACCGCAAGGCCCGCGATCATTAATGGCATGGAGGAGTGACCGTAGTGAGCAGACCAGCGCGCGCTGAGGGTCAAAATGCAGAAACCGGCACTCATCAGCGCGAGGCCAATAGCAAATTTTCCCCAGATGCGTACTGAGCGATTACCGCTCACACCCTCTTTCACCAGCCATGCCAGGACCACGCCGCACAGCATTACCGCAAAGGCATTCACCGACTGGAACATCGCCGTTGGGACGTCATAGCCGAAAATGTCGCGGTTGACGAAACGATCGATATACAGACTGATCGAGCTTCCCCCCTGCTGAGCAAATGCCCAGAACAGCAAACTGAACAGCGTCAGGGTGACAATTAGCCCCAGCTCTTTGCGCTGCTTTTGTGTTTGCGCCTGGCGATAAATGTTCGCCAGCACGGCAAGACCTATCACCGTTGCGACAATCAGGGCATAAACTGACCACTCTTTCCAGAACAGAACGGTAATCACCAGCGGGGCGACGACCAGCAGTACAATCAGCCAGCTCCAGTTCGGTAGAACAAAAGTCCTGGCGCGCAGGGCCGCATGATTGATCCCGACGGTATGGGTAAAATGACGGTTGCCGCACAGGAAGATGACCAGTCCGGCCAGCATACCAATAGCGGCTAGCGCAAACCCCATTGCCCAGCTGTACTCTTGCTGCACATAACCGCAAGCGATAGGGGCGATAATTGAACCCACGTTACCGGCGGCGTAGAGCAGAGAAAACCCACCGTCGCGGCGGGGATCTTGCGGCTCGTACAGTTCGCCCAGCAGGCAGCTGATATTGGATTTAAACAGCCCGTAGCCGCAGACGATAATCGCCAGAGAGAGGTAGAGGAATGTTGGAGCTATCTCACTGGCGCCCAGCACAAGGTGGCCAATCGCCATCAGACAGGCGCCAATCATGACCGCCATGCGGTTTCCCAGCAATTTATCCGCCAGAAAGCCACCAAGGATTGGCGTTACATAGACCAAAGAGCAGTAAGCGCTGAACAGTTCATAAGCATGGTTGTCGTCGTACTTGAGCTGATTAGTGAGATACAGGATTAGCAGGGCGCGCATGCCATAAAAACTGAAGTATTCCCAAATTTGCAGCGCGACAACGTAATAGATTGCGCGCGGCTGTGAAGATTTTTTATTCATGATATTCCCGGTCTAAAACGTACGCAGAGCATGAAATGATGCGTAACTGCTATGTTGATGCAGATCTAATAATTTATGCAATATGCTATTTGGTTGCATAAATATACATGACAGAGGCCGGAAAGTGCTAAGCAATTTGAGTCTTTATGCATGATGAGCGGCAAGAATCGCGCAGGCATACGCGCACGCGATAATTGGCGGTCGACGTGTACGCGTCGGGAAGCTATGTTAATGATGAGAATGAGATACCAGGTAACTTAAATAATGATGAAAAACACTGAACTTGAACAACTGATTAACGAAAAACTCAACAGCGTAACCTTTAGCGATTATGGCCCGAACGGGTTGCAGGTTGAAGGTAAAGAGACGGTGAAGAAGATTATTACCGGCGTGACGGCGAGTCAGGCGCTGCTGGATGAAGCCGTGCGGCAGCAGGCCGATGCAGTGATCGTCCACCATGGCTATTTCTGGAAAAATGAAGCCCCGATTATCCGCGGTATGAAACGTAATCGATTAAAAACGCTGCTGGAAAACGATATTAACCTTTATGGCTGGCATTTGCCGCTTGATGCTCATCCGGAGCTTGGCAATAACGTGCAGCTGGCGGCGCTACTCGGCATTACGGTACAGGGTGAAATAGAACCGCTGCTGCCATGGGGCGAGCTGTCGATGCCGGTGCCGGGCCTGGAGCTGGCCTCATGGATTGAAGCACGTCTGGGGCGCAAACCGCTGTGGTGTGGCGATACCGGGCCTGACACGGTGAAACGCGTGGCCTGGTGTACCGGGGGCGGGCAGGGATTCATTGATAGCGCAGCGCGTTTTGGCGTTGATGCGTTTATCACCGGCGAAGTGTCTGAGCAGACGATTCACTCCGCCCGCGAGCAGGGCCTCCATTTTTACGCAGCGGGGCATCATGCCACCGAACGCGGAGGCATCCGCGCACTCAGCGAATGGCTGACAGAAAATACCGAACTGGATGTCACCTTTATCGATATCCCTAATCCGGCTTAAAGAGAGGAAAGAAAGTGCAGCGAGCGCGTTGTTACCTGTCAGGAGAAACTGCCGTGGTGCTGGAGCTGGAGCCTCCCGTCACCCTGGCAAGCCAGAAACGGATTTGGCGTTTAACGCAACGAGTTGTCGATATGCCAAATGTAGTGGAAGCAATCCCCGGAATGAACAATATTACCGTGGTATTGCGTGAACCTCAGTCGCTGGCGCTGGATGCCATTGAGCGACTCCAGCGCTGGTGGGAAGAGAGCGAGGCGCTGGAGCCGGATTCACGGGCCATTGATATTCCGGTGGTCTATGGCGGCGCACACGGACCGGATCTGGACGATGTCGCTCGTCACAGTGGACTGACGCCACAGCAGGTTGTTGAGCTTCATGCCTCGGTCGATTATGTGGTGTGGTTTCTCGGTTTTCAGCCGGGCTTTCCTTATCTTGGTGGCCTGCCAGAGCCGTTGATTACGCCGCGCCGTGCCGAACCACGCCTGATGGTTCCGGCAGGATCGGTCGGCATTGGTGGCGCGCAAACCGGGATTTATCCGCTGGCAACCCCGGGAGGCTGGCAGCTTATCGGCTGCACGACGCTGAAATTATTCGATCCTGCCAAAAATGAGCCAGTGCTGCTGCGCCCCGGTGATACCGTGCGCTTTATTCCGCAAAAGGAGGGAATATGCTGACGATTATTCGTGCCGGAATGATGACTACCGTTCAGGATGGCGGCCGGGTCGGCCAGCGCCAGTCGGGGATCAGCCAGTGCGGTGCGCTGGATCTGCCGTCATTGCGCATTGCCAATCTGCTGGTGGGTAACGATAAGCATGCGGCGGCACTGGAGATTGTGCTTGGCCAGTTTACCGTTGAGTTTGCGCAGGACAGCTGGTTTGCCCTTACCGGCGCAGGCTGTGATGCCATGCTTGACCAGACGCCGGTCTGGACCGGCTGGCGACAGCAGGCCCGTGCCGGACAACGGCTGACGCTAAAAACGCCTCATCATGGCGTGCGCAGCTACCTGGCGATAGCCGGAGGGATTGATGTGCCGCAGGTGATGGGTGCGTACAGTACCGATCTTAAACTGGGTATCGGGGGGTTAGAAGGGCGACTGTTACAGGATGGCGACAGGCTGGGCGTTCATCCGCCAGCGCGTGATTTCAGCGGACCTCACGGGGTTAAACAGCTTTTGTGGGGCAACCGTCTGCGCGCGCTGCCGGGGCCAGAATACAATGAATTTGAGCCAGCGTCGCAGGCCGCTTTCTGGCGCCTGCCGTGGCGACTTAGCCCGCAGAGCGATCGCATGGGCTACCGGTTACAGGGGCAGAGTCTTAAACGGACGACCGAACGGGAATTATTATCCCACGGCTTGCTGCCTGGCATCGTTCAGGTTCCGCATAACGGGCAGCCCATCGTGCTGATGAACGATGCGCAAACCACCGGTGGCTATCCGCGCATCGCCAGCGTGATTGAGGCCGATATGTATCATCTGGCGCAAATTCCGCTGGGGCAGCCGATTCATTTTGTTCCCTGCACGCTTGAGGAGGCGCTCAAAGCCCGCAGCGATCAGCATCGTTATATTGAACAGCTGGAATGGCGGCTGAACGATGAGCGATAGTATGGCTTGTGATGCAGATTATCGGATCGATCTGAACGCCGATGTGGGTGAGGGCTGCGCCAGCGATGCCGCGCTGTTCAGCCTGATTTCCTCGGCCAATATTGCCTGCGGCTTTCATGCGGGAGATGCCCGCACAATGCAGCTTTGCGTGCGTGAAGCCTGTAAAAAAGGGGTTGCCATCGGCGCACATCCGGGATTTGCCGATCGACAGAATTTCGGTCGCACTGCCATGCATCTGCCGCCGGAAACGGTATACGCCGAAATGCTGTATCAGATTGGCGCGCTTTCCACGATTGCCCGCGCTGAAGGCGGCGTGTTGCACCACGTTAAACCGCACGGGATGCTCTATAATCAGGCTGCACGCGATCCGCTGCTGGCAGATGCCATTGCCCGCGCGGTTCATGCCTGCGGTCCGCACTTAATTTTGCTGGGGCTGGCGGGCAGCGAGCTTATTCGCGCCGGGCAGCGCTATGGTCTGGCAACCCGGCAGGAAGTCTTTGCCGACCGGGGATATTTGCGCGACGGAACGCTCGTTCCCCGCCAGCAGCCGGGGGCAATGATTGATGATGACGCGCAGGCGGTGGCGCAAACTCTTGAGATGATCCAGCGCGGACGGGTGATGAGCATTGACGGTGAATGGGTGCCGGTAACGGCGCAGACGGTATGTTTGCACGGCGACGGTGACCACGCGCTGACCTTTGCCCGTCAATTACGTGCCGCGTTTGACCAACAGGGAATTCGCGTCAGCGCAGCGCCACCGGGCAAAGCGGGTACATGACTAAAAATATCGCACCCCTCTTTATAAGCCACCCTATTCAGGAGACATTATGCCAGAAGGACCGGAAATTCGCCGTGCCGCAGACCGGCTGGAAAAAGCGGTCAAAGGCAAACCCCTGACCGATGCGTGGTTCGCCTTCCCACACTTACAGCCGTTTGCCGCTGGCCTGACAGGAGAGCGCGTCGAGACTATCGAAACGCGCGGGAAAGCGCTGTTAACACATTTTTCCAACGGCCTTACGCTCTATAGTCACAATCAGCTTTACGGCGTCTGGCGCGTGGTCAATGCCGATGAGCACCCGGAATCTACCCGCATTCTGCGGGTCAGGCTGCAAACCGAAGATAAAGCTATTCTGCTTTATAGCGCCTCTGATATCGACATTCTGACGGCGGAACAACTGGCGCAGCATCCCTTTTTACTGCGCGTTGGCCCGGACGTACTGGATATGACGCTGACGCCAGACATGGTCAAAGAACGCCTGCTTTCAACGCGTTTTCGCCGTCGGCAGTTTTCCGGGCTGCTGCTGGATCAGGCTTTTCTGGCGGGACTGGGCAACTATCTGCGGGTCGAAATTCTCTGGCACTGCGCCCTTGCTCCCACGCATAAAGCAGCAGAACTCACCGATGCCCAGCTGGATGCCTTTGCCGATGCGCTGCTGGCGATACCGCGTCTGTCCTATAACACACGTGGCAGGGTCAGTGAAAAAAAGCATCACGGCGCGTTATTCAAATTCAATGTGTTTCATCGGGCGGGAAAAAAATGCGCACGCTGCGGGGGAATTATTGAGAAGACAACGCTGTCATCCAGGCCGTTTTACTGGTGTCCCGGCTGCCAGCATTAAAAATTCCCTCTTCCGTTCAGGAAGAGGGATCATCACTTAACGTTTTTCGACGTCAGAGGTAAAGTCGCGCTGATCGTAGCCGGTGTACAGCTGACGCGGACGGGCGATTTTGATACCGTCGTCGTGCATTTCGTTCCAGTGAGCAATCCAGCCCACGGTACGGGCCATTGCAAAGATCACCGTAAACATTGAAGACGGGATACCCATGGCTTTAAGGATGATGCCGGAGTAGAAGTCGACGTTCGGATAAAGCTTACGCTCGATAAAGTACGGGTCGTTCAGGGCAATATTTTCCAGCTCCATCGCCACCTGCAGCAGATCGTCTTTCGTGCCCAGCTCTTTCAGCACTTCATGGCACGTCTCACGCATGACCGTTGCGCGCGGGTCATGATTTTTATACACGCGGTGGCCGAAGCCCATCAAACGGAAGGAGTCGTTTTTATCTTTCGCGCGGTTGAGGAATTCCGGAATATGTTCAACAGAGCTGATTTCTTCCAGCATCTTCAGGGCCGCTTCGTTCGCGCCGCCGTGTGCCGGTCCCCACAGGGAGGCGATACCCGCTGCAATACAGGCAAACGGATTCGCGCCGCTGGAGCCTGCGGTACGCACGGTAGACGTCGACGCGTTCTGCTCGTGATCGGCGTGCAGGATCAGAATGCGATCCATGGCGCGCTCCAGTACCGGGTTAACCTCATAAGGTTCGCATGGCGTAGAGAACATCATGTGCAGGAAGTTGCCGGCATAAGAGAGGTTATTGCGCGGATAAACAAACGGCTGGCCGAGCGAATATTTGTAGCACATCGCCGCAACGGTCGGCATTTTTGACAGCAGACGGAACGCGGCAATTTCACGGTGACGCGAATTATTAACGTCCAGGGAGTCATGATAAAACGCCGCCAGCGCACCGGTCACGCCGCACAGAACGGCCATCGGATGAGAGTCGCGACGAAAACCGTGGAACAGGCGCGTGATCTGCTCGTGGATCATGGTATGGCGGGTAACGGTGGTCTGAAACTCTTCATACTGTGCCTGAGTCGGTTTTTCACCGTACAGCAGGATATAACAGACTTCCAGATAGTTCGATCCGGTTGCCAGTTGATCAATAGGGAAACCACGGTGGAGCAGAATACCTTCGTCACCGTCAATATAGGTGATTTTTGATTCACAGGATGCGGTGGAAGTAAAACCAGGATCGAAGGTAAACACACCTTCCGATCCCAGAGTGCGGATATCGATGACATCCTGACCCAACGTGCCTTTTAACACGTTCAGTTCAACAGCAGCATCACCGTTTAAAGTGAGAGTTGCTTTCTTATCAGCCATTTACGGTCTCCTTAGCGCCTTATGCTTAAGACTGCCGCCAACCGAATTTACCTTCAGCCTGAAGTTTAACGTGACCAGTTTGTTATGTGGCTTACAGCTCTGCGTGTAGAGGACAAACCAGGGTACAGAGCAATGGGCGCTGGCAGGTACGCGTTAATACTACACTGAAACAGTGGCAAATCAGGATGTTGCAATCCGAATAATTCAAACCGGGACATCACTAATACCTGTACTGATTACTGCGGTCAATATCATCACACTGTTACATAACTTATTCGCAGGTGAAAGAGTGACCCCATAACTTTTACGCATTATATGACTTTTCGGCTCACGTTTGTAACAATAATGTTTAATATTTGTCAAATCAGATGATTAAATTTTAAAATAATGTTGTTATCGTGACCCTGATCACTGTTCAGCATAAAACCCGACAAACTGTATGTAGGTTAATTGTAATGATTTTGTGAACATCCTATACTGCCGCCAGGTCTCCGGAATATCCTGCAATCCCGAGCCACCCAGCGTAAGCCCGCGTCATTTGAACTGGTATTAACCATTTTTTTTCATGACGTATGGTTATAGAAAGGACGCTGTCTGACCCGCACGCAGACCGGAGGAAGGGAACAATAAGAACAGCATGTGGGCGTTATTCATGATAAAAAATGTCAAAAAACAAAGACCTGTCAACCTGGATCTGACCACGATCCGGTTTCCTGTAACGGCTATAGCGTCCATTCTCCACCGCGCGTCCGGCGTCATCACTTTTGTGGCGGTCGGATTGTTATTGTGGCTGCTGGGCACCAGCCTCTCTTCGCCTGAAGGCTTTCTTACCGCATCGTCCATCATGGACAGCTTTTTCGTCAAATTCATTATGTGGGGCATTCTTACCGCGCTGGCATATCACGCCGTCGGTGGAATTCGTCACATGCTGATGGATGTCGGTTATCTGGAAGAGACCTTTGCCGCCGGGCAGCGTACCGCCTGGCTTGCTTTTATTATTACTGTCGTGCTTTCAATTCTCGCAGGAGTCCTCGTATGGTAAGCAACGCCTCAGCACTCGGGCGCAACGGCGTACACGACTTCATTCTGGTTCGCGCTACGGCCATTATTCTGACCCTGTACATTATTTATATGGTCGGTTTTTTTGCCCTCACCAGCGACGTAACCTGGGAAGTCTGGTCTGGTTTCTTTGCTTCCGCTTTCACCAAAGTGTTCACTCTGCTGGCTCTGTTCTCTGTCTTGATCCATGCCTGGATTGGCATGTGGCAGGTGTTGACCGACTACGTTAAATCACTGGCGCTGCGTCTGACGCTGCAACTGGCAATTGTCATTGCCCTGGTAACGTATGTCATTTATGGATTTGTTGTGGTGTGGGGGATGTAATGAAACTGCCAGTCAGAGAATTTGATGCTGTTGTTATTGGAGCCGGTGGCGCAGGTATGCGCGCGGCACTGCAAATTTCACAGAGCGGCCAGACCTGCGCGCTGCTGTCAAAAGTCTTTCCAACCCGATCGCATACCGTGTCGGCGCAGGGCGGGATCACCGTCGCGCTGGGCAATACCCATGAAGATAACTGGGAATGGCACATGTACGACACCGTAAAAGGGTCGGACTATATCGGCGATCAGGATGCCATCGAATATATGTGTAAAACCGGACCGGAAGCGATTCTGGAACTGGAACATATGGGCCTGCCGTTTTCGCGCCTCGATGACGGCTCCATTTATCAGCGTCCGTTTGGCGGCCAGTCGAAAAACTTCGGTGGCGAGCAGGCGGCACGTACCGCAGCGGCTGCCGACCGAACCGGTCATGCGCTACTGCACACGCTCTATCAGCAGAACCTGAAAAACAAAACGACGATCTTCTCCGAGTGGTACGCGCTTGACCTCGTCAAGAATGAAGATGGCGCAGTGGTAGGATGCACTGCCCTGAGTATCGAAACGGGTGAAGTCGTCTATTTCAAAGCGAAAGCCACCGTCCTGGCAACGGGTGGCGCGGGCCGTATTTATCAGTCCACCACCAATGCGCATATTAATACTGGTGACGGCGTAGGTATGGCACTGCGTGCCGGCGTGCCGGTGCAGGATATGGAAATGTGGCAGTTTCACCCGACCGGTATCGCCGGCGCGGGCGTTCTGGTCACCGAAGGCTGCCGTGGTGAAGGTGGCTACCTGCTGAATAAACACGGCGAGCGTTTCATGGAACGCTACGCGCCGAATGCTAAAGATCTTGCCGGTCGCGACGTAGTGGCGCGTTCCATTATGATCGAAATTCGCGAAGGTCGCGGCTGTGAAGGTCCGTGGGGCCCGCATGCCAAACTTAAACTCGATCATCTGGGTAAAGAAGTTCTGGAATCTCGTCTGCCGGGTATTCTTGAATTATCCCGTACCTTTGCCCACGTTGACCCGGTCAAAGAGCCGATCCCGGTTATTCCAACCTGCCACTATATGATGGGCGGTATTCCGACCAAAGTCACCGGTCAGGCGCTGACGGTGAACGAGCAGGGCGAAGATGTCGTAATTCCAGGCCTGTTTGCGGTGGGTGAAATCGCCTGTGTCTCGGTCCACGGCGCTAACCGTCTCGGCGGAAACTCGCTGCTTGACCTGGTGGTCTTTGGCCGCGCGGCAGGGCTGCATCTGCTGGAATCCATCGCTGAGCAGGGCGAGCTGCGTGATGCTCGTGAAGAAGATATCGACTTGTCACTTGAGCGTCTTAACCGCTGGAATAACAACCGTGATGGTGAAGATCCGGTGGTTATTCGTAAAGCGCTACAGGAATGTATGCAGCATAATTTCTCGGTTTTCCGCGAAGGCGATGCGATGGCGAAAGGGCTGGAGCAGCTTAAGCAAATCCGCGAGCGTTTGAAAAATGCCCGTCTGGATGATACTTCAAGCGAATTCAATACCCAGCGCGTCGAGTGTCTGGAGCTGGATAACCTGATGGAAACGGCTTACGCAACCGCCGTGTCTGCTAACTTCCGTACCGAAAGCCGCGGCGCGCACAGTCGCTTCGACTATCCGGATCGTGACGATGCTAACTGGCTGTGTCATAGCCTGTATCTGCCGCAGTCGGAATCCATGACGCGCCGAAGCGTCAATATGGAACCGAAGCTGCGTCCGGCGTTCCCGCCGAAGATTCGTACCTACTAACGCGGAGACAGGAAGATGAAACTCGAATTCTCGATTTATCGCTATAACCCGGATGTCGATGACGCTCCGCGGATGCAGGATTACACCCTTGAGGGCGAAGAAGGGCGCGATATGATGCTGCTCGACGCGTTGATGCAGCTTAAAGAACAGGACCCGAGCCTGTCGTTTCGCCGCTCGTGCCGTGAAGGTGTTTGTGGCTCCGACGGACTGAATATGAACGGTAAAAACGGTCTGGCCTGTATCACCCCGGTATCGGCGCTCGGCAACGGCAAGAAAAAAATTGTTATCCGGCCGCTGCCGGGATTACCGGTCATCCGCGATTTGGTGGTGGACATGGGGCAGTTCTATGCACAATATGAGAAGATTAAGCCTTACCTGTTGAATAATGGGCAAAATCCACCCGCTCGCGAGCATTTACAGATGCCCGAACAGCGGGAAAAACTGGACGGGCTGTATGAATGTATTCTCTGTGCATGCTGCTCAACCTCATGCCCGTCGTTCTGGTGGAACCCGGAAAAGTTCATCGGTCCGGCCGGACTACTGGCCGCGTATCGCTTCCTGATCGACAGCCGGGATACCGAAACCGACAGCCGTCTCGATGGATTGAGCGATGCTTTCAGCGTATTCCGCTGCCACAGCATCATGAACTGCGTCAGTGTATGTCCAAAGGGGCTGAACCCGACGCGTGCCATCGGCCATATTAAGTCGATGCTGCTGCAACGCAGCGCCTGAGTGGGAGATGCCGGATGACGACGCAAGCGTCTTATCCGGCCTGTAAAGGATAACGTAGCAACACGCCCGGTAAGCATAGCGCCACCGGGCAACGCAGTAACAGTGCAGGAAACCTTTAAAAACTGCCGGATGGACGTCCTCCTCTGAAAAGGAAAAGGATCGCACCAGGGGTCATGCTCTCGGACAGTTTTTAAAGGTTCCTTCGCGGGCCGGTGTAGACAAGAGCTCGCAAGTGAACCCTGGGACGTGCGTCAGACGGCGTACGTTGTAGTTATCCACGGCGATATAAGCATATAGATGCTTAAGGGATCACGATGCAGAACGGCGCAATGAAAGCCTGGCTGGACTCTTCTTTCCTCTCTGGGGCCAACCAGAGCTGGATAGAACAGCTCTATGAAGACTTCTTAACCGATCCTGACTCTGTAGACGTCAAATGGCGTTCAATGTTCCAGCAGTTACCTGGCACCGGAGTTAAACCGGATCAATTCCATTCCAAAACGCGTGATTATTTCCGCCGCCTGGCGAAGGATGCCTCACGTTACACCGCTTCAGTTTCCGATCCTGATACCAACGTAAAGCAGGTTAAAGTCCTGCAACTGATCAACGCTTATCGTTTCCGTGGTCACCAACATGCGAATCTCGATCCGCTGGGATTATGGAAACAGGATCGCGTAGCGGATCTGGACCCGTCATTCCATGATTTAACCGAAGCTGATTTCCAGGAAAGCTTTAACGTGGGCTCTTTTGCCATTGGCAAAGATACCATGAAGCTGGGCGAGCTGATTGACGCCCTGAAACAGACGTATTGCGGCTCTATTGGCGCAGAATATATGCATATCACCTCCACGGAAGAGAAACGCTGGCTTCAGCAGCGTATCGAATCGGTGGCGGGCCACGCCAGTTTCAGCGCCGAAGAGAAAAAACGTTTTCTCGGTGAACTGACGGCGGCAGAAGGGCTGGAGCGCTATCTGGGTGCGAAATTCCCCGGCGCGAAACGCTTCTCGCTGGAAGGGGGCGATGCCCTGATCCCGATGCTAAAAGAGATGATCCGCCACGCCGGTAAAAGCGGCACCCGTGAAGTGGTGCTGGGAATGGCGCACCGTGGTCGTCTGAACGTCCTGATCAACGTGCTGGGCAAACAGTCGCAGGATCTGTTTGACGAATTTGCCGGTAAACACAAAGAACATCTGGGCACTGGTGATGTGAAATACCATCAGGGCTTCTCATCGGATATCGAAACCGAAGGTGGGCTGGTGCATCTGGCGCTGGCATTTAACCCGTCGCATCTGGAAATTGTCAGCCCGGTAGTGATGGGGTCAGTGCGCGCGCGCCTCGACAGACTCGACGAGCCGAGCAGCAATAAAGTATTGCCGATCACCATTCACGGCGATGCCGCCGTCGCCGGGCAGGGCGTGGTTCAGGAAACCCTGAACATGTCTAAAGCGCGCGGCTACGAAGTGGGCGGCACCGTACGCATTGTTATCAACAACCAGGTCGGCTTTACCACCTCAAACCCGCTGGATGCGCGCTCTACGCCATACTGTACCGATATCGGTAAGATGGTGATGGCTCCGATTTTCCACGTCAACGCGGACGATCCGGAAGCTGTCGCATTTGTTACCCGCGTGGCGCTTGAATTCCGTAATACCTTTAAGCGCGATGTGTTTATCGATCTGGTTTGCTACCGTCGTCACGGCCATAACGAAGCCGATGAGCCAAGCGCAACCCAGCCGCTGATGTATCAAAAAATTAAAAAGCACCCGACGCCGCGTAAACTGTATGCCGACCGTCTGGAGCAGGAAAAGGTTGCCACGCTGGAAGACGCCACCGAAATGGTGAATCTGTATCGCGATGCGCTGGATGCCGGTGAGTGCGTGGTGAAAGAGTTCCGCCCGATGAACATGCACTCCTTTACCTGGTCGCCTTACCTTAACCACGAGTGGGATGAAAGCTATCCGAACAAAGTGGAAATGAAGCGCGTTCAGGAACTGGCGAAGCGGATCAGCGCCGTACCGGACGGCATTGAAATGCAGTCGCGGGTTGCCAAAATTTATGGCGATCGCCAGGCAATGGCCGCCGGTGAAAAATTGTTTGACTGGGGTGGCGCAGAAAACCTCGCTTACGCCACGCTGGTAGATGAAGGGATCGCGGTACGTCTTTCCGGGGAAGACTCCGGACGCGGCACCTTCTTCCATCGTCATGCCGTCATTCATAATCAGGCTAATGGCTCCAACTACACGCCGCTTCAGCATATCCACAACGCGCAGGGACCGTTCAGAGTCTGGGACTCCGTGCTGTCTGAGGAAGCGGTACTGGCCTTTGAATATGGCTATGCAACGGCTGAACCTCGTACCCTGACTATCTGGGAAGCGCAGTTCGGCGACTTCGCCAACGGCGCTCAGGTGGTTATCGACCAGTTTATCTCGTCTGGCGAGCAGAAATGGGGCCGGATGTGTGGCCTGGTGATGCTGCTGCCGCACGGCTACGAAGGGCAGGGTCCGGAGCACTCCTCCGCACGTCTGGAACGTTATCTGCAACTCTGCGCTGAGCAGAATATGCAGGTCTGCGTCCCGTCTACGCCGGCTCAGGTTTACCATATGCTGCGTCGCCAGGCGCTGCGCGGAATGCGCCGGCCGCTGGTGGTGATGTCGCCGAAATCGCTGCTGCGTCATCCGCTCGCGGTGTCAACGCTTGAGGAACTGGCCAACGGCACCTTCATGCCGGCTATTGGCGAAGTCGATGAGCTGGATCCGCAGGCCGTGAAGCGGGTCGTAATGTGTTCTGGTAAGGTGTATTACGACCTGCTGGAGCAGCGCCGCAAGAACGATCAACACGATGTCGCCATTGTGCGTATCGAACAGCTCTACCCGTTCCCGCATCAGGCGGTTCAGGAAGCGCTGAAGCCATACGCTCACGTACATGATTTTGTCTGGTGTCAGGAAGAACCGCTCAACCAGGGAGCCTGGTACTGCAGCCAGCATCATTTCCGTGAAGTCGTCCCCTTTGGGTCAGCCCTGCGCTATGCAGGTCGCCCGGCCTCTGCCTCACCGGCGGTAGGATATATGTCCGTTCACCAGAAACAGCAGCAAGATCTGGTCAATGACGCGCTGAACGTCGATTAATTAAAGGATAAATAATGAGTAGCGTAGATATTCTTGTTCCCGACCTGCCTGAATCCGTTGCGGATGCAACTGTGGCGACCTGGCATAAAAAACCTGGCGACGCCGTAAAACGCGATGAAGTGCTGGTAGAAATCGAAACGGATAAAGTGGTACTGGAAGTACCGGCGTCGGCGGACGGCATCCTGGAAGCCTTACTCGAAGATGAAGGGGCCACTGTTACCTCTCGTCAAATTCTCGGTCGTTTGCGCGAAGGTAACAGTTCGGGCAAAGAGACCAGCGAGAAATCCGAATCGAAAGAATCCACGCCGGCACAGCGTCAGCAGGCATCGCTGGAAGATCAAAGCAACGATGCGCTCAGCCCGGCGATCCGTCGTCTGCTGTCTGAGCACAATCTTGAAGCCAGCGCGATTAAAGGCACTGGCGTCGGCGGACGTATTACCCGTGAAGATGTCGATAAACATCTGAGCAGCGCTCCGGCAAAAGCCGAAGAAAAAGCCGCGCCTGCATCTGCGCCACAGGCAGCGCCACAGTTGGGCAACCGCTCTGAAAAACGCGTTCCGATGACCCGTCTGCGCAAACGCGTGGCAGAACGTCTGCTGGAAGCGAAAAACTCTACCGCCATGCTGACCACCTTTAACGAAGTCAACATGAAGCCGATTATGGATCTGCGTAAGCAGTACGGCGATGCGTTCGAGAAACGTCACGGTATTCGTCTGGGCTTTATGTCCTTCTACGTCAAAGCCGTTGTTGAAGCGCTTAAACGCTATCCTGAAGTCAATGCCTCCATTGATGGCGATGACGTGGTGTATCACAACTATTTCGACGTGAGCATGGCCGTTTCCACGCCGCGCGGTCTGGTTACCCCAGTGCTGCGTGATGTTGATGCACTCGGAATGGCCGATATCGAAAAACGAATCAAAGAGCTGGCGCTGAAAGGGCGCGACGGCAAATTGACGGTAGACGATCTGACCGGCGGTAACTTCACCATTACCAACGGTGGCGTCTTTGGTTCCCTGATGTCCACACCGATCATCAACCCGCCGCAGAGTGCGATCCTCGGTATGCACGCCATTAAAGACCGGCCAATGGCGGTCGAGGGTAAAGTTGAGATCCTGCCAATGATGTATCTGGCGCTTTCCTACGATCACCGCCTGATTGATGGACGTGAATCCGTCGGCTTCCTGGTGGCGATTAAAGACCTGCTGGAAGATCCGACTCGCCTGCTGCTGGACGTGTAATTACTAAGAGTATCACCTGCCTGCACGCCGGACACATCCGGTCTGCAGGCACAATGATAACGATTATCTGAAGGATGGACAGAAGACATGAATTTACATGAATATCAGGCAAAACAACTGTTTGCCCGCTATGGTTTGCCTGCTCCGGTCGGCTATGCCTGCAACACGCCGCGCGAGGCAGAAGAAGCAGCCTCGAAAATCGGTGCCGGCCCGTGGGTGGTAAAATGCCAGGTTCACGCAGGCGGCCGCGGTAAAGCTGGCGGAGTGAAAGTAGTTAAAAGCAAAGATGAAATCCGCGCCTTTGCCGAGCACTGGCTGGGCAAACGCCTGGTGACCTACCAGACAGATGCTACTGGTCAGCCGGTTAACCAGATCCTGGTAGAAGCAGCAACTGACATCGACAAAGAGCTGTATCTTGGCGCGGTAGTTGACCGCAGCTCCCGCCGCGTTGTGTTTATGGCCTCCACCGAAGGTGGCGTGGAAATCGAAAAAGTGGCGGAAGAAACCCCGCACCTGATCCACAAAATCGCCCTCGATCCGCTGGCGGGTCCGATGCCGTACCAGGGCCGTGAACTGGCATTTAAACTGGGTCTGGAAGGTAAACAGGTTCAGCAGTTCACCAAAATCTTTATGGGGCTGGCGACCATTTTCCTTGAGCGCGATCTGGCGCTTATTGAAATTAACCCGCTGGTTATCACTAAACAGGGCGATCTGATTTGTCTTGATGGCAAACTCGGTGCCGACGGCAATGCGCTGTTCCGCCAGCCGGACCTGCGTGAAATGCGCGACCATTCTCAGGAAGATGCCCGCGAATCTCAGGCGGCACAGTGGGAATTAAACTACGTTGCGCTGGACGGTAATATCGGCTGTATGGTTAACGGCGCAGGCCTGGCGATGGGAACCATGGACATCGTTAAACTGCACGGCGGCGAACCGGCTAACTTCCTCGATGTAGGCGGCGGTGCGACTAAAGAACGCGTTACCGAGGCGTTTAAAATCATCCTCTCTGACGACAACGTTAAGGCGGTACTGGTTAACATCTTTGGCGGGATCGTACGCTGTGACCTGATTGCCGACGGCATCATTGGCGCGGTAGAAGAAGTTGGTGTTAACGTTCCGGTAGTTGTGCGTCTTGAAGGTAATAACGCGGAGCTGGGGGCGAAGCGCCTGGCAGACAGCGGCCTGAATATTATTGCAGCGAAGAGTCTGACGGATGCAGCCCAGCAGGTCGTTGGCGCAGTGGAGGGGAAATAATGTCAGTTTTAATCGATAAAAACACCAAAGTCATCTGCCAGGGTTTCACCGGAAGCCAGGGGACGTTCCACTCTGAACAGGCGATTGCGTACGGTACGCAAATGGTCGGCGGCGTTACGCCGGGTAAAGGCGGCACCGAACATCTGGGCCTGCCGGTATTCAATACCGTGCGTGAAGCAGTAGAAGCGACGGGTGCAACTGCCTCGGTGATCTACGTTCCGGCTCCGTTCTGTAAGGATTCAATTCTTGAAGCCATTGATGCCGGCATCAAACTGATCATTACCATTACGGAAGGTATTCCGACCCTGGATATGCTGGTGGTAAAAGTCGCGCTTGATGAAGCAGGCGTACGCATGATTGGGCCGAACTGTCCGGGTGTTATTACCCCCGGCGAATGCAAAATCGGCATCATGCCTGGCCACATTCATCAGCCGGGTAAAGTGGGGATCGTCTCTCGCTCGGGAACGTTGACCTATGAAGCGGTTAAGCAGACCACCGATTATGGCTTCGGTCAGTCTACCTGTGTGGGCATCGGTGGCGACCCGATCCCGGGCTCTAACTTTATCGATATCCTGAAGCTATTTCAGGAAGATCCGCAGACCGAAGCCATCGTTATGATCGGTGAAATCGGTGGCAGTGCGGAAGAAGAAGCGGCAGCGTATATTAAAGACCACGTTACCAAACCGGTTGTAGGCTATATCGCAGGCGTAACCGCACCGAAGGGCAAACGTATGGGCCATGCAGGCGCAATCATTGCCGGCGGGAAAGGTACCGCAGACGAGAAGTTTGCCGCGCTGGAAGCGGCAGGCGTGAAAACCGTACGCAGCCTGGCGGACATCGGTGAAGCGCTAAAAGCCATTATTAAGTAAAAACACGGCTCCCCGCCAGAGGGAGCGTGATATCGACATGGTTGGCCGCTGAAATGCGGCCTTTTTTATATTCGCTGATTCCTTATCGGCAGCACTAAAAGCTGGGGAAGTGGGCGTATGTTCGCCAGAGAGCTTAATTTTTTATTGCCGTATCGTCAGGCGTTAAAAGGTATTCAGGCCATCCTAATATTTGAACGCGAATATTTAATGTTGTAGCAGACGATACGTTTATTGCTAAATGAATATCGGCGAGGGAATGCCATGCAGGGATAACGTGCAGAGGCTTTTAACGTTAGCGAAGTACTGTTCAGGTATGCAAAATATATGGCGTGTCTGTTCATTTTTAACGATACGTTTGCCGAACAGGATAAAGGCTGTTTCTGCTCGCATCGGTTCCAGGCGTAAGTAATAGTCATCCCGATATAGTCACGCTGCGGTAGGGATAATGATGCTCTGGTATATGAACCCGCAGTGCATCAGGATGCCGGGCAATGTGCCCCGATAGCAGCTATATCCGTATGGCTTAAGACACCTTCGCTGGCAGGGTCCTTTTTCGTGCCTGTTATTTTGATAACGATCGCTCTTGTTGGTTAACATGTAATTAACATTAATATCACTATTACTATTTATTTAGATCTAAATTAACAATAAGCCAAATAAATTGATTTAGATCAATATTTAAATGCTGGATATAATTCATCAAAATAGTTAAATTGTGCTGGATCAAATTGGCCCTGTTGGGCTGGTTTTGGTGAAAATTGATCGCCGTCGAAAATTGTAAATGCAATACGCTAAACCTGTTTATCGTAAGGATATTACAGAGTAATATATTTTCGGTATCAATAAAGCTGTTTTTTAACATATTTGCAACTTTCATCCGTCGCCGTACTTTATCGCACGCGGCAGTGGGGGAAGGAGCTAATCATTTTGTATTGGGGCATGTGTGTGATCCTTTCTAACGGGGTTCACTCTCGGAGTCTTCATGCGATGAGCAAGGAGTCAGAATGTTAGATGTCGTCGAACTGTCGCGCTTACAGTTTGCCTTGACTGCGATGTATCACTTCCTGTTTGTGCCGCTGACGCTAGGTATGGCGTTCCTGCTGGCCATTATGGAAACGGTTTATGTCCTTTCGGGTAAACAGATTTACAAAGATATGACCAAATTCTGGGGCAAGTTGTTTGGTATCAACTTTGCGCTGGGTGTTGCTACGGGTTTAACCATGGAGTTCCAGTTTGGGACAAACTGGTCTTACTATTCCCATTATGTAGGTGATATTTTCGGTGCGCCGCTGGCCATTGAAGGGCTGATGGCCTTCTTCCTCGAGTCCACCTTTGTAGGTCTGTTTTTCTTCGGTTGGGACCGCCTGAGTAAAGTTCAGCACATGGCCGTTACATGGCTGGTGGCACTGGGCTCTAACCTTTCCGCGCTGTGGATCCTGGTCGCTAACGGCTGGATGCAGAACCCGATCGCATCGGATTTCAACTTTGAAACCATGCGTATGGAAATGGTCAGCTTCTCGGAGCTGGTACTTAACCCGGTCGCACAGGTGAAATTTGTTCACACCGTGGCCTCAGGCTATGTTTGCGGCGCGATGTTTGTGCTGGGCATCAGCTCCTACTATATGCTGCGCGGTCGTGACTTTGCGTTTGCAAAACGTTCGTTTGCTATTGCGGCCAGCTTTGGCATGGCAGCAGTACTTTCCGTTATCGTTCTGGGTGATGAATCCGGTTATGAAATGGGCGACGTACAGAAAACGAAACTTGCTGCTATCGAAGCTGAATGGGAAACACAGCCGGCTCCAGCGTCGTTTACGCTGTTTGGCATTCCCGATCAGGAGACTGAACAAAACCGCTTCGCCATTCAGATTCCTTATGCGCTGGGTATTATTGCGACCCGTTCTGTCGACACGCCGGTTATCGGTCTGAAAGAGCTGATGGTGCAGCATGAGGCGCGGATCCGTAACGGGATGCAGGCTTACCATTTGCTGGAAGAGCTGCGTTCAGGATCGACCGATCAGAATGTTCGCGATCGCTTTAATAGCGTGAAGAAAGATCTGGGGTACGGTCTGCTTCTCAAACGCTATACCGAAAACGTGACCGATGCGACCGAAGCGCAAATCCAGCAGGCAACCAAGGATTCTATTCCTCGCGTTGCACCGTTGTACTTCGCATTCCGCATCATGGTGGCCTGCGGCATATTAATGCTGTTAATCATTGCAGCCTCCTTCTGGAGCGTTATCCGCAACCGCATTGGTCAGAAAAGATGGCTGCTGCGCACCGCCTTCTATGCGATTCCACTGCCGTGGATTGCGATTGAATCCGGCTGGTTTGTTGCGGAATATGGTCGCCAGCCCTGGGCTATCGGCGAAGTTCTCCCGACGGCCGTGGCGAACTCCTCGTTAACGCCGGGCGATCTGATCTTCTCTATGCTGTTAATTTGCGGCCTGTACACACTGTTCCTGGTGGCAGAGTTGTTCCTGATGTTCAAATTTGCACGCCTTGGCCCGAGCAGCCTGAAGACCGGTCGTTATCACTACGAACAGTCTACCGTTGTTTCTCAGCCGGCACGCTAAGACAGGAGTCGTCAAATGATCGATTATGAAGTATTGCGTTTTATCTGGTGGCTGTTAATTGGTGTTTTGCTAATTGGTTTCGCCGTCACCGACGGTTTCGATATGGGGGTGGGTATGCTCACCCGCTTCCTCGGTCGTAATGACACCGAGCGTCGAATCATGATTAACTCTATCGCGCCGCACTGGGACGGTAACCAGGTATGGCTCATCACGGCGGGCGGCGCGTTATTTGCCGCCTGGCCGATGGTCTATGCCGCGGCGTTCTCCGGCTTTTATGTGGCGATGATCCTGGTGCTGGCATCTCTGTTCTTCCGTCCGGTCGGCTTTGACTACCGCTCGAAGATTGAAGTGTCGCGCTGGCGTAACATGTGGGACTGGGGCATTTTCATCGGCAGCTTTGTTCCACCGCTGGTGATTGGCGTGGCGTTCGGTAACCTGTTACAGGGCGTACCGTTTAACGTCGACGAATATATGCGTCTGTACTACACCGGTAACTTCTTCCAGCTGCTAAACCCGTTTGGTTTACTGGCAGGCGTGGTTAGCGTGGCGATGATCATTACCCAGGGCGCAACGTATCTGCAGATGCGTACCGTAGGTGAACTGCACCTGCGTGCTCGTACCACGTCGCAGATTGCCGCGCTGGTGACCATGATCGGCTTCGCGCTGGCGGGTGTTTGGGTTATGTACGGTATTGATGGCTATGTTCTGACATCGGCTATCGACCATCATGCTGCCTCGAATCCACTGACCAAAGAGGTCGCGCGTCAGGCGGGAGCATGGCTGGTTAACTTTAATACTATGCCGGCGCTGTGGCTCGTACCTGCGTTGGGGGTGGTTCTGCCACTGTTAACTATCCTGCTGTCTCGTCTGGAAAGAGGTGCGCTGGCGTTTGTTGTCTCTTCACTGACTCTGGCCTGCATTATTCTGACGGCCGGTATCGCCATGTTCCCGTTTATCATGCCGTCCAGCACAATGATGAATGCGAGCCTGACGATGTGGGATGCGACATCCAGCCAGATGACGCTAAATCTGATGACGTTCGTGGCGCTGGTGTTCGTACCGATTATTCTTCTCTACACCGCATGGTGTTACTGGAAGATGTTCGGGCGCATCACTAAAGAGCAGATCGAAAGCAACACTCACTCTCTGTACTAAGTAAGGAGCTAAATATGTGGTATTTCGCATGGATTCTGGGAACGCTCCTTGCCTGTGCATTTGGTATCATCACCGCCCTGGCGCTTGAGCATGTTGACGCGCCTAACGTGGATGAAGAAAAACAGTGATGGTTAACATTATCGCAATGCTGTACGCGGTAATGGACAAGCGCCCGTTAAGGGCGCTTTCACTGATCATGGCGTTAGTGCTGGCAGGCTGTATGTTCTGGGACCCGACCCGCTTTGCGGCAAGGACCAGCGAGCTTGCGATATGGCACGGTCTGATCTTAATGTGGGCCGTCTGTGCAGGGGTGATCCACGGGGTGGGTTTTCGCCCACGCGCCGTGCTCTGGCAGGGTATTTTCTGTCCGCTTATCGCCGATTTAGTTCTGATTGCCGGCTTGATTTTTTTCTTTAATTGAGCAAGTACACATCTTTACGTTTATGGGCTTGCAAAAGCCCATAAATTTTTACTCCACGTTTACTTCAACCCATTCCAAACCACCTTTCCCACGCGTATAGTAGCGAAGTTTGAATGCTCTAACCTTTTTTCGTTACCAGGATGTAAAGTGAATACAACGCTGTTTCGATGGCCGGTTCGCGTCTATTATGAAGATACCGATGCCGGGGGTGTGGTTTACCATGCCAGCTATGTGGCTTTCTACGAAAGAGCACGCACAGAGATGCTGCGCCACCACCACTTTAGCCAGCAGGTCATGTTGGCTGAACGTGTCGCCTTTGTGGTACGCAAAATGACGATTGAGTATTTTGCCCCTGCCAGACTTGATGACATGCTCGACATCCAGACAGAAATAACATCTATGCGGGGCACCTCACTGGTTTTCACGCAGCGTATCGTCAATGCAGAGAATACAGTACTGAACGAAGCTGAAGTGCTTATCGTCTGTGTTGATCCACTCATTATGAAGCCTCGTGCGCTTCCCAAGTCTATTGTCGCGGAGTTTAAGCAGTGACTGACATGAACATCCTTGATTTGTTCCTGAAGGCAGGCCTTCTGGTTAAACTGATCATGCTGATCCTGATGGGTTTCTCGATTGCATCGTGGGCTATCATCATCCAGCGAACTCGTATTCTTCATGCTGCTGCTCGTGAAGCCGAAGCGTTTGAAGACAAATTCTGGTCGGGTATTGAACTGTCCCGGCTGTATCAGGAAAGCCAGGGGCGTCGTGATAGCCTTGCCGGCTCCGAGCAGATTTTCTATAGCGGTTTTAAGGAATTTGCACGCCTGCATCGTGCCAATAACCATGCGCCAGAAGCGGTGGTTGAAGGCGCGTCGCGCGCAATGCGTATTTCAATGAGTCGCGAGCTGGAAACGCTGGAAACCCATATTCCCTTCCTCGGGACCGTCGGTTCTATCAGTCCTTATATTGGTCTGTTTGGTACCGTTTGGGGGATCATGCACGCCTTTATCGGTCTGGGCGCGGTGAAGCAGGCGACGTTGCAAATGGTTGCGCCGGGTATAGCAGAAGCGCTGATTGCGACAGCAATTGGTCTGTTTGCCGCAATCCCGGCCGTCATGGCTTATAACCGACTGACTCAGCGCGTTAGTAAACTTGAGCTGAACTACGACAACTTTATGGAAGAGTTTACCGCGATTCTGCACCGTCAGGCCTTTACCAGCAGCGAGAGCACCAAGGGGTAAATCATGGCCAGAGCACGTGGAAGAAGCCGCCGCGAAGTAAAGTCCGAAATCAACATCGTACCGCTACTGGACGTGTTGCTGGTGCTGGTGCTGATTTTTATGGCGACGGCACCCATCATCACCCAGAGCGTGGAAGTTGATCTTCCTGAAGCGACTGAAACACAGGCGGTCAGTACTAATGACGAGCCGCCTGTTATTGTTCAGGTTTCGGGCGTCGGACAATATAGCGTCAAGGTTGGGCAGGAAGAGCTGCCGCAGCTGCCGCCGGAGCAGGTTATTGCTGAAGCGCAAAGTCGCCTGAAAGCAAATCCGAAAGCGGTATTCTTAATTGGTGGCGCGAAAGACGTGCCCTATGATGAAATTATTAAAGCGCTAAACCTGCTACATAGCGCAGGTGTGAAATCGGTTGGTTTAATGACGCAGCCTATTTAAGCATTTGCATCTTCCTGACGTGATGACGGCAGGCAGCGGGTTAACTGTTTTTGGGAACCGAGAGTGGTAAAGGCAACCGAACAAAACGACAAGCTTAAACGAGCGATTATTATCTCAGTAGTGCTGCACGTTATTCTGGTTGCGGTCCTTATCTGGAGTTCGTTCGATGAGCACATTGAAGCTTCTGCAGGCGGGGGAGGCGGGTCTTCTATTGATGCCGTCATGGTCGACTCGGGTGCGGTTGTTGAGCAATATAATCGTCAGCAGCAGCAGCAGGCAAGTGCGAAGCGTTCGCAAGAGCAGCGCAAAAAGCAGCAGCAGCAGCAGGAAAAAGAACTGCTTGAGCAGCAGGCCGCTAAACAGGAAGAACTGAAAAAGCTGGAGCAAGAACGTCTGGCGGCTCAGGAGAAAGCCCAGGAGCAGGCAGAACAGCAGAAACAAGCTGAAGCGGCCGCGCAAAAGGCGGAAGAACAGCGTAAGCAGGCGGAAGCGGCGGCCGCAAAAGCTGAAGCGGCGGCTAAAGTTGCTGCTGATGCTCAGGCGAAAAAAGCCGCAGCAGACGCGAAGAAGCAGGCTGAGGCAGATGCGGCCAAAGCGGCTGCCGACGCGAAAAAGCAGGCTGATGCCGCTAAGGCGGCGGCTGATGCACAAAAGAAAGCTGAAGCTGATGCTGTAAAAAAAGCCACAGAGAAAGCGGCAGCAGATAAAGCGGCTGCCGATAAAAAAGCAGCGGACAAGGCTGCAGCAGACAAGGCGGCTGCCGATAAGAAAGCAGCGGACAAGGCAGCAGCAGACAAAGCGGCTGCCGATAAGAAAGCAGCGGACAAGGCTGCCGCAGACAAAGCGGCTGCCGATAAAAAAGCAGCGGACAAGGCTGCAGCAGACAAAGCGGCTGCCGATAAGAAAGCAGCGGACAAGGCTGCAGCAGACAAAGCAGCTGCCGATAAAAAAGCTGCTGCTAAAGCTGCAGCAGCGAAAAAGGCCGCCGCAGATAAAGCAGCGGCTGATGCTGCAGCGGACGATCTCTTTGGCGATCTCAGTTCCGGTAAGAATGCACCGAAAACCGGCGGTGGAGCGAAAGGGAGTAATGCGTCTCCGGCAGGGAGTGGTAATACTAAAAACAATGGCGCATCGGGTGCGGACATCAGCAACTATGCCGGGCAGATCAAATCTGCCATCGAAAGCCGATTTTACGACGCATCATCTTATGCAGGTAAAACCTGTACGCTGCGTTTAAAACTGGCTCCGGACGGCTTACTGCTTGATATTCAATCTGAAGGTGGCGATCCCGCGCTTTGCCAGGCTGCGCTTGCTGCAGCCAAACAGGCTAAGATCCCAAAACCACCCAGCCAGGCGGTTTATGAAGTCTTTAAAAATGCACCGCTGGACTTTAAACCTTAGGTTAAACTTTCATCGTGGCAATGATGAGAGCAGCCTGAGGTAGTAACAGGGTGAAAGTAGTTTTGTCCATTTTAGTTTGTTAATATTCTGCTAAATTATCGTGGGCTTTTCGCCTGGATAAGGGAGATATGATGAAGCAGGCATTACGAGTAGCATTTGGTTTTCTAATCATGTGGGCAGCGGTGCTGCACGCAGAAGTTCGCATCGTTATCGACAGCGGTGTGGAAGCGGGCCGTCCAATCGGCGTGGTGCCTTTTCAGTGGGCGGGGCCAGGTGCCGCGCCTGAAGATATTGGTGGAATTGTGGGGGCGGACCTGCGCAACAGCGGTAAATTTAATCCGCTGGATCGCGCTAAGTTACCTCAACAACCGGCAACAGCGCAGGATATCCAGGCTGCGGCGTGGACTGCGTTAGGTATTAACGAAGTGGTCGTCGGTAAAGTCACGCCTAATCCTGACGGCAGCTATAGCGTTGCCTATCAGCTGGTTGACGTTAGCGGCGGTGCACCAAACGTGCTGGCGCAAAATACGTTCAAAGTGAATAAACAGTGGTTACGCTATGCCGGCCATACCGCCAGTGACGAAGTGTTTGAAAAAATCACCGGCATTAAAGGCGCGTTCCGTACCCGTATTGCTTATGTAGTACATACCAATGGCGGTCAGTTCCCGTATGAACTGCGCGTTTCTGACTACGATGGCTACAACCAGTTCGTGGTGCATCGTTCTCCGCAGCCGTTGATGTCTCCGGCATGGTCCCCGAAAGGCGACAAGCTGGCTTACGTAACGTTTGAAAGCGGCCGTTCGGCGCTGGTTGTTCAGACACTGGCTAACGGCGCCGTGCGTCAGATCGCCTCATTCCCGCAGCATAACGGCGCACCGGCATTTTCGCCGGACGGTACCAAGCTGGCGTTTGCTCTGTCTAAAACAGGCAGCCTGAACCTGTATGTCATGGATCTCGGCTCAGGTCAGATTCGTGCCGTTACCAGCGGTCGCAGTAACAACACTGAACCGAGCTGGTTCCCGGACAGCCAGAGTCTGGCTTTCACCTCTGATCAGGCAGGGCGTCCGCAGGTTTATAAAGTCAGTGTTAACGGCGGCGCTGCGCAGCGTATTAGCTGGCAGGGTTCACAAAACCAGGATGCTGATGTCAGCAGCGACGGTAAATTTATGGTAATGGTTAGCACTGACGGTGGTCAGCAGCACATTGCTAAACAAGATCTCGGAGCGGGTGGCGTACAGGTTCTGTCGTCAACGTTCCTGGACGAAACGCCAAGTCTGGCACCTAACGGCACGATGGTAATCTACAGCTCTTCTCAGGGGATGGGATCTGTGCTGAATCTGGTTTCAACAGATGGGCGTTTCAAAGCGCGTCTTCCGGCAACTGATGGTCAGGTCAAATTCCCTGCCTGGTCGCCGTATCTGTGATAATAATTAATGATTACTAAAGGAATCAAATAAATGCAACTGAACAAAGTGCTGAAAGGGCTGATGATTGCCCTGCCTGTTATGGCAATCGCAGCGTGTTCTTCCAACAAGAACGCCAGCAATGATGGTAGCGAAGGCGGGATGCTGAACGGCGCTGGCACTGGTATGGATGCTAACGGCAGCGGCAACTCCTCTTCTGAAGAGCAGGCTCGTCTGCAGATGCAGCAGCTGCAGCAGAACAACATCGTTTACTTTGGTCTGGATAAGTACGATGTTAGCTCTGAATTTGCTGCAATGCTGGATGCTCACGCGAACTTCCTGCGTAGCAACCCGTCTTACAAAGTCACCGTAGAAGGTCACGCGGACGAACGTGGTACTCCTGAGTACAACATCTCCCTGGGTGAACGTCGTGCAAACGCCGTTAAAATGTACCTGCAGGGTAAAGGTGTTTCTGCCGATCAGATCTCCATCGTTTCTTACGGTAAAGAAAAACCTGCAGTACTGGGTCATGACGAAGCGGCATATGCCAAAAACCGTCGTGCCGTACTGGTTTACTAAGAGAATGGCATGAGCAGTAACTTCAGACATCATCTGATGAGTCTGTCGTTACTGGTTGGAATAGCGGCCCCTTGGGCCGCTTTTGCTCAGGCTCCAATCAGTAGTGTCGGCTCAGGCTCGGTCGAAGACCGCGTCACCCAACTGGAGCGTATTTCCAATGCGCACAGTCAGCTTTTAACTCAGCTCCAGCAGCAGATGACTGACAATCAGGCTGACATCGATACCTTACGCGGTCAGATTCAGGAAAGTCAGTATCAGCTCAATCAGGTCGTTGAGCGGCAGAAACAGCTGCTGTTGCAGATGGATAGCCTTAGCAGTGGCGCAGCAGCGCAACCGGCAACAGGTGAGCAGGGGGGAGCCGCTCCGGCATCTGCGGCTGGTGCAGCATCGACCGGCGCGCCGGTTCAGAGCGGCGATGCAAATACCGATTACAACGCGGCTATCGCGCTGGTGCAGGATCAGTCCCGCCAGGACGATGCGCTTACCGCTTTTCAGAACTTCGTCAAAAAGTACCCGGATTCAACTTATCTGCCTAACGCTAACTACTGGCTGGGGCAGTTAAATTACAATAAGGGTAAAAAAGACGATGCGGCGTACTATTTCGCCAATGTGGTGAAGAATTACCCGAAATCGCCGAAGGCGTCCGACGCCATGCTGAAGGTTGGGATCATCATGCAAGACAAAGGTGATACGGCAAAAGCGAAAGCGGTTTATCAGCAGGTCATCAGTAAGTATCCAGGTACTGACGGCGCTAAACAGGCGCAAAAACGTCTCGCCGGTTTATGATGATGAGTGCATGACCAGAAAGTGCTTCTTTTCTGGTCTTGCCGCATGAATCGTAAGCAGTTAAGTGATCTTCCTCAAAATTTTTGTTGCGCTCAATTCTTAAATCAGTAATATATGCCGCCGTTGCCACAGGATATTAAACAAGCCTGAAGCAACAAAAAAGCAGTACGAAGTGGGTCGTTAGCTCAGTTGGTAGAGCAGTTGACTTTTAATCAATTGGTCGCAGGTTCGAATCCTGCACGACCCACCATTGTTCTGGTGGAATGCAGTAATAAACGTGAAGGATAACGTTGCTTCAGCAACGGCCCGTAGGGCGAGGCAAAGCCGAGTCATCCTGCACGACCCACCATTTGCAACCACGTCTGCTTTGTAGTATCCAGCGCAGTATCGGGTGATTAGCTCAGCTGGGAGAGCACCTCCCTTACAAGGAGGGGGTCGGCGGTTCGATCCCGTCATCACCCACCACTCGGGTCGTTAGCTCAGTTGGTAGAGCAGTTGACTTTTAATCAATTGGTCGCAGGTTCGAATCCTGCACGACCCACCACTATCAAAGGTGGTTCTGGTAGAGAACGTGAAGGATAACGTTGCATTAGCAACGGCCCGAAGGGCGAGGCAAAGCCGAGTCATCCTGCACGACCCACCAGTTTAATGCCAGGTACTGATGTAAGTCGGACCGGGTAGATTGTTCAGGCGACACCCAGATGGGTCGTTAGCTCAGTTGGTAGAGCAGTTGACTTTTAATCAATTGGTCGCAGGTTCGAATCCTGCACGACCCACCATTATTAAAGGTGGCACCGGTAGAGAACGTGAAGGATAACGTTGCATCAGCAACGGCCCGAAGGGCGAGGCAAAGCCGAGTCATCCTGCACGACCCACCATCCTGAATGATTACAGCAGTAACTCCCGCAAGGGGTCGTTAGCTCAGTTGGTAGAGCAGTTGACTTTTAATCAATTGGTCGCAGGTTCGAATCCTGCACGACCCACCAGTGTAAAAAAGCGCCCTAAAGGCGCTTTTTTGCTATCTGCGATATCAAAATTCGAACCTGCCGCAGGTTCGGGCCGAGCGCAGCGAGACAACGGAGCCGCTTGCGGCGACGGCCCGAAGGGCGAGGCGAAGCCGAGTCATCCTGCACGACCCACCAGTGTAAAAAAGCGCCCTAAAGGCGCTTTTTTGCTATCTGCGATATCAAAATTCGAACCTGCCGCAGGTTCGGGCCGAGCGCAGCGAGACAACGGAGCCGCTTGCGGCGACGGCCCGAAGGGCGAAGCCAAGTCATCCTGCACAACCCACCAATGTAAAAAAGCGCCCTAAAGGCGCTTTTTTGCTATCTGCGGTATCTGTAATTCGCATCATGAGCTTTCAACGCTAAATCCCGGGATGGTAAGTCGAAATAATCTCCAGCACACCGTTTATAATAAACTGCACGCCCATGCACACCAGCAGGAAACCCATCAGACGCGAGATCGCCTCAATACCACCCTTACCGACCAGACGCATGATTGCGCCTGAGCTGCGCAGGCTTCCCCACAGGATAAGTCCGATCAGGGCGAACGTAACCGGAGGGGCGACCATTATTACCCAGTCAGGAAAGTCTGCGCCATGTTTTACCGTTGATGCGGAGCTGATAATCATCGCGATGGTTCCTGGCCCTGCGGTACTCGGCATCGCCAGCGGAACAAAAGCAATATTGGCAGTCGGTTCCCCTTCCAGCTCTTCTGATTTGAGCTTTGCTTCCATCGAATGATGCGCCTTCTGCTGTGGGAATAACATGCGAAACCCAATAAAGGCAACAATTAATCCCCCGGCAATGCGCAGCCCGGGAATCGATATCCCGAAGGTGTTCATCACCACTTGCCCGGCATACCAGGCGACGATCAGGATGGCGAACACATAAATTGAGGCCATCAGCGACTGGCGGTTTCGCTCGGCACTGTTCATGTTGCCGGCCAGTCCAAGGAATAGCGCCACGGTGGTCAGCGGGTTTGCCAGCGGTAAAATTACAATCAACCCCAGGCCTATCGCTTTAAAGAGTTCCATCATATTAAATTAAGGTCCTGTCAATATTGGATTATCAAAAACGATGCACTTGAGTCCGGCCTGACGCATCCCTCATTCGGCAAAATCATACGACTGCAAGGCAAAACAGAATGAACTACATCATAATGCTTCGTGTAGGCAAATCGTAGTCCCGGAAAATGACTCAGTTTAACAAAACGATCCCGCCAGCGGGTTGATCCAGATGATTAACATCTGAAAGACTGCCTGTATAATGAGGGCATGTTTATCGAAACAGATCCCGGCTCTGGAGACGCTGTTTCATTGGTCGCCCAGGGATCTTATTCTGTAGAACGATATTGCTTTCTACGGCATCAAACATCCCTCTCTCCCTGCCAAGCAAAAATATTCTCAGCCACACCTGCATTATTCGATGACAAGTGCTGCGATAATGGCTATCTTGTTTAGTATAAAAAACGCCATCATCTGTTACCACTGTAAAATAACAGAAATAGCGCTGCTATGTTAAGTCAGTAAAACGAGAGGCGTATGAGCATCCAGTCTGAATTGCTGAACACCCATTATCCTTTTCCGCGCAGGCCAGCTCCGCTGAGTGAAGAGCAGAGCCATTTATATCGGCAAAAAATTAAGTATCTGCTTAAAGAACGTAATGCAGTTATGGTTGCGCACTATTATACCGATCCGGAAATACAGCAACTGGCAGAAGAAACCGGCGGATGTATTTCTGACTCTCTGGAGATGGCGCGTTTTGGTGCCAACCATCCGGCTACCACGCTGCTGGTCGCCGGCGTCCGGTTTATGGGGGAGACAGCGAAAATTCTCAGCCCTGAAAAAACCATCCTGATGCCTGCTCTTGAAGCCGAATGTTCACTGGATTTAGGTTGCCCTGTTGATGCGTTCAGTGCCTTCTGCGATGCACATCCGGATCGCACAGTTGTGGTCTATGCCAACACCTCCGCCGCCGTAAAAGCGCGGGCCGACTGGGTTGTCACATCCAGTATTGCCGTTGAATTGATTGAGCATCTTGATAGCCTGGGTGAAAAAATCATCTGGGCACCGGATCGTCATCTGGGGCAGTATGTCCAAAAGCAGACCGGGGCAGACATGCTGTGCTGGCAGGGGGCCTGCATCGTCCATGATGAATTTAAAACGCAATCATTGAACCGTATGAAAGGGCTTTATCCTGATGCTGCCATACTGGTTCATCCTGAATCACCGCAGGCTATCGTCGATCTTGCCGATGCCGTGGGCTCGACCAGTCAGTTAATCGCTGCGGCTAAAGCGCTGCCGCATTCGCAGCTTATTGTGGCCACCGACCGCGGTATCTTCTGGAAAATGCAGCAGGCCGTACCGGATAAAACGCTGCTGGAAGCGCCAACCGCCGGGGAGGGCGCAACCTGTCGCAGCTGTGCGCATTGTCCATGGATGGCGATGAACGGCCTTAACGCTATCGCTGAAGGTCTGGAAACCGGTGGGCCGCGCCATGAAATTTACGTTGAAACCGCGCTGCGCCAGCGCGCGTTAGTTCCGCTTAACCGTATGCTTGATTTTGCGGCTACACTACGTTCATAACACGATTACCGCGTTAATACGCTTTGGGGAAAAGATGGATTTTTTAAGTACACAAAATATTCTGGTTCATATTCCGTTTGGCACCGGAGGCTACGATCTCTCGTGGATAGAAGCAATAGGAACTCTGGCCGGCCTGCTCTGTATCTGGCTCGCCAGCCTTGAGAAAATCATCAATTACTTTTTTGGCCTGATTAACGTCACGCTATTTGCGATTATCTTTTTCCAGATCCAGCTTTACGCCAGTCTATTACTACAACTGTTTTTCTTTGCCGCCAATATTTACGGCTGGTACGCCTGGTCGCGGCAAAATACGCATAACGAAGCTGCGCTGCAAATCCGCTGGTTGCCGCTGCCCAAAGCGCTGTTGTGGCTGGCCATCAGCGTGGTCGCCATTGGCCTGATGACGGTATTTATTAATCCGGTATTTGCGTTCCTGACCCGCGTGGCGGTGAATGTCATGTCAGCGCTGGGCCTTAACGTCACCATGCCAGTATTGCAGCCGGATGCATTCCCGTTCTGGGATTCCTGCATGATGGTTCTGTCGATCGTGGCGATGATTTTAATGACCCGCAAGTATGTTGAAAACTGGATACTGTGGGTCATCATTAATGTAATAAGCGTGGTTATCTTTGCCCTGCAAGGGGTGTATGCAATGTCGCTGGAATATTTAATCCTGACCTTTATCGCGCTAAACGGTACGCGGATGTGGATTAACAGCGCACGTGAAAGAGGCTCACGCGCGCTGGCGCATTAATGGTGATGATGATGAGCGTGACCGGTTTGCGCCTCGTTAAGGTGGCATTCCGGTCCGCTACAGGGACGATACTCCATCTGAATGGTTGCATGCGCCACCTGATAATGATGCTCAAGGAAGTGATGAATTCGATCCAGCAGCGCGTCATGGTCGTGCGGGGGAATCACCTGCACATGCAGGGTCATTACCGGCTTTTCGCCCACCAGCCAGACATGGATATGGTGGGCATCGCGCACTTCCGGAATTTCACGACGCAGTTTTCGCTTTAACGCTGCGATGTCCAGCGCCACTGGCGCACCTTCCAGCAGCTCATTGACACTTTCTTTAAGCAGCCGCCAGGCGCTGCGTAAGATGAGACAGGAGACCAGCACGGAGAGTATAGGATCGATGGGCATCCAGCCCGTAGTCATAATGATCACTGCGGCAGCAATTGCGCCAACAGAGCCCAGTAAATCGCCCATAACATGCAGCATGGCAGCACGCACGTTAAGATTTTTTTCTTCGCCGCCGCGATGCAGTATCCAGAAGGCGGCTATATTGGCCAGCAGCCCCGCGATGGCAATAATCAGCATCGTATTTCCCGCAACCGGGCGGGGTTGATAAAGACGCTGAACCGCTTCCCAGACAATTAAAAAGGTAATTGCCACCAGCGCAATCGCATTCACAAACGCGGCGAGGGTAGTCAGGCGGAGCCAGCCAAAAGTATGGCGAGCATTGGCCGGGCGCCTTGAGAATTGCACCGCCAGAAATGCAAACAGCAGGGCCGCCGCATCCGTCAGCATGTGACCGGCATCAGCCAGCAGCGCAAGGGAGTTTGCCATCAGGCCGCCCACGACTTCGACAAGCATAAATCCGGCCGTAACGCTAAAGGCCAAAAGCAGGCGGCGGGCGTTGCTGTCTTGCGGCAGCAGGGAAGAGGAACGCGTCATAATATCGTCATACACCTTCACATAATTAAGTCACTACATCATATCGGGACAGGGGCAGCGTGCGCATAAAAAAAGAGAGCCGAAGCTCTCTTTTTTAAGGATGTTCTTGCCCCAGATTAGTGGGTAGTGCCATCGGTTTTGGTATCAACGTCGTTATTTACGCCGTCGCCAGTTTCAACTTTTTTATTGATGTCCGGGCAGCGACCGTCTTTACACATGGTATTTTTGTGAATGTCTTCTTTGGTCATACCATTCGCATCGGTAGAGGACTTATCAGAATGCGTCGTACCGGTTGCCGCGCCGTTGGTATTGGTGTGACCCGTGTTGATGTCATCGTTACCAACATTGTTTGGCGCTACGTTTTGTTTAGCGCCCGGGGCAACCTGACCTGCGTCAGCCGCTGCATTCGATGTACCGTTATTTGACGAGTTAGCAGCCAGTACCGCACCGCTGGTCATAGAGAGGGTTGCTGCCAGAAAAAGTGTAGCCAGTTTAGTCATTTTCATCATGCTGCTCCTGTTCTGCTCGTGATGTCGGACAATGTCATCCAACAATACAATAGTAAAAATCGTCTGCTCAGTAGTGAAAGATTCTGTGACAAATAAATATGCCAGCAGAGAATCTGGTAATTAAAAATAAATACAGTAGTTACATTTAAAAAGTGTAGATTAGATCTCGTTCAGCGCTACTTTTTGATGTTTTTTTAACGCATTCCAGGAATATTCTGCCTGAAGTGTAAAAGCGCGTTTACAGTAATAAGCTGAAGAGATAAATTGGAAGCATTGCATTCACACTCATAAGTATGGCACGGCTGGAACAAAGATGAATTATCAGAATGACGATTTGCGTATTAAAGAGATTAACGAATTACTGCCTCCTGTAGCACTGCTGGAAAAATTTCCCGCCACTGAGAACGCAGCGAACACCGTTGCGCACGCTCGTAAAGCGATCCATAAAATTCTTAATGGTAATGATGATCGTCTGCTGGTGGTTATCGGACCTTGTTCTATTCACGATCCTGCGGCCGCGAAAGAATATGCCGCACGGCTGCTGACGTTGCGTCAGGAATTGAGCAATGAGCTGGAAATCGTGATGCGTGTCTATTTTGAAAAACCGCGTACTACTGTGGGCTGGAAAGGGCTGATTAACGATCCGCACATGGACAGCAGCTACCAGATTAACGATGGTCTGCGTATTGCCCGTAAACTGTTGCTTGATATCAACGACAGCGGTTTACCCGCCGCCGGTGAGTTTCTCGATATGATCACGCCGCAGTATCTGGCCGATCTCATGAGCTGGGGCGCAATCGGCGCGCGTACTACCGAATCTCAGGTTCACCGCGAGCTGGCCTCCGGCCTTTCCTGCCCGGTAGGCTTTAAAAATGGTACCGATGGCACCATCAAAGTGGCTATCGATGCGATCAATGCTGCCGGTGCCCCGCACTGTTTTCTGTCCGTCACCAAGTGGGGGCATTCAGCCATTGTTAACACCAGCGGTAACGGCGACTGCCATATCATTCTGCGCGGCGGCAAAATGCCGAACTACAGCGCGCAGCATGTGGCGGACGTTAAAGAAGGGCTGGCCAACGCCAATCTTGCGCCGCAGGTCATGATCGATTTCAGCCACGCAAACTCCAGCAAGCAGTTTAAAAAGCAGATGGAAGTGGGCGCAGATGTTTGCCAGCAGATGGCGAACGGCGAAAAAGCGATTATTGGCGTGATGATCGAAAGTCATCTGGTTGAAGGTAATCAGAATCTTGAAGGCGGCGAGCCGCTGACTTACGGTAAAAGCATCACTGACGCCTGTATTGGCTGGGAAGACACTGACGCACTATTGCGCCAGCTGGCAGACGCGGTAAAAGCTCGCCGCGGCTGATGAAAAAGGCCGAATATCGCTATTCGGCCTGTTATATTTCGCGTTTATGCCTGCCGGGCAGGCATATTGGTTATTTCGCTTTACCCTGATTAGCCACGGCCGCGGCTTTCGCAGCGATTTCGTCGGCGTTACCCAGGTAGTAATGTTTGATCGGTTTGAAGTTCTCGTCGAACTCATATACCAGCGGTACGCCGGTCGGGATGTTCAGTTCGAGGATCTCATCTTCGCCCATATCGTCGAGGTATTTTACCAGCGCACGCAGGGAGTTACCGTGAGCGGCGATGATCACGCGCTCGCCGCTTTTCAGGCGCGGTAAAATGCTTTCATTCCAGTAAGGGATCACGCGGTCAATGGTCAGCGCCAGACTTTCGGTCAGCGGCAGTTCCTCTGCGGTCAGCGATGCATAACGCGGATCGTGGCCCGGAAAACGCTCATCTTCTTTGGTCAATGCTGGCGGCGTTACTGCAAAACCACGACGCCACTGTTTAACCTGCTCGTCGCCATATTTCTCAGCGGTTTCCGCTTTGTTTAGACCCTGCAACGCACCGTAGTGACGTTCATTCAGCTTCCACGATTTTTCAACCGGTAACCATGCCTGATCAACACCGTCCAGGATATTCCACAGGGTATGGATCGCACGTTTTAGCACCGAGGTATAGGCGAAGTCGAAGCTATAGCCTTCGTCCTTCAGCAGTTTGCCTGCCGCTTTAGCTTCAGAAACGCCTTTTTCAGAAAGATCAACATCGTACCAACCGGTAAAACGGTTTTCGTTGTTCCACTGACTTTCACCGTGACGAACCAGAACCAGCTTAGTTACAGCCATACGCGTACTCCTCAAGCTTCATTGAATGATAATAATTCTCATTATATTGCCATGACCCGGTCAGCGGCAACGTTTACCCCTAACCATAGCGAAAATAGGCGGTAAGTGTAAGGTGCTTGTGAATTTGCAGTTATTATTTTGTCTCTGAGTGGCGTTAATTTCAGCAAACTGGATAAAAAAAGCCCTCCTGGCAGAGGGCATGGTTTCAGGCAGGTATGAAATGATATTCCGTCAGGCTGACGTATTCGTCGCCCGGGCGCAGGATGCAGCTCGGCTGCGGCCATTCCGGATGGTTAGGGGAATCAGGTAAAAATTCGCTTTCCAGTGCCAGCCCCTGCCAGGCCTGATAAGTGCCCGGCTCCCGGGAGGAGGTGCCCTCCAGAAAATTGCCCGAATAAAATTGCAGGGCAGGGGCCGAGGTATAGACCGCCATCTGCAATTTCTTGTCATCAGACCACAGGTACGCCGCAGGAACGGTCGCATCGCCTTTCGCCTGTAGCAGAAACGCATGATCATAGCCGTTGACCTTGCGCTGATCGTCGTCACTCAGGAAATCAGCGGCAATCGGTTTCGGCTGACGAAAGTCAAAGCTGGTACTGTCTACGTTTTTTAATCCGCTGCGCGGTATGCCACCTTCATCGACCGGTAAGTAAGCATCGGCCAGAATTTGCAGCGTATGATTACGCACGTCTGAGCGTTCACCGTTAAGGTTGAAATAGACATGATTAGTCAGATTCACCGGACACGGTTTAGTTACCGTGGCGCGGTATTCAATCACGATGCGATTGTCGTCAGTCAGCGTGTAGCGCACGGTAGCACTCAGATCGCCAGGAAAGCCCTGGTCGCCATCGGCAGATTCCAGCGAGAAAATCACTTCATGCTCGCTTTGATGCTGATAGGTCCAGCGTCGCTTATCAAAACCTTCCGGCCCGCCATGCAGCTGATTCACGCCCTGACTTGGCACCACATTAAAGACGTTGCCATCCAGTTCAAAACGGCTATCGGCGATACGGTTAGCATAGCGACCAATCGATGCGCCAAAAAAGGCTTCATGCTGCGGATACTGCTCGGGACCGGCGCAGCCGAGGATCGCTTCGCGCACCGTGCTGTCCGAAAGCGTGACGCGGGCGGAAAGTAGCGTCGCGCCCCAGTCCATTAGCGTGACAACCAACCCTGCACCATTGCGCAGGGTAATTAACCGAAACGGCAGCCCATCAGGGGCGCTAGCGGGCGTATTTTTTAGCACTGACCTGCTCCTTGTGATGGTTTACAAACGTAGAACGTCTCTTTGATACCGGTTTTTGCTTCGTATTGTTCTGCAACGGCTTTTTCAACGCGTTCAACCAGCGCTTGTGGAATGAGCGCAACAATGCAGCCGCCAAAGCCACCGCCGGTCATACGCACGCCCCCCTGGTCACCAATGGTGGCTTTAACAATTTCAACCAGGGTATCGATTTGCGGGACGGTGATTTCAAAGTCATCGCGCATTGAAGCGTGAGATTCAGCCATCAGGGTACCCATACGTTGCAGGTCGCCGCGCTCCAGCGCCTCAGCCGCTTCAACCGTGCGAATATTTTCTGTCAGCACGTGGCGTACGCGTTTCGCCACTGTCGGGTCCAGATTGTTGGCCACTTTATTAAACTCGTCCAGCTTCACATCGCGCAGGGCAGGCTGCTGGAAGAAACGCGCGCCGGTTTCACACTGTTCACGGCGCGTGTTGTATTCACTGCCCACCAAAGTGCGTTTGAAATTGCTGTTAATAATAACAACCGCCACGCCCTCGGGCATCGACACTGCTTTGGTGCCCAGCGTGCGGCAGTCAAGCAGAAGGGCATGGTCTTTCTTACCGAGCGCAGAGATCAGCTGATCCATAATGCCGCAGTTACAGCCGACAAACTGGTTCTCGGCTTCCTGACCGTTAAGCGCGATTTGCGCCCCGTCCAGCGGCAAATGATACAGCTGCTGAAATACGGTCCCGACCGCGACTTCCAGAGACGCTGAAGAGCTAAGACCCGCACCCTGCGGAACGTTGCCGCTAATCACTAAATCCGCACCGTCAAAACCGGCGTTGCGCTGCTGAAGATGTTTAACCACCCCGCGTACATAGTTAGACCACTGCTGGGTGTCATGAGCCACGATGGGCGCATCCAGTGAGAATTCGTCAATTTGATTGTCATAGTCGGCGGCAATGACGCGTACGGTACGATCGCTTCGCGGCGCACAGCTAATGACGGTTTGATAATCGATCGCGCAGGGCAGTACGAAGCCATCGTTGTAGTCGGTATGTTCACCAATCAGATTGACGCGGCCGGGTGCCTGAATCGCATGCGTGGCAGGATAGCCGAATTTTTCAGCAAACAGGGATTGGGTTTTTTCTTTCAGACTCATGATTATTCTCCGGATTCGCGAAAATGGACGTCGCTGACGGCCCGCAGGCGCTCTGCGGCCTGCTCTGCGGTAAGATCGCGCTGGGTCTCTGCCAGCATTTCGTAGCCGACCATGAACTTACGTACCGTCGCGGAGCGCAGCAGCGGCGGATAAAAATGGGCGTGCAGCTGCCAGTGCTGACCATCTTCACCGTTAAACGGTGCACCGTGCCAGCCCATAGAATACGGGAAGGAGCACTGGAAAAGATTGTCGTAACGGCTGGTCAGTTTTTTCAACGCCAGCGCCAGATCCTGGCGTTGTTCGTCAGTAAGATCGGTGATACGCAATACGTGAGTTTTAGGCAGCAACAGCGTTTCAAATGGCCAGGCAGCCCAGTAGGGGACCACGGCCAGCCAGTGATCGGTTTCAACGACCGTACGGCTACCGTCTGCCAGCTCACGCTGTACATAATCCACCAGCATCGGAGAATGCTGTTCGTCAAAATAGCTTTTTTGCAGGCGATCTTCGCGTTCTATCTCATTAGGCAGAAAGCTGTTGGCCCATACCTGGCCGTGTGGATGCGGATTGGAGCAGCCCATCGCCGCGCCTTTGTTTTCAAACACCTGAACCCAGGGATAATGTTGCCCCAGATCTGCGGTTTGCTGCTGCCAGGTGCTGACAATTTCCGCCAGCGCGGCCACGCTCAGTTCTGGCAGCGTTTTACTGTGATCCGGCGAGAAGCAGATAACCCGGCTGGTACCGCGAGCACTCTGACAGCGCATCAGGGGATCGTCGCTTTCCGGCGCATCCGGCGTATCGGTCATCAGCGCGGCAAAGTCATTGGTAAACACGTAAGTACCCGTGTAGTTCGGATTAGTGTCACCCGTTACGCGAGTGTTCCCCGGACACAAAAAGCAGTCCGGATCGTGCGCGGGCAGCGTTTGCTGAGACGGCGTCTCCTGCGCGCCCTGCCACGGACGTTTGGCGCGATGCGGGGAAACCAGGATCCACTGTCCGGTTAACGGGTTATAACGGCGATGCGGATGATCGACCGGGTTAAATTGTGTCATCACTGTTCCTTAGTCTGCATAACCCTGCGGATGGCGGGACTGCCAGTGCCAGGTATCCTGCGCCATTTGATCAAGCGTACGGGAGACGCGCCAGTTAAGTTCTTTATCGGCTTTGCTGGCATCAGCCCAGTAGGCGGGAAGATCGCCGTCGCGCCGCGGGGCAAAGTGGTAATTGACCGGTTTACCGCAGGCTTTACTGAACGCGTTCACCACGTCCAGCACGCTGCTGCCGATGCCTGCGCCGAGGTTATAAACGTGGACGCCGGGTTTATCAGCCAGTTTTTGCATTGCTGCAACATGACCGTCAGCCAGGTCCATCACGTGTATATAGTCACGCACGCCGGTGCCGTCTTCGGTCGGATAGTCATTGCCAAAAATAGCCAGTGATTCACGACGGCCTACCGCAACCTGAGCAATATACGGCATCAGGTTGTTAGGGATACCTTGCGGATCTTCACCCATATCGCCCGACGGGTGGGCACCGACCGGATTGAAATAGCGCAGCAGAGCGATGCTCCATTCCGGCTGGGCTTTTTGTAAGTCGGTAAGGATCTGTTCGACCATCAGCTTACTTTTGCCGTAGGGGCTTTGTGGAGTCCCGGTTGGAAAGCTTTCAACGTAGGGGATTTTCGGCTGATCGCCATAAACGGTTGCAGAGGAGCTGAAAATAAAGTTTTTGACGTTAGCTGCCCGCATCGCGGAGATCAGACGTAGCGTACCGTTAACGTTGTTATCGTAGTACTCAAGCGGTTTAGCGACCGACTCACCCACGGCTTTCAAACCGGCAAAATGGATAACCGTTTCGATAGCGTGATCGTGGAGGATTTCCGTCATCAGCGCTTCATTACGAATATCGCCTTCGACAAACGTCGGATGCTTGCCGCCGAGACGTTCGATAACTGGCATCACGCTGCGCTTGCTGTTACACAAATTGTCCAGAATGATGACATCGTGGCCGTTTTGCAGCAGCTGCACACAGGTATGACTTCCAATGTAACCGCTACCACCTGTAACCAGAACTCTCATTTTTCGCTCCATCATGCTTATGATATGTCATAAAGATAGCATAACAAAGTTGCGAAAAGTGTGACATGGAATAAGTTTGTGGAATCGTTTACACCATAACGGATAACCTAATGTCACGTGTAAAAAGAGATGAAAATCAGCGGCTTCAGGACGGGTATGATAAATCCTAAAACCGCGTTACGCGCAGGTCCGCCCGATCGCCGCATTTCTCGTCAGCACGCGTCCAGGGCGTAGCGGTAAGTGCTACCCTCAGGCACAAAGGTGAGCCGGTGAGTGATGCAGTCTGGTGCGTCCTGTGCGTGATGAGAGACGAAAAGTAGCTGGGTGGTACCTTGCTTCATCAGGATATCGATAAACCGGCGAACCAACTGACGGTTAAGCGGGTCCAGACCCTGTAACGGCTCATCAAGGATCAGTAATGTAGGGTGCTTCACCAGCGCGCGAGCAATCAGCGCCAGCCGCTGCTGACCCCAGGACAGGCTGTGGAACGGCGCATTGGCAAGCCGATTATCGATACCAAGAAGATCCAGCCACTGCTGCACAAGATGCTGCTGGCGATCGGATACCGCCTGATAAATCCCGATAGAATCAAAATAGCCGGACAGGATCACGTTGCGCATAGTGGTGCTGACGCGATACTCCAGATGCAAACTGCTACTGACATAGCCAATATGCTTTTTAATGTCCCAGATAGTTTCTCCGCTTCCCCGACGACGGCCAAAAAGCGTCAGATCGTTGCTGTAGCCCTGGGGATGATCGCCGGTAATCAAACTTAACAGGGTTGATTTTCCCGCACCGTTTGGACCGATAATCTGCCAGTGTTCCCCCGGTTTTACCGTCCAGTTGAGGTGATTGAGGATCGGGCGGTCATTATACGAGACAACGCCATCCTTAAGCACAATACGCGGCACATCGGCGTCAAGCGTCAGGCTTACCGGCGGTTCATCAGCATCGGGCAGCCGGATAGTTTGCAGGCGCTCGCTATGCGCCAGTTGGCTTATTAGCGCCTGCTGCAACAATTGCTCTTTTTGTCCGGTTTCGATAAGCGTACAGTCAGCCAGCACCCCGGCTTGCTGCACGAACGCCGGGATTTCATCAAAGCGGTTAAGCACCAGCACTACGGTTAAGCCGTTACGGTTGAGCGATTCGAGTAAAATCGCCAGCTGTTGGCGAGAGTCAACGTCCAGTCCATCAAATGGCTCATCGAGGATCAGCAGATCGGGTTCGGTCATCAGAGCCTGACAGAGAAGCGTTTTACGCGTTTCGCCGGTGGAAAGATATTTAAAGCGGCGTTGAAGCAGGGCAGAGATGCCAAAGCGAGCGGCCAGCTGCGCGCAGCGCTGCGGATCGTGCACGCTCGCCTGGATAATCTCCGCCGTAGTCCGCCCGGTATCATCCTCGTCCGGACTCAGTAAATCGGTATTATTGCGTTGCCATTCGTCACTCACCAGTTTTTGTAACTGTTCAAAGGAGAGGCGGACGGGACGCGAAAAGCGGTTTTGCTGCACGCCTTTACTCAGTGATAACTCGCCTGACAGCGCTCTGGCGAGGGCTGATTTGCCGCTACCGTTAGTGCCGACAAACGCCCAGCTTTCACCCGTCTGCACCGTCAACTCGTTGATTGTCAGCACGCGGGTAGCGCTCAGATGAAACGTGCCTTGCGAAATATGCAATAATGACATTGGTTATCCCGTTTTTTGCGAGGTTTTAAACAGGGATACGATCTCCGGTGCAGATTGTCAATCACTCAACACAGCGTGGCGACAATCACCCGATCGGCATTAAACCAGGCAATTACCGGGCTGCCTTCTTCCAGATGAGCCGCCTGCCCGACAGGAAGCGTGGCGCACAGGGTCTGCCCGTCAGGCAGTTTCATCAGCACTTCGCACTGCTCACTTCCGCGTTCAATATGGCTGATAACGCCTGCAAGCTGATTATCTGCCGTGGCGGCTTCATTTCGATCCTGAGTAATATTGACCCACGGTGCTTTAAGCAGCACCAGCACCTCTTTCCCTTCTTCCAGACCAAGGCGCTCGCCGCTCTGGGCGGTAATCGCCACTTTCAGGCGGGTTTCACCGTCGGCCAGTAAAACGTCAACATGCTGTTGAATGCTGTCACGGTCGCGTGCGGTAACCGTGCCAAACCACTGATTACGAGCGCTGGTTTGCAGGGAGAAACGCGAAATAGCCGCCAGCAGGCTATTCAACGGCAGGCCGTCGTCCAGGCTTAATACGTCAAACGCTTTTTGCTGAATTTGCGCCAGTAAATCGTACAGTTCAATCAACCGTTGACCGTAGCGGGTCAGCTGCGCGCCGCCGCCGCCCTTACCACCGGTAGCGCGATCGACCAGCGGCTGCTCGCTTAACTGATTCATTTCATTAATGGCATCCCAGGCGCTCTTATAGCTGATACCGGCCTCTTTTGCGCCCTGGCTGATGGAGCCAGTTTGCCCGATATGTTTGAGCAGGCTAATACGGCGCGGATCGGCAAAAAGGCGCTGCTGGAGTTTCAAAGTGAGAAGAATTTCAGCCTGCATAACAGTGTCCTGGCAAAAAGGGCATTGTGACGCAAACGGCAGAGGACGCCAACCACATCGCACAAATCGACAGTACTTTTCTGCCAAATCAGGTTAGAATAAGACTCTTCACAATGTCTGGAGTTTGCCATGTTAGAGCTGTTGAAAAGTCTGGTTTTTGCCGTGGTCATGGTCCCAGTGGTGATGGCTGTCATCCTGGGATTAATTTATGGCCTGGGTGAAGTGTTTAACATTTTCTCCGGAGTCGGTCACAAAGATCGCTCTGCGCAGCGCCGCTAATTCCCCCAACGCCCGTTTTTCAACGGGCGTTTCTTTCTGAAGTTTTCCTCATTAATGCCGATAGACTACCCATTGCGCGGTAGCAATTAACGCTGGGAAAAATCTGAGGTTTCGTTATATTATTATGTATATAACGATACTCACAGGAGTTAAAGATGGCACGTTCATGGGATTATACTTTTGCAGCAGCGTTAACACTGACAGTCACCGGTCACGCGCTGGCGGATGACGGTAAAGTTACCGTTTTTGCTGCCGCGTCTCTGACTAACGCGATGCAGGACATCGCGGCGGAATATAAAAAAGAAAAACATGTTGAGGTGGTTTCTTCCTTTGCTTCTTCTTCCACCCTGGCCCGGCAAATTGAAGCAGGCGCGCCTGCGGATCTGTTTATTTCTGCCGATCAGAAATGGATGGATTACGCCGCAGATAAAAAAGCCATCGATACGGCCAGCCGCAAGACGCTGCTGGGGAATAGTCTGGTTGTAGTTGCGCCTGAAACCAGCAAGCTTGATAACGTGGCGATTGATGCCAAAACAGACTGGACGCGTTTGCTGGACGGTGGGCGTCTGGCGGTAGGCGATCCTGACCACGTTCCGGCCGGCATTTATGCCAAAGAAGCGCTGCAAAAACTGGGCGCGTGGGCGACGCTTTCGCCAAAAATGGCCCCGGCTGAAGATGTGCGCGGCGCGCTGGCGCTGGTGGAGCGCAATGAAGCGCCGCTGGGTATTGTCTACGGCTCTGATGCAGTGGCCAGTAAAGGGGTGAAAGTGGTCGGGACTTTCCCGGAAGATTCCCATCAAAAAGTGGAATATCCGCTGGCAATTATTGACGGACACAATAATGCGACCGTCAGCGCGTTTTACACTTATCTACAAGGCCCGCAGGCCTCGGCGATTTTTAAACGTTACGGATTTACCACGCAACAATGATACTGACCGATCCTGAATGGCAGGCCGTGCTGCTGAGCCTTAAAGTTTCTACTCTCGCGGTAGTATTCAGTTTGCCCTTTGGGATTTTTTTCGCCTGGCTGCTGGTACGACGCCACTTTCCGGGCAAGGCGCTGCTGGACAGCCTGCTTCACCTGCCGCTGGTGCTGCCGCCGGTGGTCGTGGGATATCTGCTGCTGGTAACCATGGGACGCCGCGGAGTCATCGGCGCGTGGCTTTATGACTGGTTTGGTCTGACCCTGGCGTTTAGCTGGCGGGGCGCGGTGCTGGCGGCGGCAGTGATGTCGTTCCCGCTGATGGTCCGCGCCATTCGCCTGGCGCTGGAAGGGGTAGACGTCAAGCTGGAGCAGGCGGCCTGTACCCTCGGCGCAGGGCGTTTGCGCGTGTTTTTTACGATCACCCTGCCGCTGATGCTGCCGGGTATTATTGCCGGTACCGTGCTGGCGTTTGCCCGTTCACTGGGTGAGTTTGGCGCCACTATCACCTTTGTTTCTAACATCCCCGGAGAGACGCGCACGCTACCCTCGGCCATGTACACGCTGATCCAGATGCCCGGAGGCGAAAGCGCCGCCGCTCGCCTGTGCATCATCTCCATTGTCCTGGCAATGATTTCTCTGCTTATTGCAGAATGGCTGGCGCGGATCAGCCGTGCGCGAACGGGAAAATAATTATGCTGGAACTTCATTTTACCCAGACGCTGGGCGATCATTGCCTGACGATTGATGAAACGCTGCCTGCGCAGGGGATCACCGCTGTTTTTGGCGTGTCGGGGGCCGGTAAGACCTCGCTGATCAATGCGATTAGCGGCCTGACGCGCCCGCAGCAGGGGCGCATTGTCCTCAATAATCGGGTGCTTAATGATGCGCAAAACGGCATTTGTCTGGCACCAAACAAGCGCCGCGTAGGCTACGTTTTTCAGGATGCGCGACTGTTTCCTCACTATAAGGTGCGCGGAAATTTGCGCTACGGGATGGCGAAAAGCATGTCCGGTCAGTTCGACAAACTGGTCGCGCTGTTGGGCATTGAGGCGCTGCTTGAGCGTCTGCCGGGAAGCTTGTCCGGCGGTGAAAAGCAGCGGGTGGCCATTGGTCGTGCGCTGTTAACCGCGCCGGAATTGCTGCTGCTGGATGAGCCGCTGGCCTCGCTCGACATTCCCCGCAAGCGTGAACTGCTGCCTTATCTGCAACGCCTGGCGCGGGAAATTCATATCCCGATGCTCTATGTCAGCCACTCGCTGGATGAGATCCTGCATCTTGCTGATAACGTGCTGGTGCTGGAAAGCGGACAGGTAAAAGCGTTTGGTCCGCTGGAAGACGTCTGGGGCAGTAGCGTAATGCATCCGTGGCTGCCGCAGGAGCAGCAGAGCAGCATCCTGAAAGTCAGCGTGCTGGAGCACCATCCACATTATGCAATGACCGCGCTGGCGCTGGGCGATCAGCATCTGTGGGTCAATAAAATCGACCGGCCGGTACAGTCCGCGCTGCGCATTCGTATTCAGGCTTCGGACGTCTCACTGGTGCTACAACCGCCGCAGCACACCAGCATCCGTAATATTCTGCGCGCCAAAGTGGCCCACTGTCTGGATGACAACGGTCAGGTCGAGGTAAAACTGGAGATTGGCAGCCGCACGCTGTGGGCACGGATCAGTCCGTGGGCCAGAGATGAACTGGGGATCAAACCCGGCCTGTGGCTTTATGCGCAAATCAAAAGCGTGTCGATAACCGCCTGATCACAGCAGGTGAGTATAAATAAACTGTGCGATGCTATCTTCGGTGTTTTCGCCGATCACCACGTTGGCTCGCGCTTTCACCTCATCAATGGCATTACCCATTGCCACGCCCGTGCCTGCCGCTTCCAGCATGCTGATATCGTTCTGATTGTCGCCAAATGCAATCACATCTTTCATTGACCCGCCCTGGGCCTCTACCCACCGGGTCAGGCGCTTGCCCTTGCTGTTACCCTGACGGGCCACGTCGACCTGATCCTGCCATGACCACTCGCACTCCAGCGCCAGTGTGTTGCTCACGTTGAGAGCAAAATCCTGAAGCTTGCGGGTGTTCTCATCGGTGAGGGCAAACTTCCATACCGCCTCAACCTCCTGTGCCGCCTGACGCAGCGAATCCACCTGGGCAAAGACCGGGCGCTGCGCTTCGGGCAGCGTTTGTGCCCATTTGCTCATGCGCATCACATGCCCGGTCGGGCGCTGATACAGCATGGCGTTATCAACGTACATCAGTCCATGAATGTCGTAGTCATCAAGCATGTCGATTAATTGCCGTGCTTTCGATACCGGCATAGGATCGGACTCAATCACTTTTTTAGCATGGTAGTCATACAGATAGGTGCCGTTACAACAGATAGCAGGTGTATCGAGGGCCAGCGCCTGATAGAAAGGATGTATGGCAACGTGATGTCGTCCGGTGACAATAATCAGCTGGTAGCCTGCCTCTTTCGCGCGCATCAGCGCGTCAAGAGAAGAGGGTAGAAAGGTTTTTTGCGGGGTCAATAATGTACCGTCTAAATCCAGGGCGATAACACGGAGGGTCATTCGATTTTCCTGTTGCAGAGTTAAGATAAGCGTCTGTTGTGATGGTACACCGCAGCGCGGACAGGATAAATAAGTTAAGCATTTACAGTCAAAAACGACTATCCTGGTTATTTACTTCCACTTTGTTGTAAAGAAAGGAGTATTCATGAGACAAACCGTTTATACCGCCAGCCCGGAAAGCCAGCAGATCCACGTCTGGAATCTTAATCCTGAAGGTACATTAACCCTGGTTCAGGTGGTTGACGTACCGGGCCAGGTTCAGCCGATGGTTGTAAGCCCGGATAAACGTTACCTTTACGTTGGCGTACGTCCTGAGTTTCGCGTCCTGGCCTATCGCATTGCGGCGGACAACGGCGCGCTGACCTTTGCGGCGCAGACCGCCTTACCGGGAAGCCCGACGCATATCTCTACCGACCACAGCGGCCGTTTCATTTTTAGCGCATCTTATAATGCGGGAAGTGTGAGCGTAGTCCGTGTGGAAGATGGCCTGCCGGTCGGGACCGTTGACGTGGTTGAGGGACTAGAAGGCTGTCATTCAGCGAACATTTCTCCGGACAATCGCACACTGTGGGTGCCTGCCCTCAAGCAGGATCGTATCTGCCTATTTACGCTCAGTGATGACGGTAAACTGGTCGCTCAAACGCCGGAAGATGTTAAAACGGTTGAAGGGGCCGGACCCCGCCATATGGCATTCCATTCGAATCAACAGTACGCTTATTGCGTCAATGAGCTTAACAGCTCGGTCGATGTCTGGCAGATAAGCAACGCCCATCAGCAGGTAGAATGCATTCAGACGCTGGATATGATGCCTGAAGGCTTTGCCGACACGCGCTGGGCGGCGGATATCCATATTACGCCGGATGGACGTCATCTTTACACCTGCGATCGCACCTCAAGTACCATCACTATTTTTAGCGTTTCCGAAGATGGTAGCGTGCTGGCCGTTGAAGGCCATCAGCCAACCGAAGCGCAGCCGCGTGGTTTCAACCTCGATCACAGCGGGAAATATCTCGTGGCGGCGGGGCAGAAATCCCACCATATTGCGCTGTATGAAATCCAGGGTAAGCAAGGGCTGCTGGAAGAAAAAGGCCGCTATGCCGTGGGACAAGGTCCGATGTGGGTAGTGATTAACGCCTGTTGACAGCAATAAAAAAACCTCGCAGTAGCGAGGTTTTTTATTTCACCGCTGAGCGATTACTGCTTCGCCTCTACTACAATCTGACTGCCCACGCCGCGGTTATTAAATTCCCACATGCGGTTGAACTGGCTGTCATTTAGATCGCGCTGGATCTCGCCTTTTTCATTTTGCGTCCCGGTATTTCCGCTAAATGGACGTTTAGACAGGGCCGCATCGGCCCACGGATGCGCCATATTAAAGCCCTGATTGATCACGCTGTCGCGGATCACCACCTGACCATTCACATTGCTGCCTGCATCCAGCGAGCGTCCAAGCTGCGCGACGCCGTCACCGGCGGCGTTAAAACGGCTGTTGGTAGCGAGGAATCCGTAGTAGACGTTAGACAGTGTTGCCGGTGCGAATACGTAGCCTTCCTGCTGAGTGCGGGAATTCACGATCCGGAAATCAGTATTGTCGAACACCACTGCACCACGACCGGAAACCAGGTCGACATCACCTTCAACATAGCTGTTGGTGACAAGCGTACGGGTCTGACGATCGTTTTGCAGCGCATTCTGGATGCCGCTGTTGGTCACGAAAAACGTATTCTGGCGGCCCAGGATGTTGACGTTATTGATCTGTACCTGGTCGCCGTCGCTGCGCAGCGCCACGGCCTGGTGGGTTCCGGCATCAACGCTGTCACCCAGATTATTTTCAATGGTCAGGTTTTGTAATTGCAGACCATTATTCTGTGACCACATGACGGCGGAACACATCACGCCAACCGTTGCCGCGCGTTTGCTCTGGCATTTATCGAACATGTACCACGCAGGTTTACCCGGCATATATTTACCCGACGGATTGACCAGACGACGCCAGGCGGCCGGATCGATTTCCGAGTCAATTGCAGCGCTGATTTTTACATCAATCGCTTTATCGCCGGTGCCGTACAGGGTAAAGCTGCTGGAAGAGATCGGAATAAATACGGTACCCACGTACTCACCGGGCATGATCGCGATGTACTGACGATTGCTGGTGTGACGTGCAATAGCGGCATCCACGGCGGCCTGGATAGTCGTATGGGTTACGCCCGCTGTACCCGCTGGTCCCACGACGAAATCAGGCTCGGCCGGTAAGCGAATTGCTGAAGGTTTCCACGGTGCCGCTTTTGGATCCAGAGACAGAAAATAGCTTTCTGCAACAAAGTTCTTCGCTTCTCCCGCCGTCAATACTGGACGTGCGGCAGTGCCGGGCGCGGCCTGAGTGGAAGGCTGCTCATCGGCAGGGGTAGAGCTACAGGCGGTCAGCGTCGCGCCCATAAGCAGTGCCAGAGTCAGGCGGGAAACCGAAAATGTGTTCAAAAGATGCTCCAGACTTTTTAGGGTTAAGGGTCGTCAAAGCCTGCTGTTTTATACTAAGTTGAGCGAAACGGGAAGCCAAATTACGCAAAAAATACAATGACGAGCGGGGATTTACACAGGCGGGAAGATCGAGAGCGTCCTCCCGCCAGCTAAGCGTTAATCATCAAGGATGTAACGATAACCCTTTTATCACTTTATCGACGGCTTTTTTCGGCCCGCGCAGCGCCAGACCCAACAGATTCATTGCATTAACGTCTTCCTGCTGGATAGCCTGTAACAGCGCTTCATCGTTACTTAGCGTAGTGCTAAATGCGGTTTCAATCAGGGAAATATTCGCCAGTCCGCGCAGCGCCAGCCTGGCGGAAAGCCACGCCTGCGGCAGGTACAGCATGGAGTAGGTGAACCCTTCCGCCTGCGGCGCGTGTCCGTCGTGAACTGCGCCAGGCTCAATCAGGATAGCGCCTCCCGGATGGCTGGTGTGCAGCGCGCGATGACAACGAAAACGCTGCACGCCCTGATGGGTAAAACCCACCAGAACTTCATCATGATCGTGTGGGTCATAAGCATGGCCACTAAAATGGGCGCTAACGCTTTCAATACCGCTTTCACTCTCACGGCGAAAATCGATCCAGTCGCGGCCTTTAATGTCGCTCATCGTTGCCCGTTAATCGCCTCAGATATACCAGGTCGTAAGCGATGCACTACCGAGCGTATGAAAGTGGACGTTGAAACCGACCATTGCGCCGCTGGCACCTTCATCGACCTCAATATGATCCACATTTAAGGCGTGGACAGTAAAAATATAGCGATGAGATTCACCTTTTGGCGGCGCTGCGCCGTTGTAGCCGGTTTTACCGAAATCGGTACGGGTCTGGATTGCGCCATCCGGCAGAGAGGCCAGGCCGGAGCCGGAGCCTTGCGGCAGCACGCGGGTGTCTGCCGGCAGATTGGCCACCACCCAGTGCCACCAGCCGGAGCCGGTCGGCGCATCGGGATCGTAGCAGGTGACAACAAAGCTTTTCGTTCCCGCCGGGACGTCATCCCAGGCAAGATGAGGAGAGATATTATCGCCTTCATAACCCATGCCGTTAAAAACATAGCGGTTATGTAATTTGTCACCATCCTGAAAATCTTTACTCAGTAATTTCATGGGGGCTCCTTCTGGCCTGCGCTGATATTCTGTGTGAAAGTGTAGCACTGCGCCAGTCAACGCTAAAACCGTTTCATAGGGCAAACTCTGCCGCCGGGCATGTTTACCCGCAGACGATCGGTTATCAGTGGTTGAAAAGACTATCGTCCTGCACCGCCAGATTCACCGCCCGGGTTAACCGTGTCAGCTGTTCCCGGCTGATGGGATAAGGGGGCATCAGATAAATCAGCTTGCCGAAAGGACGGATCCACACCTGCTGTTCCACGAAGAAGCGCTGTAACGCCGCCATATTCACCGGTCGCGTGGTCTCAACGACGCCGATTGCGCCGAGCACCCGGACATCGGCCACTTGTGCAGACGTGCGGGCGGGCGCCAGCTCCTCTTTCAACTGGGCCTCAATGCGCGCCACCTGCGCCTGCCAGTCGTTTTCCTCCAGCAGCGCAAGACTTTCTGCTGCCACCGCGCAGGCCAGTGGATTGCCCATAAACGTCGGGCCATGCATAAAACAGCCTGCCTCGCCGTTGCTAATGGTTTCCGCCACCGGGCGAGTCGTCAGCGTAGCCGACAGGGTCATCGTGCCGCCGGTAAGTGCTTTCCCGAGGCAGAGAATGTCAGCGGTAATGCCCGCATGTTCACAGGCGAACAGTTTACCGGTCCGGCCGAAGCCGGTGGCAATTTCATCTGCAATCAGCAAAATCCCTTCACGGTCACACATTTTGCGGATACGGCGCAGCCATTCAGGATGATACATCCGCATTCCGCCCGCGCCCTGTACCACGGGTTCGAGGATCACCGCTGCGATTTCATCGCGGTGTGCGGCCATCAGACGAGCAAACGCCACCATATCCCGCTCGTCCCAGTCACCGTCAAAGCGGCTTTGCGGCGCCGGGGCAAACAGATGCTGCGGCAAATAGCCCTGCCACAGGCTGTGCATCGAATTCTGCGGATCGCAAACTGACATCGCCCCGAAGGTATCGCCGTGGTAGCCGTTACGAAAGGTCAGAAAGCGCTGACGCGGTTGGCCTTTGGCATGCCAGTACTGTAGCGCCATTTTCATGGCCACTTCGACGGCGACCGAGCCAGAATCTGCGAGGAACACGCACTCCAGCGGTTCGGGCGTCATCGCCACCAGCTTCCGGCACAGCGCCACTGCTGAAGGATGGGTAATGCCGCCAAACATCACATGAGACATCTGGTCAATCTGGGTATGCAGCGCCGCGTTGAGGCGCGGATGGTTATAGCCGTGGATTGCAGCCCACCAGGATGACATCCCGTCAACCAGGCGCTCGCCGCTGGCAAGCTGTAATTCACAGCCCCCGGCGCTGACAATTGGGTAGACCGGCAGTGGCGCGGTCATGGAGGTGTAGGGATGCCAGATATGGCGTTTATCGAAGGCGAGATCGTCCGGGGTCATAATCGACTTGTAAACCATTTGAAAAAGTTTTAGGTTTACGAGTCTACACCGAAGTCATAATTAACTAAACCTTTTTGGAGAGGCCAGATGGCTCACCATTCGCGCTGGAAAATGTCGCAAGTTACTGAACTATTTAATAAACCGCTGCTTGAACTGCTGTTCGAGGCACAACAAATCCATCGTCAGCATTTTGACCCACAGCAGGTGCAGGTCAGTACGTTGCTGTCGATCAAAACGGGAGCCTGCCCGGAGGACTGTAAATATTGTCCGCAGAGCTCGCGCTATAAAACGGGTCTTGAATCTGAACGGCTCATGGAAGTGGAGCAGGTGCTGGAGTCCGCGCGCAAGGCCAAACGGGCAGGCTCTACCCGTTTTTGTATGGGCGCGGCGTGGAAAAATCCGCATGAACGTGACATGCCTTACCTGGAGCAGATGGTGCAGGGTGTTAAAGAGATGGGGCTTGAAGCCTGCATGACCCTCGGCACGCTCGATGAAACCCAGGCGCAGCGGCTGGCCTCGGCCGGGCTGGATTACTATAACCATAACCTCGATACCTCCCCGGAATTCTACGGCAACATCATCACCACGCGCACCTATCAGGAGCGTCTTGATACGCTGGGAAAAGTTCGCGATGCCGGGATCAAAGTGTGCTCTGGCGGGATTGTCGGGCTGGGTGAAACGGTCAACGACCGCGCCGGATTACTGCTGCAACTGGCGAATTTGCCGACGCCGCCGGAAAGCGTGCCTATCAACATGCTGGTGAAGGTCAAAGGCACGCCGCTGGCGGATAATGACGATGTCGATGCGTTTGATTTTATCCGCACCATCGCCGTGGCGCGGATCATGATGCCGACCTCGCACGTTCGCCTCTCCGCAGGTCGCGAACAGATGAATGAGCAGACGCAGGCGATGTGCTTTATGGCCGGGGCAAACTCGATTTTCTACGGCTGCAAACTGCTGACGACCGCAAATCCGGAAGAAGATAAGGATCTCCAGCTCTTTCGCAAACTGGGGTTGAACCCGCAGCAGACTCAGGTGCTGGAAGGGGATAACGAACAGCAGCAGCGTCTGGAGCAGGTGCTGCGTACCCCGGACACCGACGTGTATTACAACGCGGCGACAGTATGAGCTGGGAGCAGCGGATCGCGCGCGAACTGGACGACCGCCGGGCGGCCAGCGCCCTGCGCAGCCGTCAGGTTGTCGGGCAGGGGGCCGGACGCTGGCTGAGCGCTGACGGTAAGCGCTACCTGAATTTTTCCAGCAATGACTATCTTGGGCTAAGCCAGCATCCGGCGGTTATTGCCGCCTGGCAGGAGGGCGCAGCCCGTTTCGGCGTTGGCAGCGGCGGCTCGGGTCACGTCAGCGGTTATACCTGTGCGCATCAGCAGCTTGAGGAGATGCTGGCCGGGTGGCTGGGATATTCACGCGCGCTGCTGTTCATCTCCGGCTTTGCCGCGAATCAGGCGGTCATTACGGCGCTGGCCGGTAAAGACGATCGCATTATCGCCGATCGGCTGAGTCATGCCTCACTGCTGGAAGCGGCAAGCCTTAGCCCGGCACAATTGCGCCGCTTCCATCATAACGATCCGCTTCATGTACGCACGCTACTGGCGAAGCCCCTGCGCGGACAACAGCTGGTGGTGACGGAAGGTATTTTCAGCATGGATGGCGACAGCGCTCCGCTTGCCGATATCCATCGTGCCGCGCATGAGGCCGGGGCGTGGCTGATGGTGGATGATGCCCACGGTATCGCGGTCAGCGGCCATGAGGGGCGCGGCAGTTGCGATGTGCAACAGGTGCAGCCGGATCTGCTGATTGTGACCTTCGGCAAAGGCGTTGGCATTAGTGGTGCCGCGGTCTTATGCAGCGACATGGTGGCCGGGTATCTGCTGCAATTTGCCCGCCATCTGATTTACAGCACCTCGATGCCTCCCGCGCAGGCGATGGCGCTTCAGGCGGCGCTAGAGGTTATCCGCAGCGACGAAGGCCAGCAGCAGCGCGAAAAGCTTCAGCAGCATATCGCGCTTTTTCGCCGTGGCGCGGATGCGCTAAGCGTCGTTATGACTGACTCTGCCAGTGCCATCCAGCCGCTGATTGTCGGTGATAATGCGCGGGCATTACACATGGCTGGCGCACTTCGCGAGCAGGGATGCTGGGTAACAGCGATCCGCCCCCCCACGGTGCCTGAAGGTACGGCCCGATTGCGTTTAACCCTGACGGCGGCGCACAGCGCGGAAGACATCACACGATTACTGGAGGTGTTGCATGCCATCGGTGAATAAACAGGCGGTTGCCGCCACCTTTGGCCGTGCCGCTGCCGTCTACCAGCAGCATGATGAACTCCAGCGACAAAGCGCCGCCGCGCTGTTATCTGCCTTGCCTGAACAGCCGTTTCCACACGTGCTTGATGCCGGATGCGGACCGGGCGCGATGAGCCGCTACTGGCGCGGGCGCGGCAGTCAGGTTACCGCGCTGGATCTCTCCGCGCAGATGCTGGCTGAAGCGCAGCAGCAGGAAACTGCCCATCACTATGTGCTGGCCGATATTGAGGCGATCCCGCTGGCGCAGGCACAATTTGATCTTACGTGGAGTAATCTCGCCGTACAGTGGTGTGAGCACTTGCCGACGGCTATTGCAGAGCTGTATCGCGTCACGCGTCCCGGCGGCTATGTGGCTTTTACCACGCTGGTGAGCGGCTCGCTGCCTGAAGTGACTCAGGCCTGGCAGGCGGTTGACGGCGGCAGGCACGTGAATCGCTTTCTGACCCGCGAGGCTATTCACGAGGCATTATCCGGCTGGCGCTATCGTGCTCATGAGCCGTCAATCAGCCTGTCGTTCCCGGATGCGCTTAGCGCCATGCGCTCGCTCAAAGGCACTGGTGCAAGCCATCTGCATGACGGGCGGACACATCGGCCGCTGACCCGCAGCCAGCTGCGCGAGCTTCAACTGGCGTGGCCGCAACACCAGGGGCATTGTCCACTGACCTATCATCTTTTTGCAGGAATTATTCAACGTGACTAACCGATTTTTCGTCACCGGCACCGACACTGAAGTCGGTAAAACCGTGGCCAGTTGTGCGCTGCTTCAGGCCGCGCGACGGCAGGGCACGATTGTCGCCGGGTATAAACCTGTTGCATCCGGCAGCGACACCACTGCTGAAGGTTTACGTAACAGTGATGCGCTGGCGCTTCAGCGCAACAGCAGCCTGCCGCTGGGCTATCATCAGGTGAATCCCTATACCTTTGCCGAACCGACGTCGCCGCACATTGTCAGCGCTGATGAGAGACGCCCTGTTGAAGCTGCAGTCCTCTCTGCCGGACTCCGGCAGCTTGAAACGCTGGCTGAATGGGTACTGGTCGAAGGGGCGGGGGGCTGGTTTACGCCGCTGTCATCGACACTCACCTTTGCCGACTGGGTAAAAACGGAGAAATTGCCGGTTATCCTGGTGGTCGGCATAAAACTGGGGTGTATTAACCACGCCATGCTGACCGCGCTGGCTATTCAGCAGGCAGGATTAACGTTCGCAGGCTGGATCGCCAACGATATTATCCCGCCGGGTCGTCGCCATCAGGAGTATCTCGCCACCCTCAGGCGCGTATTACCTGCGCCATTGTTGGGCGAGATCCCTTTTCTCGATGCTCCCCCGCAAGCATGCGATCTCGGGCAGTATCTTGATCTTAGCGCGCTGGTACCGGCGTCATCCACTGCGTGAAAAGTTGCTGGTCAAGCTGATTAACTTGTCCCTGCGCAACGTTACGGCCCTGGTGCAGCAGAAAAAAACGATCTGAAACGTGATGGATAAACGACAAATGCTGTTCTGCCAGCAGGATCGTTAACCCCAGTTCGCGTTTCAGGCGCAGGATAATCTCGCCCAGCTTATGTAAAAATGCCTGGCCCGCGCCGCGCGTAGGTTCATCAAGGATCAACAGCCGGGGCCGGGCGATTAGCGCATTTGCCAGTGCCAGCTGATACTGATTATCGTCTGACAAGGTGGCGGCCTTCGCCTGACGCAGCGTGCACAGCTCCGGGAATAAATCATATATTGTACTTTTGACCTCGCCATCGCCACTGGCAGCATGGGCAATATGCAGATTCTCCTCCACGGTCAACTGCGAGAAAATGCGCCGGTCCTGGGGGACATAGCCAATCCCCAGTGCACTACGATTCAGCGCCGAAAGCGGCAGCAGATCGCAGGGCGGCGCATTATTACCGTGCCAGACAATACTCCCGCTCTCGACCGGTAAAAAGCCGGTGATACAATTAAACAGCGTAGACTTTCCCATACCAGGTAGCCCCACTACGCTGGTACATTTTCCCGCCTGTAGCTCAAGCGTAATATTCCACAGCGTATGCTGACTGCCATAAAAATGATTCACAGCGCGCAGACTCAACATCGGTATCTCCTCAATTCAGCACCTGCAGTTCGACAGGCTGATGCTGCAAAAGGCTTGCCAGAGACAGTAGAATCGGTAAAAAAGATGCTTATTTCAGATAGCGCCTGAGATTAATACGCAAATGGTGCATCCTGCTATTGCCCACTGCACGTTGTCGGTGCCAGCGCAGTAAGATGTAGTGCAAAAGCCAGGCGGTAAAGTGCGTTTTATCAGCGCTCTTTAATCGCGAATCGGTAAAAAAAAGCAGTAAATATTTTTTATTCACGCAACTTACCCGCCGCTTCGTTTTTTGCCAGGGAGCGGCGGCAAAGGGCTGGCGTGAGTTATCCACTATTCCTGTGGATAACCTTGTGTATTAGAGTTAGAAAAGATGCGGTAAACGAGTAAATACGCGGCCTGCGCCTGAATTGGCGGCAAACGCGGCTTTTATAATATTTACATAAAATACAAACAGTTAAATAAAAGCAAGCGGTGCAAGAAAAGTGTCATCTGTTGCCATTAAACCGTCATGACGTTACTTGACAAAGTTAATAAACGAATTTTTCTGGGGATAACCCGTTTCAGGTGGCATTTTCCCGGCCTGGCGCTACGCTTTTGCTGATGTTTACATCAATAACGGGGAGAATTTTACGCTTACTGTTTTTTTATCCAGTATTAGCTGTTGGCAAAATCACCAGCGGCGCGTAAAATTATGCTCCTGCCCGCTTCATTCCTTTCAGGTAGCCATTAATGAGTAAACCGTTCAAACTGAATTCCGCATTTCGTCCATCTGGCGATCAGCCTGAGGCGATTCGTCGTCTTAAAATAGGTCTTGAAGATGGCCTGGCCCATCAGACGCTGCTTGGCGTAACCGGGTCAGGGAAGACGTTTACCGTCGCGAATGTCATTGCCGATCTTCAGCGGCCAACCATGGTGCTGGCGCCTAACAAAACGCTGGCAGCGCAGCTGTACGGCGAAATGAAAGAGTTCTTCCCGGATAACGCCGTAGAGTATTTCGTCTCCTACTACGACTATTACCAGCCGGAAGCGTATGTCCCCAGTTCCGACACCTTCATTGAGAAAGACGCGTCGGTCAACGAGCATATCGAGCAAATGCGTCTGTCGGCTACCAAAGCGCTGCTGGAGCGTCGGGATGTCGTCGTGGTGGCGTCCGTTTCGGCAATTTACGGCCTGGGCGACCCCGATTTGTACCTGAAAATGATGCTGCACTTATCCATCGGCATGATCATTAATCAGCGCGATATCCTGCGCCGCCTGGCAGAGCTGCAATACGCCCGCAACGATCAGGCGTTCCAGCGCGGAACGTTTCGCGTGCGCGGAGAGGTGATTGATATTTTCCCGGCAGAGTCTGACGATACGGCGCTGCGCGTTGAGTTATTTGACGAAGAAGTCGAACGCCTGTCGTTATTCGATCCGCTTACCGGACACATTGAATCCACCATTCAGCGTTTTACCGTCTATCCCAAAACGCACTACGTCACGCCGCGCGAACGTATTGTGCAGGCGATGGAAGACATCAAAGTTGAGCTGGCTGACCGGCGCAAAACGCTGATGGCGAACAACAAGTTACTTGAAGAACAGCGTATTACCCAGCGCACTCAGTTCGACCTCGAAATGATGAACGAACTGGGCTACTGCTCCGGTATCGAAAACTACTCGCGCTATCTTTCCGCGCGTGGGCCGGGTGAAGCGCCGCCGACGCTGTTCGACTATTTGCCCGCCGACGGTCTGCTGGTTATCGATGAGTCGCACGTGACTATTCCACAAATTGGAGGCATGTATCGTGGCGACCGGGCGCGTAAAGAGACCCTGGTGGAATATGGTTTTCGCCTGCCGTCGGCGCTGGATAACCGTCCGATGAAGTTTGAAGAGTTTGAAGGCCTGGCGCCACAAACCATTTACGTTTCCGCGACGCCGGGCAAGTATGAGCTGGAAAAGTCGGGTGACGACATTGTCGATCAAGTCGTTCGTCCTACCGGCCTTCTGGACCCCATTATTGAAGTGCGTCCGGTCGGCACCCAGGTGGACGATTTGCTCTCGGAAATCCGCGCGCGGGTAGCCATAAATGAGCGCGTTCTGGTAACCACCCTGACCAAACGTATGGCGGAAGACTTAACCGAATATCTGACCGAACACGGCGAGAAGGTTCGCTATCTCCACTCGGACATCGACACTGTGGAGCGTATGGAGATCATTCGCGACCTGCGCCTCGGTGAGTTTGACGTGCTGGTCGGTATCAACCTGCTGCGAGAGGGGCTGGATATGCCGGAAGTTTCGCTGGTCGCTATCCTTGATGCCGACAAAGAAGGCTTCCTGCGTTCCGAGCGTTCACTTATCCAGACCATTGGTCGTGCGGCACGTAACATCAACGGTAAAGCGATTCTGTACGGCGATAAGATCACGGCGTCGATGGAAAAAGCGATCGGTGAAACGGAGCGTCGCCGCGAGAAGCAGCAGCAGTACAACGAAGAACATGGCATTGTGCCGCAGGGCCTGAATAAGAAAGTCGTCGACATCCTGGCGCTGGGTGAGAACATTGCGAAGACCAAAGCCAAAGGCCGTGGTAAAGCGCGTCATCCGGTTGAGGACGATGCCGCACTGCCGCTGACGCCGAAAGCGCTACAGCAGAAAATTCACGAGCTGGAAGCGAAGATGATGCAGCACGCCCGGGATCTTGAATTTGAGGAAGCCGCACAAACGCGCGATCAGCTTCACCAGTTACGCGATCTGTTCATCGCGGCATCCTAGTGGAATAACGACCGGGACGGCGGGTTCCATGCCCGGTGGCGCTGGGTTTATCAGGCCTGTGGGAAGACCGGCCTGATAACGCTTAGTTCTGGCAGGCCGGATAAAGCGCAGCCGCCATGACCGTTAGTACGCTTATACGTGCGGGCTGTGCAGGGCTTTGAATTTTACCCACGCTCGTGCGCCTGGCTGTGCTTGTCGGTTATGCAAAAAGAACTGCGCGTCATGTAACTGTGCAATTCGCGTTACGATGCTTAATCCGAGGCCAATTCCCCCGTATCGGCTGTCCATACGCACAAATGCCTTACTCAACTCGCCGCTTTTTGACTCATCAATGCCCGGACCCTCATCTTCGACCACCAGCAGCGGCCCGTTTTCTGACTCAAGATAAATGCTGATAGCCGAACCGACCGGGCTGTAGCGATAGGCATTCTCCACCAGATTTCGCAGCAGGAAGCGTAATAACGTGGCATCTCCTGACACCGCAGCCTGACATTCAGCAGGCAGCACCAGCCGCTGCTGGCGCGGCGCCAGCATGGTTTCAAGCTCATCCTGCAGGGGCAGGATCACATCCGAATATAGCTCAACCCGCTGGTAACTCCCGGCGGAAAAGGATTGCCCGACGCGGGCAAGCTGGAGAAGCTGAGCAATACTGTTTGTCATCTGATCGAGACGCTGTAGCAGCGGCTCCACGTTGGCCGTGCCGGCCCGGCCAATCAACTCCAGGTGCAAACGCAGCCCGGCCAGCGGCGTACGCAATTCGTGCGCCACATCGGCAGTAAAAAGCCGTTCGCGCTCAAGCGTGACGGTCAGCCGCGACACCAGCTGATTAATGGCCGAGGTTACCGCTTCCACTTCGCTCACCGGGGCAGCAATATTGATAGGCTGAAGATTATCTGGCGTGCGGGTACCCAGCTCACGCTGCAGTTCAGCCAGTGGACGAGTGATCTTTTTCACCGCGTGAAAGCTAATAATTAACGCCAGGCCAATAATTAACATGCTCGGGACCAGCAGGCTGGCTACCGCCTCGTGAACTTCATGCTCAACGTGTTTGCTGTTATTGTGATTGTGGATGGCACTCTCAACCAGCAGCTGGATCTGCTCTTTACTCTCATGCCACAGCCATAACACGCTGAATATCTGGCACACCACAAGAATGGCACCGATGGTCAGCAGCAGCTGAAAGCGCATGGTGGTTTTCCGTTTACGCAATAGCGCCATTATTTACCCTGCACTGGCATTGTATAGCCGAAACCGCGCACCGTGCGTATCCGCGTTTTGCCAATTTTTTCCCGCAGATTATGCATGTGCACCTCAAGAGTATTGGTGGACGGTTCGTTTTCCCAGCTGTAGATATCGTTATATAAAATTTCACGGTGGACCGGGCTGCCCGCCTTTAACATCAGTCGGGACAGTAGCGCATACTCTTTTGGCGTTAAATCCAGCTGTTCACCGGCAAGCAGGACCTGACGACGCGTGACATTCAGCGTGAGATCCTCAATAGTTATTTCGTTATCACCCTGATTATGATGACGGCGCAGCAGGGCGCGAATACGCGCATTCAGCTCGTCGAGGGCGAAAGGCTTAATAAGATAATCATCCGCGCCGGTATCCAGGCCTGAGATGCGATCGTTAACGGTATCGCGTGCGGTCAGGATCAGAACCGGCTGGGTGAATTTCTCCCGGCGCAGATTCGCCAGCAGCTGCAAACCATCTTGATCCGGCAGGCCCAGATCCAGTACCACTAAGCTGTAATAGGCATTGGCCAGGCAAATTTTGGCATCCCGGGCCGTTGTTACGCCGTCGCAGACATATCCCTCGTTTTGCATTGCGAGAATCAATCCCTGCAATAATAAAGCGTCATCCTCTATAACTAATATTTTCACTTAGTTAGCTCCTCTGCACGGCAGTAAAATGTCGTCTTTTTCCTGATAAACGTGCGTATTAACACCGACTAATCCCAGCATGGTCGAGAAAAGATTATCCTGTGAGTAGGATTGTGTGTCAGCGTTTTTTTCCAGACACTGCTGATTAATGTCATAACGCTTCTGATAATCCGCTGAAAGCCAAATCAGCATCGGAATGTGTTTTTGCATCTGCGGGGCCACCGACCACGGCAAACCGTGGAGATAAATGCCATCTTCACCCAGAGATTCACCGTGATCGGAAAGATAGACCAGGCTGGTGGTAAATTTATCCTGTTTACGTTGCAGCAGCTTGATCGCCTTATCGACAATATAATCCACGTACAGAACCGTATTATCATAGGTATTCATCAGTTGTGCCTGACTACAGGTTTGGATCTCATTGGTGTCGCAGGTGGGGGTAAATTTACGGAACTGTGGCGGATAGCGACGATAATAGGTCGGGCCGTGGCTGCCGATAGTATGTAAAACAATCACCCCATCGCCCTGAAGGGTGTCGATATATCGTTCCAGACCATCGAATAAAACCTCATCGTAGCATTCGCCATTCATACACTGACGGGGCAGTTTTTGCGCGGTCTTATCCTGGGTTGGTACGCGTGTACAGGCGCCTTTGCAGCCTCCGTCGTTTTCATTCCACAGAACCTGGATACCGGCACGCTGGATGACATCCAGCAACCCCTCCTGATGGTGTGCCAGCTGGGCATCATAATGCGCACGCGGCATTCCGGAAAACATGCACGGTACGGATACGGCCGTTGCGGTGCCGCAGGAGGTCGTTTGCGGGAAGTAAACAACGTTATCGTGTTTCAGGCGCGGGTTGGTCTCACGAGCGTAGCCGCCCAGTGAGAAGTTGGCGGCGCGCGACGTTTCACCCACAATCAGGATAGTCAGATTTTTATGCGCACCCTGCGTCATGCGCGGATCGCGCTGTGCATCCTCGCCAATCCTCACCAGCGGTAAATTATCCATCCGGTTATGGGTGTACCAGGACCAGCTTGCTACAAGGCTATTGGATGGGCTAAGCGATTTGACCAGCTGTTTATTATTGCGAAAAAGCGACGCGTAATCTTTATAGAACAGGAGGGCCACCAGCAGAATAGCCAGTACCGAAAGCGTGATATTAACCGTTCGCAGCAGTACGCCGCGGCTCAGCGTGGCGGGATAGCGGATTTTCACCCACCAGGCCAGCGCGGCCATCAGTACTCCGGAAAACAGTATCGACAGCACCAGACGTACGGAGAGCAGGGCAAAACTTTCCGCCGGTGTGGTATCGAGAATGTTATCGATCATTGAGCGATCCATCACGATGCCAAAATTAAGAATAAAATATTGTACCGCTGCGCCCGGTAGCACGAAAACAGCGACGGCCAGGCGATGCAGGCGCAGAAAAGATGCCAGGGTTAACAGAATATTGATTACGGCAAAACCGACCACCGGCATCGAAACAAATACCCATACCGAATGCAACGAGTTGACCGGGAGTAATTTGAATGCCTGATGCCAGAAGGCAATGTTCAAAAAGAGGGCAATGTAGAGTGCAAAGAGAAGCAGATAAGCCAGCAGACCGATGGTCGGTCTGCGCAGATGTAACGCCCGCATAATGTGTTCTCATTAGAAAAGAGAACGCCATCCTCGCAGAGAAGGATTAAGCCAACCTTAAGATTGAAATGGCTTAAAAATATTACCCCAGAGCCTGAACTGCCCGCTCCAGCGCGCTACGTAATAAATGCCGATCGTGTCGGTAAGGAACGTCATCGGCGGCAAGGGGCTGCTGCACCACAGCCCGGTCCTCTAAACCGTGGATGGCGGTATCGGGGCCGATAACCACCGCATCAATCACGCGTTTGCCAATCGCGCGCTCCATCAGGCCGAGCTTATCCGTTACCTCAAGCTCTGCCGCCGGCAGGCTCACTTCGCGCCCCAAATTACCAATATAAATCATTGGTGCCGGCGAGCGTCGTAGCGCCTGAGCGATATCCGACAGTAGCAAAATAGGCATCAGGCTAGTATAAAAGCTGCCGGGGCCAATCAGAATGAGATCGGCTTCGGCAATGGCCTGTACCGCTTCCCGCGTGGCGGGGACATTGGGGGAAAGCAATAGCTCAGCCGGAGGCTGCTTAAGCTGGTCAATGTTCACTTCGCCGTAAACTTCATGACCTTCGCTGTCTACCGCCATTAAATCTACCGGCACTTCGGACATCGGGATCAGCAGCGCATCTACCTTTAACAGATTGCGAATTAAATTAATGGCCTCAAGCGGCCGCACGCTCAGGTGATCCAGCGCTTTTAACATCAAGTTGCCGAGATTATGTCCGGAAAGTTCGCCGTTGCCGCCGAAACGATATTCAAACATGGCGGAGGCCACGCTGGGTTCCGCGATCAGTTGATTGAGACAGTTGCGCATATCACCCCACGCAATTCCGCCTTCAGCGCGGCGAATACGCCCGGTTGAACCGCCGTTGTCGGTGGTGGTCACAATGCCGGTTAGCCGTGAGCCAACGGATGATAGCGAAGACATGACGCGTCCCAGTCCGTGCCCGCCGCCTAATGCCACTACTCTGTCCAGATCCGCAAACGTGCGATTACGCATAGCTTTCCCTTATTTAATCATTCCGCGTAACAGTAACGTAACTACCCCTAAAAGACGATGGGCTCACTGCGCTAAACTGATGCATATCAATGCAAAAGCGTGATTTAGGCGTATTCTGTAGCGAAATTGCACGATCTTAACGCTATGTACGTAATTATACAGCGTTTTGCGCGAGTGGCGAAAATGGGTTTGACGCGCTACTATCGGCATAATCACTCTAGCTTCTGTGCCTGTGTCTCAGGATATGGTGCAGTAGCCGTGGCATAAGCCACCAGGGTACAGGAAGAAATGACTGTGCCTCCCGAACTGGAAAGGTGTATATGGCTTCACAACTTACCGATGCGTTCGCCCGCAGGTTTTACTATCTGCGTTTGTCGATCACCGATGTGTGTAACTTCCGTTGCACGTACTGTCTGCCGGACGGCTACCGCCCCAGCGGCGTTTCCAATAAAGGCTTCCTGAGCATTGATGAAGTTCGCCGCATCACGCGTGCTTTCACGGCGCTCGGCACTGAAAAAGTGCGCCTCACCGGCGGAGAACCCTCTCTGCGTCGTGACTTTACCGACATTATCGCCACCGTGCGCGAAAACCCGGCGATCCGTCAGATTGCGGTCACCACTAATGGTTACCGGATGGCGCGTGATATTGCCAGCTGGCGCGATGCCGGGTTAACCAATGTTAACGTCAGCGTCGATAGCCTCGACGCCCGCCAGTTTCATGCGATTACTGGCCAGGACAAGTTTCATCAGGTCATGGCGGGTATTGATGCTGCCTTTGACGCCGGATTCGAGCGCGTTAAGGTTAATACCGTGCTGATGCGCGACGTCAATCATCATCAGCTTGATACGTTCCTCGCCTGGATCAAACCCCGGCGCATTCAGCTGCGTTTTATCGAACTGATGGAAACCGGGGAGGGCAGCGAGCTGTTCCGTAAACATCATATTTCTGGCATGGTGCTGCGCGATGAACTGCTCAGACGCGGCTGGCTTCACCAGATCCGTCAGCGTAGCGACGGCCCGGCTCAGGTATTCTGCCATCCCGACTATGACGGCGAAATCGGCCTCATTATGCCGTATGAAAAAGATTTTTGCGCCAGCTGTAACCGCCTGCGTGTCTCCTCGATCGGCAAGCTGCATTTATGCCTGTTTGGTGACGGTGGCGTCGACCTGCGCGATTTGCTGGCGGATGATGATCAGCAGGCGGCGCTGGAGTCACGTATTGCGGCGGCCCTTGCCCATAAAAAACAGACCCACTTCCTGCATGAAGGAAATACGGGCATTACTCAGAACCTTTCTTATATTGGCGGATAGCCCGCTCAGGAGATTTTAATGAGTCAGGTCAGTGCTGAATTTGCGCCAGTGCGTATCGCGGTCCTTACCGTATCCAGTCGCCGTAGCGAAGAAGACGACACTTCCGGGCATTATCTGCGCGATGCGGCCAGTGAAGCTGGTCATCAGGTAGTTGATAAGGCTATCGTAAAAGAAAACCGCTATGCGATCCGCGCTCAGGTTTCTGCATGGATCGCCCATGATGAAGTGCAGGCGATCCTGATAAACGGCGGCACCGGATTTACCGCAGGCGATCAGACGCCTGAAGCGCTATTGCCACTGTTTGACCGCGAGATTGAAGGCTTTGGCGAGGTATTTCGTATGCTCTCGTTCGAAGAGATTGGTACCTCGACGCTGCAATCACGTGCGGTCGCAGGCATCGCGAATAACACCCTGATTTTTGCAATGCCCGGCTCACCTAAAGCCTGCCGTACGGCATGGGAAAATATCATTGCTCCACAGCTTGATACCCGAACCCGTCCCTGCAACTTTTATCCTCACTTGAAGAAATAGATTATGTCACAGCTGACCCATCTCAACGCCGCAGGCGAAGCGCATATGGTAGATGTCTCGGCCAAAGCCGAGACGGTGCGTGAGGCCCGCGCAGAAGCCTTTGTAACTATGCTGCCGGAGACGCTGGCGATGATTGTTGACGGTAGCCATCACAAAGGTGATGTATTTGCTACTGCGCGGATTGCCGGTATTCAGGCAGCGAAACGGACCTGGGAACTGATCCCGCTGTGCCATCCGCTGCTGCTGAGTAAAGTTGACGTCCAGCTTGAGGCCCAAACCGATCGCAGCCGGGTGCGTATTGAAACGTGCTGTCGGCTGACCGGCAAAACCGGCGTTGAGATGGAGGCCCTGACCGCGGCCTCGGTGGCTGCACTGACTATCTACGATATGTGTAAGGCAGTACAAAAAGACATGGTAATCGGTCCGGTGCGCCTGCTGGCAAAAAGCGGCGGCAAGTCGGGTGATTTTACGGTGAACTCACATGATTAATGTTCTCTTTTTCGCCCAGGTTCGTGAACTGGTCGGCACCGACCAGCTGACGGTGGCCGCTGAATTTACCACGGTTGGCGCGTTGCGCCAGCATCTCGCCGCCCAAAGCGATCGCTGGGCACTGGCGCTGGAAGAAGGCAAGCTGCTGGCTGCGGTCAATCAGACGCTGGTGGCATTCGACCAGCCGCTGACCGATGGTGATGAAGTGGCATTTTTCCCACCGGTAACCGGAGGCTGAAATGGAAACCCGTATTTGTGTTGGCCATGCGCCGTTTCGCGTGGGTGACGAATATCCGTGGCTGGCAGAGCGAGACGAAGACGGTGCCGTAGTGACGTTTACCGGTAAAGTCCGCAATCATAATCTCGGCGACAGCGTAAAAGCGCTGACGCTCGAACATTATCCGGGGATGACCGAAAAAGCGCTGGCGGAAATTGTTGATGAAGCCCGTGCACGCTGGCCGTTAGGTCGCGTTACGGTGATCCACCGCATCGGCGAGATGTGGCCGGGCGAGGAAATCGTCTTTGTCGGCGTGACCAGCGCCCATCGCGGTAGCGCCTTTGACGCCGGGGAATTTATTATGGACTACCTGAAAACCCGTGCTCCCTTCTGGAAGCGTGAAGCTACGCCGGAAGGCGAGCGTTGGGTTGATGCCCGGGACAGTGACAAGCAGGCGGCGCAACGCTGGTAAGGCGACTTTCTTAAGATGTAGTAGTCTTACTTGAGTACTCAACTTATAAGGAGTTTTTCATGGAACGATATCCGCGTTCAGATTCACTGGTTCAACGATCCCGTACCGGCCTGCAAACCTACATGGCGCAGGTCTACGGCTGGATGACCTGCGGCCTGCTGCTGACGGCGTTTGTCGCCTGGTATTCTGCTAATACCCCCGCCGTGCTGATGTTCGTTTTCTCCAGCAAGATCACTTTTTTTGGCCTGATTATCGCTCAGCTGGCGCTGGTTTTTGTGCTCTCCGGACTGGTGCACAAACTTAGCGCCGCGATGGCAACCACGCTGTTTATGCTCTATTCGGCGCTCACCGGGCTGACGCTTTCCAGCATTTTTGTGGTGTATACCTATTCGTCAATCGCCAGCACCTTTGTCGTGACGGCCGGGATGTTTGGTGCCATGAGTCTTTATGGCTATACCACTAAACGCGATCTCAGCGGCCTCGGCAATATGCTGTTTATGGGCCTGATCGGCATTATTCTCGCGTCGCTGGTAAATTTCTGGCTGAAGAGTGAGGCGTTGATGTGGGCAGTGACCTATATCGGCGTGGTCATTTTCGTTGGTCTGACGGCCTACGATACGCAAAAGCTCAAGCGTATTGGCGAGCAGATCGATACCCGTGACAGCAGTATGCTGCGTAAGTACTCTATTCTCGGTGCGCTGACGCTGTATCTCGACTTTATTAATCTGTTCCTGATGCTGCTGCGGATCTTCGGCAATCGCCGTTAGTGGTTAAGAGGTTGATATCAACCTCTTTCAGGAGGCATTTCCGTCAACAGGCCGGGTGGCGTTGCGCCACCCGGCCTGTACTTCAGACAATAACCATACACTTGCTGATGACCCCAGGCCCGTGCAAGCGCAGCGCCGTCGGGCATTCGCGTCTCACGACTTCGCCATGTCCTGCTCGTTTTTTGCTCTGAGCTTTTTCGCCCGGCTTTCCAGAAGCAAATAACACACCAGCGCCAGCAGAAGCGGGGCGATGTAGTACAGCATTCGATAAGCCAGGAGCGCGGCAATAATTGTTCCTTGTGAGGTGTGTTCACCCGCCAGCAGCGCAATAAAGACCGCTTCCAGCACGCCAATACCCGCCGGAATATGCACAATGACCCCCGCGATACTACTGACCAGCAATACGCCCAGTACAAAGAAATAGTTCACATCCTGGCCTAGTAGCAGCCAGATAATCAGCCCCATCACCATCCAGTTGATGCTGGAAATGACCATCTGCGCGATGGCGAACTTCCATGACGGTAGTACCAGCTTCTGGCCTTTAATCGTAATATGCCGACGCTTCGCAAACGCGCAGCCCCACATATACACCGCCACCAGCAGCAGCAGGATCACCCCAACAATGCGCAGCGTGCCCTGGTCGATATACCAGTGGGACGGAAGCTGGACAACGCCAAAAGTAAAGATCAGACCACCAAGCAGAATATAGCCCAGCCAGTTAGTGGTAATACTTAATGAGAAAATTCGCGTGATAGTGCTGCTCGGCAGGCCCAGCCGCGAATACAGTCGATAGCGCATCCCAATGCCGCCCACCCAGGTACTCAGGGTCAGGTTAAAGGCGTAGCAGATAAACGATACCAGCATAACCTGCCGCTTCGCCAGCTTATGTCCGCAGTATGCCCGTCCCAGTAAATCGTAAAAGCCGTACATCACATAGCTGAGGATCACCAGCCCGACGGCACTTAACAACGCCAGACGGTTATAGTCGCGGATCACATTCCACACGTCTTCCCAGTTCACCTTTTTGGCATACACTACCAGCAGGACCGTTACGGCAATAAAAAACAGCCAGGTAAGGATTTTTTTCGCCAGCCGCCAGCGAGGATGTGGTTTAGCCATCAGGATTTTACTCCGGAATTTTCGGTATTAATGCGATCCTGAGTTTCAAGCTCCGGTTGCACTGGAGGATCGACCTCGGCCACAAGCGGCGTGTGCGCGGGAAGCCAGCCGACCAGCGCCGGGAAATGGCGCAGAAAGTGGAACGCCACCACGCTTTTACCGAGGTTCCACCAGGTGCGTTTGGGCATCATCGTTTCATCCACCAGCATGCAGTCCTTACTGATAATGGCGTTCAGATTTTCCCGCAGCGTCTGGTTGAACTCCTGATCGTGAATGATCAAATTGGCCTCAAGATTAAGAGACAGGCTCAGCGGATCGAGATTGCTGGAGCCTACCGTGGCCCAGCGATCGTCCATCAGCGCAACCTTGCCATGCAGCGGACGACGGCGGTACTCGTAAACACTGACACCACCTTTGATCAGGTAGTTGTACAGCAGCCTGGCCCCGACCTTCACAATCGGCATATCCGGTTCGCCCTGGACAATCAGCTTCACTTTCACGCCGCGGCGGGCGGCATTACGCATCGCATGCAGCAAACGATAGCCGGGGAAAAAATAGGCGTTAGCAATGATCACTTCACGACGCGCATTCGCCAGCATCTTCAAATAGTGGCGTTCAATATCATCACGATGTTCATCGTTATCGCGCCAGATAAACAACGCCTGGGCGTTGCCCGGTTTAGTATTCTCAACCGCCCGATGATGGCGTCGCCACCAGCGCCGCACCGACGCATTACCCGGCAGATTTTCAACCTCAAATTGCAGGATATCCTGAACGACCGGGCCTTCAATGCGGATGGCATAATCTTGTTTGGCCTGTGGACCATAGCTGGACATGTGCTCAGCGGAGTAATTAATACCGCCCACAAAGGCGACATCGGTATCAATAACCACGATCTTGCGGTGCATCCGGCGAAAGACGTTAGTGCGCATTCCCATTGTACGCGGACGCGGATCGTAATAACGGAAGATGACGCCGGCGGCCGTTAGCTCATTAACAAAATCATCACTAAGATCCGGTGAGCCATACCCGTCCAGCAGAACATCAATCTTCACGCCGCGCTGGGCCGCACGTAACAATACTGCGTGCAGCGCTTTACCAACCTCATCCTCAAACCAGATAAAAGTTTCGAGGATAACCCGGCTTTTAGCCTCATCAATGGCCGCATGGACCGCCGGATAAAATTGCTCGCCGTTCTCCAGTAACTGGATGCGGTTTCCTTCTCGCCAGTCACACTTCATAGGTGGATCTCCGCACTTAATGGGGCATGGTCGGACAGATGACGCCAGTTGCGCAGTACCAGCGCCGATGGGCTACTGGCATGGGCATTCTTAACATAGATCCGGTCCAGTCGTAGCAGGGGAAAACTGACGGGAAATGTGCGCGCAGGACGGCCTTTGGCACGTGTAAAGATCTCTTCCAGACCCGCTTTTGATTTCAGGGGGTAATTCGCTTTCTGTCGCCAGTCATTAAAATCGCCTGCCACCACTACCGGCTCGCCGTCGGGAAAGCTGTTGACCCAGTCGGCCAGCATGGCTAACTGGGCCTGACGGTGCGCCTCGCGTAATCCGAGGTGAACGCAGATGACATGAATACGATAATCGACCCCAGGCGGCGCAATACGACAATAGAGCAGGCCGCGTTTTTCGCTGCCGTCGACGGAAACGTCACGGTTCTCGTAGTGTTCGATAGGATAACGTGATAGCACCGCATTACCATGATGCCCTTCCGGGTACACCGCATTGCGGCCATAAGCGAAGTCACTCCACATGGTGTCCGCCAGAAATTCGTAGTGGGTCATATCCGGCCAGTTCTCTACGTGCAGAGGATGCACTTCGTGCGCCCCCATAACTTCCTGAAGACACACGATATCTGCGCCAACAGTGCGCACTGCATCACGCAACTCGGGCAAAATAAAGCGTCGGTTGAATGCAGTGAATCCTTTATGTGTGTTAATGGTGAGTACTTTTAATGAAAAATGTTGCGCATGTTGGGTCATGATTCTCCTGCCAGCGTCACTATCCTGTTTAAAATAGTGTAGTCGGCGTCACAAAAAGGTGCGTTGTTACGGAATTTTCCGTAAAGTCCGGTAGTCTGAGATATCAGTTAAAAATTCTTCGGGAGAAATGCCATGAAGTGGCGACAACGTGTTCGTGTCGCAACAGGTCTCTGTTGCTGGCAGATTATGTTGCATTTGCTGATTGCGGCGTTATTGATCGCAGGCTGGATGAGCGGCGTATTAGTGCATATTGGCGTGGGGCTATGCGCGGTTTATAGCGTCACAGTATTACTGATGCTGGGGCTTCAGCGGCATCATGACAGGCGCTGGCGTGACGTGGCCGACGTACTGGAAGAGCTAACCACGACCTGGTATTTTGGCACCGCGATGATCGTCCTGTGGCTTATGTCTCGCGTACTGCAAAATAACCTGCTGCTGGCGCTGGCCGGGCTGGCTATCCTTGCCGGGCCCGCAATTATGTCATTACTGGCGAAAGACAAAAAATTAAGCAATCTTACGGCGAAACATCATATACGCCACTGATCCTGTGGTGACCGCTATCGCCAGTAGCGGCCACAGGCTTCCCCAGACAATCTCCAGACTCGCATCCTTCAAATAGATCTGCTTGGTAATATCGGTAAAGTGGCGAATCGGATTCACCCACGTCAGGTTCTGCAACCATACCGGCATGTTTTCTACCGGCGACACGTAGCCTGAGAGCAGGATCGCCGGCATCATAAAGACAAAAACCCCGATAAACGCCTGCTGCTGGGTCGAGCACAGCGACGAAATCAACAGCCCGAAGCCTACCAGCGACAAGCCATAAATTATCATCGTAAAGTAAAACAGCCCCAGCGATCCGGCAAAGGGAATATGATAAGCCCAGATCCCGACCGCCAGTACAACCGTGGCCTGAAACATGGCGACAATCAGCGCCGGCACAGCCTTACCGACAAAAATTTGCCAGGTTGCTAAGGGTGACACCAGTAGCTGATCCAGGGTGCCCTGCTCACGTTCCCGGGCGACGGAAAGCGAAGTGACAATCATCACGCCAATAGTGGTAATCATGGCAATCAACGACGGCACGATAAACCACTTGTAATCCAGATTTGGGTTATACCAGTTGCGAACTATCAGCTCACTATTATTAGGCTTTGGCTGGTTTTGCGTCAGTTCCAGTTGATAGTTTTTTACCATTTGCTGCAGATAATTCGCCGCAATTTGCGCGCTGTTCGAGTTTCGCCCGTCGAGGATCAGCTGAACTGTGGCGGGCTGAAGGGCGTCGAGATTACGCGAAAAATCGGCCGGAAAGCGCACTAGTAGTAGCGCTTTTTGCTGGTCCAGCGTGGGTCTGATCTCCTGCGGACTTCTGAGCAGCAGAACGTGGGTGAAGGCCTTTGCGCGGGCAAATCGCTGGGTTAGCTCAACCGCATGTCTGCCATTATCTTCATTATAAATAGCGATTGTTGCATTGCTGACTTCCAGCGTAGCTGCAAATGGAAAGAGCAGTACCTGAATCAATACCGGAAGGACCAGAATGGCGCGGGTTTGTGGCTCGCGCAATAGCGACTGAAGCTCTTTACGAATTAACGTCCATAAACGATAAAACATAGCATCTCCCGTAACATCCTGCCGCGCCGGGATATCCGGTCAAGGACTTATAGCATGACGTAAAGAATATATCTATTTCATCTTAGGTTCAAAATGATGAAACTGGACTTCGCAATGTTTATCTAAATCATAGATCTGCGCATAATTTTCAGAATCAGTACTCAGCTCTTGCAGATTTTCTACCCTCTCTGGATGCATGGCGTGTTGAATAAAATCTCCGGGGCTGCATTGAATGGGTTCGGGAAAATTTGAATCCTGCAGATACCATATATTGTTCTTTTTCGTAAAGCACACGGCATGCCCGCTCTGTTGGCTAGCTTCCGAGGCATCAAAGGTGCAAATAAGGCTGTCCTGCTGCTCTATTTCTCTAATTTGTTTGCTATCAGTCTCCCATTTTTTAAACGATTTATCCTCGCTTGAAATCCGCTTCGGCAACGAATAGAGCTGGTTTACAATATCAATGACTCCCAGTGTAAGAAAATTGCTGGATAGGGCTGAAGCAACAAAACTGCCATCACAAAGCTTTTTGTTATAATCAATAATATTGCTTTTATATAACAATATGGTGAATTCCCCTAATTTAGGGATGATATGGGATTTATCTTTTACCGATCCCGGTTGGCCTCCACACTGCGCTGACATCTTGCTCATTTCTTTTATTTCAGTTTCAAGTCGATACTTTATACCACAAAAAAGAAGCTCCAGGCGACGCGGTGTCAGCGGCAAAAAGGGTCTTTTTTCTCTCTCACACCATGAAGCAAGATAATGATTATTAGCATGCACAGTACAGGTTCCAGAAGCTTCATACTGCATTTCGTGATACAAACCGCTCTCAGGGTCCCGGCCCTGTTCGCCGACAAATAAAGGGATCGTATTAGCGTAATCGAGACTGTTATTCAGCATTTCATCAACAGGAGGCAGGTCAGTAAATCGTGCTGATGACGCCCAGTCCGCCTGAGCATGTATACGCAGTATTTTTAGGCAAAAATCCATTACCGCCAGCTTTTTCTCCAGAGTACATTTTTTTACCAGTAGCGCCTCTTCTGGTGTGAGTAAAAATGATCGGTTATCGTCTTCGGGTGAGGAGTGGCAAGTATTAGCGGCGATCGCTATTTCTTCATTTAATATCGATAAATAGAGTCGCCCTAATTCTGCATCATGGACAGCAGATTCTTTCAGCGACTGAGTTAGCGCACGGGTTACCTTATCGCTCAGTACTGGTTTTTCTGTGCTGGTGTCAACTTTAGCGGAAATAAATTCCAGATCACCTTGTAAGCCTTTTATTCTACTCTGCAAAAGATTCGTTTGCTTTCCTATTATGGTTTCAGGTTTCTGATTTACGTCTGTAATCCTGTTTCTGGCAATGTCGTCCTGTAGGCGCGCTGTATTTTGCGCTTCTGTATTTTCAATCTTGTCACGGCCAGCACTGATCAGACTGTTTTTCACGCTTTTGCATAAATAGGTAAATGCATTCTTAGGTTGATGGTTTTCGATGATATTTACAGTATCATAAGTGGAAGGGGTAATATCAGGTAAATGGTTGTGGCCAGGCGAACGAACTAGCATAATAGCTTCCTGCAGCAAGTTTAAATTATATACTATTCTAGAACGCAAAATAAGGAAATCCATAAAAACTCATTTAGTCATAAAACTGTATGTCTGAGATTAGTGGTCAGGTCGTATGAATTATTATGCTGTCAATAAATTTTGCTTTTTGCGTTGTCTGTTATTTATTTCCTTGCGTTTTTCTTTTTCGGCTGCTTCACCTGCCTTAGTGATAACATTTTCTATGCACTTAGCCTGAATATTAATGGATTATGGTGATGTCTTTAAGTGGCCTGGTAGTTTACGTACTTATAAGCTCATGAGTATCGTTACTGTGAAAATATTTAATGTTACTCGCCCACTACGGGTACCTGAAATGCTACCATTCGGCAGTGGGCCTCGCTATGCGATTTAACTATAATGCATTGAAATCTATAGTCAGTTAACTACCTGTGTGCTTACGTTTTCCTGGCTCCTCTGTGGTTCATAATGGTAAAATGCCAGGATTGAGTCTTTAGATAATTTATTATCTTGCTTGTAATCACAAGAATCCAGTCTCTCTCTAATCAGAGGATTAGTTTCTTTGTTGTTAATAAAACGGATGAATTGACTGGGCTGACATTTAATAGGTTTTCGTAAGTTGGAATCCTGAAGATACCATTCATTATTTTTCTTAGTAAAGCATATGGCGTGACCATAATCCTCAAGCTCTGACTCAAGTACGCAGATAAGACTATCTTGTTGCTGTTCTAATTTTTTTATTTTTGTAAGGTCTTTGTTCCAGTCAGAAAATTTTTTCGCGCCCTCAAATATCTGCGCTGGCATACCATATAATTGGTTTATCTTCTCATTAACTTTCGAGCTAAGGATGAATCCTGTTGTTATAACGTCAATAATCTTATTTTTGTGTGCCTCTATATCATATTTAATAACATCATTTCTATGATTAATAATATATCTTTCATTGTCGTTAAGATGCGGCGATAGGGGATTAGTCAGATCGTCAGGAATGATATTGGCTTGCCGATCCATGATCATCAGCTCTTTTGATTCTGCTACCAGTCTTTGCTGCAGGCCAGAAAGTATCATCTCAAGCCGACGTGGTGTTAGTGGCAGAAAAGGCACACCCTCTCTCTCACACCATGAAGCCAGGTAATGATTATTCGCATGAAGCGCACAGGTCCCTGACAGGTAAAATTGTCTCTCATGATACAACTCTGATGACGGGTCTTTGCCTCGCTTACTGGTTAATATCGGTTTCTCCGCAGAAAGTTTGATGTTTTCATCCAGCATTTTATCAACGGAATGACATGGAGAAGTATGCATGTGGGATTCAATGGATGATACCCAGCCAGCTTGTTCATACAGACATAATATTTTTAGGCAAAAGTCCATAATGGCCAGCTTCTTTTCCAAAACGTTTTTTGTTACAATTAACGTTTCATCTGGTGTCAGCGAATTATAAGAATTAGGGTAATGGAGGATTTTCTTACCGGCTGAGAGTATCTCTACCTCTTCATTCAGAACAGAAAGATATAATTTACCCAGCGCGTTATCTTCAGTGCAGGATGCCTTTAACGCTTTATTTGTAGCATATTTTAATTTATCGCTTAAAACTGGTGCGTTCACTTTTGTAGGCATCGATTCCAGTTTTGTGGAAAGTGATTCCAGTTTATTTTTTAATTCCACCATTGATTGCTGCAGGAGGTTAATTTGCCTATTAATTTTACTACCAGGAACCTTTATTTCAGGAGTGATTTTATTGCTGATGATGCCCTGCTTAAATGCCTGGTCAGATTTTGTATCGCTGGTTTTTTTACTTATATTACCCCCTGAAAAGTCAAAGGTATTTTTTAAATTAACGAGCATGGATGCAACCTTAGAAGGTTGCCGTTTCGTGTCTGCATTGCTGGAAACAGTGTCCTGCTGATAGACATTGTAATAGGTATTATATTTGGTTAATTTAACTGGCATTTCGAGTTGTCACAAAAAAATGAATTTATACTATTTTAAGTTTTGCAACGTGAACAACAATAAATGGTCATTCATTTTAAAAGTATATTACTCAGTCAAGTCGCCGCCGGGTTTTCATCCACGTAAGCCCAATAAAGACGACCGCTGAAGCGATTAAAAACAGCACGTTTATAACCAGTACCGTCGGAATATTTCCTGCTAAAAACAGGCTCTGTAAGGTGTTGACGAAGTAACGTGCCGGAATGATATATGTCACCACCCTGATTGCCGCAGGCATACTGTCGATCTGGAATATAAATCCTGACAGCATAATTGACGGTAAAAATGCGGCATTCAGCGCCACCTGGGCGGCATTAAACTGGTTGCGCGTAATGGTAGAAATCAATAACCCCATACCCAGAGTGCTGAGAAGAAAAAGGCTGGTAGTAAAAAACAGCATCAGCAGCGAGCCGCGATAGGGCACGCCGAGAATAAAAACGGAGACCAGCATACAGAGCAGCATTGCCAGCATACCGAGAAAATAATAGGGAATAATCTTGCACAGCAGCAGTTCGGTACGTGTAACCTCGGTGGACAGCAGCGCTTCCATTGTACCGCGCTCCCATTCACGGGCGACCACCAGGGAGGTGAGGATTGCGCCAATGACGGTCATAATGATGGTTACCGCACCGGGGATAATAAAATGCTGGCTAATGGCCGCCGGATTAAACCAGTAGCGTGTCTGTACGTCGATCAGCGGCTCAAAGGTCTGGCCTCGATCTTCCGCCCGCTGCATTTGCCAGACTTGCCAGATCCCTTCAACATAGCCCTGGACAAAATTAGCGGTGTTTGGCTCGCTCCCGTCTGCGATGACCTGGACAGGCGCGGTGTCGCCATCGCGTGCCATCTTACGGGCAAAATCCGTCGGAATCACGACCATCCCACGTATGCGCCCGGCCTGCATCATCTCAATAAGCTGTTGGCGATTATCACTAATGGTGGCGTCAATGTAGGGCGAACCGGTCATGGCGTGAGTAAAGTCCAGCGCCTCTTCGCTACGCTGCTCAAGTAAAATGCCGACGCGCAGTTTGCTGGAGTCAAGGTTGATGCCGTAGCCAAAAATAAACAGCAGGAGTAAAGGGATCAGTACGGCAATAAGCCAGCTGCTGGGATCGCGGACAATCTGTCGTGTTTCTTTGATGCAAAGCGCGCGCACGCGTCGCCATGAAAAGAGGCTATGAGACATTGGCGTGCTCCTTATCCCAGTTATTGATAAGCGTGATAAACGCCTGCTCCATAGTGGGATCGACCGGCCCCTCTCGGGCAGCCTGCGCTTTTAAATCATCCGGCGTACCCTGGGCAATAAGCTTACCGCGATACACCAGCCCGATGCGGTCACAATATTCGGCTTCATCCATAAAGTGGGTCGTCACCATCACCGTCACTCCTTTTTCCACCATGCTATTGATATGCAGCCAGAATTCACGACGCGTAAGGGGGTCGACGCCGGAGGTCGGCTCATCAAGAAACAAAATATCAGGTTCATGCATGAGAGAGCAGGCAAGAGCGAGCCGCTGTTTAAAGCCCAGCGGTAGCGCATCGGTGGCATGGCTGGCAATTTTTTTCAGACCAAAAGCCTCACTCATACGCGCAATTTTCTCATTTTGCGCACGTCCCCGCAGACCGTATACGCCAGAGAAAAAGCGCAGGTTCTGCTCAACGGTCAGATTGCCGTACAGTGAAAATTTTTGCGCCATGTAGCCCAGATGCTGACGCGCCTTGCCGGAACTCACTTTAAGATCCATATCAAGCACCAGCGCTTTACCCGAGGTCGGCACCAGCAGGCCGCACATCATTTTAAAGGTAGTGGATTTTCCCGCACCGTTAGGCCCGAGGAGGCCAAATATTTCGCCGCGCTGAACGGTAAAATCCACACGATCGGTGGCGGCAAAATCGCCAAATTTTTTGGTCAGCCGTTGGGCCTCAATGACCGTTTCGCCCGGTGTACCTTCTACCGTGTGCAGGATAGCCCCCAGCGGCGATTCAGAGGTGGCAGCTCCGCCAAGTAAATCGATAAACGCATCTTCAAAACGCGGCGCCGTTTCGACAATCTCCACTTCTGGCATACCTTCGGCACTACGGATATCATCGGCAACCGCCTCTTTTTTCAGGATCAACCGTACCGAACTTCCCTGAATCATCCCATCGCTGACCTGCGACAGTTTCAGCGTGCGCTGGAGTAATTGCCGGTTATTCTCCTGCGGGCTGTGCAGCAAAAAACTGCGCCCGTTCATGGTATGCGTGAGCGCCGTGGGCTCTCCCTGATAAAGCAGCTGGCCCTCGTTCATTAGCAGTACGTCACGACACTGCTCAGCTTCATCCAGATACGATGTGCTCCAGAGGATAAGCATCCCGTCGCCTGCCAGTTCATGCACCATCTGCCACAGCTCCCGGCGCGAGATAGGGTCAACGCCCACACCCGGCTCGTCCAGCAGCAGCACTTTTGGTTCGCCGACCAGCGTACAGGCCAACCCCAGTTTCTGTTTCATACCGCCGGACAACTTACCGGCCAGCCGGGTGGTAAAGGGGCCGAGCGCGGTAAACTGCAGCAGACGTTCAAATGTTTGCTTGCGGATCTCACCCGTAACGCTGCGCAGATCGGCGTACAGCGTCAGGTTCTCCATCACCGTTAAATCTTCATATAAGCCGAATTTTTGCGGCATATAGCCGAGCACCGCGTGCAGTGCGCTGTCATCGGTGATGGGATCGAAACCCAGTACGCTGGCGCTACCGCTATCGGGTTTGAGCAGGCCGGCCAGCATACGCATTAAGGTTGTTTTACCGGCACCGTCCGGGCCGACCAGCCCGGTAACATAGCCTGCGCCGATGGTACACGTCAGCGCGGCGACGGCGGGCTTATTCATACCGGCAAAGCGCTTCTCCAGCCCGTTGAGTGTGATGGTGGTATCACTCATCGGCACGTTCCTGGTCAAATTTCAGCGTAACGGGCATTCCCTGGCGCAACGCATCATCGGCGTCGGTGACAATAATACGCATTCGATAAACCAGGTCAGTACGCAGATCCGGTGTTTCAACCGTCTTTGGCGTAAATTCTGCGCTGGGGGAAACAAAGCCGATTTTACCGTGGTAGGGCTTATCTGCGCGCCCGTCGGTGTAGAGCAGGATTTCGCGTCCCGGTTGTGCGAGGTGCAGATTGCGCTCATCAACGTACGCCCGCACCCATACCGGGCGGGTCAAAGAGAGGGTAAGCACTGTACTGCCCGCGTTCAACATACTGCCGGGCTCCACGGCGCGGGTCAGCAATATGCCGCCCGACGGGGCGATAAGCGTCGTATCCTGCAAATCCAGCCCGGCCTGCGCCAGCTGCGCTTCGGCCTGTTCAACGCTGGCTTTGGCCTGGGCTATCTCCTGGGGTCGATTACCGGCGCGGAACTGACTGAGTTTATCCTGGGCCGACTTTAAACTGGCCTGCGCCTGGTCGCGCGCGGAACGCGCATTTTCCAGATCGTTAGCTGAAATGGTACGGCTTTTCCACAATCCCTGCTGGCGTTGATAAAAATTCTGCGCATAGTCATAAGCGGCCTGCGCCTGCGTTACGGCCGCCGTGGCCTGAGCAATCTCTTCTGCCCGATAACCGGCCATCGCCAGTTCATATTTAGCCTGCGCTGTTGATACATTGGCTTTGGCCTGTAACAGCGCGTTTTGATAGGGGGCACGATCCAGTTCGCCCAGCACCTGACCGGCTTTAATGGTGTCACCCTCATCGACAGTCAGACTCGCCAGCCTGCCGCCCACGCGAAAACTCATATTCACTGTACGAATATCGACGTTGCCGTAAAGGGTTAATGGCTGATTCTGTCGGCTGTGATACCACATCCAGCCGCCGCCTGATGCGACCAGTATAATTGCGATAATTAGCGCCATAACGACAGCTCTTTTCATGACTTCAGGCTCCTTTCGATAATCCGTGCAGAATAAGATCGATGTGGCAGGTGACGGTCTGGAAAATCAGCGCCGTTTTTTCGTCGTCAAACTGCGACCAGCCGGTGCGCAGCAGGATGGTTTCCCTGCCCAGACGGAAGGCCAGCACTTCTCCCAGCAGCGCATGAGTATGCAAAATGGTCCGCGTATCGGTGGCATCAAGACCGGTCCAGGCGGCGACAAGCTGCGTTAAATGCGAATGCATCGGAGCAATGACCCGGTCGTGAATCAACCGATAGGCAGGCGTGGGGGAGAGCTGCTCGCGGGAGATAAACTTGCTCAGGCTCATCGTTTCATCGCGGGTCAGTAGGGCAATCATATGTTCGCAGGCATTGAGGATCAGAGCACGAATCGCGGTTTTATCCGGTTCAGGTTGCGCCAGCAGTTTTTCTGCCGCATCGGTCTGAGCCTGAAACTGCTCGCCGATAAAATCGGCAATCCACTGCGCACAGGCGAGATAGAGATCCTCTTTCGATCCGAAATAGTAGGCGATTGCCGCAATATTGTGTCCGGCCTGCGCGGCAATGTCCCGGGTGGTGGCATTCATGCCGTACTCACCAAACTGGGCCAGCGCCGAATGAATGAGCTGGCTTTTAGCCTGTTCGCCTTTACTGGTGGCGGGCGTGATGTTCATTATTCACCCATAATATTAATCAATCGATTGATTAATATTATGGCGAAGATTTAAGCATTGTCCACTATTCGCGCCTGGTTTTGCTGTGCGGCGCTCGGAACCCATTCTGCCGCGTGTACCGTCGGCTTTTTGTTATCCGCTTCAGTGGGATATTTATGCGCCGCGTCACAAAAACTGCTACACTCCGCCCCTTCATGACATTGTGGTTTTTGTCATCTGCTTATTACTATCTCCCTGAAAACTACACCGGTAACGGTCGGGGCGGTGTGGAGTTGTTATGTCTTTTGATACCCTTGGCCTGAGTCCTGAAATCCTGCGCGCCGTCGCGGAACAGGGATACCGTGAGCCAACCCCTATCCAGCAACAAGCGATCCCCGCTGTGCTGGAAGGCCGCGATATTATGGCCAGCGCCCAGACCGGCACCGGTAAGACCGCCGGATTTACGCTGCCGCTGCTTCAGCATCTCTCTCAGCGTGCGCCGGTAAAAGGTCAGCGCCCGGTGCGCGCGCTGATCCTGACGCCAACCCGTGAACTGGCAGCTCAGATTGGTGAAAATGTTCGTGAGTACAGCAAATATCTCAATATCCGTTCACTGGTGGTATTCGGTGGCGTAAGCATTAATCCGCAGATGATGAAACTGCGCAGCGGCGTCGATATCCTGGTCGCCACGCCCGGTCGTCTGCTGGATCTTGAACATCAAAATGCAGTGAAGTTAGACAACATCGAAGTGCTGGTGCTGGATGAAGCCGACCGTATGCTGGATATGGGCTTTATTCACGATATCCGCCGCGTGCTGGCAAAACTTCCGGCTAAGCGTCAGAACCTGCTGTTCTCTGCGACCTTCTCAGACGACATCAAAACGCTGGCTGAAAAGCTGCTGCGCAATCCGCTGGAAATCGAAGTGGCACGCCGCAATACTGCCTCCGAGCAAATTTCACAGCACGTGCATTTCGTTGATAAGAAACGCAAGCGGGAACTGCTGTCACAGATGATCGGCGAAGGTAACTGGCAGCAGGTACTGGTTTTCACCCGTACCAAGCACGGCGCCAACCATCTGGCAGAGCAGCTGAACAAAGACGGCATCCGCAGCGCGGCGATCCACGGCAATAAAAGTCAGGGCGCACGTACCCGCGCCCTGGCCGATTTTAAATCCGGCGACATTCGCGTGCTGGTGGCAACCGACATCGCGGCACGCGGTCTGGACATCGAAGAGCTGCCGCACGTGGTAAACTATGAGTTGCCGAACGTACCGGAAGATTATGTTCACCGCATCGGTCGTACCGGACGCGCAGCCGCTACCGGTGAAGCGCTGTCTCTGGTGTGCGTCGATGAGCATAAGTTGCTGCACGATATTGAACGCCTGTTGAAAAAAGAGATCCCGCGTATTGCGCTGGACGGTTATCAGCCTGACCCGTCAATTAAAGCTGAGCCGATCCAGAACGGTCGCCAGCAGCGTGGCGGCGGCGGTGGTCGTGGTCAGGGCGGTCGTGGTCAGCAGCAGCCTCGTCGCACTGACGGTGGCGCGCCGAAAGCCAGAAGTCCACGCAGCAGCGAGGGTAAACCGGCCGGAGAGAAGCCGCGTCGTCCGCGTCCGCGTAAACCGTCAGCAGCATAATGCGCGCGCTGCTGGGCTTGCCCGGTCCTGCGTAACATGCGCAGCCTGCTGATATCGCAGAAGTCTGTACGCCGGGTAAGCGCAGCGCCACCCGGCAACATTCGCAGAGATGTCATTTCTCAGGCAACAGTATTCGTGCCCGGCAATGGGCACACTGCGTAATTTGCGAGCTGCCTTCCATAATCCCAAAAACCCATACCCCCTCACGGCGAAAAATGTCACAATAGTGGCTGTTTATACAGTATTTCAGGTTGTTCAATGACCCTTACTCCCGCGTTAAAAGCGCAAATCGCCGCCTGGTATAAGGCGCTACAACAGCAAATTCCGGATTTCATTTCCCGTCTGCCGCAGCGACAGATGATAGCTGACGTGGCGAAAACCCTTGCCGGAGAAGAAGGGCGTCATCTGGCGATTGAAGCGCCTACCGGCGTCGGAAAAACGCTGTCCTATTTAATCCCCGGCATAGCTATCGCGCGCGAAGACCAAAAAACGCTGGTGATCAGCACGGCCAATGTCGCCTTACAAGATCAGATCTACACCAAAGATCTCCCGCTGCTGAAAAAAATAATCCCTGAACTGCGCTTTACCGCGGCGTTTGGCCGTGGTCGCTACGTGTGTACGCGTAACCTGACCGCGCTCGCCAGCAGCGAAGAGACTCAGCAGGATCTGCTGGCATTTCTTGACGACGATCTGACGCCCAATAACAAAGAAGAACAGCAGCACTGCGCGAAGCTTAAGGGCGATCTCGACAGTTATAAGTGGGACGGGCTGCGCGATCATACCGACCGCGCCATTAGCGACGATCTGTGGCGGCGGCTCAGTACCGATAAAGCCAGCTGCCTGAACCGCAACTGTCATTACTACCGTGAATGCCCCTTCTTTGTCGCCCGCCGGGAAATTCAGGAAGCGGAAGTGGTAGTGGCAAACCACGCGCTGGTAATGGCGGCAATGGAAACCGATGCGGTATTGCCAGAAGCTAAAAATTTGCTGCTGGTACTGGATGAGGGCCATCACCTGCCGGAGGTGGCGCGCGACGCGCTGGAAATGAGCGCTGAAATTACCGCGCCGTGGTACCGGCTTCAGCTCGATCTTTTCACTAAACTGGTGGCAACCTGCCTTGAGCAGTTTCGCCCGAAAACGCTGCCGCCGCTGGCCACGCCTGAGCGTCTGAATGCCCACTGCGAAGAACTTTATGAGCTGATCGCTTCTCTTAACGCCATCCTGACGCTTTATCTCCCGGCAACCCAGCAGGCCGAGCATCGTTTTGTTATGGGCGAGCTGCCGGAAGAGGTGATGACGATTTGCCAGCGGCTGGCAAAACTAACGGAACTGCTGCGCAGTCTGGCGGAGGCGTTTCTGAACGATCTGGGTGAGAAAACCGGCACGCATGACGTGGTGCGTTTGCATCGGGCAATCCTGCAAATGAACCGGGCACTGGGGATGTTTGAAGCGCAAAGCAAGCTCTGGCGACTGGCGTCAATGGCGCAGGCTTCTGGCGCACCGGTTTCAAAGTGGGCAACGCGTGATATCCGTGATGGCCAGACGCACATGTTCTTCCACTGCGTTGGCATCCGGGTCAGCGATCAGCTTGAAAAACTGCTCTGGCGTAGCGTGCCACATATCATCGTGACCTCAGCCACGTTGCGCTCGCTAAACAGTTTCTCGCGCTTACAGGAAATGAGCGGCCTGAAGGAAAAAGCCGGCGATCGCTTCGTGGCTCTGGATTCGCCCTTTAACCACATTGAGCAGGGCAAAATCATTATCCCGCAAATGCAGTTTGAGCCGCTTATCGAAAACGAAGAACAGCACGTAGCTGAAATGGCGACGTTTTTCCGCCAGGAGCTGGAGAGCAAAAAGCATCGTGGGATGCTGGTGCTGTTTGCCAGCGGCCGGGCTATGCAGCGTTTTCTTGAGCATGTCACAGACCTGAGACTCCTGCTGCTGGTGCAGGGCGACCAGCCGCGTTATCGGCTGGTAGAACATCACCGCAAGCGCATAGAGGCAGGAGAACGAAGCGTGCTGGTTGGGCTGCAATCTTTTGCCGAGGGGCTGGATCTCAAAGGCGAGCTGTTAAGTCAGGTTCATATTCACAAAATTGCCTTCCCGCCTGTTGATAGCCCGGTGGTCGTTACCGAAGGCGAATGGCTGAAAAGCCTGAAACGTTATCCCTTCGAAGTGCAAAGTTTGCCCAGTGCCTCTTTCAATCTTATTCAGCAGGTGGGGCGTTTGATCCGTAGCCATAGCTGCTGGGGTGAAATCGTCATTTATGACAAACGCCTGTTGACCAAAAATTACGGCAAACGGCTGCTGGATGCGCTGCCGGTGTTTCCCATTTCCCAACCTGCGGTGCCTGACGTTATAGTGAGTAAAACCAAAGCAAAACCAGCGCGTCGTAAACGACGTTAATGATGTGAGCCGCCGGAGGATGTTTAATGGATTACCGCAAAATTATCAAAGAAGTGGGACGCGGAAAAAATCACGCTCGCGATGTGGATCTCGATACCGCGCGGGAGCTGTACAGCCGAATGCTGAACGGCGAAGTAGATGACCTGGAGATGGGGGCTATCCTGATTGCCCTGCGTATTAAGGGAGAAGGCGAGGCAGAGATGCTGGGATTTTATCAGGCCATGCAGCAGCACACTATGCGCCTGACGCCGCCGGTGGCAAAGCCGATGCCGGTCGTTATTCCCAGCTATAACGGGGCGCGTAAGCAGGCTAATCTGACCCCGCTGCTGGCCATCCTGCTGCATAAGTTTGGCTTTCCGGTACTGGTCCACGGCGTTAGCGAAGATCCGAGTCGCGTGCTCACCGAAACCATTTTTGCCCTGCTTGGCATTCAGCCTACCCATCATGCCGGGCAGGCGCAGGCAAAACTTGACGGTGCCCAGCCGGTGTATGTCCCGGTGAGCGCGTTTTGCCCGCCGCTGGAAAAACAGCTGGCGCTGCGCTGGAGAATGGGGGTGCGTAACAGCGCCCATACGCTGGCCAAGCTTGCGACGCCGTTTGCCGAAGATGCCGCGCTGCGGTTATCCAGCGTCTCGCACCCGGAATATGTTCCGAAGGTGGCAAAATTCCTGAGCACTATCGGTGGGCGCGGCGTGCTGATGCACGGTACGGAAGGCGAAGTTTATGCCAGCCCGCAGCGCTGTCCACAGATCAGTCTGATAGATGCCCGCGGCATGCAAATTCTGTATGAACGCCAGGCATTATTTGCAACCGATCAACTATCTCTGCCGGAGAGTAAAGATCCTGATGTCACCGCGCGCTGGATCGAGCGCTGCGTCAGCGGTACTGAGCCCGTGCCGCATTCAATCAAAATCCAGATCGCCTGCTGCCTGCTGGCAGCCGAAGAGGTCGATTCGCTGGGGGCCGGTATGACCCGCGTTGCCCGGAGTTACTGAATTCAGAGCAAAAAAAAGCCCGTCCAGACCGGACGGGCAAAAAGGGTAACAACACAGATTCAATAAGGGTTAATGAGGGTTAAAGCGCCCCGCCGGAGGGTGGCCGGCGGGTCAGGTCATCACAAGCCGCGATTAGTTATAAATAACTGCCGTGCCGCTCATTTTGTTATTACCGTTGGTAGAGGTGATGCTGTAGCCTTTTGCGCCCGCAGCGGCTGCTTTTTCTGCCAGACGTGCTTCCAGACCGTCGAGGGTGGTCGCGCCGTCAGCGGAAACCACGCCGATTTTATTCATGTTCTGCGCCTGAGCCGGATTCACGGCCTCAACAGCGAAAGCGCCAAAAGAAAGGGTAGAAAGGGCAATTGCAGCAACAGCATATTTGATGGTTTTCATGTTTAATCTCTCGCAGGTTATTCTGTTAAAGTGACGATGTTCCGTCGATGTGATAAGTATCACTGTTTTTTTCGAGAGATAAAATCGAAGAGTATTGACGACGTTGTTCAAAAAAACTGATGAATGAATAATTTATTGATTATTAATAAATTATTTCAGCTATCGGCATGGGGAAATAAGTGAGCACGGTTATCAGCCGTTTAATGGCACGATTTGCCACTCTGGATCCCGAAATCCGTGCTCGTAAAGTTACGTTAAAATTCTGTCATGATCGGCAAGAAATAGTTAGCGTAACTGGCTGTCCTTGGACCCTCTGCGATTATATCCTGAGAATTTCGCATTTTTAACGTCTTTCTTCTGCTGGCAGTTTACGCATAGCCGCACGCCAGGGATCGCTTTACGCCGTGCCTCGGGGATCGGGGTATCGCATTCTTCACAAAATTCGACGCTTTCGCCCGTTGGCAGGTCGCGACGTGCACGCGCGACTGCATCTTCAATGGTGCTGTCAATTTGATCCTGCACAGCACCGTCATTTGCCCAACCTGATGCCATTTTTACCTCCTGAGGTTACCCTTTTATTATAGCAAAACAGACTCAAATTTTAGGCGGAAACGGCGGTAGCGCAGGGTTTTCAGAGCATTCGCGGCAGACAGCAAAGCCGCCTGATACGCGGCAATATGACCTTGCTACGATATCAGTTCTGACGGGCATCCGGGCGGACTAAATCAAAACGATTGGCCTCATCAATACTGTAATACGCTGACGGCCCACCGGCACGCAGTATGGGCTGAGCTTTGGCCGTCTGATAAATACCGTCTTCCAGCAGTGATTCATCAATATGCACGGCGACCACTTCGCCCAGCACCAGCCAGGTTTCTATCTCCGCGCCGTTGGCGGTGGTTAACTGAATGCATTGAGAGAGGCGGCACTCGAAGTTTACCGGGCTTTCCGCCACGCGCGGGACGTCAACAATGCGGCTGGGCGCGGGAGTTAAACTGGCGTGTAAAAACTCATTGTCGCCAGAAGGGAGCGTGGCTGACGTTTCATTCATTTGTCTGGCCAGCGGCAGCGTGGCAAGGTTCCAGACGAACGCTTTCGTTTCAATGATGTTTTTCACGCTGTCTTTCCAGCCGCTGCTGGCAAAACCAATAATGGGTGGGCGATAATTAAAGCAGTTAAAAAAACTGTAAGGCGCCAGATTGTCGCGACCTTGCGCATCCCGGGAGGCTATCCAGCCAATAGGACGCGGACCGATAATGGCATTAAGCGGATCGTGAGGCAGGCCATGCCCCTGCGATGGCTGATAGAAATACATAGCGTTCCTCAATAAAAAACGGATTTACCCAGACTCACTTATTTACCCGCTCCGCGTCAACGGGTATCTTACGCGGCAATTGACAGGAGAATGCCATGAATGCCCAGAAACCGGGTTTACACCCGCGTAACCGCCATCGAAACCGCTACGATCTTCCCGCCCTGTGTCTGGCGTGCCCGGAACTTGCCGAATTTATTATCACTAATCCGGCAGGCGAGGAGACCATTAACTTTGCTGAGCCGCAGGCGGTTAAAGCGCTTAACAAGGCGCTGCTGGCGCACTTCTATGGTGTTCAACAGTGGGATATCCCGCAGGGCTTTCTTTGCCCGCCGGTGCCGGGACGAGCCGATTATATTCACCATCTGGCCGATCTGCTGTCGGAAACCGGCGGTGAAATTCCTCGCCTGGCCAGTATTCTGGACATCGGCGTCGGTGCAAACTGTATCTATCCGTTGATCGGCGCGTATGAATATGGCTGGCGCTTTACCGGGACTGAAGTCAATGCGGCGGCGCTGGCCAGCGCGCAGGCTATCGTCAATGGTAACCCGGGCATGAGTCGCAGCATTCGCCTGCGCAGGCAAAAAAATGGTGGCGACATTTTCCGCGGTATCATTCACAAGAACGAGCAATTCGATGCCACGCTGTGTAACCCGCCTTTCCATGATTCCGCGCAGGCAGCGCTGGCAGGCAATGAGCGGAAACGACGTAACCTGGGGCAAAAGGAAGCCGATGCCCGCAATTTCGGCGGTCAGCAGCAGGAGCTATGGTGTGAAGGCGGTGAAGTGCGCTTTATTCAGCAAATGATAGAAGAAAGTAAGCTGTTTGCCCGCCAGGTGATGTGGTTTAGCTCGCTGGTGTCTCGCGGTGAAAATTTGCCAGCCCTGTACAGGGCGTTGACAGCGGCAGGCGCAGTCAACGTGGTCAAAAAAGAGATGGCCCAGGGGCAAAAGCAGAGTCGCTTTATTGCCTGGACCTTCCTCGACGCGGACCAGCGTCGACGTTTTGCTGCCCGCGCTCGCTAAAGCGTTGGTTCAGGGGGCGGGACGATACCAGTTTGCGGCATCGTCCCCGGCGGTTGTGCAACGGTACCGGGAGAGGGCAAAATTTGCCAGGTCTGTACCGGGGCGCGGACGCCGGCCCGATCGAAGTGTTTTTTCACCTGGCTGTCCAGCGCGAAGCGAACCGTCCACTGTTTTAACGGCTGAGTAGTAAATGATACCCGCAAAGTGAAGGCGGTGTTAGTCAGGCCTACAATCCCGGCAAATGACGGTTCGCCAATCACCAGTCCCCGGATCTCCGGCATAGACATCAATTCGTCTACTGCCTCTTTCAGTGCCTGATTGGCTTTATCAGCGTCTTCATGACGATCGACATCGTAGTTGGCGACAACCGATCCGATGCCGCGAACGAAGTTGGCGAAGGTGGTTATCGAAGACCACGGAATAATATGGTACGCGCCGGTATCCTGACGCACGCCTACCGAGCGAATCGACATCCGCTCAACGGTGCCGGTGAGCGGGCCAATAGTTACCAGATCGCCGGTATTCATCCCGTTTTCAAACTGGATAAAGACGCCGGTGATAATATCCTTTACCAGCGTTTGTGAACCGAAGGAAATAGCCAGACCCAGCGCCCCGGCACCGGCCAGCAGCGGCGCGATGTTAACGCCGATTTCCGAAAGTACGATCATTATCGTAATGGTGCTGATAACCACCGCCAGCGCGTTGCGAAACAGCGTCAGTAGCGTTCGGGTTCGAGCGCTCGGCAGCGGTCGACCGTGAATATCTGATGACAATCGATTTTCAATCAGACTGGCGAGGACCGTCCAGCCAACTGCCGAGAAAAACAGGATCAGCGCGATGCGGATCAGAATATCGACGGTTCTCTCCCCGGCACCATTGTGCAACCAGTTCCAGAAATCAAACAGTCCCCAGGCGCTGAGCAGCAGCATAATTGCCACGCAGACCACCAAAATGCGGGCTGCTTTCAGGGCCGTAGAGAGCCAGCCGTTAAGCCGTTTTTGCAGTTCCGGATAGTTGCGCTGAGTATGAGCTGAGAGCGTGATGCGCTTGGCTATCCAGCGGGAAAGAATGCCGGAGGCGAAAGCAGCCAGCCCGATAATCGCCAGGCTACGCACCGTCGCACCCATCATAAACTTGAGGCTGTTACCCGGATCGAACAGCGAGAAAAAGAACAGAACCACAAAATAGGTGGTGGCCAGCCAGTGCCATATTAACGCAAAGGCGCGAATGAACAGGCTGAAAAAGCTGAGCGAGCGTTCAGCCAGATGCAGCACGTTTTCGGTGATTGCCTGTTTATTATGGAAGATAAGGTAAAGCGCCCACAGCGTAATGCACAGCATGATCGCCACGTTTGCCAGCGCGCCAAACTGGACGTTGACCTGATTAGAGATAATCGGCACTGCCACAATCAGTCCATAGCCAATTAAGCTACTGAGCGCGCTCAGGCGCAGATTCCAGTAGCGAGCGGAGCCATCAGCGATTGAAAATGGCCGCAGCTCCGGCACACGGGGACAAAATATCAGCCGCAGGATGGCCTTGAAAAATTCAATTAGCGCGAAGGCGCTGAGAAACAGGCTTTGTTGAAAGGCAATCGTCTGGCTACCGGAGTTGAAGTTATCAATCAGCATCTGCCCGACGAACAGAGTTAGCGTAAGCAACAGCAAGTCGATGACAAAAGCCCCAACAATCATTCCGGGAAGCTGGAGCCAGTTACTGTGCTCGCGATTTTTTTTACGTCCCCAGCGGCCCATCCTGCGATAAAGCGGCAGCGCGGCGAGCCTCAGCAGGCTATAAATAGCGAAGACCATGGCAGCCAGCATCAGAAAGTGGGTTAAGGCGTTGGTAAAGGTCTGGGGGTTAAAGGATTTGTGCGGCGAGCCGGTAAGATTACGGTACAGCTGGGCAAAGCGGGAGGCGAACTGCTCGCCGTAATAGCGTCCTACGGCGGTGACATTCTCCAGCACGGTGGTCTCATCGGTCACCTCCGCAGGGGTAATGGTTGGCACAGGCTCCGGCGGCGGCGTGGCGGCTACCTGGCGCAACTGCTCTATAAGCTCCTCGCGGGAGGTATCGTTAGCCAGTACGTCGGCAAGCGCAGCATAGGCGGCTTTCTTTTGCGCCAGCTCCGGCTCGGCAGGCTCGGTCTTTTCCTGCGCCGCCGCGCCGGTAACGCCCGGGATAGCGGCTGCATGCAGCGGGGCGCTGAGCAGGCTAATCAGTAGCAACACAATCCACGGCATGAGCTCCTCCGATGAGAACGATAACAAAATGATAAGTATAGAACTCCAGGGCGAGCTGGCGGGAAATGAGATTATTCCGGGGATGCCGCCCCGGCAGGGGCGGACGATGACTCAGGAGACGTGCTGTAAAAATTCCTGCAGGCGCAGGCTTGGCGGATTTTCAATCAGCGTTTGTGGATTACCATCTTCAGCAATACGGCCCTGATCGATAAAAATCAGCCGTGATGCCACTTTCTCGGCAAAGCCGATTTCATGCGTGACGATGACCATAGTCATACCTTCTTCCGCCAGGTCCTGCATCACTTTGAGCACTTCATGACGCAGCTCTGGATCCAGAGCTGAGGTAGGTTCATCAAACAGCATCATCTTCGGTTTTACCGCCAGCGCACGTGCAATCGCCACACGCTGCTGCTGGCCGCCGGAAAGTTCAGACGGATAATGGTGTGAGCGCTCGGCCAGACCGACTTTCGCCAGCAGCGATAAGGCCAGCTTTTCAGCATCCGCTTTTTTCGCGCCGCGTACCCTCAGCGGGCCAAACATCACATTTTCCAGCGCCGTCAGATGGGGGAAGAGATAAAACTGCTGGAAAACCATTCCGGCTTCCTGACGAATCAAACGGTCGTCAACTTTCGGATCGTTAACCTTAAGACCGTCGACAATCAGATCGCCGCTGGTTATCTCTTCCAGTTTATTAATACAGCGCAGTAGCGTCGATTTGCCTGAGCCAGAAGGACCGATAATAACGACAACTTCGCCCTGGGTAATGTTCAAATCAATATTGTGCAGCACTTTGGTCGGGCCAAAATGCTTGGAAACGTTTTTAAATTCAATCACAGGATTTTCATCCTTTTTTCAAGACGGCGCAGAATAAAACTCAGAACCAGAGTAATAACCAGATAAATGACGGCAACGGCGCTCCAGATTTCCAGCGCGCGGAAATTCCCGGCAATGATTTCCTGGCCCTGACGGGTCAACTCGGCCACGCCGATAACAATAAATAGCGAAGTATCTTTGATGCTGATAATCCACTGGTTACCTAACGGCGGCAGCATTCGACGCAGTGCCAGCGGCAGGATCACATGGCGGATAGTCTCATAACGTGACAGCCCGAGCGCCAGACCCGCCTCGCGAAAACCCCGGTGAATAGACAGGACCGCACCGCGGGTGATTTCCGCAATATAGGCGCCGGAGTTGATCATAATGGTCACAACGGCAGCGCTAAACGGATCGATACGCAGATCGTTAAACGCCATCGGCAGAGCAAAATAGATGAACATCACCTGTACGACAATCGGGGTGCCACGGATGATTTCAATAAAGACCAGCGCAATGAAATTGACGATCCTGCCACCGAAAGAGCGAGCAAAACCTGCCAGCAAACCAATGATCAGACCGCCTGCAAGGCCGAGGATCGAAATCCACAGCGTCATTTTGGCCCCTTCCAGTAAAATCGGAATGGCAGGCCAAATGGCACTCCAGTCAAACTCCATAATAAATTCCTGTTACCGCGTTAAATAGAACAGGGGGCGAAAGCCGCCCCCAGAAGCGTACTGTTTGAAAATGTTATTTAGGTTCAGTGCCAAACCATTTTTTGTAGATTTCGTTATAGGTGCCGTTATCACGCAGTGTTTTCAGCGCGCCATTCACTTTTTCACGCAGTTCATCGCTACCTTTCGGGAACGCAATACCGTACTGCTGCGCTTCAAGCGAATCACCGACGGCTTTAAACTTACCGTTGCCGGCAGTCTTAATGAAATACAGAATATTTGGTGTATCGTGCAGTACTGCGTCAGCGCGGTTAGTGCCTAACTCCATATAGGCGTTGTCGATATTCGGGAACTGGCGCAGGTCTTTGGTTTTGATGTTTGCTTTTGAGTAGTCAACAGAGCCGGTGCCGCTTTTAACCGCCACCACTTTGCCGTCGAGATCTTTTACGGATTTAACGTCGTTGTTATCCGCTTTAACCATCACCAGCAGGCCGCTTTTATAGTAGCCATCAGAGAATTCAATCGCTTTTTTACGCTCTTCAGTGATGGTAATACCGGCCAGTGCCAGGTCAATATTTTTAGTTTGCAGCGCCGGGATGATGCCGCTGAAATCCATTGGCTTCAGGGTGTAATCCAGTTTTAACTCTTTGGCGATGGCCGCCCACAGGTCGACATCAAAGCCCACATACTTATCGCCTTGTTTGAACTCGAAAGGAACGAACGCAGTGTCGGTGGCGACAACCAGTTTTTTATCGGCAGCCTGTGACGAAACGGCGAAAGCCAGCGCGAGCGTAGCCAGGGAAACTTTAAATAACGATTTCATAGCATTTCCTTTTAAATTCACGGGGCGATCCCCTGCAAGACAGACGTTGGTATGAAAAAATCGTGCCACTTTTACAACTCATTGTTTTTCAAGTGACCCGGCAGTAAACCGCTGCACAGAAACGGCCCTTTCAGCACGATATGCACCATTTGGGGGCACTGTTTTGGTGCGGCAGTGCGGGATGAGAAACAATGTTGATTTTTATCGCAGAATCTGGGGAGAAAACAATCTTTTATTAACTGTTTTGTGAGGTTGCTGTTACATGATTTTAACGTATGCCAATAACGGGCAAAAAAAATGCACCTTCACGGTGCATTTCATTCCCCGCCCATGCAGCGGGGGAGCAGCGATTATTCTGCCTGTTCGATGTTAGATTCGATAAACCACAGGAATTTATCCAGATCGCGGGAAGCGGCAGTCAGGATATCTGCGGTGTCTTCATCTTTCGCTTCAGTGATACCTTTACGCGCATCGTTTGCCACGATGGCATAACGATCGGCCAGCTCTTTCAGGTGATCCTGAACGCTATGGATATCCAGCGGATAGCTTTTCAGCGCGGTTTTATTATTGACGACCTGAGTGGTCCCCAGGGCAACGCCGCCCAGCTGAACAGCACGCTCGGCGATGGTATCAAGATGATCGGTCAGCGCCGTACGGAAGCCATCCAGCATTTCGTGAACACCAATGAAGTTAGCACCGCGCATGTTCCAGTGAGCCTGTTTAGTAATCAGTGACAGGTCAATAAACTGAACCAGCTGACGATTTAACAGTTCAATGGTGGCTTTCTTCTCGCTGTCCGACACATCGTTGCGAGTATAAAGCAGATTAGACGCTTTTGTTTTAACTAGTTTAGCGGTACTCATAATCTAATATCCTCTTGATGTCATTTCCTAAGTAAATTTCGAGATTAAGTATAGCACCGCTTTTTAATCCTGCTATCCGGGATGTACCTATCGGTTTAATAGCGTCACGCTTTCATTTTGGAGGATACCTAACCAAATCATGATTTTAGCGACTTGTTACGTAAATGATTCTTAATTTCATTATGGCCTGTGGTGGCCGACGCATTATATGGAGGGAAGCGATGAAAATTAATGAAAATAAGAAATAATTATCCGGGTTGATATTCTGCATGGTGCGGGCACCATGCAGGCGACTATTATTTTTTAATTTTGATGCTTTTTATCTCTGGCTCTTTGCGCAGGGTTAATGTTGAACCCATTGATGCCGCGATAATCGCCGCCAGCGCGAAGGTTTGCGTTAGCGTCAAACTTTCACCAAGAAAGATAATACCGGACATAGCCGCCAGGGCGGGTTCCATACTCATCAGTGTGCCAAATGTACGGGTGGGGAGCCGGGTCAGGGCAATCATCTCCAGCGAGTAGGGCAGCGCGGTAGACAGTACGGCGATGGCCAGGCCCAGCGGCAGGATTGACCAGTGCCACAGGGCGTCACCCGCCTGCAAAGCCCCCAGCGGGACAAAAATGACTGCGGCTATCAACGACCCCATTGCCACGGTTGCCGGACCGTGCTCGGCCCCGGCACGCTGGCCAGAAAGAATATAAATCGCCCAGCACGCCCCGGCACCCAGCGCCAGTAATGCTCCGCTGAGATCGACGTGAGCAACGTCCTGACCCAATGGCAGCAGAAATCCCAGCCCAAGTACTGCGAGCACGACCCAAATAAAATCAACAGCCCGGCGGGATGAAAACAGGGCCACCGCCAGCGGCCCGGTGAACTCCAGCGCGACTGCAATACCTAATGGGATTGTTTGAATCGAGAGATAAAACAGATAGTTCATAGCGCCCAGCGAGAGGCCATAACACAACAGAGGAATACGCTGCTCCTGGCTAAAACGCAGCCGCCACGGCTTGAAAACCGCGATTAAAATCAGTGTACCTAGCGCCAGACGCAGGGCGGTAACGCCAGGCGCACCTACCAGCGGAAACAACGTTTTTGCCAGCGAAGCGCCACTCTGGATCGACGCCATAGCGATTAATAAAATAATAATTGGTAGCCACACTGGCATTTTGCGCTGCAAACCCGGCATCCGTTCTCCCGTCAAGATTTGTCAAAAGAAGTAAAGCGCACAGTGTAATGGATAAGTGACCATCGGTTTAGCCTCTGTTGAAAAAAGATGCTTAGAATTCATGTCGTGACCAGGAATGAGCGTAAAAAATTCTCTCAGAGATTGAGATTAATCCGATGATTGAGAACAATCAGGCACGTCATAATGACTGCCTCTGCGACAAAAGCGCTTTTTTTTGAATGGGATAGTCAGTAATGGAAATGTTTCGTTACAGGAAATGACGCGCCCGACAACGCAATTCGCAAAAAGTTTCTTAGCATTTTGATATATTTAATACTTAAGTACTTACTTGAAGCACATTTGAGGTGGTTATGAAAAAAATTGCATGTCTTTCAGCACTGGCCGTTGTTCTGGCTGTTTCCGCAGGTACTGCCGTAGCTGCAACTTCTACCGTTAGCGGTGGTTACGCTCAGAGCGATATGCAGGGCGTGGCTAACAAAGCTAAAGGTTTCAACCTGAAGTATCGCTACGAAAATGACACCCCGCTGGGCGTGATCGGTTCTTTCACCTACACCGAAAAAGATGGCACCTCTGACGGCTATTACAATAAAGCACAGTACTACGGCTTCACTGCAGGCCCTGCTTACCGTCTGAACGACTGGGCAAGCGTATACGGTGTAGTAGGCTTTGGCTATGGTAAATCTCAGGTTAACGACATTCCTGACAACCACAGCTCCAGCGACTACGGCGTAGCTTACGGCGCAGGCGTGCAGTTCAACCCGATGGAAAACGTTGCTCTGGACTTCTCCTATGAGCAGAGCCGTATCCGTAGCGTTGACGTTGGCACCTGGATCGCGGGCGTCGGCTACCGTTTCTAATGGTGGCATGATTTGCTGCGATAAAAAATCCGCCTTCGGGCGGATTTTTTTATGCGTCAACGGCGTTGGGTGGTGAAAATATCGCTGCCAAGATGGTTATAGTCCACCTTTTTAAGCTGGAAGTTAGTGACCCACACCGGCGCGGCTTTTTGTGACGAGACAAAAGTGTAGTGCTTTTTAATTTCCTGAGCGGTAATGCCAGTCCACTGCGAGAAAAAAGCCAGGAAATCATTGGCTGAACGGCGAGCGTTAATGATGCGATGGGCTTTATCATCACTCGATAGCACCATAAACGGCACCTGAAAATTTTGCTGATACCGATCGTCGTGAGCAAGATACTGGACTTTTTTGCCGCGCTCTTTAAAGGCCAGACCATGATCGGAGAAATAGACCAGCGAGAAACTTTCGCCTGTATTACGCAACTGCGCGTACAGCTGGCCAAGCAGATCGTCGGTTTGCGTCATGGTATAGAGGTAGCATGACGTCTCTTTTGACTGCACAAAGACAGTGTACTTTCCTTTGGTACGATCGCACGCCTGCGGATGAGACCCCATCAGATGCAGAACAATCAGCTGCGGCTGGCTGCGCGGAGTGGCAAATACCTGTGACGTCATTTTTAGCAGTTCAGTATCCTGGGTGTTTTTATCGGCTTCAAAATCACCGTTTTTGAGAAACTGCGCTTCGTCAGCGCGTCTGGCAATACTGGCGATGGCAGAATCGTATTCACCGATTTGCCCCTGATTGGAAAACCACCACGTCTGAAAACCTGCCCGGTTAGCCAGGGTGACAATATTATCCTGATACTGCGGTTTGTTATCTACCACCCGGTTCAGCGTGAGGCCGAGTGATTTCTGCGTCGAGCCGCTGGCGGCAACATAGTCAGTGAAGAATGTACCGTTAACGGCGCTGGCAAACGGCGTATTATCCCAGTGGCCGCCGAATGCACCCAGCGCATCGCGTCGCGCACTTTCACCGATAACGACGATGTAATAATGGTATTTGGGTTTAGCGGTGATAACGTGCCAGGTATCTTTCATACTGGCCAGCTGCGCCATTCGCGCCTGCTCATCAAGCACTTCCTGATTATTCATTACCACATCTTTAACAAAGCGTACGGCGGGATAACCCGTATCTTTAAGTTTAAATACGCTACCTGCCGCCAGGTTTTGCGCGGGCTGTACAAAAAAGGCACCGACGCTTAATAACAGGCACACACTTTCTATTTTTCCCCATGACGGCTTATTAAGCACTTTACGCCGCACGGCAATAACCCCCAGCGCAAAAATAAAGACGCCAATAACGTAACTGTACCAGGGAAAAATGGTCAGGATTTCACTGGACTCTTCCATATTGGTCGAGTGCATAGCCAGTAGCGTATTAAAGTTGGGCGACCCGTAGGCCTGACCAAACGGGTAATAGCTGGCTGCCAGCAGCGAATAGATACCGACAATAACCTTTTGCACTGTAGGCGCAATGCGCCACAGCAGATGAAGCACACAGGTAAAGGCGATAGCGTAAAGCAGGCTAAAGGGATAGCCGAGCGCCAGGTTAATCAGTAACGATTGCAGGAAGTAGAAACCGATCCACGGGCTAAACGCCTGGCGTTGTGAGGCAAGCGATTCTTTCAGGGTGTAATTCATATACCACAGTCATAAAAACGCCATGTGCTCACCCTGGCGCCAAGGGTCAAAACCTGCGGAGTTGTGCGCAAAGAGGGACGGATGTCCGCATCTGCAAGCGGCATGTAGGCAGGGCTGCAAGAAGATAAAGCGCCGTGAATATAAGGTCAACTAGCCATAAAGAATTGTTTTGCGAAGCGGATTGCAAATCCGGAAAAAAACGGGGGAGTAATAACAAAACGGTCAGCGTAGCGCTGAAAAATGACAGGAAAATAATGCGGCGTACCGCGACGCCGCACTAGTGGGAAGGTTTGTCATCCGGCCTGGGTTTACCATTGATCATCTCGCAAAGCATGTTCAACAGCATTAAGCGGACCTGAAAGGGAGAGTGACTAAACACGCGTATACACCTCTTAAATTGATTCATATGACCTCCTGACGTTGAGCCCTTCATTCCGTGAAGAGTGACTGCATTACATACAGATATAGCACAGGCTATATTTTATAGCTATGGCTTAAACGTTAAATTTTTGTACTCCCATCACAATCCTATACAATGAGCATTCTTGACTTGATGCCTCCGGGGTATCGCACATACGAGGAAGCACAATGGGCCGTCGCACGGAAAAACCAATAACAAAAAAAGTGACGCAATTAGTGAATGTTGAGGAGCACGTCGAGGGCTTTCGCCAGGTGCGAGAAGCCCATCGCCGTGAGTTGATTGATGACTATGTGGAATTAATTTCCGACCTTATTCGTGAAGTCGGTGAAGCGCGTCAGGTTGATATGGCCGCTCGCCTTGGCGTCTCACAGCCCACGGTCGCCAAAATGCTTAAGCGTCTGGCCAGCGTCGGTCTTATCGAACAAATTCCGTGGCGGGGCGTTTTTCTGACCCCTGAAGGTGAAAAACTGGCCGAAGAGAGCCGTCAGCGTCATCATATCGTGGAAAATTTCCTGCTGGTGCTCGGGGTGAGTGCTGATACCGCCCGGCGCGATGCCGAAGGCATTGAACATCACGTCAGTGAGGAAACGCTGGAAATGTTCCGCCAGTTTAGTCAAAAACATGGAACATCTGCCGAATGAACCTGCCATTGGTTGATGCCCTGGCGCGCGATCGCTTTCTTCATCTGCTAATTATTATTGCTGTTATCCTCAGCCTGTTCGTTCCCTTTGCACCAGAGCACTGGCCTGCTGCCATCGACTGGCACACTATTATTACGCTCAGTGGATTGATGCTTCTCACCAAAGGCGTCGAGCAGAGCGGCTGTTTTGATGTGCTGGGGCGTAAAATGGCGCGCCGCTTTGTGACGGTAAAGCAACTGGCACTGTTTATGGTGCTGGCTGCCGCCTTACTGTCGACCTTTTTGACCAATGATGTGGCGCTGTTTATTGTCGTGCCGCTGACGTTAACGTTGAAGAAATGGTGTGAGATCCCGGTTAACCGACTGATCATCTTCGAAGCGCTGGCCGTTAATGCCGGTTCGCTACTGACCCCGATTGGCAATCCGCAAAATATTCTGCTGTGGGGCCGTTCCGGTTTGTCATTTCCGGCGTTTATCGGACAGATGCTGCCGCTGGCACTCAGTATGATGGTAACGTTGCTGGTATTGTGCTGGATCTGCTTTCCTTCTCAGCTCCTGCAATTTCGCAGCGGCGACAAATCTCCGCAGTGGCAGCGGCGTCTGCTATGGAGTTGTCTGTTCTTTTATCTGGTGTTTCTTATCGCCCTGGAGACGAAGCAGGAATTATGGGGGCTGGGCATCCTGCTGGCAGGCTTTCTGATCGTCGCCAGAGGCGTGATACTGAAAGTGGACTGGTCGCTGCTGCTGGTATTTATCGTAATGTTTATCGATGTGCATTTATTGACGCAGCTACCCGTCTTACAGAGCGCGCTCGACCGGGTAGGGGGACTTTCGTCGTTCCAGCTGTGGCTGACGGCGATTAGTCTGTCGCAGGCGATCAGCAATGTTCCTTCAACCATTCTGCTGCTGAATTATGTTCCGCCATCCACATTACTGGCATGGGCAGTTAATGTCGGCGGGTTTGGACTGTTGCCTGGCTCTCTGGCGAACCTCATTGCGCTGCGCATGGCGGGAAATCGTCGCATCTGGTGGCGCTTTCATGTTTATTCTCTGCCCCTGTTAGTCTGGGCTGCGCTGGTGGGTTACGGATTACTCATTATCAGTTAGTGCTGATTTGTCAGTTTTTCCTGGAAAATGTATAGCAACCTCCTAACTTTAGTTATCAGGCACCCTTACGCCGTTAACTGACAGGACCGTTGCACAATTATGGCAGAGAAAGACGAACAACCTGAAAATCCGCAGGAACCTCAAAAAGCGGAACACCAGGAAGACAACAATAAGAAGAGCGAGCGCAAACGTCCGGGTAAAAAACCCCTTATTATTCTGGGCATTGTGGTGATCGTAATGATTATCGTGGCGCTGGTGTGGTGGCTGATGACCCGCAATCAGGAAACCACCGATGATGCCTTTACCGATGGTGACGCGGTTACCATCGCGCCAAAGGTCGCCGGCTACGTTACTGAATTACGGGTAAAAGATAACCAGCGGGTGAAGAAAGGCGATTTGCTGGTGGTCATCGATCCGCGTGATGCGACCGCGCAGCGCGATCAGGCCAAAGCACAACTGGGTCTGGCGCAAGCACAACTGCATCAGGCACAGGCGCAGCTGGCGTTATCGAAAGTGCAATATCCCGCCCAGCGCGATGAAGCGCGTGCTCAGGTATTGAAAGCGCAGGCCGATCAGGCTAATGCTGAGGCGGCTTATCGTCGCCAGCGCAGTGTCGATCCGCGGGCAACTACCCAGCAGAATATTGATTCGGCCAATGCACAATTACGCAGCGCACAGGCGCAGATGGCCAGCGCCAAAGCACAGCTTGAAGTTGCCGACCAGGTCGAACTGCAAATCCGGCAGCAGGAAACCAATGTTGAAGCCCGCGAACGTCAGGTCGATCAGGCTCGTGCCCAGCTTGAAACAGCAGAGCTAAATCTGTCATGGACCGAGGTTCGTGCGCCGTTCGACGGCTTTGTCACCAAACGTAATGTGCAGAACGGTACCCTGGTACAGGCCGGGACCGCGCTGTTCTCGCTGGTCTCACCTGATATCTGGATCGTCGCTAACTTTAAAGAGTCGCAGCTGGAACGACTGCGTCCCGGTAATAAAGTAAGTATTAAGGTCGATGCGTTTGGCGATATGGAGCTGGAAGGGCATGTGGACAGCATCCAGCAGGGGAGCGGCTCGAAGTTCGCCGCCTTCCCGTCGGAAAATGCCACCGGCAACTTCGTGAAAATTGTTCAGCGCGTGCCGGTTAAAATCGTGATTGATAAAGGACTGGATGAAAATCATCCGCTGCCGCTGGGCCTTTCTGTCGAACCTAAGGTAACGCTTGAATGACCGACCAGAGCCATGAAAACTGGCGGCCTGCCGGCAATCCATGGGCGGTGGCGATGGTGGTTACCCTCGCGGTATTTATGGAAATCCTCGATACCACCATCGTTAACGTGGCGTTGCCTCATGTCGCCGGATCGCTGTCGGCAAGCTACGACGAATCGACCTGGGTGCTGACCAGTTATCTGGTGGCCAACGGGATCGTTTTGCCTATTTCCGCCTTCCTGAGTCGGGTGTTTGGCCGTAAGCAGTTTTTCCTGATTTGCATTGTAATGTTCACCGTCTGCTCCTTTTTATGCGGAATTGCGACTGAACTGTGGCAAATCATTCTGTTCCGCATTATGCAGGGATTCTTCGGCGGCGGGCTTCAGCCAACGCAGCAATCAGTGCTGCTGGATTATTTTAAGCCGGAAGATCGCGGCAAAGCGTTTGGCCTGTCGTCGATTGCGATTATTGTTGCACCGGTACTTGGGCCAACGCTCGGCGGCTGGATCACTGATAACTACTCCTGGCGCTGGGTCTTCTTTATTAATATTCCGGTCGGCATTGTGACCGTTCTGGCAATTTATCATCTGCTGGAAGACCCGCCGTGGGAGCGGAAATCGGAAGAGAAACTGAGTATCGACTGGACCGGCATCGGGCTTATCGCACTGGGGCTTGGCTGTTTACAGGTGATGCTCGATCGCGGTGAAGATGAAGACTGGTTCTATTCGAATTTCATCTGTACCTTCGCGGTATTAACGCTTATCGGCATTATTGGTGCAATATTCTGGCTGATTTATGCGCGTAAGCCGGTGGTGGATTTACGCTGTATGGCGGATAAAAACTTTGCCGTCTCCAGCCTGCTGATGGCCGGAATGGCGATGATCCTGTACGGCAGTTCAGTGGTGATCCCCCAGCTGGCGCAGCAGGATTTAGGCTATACGGCCACCTGGTCCGGGCTGGTGCTCTCTCCGGGGGCGGTGCTTATCGTACTGACCATTCCGCTGGTGCTTAAACTGATGCCGATAGTGCAAACCCGAATAATCATCGCTTTCGGCTTTTTGCTGCTCGGTGCCGCGTTCTTTTGGTCGCGAACGTTAACACCTGATGTGGACTTCGAGACCCTGGTAATGTTTCGCAGCGCGCAGTCGCTGGGCCTCGGCTTTCTGTTCGTGCCGCTCACCACCATTGCCTTTATCACCATCCCTCGTCAACTTAATGCCGATGCCTCAGCGATGTTTACCATGTTCCGCAACGTCGCCGGATCGATCGGCATCTCGCTGTCAACGGCGGCGATCACCGAGCGGGCGCAGGCGCACAGCGCCCATCTGTCCTATCACACCAGCCCGTTTAATGAGCCGTTCCAGCAGGCCATTCGCCAGTCGGCCCAGGCAATACGTGATTTTACCGGGCTGGTGGGCGATCCGCTGAGCATTGCTACCGGTCAGATGTATCAGACGATGATTGAACAGTCGCGGATTTTGGCCTACATCGATGTCTTTACGATGCTTAGCGTGGTTGCGCTACTGCTGATCCCTTTTTGTCTACTGCTGTCACCGGTGAAAAGTGAAGGCAGCGCAGGAGCACATTAATATGCAAAGATGCACTATTTTTCCGCTGACCTTTCTGGCGCTGATAGTGGCCGGATGCAGCGTTGGCCCGGATTATCAAACCGCAGTGCCGCAAACGCCGGCGCGCTGGAATGATCCTGGCAACCGCGACGTTCCGTCGCAAACCCGTCCTGAAGCGGTCGATCCGCGCTGGTGGACGACCTTTAACTCGCCGCAGTTAAATAGCCTGATTGAACGGGCCATCGCCGGTAACCTGTCATTGCAGCAATCAGTACTGCGCATTGCGGGCGCACGTGAGCAATTGAATCAGGCCGGTGGCGCATTTATGCCGGCGGTGAACGGCAATGTGCAGGCAACCCGCCAGCAGTTAGGGCTGAAGGGCGAGCTGGAATCTCACGACGTTTATAGCCAACTGGATAATGTTGACCCGGATCTGCGCGGTGCTTTGGGGCCGCTCACCCAGCCGATTAATCTTTACCAGGGCAGTTTTGACGCGCAGTGGGAGCTGGATTTATGGGGCAAAGTCCGCCGTCAGGTGGAAGCGGCCGATGCCCAACAGCAAGCCGCCATCGAACAGCGTAATGACGCACTGGTTTCGCTGGAAGCGGAAGTGGCTCGCGCCTGGCTCCAGCTCCGCGGGGCGCAAAGTATTATCCATACTATGAATACGCAGATCGCCAGTGCGCAGCAGACGCTGGCGCTGACGGAGAACCGCCAGCGCGGCGGACTGTCACCGCAGCTGGATGTGGAAAATGCCCGCGCTCAGTTAGGCAATCTTGAAGCGCAACTGCCGCAGTATCAGGCGCAGCAGCGTCAGGCAATGAATGCGCTGGCCGTACTGCTGGGTAAAGCGCCCGGCACGCTGGATCACGAGTTGCGCGGTGAACAGCCTCTGCCGCCGCTGCCGTCTATTGTAAAAACCGGTATCCCGTCAACCCTGGCACGTCGGCGGCCCGATGTTCGTCAGGCCGAAGCTAATCTTCACGCGGCGACCGCGCAAATTGGCGTATCCGTCGCGCAGCTATTCCCGAGCCTGACCCTCAGCGGCCAGTTTGGGATGCGTAATAGCGAAGCGGACTGGCTCAGCGACTGGAGCAGCCATTTTTACAGCTTCGGCCCGCAGGTGTCGATCCCGATTTTCCAGGGTGGACGTCTGGTGTCGAGCGTCAAACTGGCGCGTGCGCAGCAGGGGGCGACCGTGCTGCAATATCGCCAGACGGTGCTGACGGCGCTGAATGATGTCGAAAACGCGCTGGTGAGTTATCGCAGCGATCAGCAGCAGGAGCAGGGACTGGACCGGTCCATTGAAGCGTTGCAAAACGCCTTTAACCTCGCCAGCGACAGCTATCGCCAGGGGCTGGCCACGTTTATTGACGTGCTGGATGCCCAACGGCAGCTGGCGCAGGCTGAACAACAGCGCGCGCAGGCTAAAGTGCAAAGTAGCCTCGATCTGGTCGCGCTGTATAAAGCCCTGGGCGGCGGCTGGGAGCCGTATCAGACCGTGCGTCTGCCGGACTATGCGGTCTTTGGTGATGCCCCCCGCGGATAGTCGTCAGACGACCGATCGTGTTTAACACCAGCCCGGTTTTTACCGGGCTTTTTTGTGTTCGGCAACGGCGATCTTTTCGAATCAGCTCACATTTTCACCCATTACTTTTTGCCTCCAGCGCCCTGTTGGGTATATGACTAGTCATATATTTTAAATGACTTTACATGTTCAAAAATGGAGCCGCATGATGACAAAGAAATTAACCGAAGGGTTCTTATGGGGAAATTCAGTCTCCAGTATGCAGACCGAAGGCGCATGGAACGAAGGGGGAAAAGGGAAGTCGGTTTATGATATCCGTGAGGCCAGCGAGTTTGCCTCGGACTGGAAAGTGGCCACCGACTCCTATCATCGCTACCGGGAAGATTTCGACCACATGCAGGATTTGGGCATGAACTGCTATCGCTTCCAGATTGCATGGAGTCGGGTATGCCCGCAGGGCGATGGTGAATTTAATGAAGAAGGTATTGCCTTTTACGAGCGTTTTATCAATGACTTACTTGCACGTAATATTGAACCAATGGTGTGCCTGTATCATTTCGATATGCCGCTGGCGCTGGCAGAAAAATACAATGGTTTTACCGACCGGCGGGTAATGGAAGCCTTTATTCGCTATGGACGTGAGATGATTGACCGTTTTGGCGAGCGGGTGAAATACTGGCTGACCTTCAACGAGCAAAATATTTTTCATATGCCGGAGGCTTTTAAAGTCTCAGGTTATATGCGGGGAGAACAAACCCTGCGTGATTTATATCTGATCCAGCACTACACCATGATGGCGCATGTTCATCTTACTCACTATTTACACGACACGAAACCGGGCCAGCTAATGGGCGGTATGCTGGCACACCAGCTGGTTTACCCGGCGACCTGCAAGCCGCGCGATATTTTTTGCGCACAACAATACGATGAGTTTCTTAATCAAAACCTGCTGCGGGTATATGCCGGCGAGGGCTATAGTCCGGAAGTACTGGCGGTAGTGCAACGCGAAGGATTCGAAGATATCTACCGGCAGGACGATCTCGCTCTGCTGGCGACGGTTAAAAACGACTTCATGGCGTTCAGCTATTATGCCAGTAAAACGCTCGATAGCGACGCTATCCCGGAACATACGCCGATCAATAACTATATGGAGTACGGGGATAAACCAAATCCGTGGTTAGAGGCCACCGAGTGGAACTGGCAAATCGATCCGCTGGGCTTTCGCACTATTATCACCCGCTATTACAACGACTGGCGCCTGCCGGTGTTCCCCATTGAGAACGGGATTGGCGTCATCGAGTCCTGGGATGGCGAAAATATGATTGAAGATGATTATCGCATCGACTATCACCGGGAGCATATCAACGCCATGAAAGCGGCTATTTTCGAGGATGGTGCCGAGGTTATCGGTTATCTCGGCTGGGGGCTTATCGACATTCTTAGCTCGAAGGGGGATATGCGTAAGCGCTATGGCGTGGTGTACGTTAATCGCGAAAATCACGATCTTAAAGATTTGAAGCGGGTGCCGAAGAAAAGCTACGCATGGTTAAAACAGGTCATCCACAGCAACGGCGATAATATGTAGCCCTCCGCGCAGGATGTGCACTGATATCGGGTTGCAGGCAGCTGTTACCCGATAGATCCAGAACAGTAAATAAAGGGGTCTGCGATGTCCGCTTCAAATATGCAGTCTTTTACCGATCGTTTTGTTGATGTTTCCGCGCGTATCGCCGGGCAGGTACATTTGCGCTCGCTGCGCGATGCGTTTGCCGCCATCATGCCTATTTTTATTCTGGCCGGGCTGGCGGTACTGGTAAATAACGTCGTGTTCCCGTGGGTCATGGAAGGGGAGACGTTAGCGAAATTCAAATTGTGGGGGGATGCGATAATTAACGGCACCCTGAATATCGCCGCCCTGCTCATTGCCCCGATGATCGCGTGGTCTCTGGCACGTAATAAACATAGTGACAATCCGGTTTCAGCGGTCATTATTGCCCTGTGCAGTTTTATCATCATGATGCCCATGCAGGTAGACGTCATCCCGGTTGGTGAAAAAGCGTCGGTGTCCATTACCCAGGTATTAACTTTCGCCAATATTGGTACTACCGGTATTTTTGCCGGCGTAATTATTGGTCTGCTGTCGACCGAAGTTTTTATCCGTATTTCTCAGGTTCAGCGGCTTAAAATTTCGCTGGGCGAAAATGTACCGCCGGCGGTGGGCCAGTCATTTTCAGCGCTTATACCCACACTATTAACCCTGTCGCTATTCGCGCTGGGTGCTGCTCTGCTGACCAATCTATTACATACCGACCTGATTCATCTTATTACAACATTAATTCAGCAGCCGCTGAGAATGATCAATACCAGTCTGCCGGGCACGCTGTTTATCTATAGCTTTGGTAACTTCTTATTTACCCTGGGTATTCATCAGGCAGTGGTGAACAGCGTCATTCTGGAGCCGTTCCTGCTGATTAATACCAATGAGAATATGCTGGCGTTCGCCAACGGCCAGCCAATTCCGCATATTATTAATAATATTTTCGTTCCTACTTTTGGCATGATTGGCGGCACGGGCAGTACGTTTTCATTGCTGATTGCTATTTTTCTTTTCTCGCGGCAAAAAGCGGCCAAACAGGTCTCTCGTCTGGCATTCACTCCGGGGCTATTTAATATTAATGAACCGGTCATTTTTGGTTTGCCGATTGTGTTTAATATCCCGCTGATGATCCCGTTTGTTATGTTGCCGGCCATCGGTATTTTATTTGCCTGGATTTGTACCACCCTGGGACTGATGTCCCGTTGTGTGGTGATGATCCCGTGGACGACGCCGCCTGTGCTCAGCGCATGGCTGGCAACCGCAGGTGACTGGCGTGCCGTAGTGGTGCAATTGATCATCATCGTCTTTGGTGTATTCTTCTACCTGCCATTTCTCAAAATCGCGGAGAGAGTGGCGCAAAAAAATAGTGGGATAGCGTAAACCAGAAAGGATGAGCAATGGCAGCAAAGTATGTGTTGATCGCGCGGGAAATCAGGCAGCGTATTCTCAGCAAGCAGTATCCCGCCAGCGAGCCGTTGCCCGATCAGTTTGCGCTGGCAGCCGAGTTCAGCACCAGCCGAATGACCATTCAGCAGGCGATGCGTCAGCTGATTGTTGAAGGACTGGTATACACGCGTCAGGGGCAGGGCACGTTTATTCGTAAGAACTTTCACCAGCTTTCGCAGTGGGAGCTTGCCAGCAACGACTATTTTGGCGCAACCCAAACGTGGCAGGATAAAGGTACGGTCAGCAGCGAGGTCATTCGTTTTGAACTGCGTTTTCCCGATGAGAAAGAGCAGACTTCACTGCTGATTAACGCTGACGCACCGGTCTATGACTTTGTCCGCTTGCGCCTGCTAAACGGTGAACCAATGTCGCTGGACGCCACCATTATGCCGGTAGGTCTGGTGCCTGGCCTTAATAAATCTCATCTTGAAAACTCCGTGTTCCATTATATTCAGCAGACGCTGGGCCTGAAGATCATGGGCTCATACCGGGTTGTTCGCGCCCTGAAGCCTGATGCGCTGGACAGGCAATATTTGCTGTGTCAGGAAACCGATCCGGTGATGGAAGTCGAGCAGGTGATTTATCTGGAGGATGGAACGCCGCTGGAGTACGCCCATTGCCACTACCGCTACGATCACAGTGGAATTGTGATTATCAATAATGGCTGAAAAGATGCCCGGCGCGTTGTTGCTGCCGGGCAGAGTAATACGTTATTAATTGAGACGAACCGGCATACCGGAACGGTTCTGGATCGCCTGATCCAGCACGGACCGATCGACATCGGCTTGATCGGTTACTTTTTTCACCGCTTTAGTCAGAGTGACCGGCACCACTTCATCGCCATTGAACTGCGCTTCGGTAGTTGACAGCGGGTTATGGATTTCAACATAACGGCTACCGTCCGGCTCGGTGGTTGATTTAACCGGCTCATCAATAAACTGAACGCGCGTTCCGACCGGCACGTTCTGGAACAGGAATTTAATATCGTCATTACGCAGACGTACGCAACCGTGGCTTACGCGCAGGCCGACGCCGAAGTTAGCGTTGGTACCGTGAATTGCGTACAGGCGGCCAATATAGAGGGCATACAGGCCCATCGGGTTATCAGGACCTGCCGGAACGACTGCCGGGAGCGGCTGACCCGCTGCAACGTATTCAGCATGCATTTTTGCCGTCGGGGTCCAGGTTGGACCGGCTTTCTTACGCTCAACCTTGGTCGTCCAGGCAATTGGCGTATCTTTACCCAACTGACCAATACCGATAGGCAGGACGATGACGGTATTCGTGCCTTTCGGATAGTAGTACAAACGCATCTCAGCACTGTTAATGACAATCCCTTCATGCACGGTATCCGGCAGGATCAGCTGCTGAGGGATATTCAGTACGGTACCGCCTTTTGGCAGGTAGGTATCGACACCCGGGTTAGCTTCCAGCATGTTGGACAGGCCCATCTGATACTCGGCCGCAAAGTACTCCAGCGGCTGCTTGTTATCATCGGGGATCTGAATTACCTGGTTTTCACCAATCAGACGGCTGCCGTCGGTTGGCAGAGGGTAGGTAACGGCTGAAGCTGTATTGCAAAAGCCCACGACAGCCAGCGCCGCCGCAAAGAGGGTCGTTAATTTCATATTCATATTATGCAAGATACCCGTGCCACAGGCTGTTGGTTTAAAAGTCCACTATCATTCATTCGCAGCGCATTATATGTGCATTACGGTTTAGTGGGAAACAGATGTGTGCAAAATCACACTTTTTTACGTTGAGTTCATTTTAGACGCAATTACAGGGGACTGATTTTAATTCAGAATCCTGGCATATCGCGAGGTTTTAACCCAGCGCTGGCAGCAAGTGAATTCCGCAGGTGAAAAAGGCGCGCCAAAGTGGCATAATTAGCGGTTTGTCACATCTCTCTCAGGATATACCCGTGTTAGTTTCCAGTAACGTCACCATGCAGTTCGGCAGTAAGCCGCTATTTGAAAATATTTCCGTCAAGTTTGGCGGCGGCAACCGTTACGGCCTGATTGGCGCGAACGGTAGCGGTAAATCCACATTTATGAAGATCCTCGGCGGTGATTTAGAGCCAACGCTTGGCAACGTGTCTCTCGATCCGAACGAGCGGATTGGTAAGCTGCGTCAGGATCAGTTTGCGTTTGAAAACTTCTCCGTTCTCGACACCGTTATTATGGGTCACGGCGAACTGTGGGAAGTGAAGCAGGAGCGCGACCGCATTTATGCCCTCGCTGAAATGAGCGAAGAAGACGGCTACAAAGTGGCCGATCTCGAAGTACTGTATGGCGAAATGGACGGTTATTCCGCCGAATCCCGCGCCGGTGAACTGCTGCTGGGTGTCGGTATTCCGGTTGAGCAGCACTATGGCCCGATGAGCGATATCGCGCCGGGCTGGAAACTGCGCGTCCTGCTGGCTCAGGCTCTGTTCTCTAATCCTGATATTCTGCTGCTCGACGAACCTACCAACAACCTGGACATCGATACGATTCGCTGGCTGGAGCAGGTGCTGAACGAGCGTAACAGCACCATGATTATTATTTCGCACGACCGTCACTTTTTAAACATGGTCTGCACCCATATGGCCGATCTGGATTACGGCGAGCTGCGCGTCTATCCGGGCAACTACGACGAATATATGACCGCGGCAACCCAGGCCCGTGAACGTCTGCTGGCCGATAACGCCAAGAAAAAGGCGCAAATTGCCGATCTGCAATCTTTCGTCAGCCGCTTTAGCGCCAACGCCTCGAAATCACGCCAGGCAACTTCGCGTGCCCGCCAGATCGACAAAATTAAACTTGATGAGGTGAAAGCCTCCAGTCGTCAGAACCCATTCATTCGCTTCGAACAGGATAAAAAGCTGTTCCGTAATGCGCTTGAAGTGGAGAAACTGGCGAAGGGTTTTGATAACGGCCTGCTATTCAAAGATGTGAACCTGATGCTGGAAGTTGGCGAAAAGCTCGCGGTACTGGGAACCAACGGCGTCGGTAAATCCACCCTGCTGAAAACGCTGGTGGGCGAGCTTGAAGCCAGTAGCGGGACGGTAAAATGGTCTGAGAATGCGCGCATTGGCTATTATGCTCAGGATCACGCGGAAGATTTTGCCAACGATCTGACCGTTTTCGACTGGATGAGCCAGTGGAAGCAGGAAGGTGATGATGAACAGGTTGTTCGCAGCTTCCTCGGACGCCTGCTGTTCAGCCAGGACGATATCAAAAAACCGGCTAAGGTGCTGTCCGGTGGTGAAAAAGGTCGCATGATGTTTGGCAAGCTGATGATGCAAAAGCCTAACATTCTGGTGATGGATGAACCGACTAACCACCTGGATATGGAATCCATTGAGTCGCTGAACATGGCGCTTGAAATGTACGAAGGCACCCTGATTTTTGTCTCGCACGACCGCGAATTCGTCAGTTCACTGGCCACCCGCGTACTCGAAATTACGCCGAAACGCGTCGTGGACTTTAGCGGCAACTACGAAGATTATCTGCGCAGTCAGGGCATCGAGTAACGTCTGAAACGGGCTTTTCTGAATGATAAAGCCCGGTTAAGTTTCACTGCGTTTCCCTCTCCCGGAGGGCAACGTCAGTCGTTAAAAGGCGGTGCGTTATCCAGTACCGCCTGAATCACATTTAGTGTGCCATTCTGGTTGTTATCCGAGGTTTCATACCGCGATATGGCTTTAATCGCCTCGCCAGCATTGCCCATGGCAAAGGAGTACTTCGCCAGCTTGAGCATCTCGGCATCATTGCCGCTATCACCAATGGCCACGCACTCCTGCGGCGAAATATCCCAGCGTTTCAGCAGACGGCTAATTCCATTTGCCTTATGCAGACCGGGAATAATTAAATCGATAAAACCAAAGCCGCTGGTGACGGGCTTCATTACGCCCTCAAGTGAAATATGCAGCGCATCTACCAGCTGTGGGATCTGTTCATCGGGCAGATTAAGCGAGAACTTAAACAATTTGTCGTTGATTTCGCTGTAGTCACTAATACGCTTCAGGCGGTAATAGTGTTTCGACATCAATTCAATAAATGCGTCCGGGGCTTTATCGCTGACCCAGGCACTTTCAAGACCGCAGGCGACAAAATTAAGCTTTGGATCTTTGCGCAATTCACCCATCACAATCTGAGATTCATGCGGCGTTAATTCACCGTGAAAAAGCTCCTGACCGTGCTCGTAAACCAGTGCGCCATTTTCAGCAACATAAGAGATTTGATCGCGTATTTCAGGGAAGAAAGTAATTAGCTGATAATATTGGTTGCCGCTGGCAACCACAAACTCGATCCCACGTTCCTTAAGCCCGGCAAACTGCGCCAAAAAACGCGGGCGATCGTACGTTTTAGCGTCACTGAGAAAGGTTCCATCCATGTCGGTAACGATAACTTTAACGGCCATAAAATGTGCTCCTGATGAAAACGGCAATTCGTCACATTTTAATGCCTAAGAGAGGCAATGCACGCATAAATTGTATCAATCCGGGCGATCAATCCTGACAGACTAAGGCCTGCGAAGGTGGTTCCGCCAGAATGTAACCGTTACAAACAGATGCGTTCTTTTCAGAATGTCGCGCGTAAAAGGTAAACGCCCTGAATGCAGTGTGGTCCGGCAGTCGATATCGTTGCGCCATCTTGTTTCGTCTCAAGGGTTTGCCATGGAAAAGGTCACCACCTCTACACCGCACGATGCGCTGTTCAAGCAATTTTTAAGTCACCCGGAAACGGCGCGCGATTTTCTTGATATTCATCTCCCGCGCAGGTGGCGGGCATTGTGCGATCTGGACTCGCTCACGCTTGAGCCTGCCAGTTTTATTAAAAAGGATCTGCGCGCTTTTCATTCCGATATTATCTGGTCAGTCAGTACCCAGGCGGGAAAGGGATATATCTATGTAGTGATTGAGCATCAAAGCACGCCCGATAAATTAATCGCCTTCAGGTTGCTGCGCTATGCAATGGAGGTCATGCAGCGTCATCTGGATAAAGGCCACACGACGTTGCCCCTGGTGGTGCCTATGTTATTTTATCACGGTAGCGAAAGCCCCTGTCCGCACTCCCTGAGCTGGTTTGATGAATTTGCCGATCCGGTTTCAGCCCGTCAGCTTTATTCAGCGCCGTTTCCACTGGTAGATATTACTGCGACCTCAGATGCGCAAATCATGCAACATCGGCGAATAGCCCTGCTTGAGCTGGTGCAAAAACATATCCGTCAGCGAGACTTACTGCTGATGGTAGAGCAACTGGCCTCGCTTCTGGCAATGGGATACACTACGGCTATCCAGCGAGAAACGCTGTTTAATTATCTGGTGCGCTGCGGCGATGCACCCAATTTTAGCGAGTTTTTCCGCCAGATTGCCCAACGTTCGCCGCAATACAAGGAGGAGATGATGACGATTGCAGAACGACTACACGAAGCAGGTCGCAAGGATGGTCAACGCGAAGGTTTTCAGGAAGGACATCAGGAAGGACGCCAGGAAGAAGCGCTGCGCATTGCACGCACTATGCTGGAAAATGGCATAGCGCGAGACACCATACTGAAAATTACCGGGCTTTCTGCCGAAAAATTAGTGGCGCACGGCATCTGATGCGCGTATCAGTCAGGCACCTGGCTGTGGGTGCCTGAAGATGACGTACCGCACACATCACATCCTGGTGCACGCCTCAGTTTCATTTCCCGGAACTGGCAGGTCATCGCGTCATACATGACGATTTTCCCACTGGCCGGCGAGCCGTACTGCGCCAGGACCTTAATGGCTTCCATCGCCTGCAGCGAACCGATAACCCCTACCAGCGGAGCCATAACGCCAGCTTCAACGCAGGTGAGGGCATTTTCGCCGAATAAACGGCTCAGGCAGCGATAGCAAGGCTCGTCATCGCGCCAGGTAAAAACGCTGACGTTTCCCTCCATGCGAATGGCTGCACCAGAGACTAACGGGATTTTGTGGGTAAAACAGCCAGCATTAAGCTGCTGGCGAATGGCGACATTATCGGTACAGTCCATAACCAGACTGTGCTCAGCAATCAGCGGTACCAGCGCCGTCTCGTCCAGCAGAGCATCAACAGGCGTCAGGATGATATGCGGATTGATGCGTGCCAGCGCATCACGTGCAGAGAGAACCTTTGCCTGCCCGAGAGTCGCGTCGCTGTGTAACGTCTGACGCTGAAGGTTAGAAAGCGAAACGGTATCGAAATCAAGCAGCGTTAGTTCACCGACGCCCGCGCCTGCCAGATACTGGGCCGCGGCACAGCCCAGCCCGCCCAGACCGACAACCAGCACCCGCGCGGCCTTCAGCGCTTCCTGGCCTTCAAAATCAAAACCGCGCAGCACAATTTGTCGGTTATAGCGCATCATTTCTGCATCGCTAAGCTCCACGGCCATTATAGTCCTCCCAGCAGGGCATTAAACGGCTCAACCTCAACCCATTCACCCGCCTCAACATTACCGCGCTCGCGCTCCAGCACGATGAAACAGTTACCCTGGCTGAAGGAACTAAAAATATGTGACCCCTGGTGGCCGGTGGTTTGCACTTCCAGCTCGCCTGTAGCATTACGCTGTAAAATGCCGCGCTGGAAATCGAGACGGCCCGGCGATTTTTTTAAGCGTGTCGCCGCGCGTGCGCGCAGTCGGGAGGGGAGCGCCGCCGAGCGGGTACCGCTGAGTTTAGCCAGCAGCGGCTGAACCAGTTGATAGAACGTCAGTGCAGCCGAGACCGGATTGCCCGGCAGGCCGCAAAACCAGCTGTTGCCCAGCTGGCCAAAGGCAAAAGGTTTACCCGGCTTGATGGCCAGCTTCCAGAAGGCAATTTCACCCAGCTCCTCCAGAATGGTTTTAGTATAATCGGCTTCGCCAACCGACACGCCACCTGAGCTAATCACCACGTCCGCCTGTTCGCTGGCGCGGATAAAAACCTCGCGTAACTGCTGCGGATCGTCCCGAACGATACCGAGATTGATAACGTCGCAGCCGAGTTGTTCCAGCATCAAATGTACCGTCAGGCGATTAGTATCGTAGATTTGCCCGTCTGCCAGCGGCTGGCCCGGAAGCTGGAGTTCATCACCGGTAGAAAAGAGCGCCACGCGAACCCGACGAACTACTGCTGCCTGCGCAATACCCAGCGAGGCCAGAATCGGCAGTTCAGCGGCGGTGAGTCGCGTTCCACGTGGAAGCACAGTTGCGCCGCAGCGGATATCTTCCCCACGGCGGCGGATATTCTGCCCCGGACGTACCGCTGCGCTGAAGCTTACTCCGGCGTCAGACACCCCGGCTTCTTCCTGCATGATTACGGCTTCGCAGTCCGCAGGCACCGGCGCACCGGTCATGATACGAAGGCAGGTTCCGGCGGGCCATTCGCCCTGAAAAGGCTGACCGGCGAAACTTTTCCCGGCCACTGGCAGCGGAGTCTGCGCGTTAAGATCGGCGAGCCGAACGGCATAGCCATCCATAGCGGAATTATCGAAACCGGGGACATCCAGCGGCGACACGGTATCCTGCGCCGTTACGCGGCCAAACGCCTGAATCAGCGGAACGCTCTCCGCCTCCGTCAACGGGGCAATACGATTAAGCATCTGCGAAAGGGCATCGTCGAGCGGTATCAGTCCGGCGTCAAAATTCATGGCAAACTCCTGCGAGTAAAATCGAATGCGTCATTATGGCAGAAAACCGCCGTCGGCTGTATGCCACCGTTGGCTTAACCTTTACATCACCTCTACATCTTTCTATATTCAAAATTCGTATAAAAGAGTTACCACGGTAATGATATTTATAGAAAAAGCCGTGATGCCCTCGCACAGGAATAAAATAATGGGAAATGCAGTCATTGCGATTCATGGCGGCGCAGGGGCCATTACGCGTGCGCAGATGACGCCTGCGCGGGAGCAGCAGTACATTACCGCGCTTTCATCGATTGTAGAAACCGGGCAGGCGATGCTGGAAGCGGGAAAAAGCGCGCTGGATGTTGTTACCGAAGCCGTCAGGCTACTGGAAGAGTGTCCGCTATTTAATGCCGGTACCGGTGCGGTCTTTACCCGTGATAACACACACGAACTGGATGCCTGCATTATGGACGGTAGCAGCCTGAAGGCCGGTGCAGTTGCAGGCGTTAGCCACCTGCGTAACCCGGTGCTGGCAGCACGACTGGTGATGGAGCAAAGCCCCCACGTACTGTTGATCGGTGAAGGGGCTGAACACTTTGCATTCGAACACGGTATGGCGCGTGTCGATAGTGACATGTTCTCAACGCCCGAGCGCTATGAACAGCTGCTTGCCGCCCAGGAGGTGGGAGAACTGCGTCTGGATCATGATGTCGCCCCGCTTGATGAGCGTAAAAAAATGGGCACCGTCGGTGCGGTGGCGCTGGATAAAGCCGGTGACCTGGCGGCAGCGACCTCGACGGGTGGAATGACCAATAAGCTGCCGGGGCGCGTGGGCGACAGTCCAATACCCGGTGCCGGATGCTATGCCAATAATGCCAGCGTTGCAGTGTCGTGTACCGGAACCGGTGAAGTCTTCATGCGCACCCTGGCCGCCTATGATATCTCCGCCCTGATGGAGTATGGTGGCTTAAGCCTGATGGAGGCCTGCGAACGCGTCGTGATGGAGAAACTTCCGGCGCTCGGCGGCAGCGGCGGGCTGATTGCCGTTGACCGGGAAGGCAACGTGGTTTTACCGTTTAACAGTGAAGGCATGTATCGTGCCTGGGGTTATGCCGGCGATACGCCAACTATTGGCATTTATCGCGAATAAGGAGAGACCGTTGCCGCAAGGTCAACCACTTGCTGCCAGTGAAGTGCTGGCAGTTAACAACCTGAACATCTCATTTTCCCGTCAGCAGGAATCGCTTTCTGCGGTACGCGATCTTTCGTTCACCCTGCAACGCGGGGAGACGCTGGCTATCGTCGGCGAGTCTGGCTCAGGAAAATCCGTTACCGCGCTGGCGCTGATGCGCCTGATTGAGCAGGCAGGAGCAAGCGTCTCCTGCGATCAATTTTTACTTCGACGCCGCAATGGTCTGGTGATTGAACCCAATAAGTTACCGGGATCGCAGATGCGGCGGGTTCGCGGGGCCGACATTGCGATGATTTTTCAGGAGCCGATGACCTCGCTGAATCCGGTCTTTACCGTAGGCGAGCAAATTGCGGAATCCATTCGTCTACATCAGGGGCTGGGCCATCATCAGGCGCTGGCAGAAGCCAAAAAAATGCTCGAGCAGGTACGTATCCCTGAAGCGCAGGCGATAGCCAACAGCTACCCGCATCAGCTTTCCGGCGGGATGCGCCAGCGCGTCATGATTGCGATGGCGCTGTCGTGTCGACCGGCCGTGTTGATTGCCGATGAGCCAACGACCGCGCTGGACGTCACCATTCAGGCGCAAATTTTACGTCTGATCGCCGTGTTGCAGCAGGAAATGGCGATGGGAGTGATTTTTATCACGCATGATATGGGCGTCGTTGCGGACATTGCCGATCGCGTGCTGGTCATGTATCAGGGCGAGGCGGTGGAAACCGGCACGGTGGAACAGATTTTCACTGCGCCACATCATCCGTATACCCGTTCACTTTTGGCGGCTGTACCGCGTCTCGGGGCCATGCGCGGCAGCGATTTGCCTCGCCGCTTTTCGCTTTCCGCCGATGAACCGCAGGACCTCCCCGGGCAAGATACCGTTGTTGCCGGAAAACCGATCCTTGAAGTTCGCGATTTAGTGACGCGTTTTCCACTGCGCAGCGGCATCCTCAATCGGATCACCCGCGAAGTTCACGCCGTTGAAAAAGTCAGCTTTGATTTGTGGCCCGGTGAAACCTTGTCGCTGGTCGGTGAGTCCGGTAGCGGCAAATCAACCACCGGCCGGGCGCTGCTGCGGCTGGTAGAGTCTCAAAGCGGTACCATTACTTTTAATGGGGAGCGTATCGACACGCTGTCGACCCGCCAGCTCCAGCCGCTGCGTCGGGATATTCAGTTCATTTTTCAGGACCCTTTTGCCTCTTTAGATCCGCGTCAGACCGTAGGCTATTCAATCATGGAGCCGCTGCGGATCCATAAGTTGTTAGAAGGTGAGAGTGCGCAGCGCCGGGTTGCATGGCTGCTTGAGCGCGTGGGCCTTAAGCCAGAACATGCCTGGCGTTATCCCCATGAGTTTTCTGGCGGTCAGCGGCAGCGTATTTGTATTGCCCGCGCGCTGGCGCTGGATCCGAAAGTGGTGATCGCTGATGAATCCGTATCGGCGCTGGATGTTTCTATCCGGGCGCAGATCATCAACCTGCTTCTCGATCTCCAGCGTGAAATGGGCATAGCCTTTCTGTTTATCTCTCATGACATGGCGGTTGTTGAGCGCATTAGTCATCGTGTTGCGGTGATGTATCGGGGACAAATTGTTGAAATCGGGCCGCGGCGGGCGCTGTTCGAAAATCCGCAGCATCCGTATACCCGCAAATTGATGGCGGCCGTACCGGTCGCCGATCCCGCGCACCGCCGCCCGCAGCGTGTGCTGCTGTCAGACGATATTCCGGGAAATATTTACGCGCGAGGCGAAGAGGTGGCGATTGCACCGTTGCAGCAGGTTGCACCGGGACACTATGTCGCACGTCCGGATCCGCAATTATAAAATAACAGGCAGGGGCCTCAGGAGAAAAAAATGACACAACGCACAACCGGTAAATGGCTTATTGCGGCTGGCATCGCCTCCGCACTGGCGACAACGCCTGCATTCGCGGCAAAAGATGTCGTCGTGGCAGTGGGATCGAACTTTACTACCCTTGATCCGTATGATGCCAATGACACCTTGTCACAGGCGGTGGCCAAGTCATTTTATCAGGGACTGTTTGGTCTTGATAAGGACATGAAGCTGCAAAATGTGCTGGCAGAAAGCTACAGCATTTCCGACGATAATCTTGTGTACACGGTTAAATTACGTCAGGGCATAACGTTCCAGGACGGCACCGCGTTTGATGCGTTGGCAGTAAAAGCCAACCTTGATCGTGCCAGTAATCCGGAAAATCATCTCAAGCGTTTTAACCTGTATAAAAATATTGATAAAACGGACGTGGTGGACTCGTCTACGGTAAAAATCACCCTCAAACAGCCGTTCTCCGCTTTTATTAACGTCCTGGCGCACCCGGCAACGGCGATGATTTCACCAGCGGCGCTGCAAAAATACGGTAAAGAGATTGGTTTCCATCCGGTGGGCACCGGCCCGTATCAGCTGGAAACCTGGAATCAGACCGATTTTGTGAAGGTGAAAAAATATCCTGACTACTGGCAAAAAGGGTTGCCGAAGCTCGATACCATCACCTGGCGTCCGGTGGTCGATAATAATACCCGCGCGGCGATGTTACAGACCGGTGAAGCGCAGTTTGCATTCCCTATCCCTTATGAGCAGGCCCCGCTGCTGGCGAAAAACAGCAAGCTGGAGCTGGTTGCCAGCCCGTCGATTATGCAGCGTTATATCAGTATGAACGTCACGCAAAAACCGTTTGATAATCCGAAAGTGCGTGAAGCCATCAACTATGCCATTAACCGCCAGGCGCTGGTCAAGGTAGCCTTTGCCGGTTACGCGACGCCCGCAACCGGTGTCGTACCGCCGTCTATCGCCAATGCCCAAAGCTATCAGCCGTGGGCCTACGACCCGGCCAAAGCCCGTCAGCTGCTGAAAGAGGCAGGCTATCCGAACGGTTTTAGCACCACGCTCTGGTCGTCGCATAATCACAGTACGGCACAGAAGGTGCTGCAATTTACGCAACAGCAACTGGCGCAGGTTGGGATCAAAGTCCAGGTTACGGCGATGGATGCCGGACAGCGTGCGGCAGAAGTGGAAGGTAAAGGGCAGAAGGAAAGCGGCGTGCGGATGTTCTATACCGGCTGGTCGGCCTCTACCGGAGAAGCTGACTGGGCGCTATCGCCGCTGTTTGCCACCCAGAACTGGCCGCCTGCGCTGTTTAATACCGCGTTTTACAGTAATCAACAGGTTGATAAGGATCTCACCGATGCGCTGAAAACCACGGCAGCGGAAGAGAAAACCCGCCTGTACAAAGATGCCCAGGACACGATCTGGAAAGAGTCACCGTGGGTGCCGCTGGTGGTTGAAAAACTGGTTTCTGCCCATAGTAAAACGCTGAGCGGATTTTACATTATGCCGGATACCGGTTTTAGTTTTGAAAACGCCGACCTGAAGCCGTGAGGACAGGCGCTTTTGCCCCCAGGGACTGGGGGCTGATATCGGCCAGTATGAAGGTGGCGTTAACCCATGCTTAATTATTTCCTCAAACGCCTGTTAGGGCTGATCCCGACGCTGCTGATTGTTGCAGTGCTGGTGTTTTTATTTGTGCATCTGCTGCCCGGCGATCCGGCGCGGCTGATCGCCGGACCGGAAGCGGATGCCCAGGTCATTGATATGGTACGCCAGCAGCTGGGGCTTGATCGGCCGCTGCATGTACAGTTCTGGCATTATATGACCAGCGTGGTACAGGGCGATTTCGGCCAATCCATGGTTTCCCGCCGCCCGGTTTCAGAGGAGATTGCCAGTCGCTTTATGCCCACGCTGTGGCTGACGTTAGCCAGCATGGCATGGGCCGTATTGTTTGGTCTGGCTGCCGGGATCGTGGCCGCTGTATGGCGCAATCGCTGGCCGGATCGTCTGGGCATGACGCTGGCGGTCACCGGTATTTCCTTTCCGGCATTCGCGCTGGGAATGCTGTTGATGCAGGTCTTTTCCGTCGAGCTTGGCTGGTTGCCTACGGTAGGTGCGGACAGCTGGCAACATTACATTCTGCCTTCAGTCACGCTTGGTGCAGCGGTCGCTGCGGTAATGGCTCGCTTTACCCGCGCGTCGTTTGTGGACGTGCTTAATGAAGATTACATGCGTACGGCTCGGGCGAAAGGGGTCAGTGAAACCTGGGTGGTGCTCAAGCACGGCCTGCGTAATGCAATGATCCCGGTGGTGACGATGATGGGCCTGCAATTTGGTTTCCTGCTCGGCGGCTCTATCGTGGTGGAAAAAGTGTTCAACTGGCCGGGACTGGGCCGATTGCTGATTGATTCTGTGGAAATGCGTGACTATCCGGTGATCCAGGCGGAAGTGCTGTTATTTTCTCTGGAATTTATTCTCATTAATTTAATGGTGGATCTGCTGTATGCCGCAATCAACCCTGCTATCAGGTATAAATAAGTGCGACTGTTAAACTGGCGGCGTCAGGCTATTCTTGACGCTATGCCCGGCGTCAGGCCCGACAGAATACGGACGCCGTGGCATGAATTCTGGCGTCGATTCCGGCGGCAGCCTGTGGCGCTCGTCGCCGCTGTCTTTGTTCTGCTGCTGATTGTTGTGGCGATTATTGCGCCGTGGATTGCACCCTTCGACGCCGAAAATTACTTTGATTACGACCGGCTGAATGCCGGGCCTTCCGCTCTGCACTGGTTTGGTGTCGATGCGCTGGGCCGCGATATTTTTAGTCGCGTACTGGTCGGGGCGCAGATTTCACTAACGGCAGGCGTTTTTGCCGTATTAATAGGCGCGCTGATTGGCACCGTGCTGGGACTGCTCGCCGGCTATTATGAAGGCTGGTGGGATCGCATCATCATGCGTATCTGTGACGTGCTGTTTGCTTTCCCCGGTATTCTGCTGGCAATTGCGGTGGTGGCAGTGATGGGCAGCGGCATGGCAAATGTGATCATCGCGGTGGCGATTTTCTCGGTTCCGGCTTTCGCCCGACTGGTGCGGGGTAATACCCTGGTACTTAAACATCAGACGTTTATCGAATCCGCTCGCAGCATCGGGGCCAGCGATATGACGATTTTGTTCAGCCATATATTGCCGGGCACGGTATCGTCGATTGTGGTCTATTTTACCATGCGTATTGGTACATCCATTATCTCTGCCGCCAGCCTGTCGTTCCTCGGCCTGGGCGCGCAGCCGCCGACGCCAGAGTGGGGCGCCATGCTTAACGAGGCTCGCGCTGATATGGTCATGGCACCGCACGTGGCGCTGTTCCCGGCCCTGGCCATTTTTCTGACGGTGCTGGCGTTTAATCTTTTAGGCGATGGATTACGAGACGCGCTCGATCCGAAACTTAAAGGGTAATAAAAAGGGGGCAATGACGATATTGCCCCCTTTTTCAGGCGTACAGTGAGTACTAAAACTACGCCTGGAGAATGGCAGAGATGTGTGCCAGGAGTGCTGCTCTGGCCTGCTCCGTTAATGCCAGCGCGCCGTTGCGCTCCACAATCATTCCCTGCCCGATACGCGCCACCAGCCAGTCCTCAATAAATCCGGGTGCATAGCCACCGGTGCTGAACTGCCCGCCAAAAGCAATCATGCTCTCATATGCCTTCAGATACTCTGCCTGCGTCACCTGCGGATGCGCATTTGAATACAGCCAGAACTGGATATCGTACAGTAAGTAAGACCGTGTATCGGCGTGAAGCGCCAGGAAGCCTTTTTCTTCAATAATCTGCCGGGCAATTTCACGAATGACCTGTTCTATATTTAGCGCGTCGTCCACCTGGTGGCACAACGTTGTCAGGATGTCAGAAAACGCGCCGTGCTTCGCCATCTCCAGATCGGCCAGTTTATCTTCGGCTGAAGTGTCATAAACCTCGTCGTTCACCAGCCCGCAAATAAAACCTTCGAAGTCATCGGCCAGAGGCGTAATTCGGTAATCATCTTCCTGATCGATATGGACGACGGCAGGCTCACCTTCGGGACCGCACGCGCGGTAGTCGGGAAAAACCATATCGTGACCGGCTGAAGGACAGTTGCAAATAGCAATGCCGATATCCGGATATCCCCACTCTTCTATCCAGAAGCGGCTGCCGAAATCGCCGCCCAGTGAGTATGCTTTCTCACGTCCAATGCCCATGATGCCGGCAATCGCAATATGATCGTCTGCCCAACTTGTTGCTTCTGCGGTGGGGAAGTTGAGGTTGCGGGGAATACCGCCATTTTGCTGCTGCATCAGCCAGCGATAGGAGGCCGGTAAGCGATAGCCCAGCATCTGTTCCAGCTCGTGGATAAGCGTTTCGTCAGGGGATGCGCTGATATATTGTTTGCGTGCGTAATCGCTGTCTTCCCAGAATTGGGTCAGATCGACATTATGGAAAGGATTAACGGTCATAAAGCATTTCCTTTTACTGAGAGCAAGAAAATACTTTAGCATTGAATGGGGTAGGGAAAGTGCGCCGTCCGCAGACGGCGCGCTAAATTATACCCGGCTTCCCCACAGGTCATACTCGTCGGCGTTATCAACTTTAACACGCACCACGTCACCCGGTTTTACCGCCGTTTCACCGTTCAGGTAAACCGCACCGTCTATTTCCGGAGCATCGGCCATGCTGCGGCCTATTGCGCCTTCTTCATCTACTTCATCAATAATGACCAGAATTTCACGGCCCACTTTCTCCTGCAGACGGCTGGCGGAAATCTGTTGCTGCAGCTGCATAAAGCGGTTCCAGCGTTCTTCTTTTACCTCTTCCGGCACCTGATCCGGCAGCTCGTTGGCTCCCGCACCTTCAACCGGGCTGTATTTAAAGCAGCCAACGCGATCCAGGCGTGCCTCTTGCAGGAAATCCAGCAGCATCTGGAAATCGTCTTCCGTTTCGCCAGGGAATCCGACAATAAAAGTTGAGCGCAGCGTCAGTTCCGGGCAAATCTCACGCCACTGTTTAATGCGCGCCAGCTGGCGGTCAACGGAGCCAGGACGCTTCATCAGCTTAAGAATACGCGGGCTGGCATGTTGCAGCGGGATGTCGAGGTAGGGCAGAATTTTGCCTTCCGCCATCAGCGGGATCACGTCATCCACGTGCGGGTAAGGATAGACATAGTGCAGACGCGTCCAGATCCCAAGCTTTGACAGCTGCTCGCACAGGCTAACCATGCTGGTTTTAACCGGTTCGCCGTTATGGAATCCGGTCCGGTGTTTAACATCTACGCCGTAAGCTGACGTGTCCTGAGAAATAACCAGGATCTCTTTAACCCCGGCATCCACCAGACGTTTTGCCTCGCTCAGCACCTCGCCTACCGGACGGCTGACTAAATCACCGCGCATGGACGGAATAATGCAAAACGTACAGCGATGGTTACAGCCTTCAGAAATCTTCAGGTAGGCGTAATGGCGCGGCGTCAGCTTCACGCCCTGTTCCGGGACCAGGCTCAGGAACGGATTGTGCTTTGGCTTTGGCACATAGGTGTGTACGTGTTCCAGCACCTGCTCGTAGCTATGCGGCCCGGTAATTTCGAGGACTTTAGGATGCACTTCACGAATTTGATCGACTTTGGCACCGAGGCAGCCGGTCACAATCACCTTGCCATTTTCATTCAGCGCTTCGCCGATCGCTTCCAGCGATTCCTGAACGGCGCTGTCAATAAAACCACAGGTATTGACGATAACCATGTCGGCATCATCATAACGTGGAACGACATCATAACCTTCGGTGCGCAGCTCGGTCAGGATGCGTTCTGAATCGACGAGGTTTTTTGGGCAGCCCAGGGAGACAAAGCCAATACGCGGTTGTTGCATGCTAGTACGCTCACAAAATAAACAGTAAAAAAACCGGGCGATTTTACACGCCTTTGTCCGCAGTCTCTACTGGAAGTTTTTCAGTCCCGGGCCTTAAAAAAGAATTTGATAGCATCATTTATTGACAATGCGCATATTTCTGTACGAAAAATGGTCAGATACTGTCTGGTGCCCGTCGCTGACAGAGGAGAGAAAAGCATGTCATTTGACAGACTTCATCACAACCTGCTGAATAAGCTTATTGATGCCCGCATTGATATTGATGCTTATCTGCAACTTCGGAGGGCCAAAGGCTACATGACCGTGCGCGAAAGTAAGCTGTTACGCGATGGTCTGTTTACGCTTTGTGCCGAACTGCGGCAATGTGCGCCGCAACTCAAAACAAACTGTACGTTACCGGAACGTGAGGCCCTGCGTCATGCGGGGGAAGCCATTGCGAGGGCCGCGTTATGCCTGATGAGCGGTCATCATGATTGCCCTCAGTATGTGGCGGTTGATACCCACAAGCTGGCAAGTTGTCTTGCTACCTTAACCCACGCTATTCACTGCCTGCGCAGCGCAGCCTCTCTGGAACAGGCTTGATCGTTGGGGGAGGCAGCTCCCCCTGTTAGTTAAGTTTTTGTAAACCCTGCCGCATCGCCGGGTGGGCTGGCTAAGCTTATGGAATAACGCCCATAAGGAGCCTGCCATGCGACGACTTGCTACCCTCTCCATTGTCAGTTCACTGTTATTTATTTCTCCGCTGAATGCACAATCGTTGAACGTAGAAGTTCTGCAAAATAAGCTCGACCACCCGTGGTCAATGGCCTTTTTGCCGGATAATAGCGGTATGTTGATCACCCAAAAAGGTGGGCAGCTTCTGCACTGGCAGCAGGGCAAAGGGCTCTCCGATCCCATTACCGGGGTACCCCGCGTATGGGCTAACGGACAGGGCGGATTGCTGGATGTGGTGCTGGCACCTGATTTTGCTAAGTCCCGCCGCGTCTGGCTAAGCTATGCGGAAGCCGGAGACGACGGTAAGGCGGGAACGGTGGTTGGCTACGGCCGTCTGAATAATGAGTTGACCCGGCTTGAGAATTTCCAGGTCGTTTTCCGCCAGATGCCAAAACTCTCGACCGGTAATCACTTTGGTGGACGACTGGTGTTTGACGGCAAAGGTTATCTTTATATCGGACTGGGCGAAAACAACCAGCGCCCCACGGCCCAGGATCTCGACAAGCTACAGGGTAAAGTGGTTCGCCTGACCGATCAGGGAAAAATTCCGGATGATAATCCTTTTGTTCATCAGGCGGGGGCCAGAGCAGAAATCTGGTCATACGGCATCCGTAACCCGCAGGGAATGGCGATGAATCCATGGAGTAATACGCTGTGGCTTAATGAGCACGGCCCGCGTGGCGGCGATGAGATCAATATTCCTGAAAAAGGCAAAAATTACGGCTGGCCGCTGGCGACATGGGGCATTAACTACAGCGGGTTAGCTATTCCGGAGGCGAAAGGTGAAATCGTGGAAGGGACTGAACAGCCGGTCTATTTCTGGAAAAAATCACCCGCGATAAGCGGAATGGCGTTCTATAACGCAGAGACTTTCCCGCAGTGGAAAAATAAAGTATTTATCGGTGCGCTTAAAGATCAGGATGTGATCGTTATGAGCGTCAACGGTAATAAAGTGACGGAGGACGGGCGTATTCTCGGGGATAAAAAGCAGCGTATCCGCGACGTACGTGTGGGACCGGATGGCTATCTGTACGTGCTGACTGATGAGTCAGAAGGTCAACTGCTTAAAGTCAGCCCCGCCGGTTAACGCCAGGGCTGGCAGACGGTCAGAAAGCATCAAGTCACCGGGATCATGACGACGTTACGCCAGGCAGGGCGTTCGCAGAGCTGCTGATACCAGCGCTGCAGATGGGGATAAGACGGCCACGCGTCGACACTATTAAACAGGTTGTAGACGAACGGACTGACGGCGATATCGCCGAGGCCAAACTGTTTACCTGAAAGCCACGGCTGGCTGGACAATGCGTCATCCAGCAGTGCGAAAAGCGTTTCGCAGTTTTTGATGCCCTGTTCAATGGCCTGACGATCGCGCTGTTCCGGCGGCGTTCTGACCAGTCCCATCAGGATCACCCGGTGTGCCGGGGAGAGGCTGCCGTTGGCCCAGTCCATCCATTTATCGCCCTGCGCACGCTCAGCGGGTGCATCCAGCCACAGGCGGCTCTGACCATACTGCGCTGCCAGATAGCGGACAATACTGTTGGACTCCCACAGCGTGAGATCCGTTTCGTCATCGCGCAGCAGCGGCACCAGTCCGGTAGGATTCATCGCCAGGTAGTCGGCATCGTGATTAATACCATATTCCAGTCCGGCCAGAATCTGTTGATACGGAAGCTCCAGCTCCTCCAGCGTCAGGCGCACTTTTTTAACATTTGTTGAGTTGTTTCTGCCCCATAGCGTAATCATTGATCTCTGCCTTCCAGTGAGTGTGAATAGAGTCTGTTATGGATGATGTTGAAATAAAGTAAACGTTCAGGCAATCAGGATCAAAAAAATTGCACTCGCTTCTGTCGTGCCAGACAATATTGCGTAAGCTTTAAAAATGTTGCCCACTCAGGGTATGCTTGAATAAGTTTGTAAGGTTACTCCTCGGCGGGTGTAACAGCATGTTATGTTTGTGTGATTTTAAAAGGACATTTGGGTGGCATTTATGACGCGTTCCGTTTTTACTCTTCGCGGCCTTTTGGCTGGATCGACTCTGTTACTTCTCGTTTCACCCGCGCTTCAGGCCGCAGAGCAGCTTCCTACAGCACCGGCTCTGGATGCGCGCGCGTGGATCCTGATGGATTACGCCAGCGGTAAAGTGCTCGCCGAGAGCCAGGCTGATGAGCAGCTTGATCCGGCCAGCCTGACCAAAATCATGACCAGTTATGTGACGGGGCAGGCGTTGAAAGCAGGCAAGATCAAGCTCACTGATATGGTGACGATTGGTAAAGATGCCTGGGCGACCGGCAATCCGGCGCTGCGTGGCTCATCGCTGATGTTCCTCAAACCTGGCGATCAGGTGTCGGTCGAAGATCTCAACAAGGGCGTTATCATCCAGTCCGGTAACGATGCCAGTATTGCTATTGCCGATCACGTGGCGGGCAGTCAGGATGCATTTATTGGCCTGATGAATAACTATGCTCAGAAGCTGGGACTAACCAATACCACATTCAGAACCGTGCACGGTCTGGATGCGCCTGGACAGTTCAGCACCGCGCGCGATATGGCCCTGCTAACCAAAGCCATGATCCATGATGTGCCGGAAGAGTATGCTATTCATAAAGAGAAAGAATACACCTTCAACAAGATCCGCCAGCCGAACCGTAACCGCCTGTTGTGGAGCACCAGCCTTAATGCCGACGGGGTAAAAACCGGGACGACGGCCGGTGCCGGTTATAACCTGGTCGCCTCGGCAACTCAGGGCGATATGCGTCTGATTTCAGTGGTGCTTGGCACCAAAACCGACCGCATCCGCTTTAATGAATCGGAAAAATTGCTGAGCTGGGGCTTTCGTTTTTATGAAACCGTCACGCCAATAAAGCCAGATGCCACCTTTATCAGTCAGAGAGTCTGGTTCGGTAATACCAGTGAAGTTAAGCTGGGCGCAGGTGAGGCCGGTTCGGTGACCATCCCGCGCGGCCAGCTCAAAAATCTTAAAGCCAGCTATAACCTGAACCAGCCGCAGCTGACGGCTCCGCTGGCAAAAGGACAGGTGGTAGGCACCATTGATTTCCAGCTGAATAACAAAACCATTGAGCAGCGCCCGCTGATCGTCATGGAGGCCGTGGAAGAGGGCGGGTTCTTCAGCCGGATGTGGGATTTCGTGATGATGAAATTCCACGGCTGGTTCGGCAGCTGGTTTTCGTAACTCAGTACAGTAAATCGATTGACTGCGCGTTTGCCAGCGCAGTCAGCGCTTCATCCGGTCGACTGTCGCTGACGATAGCATCAAAGCAGCTCAACTCTCCCATGCGCGCCGGACGCACTTTGCCAAACTTACTGTGATCCACTACCAGAACATGGTAGCGCGCATGGCGCATAGCCCACTGCTTAACCGGGAGTTCTTCGAGATTAAAGCAGGTCGCGCCGTGGACCGGATCGACGCCAGCCGCAGAATAAAATGCGATATCCGGGCTCAGGTGAGCCAGCGTATCCTGAAGGGTCAGCGGTTTAAAAATAGCATTGCTGGCGTGAAATTCACCGCCGCAGAGGATCACCCGACACAGCGGCTTTTCCTGGAGCGCAAGAAAGGTATTAAGCGAGTAACAGACGCCGGTAAACGGGATATCGTCGCTTATCGCCTCGATAATCCACGGCGTGGTAGTACCACAGTCAAAAAAGGCCATTTGATGTGTTTTAAGCAGGCTGGCGGCCAGACGGGCAGCTTTACGCTTTTCCTCCACCAGCCGCATTTTTTGATCGCTGAGCAGATAATGACTGGCCCCGCGGGGTTCGAGCACCACATAGCCGCCTAGCAGTACCACCGGTCCATCGTGACTGTTTAGATCGCGACGGACCGTCATCTCCGACACGCCGAGCAGGGCCGCTGCCTCTTTCAGGTGCAGCTTATCGCTGCGTTTCAGCGCATGGATCAGTTTACCAATCCGTTCGTCGCGTCGCATTTCCATACATCCCCGGCAGGTCTTGTTATAAGCCTGCAATAGTACCTGCCCGCAGGCCGCTAGTCACGCACCCAGCCTTTACGGATCGGCATTGAAAAGCAGAGGCGATATAATTGCTCAAGCGGCGGGTAAATCACCTGCCCGACAAGCGCCCAGAGGATCTGAGCGGCCAGACAGCCCGTCATTGCCGCCAGCAATCCGCCTAACATATCCAGCGGCCAATGTACGCCAAGGTAAATTCGCGACCAGGCAATCGCGCAGGCCATGACCAGCAGAACGGCACCGGACCACAGACGATGCCAGAACAGGAACGCCAGCGCGAAAGTGAAGGCAATGGTGCCGTGGTTGCTGGGAAACGCATTATTGGCTTTATGCTCAAGAAAGTTGTAGCCAACGCCTGCGGCAAAGGGGCGCTGGTGAGGGAACAGGGTGCCAATAAGCCAGGATATCGTCAGGCTCACGCCCATGGCGAGGGTGACTTTAATAACCAGTTGACGCTGAGCGCACACCTGTTTGCGCGGCCCCCATAGCCAGAGTGCGATGGCCATCAGCGGGACGATTTTAATCAGATCGTCGGCGATCATTCGCGCGAGGGGCAGACTCCACTGCGCTGAGTCCGGGGTGGCATTAATAAGGTAAAAAAGGGCATAGTTAATATTTTCCAGCATAGATTCCATACTCATGCATAAAGTGGGTTCCGATCCGGGGCTAACCTTAAAAGGACCGCACAAAACGGTAAAGCAGTTTTGTCTTAATAGTCAGTTCGTTAATGAATTGTTTAACCAGAAGGGTTCGTTATGTGACAACACGCACTTACCTTATCGCGCCAATATTAAGTCAACCTTAATGTGCCACTGGATATCATCGTTTATCGCACAAATTATTTAGCGTCAGCCCCGTTGTTCCCGGCTATAATTCGTCTCGCTTCATATGCATTTTGCCAACGTTACGTCACTTTTCGTCATTAAGAGATTTCATGCAAAACCGTTTATCTTCCGGCAAACGCCTGGGTCGTCAGGCCTTGTTGTTTCCGTTGTGCCTTGTCCTTTACGAATTCGCGACCTATATCGCCAACGATATGATCCAGCCTGGAATGCTGGCAGTTGTTGAAGAATATCGGGTCGGCATTGAGTGGGTGCCTACCTCAATGACTGCCTATCTGGCGGGGGGGATGTTTTTACAGTGGCTGCTGGGGCCGCTGTCCGACCGTATTGGCCGTCGCCCGGTGATGCTAACCGGCGTGGTGTGGTTTATTGTGACCTGCCTCGCGACGCTGCTGGCACAGACCATTGAACAGTTCACCGTACTGCGATTTTTACAGGGCATCAGCCTGTGCTTTATTGGCGCGGTCGGGTATGCCGCCATTCAGGAATCCTATGAAGAGGCGGTATGTATCAAGATCACCGCCCTGATGGCGAACGTGGCGCTGATTGCCCCGCTGCTTGGCCCGCTGGTCGGCGCAGCGTGGGTGCATTTTGCGCCCTGGGAGACCATGTTTGTACTGTTTGCCGTGCTTGCCGCGATCGCTTTTTTTGGCTTACAGCGCGCGATGCCGGAAACTGCCACCCGGCTGGGTGAAAGGCTCTCGTTAGCCGAGCTGGGGCGGGATTATAAACAGGTGCTTAAAAACGTGCGCTTTGTCGCCGGTGCGCTGGGTATAGGCTTTGTCAGTCTGCCGCTGCTGGCGTGGATTGCGCAGTCGCCGGTCATTATTATCAGCGGTGAACATGCTACCAGCTATGAATATGGTCTGCTGCAAATTCCCATTTTTGGCGCGTTGATCATGGGCAATCTGGTGCTGGCGCGGCTGACCTCGCGACGTACCGTCCGCTCGCTGATTATTGCCGGCAGCTGGCCGATTATTGGCGGACTGTTGCTGGCTGCGGCGGCAACGGTCGTTTCAGGTCATGCTTATCAGTGGATGACAATTGGCCTGAGCCTGTATGCTTTCGGTATCGGGCTGGCTAACGCGGGGCTGGTGCGACTCACCCTGTTTGCCAGCGACGTCAGCAAAGGCACGGTATCGGCAGCGATGGGAATGCTGCAAATGCTGATTTTTACAGTCGGTATTGAGTTGAGTAAACATGCGTATTTGCTGGGAGGCAACGGCCTGTTTAGCCTCTTTAACCTGGCGAGCGGCGTACTGTATATTGGCCTGGTCATTATTTTTTTGAAAAATAAGAGCGTCGGGAATTCGCAATAATTGGCCTTTGACCGGGTGACGTCGATGCCACCCGGTTAAGACCCGCGTTAATTAAACGGCGCGTCACCATTCAGCACATTATCAATAATTGCCAGTACACCTTCATCATTATTTAACGGCGCGTCGAATCGGGCGACGGCTTTTACGGCCGGGGATGCATTGGACATAGCAAAGCTGAATTTTGCCTGGCGCAGCATTTCAATGTCGTTGCCACTGTCGCCAAAGGCAACCACTTCGCTGTCATCGATACCCCAGCGCTCCTGGAGTATCCGCAAACCATTTGCTTTATGCACTCCGGGAATAATTAAATCGATACTGCCGTGGCCGGTCGTGACGGCAGTCATTCTGTCGCCGAGCGTCAGATGGAGTAATTCCTGCATCTCAGGTACCAGTGTGTCCGGAATATTTAGCCCGAACTTCAGGATGGTATCGTTGATATTATCGAAATTATCCACCTCCTCAAGGCGGTGATAATAGCGGGCGGCAAGCGCTTTAAAGGCGTCATCATACTGCCTGAGCGTATAGGCGCTGTTTTTACCGCAGGCAATAATTTCAATATTCGTCAGGGTATGCAGATGCTTAACCACGGCATCAAAGTGATCTTTAGAGAGGCTGCAGTTAAAAATGTCCTCCTGTGCATCCACCACCCAGCCGCCATTTTCGGCGACAAACGCAATTTCATCGGCAATCTCGGGGAAAAAAGAGATTAGCTGATAATACTGGTTGCCGCTGGCGACCACAAAACGGATCCCCTGCTGTTTCATACGCTGATACTGCGCCAGAAAACGCGGGCGGTTATAGATTTTTGCATCACTAAGAAAGGTGCCATCCATATCAACGGCGATAAGTTTAATGCTCATCATTGACTCTCCATAGCAAGGGAAGGTGCGGGTTTAGCCACCGCTTTAGCCACCAGGGCGGCAATCAGTACCAGACTGAGCACCACGATCATTGCGCTGCGCAGGCCATAATGTTCGCCGAGAAAACCGAGCAGCGGCGGCCCGACGAGGAACGCCAGATAGCCGGTAATAGCCACCACGCTGACCCGCGTCGACGCGTCCGGACCGGTGTCACTGGCGGCAGAGATGGTAAGCGGGAAGCCCAGCGATGCGCCCAGCCCCCACAGGATCACCGACACGCCTGCCACCCAGGCGCTGTCGACAAAGATGATCAGCGCAATACCCAGCGCGCCCATGATTGCACTGGCCCGCACCACGGCAACCCGGCTATAACGGTCAATGAAAAAGCCGCCGGTAAAGCGTCCCACCGTCATGCCCAGCGTAAATCCGGCATAAATCAGCGAGCCTGAAGTAGGGCTGAATCCATGACCGTCGACCATCAGAAGCGGCAGCCAGTCGTTGGCCGAGCCTTCGGCAAAGGCCATCGCGAGGACGATAACGCCAATCAACAACAGCTGAATGTCGCGATAAAACGGTAAGCCTTTCTCGCGCGAGACTGCGGTTTCCGCGCTGTTTTTACCGTTACCTTCGGGAATGGCTTTAATGGCAATGGCAACAGGCAGTATGGCGAATAGCGCAGCGATCAGAAGATGAAGGCTCGCCGTCACCTCAAAACGGGTCAGCATCATGCCGACGCCCGCACCTGCCAGCGTGCCGAAACTGTAAAAACCGTGCATCATCGGCAGCACGGTTTTATTGATTTCCCGCTCAACCGTTGCACCTTCAATATTTATGGCGACTTCCGCCGCACCAAAGCTGCCGCCAAAAATAGCCAGCCCAAACGCAAAGCAGAATGCCGATGAGAGCCACAGTGCACCGCTCATTACCAGCATTCCCAGTACCGCACTGAACATGGTGGCACGGATCACTTTTCGCGTACCAAAACGCTTCACCAGCCAGGCAGAGGATAAAACGCCGCTCATGGAGCCGATAGAAAGTCCGAACAGCACCGCCCCCATCTCGGCGGTCGACACCGATAAAATATCGCGGATTGCCGGCGTGCGCGTAGCCCAGGAAGCCATTAACAGGCCCGGAATAAAGAAGAATGTAAAAAGAGCCCAGGTGCGTAATTGCAGGGCTTTGCGAGGCGTCATAGCTATTTTTCCCTATCGGCTAATCATGTCAATGAAGACAACACTAGCAACACCGTGTACATTTGTACACAAATCCGGACATGAGGAATTCTAATGGTTCGCCCGCCCAACGATCCACAGCGTCGGGAGAAAATCCTTCAGGCGACGCTTGAAACTATCGCTATCCACGGTATTAGCGCGGTCACACACCGGAAAATTGCCCACTGCGCTGGCGTCCCGCTGGGATCGCTGACTTACTATTTCACCAGCCTTGATGCGCTTCTGGAAGAAGCATTCAGCGGGTTTACCGAACAGATGTCGGTTCAGTATCTGGCATTTTTTCAGGATGTGCAGGATCGCAACGAGGCCGCTGAGGCGGTCACTGAACTGATCTTCAGCGCCCAAATGACCACGGTCAGAAATATGGAGCTGATGTATCAGCTCTATGCCTTTATGAGTAAAAAACCGGTGTTGAAAGGCGTGATGCAAAACTGGATGCGCCGTAGCCAGCATACCCTCGAATCCTGGTTCGATCCGGTCACTGCCCGGGCGCTGGATGCGTTTATCGAAGGAATGACGCTGCATTTTGTGGTTGACCGCCAGCCGCTGACGCGCGATGAAATCCGCCGTATGGTGGCGAGAATTGCGGGGGAGGGGGATTTCAGGCAATAAAAAACCCATCAACCTTGAACCAAAACGGCGGGGTTGATGGGCTCCACAAATTGGGGACATCAAAGAAAAGCAGTGGCACTAATTATGACTCCCGCCCGACGGAAAAGTTCGCAGGGGTTGCAAATAATTTTCACTCCCCCCTGAACTTCAGTTTTATCCGAAGCCGGGCCAGATCACGATGATCAGTGTGCCTGCCAGGGTGAGCAGGACGTTAGCAATCGCGTAGGTGCCGGCATAGCCCAGCGCCGGAATGTTACTGCGTGCCGTGTCGCTGATGATTTCCATCGCCGGGGCGCAGGTCCGCGCGCCCATCATCGCGCCAAAAAGCATCGCCCGGTTCATGCGCAGGACGTAAGCGCCAAACAGAAAGCAGATGACCACCGGCAGCAGACTGACTACCAGCCCGGCAATCAGCATTTGGCCGCCCACCGCGCCAAGACCGTGGCCAATCCCGCTCCCCGCGCTCAGGCCGACGCCAGCCATAAATACCATCAGGCCGAACTCTTTTACCATTGTCAGCGCCCCCTGGGGGATATAACCAAAGGTCGGATGGTTGGCGCGCAAAAATCCAAGCATGATACCGGCAAATAGCAGGCCAGCGGCGTTACCGACGCCAAAACTGAACGAACTGAACTGGAAGGTGATCATGCCGATCATCAGGCCAACAACAAAAAACGAGCAGAAAGCCAGCAGGTCGGTGACCTGGCTATGAATAGAGACAAAGCCAATACGATCGGCAACGGTTTTCACGCGTCGTGCATCGCCGCTCACTTGCAGTACGTCGCCTTTATTGAGCACCACATTATCGTCAATAGGCATTTCAATCTGGCTGCGGATCACCCGGTTGAGGAAACAGCCGTGATCGGTCAGTTTTAGCTGTGCCAGCCGACGACCGACGGCATTGTGATTTTTAACCACAATCTCTTCGGTCACAATACGCATGTCGAGCAAGTCGCGGTCGAAAACCTCTTTACCATTACGAAAGCTGTGATCGAGCCGGGCGTGGGCATCGGGATAGCCTACCAGCGCAATTTCATCACCCACCTGTAAGACGGCATCACCGTCAGGCGTTGCCAGAATACCGTTGCGACGGATGCGCTCAATGTAACAGCCTGTCTGGCGGTAAATCCCCAGCTCGCGCAGATTTTTGCCGTCGGCCCACTCCACCAGCTCCAGCCCGACGCGATAGGCCCGGATCACCGGCAGATAGACTTTACGATTTGCATCGGTATCCAGACCGCGCTCGCGGGCAATTTGCTGGGCACTGGTCTGTAAATCCTGATGCTGTAATTTTGGCAAATAGCGCGCCCCGAAAATCAGGCTGACCAGCCCAATTAAATAGGTAAGCGCATATCCCACGCTAAGGTTATCGAGAGCCTGGGCAAGTTGGCTACCCTGCATCCCCGAATGGCGGAGGGTATCGCCTGCACCAACCAACACAGGGGTAGACGTCATTGAGCCTGCCAGCATACCGGCCGTCAGGCCGATATCCCAGCCGAACAGCTTGCCGAACCCCAGGGCAATCAGCAGAGCACTACCGACCATCACCAGGGCCAGCATTAAATAATTCTTTCCGTCGCGAAAAAAAATAGAGAAAAAATTAGGCCCGGCTTCCACACCGACACAAAAAATAAACAGCATAAATCCCAGATTTAATGCATCTGTGTTAATGCTGAAGTGTTGCTGTCCCAGTAATAGCGAAACAACTAAAACGCCAATGGAATTACCGAGTTGTATTGAACCAAGGCGTAATTTACCGAGGCACAGACCCAGAGCAAGTACAACAAATAATAACAGGATGTAATTCCCATTTAACAATTCTGCGACGTTTATATTCACGGAAGCTAACTTCTTGTTTACGAGTAACTTGTTGAAAGAGATAGTATTTTGGGCTACTGTTTTGACGCGGACTTAAAAGACCATTAACGGCGATCCGCGCTGCTTATAATCATAAAACAGGTCGTTAGTTTAATCGTTCCTGAATGCAACGGCTAGTAAGAATCGTGAGTGCTCGCAGGAGTACTTTTTTTGGCAGGGAATGCTGTAATGCTTTATCAGACTGGGTGCCTGTAAAGGTTAAAAGTGGGTTCGATAGAGAATGTGTCAGGAGGAACCTTTTGAAGTCTGAACGGGGTTGGGCCGGCGTTGTCTGCTGTTTTTTACTTTTTATTATCGTGTATCTTGGTTTATCTATGAAAATGCAGGGTGCATTTCGCACGTCCGGTAATCCGGAACTGGGTCTGCTGTTTTTCATTCTGCCGGGTGCGGTGGCCAGCTTCTTGTCCTCCCGTCGGCGCGTGCTACGTCCTTTGCTGGGAGCGATACTGGCGGCTCCACTGTGTCTGGTGGTAATGCGTCTGTTTTTTACGTCTTATCGTTCCGTCTGGCAGGAACTGGCATGGTTGTTCAGTGCTGTATTCTGGTGTGCGCTGGGTGCACTGTGCTTTTTGTTCATCAGTTCTTTGCTGGAAGGTAAACGAAGATAGCGCTCTTGTATGCTAACTACTGACGGGAAGTTATGCCCTATACTGGTATCGCTCCCCGCCGGTAGCAAGGCGAGGACGCAATTATCTTTTTTTAAGCCAGACAGGAAAATGTAATGACGCCGACTATCGATCTTCTGCGTAGCCATCGCTCAATTCGCCATTTCACCGATCGCCCTATCTCTGATGAGCAGCGCCACGCGATTATTGCCAGCGCCCAGTCGGCCTCCAGCTCCAGTTTTTTACAATGCAGTTCTATTGTGCGGATAACGGATCCGCAGATGCGTGCCGCCCTGGTGACGCTGACGGGAGGTCAACAGCACGTCGCAGACGCTGCTGAATTTTGGGTATTTTGTGCCGACTTCAATCGTAACCTGCAAATCTGTCCGGATGCCCAGCTTGGGCTGGCGGAACAGCTTCTGCTGGGCGCGGTTGATACCGCAATGCTCGGACAAAATGCCATGACCGCAGCAGAGTCCCTGGGGCTGGGCGGCGTATACATTGGTGGCATTCGTAACAGCATTGAAGCGGTAACCGAATTACTCCAGCTGCCAAAATACGTGCTGCCGTTGTTCGGCCTGTGCCTCGGCTGGCCTGCGGACGATCCGGATGTTAAACCGCGGATGCCCGAAGCTATGCTGGTTCATGAAAATCATTATCAGCCGCTGGATACATCCGTTCTGGCAGACTATGACGAGGAACTGGCCAATTATTATCTCAATCGTGACAGCAACACGCGCCGCGATACCTGGAGCGATCATATTCGTCGCACCATCATTAAAGAGAGCCGCCCGTTTATCCTTGATTATTTGCATAAACAGGGATGGGCAACCCGCTAAGAATCGGTATGATACGACGGATTTTCAGGTTTTCTCAGAGAGGTAAAGGGTGAAGATTGCCATTTTGTCCCGGGACGGAACGCTCTATTCCTGTAAACGTCTGCGCGACGCTGCCGTACAGCGTGGGCATAGCGTTGATATTCTCGACCCGCTCTCCTGCTATATGAATATCAATCCGTCGGTATCCTCTATTCACTATAAAGGCCGTCAGCTGCCGCATTTTGATGCGGTTATACCGCGCATCGGATCGGCCATTACTTTTTACGGTACGGCGGCGCTGCGGCAGTTTGAGCTGCTTGGCAGTTTCCCGCTAAATGAATCGGTTGCCATTGCCCGCGCGCGCGACAAGCTACGTTCAATGCAGTTACTGGCACGGAAGGGGATTGATTTGCCGCTGACCGGTATGGCGCATTCGCCGGACGATACCAGTGATTTAATCGACATGGTAGGCGGTGCGCCGCTGGTGGTTAAACTGGTTGAGGGTACGCAGGGTATTGGTGTGGTACTGGCAGAAACGCGTCAGGCAGCGGAAAGCGTTATTGATGCCTTTCGCGGCCTGAATGCGCATATCCTGGTTCAGGAATATATCGCCGAAGCCAGAGGACGTGATATTCGCTGTCTGGTGGTCGGGGATAAGGTGGTAGCGGCAATCGAGCGTTGTGCGAAAGAGGGCGATTTTCGCTCCAACCTCCACCGGGGGGGAGTGGCAAGCGTCGCGGTTATTAGCGAGCGTGAACGCCTGATTGCGATTACGGCGGCCCAGACGCTGGGGCTTGACGTGGCCGGTGTTGATATCCTGCGCGCCAGTCGCGGACCGCTGGTGATGGAAGTTAACGCCTCTCCAGGTCTGGAAGGCATTGAGAAAACCACCGGTATTGATATCGCATCCCACATGATCCAGTGGATCGAGTGCCAGGCAACACCGGAATATTGCCTGAAAATTGGTGGTTGAGCATTTTTACCGCGCATCATGGTATGCAGGCCGCTTTTTGCGTAAGCTATGGCGCGAGTATTTTAATTGATGAGGTTGTACGCACTATGGATTCACTCGTTGTTCCGGGTCTGGATACGTTACGTCAATGGCTCGATGAACTGGGAATTAGCTTTTTCGAGTGTGATACTTGCCAGGCGTTGCACCTTCCCCATATGCAGAATTTTGACGGTATCTTTGACGCTAAGGTCGATATTATCGATGGCGTGATTCTGTTTTCGGCGCTGGCTGAGGTAAAGCCCTCCGCGCTGCTGCCGCTGGCCTGCGATCTGTCGGCGATTAATGCCAGCTCGCTTACCGTTAAGGCATTTCTGGATATTCAGGATGATAACCTGCCTAAGCTGGTCGTTTGCCAGTCGTTATCTGCCGCGGTCGGCGTAACTAAAGAGCAGTTTGCCTGGTTCCTTAGCCACGGCGAAGAGCAGATCTCTATGGTGATCCTCGAAGCGGGTGCTAATCAGCTACTCTTTACTGCTGAAGAAGAAGAAACGCCTAAAGAAGATGTCCGGTACCATTTTCTTCACTGATCCTGTCTACCTATAGCGCAGTCGCCACCACCGCGGCTGCGTATCTCCCTTTTTTATTCTGCCTTTAACCTTCATTTAAAGAATTATTCACCGCCTTTCATCCTGTTTTGCCTTATCTCATAAACAAAAACTGCATAAAAAATTGATAAATCGCATTTTTTAAGCTGGCCTATAGTCTCGTACTCTGGCTACAGTTATTCTTGCCGGGCCTGAAATAGCAAGCAAGCTCCAGTCACAGAGCAGCTTCTTCTATTCTGCGTGGGTCGAGAAAATATGCACGATTTTTGCATATCTAAAAACACATACATTTTTGTTAGTTTGTTAACGAATGCCTGGAAGGAAAAGAGATATGACCGCCTTACGTACAAAATGGTTAACAGGTCTGGTGACGGGTGCACTTTTTGCCGTCTCTGCAGGCTCGCTTGCGGCTGAACAAAAAACGCTCCATGTCTATAACTGGTCTGATTATATCGCCCCGGATACGGTGGCTAATTTTGAAAAAGAGACCGGTATTAAAGTGGTGTATGACGTTTTCGATTCCAACGAAGTGCTGGAAGGTAAACTGATGGCCGGCAGTACCGGTTTCGATCTGGTGGTGCCATCGGCCAGTTTTCTGGAGCGCCAGCTTTCTGCTGGAGTATTCCAGCCGCTCGATAAGACAAAACTGACCAACTGGAAGAATCTTGATCCAGAGCTGCTGAAGCTAATTGCCAAGCACGATCCGGACAATAAGTATGCGATGCCGTATATGTGGGCGACCACCGGTATTGGCTATAACGTTGAAAAAGTGAAAGCGGCGCTGGGCAGCGACGCACCCGTTAATAGCTGGGATCTGGTGATGAAACCGGAAAATCTGGCGAAGTTGAAAAGCTGTGGCGTGTCGTTCCTTGATGCGCCTGAAGAGATTTTCGCCACCGTGTTGAACTATCTGGGGAAAGATCCGAACAGTACAAAAGCGGATGACTATACCGGCCCGGCCACCGATCTGCTGCTGAAACTGCGCCCCAATATTCGTTATTTTCACTCCTCACAGTACATCAACGATCTGGCCAATGGCGACACCTGCGTCGCTATTGGCTGGGCCGGAGACGTATTGCAGGCGGCTAATCGTGCTAAAGAAGCTAAAAACGGGGTGAATATTGCCTATTCCATTCCGAAAGAAGGTGCGCTGGCATTCTTTGATGTCTTTGCGATGCCTGCGGATGCCAAAAACAAAGAAGAAGCGTATCAATTTCTTAATTACCTGATGCGTCCGGACGTTATTGCGCATGTATCGGATCATATCTACTACGCCAGCGCCAACAAAGCGGCAACACCGCTGGTCAGTGCGGAAGTGCGCGACAACCCGGGTATTTATCCGCCGGAGGATGTGCGCGCTAAAATGTTTACCCTCAATGTTCAGGAGCCAAAAATCGACCGCGTCAGAACGCGTGCCTGGACAAAAGTGAAAAGCGGTAAATAAGCACGACGGCTTCTCGCCCGGCTAACCCTGTGAGCCGGGCGCACTATTTTGATGCATGTGCACCTTTTTTGTTTAATGCCGGAGAGCCACTGAGTGAATGATGCGATCCTCCGCCCGCAGGCGAAAACCCGTAAAGCGCTGACACCGCTGCTGGAAATCCGCAACCTGACTAAATCGTTTGATGGTCAACATGCCGTGGATGATGTCAGCCTGACTATTTATAAAGGCGAAATTTTTGCCCTGCTTGGCGCGTCGGGCTGCGGTAAATCGACGCTGCTGCGTATGCTCGCCGGTTTTGAGCAGCCAACCGCCGGACAGATTGTGCTGGATGGCGTCGATATGGCACACGTTCCCCCGTATCAGCGGCCGATTAATATGATGTTTCAGTCTTATGCGCTTTTTCCTCACATGACCGTGGAACAAAACATTGCATTTGGCCTTAAACAGGACAAGCTGGCGAAAAGCGACATTGCCGCCCGGGTAGCCGAAATGCTGGCGCTGGTTCATATGCAGGAGTTTGCCAAACGTAAGCCGCACCAGCTATCCGGCGGTCAGCGGCAGCGTGTGGCGCTGGCCCGCAGTCTGGCAAAGCGGCCAAAACTGCTGTTGCTTGATGAACCCATGGGCGCGCTGGATAAAAAACTGCGCGATCGGATGCAGCTTGAGGTGATTGATATCCTCGAGCGCGTTGGCGCGACCTGTGTGATGGTGACCCATGACCAGGAAGAGGCCATGACTATGGCCGGGCGGATTGCCATTATGAACCGCGGAAAATTTGCGCAGATTGGCGAGCCGGAAGAGATTTATGAACATCCGACTACCCGCTATAGCGCAGAATTTATTGGCTCGGTAAATGTTTTCGAAGGTCTGCTCAAATCGCGACTGGAAGAGGGGATCGTAATCGAGTCGCCAGGCCTGGTGCATCCGCTAAAAGTGGACTCCGACGCATCGGTAGTCGATAACGTACCGGTTTATGTTGCCCTGCGTCCGGAAAAAATCATGCTCTGCGATGAGGTTCCGCCAGACGGCTTTAACTTTGCCGTAGGCGAAGTGGTGCATATTGCGTATCTCGGTGATTTGTCTATCTATCATGTTCGTCTCAAAAGTGGGCAGATGATCAGCGCGCAGTTACAGAACGATCATCGTTACCGTAAAGGCACGCCGACCTGGGGAGATGAGGTTCGTCTTTGCTGGGATGCGGATAGCTGCGTGGTACTGACGGTTTAAGGAGTGACAATGCGTACACAAGACTCCCCGGCGCTTGCCCGGCAACCCGGTGTGGCGTCGCGATGGCTGGCGAAAATGCAGATGAAGCACGGGCGTAAGCTGGCGATCGCACTGCCTTATCTCTGGCTAACGTTACTGTTTCTGCTGCCGTTTTTGATCGTCTTCAAAATCAGCCTTGCCGAAATGGCGCGTGCCATTCCGCCCTATACCGATCTAATGGCCTGGGCTGACGGGCAACTGTCGATTACGCTTAATTTCAGCAATTTCCTGCTGCTGACCGACGATCCGCTGTATGTGGAAGCGTATCTGCAGTCCTTACAGGTGGCGGCTATTTCAACGTTATGCTGCCTGGCGCTGGGCTATCCGATGGCGTGGGCCGTGGCGCACAGTAAGCCGTCTACACGTAATATTTTGCTATTGCTGGTGCTGCTTCCCTCGTGGACTTCATTTTTAATTCGCGTTTATGCCTGGATGGGGATCCTCAAAAATAACGGCGTACTCAATAACGTTTTACTGTGGCTGGGGGTTATCGATCAGCCACTGACGATTTTGCATACCAATCTGGCGGTGTATATCGGCATTGTGTATGCCTATCTGCCGTTTATGATCCTGCCGATTTATACTGCGCTGACGCGAATCGATTATTCTCTGGTGGAAGCTGCACTGGATCTCGGCGCGAGGCCGATAAAAACGTTTTTCAGTATTATTGTCCCGCTGACCAAAGGCGGAATTATTGCCGGCTCAATGCTGGTTTTCATTCCGGCGGTTGGGGAGTTTGTGATCCCGGAACTGCTCGGCGGGCCGGACAGCATTATGATTGGCCGCGTATTGTGGCAGGAGTTCTTTAATAATCGCGACTGGCCCGTGGCCTCGGCGGTTGCCATTATCATGCTGCTGTTGCTGATTATACCGATCATGTGGTTCCACAAGCATCAACAAAAAACCATGGGAGAGAACGGATGAATAATCTGCCGGTAGTCCGCTCCGTATGGCGGACGCTGATTTTGTTTATCGGGTTTACCTTTTTGTACGCGCCGATGTTGATGCTGGTCGTTTACTCTTTTAACAGTTCAAAACTGGTTACGGTGTGGGCCGGCTGGTCAACACGCTGGTACGGCGAGCTGTTTCACGATGGTGCGATGATGAGTGCCGTCGGATTGAGCCTGACCATTGCAGCCTGCGCGGCGACGATGGCAGCGATCCTCGGGACCATCGCTGCGGTTGCGATGGTGCGTTTCGGTCGCTTTCGCGGCTCGACTGGCTTTGCCTTTATGATCACCGCGCCGCTGGTGATGCCGGACGTCATTACCGGCCTGTCGTTGCTGCTGCTGTTTGTTGCGCTGGCCCATACTATTGGCTGGCCCGCCGACCGTGGGATGCTGACTATCTGGCTGGCCCATGTCACCTTCTGTACCGCTTACGTTGCGGTAGTGATTTCATCTCGTCTGCGCGAACTGGATCGCTCCATCGAGGAGGCGGCGATGGATTTGGGGGCGACACCGCTGAAAGTGTTTTTCGTTATTACGCTGCCGATGATTATGCCGGCGGTAGTGGCAGGCTGGCTGCTGGCCTTTACGCTGTCGCTGGACGATCTGGTGATCGCCAGCTTTGTGTCCGGTCCTGGTGCAACCACATTACCGATGCTGGTGTTCTCCAGCGTGCGCATGGGGGTAAATCCGGAGATTAATGCCCTGGCAACCCTTATTCTCGGCGCGGTCGGAATTGTCGGATTTATTGCCTGGTGTTTGATGGCGCGCGCAGAAAAGCAGCGGATGAGAGATATCCGGCGTGCAAGACGCGGGTGAAGCGCCTACTATCTTTGCAGAAATGTGCCATCGGTGCCGCTGTTGCGGCGGCACCGTTTTTCATGGAAGGCGAACACATTGGGATTTTTTACTAAAACGCATCGCTCCGGCGCTCGCCTGAACGTCCCTGCGCTGGTGCAGGTGGCGGCGATTGCGATCATCCTGATCCGCTGCGTTGATTTACTGATGCTGATAAATCTGCTGGGCGTGTCCGGACTTAAAGAGTTAATTTTCCGCAGCGCCCAGAGCTGGAGCCTGACGCTGGTGTTTATGGCGAGCCTGGTATTGTTGTTCGTTGATATTCTTTGCGCATTCTCGGTGGTGAGGGGACGAAGCTGGGCGCGCTGGCTTTATTTGTTCGCCCAGATATCAGCCTTTACCTATTTATGGGCAGCCTCGTTGGGCTATGGTTATCCGGAGTTGTTTAGTATTGCCGGTGAAACACGGGGTGAAATTTTCCACTCGCTGGTAATGCAAAAATTACCCGATATTATGGTCCTGCTGCTGCTTTTCATTCCCTCTCATAGCCGCCGCTTTTTCCGTCTGCAATAACAGTGGTACAATCGCCGCCCCTGAGATTCAGAAGGTTTTATTATGCAGTGCGCACTTTACGACGCCGGCCGCTGTCGCTCTTGTCAGTGGATCGAACTGCCGGTTCACGATCAACTCTCCGCTAAAATGGCCGATTTGCACGGATTACTCGACGCGCTGCCGGTGGATGAGTGGTGCGCGCCGGTTAGCGGACCCGAGAAGGCGTTTCGTAATAAGGCCAAAATGGTGGTGAGCGGCAGCGTGGAAAAACCGCTGCTCGGGATGTTACACCGTGATGGTACGCCAGAAGATCTTACCGCATGCCCGCTGTATCCTGCCTCTTTTTCGGCCGTTTTTGCCGCACTTAAACCCTTTATTGCCCGCGCGGGCCTGACGCCCTACAACGTAGCGCGCAGGCGTGGCGAACTGAAGTATCTGCTGCTGACCGAAAGCCAGCAGGATGGCGGAATGATGCTGCGCTTTGTATTACGTTCTGAGGCGAAGGTCGCCCAGCTACGTGCTGCATTACCGATGTTGCAGGCGCAGCTGCCGCAGTTAAAGGTGATTTCCGTTAATATTCAGCCAGTACATATGGCTATCATGGAAGGTGAGAAAGAGATCTTTCTGACCGCTCAGCAGGCGCTGGCCGAACAGTTTAATCATGTCCCGCTGTGGGTGCGTCCACAAAGCTTTTTCCAGACCAACCCGAGCGTGGCCAGCCAGCTTTATGCCACTGCCCGCGCATGGGTCAGGGCGTTGCCGGTACAGCATATGTGGGATCTGTTTTGCGGCGTCGGCGGTTTTGGTCTGCACTGTGCAACGCCCGACATGAAATTGACCGGAATCGAGATAGCCCCGGAAGCCATTGCCTGCGCCAGACAATCGGCTGAGCAACTGGGTCTGCATAATGTGCATTTTCAGGCGCTCGACTCCACGCAGTTTGCGACCGGGCAGGGTGATATCCCCGATCTGGTGCTGGTGAATCCCCCACGGCGAGGAATTGGGCCGGGGCTGTGTGAGTATCTGAGTAAGATGTCGCCTGAATTTATTATCTACTCCAGCTGTAATGCGCAGACAATGGCAAAAGATCTCCGCATGTTGCCGGATTATCGCATCGCGCGGGTTCAGCTATTTGATCTGTTTCCGCATACCGCGCATTATGAGGTGCTGACGCTGTTAATTCGCGCGTAAGGTATCAGGAGGAAAAGTATGCGCACGCCATCACGTTTTCTTTTCCCGGCGGTTAAGTCAAAAATGACCGCCACCGGTTGGTTAGTCATCACGCTATTATGCGGCTTGTTGCTCTACTGGATTTATTCTATGACGGTGGCTTTCCTTAACAAGGGCGATCCGCTCATCGCGATCGTTGCCGCTGTGGTCGGGTGTTTGATGGTTGGAGGTTTACACAGTGGCCGTCGATGGGATCGCCGCCTGCGCAGCCTGGCCCGGCAGCGTAAAGGGTTTAGCCTGTGTGACTTTGCCCGCAGTTTTGACACCCGCAGCATTGATACCTGGGTGATCCGCGCGGTCTGGGATGTTCTGAGCGAACAGGTTAACAGAGCCGGACCACAAGGATTCACACTGCCGATTTTTGCCGATGATCCGCTGGCCGGAGTATTCATGCTGGAGGATGATGAGGATCTGCTGGATACGCTTGAAGATATAGCGTACAGAGCCGGACGCACTGTAGCCTGGACCGATCAGTACAAGATGCCTGCCAGCGTCAGAGAGGTGGTGATGTTGTTAAATGCAATGCCCATGACCGGGGCACGTAAGGACAGGCTGTTTATTATCGTTTAATGTTCGATCGCATCTGGCGCGTTGCCGGCTGCGTCTTATCCAGCCTGGGCTGTTTTCCCGTAACATCTGACTTACGGCGTTTCAGCCTTTGTGCAGGCCCGTGCAGGCCCGTGCAGGCAACGCGCCGCCGGGCAGGGGAGGTACAGGGGGAAAGACCTGCGCAGGGCAGGTCTTTAGCGCGTTATTGTGGAAACCACTGGTCGCTGATTTTCTGATACGTGCCATCATCTTTAATCGCTTTCAGCGCACCGTTCAGTTTTTCGAGCAGCGCTTTATTGTCCGGACGAACGGCAATGCCCAGACCGGTGCCAAAGTATTGTGGATCGGTCACTTTCTCCGTCGCGGTGCCTAACTGCGGATTAGTTTTCAGCCACTCATTCACCACTGCGGTATCGCCAAATACTCCGTCGATACGGCCATTTTTCAGGTCAATAATCGCGTTCTGGTAGCTATCGTAAGCCACTGTTTTAACTTCCGGGTGCCGATCCTGAAGGTATTTCTGGTGGGTGGTGCCGTTCTCCATGCCAATACGCTTGCCTTTCAGATCGGCAAACGTTTTATAGGTTTCTTTTTTGGCAATCACCACCGCAGAGTTTGCGTAGTACGGCTCGGTAAATGAGACCTGCTTGCTGCGCTCGGGCGTAATATCCATCCCGGAAATAACCGCATCGTATTTTTTGAATTTTAATGACGGGATCAGGCTGTCAAAGGCGTGGTTAGTAAACGTACAGTCAGCCTGCATTTGTTTGCACAGCGCTTTAGCCAGATCGATATCGAAACCAACGATCTGATTACTGGCATCCAGTGATTCAAAAGGCGGATAGGTGGCAGATACGCCAAAGTTGATTTTATCAGCGGCGCTAACGCCTGTTGCGAAAGTGGCAAGCAGTGCAGCCAGAATGAGCTTTTTCATGATGGATCTCCCGTCGGTCAATATTGTTATGTCGTGCCCTGTCTGTGGCATAAAAACACAATGCCATTTATTGAATTTATATTCAATATAAATGATTAAATATTTAATATGCGCGTAAAAAAAGCGGACAAGTCAGAGGCTTGTCCGCGAAGGTAATAATGATTATGCACCGATCTCTGTTGTGTGGCCTTAGTTTCGGCGTTCGAACACCAGCGCGCGCCGTTCAACAAGCCGCATGAGTAGCGTCAGCACACCATTGACCACCAGATAAATAAGTCCCGCAGCACCGAAGACCATCACGTCATACGTCCGGCCGTACATCAGCTGACTGTACCCCATGACTTCCATCAGCGTAATGGTGTAGGCCAGAGAGGTACTTTTAAACACCAGCACCACCTCGTTGGAGTACGAGGAGAGCGCGCGTTTAAACGCGTACGGCAGCAGGATCGCCAGGGTATCTTTTTTGCTCATGCCCAGTGCGCCACATGATTGCCACTGCCCGTCCGGAATGGCGCGGATCGCACCATAGAACAGTTGCGTGGTGTAAGCCGCGCTATTTAACGACAGCGCAATCAGCGCACAGAGCCACGGTTCAGAAAGTAAATGCCAGATTAACGGGTAATCCTGCAACGTCGGGAACTGCCCCGGACCGTAGTAAATCAGGAAGATCTGCACCAGCAGCGGGGTACCGGTAAAAAGCGTGATGTAAGCGCGTACGATCCACACCAGAACTGGCGTTTTCAACGTCAGGATAATGGTAAAAATCAGCGCCAGGATCAGGGCCACAACTATTGAGGCGCCGGTCAGCGTCAGACTGGTATGCAACCCTTTCAGAAGCTCAGGTAAATATTCAAACATCAGCCTGGTCTCCGCTCAAAACGGGTTGCGCGCAGATCGATGCGCTTAAGCACGTATTGACTTAATAATGTGATCACCAGATAAATCGCGGCCGCCACAATATACCAGGTAAACGGCTCCTGAGTCCGGGTAGCGATGCTTTTGGTTTGCAGCATTAAATCGTTAACGCTTATCAGTGATACCAGCGCGGTATCTTTAAGCAGAACCAGCCACTGATTACCCAGTCCCGGCAGCGCATGCCGCCACATCTGCGGCATCACCAGGCGAAAAAAGATCGCGCTTTTTGACATTCCCAGCGCCTGGCCCGATTCCCACTGTCCAACCGGGACCGCTTTCAGCGCGCCGCGTAGCGTTTGTGAAGCATAGGCGGCGTACAGCAATGACAGCGCGATAACCCCGCACAGAAACGGACTAACGTCGAAATTCTCGATTTCCATCTGCACCGGAATTTGGGTAAATCCGAGATTAATGGAAAAACCATCAGAAAGCGTAAGCAGCAGCTGTGAAGAGCCGAAATAGATGAACAGGACTACCAGAATCTCCGGTAGCCCGCGCATAATAGTGACCAGCGCGGTACCCAGCCATGCAATGGGACGCCATTTTACTGACTCCCAGACCGCAAAAAGCATCGCCAGCGCCAGACCAATGATCAGCGCACAAACGGCAAGGCCGACGGTCATCCCGGCGGCGCTTGCAAGAGGAAGGAATTCGTTCATCAAAGATTACTTCTGGAACCATTTTTTGTAGATGGTTTCGTACGTCCCATCTTGCTTCACTTTTTCCAGCGCAGCGTTAAATTTCTGCTGCAGATCGGTATTGCCCTGACGTACCGCAATGCCGAGGCCGGTGCCAAAATAGTCTTTATCAGTGACTTTATCGCCAACAGCTGCCAGCTTCGCATTGGATTTCAGCCATTCGGTAACCACTGCCGTATCGCCAAATACGCTATCAATACGACCGTTTTGCAGATCCAGTTTTGCATTCTGGTAGCTGTCGTAAGGCACGGTGGTGATTTCCGGGTGCTTATCCATGATAAATTTCTGGTGAGTGGTGCCGTTCTGCACGCCCACTTTTTTACCTTTTAACTGATCAATACTGGTGAACTTGCCCTGCTGACCGATAAACAGCGCCGAGTTATCGTAATACGGCGTGCTGAACAGCACCTGTTTTTCACGCTCAGGTGTAATGTCCATACCGGCCATTACCGCTTCAAAACGGCGGAATTTGAGGCCCGGGATCAGACTGTCAAATGCCTGATTAGTGAAGGTACAGGTGGCATCCATCTCTTTACACAGCGCGTTAGCCAGATCGACATCAAAGCCAACAATCTTGTTGTTAGCATCGACGGATTCAAACGGAGGATAGGAGGCTTCGGTAGCAAAGCGGATGGTCTGAGCCGCTGTTGCAGACAGACTGGCACTGGCGATTAGCGCGGCGATCAACATTTTTTTCATTGTCATTTTCCCGATCTTCAGTGAGATAGATAGTGTTTAAAGGCGTCGGTTTGTGGCGAGGTGAAGCAGCTTGCATCCCCTTGCTCTACGATGTGACCATTTTCCATATACACCACGCGGCTGGCTGTTTTACGCGCCACTTCGACCTCATGGGTCACAATGACCTGGGTGATATTGGTTTCTGCCAGCTCGCGAATAATGCTCACAATTTGCGCGGTAATTTCCGGATCGAGCGCGGCGGTCGGCTCGTCAAATAGCAGGATTTGCGGCTCCATCATCAGGGCGCGGGCAATGGCCACGCGCTGCTGCTGACCACCGGAAAGATGCAGCGGATAGCGATCGCTGTACGGTTTAAGGCGCAGGCGTTCAAGCAGTTTATCTGCGCGGGCCATGGCCTGACTTTTGCTCAAACCCAGAACGCGGCAGGGCGCTTCAATGAGATTCTGCACCACGGTCAGGTGTGGCCACAAATTGTACTGCTGGAAGACCATACCCACGTTCTGGCGCAGTTCACGAATCGCCTTGTCCGACGGTGCCTTCGCAAAATCGAATTGGTTGCCAGCAATGCTCAGCGTACCGGAGCGCGGCATCTCAAGCAGGTTCAGCACGCGCAGCAGCGAGCTTTTACCCGCGCCGCTTGGGCCAAGCAGCACCAGCGTTTCACCCTGCGGGCAATTAAGCGTGATATCGAACAGCGCCTGGTGTGCGCCGTAGAAGCAATTTATGCCGTTTAATTGAATACTCATCGGGGCAGTCTTGTAGCAATTGAGGCCGCAAATAGTACCTTTGACAGAATAGTTATGCAATATTTCTGCGTTAAAAGTTAACTATAAGCCGCGAGATATCTTAAAGTTAGCACAAAATAGCGCCGGGGGTGGGCAAGCGGTGTAAATGTCGGTCCAGAGGATGCAGGACCGACATTAAATTTAACCGACCAGAAAGATTAGCGTTTTTCCAGCGACTGGCGCAGCGTGCCTGCCGGTGCATGTACGCTGCCGCCGAGATAGCGTACATCGTCCACTGCCCAGCACTGTCCTTCGCGGATCATCAGCACTTCATCCTGCCATCTGTCGCTACCCTGAGTCAGTTCTACACGCAAGGGAATATTACGCGCGTCCGTATTCGGTATGGTTGACACGCTGGCAACGCGTGCGCTATCAGGCGGCGTCGTGCGGCTGGAGAAAAGATCTGATTTCAGCACCGCATCGTGCTGTTTGTCATGGCTGGCATCGTTTAGCATCTTAGCCAGATCGTCACTCAGGTAGGGACGCAGCGCGAGAATATCGCTATTACGATTCTGGATACGTGCGTCATAAAATTTCTGGGCCACCGTGTCCGGTCCCCCTTCAACACAGGGACCACTGCGGGTGCCGATATCGTTAAATGCGGGCGTTACGGTGGTGCAGGCACTCAATAGTAACGCGCACGGTATAAGAAGAGCGAGAGCAGAGTAGCGCATTCTGATTTCCTTATAAGCAATCTACGATAATAATGATCATTCTTTTCAAGCATAGCGTATCAGTTCGATAATGCGTTTGGCATCCAGAGCTAAGACATTGAACGTTAAACCAGGAGACAGGCGATGCAATACTCAACCACCCCCACTCTCGAAGGGCAGGCAATAGCGGAATACCGGGGCGTAGTGACCGGCGAGGCTATCCTCGGCGCGAATATCTTCCGTGACTTTTTTGCCGGCATCCGCGATATCGTCGGCGGACGTTCTGGCGCCTATGAAAAAGAGTTACGCCGGGCGCGGGAAATCGCGTTTCAGGAGCTGGGCGAGCAGGCAAAAGCGCTGGGAGCCGATGCGGTGGTCGGGATTGATATCGACTACGAAACCGTGGGAAAAGACGGCAGTATGCTGATGGTCAGCGTTTCCGGTACCGCCGTGAAGCTACGCTGATGAGAACCTCTGGATGGATACTTGCGCTGGCGCTGCTGTTAACCGGCTGCGCAGGCGAAAAGGGGATTATTGATAAACAGGGTTATCAGCTGGATGTTAACCATCCGGCGCAGGCGGCGTATCCAAGGGTAAAAGTGTTGGTTATTCACTATACCGCGGATGATTTTGATGTCTCGCTGGCGACGTTAACCGACAAACACGTCAGCGCGCACTATCTCATTCCCGACGTGCCGCCCCGGCACAATGGCATCCCGCGCATCTGGCAGCTGGTGCCGGAACAGGATCTTGCCTGGCACGCCGGGGCCAGTTTCTGGCGTGGTGCCACGCGGCTTAACGATACGTCTATTGGTATCGAGCTGGAAAACCGCGGCTGGCAAAAGCGCAACGGCGTGAAATATTTCGCCCCCTTTACCCCGGCGCAGATAGCCGCCCTGGTTCCGCTGGCGAAAGAGATTATTGCCCGTTATCAGATTGCACCGCAGAACGTGGTTGCCCATGCGGATGTCGCTCCCCAGCGCAAGGACGATCCGGGGCCATTATTTCCGTGGCAGGCACTGGCCGGGCTGGGCATTGGCGCATGGCCTGACGCCCAGCGCGTTGCATTTTACCTGAACGGACGTTCGCCTGGCGATCTTGTAGACACGGCTGGGTTGCTGGATCTGCTTGCCCGCTACGGGTATGAGGTCACGTCTGAGATGACGCCGGCGCAACAAAAACGGGTGATTATGGCATTTCAGATGCACTTTCGCCCGGCGCGCTGGGATGGCGTCGCAGACGCGCAGACGCAGGCCATTGCCGAGGCGCTGCTTGAGAAATATGGCCAGGGTTGACGCGGGCCCCCTCTCCCGGAGAGAGGGGGAGAGGGAAATCATGCCTCAGCGGTGTAACCTGCCATGATCGCGCAGCCAGGCCGCCGTGCGCTGTATACCTTCATCGTGAGTAATGACCGGCTGATAGCCCAGTTCATCCTCCGCGCGGGTAATATCCAGCGTGAAATCAAAGTTAAGCTTAGACACCCCGTAGTGGGTGAACGTCGGCTCTTTAGCCGTTTTATCACCAAATCGCTCCATGCTGCGGGCAATAATATCCAGCATCGGATAAGGCACCGAGCGGATGCGGCAATGGATATTCAGTTCATCAATGAGTTTTTGCACAAAATTGCGCAGCTTTTGCGGTTTACCGTTGGTGATATTAAACGCTCGTCCCGAAGGCAGTCCGTCACATGCCGGCTGGCTGGCAAGCCACATGGCGTGAATGGCATTTTCAAAATAGGTCATGTCGACAATGGCATCGCCGCCGCGGGGCAGAAGAACACTGCCGTAATGGTGCATCATCTGGGCAAGCCGGGGAATAAACACTTTATCATGAGGGCCAAACAGGCTTTGCGGGCGCAAAATGGTAAACCGCGTTTGCGGATTAGCGCGTGCCAGTAGCTGGATCACCTCTTCGCCGGCCGCTTTACTGCGGGCGAACTCATTGGCAAAGCGTTGAGGGCGAAACTCTTCTTTTATATCGCGATGATGATGGTAGTCGAAATAGAGCGACGGGGACGAAATGTGCACGAAGTTGCGCACGCCCCAGGCGACAGACCATTCGCCCAGTCGGCGAGTGGCACGCACGTTGGCCAGGTCAAAAGCCTCCTGCGTTCCCCACGGCGAGGTGAAACTGGAGCAGTGCCACAGCGTATCGATACCGGCGAGCATCACTTTAGCCTGTGAGGAGACCAGCTCGGTAAGATCGGCCTGCACAAATTCCGCACCCATTTTTTGCAGCAGCTTACCCATCGCTTCATTGCGACCGGTTGCTCTGACACTAATGCCTTTCTGCCGCAAAAACTCGACCGCGTTTCGGCCTAAACCACTGGTTGCGCCGGTTACCAGAACCTTCATATCAATCCACTGTGTTTTAAAGAATTTCGTGCGCATTCTTCCGGTATTTCCGGCGCTATGCAATGGGAAAAATGAAAGAATCTACGGTTAATGAGAAACATGTTGCCATTGACGGCCTGCGCAGGACTACGAATTGCGCAATGAGATGCTTTCTGCCAGAGCGACGATGCGTTTTGCCATACCGCGAAAGATAAACACATGCGCCGGGATCATTAATAGCCAGTAGAAAAGCCCCGGCATTCCGTGCGGATGCCACCAGGCACGGACGTCAAGCTGACGATGATCGCCATTGTCCACCAGAGTAAAGCACAGGCGGCCCAGCCCCGGCGCTTTCATGCCAAACAGCAGCGCCAGTTCTTTTTCCGGCTCCACGATAATCACTTTCCAGCTGTCGACGGTATCTCCGACCTGCAACCATGGCCGCGTCGGTCGCCCTTTCGCCAGGCGATGACCCATCAACCGGTCGATCCACGCGCGGATTTGCCATAGCGGATTGCCAAAAAAATAACGCTCCTGACCGCCGAGCTGATTCACCACCTGCCACAGGGCACTAAGACTGGCTGACGTTTTCAGAGTATAGCCCGCCTGCTTAGCAAAGTAGCCATAATCGGGTCGCCAGCGGGCAAATGCCTGAGCGTCATAGCCCCAGTCGCTGGAGTTTACCAGCTTGTTTTCCTCTTGCAGCGTGCGGCGAACTGCCTCGTCAAAAGGGATGAGCGTTTGCGGGATCAGCGTGCGAAGGGGGCCGTCATCGGCCAGCAGGTCATGTTTTAGCCCCTGAATCAATGCCTTTGCGATGGTCGGCGGCACAGAGGTTATTACCGTTAAAAACCATACTGAAATCCAGCGTGTGGGAAAGGGAACAGGCAGCAGAGGACGGTGCCGTCCACTGACGGCCATAAAATGCTCAAACTGCTGTTGATAGCTCAACACCTGCGGTCCGGCGGCTTCAAATACGCGGTGATGATCGGCAGGGTGATCAAGCAACTTCACCAGATAATAGAGCAGATTTTCCAGCGCAACAGGCGTTGTGCGTGAGCGAACCCAGCGCGGCGGCGTCAGCACTGGCAGGTTATAAACCATATCGCGCATCACTTCGAACGCGGCAGAACCTGCGCCGATGATGATCCCGGCGCGCAGTTCCGTGACCGGCACACCCGATCCGCGCAGCGTATCCGCAGTAAGCTGGCGGGCGCGCAAATGATCCGACTGCTGCTGTTCCGGAGCCTGGAGCGAACTGAGAAAGATAAGCTGGCGAACAGGTGTCTCACTCAGGGCATCACGGACGTTAAGCGCGACCTGTCGTTCGTGGGCAACAAAGTCACCGCCTTCCCCCATGCCGTGAACCAGGTAATATACCGTATCGACATTTTTTAGCAGCGCGGGTAATGCGTCTGGCCAACAGAGATCAACGCGATGACAGCTGACGCCGGGCAGGGCAAGTTTCTCCAGCCGGTCAATCCGGCGCGCCGCCGCCAGCACCTGATGCCCCTGCTGGCTTAACATCCGAATCAGGTGTTGACCAATATAACCACTGGCCCCCAGCACCAGGATACGTTGCGGCACGGTATGCTCCTTAGCGGTTCAGAAAGGTCTGCCAGTGGCTGACAACCTGAGCCAGCTGGTCGCGATTAACATCAATATGCGTGACCAGACGCACCACCGGCGCGGCATTGATCGCAATACCCTGCGCACGCAGATGCTCGCCCAGCGCTGCTGCATTTTCTTCACCTACGCGTACAAACAACATGTTAGTGTCGTGGCGCATCACCCCGGCACCTATTTCACGTAATTGCGCAGCAAGCCAGGCTGCATTGTCATGGTCGTCGCGCAGGCGCTCAACATTATGGTGCAGAGCATACAGCCCGGCCGCCGCCAGAATGCCGGATTGACGCATTCCGCCGCCGGTCATTTTACGCCAGCGGTTTGCGCGCTTGATGTAATCATGGCTGCCTACCAGCAGCGAGCCTACCGGCGCACCGAGTCCTTTCGATAAACAAATAGTAAAAGAGTCGCAGTACTGGGCTATCTCTTTCAGCTGGCAATCGTACTCGACCACGGCATTAAAGATGCGCGCGCCATCGACGTGAAGCCCCAGTCCTCGCTGGCGGGTAAATTCCCACGCGGCCTTAAGATACTCACGTGGCAGCACTTTGCCATTGTGAGTGTTTTCCAGACTCAGTAATTTGGTGCGGGCGAAGTGGATGTCGTCGGCCTTAATTTTGGCGGCAACGTTATCCAGTGGCAGCGTGCCGTCGGAGGCCGCATCAATAGGCTGCGGCTGGATGCTACCGAGTACGGCGGCTCCGCCTGCTTCATAGAGATAATTATGTGCGCCCTGGCCGACGATATACTCTTCGCCTCGTTCACAGTGGCTCAGCAGAGCGACCAGATTTGCCTGGGTGCCGGTGGGCAGAAACAGCGCCGCCTCTTTACCTGCAAGCGCAGCGGCGTAGCGCTGAAGTTCATTGACGGTCGGATCGTCACCGTACACGTCGTCACCGACCGGAGCGGACATCATGGCGTCAAGCATGGCGCGCCCCGGTCGGGTTACGGTATCACTGCGTAAATCAATCACGGCATTTCCTTTCTGATTCAGGATGATGCCTTCTTTTTTACCTCAGCCAGTTGGTTTTTGCCAGTTCCAGTATCTCGTCACCGCGTCCGTTAATGATCGCGCGCAACATATAGAGGCTGAACCCCTTCGCCTGCTCAAGCTTAATTTGCGGAGGCATAGCCAGCTCATCTTTGGCAACCACCACATCGACCAGTACCGGACCGTCAGTGGTAAAGGCGCGTTGCAGGGCGTCGTCAATGTCTGCGGCGTTTTCAACGCGAATACCGGTCATCCCACAGGCATCTGCAATGCGCGCAAAGTTAGTGTCATGGAAATCGGTGCCGTCCGTCAGATAGCCTCCGGCTTTCATCTCCATAGCCACAAAACCGAGCGAGCTGTTATTAAAGACGACGATTTTGATCGGCAGTTTTAACTGTATGACCGACAAGAAGTCGCCCATTAACATGCTAAATCCACCGTCGCCGCACAGGGCAACTACCTGACGATTAGGTGCAGACGCCTGCGCACCAATGGCCTGCGGCATGGCATTAGCCATTGAACCATGATTGAACGAACCGAGTAGTCGCCGCTGACCGTTCATTTTCAGGTAGCGAGCGGCCCATACCGTTGGCGTCCCGACATCGCAGGTGAAGATGGCGTCGTCGTCAGCATAGCGGCTGATTTGCTGCGCCAGGTACTGCGGGTGAATGGCTTTTTCGCTGGGCTCGGCAAGTTTATCCAGATCTTTACGCGCCTCGCGATAGTCCTCCAGTGCTTTATCCAGAAAACGCGTATCGCTTTTCGCTTCCAGCAGCGGCAGCAGGGCAGTCAGGGTCGCTTTAATATCGCCAATCAGCGCCATATCGACCTTACTGTGCGCCCCGATGCTGCCCGGATTGATATCAATCTGGATGATTTTGGCATCGGTTGGGTAAAAGGCGCGATAGGGGAACTGGGTCCCGAGCAGCACCAGGGTGTCAGCATTCATCATGGTATGGAAGCCCGACGTGAAGCCAATCAAACCGGTCATCCCCACGTCATACGGGTTATCGTATTCCACGTGCTCTTTGCCGCGCAGGGCGTGAACAATGGGCGCTTTTATTTTCCCGGCGAATTCTACCAGTTCAGCATGTGCCCCGGCGCAGCCGCTGCCGCACAGTAGCGCAATTTTGCTGGAGTAGCGCAGAAGCTGGGCCAGTTTTTTGAGTTCTTCCTCAGCGGGGGTGACCACCGGCTGCGGAGCAGGGTACCAGTGGCTACTGGCATTTTCCGGTGCGGCCTGAAGCGCAACATCGCCGGGCAATACAATCACCGATACGCCGCGATTAAGCACCGCTTTACGCAATGCAATGGCAAGGACCTGAGGGATCTGCTCAGGAGAGGTCACCATTTCGCAGTAGTGGCTGCATTCGCGAAACAGCTCCTGTGGATGAGTTTCCTGAAAGTAACCGCTGCCGATCTCACTGGAAGGAATATGCGCCGCGATGGCCAGAACCGGAACGTGGTTGCGATGACAGTCAAACAGACCGTTAATTAAGTGCAGGTTTCCCGGCCCGCATGAACCCGCGCATACGGCCAGTTCGCCGGTGAGTTGCGCTTCCGCGCCAGCGGCAAACGCCGCAACCTCTTCATGACGGGTAGACATCCAGTCTATGGTGCCCATTTTATTCAGGCTGTCACTCAGGCCATTCAGGGAATCGCCTGTCACCCCCCAGATACGTTTAACACCCGCCTGCTCCAGTGTTTTAGCCAGATAAGCGGCAACGGTTTGTTTCATGGGTTTCCATCTCCTCTATATGATACCGCTTACAAGCTTAGGTCAGATTTACTGCTTCGCGTGTAAACCGCCTGGTGCAGAGGTGCTATCTTTCGTTTTCAGGAAGGCGTAATGTGACACGATCGCATTTAAAACAAGAGGCATTTCAAATGGTTAAGAAAGTGTTAATAGCCGTCAATCGCACGCTTTCACATGAAGATTTTGGTAAGCTTCTGTTACGCCTGGCCGTCGGGGGATTGATGCTGTTTCATGGCGTACACAAGCTGCTCGATGGCATTGAGGGTATTCGTGCGATGGTCATCGCCCAGGGGCTGCCGGGGATTGTTGCCTGGGGTGTACTGATTGGTGAAGTGCTGGTCCCGTGCCTGATTATCGTTGGCCTGTTGACGCGACCGGCTGCGCTGGTGCTGTCATTCACCATGCTGGTGGCCTGGCTGATGGTCGGCATACACCACACCTGGATGCTGGATAAAACCGGAGCGTGGGCCATTGAAAATATCGTTTATTTCTTTATTGGCGGGCTGGCGATTGCTTTTATGGGGGCCGGGCGGTATTCGGTGGCGCGCGATCCGGCGTGGCGATAAACGCTCACCTTTGTGCGTGTTGCCCGGTAGCGCGTACCGGGCCTGGCGCGAGAAGGGCGCCAGTTGATGCCCATGCCGGATAAGCGCCGCGCCATCCGGCAGTAAGGGGAGTCAGGCCAGAACCAGATCGCCCTGCGGATGGCAGGAACAGGCCAGCACATAGCCGTCGGCAACTTCCGCATCGCTCAGCGTCATGGTACTGCTGACGGTATACTCTCCGGAAACCACTTTGGTTTTGCAGCATCCGCACACGCCGGCCCGACAGGCAACCGTCACCGGGACCGCGTTGCTTTCCAGCGCGTCCAGAAGCGTGCTGCCGACTGGAGCGTAAAACGTTTTTGCCGGCTGCAATTTGGTGAACTTCAGACCTTCAGTGGTCGCGCTGGCCACCGGGGTGAAGAACTTTTCTTTGAAAAAGCGCGTCACGCCAAGCGCCCCGATCTCCTGTTCGACCTTCTCCATATACGGGGCCGGGCCGCAGGTCATTACGGTGCGGGAAGCCAGATCCGGCACGCTTTTTAGCAGGTCCGCCGTCAGACGACCGGACACAAAGCCGTGAGTCGCGTTGTTTTCTGCCACCAGCGTGACCGCATACTGCCGCCACTCATCGGCAAAAATAACATCCTGCGGTGAACGTACGTTAAAAATCACCTGCACATCGGCCTGCGGACGGTATTTTGCCAGCCAGCGCCGCATTGACATTATGGGTGTTACGCCGCATCCGGCAGCCAGCATCAGGAACTTATCATCGGCTTTATCTTCGCAGGTGAAATCACCCATTGCATCGGATAGCCAAAGATAGTCGCCGCGTTTTATCTCCCGGGTGAGCCACTGTGAACCAGCACCTTCATCAATTCGGCGTACGGTCAGCGTGATATATTCGCTGACGCCTGGCGTCGAGGAAAGGGTATAGGCACGCAGCGTATCCGCAGAATGACGCACGCTGACCAGCGCATACTGTCCGGCACGATACGGATAATAGTCGTGGCACAGCAACGAAATGGTCCAGACATCCGGCGTTTCCTGCTGAATATGATGAACCTGCATCCGCCACGGGCATTGCTGGGTTGGCATTGTCATATTTTCCTCCTTACGCGCTCAGCAGTTGCTTCATATCTTCTTCAACCGTCGTCACGGAACGCAGGCCAAATTTCTCATTTAGGATCGCCAGTAGATCCGGGGTGAAGAAGCCCGGCGCTGTCGGGCCGGTGACGATGTTTTTCACGCCCAGAGAAAGCAGAGTCAGCAGGATCACAATCGCTTTTTGCTCGAACCAGGAGAGTACCAGAGACAGCGGCAGATCGTTGACGCCACAGCCCAGTTTTTCTGCCAGCGTGACGGCAAGAATAATTGCAGAGTAAGCATCGTTACACTGGCCGGCGTCGACCAGACGCGGCAGGCCTTCGATATCGCCGAACTCCAGCTTGTTAAAACGGTATTTGCCGCAGGCCAGAGTCAGGATCAGACAGTCGTCCGGTACGCTGGTGGCGAAATCGGTAAAATAGTTACGCTCTCCGCGCGCGCCGTCACAGCCGCCCACCAGGAAAATGTGGCGCAGTTTTTCACGGCTCACCAGATCAATCAGCGTATCCGCTGCGCCCAGCAGGGTCTGGCGACCAAAACCTACGGTGATCAGGTGCGGGATTTCGCTGTACGGGAAGCCCGCCATTTGCTGAGCCTGAGTAATAACAGGAGCAAAGTCATCTCCTTCAAGATGGCTGACGCCTGGCCAGCCGACGATGCTGCGGGTCCAGATACGATCGTCATAGGCACCCACGGTCGGGTCGATAATACAGTTCGAGGTCATTACGACAGGGCCAGGGAAGCGGGCAAATTCCACCTGCTGGTTCTGCCAGCCGCTGCCGTAATTACCGATCAGGTGTTTAAATTTGCGCAATTCCGGGTAACCGTGCGCAGGCAGCATTTCGCCGTGGGTATAAACGTTAACGCCGGTACCTTCGGTCTGCTCCAGCAGAGTGTACAAGTCTTTTAAATCGTGACCGGAAATCAGAATGCATTTTCCCGCAGTGGCCTTCACGTTGACCTGCGTCGGCGTCGGATGACCATATTTGGTGGTTTCCCCGGCGTCCAGAATGCTCATTACCTTGAAATTCATCTGGCCAATTTCCATTGAGCACTCAAGCAGAGCGTTCATTTCAGAAGGCCAGGTGCCCAGCCACGCCATGATGTTGTGGTACTGCGCGTAAATATCATTGTCATACTGGCCGAGAACGTGCGCGTGCTCCATATAAGCCGCTGCCCCTTTCAGGCCGTACAGGCACAGCAGACGCAGGCCCAGAATATTCTCGCCGATTTCGGGTTTATCTTTATTTGGCGTAAATTCTGCCGCCTGGCGTTGCAGGTCGCCTAAATCGTCGCTGAACAGCTGCAAATCCGCCATCGGATTGTCTACCCGGGCGTGGGCATCTTTATTCAGACATTGGGCTTTCAGCGCCTCGCGCAACGCAATCGCTTCGCGCGCGTAGCCAACGATACGGGGTGAATCGAAGTTAACGTTAGTCAGCGTGGAGAAGAACGCGCGCGGGGCAAAGTTATCAATATAGTGATCGATAATGCCGTATTCACGCGCTTTACTGGCCCAGGCAGAGAGCCCCTGTAACGCGGCAATCAGCAAATCCTGTAAGTCTGAGGTTTCGGCTGTTTTTCCGCACATACCCTGCGCATAGGAGCAGCCGTTCCCTGCCGGAGTACGGATGGTTTGTTCACATTGCACACAAAACATGGTCACACCTTTTTAAAGTTATATTTAAAATACATGTTTAAGGTTATGCCGCTGAACGGCGGCTGAAAAGGAGTTTGTCATGCAAATTACAGCGAGATTGATTTAGCGCAATTTTGGCGGCAGGTGTCTACCGCCAAAGGAGTATCAGGCGGTGAAGAACGCCATTAGCAGAGGGACCAGTAAACTCAGCAGAAAGCCGTGAACAATGGCGGCAGGGACAATTTCCAGTCCGCCTGAGCGTTGCAGAACGGGCAGGGTGAAGTCCATTGACGTCGCGCCGCATAACCCCAGCGCGGTTGACCGGCTGCGGCGTACCAGCCCCGGAATGAGCATAATGGCAATAAGTTCGCGCGCCAGATCGTTAAAAAAGGCGGCGCTGCCAATCACCGGACCGAAGGCTTCGGTAAGCAATATCCCGGAGAGTGAATACCAGCCGAAGCCGGAGGCCATTGCCAGACTGGTTCGCAGCGGCAGGTCGAGTAAAAACGCGTTAAGCGCGCCGCCGACCATAGAGCTTGCCACCACCATCACCCCGACAATCATGCCGCGGCGGTTAAGCACAATTTGCCTTAGCGTCATACCGTTATTACGCAGCTGGACGCCAATTAAAAACAGCAAAAAGATTAGCGTATATTCGCTGGCCTCGGTGGCATGTTGTAAAACCGGGAGATGAGTCAGACCGAGGGCAAAGCCAAGGATCACTACGCCGCACAGTTTTAATGACTCCAGCGCCATCGCGATACGCGAGGGTAACTTTTCCTGCTGATGACGATGCCGCCACGGCAACATGCGTTCGAGCCAGACCAGGGCAGCAATATTACACAGTAAAATAACGGCCACACTGACCGCAGAATAGTAAAAAATAGCCAGCAGATTACTCGTCAAATTATCGAGAAACGCCAGACTTATGCCCATGAAAAAAAGAATAACGTAGACAATCCAGCTTAATAAGCGATTAATAATTTTAAGCGCGGCGGTGTAGCGCAGAGGAATTAAATAGCCCAAAATCAACGGCAAAAGAATAATTAACAGACCCGACAACATGAAACCCCAGTCCCTTCTTAATAAATAATAGTGCTTGTTGACACTACCCAAAAGCGCCAGGTGAGTAAAGGTGCAATAAAAAAGAAAAATTATGCAAAACGCCTGGCGTGCTGCGCCAGGCGAACGCGGCAAAACAGTGCCGGAAAAGAAAATGGGTGATATACAATCAACTACAGGGATATAACCAAAGTTAAGGAGAATTTATGCTTCTTGAACGTGTGGATATCGTCGGTTTTCGCGGGATCAATCGTTTATCATTGATGCTCGAAGAGAACAATGTTCTGATCGGTGAAAACGCGTGGGGTAAATCCAGCCTGCTGGACGCGCTGACGCTGATCCTTGCACCGGGTAGTGAACTCTATCATTTTGTGCCTGATGACTTCTGGTTTCCTGCGGGCGACGTGGCGGGGCGTGAGCATCATCTGCACATCATTCTGACCTTTCGTGAGGCCTTTCCTGGCCGCCACCATGCCCACCGTTTCCACGCGCTTTCCCCCTGCTGGGTACCGGGTGACGATGGGTATCAGCGAATTTTTTACCGGCTGGAAGGGGAGCTGGCGGACGATGACGCGGTAATGACGTTGCGCGGTTTTCTCAATGCTGACGGTCATCCGCTATCGCTCGTCGGGATCGACGACATGGCGCGTCATCTGATACGCCTGATGCCCGTCCTGCGCCTGCGTGACGCCCGTTTTATGCGACGAATTCGTCAGGGTACCGTCGCGGATTTCCCGCCGATAGAGGCGACTGCCCGCCAGCTGGACTTCCTGACCCGCGAACTGGTCGACAGGCCACAAAACCTGTCTGACGCACAGCTCCGTCAGGGATTGTCGGCCATGGCCCAGTTGCTGGAGCATTATTTTGCCGAGCACAGCGCAGGAGAAACCCGGCATCGCGTGAACCGCCGCCGTTCGCGTAATGAACAGCAGAGCTGGCGCTATCTGGATATTATTAACCGGATGATCGACAGCCCCGGCGGACGTAGCCATCGGGTGATCCTGCTTAGGCTGTTTTCTACGCTGTTACAGGCAAAAGGCACGGTCAGGCTGGACAGGGATGCTCGTCCGTTATTGCTGATTGAAGATCCGGAAACCCGGCTACATCCAATTATGCTCTCTGTCGCCTGGCGTTTACTGAACCTGTTGCCGCTCCAGCAGGTGACGACCACCAACTCTGGCGAACTGTTATCGCTGACGCCGGTCGAGCATGTCTGCCGACTGGTGCGCGAGTCATCGCGGGTAGCAGCCTGGCGGCTGGGGCCGGGAGGACTGAGCGCTGAAGACGGCCGACGAATTGCCTTTCATATTCGTTTTAATCGTCCGTCATCGCTGTTTGCCCGCTGCTGGCTGCTGGTCGAGGGTGAGACGGAAACCTGGGTCATCAATGAACTGGCGCGCCAGTGCGGTCACCACTTTGATGCGGAAGGGGTGAAGGTGATTGAGTTTGCCCAATCCGGGTTAAAACCGCTAATCAAGTTCGCCCGCCGCATGGGAATTGAATGGCACGTACTGGTGGACGGTGATGAGGCCGGGAAAAAATACGCCTCGACCGTGCGCGGATTACTCAATAACGACCATCAGCAGGAGCGCGACCATTTAACCGCGCTGCCTGCGCTGGATATGGAGCATTTTATGTATCGCCAGGGATTTGCTGACGTTTACTACCGGGTAGCGCAGATCCCGGAAACGGCGTCGATAAACCCGCGGCGTATCATTACTAAAGCGATTCACCGCTCATCAAAGCCGGATCTGGCGATCGAAGTGGCCATGGAGGCGGGACGGCGCGGCACGGAGTCTATTCCGGTCTTACTGCGAAAAATGTTCTCGCGGGTGCTGTGGCTGGCTCGTGGACGCGCTGATTAACAGTTTATTGCGTATCATTAACCTTTCGTTGATAGCGGATTGCGATAGAATTAGCGCCTCGCATTAAAAGCTCAGGTATCTGGAATTTTTATGAATTTAAAGGGAAAAGGCAAAAAACGCTGGTTACTGCTGGTGGTTATCATGGTGATAGCCGCTGCCTGGCTGTGGCATAAGCTTAATGCGCCGCAACCGCAGTACCAGACCCTGATTGTACGTAAGGGCAATCTTGAGCAGGCGGTGCTGGCTACCGGAAAACTGGACGCCCTGCGTAAAGTCGATGTCGGCGCACAGGTTAGTGGGCAGCTGAAAACCCTGTCGGTCAATATTGGCGACAAGGTAGAAAAAGATCGGCTATTAGGGGTTATCGATCCCGAGCAGGCCGAAAACCAGATTAAGGAAGTCGAAGCCACGTTAATGGAACTGCGCGCGCAGCGTCGTCAGGCGGTGGCTGAAATGCAGCTGGCGAAGGTCACGCTTGGTCGTCAACAGCAACTGGCGCGTACTCAGGCGATTTCACGCCAGGATCTGGACACCGCGGCCACCGAGCTTGAAGTTAAGCAGGCGCAAATAGGCACCCTCGACGCGCAAATACAGCGTAATCAGGCAACGCTCAGTACGGCGAAAACCAACCTCGACTATACCCGGATCGTCGCGCCCATGGCCGGCGAGGTAACGGAGATCACCACCAAGCAGGGGCAAACGGTGATTGCCGCCCAGCAGGCCCCGAATATCCTGACGCTTGCCGATCTCAGCACCATGCTGGTGAAAGCTCAGGTGTCCGAAGCCGATGTTATCCACCTGAAGCCTGGCCTTAAGGCGTGGTTTACGGTGCTGGGTGATCCGCTCACCCGCTACGAAGGGACGCTAAAAGACGTTCTCCCGACGCCGGAAAAGGTCAACGATGCCATTTTCTACTACGCCCGTTTTGAAGTGCCAAACCCGAAAGGCATACTCCGTCTGGAGATGACCGCTCAGGTTCATATTCAGCTTTCCGGCGTGCGTAATGTGCTGACCATTCCCCTTTCGGCGCTTGGCGATGCGACCGGTGATAATCGTTATAACGTACGTTTGCTGCGCAACGGTGAAGCCCACGATCGTGAAGTGATCCTCGGTGCACGCAATGACACCAGCGTTGAAGTGGTGAAAGGACTGGAAGAAGGCGATGAAGTAATTGTGGGTGAAAAGCAGCCGGGAGATAAACCGTGACGGCACTGCTTGAACTGACGGGCATTCGCCGCAGCTATTCATCAGGGGAGGGCAGCGTTGACGTGCTGAAAGGCGTTTCGCTGCGCATTGAAGCCGGAGAAATGGTGGCGATTGTGGGCGCTTCAGGCTCCGGCAAGTCGACCCTGATGAATATTATTGGCTGCCTGGATAAGCCAACCGGCGGGACTTACCGGGTGGCCGGAACCGATATTGCTACTCTTGACGGCGACGCGCTGGCACGCCTGCGCCGCGAACATTTTGGCTTTATCTTCCAGCGCTATCATTTGTTGTCTCATCTTAGCGCTGCGCAAAACGTAGAGGTTCCGGCGGTGTACGCCGGGACAGAGCGCGCCGTGCGTTTAAAACGGGCGCGGGCGCTTCTTGAGCGGCTGGGGCTTGCGGAACGGGCGGATTACCAGCCCTCCCAGCTTTCAGGCGGCCAGCAGCAGCGCGTTAGTATCGCCCGCGCCCTGATGAACGGCGGTCAGGTGATCCTGGCCGATGAACCCACCGGCGCGCTGGACAGCCGTTCCGGTGAAGAAGTCATGGCGATCCTCCATCAGCTACGCGATCGCGGGCATACGGTAATCATCGTCACCCACGATCCTGATGTGGCTGCGCAGGCGGAACGGATCATTGAAATCCGCGATGGCGAAATTATCAGTAATCCGCCGGCGAAAACAACCGCCTCCGCGCCGCTAAACCAGATCCACCAGGGGCCGGTTTCCGGCTGGCGGCAGTTTTGCAGCAGCTTTCGTGAAGCCCTTACGATGGCATGGCTGGCGATGGCGGCGAATAAAATGCGCACGTTGCTCACCATGCTGGGGATCATTATTGGCATTGCCTCTGTGGTGTCGATTGTGGTTGTCGGTGATGCCGCTAAAGAGTTGGTACTGGCGGATATCCGCGCAATAGGCACCAATACTATTGATGTCTATCCCGGAAAAGATTATGGCGATGACGATCCGCAGTATCAGCAGTCACTCAAATATGACGATCTGGCCGCTATTCAGAAACAGCCGTGGGTAAAGTCGGCGACGCCTGCGGTTTCACAAAGTCTGCGGCTGCGCTACAACAATCTGGATATGGCGGCCAGCGCCAACGGCGTGAGCGGGCAGTATTTTAATGTTTACGGGATGACCTTCAGCGAAGGTACCACGTTTAACGACGAACAGTTGAAAGGGCGTGCGCAGGTGGCAGTCCTCGACAGCAATACCCGACGTCAGCTTTTCCCCAATAAAACTCACGTGGTCGGCGAAATTATCCTGGTCGGTAATATGCCAGCCACGGTTATCGGCGTGGCGGAGGAGAAACAGTCGATGTTTGGCAGCAGCAAAATCCTCCGCGTCTGGCTGCCGTACACCACCATGGCCGGAAGAATTATGGGCCAGTCCTGGCTTAACTCCATTACGGTGCGGGTTAACGACGGTTACGAGAGTGCTCAGGCAGAGCAGCAGCTGACGCGTTTGCTGACCTTACGTCATGGCAGAAAGGATTTCTTCACCTGGAATATGGATAGCGTCTTGAAAACGGCGGAAAAGACCACACGTACTCTTCAGATGTTCCTGACGCTGGTGGCGGTTATTTCGCTGCTGGTCGGCGGGATCGGCGTGATGAATATTATGCTGGTGTCGGTTACCGAGCGGACGCGGGAAATCGGCATTCGTATGGCAGTTGGGGCGAGGGCCAGCGACGTATTGCAGCAGTTTTTAATTGAGGCGGTGCTGGTCTGTCTGGTTGGCGGTGCACTGGGTGTGAGCCTGTCGATGCTAATTGCTTTTACGCTACAGCTCTTTTTGCCGGGCTGGGAAATTGGTTTTTCTCCCGTCGCGCTATTGACCGCGTTTCTGTGTTCTACCCTTACCGGCGTGCTGTTTGGCTGGCTGCCGGCGCGTAATGCGGCCCGGCTCGATCCTGTCGACGCGCTCGCCCGCGAGTAAGCATAAAAAAATGCCAGTGATAAAGGCTGGCATTTTGACGGTGGGATGTACACAATGAAGTTGATAAGCTATGCAGCGGCTTCAGCTTCGAAGGGGACGATCAGGCTGGCATGATTGCCTTTTGGTCCCTCGTGAACATCAAACCGGACGGATTGCCCGGCTTTAAGCGTTCTGTAGCCATCCATTTGAATGGTTGAATAATGGGCGAAAATATCCTCGCCGCCGCCCTCGGGGCAGATAAAGCCAAACCCTTTGGCATTGTTAAACCACTTAACTATACCCGTTTCCATGCTTCGACATCCTTCATAGATCTTTTGCAAGTAAGATGGAACGAACCGGTGCTGGAATGGGAGTTGTTCAAAACCTCATCAACTCCGGCCTGTACAATTTAGAGAAATCAGGCATCGCGTCAAGCGATTCACGAAGTAGAACCGGGTAAAATGCGTTAAAATTTGAAGCAGTTAACGCTATTGACCAGGAATGTGACAGAAGTCGCGGATGATAACGATAGATGATAGTTATCTAATATCTGTTGTAGATTCATAGCATGCATAGACTCATGTCAGCGGTGGTAAAAGCGAAACGGTAACCGTAACTGAAGATGACGACTGACAATGAGTAAAGCAAGAGACTGGCTGGATTTTGATCAAATTACAGAAGATGAGCTACGCGACGCGCTAAAACCGCCATCTATGTATAAAGTTATATTAATGAACGATGATTACACGCCGATGGAATTTGTTATTGACGTGCTGCAAAAGTTCTTTTCTTATGATGTAGAACGTGCAACGCAACTGATGCTTACCGTTCACTATCAGGGTAAAGCCATTTGTGGGGTCTTTACCGCCGAGGTCGCGGAGACGAAAGTGGTGATGGTGAACAACTATGCAAAGGAGAACGAGCATCCGTTGCTGTGTACGCTGGAAAAAGCCTGATAAGGCAAACTATTGAGGGGGGTGCCCAATGCTCAACCAGGAACTGGAACTCAGTTTAAACATGGCTTTCGCCAGAGCGCGCGAGCACCGACACGAGTTTATGACCGTAGAGCACTTGCTGCTCGCGTTGCTCAGTAACCCATCTGCCCGCGAGGCACTTGAAGCGTGCACCGTAGACCTGGTGGCACTGCGTCAGGAACTTGAGGCCTTCATCGAACAAACTACTCCGGTGCTGCCCGTCAGCGAAGAGGAGCGCGACACGCAGCCGACGCTCAGCTTCCAGCGGGTCCTGCAGCGCGCGGTTTTCCACGTTCAGTCTTCTGGTCGCAGTGAAGTGACCGGGGCGAACGTCCTCGTGGCCATCTTTAGCGAACAAGAATCGCAGGCCGCCTACCTGTTACGTAAACATGAAGTCAGCCGCCTTGATGTGGTGAATTTCATCTCTCACGGCACCCGTAAAGACGAGCCGAGCCAGTCTTCAGATCAGGGAAGCCAGCCCGGCGCAGAAGAACAAGCAGGCGGGGAGGATCGGATGGAAAATTTCACAACCAACCTCAACCAGCTTGCTCGCGTAGGCGGTATTGATCCGCTGATTGGTCGCGATAAAGAACTTGAACGCGCGATCCAGGTATTGTGCCGTCGTCGTAAAAACAACCCGCTTCTGGTCGGTGAATCCGGCGTCGGTAAAACGGCTATCGCGGAAGGTCTGGCCTGGCGTATTGTGCGCGGCGACGTGCCGGAAATCATGGCTGATTGCACCATCTACTCGCTGGATATTGGCTCATTGCTGGCGGGCACCAAATACCGTGGTGACTTTGAGAAGCGCTTCAAAGCGTTGCTCAAACAGCTTGAGCAGGATGAAAACAGTATTCTGTTTATCGACGAGATCCACACTATCATCGGTGCAGGTGCTGCATCCGGCGGTCAGGTCGATGCCGCTAACCTTATCAAACCCCTGCTTTCCAGCGGCAAAATCCGCGTGATGGGCTCTACTACCTATCAGGAATTCAGTAACATCTTTGAAAAGGATCGGGCTCTGGCGCGTCGTTTCCAGAAAATCGATGTAACCGAGCCTTCGGTGGAAGAAACGGTACAGATCATCAACGGTTTGAAACCGAAGTACGAAGCGCATCACGATGTACGCTATACCGCGAAAGCGGTGCGCGCAGCGGTAGAGCTGGCGGTGAAATACATCAACGATCGTCATCTGCCGGATAAGGCAATTGACGTTATTGATGAAGCGGGTGCACGCGCACGCCTGATGCCAGTGAGCAAACGCAAGAAAACCGTTAACGTCGCCGACATTGAATCTGTCGTCGCGCGTATTGCGCGTATTCCTGAGAAGAGCGTCTCGCAAAGCGATCGCGATACCCTGAAAAACCTCGGCGACCGTCTGAAAATGCTGGTCTTTGGGCAGGATAAAGCGATTGAAGCGCTGACTGAAGCTATCAAGATGGCGCGCGCCGGACTGGGTCATGACCACAAACCGGTAGGGTCCTTCCTGTTTGCCGGACCGACAGGCGTCGGTAAAACCGAAGTCACAGTACAGTTGTCAAAAGCGCTGGGTATTGAACTGTTGCGCTTTGATATGTCCGAGTATATGGAGCGTCATACCGTTAGCCGGCTGATTGGTGCGCCTCCGGGATACGTGGGATTTGATCAGGGCGGGCTGTTAACGGATGCCGTAATCAAACATCCGCACGCGGTACTGCTGCTGGACGAAATTGAAAAAGCGCATCCTGACGTCTTTAATCTGCTGTTGCAGGTGATGGACAACGGGACGCTGACCGACAACAACGGTCGTAAAGCGGACTTCCGTAATGTGGTACTGGTGATGACCACCAACGCCGGAGTACGGGAAACCGAACGTAAATCGATGGGGCTTATCCACCAGGATAACAGCACTGACGCGATGGAAGAGATCAAGAAGATCTTTACGCCGGAGTTCCGCAACCGTCTGGACAACATTATCTGGTTTGATCACCTCTCAACCGAGGTTATTCACCAGGTGGTCGATAAGTTCATTGTCGAACTTCAGGTGCAGCTTGACCAGAAAGGCGTATCCCTGGAAGTCAGCCAGGAAGCGCGCGACTGGCTGGCAGAAAAAGGCTACGACCGGGCAATGGGCGCGCGTCCAATGACGCGTATTGTGCAGGATAACCTGAAAAAACCGCTGGCCAACGAACTGCTGTTTGGTTCGCTGGTGGACGGCGGGCAGGTGACTGTGGCGCTGGATAAAGAGAAAAATGCGCTGACCTACGATTTCCAGAGTGCGCAAAAGCGCAAAGCGGAAACCGCGCATTAAGTGACGTTTAAAGTAATAAAAGCGGACTGGTGACAGTCCGCTTTTTTATTATTAATGGTCAAAATGCATGAAACTCTCAGGCCCGGCTGGATTAGAACCAGGTCAAAACAGACCGCTTATAGACTGACTTAATCCGGGAAAATAAACAAAAAAGGCCGGGAAAATTCCCGGCCTTTCGGTATCTGTACGCCGCTACAGGGCGTGAAAACAATCAGCGACTACGGAAGACAATGCGGCCTTTGCTCAGGTCGTACGGGGTCAGCTCGACGGTCACTTTGTCGCCCGTCAGAATGCGGATGTAGTTTTTACGCATTTTACCGGAGATGTGCGCAGTAACCACGTGACCGTTTTCCAGTTCTACGCGGAACATAGTATTAGGCAGCGTTTCAAGAACGGTACCCTGCATTTCGATATTGTCTTCTTTGGCCATCTAGTCCTCTGGGGTATCACTACCATTGTTTTGAACCGGCAAGATAATGCCGAAGTTCATCAATTAAGTAAAGTTTTCAGCGCATAAAACGCAAAAAGTAATTTTGGCGCATTGCTCTGCTGCACACGGCTTTGGCGTACGACAAGCGCAAACGTAAAGGGGAGACGAGGGTAAAACCTGGTTCGAACTGATCCCAAACGGTGGCGGGGCAATGGGCAAAAGCAACTTTGCGCGAAGATTATAGCATCCTGACAAAGATTGTGCCGAAAACATTTACCCTTCAGGCATAAATAACGTACGCGGCTGCCAGAAATCAGCGGTCAGCGCCAACGGCAGAAGCTTTTCAAGATAGTCCAGATAGTGGCGGCGAGGGATTTCGACTGCGCCGAGGGAGGCGGTATGGCTATTTAATACCTGACAGTCGATCAGCTGCCCGCCATGAAGGCAGAAATCTGCGCAAAAGGTTAGCAGCGCTGTTTTAGAGGCATTTTCCGCCCGGCTGAACATGGATTCGCCACAAAATAGTGCGCCCTGACAGACGCCATACATTCCGCCCACCAGCGTATCCTCCCGCCAGACCTCAATAGAATGCGCATGGCCCAGCTGATGCAAACGCTGATAAGCGCGAATGATCTCCTGGGTTATCCATGTTCCTTCATCGCGGTCGAGTGCGCATGCTTCAATGACCCGATCAAAAGCGTGATTAAGCGTCACGCGATAAGGCGACGTTTTATGGAATCGCTTCATGCTGCGGCTAATATGAAAATGCTGTGGCCATAGCACGGCACGCGGATCGGGCGACCACCATAAGATAGGATCGCCCGGCGAAAACCACGGAAAAATACCGTGCTGATAGGCCATTAATAGCCGTGCAGGGCTAAGATCGCCGCCCAATGCCAGTAAACCATTAGGTTCACGCAGCGCACCCTCGGGGGAGGGAAACGCAATTGAATGTCGGGACAACTGGACCAGGCGCATGTTAGTGCTACTCCACCGCAAGACGAACCGCTCAATAATAGTCTACAGGCGCTGTTTAAACTGGTAATAACGCCCCTTGTTCGCCAGCAATTCTGCGTGATTACCATGCTCAATAATGCGCCCGTTGTCCATCACTATTATGCGATCAAAACGCGCCAGCCCTCGCAGACGATGCGTCACCATCAGCAGCGTTTTTTCTTTAGCGACGGTTGCCAGAAGATCGAGAATTTGACTTTCGGTGGTGGCATCCAGTCCTTCCGTCGGCTCATCAAGCAGCAGCAGCGGCGCATCATGCAGTAGCGCCCGCGCAATGGCCAGACGGCGCAGTTCACCGCCCGAAAGCTGACGCCCGCCTTCCCCCAGCCAGCTGTTTAAACCACCGTCTTCCAGCAGCTTCTCAAGACCGGTGCGGGTCAGGGCGGCAGCCAGTTTTTCATCACTAGCCTCTGGGGCAGCCAGCAGCAGATTGTCCCGCAATGTGGCGCTAAAAAGATGAACGCGCTGGGGTACCATTGTCATGGCGCGGCGCAGCGTGGTTTCATCGAGATCCGCAGCGGGGGAGCCGTTGATCAATAGCTCCCCATGCTGAGGGTCCCATGCCCGGGTCAGCAGCTGTAGCAAGGTTGATTTACCGCAGCCGGTACGACCGAGGATCGCAATATGCTCGCCTGCAGCAACATTCAGGCTGATGTTATTTAGTGCTGGCTGTTCGTGCTGCGGGTAACAAAACGTCACCTCGTGCAGTTGAAGGCTGACGGCTGTCAGGGGTGCGGCAGGCTGTGCGTTGAAAACGACTTCTGGCGGCTGCTCAATGATTTGCGTGAGACGGATGGCCGAGGCCATAACCTGACCAAGATGCTGGAATGCGCCGGTCACCGGCGCGAGGGCTTCAAACGCGGCAAGCGCACAGAAAACAAAAAGGGCGATCAGCGCGCCAGGACGGCCGTTATCACCCACACCGCCAGAGGCCATCCACAACATCACGACAACGGCAGCGCCACCGATCAACAACATCAGCGCTTGTGAAAGGGCAGTCAGCTCTGACTGTCTGCGCTGCGCATCATGCCAGCTTAATTCGGTATTCTCCATCTGCTGACGGTAGCGGTGACTGGCATTAAACAGCGACAGTTCCGCTTGCCCCTGAAGCCAGGCGGTCAGCTGCTGCCGGTATTGTCCGCGCAAACTGGTCAGACTCTCGCCGACGGGTTTGCCGGCACGATAAAACAGCGGCGGAAGCAGCAACAGCGTCAGAAGCATAATGCTGCCCAGAGTGAGGGCCAGAGTTATATCCATCAGGCTGAGTCCACAAGTGACAACCACGATCACCACCAGGGCACCAATAAGCGGCGAAATCACCCGTAGATAGAGATGGTCAAGCGTATCGACGTCTGCTACCAGACGATTCAGTAACTCTCCCTGACGAAAGCGGGCCAGTCCGGCAGGCGAGAGCGGAAGGATTTTGCTGAAGGTAAACACCCGCAGATGCTGAAGTACCCGGAAGGTCGCATCATGGCTGACCAGCCGCTCAAAATAACGTCCGGCAGTACGGATAATAGCCGCACCGCGTACGCCCGCCGCGGGCAGCATGTAGTTGAAGGTGTAGGCGCCGGCAAATCCGGCGACGGCGGAAGCGGATAAAAACCAGCCGGAGAGGGTTAACAGCCCGATACTGGCGAGCAGAGTAACAATCGCGAGAATAATACCCAGCGTCAGCAACCCTTTGTGCCGTTTATAAAGCGCAAGATAAGGACGTAATACGCGCATTTAAATATCCTCCTGACGGTGAGCAAGCAGGCTGGCAAACGCACCATTAGCCTCAGTCAGCTCGCTAAAATGACCCTGCTCGACAATCTGCCCGTCCTGCATCACCCAGATGGAATCCCACGCGGCCAGATCCTCAAGCTGATGAGTCACCATCAGGGTGGTTTGTTGTCGCGAGGCCTCGTTGAGGGCCTGCATAACGCGCTGTTCGCTATGCGCGTCAAGACTGGCTGAGGGTTCATCCAGGAGTAATAAATGACTCGGGGTCAGCAGCGCACGCGCCACAGCGACGCGCTGGGCCTGACCCACCGACAAACCTCCAGCCTGATCGACAAGCTGCGTATCAATGCCGTGTGGCAGCTGTTGCGTAAATTCGCTTACCCATGCTCGCGCCAGAGCTGAATGCAGCTCCGCTTCAGAGGCATCAGGTTTTGCCAGTAAGACGTTATCGCGAATCGTTGCCGCCGGAAGCTGCGGGTTTTGTCCTACCCAGCTTAACTGCTGACGCCAGAGCTCAGGCTCCAGCTCGCGTAATTCAACCTCGTTGATGAGTAGCGAACCGTCATAAGGCAGAAAACCAGAGAGCATGCTCAGAAGTGAGCTTTTTCCCGAGCCGCTCTGGCCGATCAACACCACGCGTTGTCCGGCTGCAAGGTCAAAATTAAGAGGACCGGCGAGAACCTTACCCTCCGGCGATTTAATCATTACATCGCGGGCGCGAAGTGAAACAGCCTGCTGGGCATTAAGCTGCTTTTCACCCCGTTCAGGAGAGGCTAATGGGGCCTCCATAAACGTTTTCAGACTGTCTGCCGCGCCGACTGCCTGCGCTTTAGCATGATAATACGTGCCGAGATCGCGCAGCGGCTGGAAGAATTCGGGAGCGAGGATCAGCGCGAGGAACCCGGCAGCAAGCGTAACGCCCGTGCCATAATGACCAAAATTTAACTCGCCAAGATAAGAGAAGCCAAAATAAACCGCCACTAACGCGATGGAGAGTGAGGCGAAAAATTCCAGTACCCCGGAGGACAGAAAAGCGAGACGCAGCACTTCCATTGTCCGCTGGCGAAAATCCTGCGAAGCCCGGCGAATATTATCAATCTCAGCATCGCCACGTCCGAATGTGCGCAGGGTTTCCATCCCACGCAGGCGGTCAAGGAAATGGCCGCTCAGCCGCGCCAGCGCCTGGAAATTACGTCGATTAGCATCAGCGGCACCCATCCCGACCATCGCCATAAACAAAGGGATCAACGGCGCGGTGCCGAGTAAGATCAGTGCCGCTGCCCAGTTAGAGGGGAAAATAGCGATCACAATAAGCAGTGGCACAAAGGTCGCCAGAGCCATTTGTGGCAAATAGCGGGCATAGTAATCGTGCATATCGTCGATCTGCTCGATAATTAATGTTGCCCAGCTTCCTGCCGGTTTACCCTGAATCCAGGCCGGCCCGGCCTGTTGCAGGCGGTCCAGAACCTGACGGCGTAGGGCAAATCGAATGTGTTGTCCGGCGTGAAAACCGACTTTTTCACGCAGCCAGACAACCCAGGCGCGCACAATAAAAATCAGGATCAATTGAATAAAGGGCAGTAAAAGCGCTTCACGCGGAATATTATCCATGATCATATGCTGTAGGATCTGCGCCAGCATCCAGGCCTGGGCCACAATTAACAGGCCGCTCACCAGTCCCAGCAGACGAGACATCATCAGCCAGCGGCGGGAGATCACACTTTGCTGTTTTAACCAGCGGGTTAACTCTTGTTGACGGGTTTTATTCATTACGTGCTTAGCAGGTGAGTTATTAGAATATCAGGCACGGCAATGTTACAACGACGCAAAAATAAAGGCGACCTATAGTCGCCTTATTTACCTTTGTTACTGACTTGTAAAGATTATTTGCTACTTTCTGCTAAACCATCAAGATAACGTTCAGCATCCAGCGCTGCCATACAGCCCGTACCGGCAGAGGTAATGGCCTGACGGTAGATGTGATCCATGACATCGCCGGCGGCGAATACGCCGGGTACGCTGGTCTGGGTGGCATTACCGTGAATGCCGGACTGCACTTTAATGTAACCGTTTTCCAGCGCCAGCTGGCCGTCAAAGATAGCGGTATTCGGGCTGTGACCAATGGCAACGAACAAACCGGCAACCTCCAGCGTTTCAACATTGTCGCGCTGAGTATCCCGCAGACGCAGACCGCTGACGCCCATTTGATCGCCAGTGACTTCTTCCAGCGTACGATGGGTATGCAGGACAATATTACCGCTTTCCACTTTATCCATCAGACGCTTGATAAGGATTTTTTCCGCACGGAAGCTGTCACGACGGTGGATCAAATGGACTTCTGAGGCAATATTTGCCAGATAAAGCGCTTCTTCTACCGCCGTATTTCCGCCGCCGATCACCGCGACTTTCTGATTGCGATAGAAAAATCCGTCGCAGGTCGCGCACGCGGAAACGCCACGGCCTTTAAACGCTTCTTCAGAGGGCAGGCCGAGGTAACGAGCCGATGCACCCGTCGCGATAATCAGCGCATCGCAGGTATATTGCGCACTATCACCGGTCAGGCGGAAAGGGCGATTTTGCAGATCGACAGTATGAATATGATCAAACAGAATTTCGGTTTCAAACTTGACCGCATGCTCATGCATACGCTCCATTAACAGTGGCCCGGTAAGATCGTTCGGATCGCCCGGCCAGTTTTCCACTTCTGTAGTGGTGGTCAATTGACCGCCTTTTTCCATACCAGTGATTAACACCGGATGTAAATTTGCGCGTGCAGCATAGACAGCCGCGGTATAGCCCGCAGGGCCGGAGCCAAGAATTAATAGTTTGCTGTGTTTCGCCGTGCCCATGAGATCCCCATAATTGTTGGCAGTCATTGCCCGAGATTGTAGGGAATTTGTCGCCTTAAAAAAAGAGCGCGCCTTTTTTGTTAACGATATATGAAATAGAAAATAACGATGGGCTGGAGCCAATGTGCATTCAACATAACAATTTCGACTGAAAACAGGCCAGTTATAAGGCGATCAGATGAGCAACACCCCCCGTAAATGATGAATATATGGCAGGTTGTACTAAAAAAAGCTGTTTTGCTTTGACAATGCCCTGTGCTTTTGCGAAAACATTCGAGGAAGAAAAAAAACCGTATTTCGTGTGGCGTCATTTAACAGCACGTAATGGTCATTTTTTACCGGGCCAATGGAGCTTACGTAAGGTGTGGACAGACACATTACGTGAGGTCATTGGAGCCTTCGGGCCCCGGTCTTCTCACCGCATACCCTGGAGTACGATTTGCGGCACGCCTGGAGCGTGCGCACGTAAACAACGGGCGAAGACCCTAAACAGTGACGTACCAGGGTTAAGACAGGAGTAGGGAAGGAACACAGAGAGACAATAATAATGGTAGATAGCAAGAAGCGCCCAGGCAAAGATCTCGACCGTATCGATCGCAATATTTTGAATGAATTGCAAAAGGACGGGCGTATTTCCAACGTTGAGCTCTCAAAAAGAGTGGGACTTTCTCCGACACCGTGCCTTGAGCGCGTTCGTCGACTGGAACGGCAGGGTTTTATTCAGGGCTATACGGCGCTGCTAAACCCGCATTATCTGGACGCATCACTTCTGGTTTTTGTTGAGATTACTCTGAATCGTGGTGCGCCTGATGTGTTTGAGCAATTTAACACTGCCGTGCAAAAACTTGAAGAAATTCAAGAGTGTCATTTAGTTTCAGGTGATTTTGACTACTTGTTGAAAACCCGCGTACCGGATATGTCAGCGTATCGTAAATTACTGGGTGAAACCCTGCTGCGCCTGCCAGGTGTTAACGACACCCGCACCTATGTGGTGATGGAAGAGGTTAAACAGAGCAATCGTCTGGTAATTAAAACGCGCTAACACGGAACAGGTGCAAAATCAGTGTAATTTGATTACACTCCTGTTAATCCATACAGCAACCGTGCCGGGGCAACCCTGCACGGTTCTCCGTTTAGCATCAAGGACCTGGAGTGCCTTTCTTGAGCCAGGAATATACAGAAGACAAAGACGTCAAAATTACCCGGTTAAGCAGCAGTCGCCGACTTCTGGAGGCCATGCTTATTCTTTGCTCACTTTTTGCCATCTGGTTGATGGTGGCGATGCTGAGCTTCAATCCTTCCGATCCCAGCTGGTCGCAAACGGCGTGGCATGAGCCTATCCACAATTTAGGCGGTGTGCCGGGAGCCTGGCTTGCCGACACGCTTTTCTTCATCTTTGGCATCATGGCTTATACCATACCGGTGATTATTATTGGTGGATGCTGGTTTGCATACCGACACCGGGCCAATGAAGATTACATCGATTACTTCGCCGTTTCTCTGCGTCTTATTGGCGTACTGGCGCTTATCCTGACCTCATGCGGCCTGGCCGCAATCAACGCCGATGATATCTGGTATTTTGCCTCGGGCGGGGTTATTGGCAGCCTGCTCAGCACGACATTACAACCGCTGCTGCACAGCAGCGGCGGTACAATTGCGCTGCTCTGTATCTGGGCGGCTGGTCTGACGCTATTTACCGGCTGGTCGTGGGTCAGCATCGCTGAGAAATTAGGCAGTGTTATTCTTAATATTCTGACGTTCGCCAGTAATCGTACCCGCCGCGACGATACCTGGGTTGAAGAAGAATATGAGGATTATGAGGAATATGAGGACGAGAGCGAAGACGCGCAGCCAGATGCGCCGCGTGAATCGCGTCGGGCTCGTATCCTGCGCGGTGCGCTGGCAAGACGTAAGCGCGTCGCCGAAAAATTTGCTAATCCTCTGGGGCGTAAAACGGATGCCGCGCTTTTTTCCGGCAAACGGATGGACGATCCGGAGGAGATTACTTACAGCGCTCGCGGTGTTACCGCCGACCCGGATGATGTTTTATTTTCCGGTCATCGGGCTACGCAGGCGGAAGAGTTTGACGAATACGATCCTCTACTAAATGGGGCCTCCGTCAGCGAACCGGTGGCGGCGGCCGCTGCCGCAACAATGGCAACTCAGGCCTGGGCCGCGCCTGCCGATCCCGTTATACCGCAGCCGCAGATTCAGGGCGCAGAGCCTGTTATTTCCCAACCTGATGCGACCTGGCAGGCGGTACCACCGCCGCATACGAACAGTGTTACGCAGGAAAACCGGGCGCCAGGTCAGCCCACCACGCCTGTCGATGAATGGCAATCTGCGGCGCCAGAAGCACCGCGCTATGAAGTACCACAGCCGTGGGAAACGCCGGCACAGCCCGGGGTAGCGCAGCCGCATTACGATCCGTACGCAGAGCAGCCGCCGGTTGCTCAGCCGCAGTATCAGCCGTACGCGGAACAGCCGCCGGTTACACAGTCGCAGTACCAGCCATACGCAGAACAGCCGCCGGTTGCGGAGCCGCATTACGATCCGTACGCAGAACAGCCGCCGGTTACTCAGCCGCAGTACCAGCCGTACGCAGAACAGCCGCCGGTTACTCAGCCGCAGTACCAGCCGCACGCAGAACAGCCGCCGGTTGCGCAGCCGCAGTACCAGCCGCACGCAGAACAGCCGCCGGTTCCTCAGCCGCAGTACCAGCCGGACGCAGAACAGCCGCCGGTTGTTCCTGAATCCCCTGCGCAGGAAGAGGTTAAAACAAGCCGTCCACCGCTCTACTACTTTGAAGAAGTCGAAGAAAAACGCGCCCGCGAGCGTGAACAACTGGCCGCCTGGTATCAGCCTGTTCCCGAACCTGTTGAGCAGCCTGTAACGCCATCTGCGGTTATCGATCCTGCGCCAGTGGTTGCTCCAGTTGCTGCCAGCGTGCATCAGGCCACCACGGCGGCGACCGTGGCTGCACCCGTATTTAATCTGGCCACCAGCGGCGTGCGTACTCAGGTAAAAGAAGGAATTGGCCCGCAGTTGCCGCGGCCAAACCGGGTTCGCGTCCCGACGCGTCGCGAACTGGCCTCCTATGGCATTAAATTACCTTCGCAGCGTATGGCTGAAGAACGTGCCCGTCAGGCAGAACAACATTCTGACGACGAGTCTGATGCATTTGAGCACGAAGATGAACTGGCACGTCAATTCGCCGATTCGCAGCAGCAGCGTTATGGCTCCGATCCCGTGCAGAATGAGGAAGAGGCGGCAGAAGAAGAACTGGCTCGTCAGTTCGTGGCCTCGCAGCAGCAGCGCTATGCCAGTGAACAGCCAGAAGGTGCTAATCCTTTCTCACTAAGCGATTTTGACTTTTCGCCAACCAAAGCACTGGTTGATGATGGTCCGGGCGCGCCGCTGTTTACTCCAGGCCCTGTGGATGATCCCCTGCCTGTATCTCAGCCGGTCCAGCAACCTGCCGCATCGCAACCTGTTTATCAGCAGCCGCAGCCGGTCCAGCAACCTGTCGCACCTCAGCCGGTTTATCAGCAGCCGCAGCCGGTCCAGCAACCTGCCGCATCGCAGCCTGTTTATCAGCCGCCGCAGCCGGTCCAGCAGCCTGCCGCACCGCAGCCGGTTTATCAGCAGCCGCAGCAACCGGTTCAGCCGCCGCAAGAAAGCCTTATTCATCCTTTGTTAATGCGTAACGGTGACAGTCGTCCACTTCAGAAGCCGACCACACTGTTGCCGTCACTGGATCTGCTGACGCCGCCGCCGTCTGAAGTCGAACCGGTAGACACTTTCGCCCTCGAGCAGATGGCGCGTCTGGTTGAAGCACGTCTGGCCGATTTCCGCATTAAAGCGGATGTTGTGAATTATTCTCCAGGCCCGGTCATTACCCGTTTTGAATTAAACCTGGCGCCGGGCGTAAAAGCTGCACGTATCTCCAACCTGTCCCGGGACCTCGCACGTTCTCTGTCCAGTGCCGCTGTCCGCGTTGTTGAAGTGATCCCTGGCAAACCGTACGTTGGCCTTGAGCTGCCAAATAAAAAGCGGCAAACGGTTTATCTTCGTGAGGTTCTGGACTGCGCTAAATTTCGCGGTAATCCTTCTCCGCTCACTGTCGTGCTGGGTAAAGATATTGCCGGCGATCCGGTAACCGCCGATTTAGCCAGGATGCCCCATCTGCTGGTAGCAGGGACCACCGGATCGGGCAAATCCGTGGGGGTCAACGCCATGATCCTGAGTATGCTGTATAAAGCGCAGCCGGAGGATGTGAAGTTCATCATGATCGACCCGAAAATGCTCGAGTTGTCGGTTTATGAAGGCATTCCACATCTGTTAACAGAAGTCGTTACCGATATGAAAGACGCCGCCAATGCTCTGCGCTGGAGCGTTAATGAAATGGAGCGTCGTTATAAGCTTATGTCGGCGCTGGGCGTGCGTAACCTTGCAGGTTATAACGAGAAGATTGCTGAAGCTGCGCGAATGGGCCGGCCGATCCCGGATCCTTACTGGAAGCCTGGAGACAGTATGGATGCGACGCATCCGGTGCTGAAAAAAGAGCCGTATATCGTTGTGCTGGTGGATGAATTCGCCGACCTGATGATGACGGTGGGCAAAAAAGTGGAAGAGCTGATCGCGCGTCTTGCCCAGAAAGCGCGAGCCGCAGGTATTCACCTGGTGCTGGCGACGCAGCGCCCTTCCGTGGATGTCATTACCGGTCTTATCAAAGCAAACATCCCGACGCGCATGGCCTTTACCGTATCAAGTAAAATTGACTCCCGAACCATCCTCGATCAGGGTGGCGCGGAATCGTTACTCGGTATGGGAGATATGCTCTACTCCGGGCCAAACTCAACCATTCCGATACGTGTGCACGGCGCATTTGTGCGTGATGAAGAAGTTCATGCCGTCGTTCAGGACTGGAAAGCTCGGGGACGTCCACAGTATGTCGATGGGATCACTTCCGACAGCGAAAGCGAAGGGAGCGGCAGCGGTCTGGAGAGCGGTGAAGAGCTGGATCCGTTATTTGACCAGGCGGTAAACTTTGTTATCGAGAAGCGTAAAGCGTCGATCTCGGGCGTTCAGCGGCAGTTCCGTATTGGTTACAACCGCGCTGCACGTATCATTGAACAAATGGAAGCGCAGGGGATCGTCAGTGAGCAGGGGCATAATGGTAACCGCGAGGTGCTGGCTCCTCCGCCATTCGATTAATTGTAAAGCCAGGTAAGCAAGTCAAAATTCAGTATTTTCTTCTGTTACCTGGCAAAAATGACGCCTAGAGTAGATAACAAAGAGGACTCCCGTAGTGGGAAGACGCATTTGAGGAATAACAACAATGAAAAAGATGGCTATCACCTGTGCATTACTTTCAGGCTTCGTGGTTAGCAGCGTTTGGGCTGATGCGGCGGGCGATCTTAAAACACGTCTGGACAAAGTCAGCAGCTTTCACGCCAGCTTCACACAAAAAGTGACGGATGGTAGCGGTGCCGCTGTACAGGAAGGTCAGGGCGATTTGTGGGTTAAGCGTCCTAATCTTTTTAACTGGCACATGACGCAGCCAGATGAAAGCACGCTGGTTTCTGACGGTAAAAACCTGTGGTTCTACAATCCGTTTGTTGAACAGGTAAGCGTTAATCTGTTAAAAGATGCCACAGGCAATACGCCGTTTATGCTAATTGCCCGTAACCAGACCAGCGACTGGCAGCAGTATAATATCAAGCAAAACGGCGACGACTTTATCCTGACGCCGAAAGGCAGCAGCGGCAATTTGAAGCAATTTACCATTAACGTCGGTCGTGACGGCACGATTCATCAGTTTAGTGCAGTCGAACAGGACGATCAGCGCAGCAGTTATCAGTTGAAGTCCCAGCAAAACGGTGCAGTCGATCCGGCTAAATTTACTTTTACCCCGCCGCAGGGCGTAACGGTAGACGATCAACGTAGCAAGTAGGGGCGTGCGTGAGCAACTTGTCGCTCGACTTTTCTGACAATGAATTTCAACCTCTGGCCGCGCGTATGCGGCCAGAAAACTTAGCACAGTATATCGGCCAGCAGCACTTGCTGGCCGCCGGTAAACCGTTGCCGCGCGCCATTGAGGCGGGGCATCTGCACTCAATGATCCTCTGGGGGCCGCCCGGCACCGGAAAAACCACTCTGGCCGAAGTCATTGCCCGTTATGCCAGCGCTGATGTTGAACGCATCTCTGCGGTTACCTCCGGTATTAAAGAGATCCGCGAGGCGATTGAGCGTGCGCGTCAAAATCGTCAGGCAGGACGCCGTACCATTCTGTTTGTTGATGAAGTACACCGCTTTAATAAAAGCCAGCAGGATGCGTTTTTACCGCATATCGAAGATGGAACCATCACCTTTATTGGTGCGACAACAGAGAATCCCTCTTTTGAACTGAATTCCGCGCTGCTCTCCCGCGCGCGCGTCTACTTATTAAAATCGCTCACCACTGATGATATTGAGCAGGTGCTTGATCAGGCCATGAGCGATAGCGTTCGCGGCTATGGCGATAAAGATATCGTACTGCCGGATGAAACCCGACTGGCGATTGCTGAGCTGGTTAATGGTGATGCCCGCCGGGCGCTTAACACGCTTGAAATGATGGCCGATATGGCAGAAGCCGCCGAAACCGGCAGGCGCGTATTATTACCTGCGCTGCTGACTGAAATTGCCGGTGAACGCAGCGCCCGTTTTGATAATAAAGGCGATCGTTTTTACGATCTTATCTCGGCCCTGCATAAATCGGTACGCGGCAGCGCGCCGGATGCAGCACTGTACTGGTATGCGCGCATTATTACCGCCGGCGGCGATCCACTGTATGTGGCCCGGCGCTGCCTGGCAATTGCGTCTGAAGATATTGGTAATGCCGATCCGCGTGCAATGCAGGTAGCGATTTCGGCATGGGATTGTTTTACCCGCGTGGGTCCCGCAGAGGGCGAACGAGCGATTGCCCAGGCAATTGTCTATCTGGCCTGCGCGCCGAAAAGTAACGCGGTATATGCTGCCTTTAAAGCGGCGATGGCCGATGCCCGTGAGCGCCCGGATTACGATGTGCCGGACCACTTGCGTAATGCGCCGACGAAGCTGATGAAAGAAATGGGCTACGGTGAGCAGTATCGTTATGCGCATAATGAGCCTAACGCCTATGCTGCCGGCGAGCAGTACTTTCCGCAAGAAATGGCGCAAACGCGCTATTATCAACCAACCAGCCGCGGGCTTGAGGGCAAGATCGGCGAAAAGCTCGCCTGGCTTGCTGAACAGGATCAAAATAGCCCCACAAAACGCTACCGCTAATGCAGGCGTTGCGGTAAGGTTACTGGTGAATCTTTGCGATCGCAGGCTGCGGTCGCATTCTCCTTTTACTCATTCGATAAGCACAGGATAAGCATGCTCGATCCCAATCTGCTGCGTAACGAGCCAGACGCAGTCGCAGAAAAACTGGCACGCCGGGGCTTTAAGCTGGACGTAGATAAGTTGCGCGCTCTTGAGGAGCGTCGTAAAGTTTTGCAGGTAAAAACTGAAAATCTGCAGGCTGACCGTAACTCGCGATCGAAATCCATCGGCCAGGCGAAAGCGCGCGGGGAAGATATCGAGCCATTACGCCTGGAAGTTAATAAACTCGGTGAAGAACTCGATGCTGCTAAAGTCGAGCTTGATGCGCTGCAAAGCGAAATTCGTACCATCTCCCTGACCATTCCGAACGTTCCGGATGATTGTGTTCCGCAGGGACGGGATGAAAACGACAACGTTGAAATTAGCCGCTGGGGTACACCGCGTCAGTTCGACTTTGAGGTTCGCGATCACGTGACTCTTGGTGAAATGCACAGCGGTCTGGATTTTGCCGCCGCGGTTAAATTAACCGGCTCGCGTTTTGTGGTCATGAAAGGCCAGATCGCACGTATGCATCGTGCACTGGCGCAGTTCATGCTGGATCTGCATACTGAGCAGCACGGCTACAGCGAAAACTACGTTCCTTACCTGGTTAACCACGATACGCTTTATGGTACCGGGCAACTGCCGAAATTTGCCGGCGATTTATTTCACACCCGTCCGCTGGAAGAAGAAGCGGACAGCAGCAACTATGCGCTGATCCCCACCGCAGAAGTTCCGCTGACCAATCTGGTGCGTGATGAGATTATCGACGAAGACGACCTGCCGATTAAAATGACTGCGCATACACCGTGCTTCCGCTCTGAAGCCGGCTCCTATGGTCGCGACACGCGCGGTCTTATCCGTATGCATCAGTTCGATAAAGTTGAAATGGTCCAGATCGTTCGCCCGGAAGATTCAATGGATGCGCTGGAAGAGATGACCGGCCATGCGGAAAAAGTGCTCCAGTTGCTGGGGCTGCCTTACCGTAAAATCCTGCTTTGCACCGGTGATATGGGCTTTGGTGCCTGCAAAACCTACGATCTCGAGGTCTGGGTTCCGGCACAAAATACCTATCGTGAAATTTCATCGTGCTCTAACGTGTGGGATTTCCAGGCGCGCCGTATGCAGGCGCGCTGCCGCAGCAAGTCTGACAAGAAAACCCGTCTGGTTCATACTCTGAATGGTTCTGGTCTGGCGGTCGGTCGTACTCTGGTGGCCGTGCTGGAAAACTACCAGCAGGCAGATGGCCGTATTGAAGTGCCTGACGTGTTACGCCCGTACATGAAAGGTCTTGAGTACATCGGTTAATACCCTGGTTTTCTTTATAAAGCGCCTGCGGGCGCTTTTTTTATGCCTGCTTTGATACCGGACAATAACCTCTACCTCATAAGGGTTAATATGACTTTCGTTCGAAAGTAGCATTAACTGCTGCCATTTTGAATTATCGATATATAAGTATCTATATAGCGGTTTTTTGCTTTAGATATGACGAGTAAACAAAGTGAGCAATTATGAAAACGACCCTGCCTGAGGTTATGCTATCGACAGAAGTGAGCCGTCGTAAGCTAATGAAAACGACAGCCATCGGTGGTCTGGCAATGGCCAGTAGCGCCTTTACGCTGCCCTTTACCCGTATCGCTCATGCAGCTGATACCATCCCCGCGTCCAGACCGGCTGAAAAAATCATCTGGAGCGCCTGTACAGTGAACTGCGGTAGCCGCTGTCCACTACGTATGCATGTCGTTGACGGTGAAATAAAGTACGTCGAAACGGATAATACCGGTAACGATAATTTTGATGAACTGCATCAGGTCCGCGCTTGCCTGCGCGGACGCTCTATGCGCCGTCGCGTCTACAACCCTGACCGCCTGAAATATCCGATGAAACGCGTGGGTAAACGCGGAGAAGGAAAGTTCGAGCAAATTAGCTGGGATGAAGCCTACGATATCATTACCAAAAACATGCAGCGTCTGATTAAAGATTATGGCAATGAGTCTATCTATCTGAATTACGGAACCGGCACGCTGGGCGGTACGCTCACCCGCTCATGGCCGCCCGGCAAAACGCTGATTGCACGTTTGATGAACTGCTGTGGCGGCTACCTCAACCATTACGGTGACTACTCTTCTGCGCAAATCGCTGCCGGACTCAATTATACCTGGGGCGGTTGGGCAGATGGTAATAGCCCCTCCGACATTGAAAACAGTAAGCTGGTGGTTTTGTTTGGTAATAACCCTGGCGAAACGCGGATGAGCGGCGGTGGGGTGACGTATTATCTTGAGCAGGCCCGGCAGAAATCAAATGCGCGGATGATCATTATCGATCCTCGTTATACTGATACGGGCGCAGGGCGTGAAGATGAATGGATACCGATCCGTCCGGGGACCGATGCCGCGCTGGTAAGCGCGCTGGCCTGGGTTATGATCACAGAAGATCTGGTCGACCAACCGTTCCTCGATAAATACTGCGTAGGCTACGACGAAAAAACCCTGCCAGCCGACGCGCCAAAAAATGGCCACTATAAAGCCTATATTCTCGGTCAGGGTAACGACGGTATCGCCAAAACACCCCTATGGGCGTCGCAGATCACCGGCATTCCCGCCGGGCGCATCGTTAAACTGGCGCGGGAAATAGGTAGCGCGAAACCGGCCTATATTTCTCAGGGATGGGGCCCGCAGCGTCATGCTAACGGTGAAATCACCACTCGCGCTATCTCTATGCTGGCAATCCTGACCGGCAATGTGGGTATTAACGGCGGTAACAGCGGCGCCCGCGAAGGGTCTTACTCTATACCGTTCGAGCGTATGCCCACCCTGGAAAACCCGGTTGAAACCAGCATTTCCATGTTTATGTGGACCGATGCAATTGAACGTGGCCCAGAGATGACTGCCCTGCGCGATGGTGTTCGTGGTAAAGACAAACTGGACGTGCCGATTAAAATGATCTGGAACTATGCCGGGAATTGCCTCATTAACCAGCATTCAGAGATCAACCGGACTCACGAGATTTTGCAGGACGATAAAAAGTGCGAAATGATTGTCGTCATTGACTGTCATATGACCTCTTCTGCGAAGTATGCCGATATCCTGCTGCCAGACTGCACGGCCTCTGAACAGATGGATTTTGCGCTGGATGCCTCCTGCGGGAACATGTCTTACGTTATTTTTGCTGACCAGGCAATCAAACCGCGTTTCGAATGTAAAACCATCTATCAGATGACCAGCGATCTGGCGAAACGTCTGGGCGTAGAGCAACAGTTTACGGAGGGGCGTACTCAGGAGCAGTGGATGCGTCATTTGTACGAAAAATCGCGTCAGGCCATGCCTGAGCTGCCAACGTTTGAGGTATTCCGCCAGCAGGGAATATTTAAACAGCGCGATCCCGCAGGCCATCATGTCGCTTATCGCGAATTCCGTCAGGATCCGCAGGCCAATCCACTCACCACGCCTTCAGGCAAAATCGAGATTTATTCACAGGCGCTTGCCGACATTGCCGACAGTTGGGAACTGCCCGCTGGCGATGTCATCGATCCACTGCCTGTCTACACGCCGGGATTCGAGAACTACGACGATCCGCTTACCCATAAATATCCGCTGCAGCTGACTGGCTTCCATTATAAAGCACGCGTCCATTCTACCTATGGCAACGTGGATGTCCTGAAAGCTGCCTGTCGCCAGGAGATGTGGATCAACCCGTTAGATGCGCAGAAACGCGGCATTGTTAACGGTGACAGAATACGCATCTTTAACGATCGCGGTGAAGCCCACATTGAGGCGAAAGTGACCCCGCGCATGATGCCCGGCGTGGTGGCATTAGGTGAGGGAGCCTGGTACAACCCGGATGCGAAACGCGTGGATCAGAACGGCTGTATTAATGTGCTGACAACCCAGCGTCCTTCGCCTTTGGCTAAAGGCAATCCATCACATACCAACCTCGTCCAGGTTGAAAAAGCATAAGGAGTAGCCAATGACGACCCAGTATGGATTTTTTGTGGATTCCAGCCGCTGTACCGGCTGCAAAACCTGCGAACTGGCCTGCAAAGATTTTAAAGATTTAACCCCGGATGTTAGCTTTCGTCGCGTCTACGAATACGCCGGTGGCGACTGGCAGGAGGACAATGGCGTCTGGCAACAAAATGTCTTTGCCTATTATCTGTCGATTTCCTGTAACCATTGCGCGGATCCGGCCTGCACCAAAGTATGTCCAAGTGGTGCAATGCATAAACGTGATGATGGCTTTGTCGTGGTCAATGAAGACGTCTGTATCGGCTGTCGCTACTGCCACATGGCGTGTCCTTACGGCGCACCGCAGTATAACGCGGCAAAAGGGCATATGACCAAATGCGATGGTTGCCATGACCGCGTGGCCGAAGGGAAAAAACCTATTTGCGTTGAGTCCTGTCCACTACGTGCGCTGGACTTCGGTCCTGTCGACGAATTGCGTCAAAAACATGGCTCTCTGGCAGCCGTTGCACCGCTGCCGGCCGCGCATTTCACGAAGCCTGGTCTCGTGATTAAACCTAATGCTAATAGCCGTCCCTGTGGAGATACCACCGGTTATCTGGCTAATCCGAAGGAGGTGTAAAATGGGAAACGGATGGCATGAATGGCCGTTAATGATCTTCACCGTCTTCGGACAGTGCGTGGCAGGGGGTTTTATTGTTCTGGCACTGGCGCTAATGAAAGGCGATCTGCGCCCGGATACGCAGCAGCGCATTATCAACAGTATGTTTGGGCTATGGGTATTAATGGGGATAGCGTTTATAGCCTCAACAATCCATCTTGGCTCGCCGATGCGCGCGTTTAATTCCTTAAATCGCGTGGGCGCATCCGCACTAAGTAATGAAATCGCCAGCGGCTCACTGTTTTTTGTGATTGGTGGTATTGGCTGGCTACTCGCGGCCATGAAAAAAATGCCTTCAGCGCTGCGTATGCTGTGGCTTATCGTTACCATGGTCCTGGGCGTGATTTTTGTCTGGATGATGGTCCGTGTTTATAACAGTATTGATACGGTGCCCACCTGGCACACCGTATGGACGCCACTCAGTTTCTTCCTGACCCTGTTTATCGGCGGACCATTACTCGGGTATTTGCTGCTGAGCATTGCAGGCGTCAGCGCACGTGCTTTACGAATATTACCCGCAATCTCACTACTGGCGTTTATCGTAAGCCTGGTGACAAGCTTAATGCAGGGGACGGAACTGGCGACGATCCACAGTTCGGTACAGCAGGCATCAATGCTGGTGCCGGATTACAGCGCGCTAATGGCATGGCGTGCGCTGGTAATTGTTCTGGCGCTGCTCTTCTGGATCCTGCCGCAGCTCCGTGGAAAACGGCCTGCGGTATCACTACTGGCTCTCGCTTTTATGCTGGTGCTGGCCGGTGAACTTATTGGCCGCGGTATATTTTATGGCCTGCATATGACAACGGGTATGGCTATCGCCGGGTAAGCGGGTTATCAAACGGCGTACAGTCAGAGATCGGCTCTGATTTTACGCCATTTTTGATCATGAAATTTTTCAACTGACTTACTAGCCGTGATTTTGTTTTTATCCTTTTAAATCAATAAACTATTTATAATTCCTGCATTCCGTCTTTCGTTCTGGATAAGCAATTTCAATCGTTCAAAAACAATGTGTGCTATGGCTGAAAAACGCTAATTGACTTTGTTTATAGCGGTGGCATGATGCGCTCGAAATCTGAACTTCCTCACGGTTATTATCCATGTCCACCTATACCCGTCCGGTGCAGTTACTGCTCTGTGGCTTACTGTTGTTGACCCTGGCGATCGCGGTGTTAAATACGCTCGTCCCGCTCTGGCTCGCCCATGAAAACCTGCCTACCTGGCAAGTTGGAATGGTTGGCTCGTCTTATTTTACCGGCAATCTTATCGGGACGTTGCTGGCCGGGCATGTTATCAAACGTCTTGGGTTTAACCGCAGCTATTATATAGCATCGTTAATTTTTGCCGTGGGCTGTATTGGTCTCGGGATGATGGTGGGGTTCTGGAGCTGGTTAAGCTGGCGTTTTATTGCCGGTATTGGCTGTGCGATGATCTGGGTAGTGGTGGAAAGTGCACTGATGTGCAGCGGCAATTCGGGTAATCGTGGCCGTCTGCTGGCGGCCTATATGACGGTTTATTACGTCGGTACCGTGCTGGCACAGCTGCTGGTCAGCAAGTTGCCAACCGATCTGATGAGTGTTCTGCCGTGGGTAACGGCGGTCGTCCTGGCTGGCGTACTGCCGGTGCTATTTACGCGTATCGTGAATCAGCACAGCGAGCAGCAGGAACATGCGCGTATCTGGCCAATGCTGCGTCTGCGTCAGGCGCGTCTGGGAGTTAACGGCTGCATTATTTCAGGGATCGTGCTCGGGTCGCTGTACGGTCTGATGCCGCTTTATCTTAATCACCAGGGCGTAAGCGATTCCGGAATCGGTTTCTGGATGGCGGTGCTGGTCAGCGCAGGTATTCTGGGACAGTGGCCGATTGGCCGTCTTGCCGATCGCTACGGCCGCTTACTGGTCCTGAGAGTGCAGGTCTTTGTGGTGATCCTCGGCTGCCTGGCGATGCTCAGTCACGCGGCAATGGCACCGGCACTGTTTGTTCTGGGTGCCGCAGGCTTTACGCTCTATCCGGTCGCGATGGCATGGGCCTGTGAGAAAGTCGGACAGCATCAGCTGGTAGCGATGAACCAGGCGCTGCTGCTGAGTTACACCATCGGGAGTTTACTCGGGCCGTCGTTAACCGCGATGCTAATGCAAAACTATACCGACAACCTGCTGTTTATCATGATTGCCAGCGTATCGTTTATCTATCTATTGATGCTGCTGCGCAAAGCAGGTCATCATCCTACGCCTGTGGCCCACGTCTAGAAAAATGCCCTGTCGGGAGATCCGGCAGGGCATTTTTTTAATACATGACTTTATGACCGTACTGCTCCAGAATGCCTTTTATGCGTTCCATGGTCTCTTTTTTCGGCGGATGTATGCCGTCGAGCTTATACTCTTCACCCATTGCTACCCACTTATGTTTGCCCAGCTCGTGGTAAGGCAACATTTCAATTTTCTCTACGTTGCCCATATCGCGGGTAAACTCGCCTAAACGGTGTGCAGAATCATCATCGTCTGACCAGCCGGGTACAACGACATAACGTATCCATACTTTAATGTCTTTGTTAGCAAGATATTTGCCGAACTCAAGCGTACGGTGATTAGAAACGCCGACCAGATTCTGGTGGATCTCATCGTTCATTTGCTTAAGATCCAGCATCACTAAATCTGTCACTTCCAGCAATTCATCAATCACCGGATCGTAGCGGCGTACAAAGCCGTTAGTATCAAGACAAGTATGAATACCTTCTTTTTTGCAGGCGCGGAACCAGTCACGCACAAATTCAGCCTGCAAAATAGCTTCGCCACCGGAAGCGGTTACGCCACCGCCGGAAGCATTCATAAAGTGGCGATACGTCACCACTTCTTTCATCAATTCTTCTACGGTGATTTCTTTGCCGCCGTGCGTATCCCATGTATCACGATTGTGGCAATACATGCAGCGCATCAGGCAGCCCTGAAAAAAGGTAATAAAGCGAATGCCCGGGCCATCTACGGTGCCACAGGATTCAAAGGAGTGAATGCGACCAATTACTGACATTGCGGTGGTTTCTCCAGCTTTGGCCTTCATGGCCTGTGAGTGCACAACTCGCTGAGGTTGTGTCAAATCTGTTTTGGCAGTTGTCCATAAGTATAGATAACGGGCAAACCAGACTGCGGGTGTTAAAAAGGCCCCACTGACGTGGAGCCTTTATTTTACGCTTTTTTAATCGCGATTTCAGTCAAAACACATTACATGGTTTGAGTGAAGGTACGAGTAATAACGTCCTGCTGCTGTTCTTTAGTCAGGGAGTTAAAACGTACAGCGTAGCCAGATACACGAATGGTCAGCTGCGGATATTTTTCCGGGTTTTCCATCGCGTCGAGCAGCATTTCACGGTTCATAACGTTGACGTTCAGATGCTGGCCGCCTTCGATAGACGCTTCGTGATGGAAGTAACCATCCATCAGGCCTGCCAGGTTCGTTTTACGCACATCGTCGTCTTTACCCAGTGCGTTCGGAACGATAGAGAAGGTATAAGAAATACCATCTTTCGCGTAAGCAAACGGCAGTTTCGCAACGGAGGTCAGAGAGGCAACAGCACCTTTCTGGTCACGACCGTGCATTGGGTTAGCACCTGGGCCAAACGGCGCACCAGCACGACGACCGTCCGGGGTGTTACCCGTTTTCTTACCGTATACCACGTTAGAGGTGATGGTCAGAACAGACTGCGTCGGGATAGCGTCACGGTAAGTTTTCAGTTTCTGAATTTTCTTCATGAAACGTTCAACCAGGTCAACCGCCATGTCATCTACGCGACCGTCGTTGTTACCGAACTGCGGGTATTCACCTTCGATTTTGAAGTCGATAGCCAGGCCATCTTCGTCACGGATCGGGGTAACTTTTGCATATTTGATAGCAGACAGGGAGTCAGCAGCAACGGACAGACCAGCGATACCACACGCCATGGTGCGGATAACGTCACGGTCGTGCAACGCCATCAGAGAGGCCTCGTAGCTGTATTTGTCGTGCATGTAGTGGATAACGTTCAGGGCGGTGACATACTGCTTAGCCAGCCAGTCCATGAAGTGATCCATGCGTTCCATAACTTCATCGAAGTTCAGAACGTCGCCTTTAATCGGTTCAGATTTCGGACCGACCTGCATTTTCAGTTTTTCATCAACGCCGCCGTTGATTGCATACAACATGGTTTTCGCCAGGTTAGCACGCGCACCGAAGAACTGCATTTGCTTACCTACGATCATCGGGCTTACGCAGCACGCGATAGCGTAGTCATCGTTGTTAAAGTCAGGACGCATCAGATCGTCATTCTCATATTGCAGAGAAGAGGTATCGATGGAAACTTTAGCAGCGTATTTTTTGAAGTTCAGCGGCAGTTTTTCTGACCACAGAATAGTGATGTTCGGCTCCGGAGACGGCCCCATGGTGTACAGGGTGTTCAGGAAGCGGAAGCTGTTTTTGGTTACCAGGGTACGGCCATCAACGCCCATACCGGCGATGGATTCGGTTGCCCAAATCGGGTCACCAGAGAACAGTTCGTCATACTCAGGGGTACGCAGGAAGCGAACCATACGCAGTTTCATGACCAGGTGGTCAACCATTTCCTGCGCTTCTTGCTCAGTGATTTTGCCGGCTTTCAGGTCGCGTTCAATGAACACGTCCAGGAAGGTCGCGGTACGACCGAAAGACATTGCAGCACCGTTCTGGGACTTAACCGCAGCCAGGTAGCCGAAGTAGGTCCACTGGATGGCTTCCTGAGCGTTAGTTGCCGGACCAGAGATATCGCAGCCGTATTTTGCGGCCATTTCTTTGATCTGACCCAGAGCACGATGCTGCTCGGAGATTTCTTCGCGCAGACGAATAGTCGCTTCCAGGTTTACGCCATTTTCCATGTCAGATTGCAGAGACAGGAACTGTGCGTATTTGTCTTTCAACAGGAAGTCGATACCGTACAGGGCAACGCGACGATAGTCACCGATGATACGGCCACGGCCATACGCATCCGGCAGACCGGTCAGAACACCGGATTTACGGCAGTTCAGGATATCTTTAGTGTAAACATCGAAAACGCCCTGGTTGTGGGTTTTACGATATTCAGTAAAGATTTTTTTCAGGGCCGGGTCCAGCTCGCGGTTATACGCTTTGCAGGAACCTTCAACCATTTTGATGCCGCCGAACGGAATGATCGCACGTTTCAGCGGAGCTTCAGTCTGAAGACCAACAATTTTCTCAAGAGACTTGTTGATGTAACCAGCGTCATGAGAGGTGATGGTGGAGGCAACAGAAGTGTCGAAGTCAACAGGCGCGTGAGTGCGGTTTTCCTGTTTAACGCCTTCCATTACGCTGTCCCACAGCTTGGTGGTAGCATCAGTTGCGCCAGCCAGGAAAGACTCGTCACCCTCGTAAGGAGTGTAGTTTTTCTGGATGAAGTCACGGACGTTTACTTCATTCTGCCAGTCACCTTTCGCAAAACCTTCCCAGGCTGTGGCTAACTTTTCATTAAGCTCGGACATTGTAACACCTACCTTCTTAAGTGGACTTTTTATTACCTGCCTGAAACGAACATCATTAATGATGTTCGTTGCCACGCAGGTAAATGACCCAGTATGTCAACCCAACTAGCAAACCACCGCCGATAATATTCCCGATAGTTACAGGGATCAGGTTATCAGTAATGAAATTCATGATAGTCAGATGAGAAAAATTGTCCGGAGAGGAACCAACGGCGGTCCAGAATTCCGGGCTGGCGAAGTGACGAATTACGATACCCATCGGGATCATAAACATATTCGCGATACTATGTTCAAAACCGCTGGCAACAAACATAGCGACCGGCAAAACCATAATGAGTGCTTTATCGGTCAGGCTGCGACCGGAGTAACTCATCCAGACGGCCAGACAGACCATCAGATTTGCCAGAATACCGAGGCAGACAGCCTCAACAAACGTGTGATGCATTTTGTGGTCGGCAGTCTGCAGGACATTAAGCCCCCAGCCACCATTGGCGGTCATATACTCGCCAGAAAGCCACATCAAAAGCACGAACAGCAATGCACCTACCAGGTTACCGACATAAACGTTTAGCCAGTTGCGACCCAATTGACCCCAGGTGATACGACCGCTGGCTTTCGCCACCACAATCAGTACCGTGGAGGTAAACAGGTCGGCCCCACAGATAACGCACAGAATCAGGCCTAGTGAAAAGCAGATGCCACCTACCAGTTTCGCCATACCAAACGGCATGGTGCCAGTACCTGTGGTCGCTGTAATATAGAAAACGAAAGCAATTGAGATGAACACGCCTGCGGTGATTGCCAGGAAAAACGTGGTCAACGGTTGTTTCGTTGCTTTATAGACACCCGCTTCTTCGGCCACTTTGGCCATTGCTGCAGGAAGTATTAGATCAAAAGGGTTGTCAGCTTTCACACTAACTCTCTCTTTATTAAGTCGGCGACGAGATACTAACAAAGCATTATAGAAGAGAAATTGATGTAGATCATATCTCGCCTGGCTTATAGGCCTTCACAGTGTATGGTTTTACCACTATTCAGGATTAAGGTCTTGATTATACAAATAAAAATAAATTTTAAAAATTATCAATTGTGTTGAATTTTTTTACTGCCCCATCGATTGGCAGTTAATTAAAATGGAGTATTTCTAATATAAAGTAACATTAATACACGGTAAGTGTAATAACATTTACTCATATTTAACTTTAACATTACATTTGCGGGTGATTACCACAAAATATACAAAAACGGAGCGGTAAATCCGCTCCGTAATATAACGCAGCCGTAACGATATGCCTACGGCCGAAGTATACAGCAGGGGCTACTTTGACCAGAAGGCCGTTTTAGCACGCTGCAGTTTTTCGTACGCTTTTAACAGCGACTGATGCGCAGGGAAAGCCGCAAGCTCACTATCACCAGCCTGCAGGCCATAGAAAGGCGCTTCGCCACTCAATGCCGCACTAGCTGCTTCTACTGCTTCAGCACCGTACATGCGCACAAAAGCATTCAGATACTGTAGCGGCTCACGGCCTTCTTCTTGAGTGAGCAACAGCAGCGTTTGCAGGCAACGATAATAGTTAGCGCGTTCCGGACTGAACACTGAAGCGTTGAATTCCATCGTCCATTCGGTCCAGATTAACGCTTGTTCTGTATCGCCTCCAGCCAGAGCCAGCATCGCTTTCAGCTCGCCAATACGCAAGGTATACCAGCCGTTATTACTGCCTGTTGCCAGCCCTAATAGCTCGCGTACACGGGTAAAATCGTCGTGGCCTTCTTCATCAAGCTGAGAGATCAGACTGAGATAGTCTTCTTTATCCCAGGTGCTGCCCGGAAGCGCCAGAATCGTCTCGCGTAAATGGCTGCCCATACTGTTATTCGCCAGCCATAAATCTTCTGCCGGATAAATATCCGACATGCCCGGAACGATAATACGGCAAGCGTAGACGCTGAGGTGCTCGTAATCAGCGATGTAAACTTCTTTATCTTCGGCGTTAAAGATAGCCATCAGGGTGGCGAATTCTTCTTCCGTGGTGCCGGCAAAACTCCAGTCGACAAACGGATAATCCGCGTCCTGTTTAAACATATCCCAGGAGATAAGACCGCTGGAGTCAATAAAATGCGTTTCCAGATTAGTGTGTTCGGCCACTTCCTCATCATCGAAAGTCGGCGCGGTGAAAACATCTAAATCTTTCAGGCCACGACCCTGCAATAGTTCGGTAACGGTACGCTCCAGCGCCACGCCAAAATCAGGGTGCGCGCCAAAGGAGGCAAAGCAGGTGCCGTTTGCCGGGTTAAACAGGACTACGCAGATCACCGGATACTGACCGCCCAGCGAGCCGTCATAGGCAAAAATCGGGAAACCCTCTGCTTCAAGCGTGGCAATCGATTCGACCACGCCAGGATAGCGCGCCAGTACCTCTGACGGGATTTCCGGCAGGCTGATTGATTCAGCAATGATACGGTTTTTAACGTGGCGCTCGAAAACCTCAGACAGCCCCTGAACGCGCGCTTCATTAGCCGTATTACCGGCAGACATGCCGTTGGAAACATACAGGTTACCGATAATATTCATCGGAATATAGACAGTTTGATTATCAGATTGACGCGTGAACGGCAGGGCACAGATGCCACGTTCCTCGTTACCGGATTGCAGGTCGATAAGCATACCCGCGCTCAGATCGTTTTCCGGATCGTAAAACGCGCGCAGACGAGCATCCAGAATGCCTTCCGGCAGTTCATCATTTTCCGGCAGTGGGAACCATTTCTCATTCGGATAATGCACAAATGGACCGTTGGCAATGGTATTACCCAGCCAAAAATCAGCGAAAAAATAGTTCGTAGACAGACGCTCGAAGTACTCTCCCAGCGCAGAGGCCAGCGCCGCTTTTTTAGTTGCCCCCTTCCCGTTGGTAAAACACAGTGCGCACTCTTTATCACGAATATGCACCGACCAGACATGAGGAACGGGATTCAGCCAGGAAGCTTCTTCGATATCGAAGCCGAAGTCCTGCAATTTTTGTTGGAAGCGAGCGATGGAGTCTTCCAGCGCAGCATCTTTGCCGGGAATGAAGGTTTGCGTCATGAAGTTCACTTTTTATCGTACGGAAAGCGCGCAATGATACGGGTTTTAGCACACCGACGCTATCTTCCCGGCGCGCGGTATAGAAATAAAAGTATTGGCTATGCTTATGGTTTATAACCCGCTGTTTGAGAATAAAAAGATGAAAGCATTTGATCTTCAACGCATGGTGCTTGATAAGGTGCCGCTTGAATTTCTGGGTGAAGTCGCGCTGCGCAGCCTCTATACCTTCGTTCTGGTTTTCTTGTTTCTTAAAATCACCGGGCGTCGCGGCGTGCGTCAAATGTCGTTATTTGAGGTTTTAATCATCCTCACTCTCGGCTCTGCTGCGGGGGACGTGGCATTCTATGATGATGTGCCTATGCTGCCCGTATTAACGGTTTTTATCACTCTGGGGCTGCTGTATCGACTGGTTATGTGGCTGATGTCACACAGTGAAAGACTGGAGGATTTGCTGGAAGGAAAGCCCGTTGTCTTTATCGAAGAAGGGCAATTAGCCTGGGAAAAAGTCAAAGCTGCCAGTCTTACCGAATATGAGTTCTTCATGGAGCTGCGCATCAGCAGCGTAGAGCAACTTGGCCAAATCAAACTGGCGATTATGGAAACCAATGGTCAGATCAGCGTCTATTACTATCCTGATGATGAGGTGAAAGCGGGACTTTGTATTCTGCCCGTTGGCATTGAGCGCTATACAACCGTTCCGCACGACGGCGAATACGCCTGCAATAAATGCAGTGCAGTACAGAAAATGAAAGCGGGCGACCACCAGCGGTGTTCACGTTGCGCACATCCTGAATGGTCCAGAGCCAGCCGGGCAAAGCGAATTACCTGATAGCGGTTTTGTCGGCCTTTATTCGTCAATGCGATAGAATATATTGTGTGATAACGAGCACATTTTTACCCGTCCGTGTTTTAGCCGTTGCGACGTGTGTCACTGAATGGTAAAACCACTATCCACAGGAATAACTTATACCCATCGCGGTGGGTATATCATTAGCAGCGTGGTGAGGGGAAATGGCTCAGGTCTTTAATTTTAGTTCAGGTCCGGCAATGCTTCCGGAAGCGGTACTTAAGCTGGCGCAACAGGAACTGTGCGACTGGCACGGGTTGGGTACGTCGATCATGGAAGTCAGCCACCGTGGAAAAGAATTTATTCAGGTTGCTGAAGAGGCTGAACAGGATTTTCGCGATCTGCTGACTATTCCCTCAAACTATAAAGTACTGTTTTGCCACGGCGGCGGGCGCGGGCAGTTTGCCGGTATACCGCTTAATCTTCTCGGCGATAAAACCACGGCTGATTATGTTGATGCGGGTTACTGGGCAGCCAGCGCCGTTAAAGAAGCGAAAAAATACTGTACCCCCAATGTCATTGATGCCAAAGTCACCGTAGACGGGTTGCGGGGCGTTAAGCCTATGCACGACTGGCAGCTTTCCGACAACGCTGCCTATTTACACTACTGCCCTAATGAAACCATTGACGGTATCGCCATTGACGATGTGCCAGATTTTGGTGATGACGTTATTGTCACTGCTGATTTTTCCTCAACCATTCTTTCCCGACCGCTTGATGTCAGCCGCTTCGGCGTAATCTATGCGGGCGCACAAAAAAATATCGGACCGGCGGGGTTAACGCTGGTGATCGTCCGCGAGGATTTACTCGGTAAAGCACATCAATCCTGCCCGTCAATTCTGGATTACAGCGTGCTCAATGAGAATGACTCAATGTTCAACACGCCGCCCACCTTTGCCTGGTATTTATCCGGTCTGGTTTTCAAATGGCTGAAAGAGCAGGGCGGTGTCGCCGCAATGGATAAGATCAACCAACAAAAGGCCAATCTGCTGTATAGCGTGATTGATAACAGTGATTTCTATCGCAACGACGTGGCAAAGCGTAATCGTTCCCGCATGAACATTCCGTTCCAGTTAGCCGATAGCGCACTGGACACATTATTCCTCGAAGAATCACTGTCGGCGGGACTACATGCCCTGAAAGGACACCGTGTCGTCGGGGGAATGCGCGCCTCAATTTACAACGCTATGCCGCTGGCAGGTGTTCAGGCCCTGACCGAGTTTATGACTGACTTCGAACGTCGTCGCGGTTAACCCCCCGTATTATTCTTCCCCGCGGCCCGCTGCGGGGCTTTCTTTTGCTTTTGAGAGTTAAGTTTCATGGATTCCCTGACGTTACAACCCATCGCGCGCGTAGACGGTGTTATCAATCTGCCTGGATCAAAAAGTGTCTCTAACCGGGCGCTGCTGCTGGCGGCGCTGGCTGAAGGCACAACCGTATTAACCAATTTACTCGACAGCGATGACGTCCGCCATATGCTGAACGCCCTGAGCGCGTTAGGCATTCATTATACCCTTTCAGCCGATCGTACCCGCTGCGAAGTCACTGGCAATGCGGGACCCTTACGAGGCGACAATAGTCTGGAGCTATTTCTTGGTAATGCAGGAACGGCGATGCGCCCGCTGGCTGCTGCGCTTTGTCTTGGTCACGGTGATATTGTTCTGACCGGCGAGCCGCGCATGAAAGAGCGTCCGATTGGGCATCTGGTTGATGCCTTACGCCAGGGCGGGGCAGTCATTGAATACCTCGAGCAGGAAAATTATCCACCCCTGCGTCTGCGCGGTGGATTCTCAGGAGGAGAGGTTGAGGTTGATGGCAGCGTTTCCAGTCAGTTTCTGACCGCGCTACTGATGAGCGCACCGCTTGCCGCCACGGATACCGCTATTGCTATTAAAGGTGAACTGGTTTCTCGTCCCTACATTGACATTACGCTGAATCTGATGCGCACCTTTGGAGTGGAGATTGAAAATCAGCGCTACCAGCGCTTTATCGTCAAAGGTGGCCAGCAGTATCAGTCTCCAGGGCATTATCTGGTAGAGGGAGATGCCTCATCCGCCTCCTATTTTCTGGCTGCCGGGGCAATTAAAGGCGGTACGGTAAAAGTGACCGGTATTGGTCGTAACAGTATGCAGGGCGATATTCGTTTTGCCGATGTACTGGAAAAAATGGGTGCAACCATTACCTGGGGCGACGACTTCATTGCCTGTACGCGCGGTGAACTTAACGCTGTGGATATGGATATGAACCATATTCCTGACGCAGCAATGACTATCGCGACGGCAGCCTTGTTTGCCAAAGGCACAACCACGTTACGAAATATTTATAACTGGCGTGTTAAAGAGACAGACCGCCTGTATGCGATGGCAACGGAACTGCGTAAAGTCGGTGCCGACGTTGAGGAAGGAGACGATTTTATTCAGATTACACCGCCAGCCGATCTGCAATTTGCCGAAATTGGCACCTATAACGATCATCGTATGGCAATGTGTTTCTCGCTGGTGGCGCTGTCCGATACCCCTGTTACTATCCTTGATCCGCAATGTACCGCTAAAACGTTTCCTGATTATTTCGACCAGTTAGCACGCATCAGCACACCTGCCTGATTCCCACTCTGCGCCGGTCAACCGAGCGGCGCAATATTGTCCGAATCCATACTTTTTCTTATAAAAAATAATGCATTCAGGGCTGGTTTTCGCCAGGCCCGCTATAATTGCGCAATTATCCTTCATCTTATGCAAGGGCAAATAAGTTTTTGCACACAAGGTTAACGATTGTTGGCGCGGGCGCGTATAATGCGCGGCGTTTACGTTAACAGTGCGCCTGTTTTAAGGAGAAAAAGATGACGGCAATTGCCCCGGTTATTACCATTGATGGCCCAAGCGGCGCGGGTAAAGGCACCTTATGCAAGGCGATGGCAGAGGCGCTACAGTGGCATCTGCTGGATTCCGGTGCCATTTATCGCGTGCTGGCTCTGGCCGCGCTGCATCACCATGTTGATGTAACCTGTGAAGATGCGCTGGTCCCGCTGGCGACGCATCTGGATGTCCGTTTTATTTCGACGAATGGCCATCTGGAAGTGATCCTTGAAGGAGAAGACGTCAGCAGCGAAATTCGCACGCAGGAAGTGGCCAGCGCCGCCTCCCAGGTCGCGGCTTTTCCACGTGTTCGCGAAGCGCTTTTACGCCGCCAGCGTGCATTCCGTGAGAATCCTGGCCTTATTGCCGATGGCCGCGATATGGGCACGGTCGTTTTTACGGACGCGCCGGTAAAAATTTTCCTTGATGCTTCCTCCGAAGAGCGTGCGCACCGTCGCATGCTACAGTTGCAGGAAAGTGGCTTTAGTGTTAACTTTGAACGCCTTTTGGCCGAGATTAAAGAACGCGACGATCGCGATCGTAATCGCGCTGTAGCGCCGCTGGTTCCCGCTGCCGATGCATTAGTTCTGGATTCAACCAGTTTAAGTATTGAGCAAGTGATTGAAAAAGCGTTACAATATGCGCGCCAAAAGTTGGCCCTCGCTTAATTGCGTCCGAATTAGTAGTACCCCCGCAGCAATGGAATGTTAGCGGGTATGTGAAACAACCCCATCCGGCACGGAGCCAGGTGGACGTTAATATGAAACCTGAAGATTAAACATGACTGAATCTTTTGCTCAACTATTTGAAGAATCCCTGAAAACAATCGAAACCCGCCCGGGTTCCATCGTTCGTGGTGTTGTTGTTGCTATCGACAAAGACGTAGTACTGGTTGACGCCGGTCTGAAATCTGAGTCCGCCATTCCGGCTGAGCAGTTCAAAAACGCCCAGGGCGAACTGGAAATCCAGGTTGGTGACGAAGTTGACGTTGCTCTGGATGCAGTAGAAGACGGCTTCGGTGAAACCCTGCTGTCCCGTGAGAAAGCTAAACGTCACGAAGCCTGGATCACGCTGGAAAAAGCTTACGAAGAAGCTGAAACTGTCACTGGTGTTATCAACGGCAAAGTCAAAGGCGGCTTCACTGTTGAGCTGAACGGTATTCGCGCGTTCCTGCCAGGTTCACTGGTAGACGTTCGTCCGGTTCGCGACACTCTGCACCTGGAAGGCAAAGAGCTTGAATTTAAAGTGATCAAGCTGGACCAGAAACGTAACAACGTGGTGGTATCACGTCGTGCCGTTATCGAATCCGAAAACAGCGCAGAGCGCGATCAGCTGCTGGAAAACCTGCAGGAAGGCATGGAAGTTAAAGGTATCGTTAAGAACCTCACTGACTACGGTGCATTCGTTGATCTGGGTGGCGTTGACGGCCTGCTGCACATCACCGATATGGCATGGAAACGCGTTAAGCATCCGAGCGAAATCGTAAACGTTGGTGATGAAATCAACGTTAAAGTCCTGAAGTTTGACCGTGAGCGTACTCGTGTATCTCTGGGTCTGAAACAGCTGGGCGAAGATCCGTGGGTTGCTATCGCGAAGCGTTATCCGGAAGGTACCAAACTGACTGGTCGCGTAACCAATCTGACCGACTACGGCTGCTTCGTGGAAATCGAAGAAGGCGTTGAAGGCCTGGTTCACGTTTCCGAAATGGATTGGACCAACAAAAACATCCACCCGTCCAAAGTTGTTAACGTTGGTGACGTTGTGGAAGTTATGGTTCTGGATATCGACGAAGAACGTCGTCGTATCTCCCTGGGTCTGAAGCAGTGCAAATCTAACCCATGGCAGCTGTTTGCTGAAACCCACAACAAGGGCGATCGTGTTGAAGGTAAAATCAAGTCAATCACTGACTTCGGTATCTTCATCGGCCTGGACGGTGGCATCGACGGTCTGGTTCACCTGTCTGATATCTCCTGGAACGTTACAGGCGAAGAAGCTGTACGTGAATACAAGAAAGGCGACGAAATCGCTGCCGTTGTTCTGCAGGTTGACGCAGAGCGCGAACGTATCTCCCTGGGTGTTAAACAGCTGGCAGAAGATCCGTTCAACAACTACGTTGCTGTGAACAAGAAAGGCGCTATCGTAAACGGTAAAGTGACTGCAGTTGACGCTAAAGGCGCAACCGTAGAACTGGCTGACGGCGTTGAAGGTTACCTGCGTGCTTCTGAAGCATCACGTGACCGCGTTGAAGATGCAACTCTGGTTCTGAGCGTAGGCGACGACGTTGAAGCTAAATTCACCGGCGTTGATCGCAAAAACCGTGTTGTTAGCCTGTCTGTCCGTGCGAAAGACGAAGCTGACGAGAAAGATGCAATCGCTACTGTTAACAACAAACAGGAAGAAAGCAACTTCTCCAACGCAATGGCTGAAGCATTCAAAGCAGCTAAAGGCGAGTAATTCTCTCAATCCTTGAAGAAGGATGAGGAGTAACTTGACAGATTACAGTTTTCGTTCTGTAATCAAGCACAAAGGGCGGCCTCGGCCGCCCTTGTTCAAGCTGTTAGCGAATATAGCCATTAAGGAAACCGGAGGAATTATGACCAAGTCAGAGTTAATCGAAAGACTTGCAAGCCAGCAATCGCATATCCCGGCAAAAGCGGTTGAAGATGCCGTGAAAGAGATGCTGGAACATATGGCCTCTACTCTTGCCGTTGGTGAGCGCATTGAAATTCGCGGTTTCGGCAGCTTCTCTTTGCACTATCGCGCACCCCGCACCGGGCGTAACCCAAAAACAGGTGATAAAGTGGATCTGGAAGGGAAATATGTTCCGCACTTTAAACCGGGTAAAGAATTACGCGACCGCGCCAATATTTATGAAGGTGATTGAGTTATTACCGTCAAGCAGACGATAAAACTTGAGCACGAAAAAAGCACCTGAGGGTGCTTTTTTCACATCTGCCCCTCGTGAAGAACTGGAATCGTCCTCGCAGTATCGCTTGCCCACCCCAGCAACATTATCGAATTTTTACGCAGCCCGCCGCAAACCCGATCATTTCCAGCCGACAATGCCATAATCTCGCGCCACACTGCCTGTAACAGGGAGGTGTTTATGCGTTTACCACAGCTTGCACTGTGTACTATCGCGGGTATTGCTCCGCTTATCTGGCTACCCGTTTTGCCGGGAGTTGCATGGATCGGCCTGATAATTATCGTTGCAGCCGGACTGGCATTTTATGGCTCGCGGGCTGCTCAGGTTGGGGGATTAACCGCACTTTTTTTCTGCTGGGGCGTGCTGGCCGCACATCATCTCTTGTGGCCTGCTCAACATCTCCCGGGCAAAAATCAGCAGGTCGAAATTACTCTTACCGCGACCGATGGCGCGATGACGCATCAGGGCGTGATCACTCGTTATAAAGGAGAAAGGCTTTTTCCCGCGCCGGGGATCGTGCTTTACGGTAACTACTTACCACAGTCGGGTTGCGCGGGTCAGCGCTGGGCAATGACCATTCGCGCACGTGCGGTGTACGGTGAGTTGAACGACGGCGGTTTTGATACTCAACGTAATGCTTTTGCACAACATAAGCCTCTTACGGGGCGTTTTATCCGGGCGCAGGTGCTTGATGCTCACTGTAGTTGGCGTGCACGTTATCTTAACTCGCTCACGACTACACTTATGCAGTATCCCTGGCAAGGCGTTATTATCGGTCTGGGTATGGGAGAGCGACTGGCGGTAGCTGCTGATGTCAAAACGCTTATGCAGCAGACTGGCACCTCGCATCTGATGGCAATATCCGGCCTGCATATTGCGCTCGGCGCATCGCTGGGCTGGCTGTTGATCCGGGGCCTGCAATTTTTTCTGCCGTGCCGCCTGATTAGCTGGCGCATTCCACTCATCTTTGCATTTCTGTGCGCGGCGTTTTACGCATGGCTGACCGGCTTACAACCTCCCGCATTACGTACTATCGTCGCGCTGGGTATCTGGTACGGGCTGCGCCTGAGCGGGCGTCAGTGGTCGCCATGGGATATCTGGCTTTGTTGTCTCGGCGCAATCCTGTTCTTCGATCCGCTGGCGATACTGTCACAAAGTTTGTGGCTCTCGGTCTTTGCCGTTGCCGCCCTTATTTTCTGGTATCAATGGTTGCCGCTGCCGGCGTGGAAGATGCCTGTACCGCTGCGGCAGCTTGCTGGATTATTTCATCTGCAACTGGGAATAATGGTACTGCTATTGCCGCTTCAGGTGCTGTTATTTCACGGCATCAGTACCACATCATTGGTCGCCAATCTTTTTGCTGTGCCGCTGGTGACGTTCATTGTCGTGCCGCTGATTCTGGCCGCCATGCTGCTGCATCTCACCGGTCCGATAGTGGCAGAACATGGGATGTGGTATCTGGCCGATCGCCTGCTGGCACTGCTGTTTTATCTTCTGCGCCAGCTGCCCGATGGCTGGCTCGATGTTGATAAACGCTGGCAGGGCGTTATGGTCATGCCGTGGATAGCACTGATGCTATGGCGTTTTCAGGCGTGGCGCGTCATGAAAGCGACCCCGCTGGTCGTATTTATGTTACTAACCTTTCCTCTGTGGCGGCAAACCCGGCAGGATGTCTGGGCCGTGCACATGCTTGATGTCGGGCAGGGGCTGGGAATGATAATTGAACGCCACGGCAAAGCCATTTTATATGATACCGGTCTGGGCTGGCCGGGGGGTGACTCCGGACAACAGTTGATCATTCCCTGGCTGCGCTGGCACCATTTGCAGCCGGAAGGCATTATTCTCAGCCATGAGCATCTCGATCATCGCGGCGGACTCAACGCCGTACAGCATGCCTGGCCCAACGCCTGGGTCCGCAGCCCGCTCCCCTGGAAAGGCCACCAGCCCTGTTTTCGCGGTGAACGTTGGCAGTGGCAGGGACTAACCTTTAACGCACACTGGCCGCTAAGAAATACGCCTGATCAGGGTAATAACCGCTCTTGTGTCGTCAGGATTGACGATGGTCAGCACAGTATTTTATTAACGGGTGATATTGAAGCGTCGGCAGAGCTGGCCATGCTCAGCCATTACTGGCAGCATCTGGCTTCCACGCTCATTCAGGTACCGCATCATGGCAGTAATACTTCATCGGGAATGGCCTTTATACAGCGGGTGAATGGACAGGCTGCCCTGGCGTCGGCGTCACGCTATAATGCGTGGCATTTTCCGTCGGCAAAAGTGGTAAAACGTTATCAGAAACAGGGATATCAATGGTTAGACACGCCTCATGAAGGGCAAATTAGCGTCGCTTTTACGCGAGAGGGATGGCAAATCATAAGCCTGCGCAAACAAATTTCCCCTCGCTGGTATCATCAGTGGTTTGGCGTGTCAGCAGATAACGGGTAGAATATGCGGCTATTTCAACAAATGCTGGTTTTTTGAATGCATAACGATAAAGATCTCTCTACGTGGCAGACCTTCCGCCGACTCTGGCCGATTATTGCGCCTTTCAAGCCGGGTTTGATCGTGGCGGCTATTGCGTTAATCCTCAACGCGGCCAGCGATACCTTCATGCTATCGCTTCTTAAACCACTACTGGATGATGGGTTTGGTAAAACGGATCGCTCGGTGTTGATATGGATGCCGCTGGTGGTGATCGGTCTGATGATTGTGCGAGGTATAACCAGCTACGTCTCCAGCTATTGTATCTCCTGGGTTTCCGGAAAAGTGGTGATGACCATGCGTCGTCGTCTTTTTAGCCATATGATGGGTATGCCGGTCTCTTTTTTCGACAAACAGTCCACCGGAACGTTACTGTCACGTATTACCTATGATTCAGAACAGGTTGCTTCCTCTTCATCTAACGCGTTAATCACCGTTGTACGTGAAGGGGCATCGATTATCGGCCTGTTTATTATGATGTTTTATTACAGCTGGCAATTGTCCGTCATCCTGATCGTCCTTGCACCTATTGTCTCCTTTGCCATTCGTCTGGTCTCTAAGCGTTTTCGCAGCATCAGTAAGAATATGCAGAACACGATGGGGCAGGTGACAACCAGTGCTGAACAGATGCTAAAAGGGCATAAAGAAGTACTGATTTTTGGTGGACAGGACGTCGAAACAAAACGTTTTGATAAGGTCAGCAATAAAATGCGCCTGCAGGGAATGAAGATGGTGTCTGCCTCGTCTATTTCCGATCCCATCATTCAGCTGATTGCCTCACTGGCACTGGCCTTCGTTCTTTACGCTGCCAGTTTCCCGAGCGTAATGGAAACGTTAACCGCAGGGACGATTACCGTCGTTTTCTCATCAATGATTGCGCTGATGCGTCCTTTGAAGTCACTGACCAACGTGAATGCCCAGTTTCAGCGTGGGATGGCGGCCTGTCAGACGCTGTTTACCATTCTTGATTCTGAACAGGAAAAAGATCAGGGTACTTATGTGGTTGAACGTGCACAAGGAAATCTCGAATTTCGCAACGTTACTTTTACCTATGCAGGGCGTGAAGCGCCGGCTCTGCGTGATATAAACCTGAATCTTCCACAAGGTAAAACGGTTGCGCTGGTCGGTCGCTCCGGCTCGGGTAAATCGACGATTGCCAGCCTGATCACCCGCTTTTATGACATTGACGAAGGACGTATTCTGCTTGATGGCCGCGACCTGCGTGAATACACGCTCTCATCGCTGCGCGATCAGGTCGCATTAGTCTCCCAAAACGTGCATCTGTTTAATGATACGGTGGCGAACAACATTGCCTATGCGCGGACCGAAGTGTACAGCCGCGAGCAAATTGAAGAAGCGGCACGTATGGCGTATGCAATGGACTTCATCAACAAAATGGATAACGGCCTTGATACGATTATCGGTGAGAATGGGGTAATGCTTTCCGGCGGTCAGCGTCAGCGTATTGCCATTGCCCGTGCGCTGCTGCGCGACAGTCCGATCCTGATCCTTGATGAAGCAACTTCAGCGCTGGATACTGAATCTGAGCGTGCAATCCAGGCCGCGCTGGATGAATTGCAGAAGAACCGTACTTCTCTGGTGATTGCCCATCGCCTGTCAACCATTGAACAGGCTGATGAAATCGTGGTAGTTGAAGATGGCTGTATCGTAGAGCGCGGAACGCATCACGATCTGATCGAACAGCGTGGGGTTTATTCGCAACTGCATAAGATGCAATTCGGGAAATGATCGCCCGTATCTGGTCCGGTGAATCACCGCTGTGGCGACTTTTACTGCCGCTCTCCTGGCTTTATGGCCTCGTCAGCGGTCTAATTCGCCTGAGCTACCGGCTTGGTCTGAAGAAGTCGTGGCGCGCCCCGGTTCCTGTGGTGGTGGTGGGTAATCTTACCGCCGGAGGCAACGGCAAGACCCCTGTTGTCATCTGGCTGGTCGAACAGCTTCAGCAACGTGGCATTCGCGCAGGGGTTGTCTCTCGCGGCTACGGTGGTAAAGCCGAACGTTACCCTCTGCTGCTTAATGACCAGACCACGCCCGCCAGCGCGGGTGACGAGCCGGTACTTATTTATCAGCGTACCGGCGCACCTGTTGCCGTTTCTCCGGTGCGAGCCGACGCGGTGAGTGCGCTGCTGGCCCGGCACGATTTACAGCTCATTATTACCGACGATGGTCTGCAACACTATCGGCTGGCGCGTGATGTCGAAATCGTGGTGGTCGATGGCGTCCGACGCTTCGGCAACGGCTGGTGGCTTCCTGCCGGGCCTATGCGTGAGCGCGTATCGCGGCTGAAAACGGTGGATGCCATTATTACTAACGGCGGTACGCCTGCGCCGGGCGAGATCTCAATGACTCTCCGTCCCGGGCAGGCGGTAAATTTACTTACCGGTGAACGGCGTGAGGTTGCAGCGCTAACCAATGTCGTGGCGATGGCCGGCATCGGGCATCCGCCACGTTTTTTTGCTACCCTCGAAAATAGCGGTGTTCAGCCAGTCAACACTATTGCGCTGGCCGATCATCAGGCGTTAACGCAGGTTGAGGTCCAGGCCATGGCTACGCCTGAACAAACGCTTCTGATGACGGAGAAAGATGCGGTGAAATGCCGGGCTTTTGCACAACCGAACTGGTGGTATTTACCGGTCAATGCGCAACCTGAAGGCGAACGCGCGCAACAGCTTCTGGCAAAACTGACCCGACTGGCGCAACGTTAGCCCTACGCTGCGAGCGCCGGTATGGATGACGGAGGAATACATGCTCTCTCTTAATGCCGCACGCTGCCTTCATCTTGCCGCCCAGGGGCTGCTTAAAAAGCCCCGCCATCGTGCACAGAGTAGCGACATTCTGCGCATCATCCGTCAAATGTCTTTACTGCAAATCGACACCATTAATATTGTTGCCCGCAGTCCTTACCTGGTCCTTTTTAGCCGTCTGGGAGCGTATCCTCAAAGCTGGCTGGATGAGGCGTTACGTCGGGGGGAGCTGATGGAGTACTGGGCACATGAAGCCTGTTTTCTGCCCCGCAGTGATTTCTCACTGCTGCGCCACCGGATGCTGGCACCTGAAAAAATGGGCTGGAAATATCGCCAGGCGTGGATGGAAGAGAACGCCGACGATATTGAACAATTAATGGCCTGGATCCAGACGCAGGGTCCGGTACGCGCTGCCGATTTTACACACCCGCAGAAGGGGAGCGGCGGCTGGTGGGCATGGAAACCGCATAAGCGCCATCTCGAAGGGCTGTTTACCGCCGGAAAAGTCATGGTAGTGGAGCGGCGTAATTTTCAGCGGGTTTACGATCTTACCCATCGGGTACTGCCTGAATGGGATGATGCGCGTGACGCACTTAGCCAGCCGGCGGCAGAAGAGATCATGTTGCAAAACAGCGCCCGCAGCCTGGGCATTTTTCGACCGCAGTGGCTGGCCGATTATTACCGGTTACGCCAGCCAGACACCGCCGCATTGCTGGCCCGCTGGCAGGACGAAAAACGGGTTATTCCCGTCGAGGTTGAAACGCTCGGCACCCTGTGGCTGCATGCCGATCTCCAGACGTTACTTCCTGCCGCGCAGGCGGGTACGTTACGCGCCACCCATAGCGCAGTGCTCTCACCATTTGATCCCGTGGTCTGGGATCGTAAACGTGGCGAACAGTTATTTAATTTCAGCTATCGGCTGGAGTGCTACACGCCGGCGGCAAAACGTAAATACGGATATTTTGTTCTGCCCCTGCTGCATCAGGGGCGGCTCGTCGGGCGTATGGATTGCAAAATGCACCGTAAAGCTCAGGTTTTGGAGATTATTTCGCTCTGGCTGGAGAAGGGTGAAAAAGTGAACCGTACCCTTGAAAAAGGACTCACCTCTGCGATTAATGATTTTGCCCGCTGGCAGGGCGCAACGCGTATTATCACGGGATTATTACCGGAAATGCTATTTGCACATCAGCGCGGCGGCTGGGAAGTTGACGTAGACTGAGGTGTCATTATGCTATGCTGCAACGGACCTTACCGGTCCATCAGGAGAATTTATGGATCATCGTTTGCTTGAAATCATTGCCTGCCCGGTTTGCAACGGCAAGCTCTATTACAGTCAGGATAAACAGGAACTTATCTGTAAATCCGATCATCTGGCTTTTCCGCTGCGTGAAGGCATTCCGGTGCTGCTGGAAACACAAGCGCGTCAGCTAAATGCAGAAGAGAGTCGTCCATGAGTTTTGTGGTTATCATTCCGGCACGCTACGCATCAACTCGCCTGCCTGGCAAACCGCTACAGGACATTAACGGCAAACCGATGATCCTGCACGTACTGGATCGCGCCCGTGAATCCGGTGCGGCACGTATCATTGTGGCCACCGATCATCCTGATGTCGCCCGCGCGGTAGAGGCGGCCGGCGGTGAGGTCTGTATGACCCGCGCCGACCATCAGTCAGGCACTGAAAGACTGGCGGAAGTGGTTGAGAAATGCGCATTCAGTGATGATACAGTCATTGTGAATATTCAGGGTGATGAGCCGATGATCCCGCCAGCGATTGTACGTCAGGTGGCAGAAAATCTGGCGGCCAGCGATGCGGGTATGGCAACCCTGGCGGTGCCTGTTCACGATGCCGAAGAGGCCTTTAATCCGAATGCGGTTAAAGTCGTGATCAATGAGCGGGGCTATGCGCTGTACTTCTCCCGGGCGACCATCCCCTGGGATCGCGACCGTTTTGCGCAATCACGCGACGCTATTGGCGATACGCTGCTGCGCCATATTGGCATTTATGCTTATCGTGCCGGGTTTATTCGCCGCTATGTGAGCTGGGTACCCAGTCCGCTGGAACAGATTGAAATGCTGGAGCAGCTTCGCGTGCTGTGGTACGGCGAAAAAATCCACGTTGCCGTAGCGCATGAGGTTCCGGGAACCGGGGTTGATACGCCGGAAGATCTGGAGCGCGTCCGCGCTGAGATGTGCTAGTCCTCATCTCCCTCCCGCCCGGGAGGGAGAAACTTTTTCATTTTTTTTCAACTTTTCTGTAGCCGCTTTGATCTTATCCGGTGACATCCTCCATTCAGGCGCTCATTATGAAATCAGTAATATTCATAAGGATTATCTGAGATGGAACAGTTACGTGCCGAATTAAGCCATCTTCTGGGGGAGGATCTCAGTCGAATGGAGTGCGTCAATGAGAACATTCACTCTTCGCTGTGGTCACTCTATGACGCTCAGGGAAACCCCATGCCGCTGATGGCAAAAAGTTTTACGACCTCGGGGCTGGCCAGGCAGCTTGCCTGGAAGATCTCAATGCTTGCACGCAGCGGCACGGTAAGAATGCCAGTTGTCTATGGCGTCCTGACGCATGAGGAACATCCGGGGCCGGATGTTCTGCTTATGGAGCGTCTGCGTGGCGTGTCGGTAGAAGCGCCGGCCCGCACTTCGCAGCGCTGGGAGCAGCTTAAAGATCAGATTGTGGAAGGTCTTCTTTCCTGGCACCGGCAGGACAGCCGGGGCTGTGTTGGCTCGGTTGATAATACCCAGGAAAATGTATGGCCGCACTGGTATCGTCAGCGCGTCGATAAACTCTGGAATACGCTTAATCTCTACAGCAATACCGGCCTGACCATGCAGGATAAGCGTCTGTTATTTCGCGCCCGGGAATGCCTGCCTGCGCTGTTTGACGGCTTCAACGACAATTGCGTGCTGGTGCATGGTAATTTAACCCTAATGAGTATGCTCAAAGACGCCCGTAGCGATCAGCTGATCGCCATGACCGGGCCCGGCATTACACTTTGGGCCCCGCGAGAGTATGAACTCTTTCGCCTGGCAGATAATCAGCTCGCAGAAGATTTACTGTGGCACTACCTGCAGCGTGCGCCGGTGGCAGAGGCCTTTCTCTGGCGGCGCTGGCTGTATCTGTTGTGGGATGAAGTAGCGCAGCTGGTCAATACCGGTCGTTTTGATCGCAGGCGATTTGATTTGGCCGCTAAATCACTCATGCCCTGGCTTGCCTGACGCCCCCTTTAGCCACTGCCAGACTCTGCCCAGCGTTTCATAGGCCACGCGATCGCTATGGCCCAGCCATACCGGAGACGGAATGGCGCGTTCCCAGGGGTTAAGCGGCGAATGAATTGCCAGCTGATTGGCGGGAGCCGGTAGTGGATGCAGGCCAGCGTTTTCAAAGAAGATCATGGCGCGCGGAAGATGGGACGCGGAGGTCACTAATAAGAAAGGGACATCGCCAATCGCGCTTTTTACCGCTGCCGCTTCTTCTTCCGTATCCTTCGGCTGGTCGAGGGTAATAATATCGCTGCGCGGTATGCCCAGACTTTCGGCGACCCTGGCTCCCGCTTCAGCGGTACTCACCGCATTACCCGTCGCCGGGCCACCGGTAAAGATCAGTTTTGATCCGGGATTTGCCCGCCATAAACGGATGCCTTCATTAAGACGCGGCAAACTGTTGTTAATCAAATTCGAACTGGGCGCCCACGCCGGATTCCACGTATAACCGCCTCCCAGCACTACTACGTACTGAACCTGTTGGCTACCGCGCCAGGTCGGATAGGTATTTTCTACCGGGCGAAGTAAACCATCGGCGACCGGTTGCAGACTGAGCAGCAGGAGCGTAAGCCAGCCCAGGGTAATCACTGTTTTTCCGGTTTTTTGAAAACGGCTAAACCAGACCAGTGCTATGCCGCAGCCTATCAGTAAAAGTAACAGTGGCAGGGGCAGCAACAACCCGCCAACGACCTTTTTTAGCGTAAAAAGCATCCTTCCTGGCTCCTTTTTTAACCATACAACCTTGCTTTGTTCGGGATATTACACCAGATTGCTTCATTCTCTGCCCGGCTGTGACAAAATAGCCTCTTTGACAGGATCGCGGAGTGAGATTATGCAGGGTCGCAATTTTGATGGCATCGCGGAAAAATTTGCCCGCAATATTTATGGCACGACCAAGGGCCAACTGCGTCAGGCGATCCTGTGGCAGGACCTCGATTTACTGCTTGCCTCCTTCGGCGATCGGCCGCTGCGTATATTAGATGCGGGTGGCGGAGAAGGGCAGACGGCGATTAAAATGGCGCAGCGCGGTCACCACGTGACGCTGTGCGATATTTCCGCTGAAATGATCGCCCGCGCTACGCAGGCAGCGGCAGATAAAGGTATGAGCGACAACATGCATTTTGTACAATGCCCGGTTCAGGAAATCGCTCACCATTTGGATTCGCCGGTCGATCTGATATTGTTTCACGCGGTGCTTGAATGGATCGCCGAGCCGCAAAGCGTTTTGCAACGTTTATGGTCAGTATTGCGCCCCGGCGGAGCGTTATCACTGATGTTCTATAACGCTCATGGTCTTCTGATGCGTAACATGGTGGTCGGCAATTTTGACTACGTGCAACTGGGAATGCCGAAAAAGAAAAAGCGGACCCTTTCGCCTGACTACCCGCGCGATCCGCAGCTCGTTTATGACTGGCTGGATGCGGCAGGATGGCAGATTACCGGCAAAACCGGGGTGCGCATATTTCATGATTATCTGCGCGACAAACGCCATCAGCACGACTGTTTTGCCGCGTTGCTGGAGCTGGAAACGCGTTATTGCCGTCAGGAACCCTATATTAGCCTGGGCCGTTACATTCACGTCACTGCGCGTAAGCCGCAGCAAGATGCAAGGATAACCGATGAGTGAATTTTCCCAGACAGTCCCCGAACTGGTTGCCTGGGCCAGAAAGAATGATTTCTCCATTCAGCTGCCGGTCGACAGGCTGTCCTTTTTACTGGCCGTGGCGACCCTGAATAGCGAAAGGCTGGAAGGTGAAATGACGGAGGGTATCCTTATTGATGCTTTCCGCCACGTCAGCGATACGTTTGAGCAAACCAGTGAAACCATTGGCGTACGGGCGAATAACGCCATCAATGACATGGTGCGTCAGCGTTTACTGAACCGCTTTACCAGCGAGCAGGCAGAAGGCAATGCCATTTATCGTCTAACGCCACTGGGGATTGGCATTACCGACTATTACATTCGCCAGCGTGAATTCTCTACCCTGCGGCTTTCTATGCAGCTGTCGATTGTGGCTGGTGAATTAAAACGCGCGGCCGACGCCGCAGAAGCAGCCGACGGTGCGGTTAAAGGGGGCGACGAGTTCCACTGGCATCGCAATGTGTACGCCCCGCTGAAATATTCGGTGGCGGAAATTTTTGACAGTATCGATCTCACTCAGCGTCTGATGGATGAACAGCAGCAGTCGGTAAAAGATGATATTGCGCAGTTGCTGAATAAAGACTGGCGTGCGGCAATCTCCAGCTGTGAATTGCTGCTCTCTGAAACGTCCGGCACGCTGCGTGAATTGCAGGATACGCTGGATGCCGCAGGCGATAAGCTTCAGGCCAATTTGCTGCGCATTCAGGATGCCACGCTGTTTCGCGACGATCTTTATTTCGTTGACCGGCTGGTTATCGACCTGCAAAGCAAGCTGGATCGCATTGTAAGCTGGGGCCAGCAGGCGATTGACCTGTGGATCGGTTACGATCGTCACGTGCATAAATTTATCCGTACCGCTATCGATATGGATAAAAATCGCGTCTTTGCCCAGCGGCTACGCCAGTCGGTGCAAACTTATCTCGATGCGCCGTGGGCACTGACCTACGCCAGCGCCGAGCGTCTGCTCGACATGCGCGATGAAGAGATGACGTTACGTGATGAAGAGGTCACCGGTGAACTGCCATCGGATCTGGAATATGAAGAGTTTAACGAAATTCGCGAGCAGCTTGCGGCGATGATTGAACAGCAGCTGGAAATGTATAAAACCAGACAGCTGCCGCTCGATCTTGGCCTGGTTGTACGCGAGTATCTGACGCAATACCCGCGTGCGCGTCATTTTGACGTTGCGCGTATTGTTGTCGACCAGGCCGTACGCCTGGGTGTGGCACAAGCAGATTTCAGCGGGCTGCAGGCACAATGGCAGCCAATTAATGATTACGGAGCCAAGGTACAGGCGCATGTCATTGACAAATATTGAACAAATGATGCCAGTTAAAATGGCACAGGCTCTGGCCAACCCACTTTTTCCTGCGCTGGATAGCGCACTGCGTGCGGGTCGCCATATTGGTCTTGACGAGCTGGATAACCACGCATTCCTGATGGATTTCCAGGAATATCTGGAAGAATTTTACGCCCGTTATAACGTTGAGTTGATTCGTGCCCCGGAGGGCTTCTTCTACCTGCGACCGCGCTCTACCACGCTTATTCCGCGCTCGGTACTTTCTGAGCTGGACATGATGGTCGGCAAGATCCTCTGTTATCTCTATCTCAGTCCTGAACGGCTGGCAAACGAAGGCATTTTCACTCAGCAGGAGCTGTACGATGAGCTGCTGACGCTGGCTGATGAAAGTAAATTGCTCAAGCTTGTCAACAACCGTTCGACCGGCTCTGATGTTGATCGGCAGAAACTGCAGGAAAAGGTGCGTTCATCGCTTAACCGCCTGCGTCGTTTGGGGATGGTGTGGTTCATGGGCCACGACAGCAGCAAGTTTCGCATCACGGAGTCCGTGTTCCGCTTTGGTGCCGACGTGCGCAGCGGCGACGATCCGCGCGATGCGCAGCTGCGCATGATCCGTGACGGAGAAGCGATGCCGATCGAAAATCACTTACAGCTTAATGATGAAGCCGAAGAACCTCAGCCTGACAGCGGAGAAGAAGAATAATGATAGAACGCGGTAAGTTTCGCTCGCTAACGCTGATTAACTGGAACGGTTTTTTTGCCCGTACGTTCGATCTTGATGAACTGGTGACCACGCTGTCTGGCGGCAACGGTGCCGGCAAGTCCACGACCATGGCGGCCTTCGTCACGGCGCTTATTCCAGATCTCACGCTCCTGCATTTTCGTAATACCACGGAAGCGGGTGCGACCAGCGGCTCTCGCGACAAAGGCCTGCACGGCAAGCTGAAAGCGGGTGTCTGCTACTCGGTGCTGGATGTCATTAACTCCCGCCATCAGCGCGTGGTGGTAGGTGTACGTTTACAGCAGGTTGCCGGACGCGACCGTAAAGTCGATATAAAGCCGTTTGCTATTCAGGGGCTCCCCATGTCGGTCAATCCGACCGAGTTGCTGACTGAAGCGCTTAATGAACGTCAGGCCCGCGTGTTAACGCTTCAGGAACTGAAAGAAAAACTTGAAGAGACCGAGGGCGTTCAGTTCAAACAGTTCAACTCCATTATCGACTACCATTCGCTGATGTTCGATCTGGGCGTGGTTGCACGTCGTTTGCGTTCGGCCTCCGATCGTAGCAAATACTACCGCCTGATCGAAGCCTCGCTGTATGGCGGTATCTCCAGCGCCATTACGCGCTCCCTGCGCGACTATTTGCTGCCGGAAAACAGCGGCGTGCGTAAAGCGTTCCAGGATATGGAAGCCGCGCTGCGGGAAAACCGGATGACGCTTGAAGCTATCCGGGTGACTCAGTCGGACCGCGACCTGTTTAAGCATTTAATTTCCGAAGCAACAGATTATGTTGCCGCGGACTATATGCGTCATGCCAACGAGCGGCGGGTGCATCTCGACAAAGCGCTGGAATATCGTCGTGACCTGTTTAGCTCGCGTCAGAAACTGGCAGCAGAACAGTACAAGCATGTCGAGATGGCCCGTGAGCTTCAGGAGCATAACGGCGCTGAGGGCGATCTTGAAGCCGATTACCAGGCAGCCAGCGATCACCTGAATCTGGTACAAACTGCGCTGCGGCAGCAGGAAAAAATTGAACGCTACGAGTCGGATCTGGAGGAGTTGCAGATCCGTCTTGAAGAACAAAATGAAGTTGTCGCCGAAGCGGTCGATCGTCAGGAAGATAACGAAGGCCGGGCAGAAGCCGCCGAACTGGAAGTAGACGAGCTAAAAAGCCAGCTTGCCGACTATCAGCAGGCGCTGGATGTTCAGCAAACTCGCGCTATTCAGTATCATCAGGCGTTACAGGCGCTTCAGCGCGCACGTGAGCTGTGCCATTTGCCGGATCTCACTGCCGGGAGCGCTGACGGGTGGCTGGAGACGTTTCAGGCGAAAGAACAGGAAGCGACTGAGCGCCTGTTGTCTCTGGAACAAAAAATCAGCGTTGCGCAAACGGCACATAAACAGTTTGAACAGGCTTTTCAACTGGTTGAGGCTATTAACGGTCCGCTGGCGCGGGGTGATGCCTGGGATATTGGCCGTGAACTGCTGCACGATGGCGTCAATCAGCGTCATCTGGCCGAGCAGGCACAGCCGTTGCGCGCTCGTCTGAGCGAACTGGAACAGCGCCTGCGTGAACAGCAGGATGCCGAACGCCTGCTGGCAGAGTTCTGCAAACGTCAGGGCAGGCACTATGATGTTGACGAACTGGAAACGCTGCATCAGACCCTGGAAGCGCGGATTGCCGATCTGTCAGACAACGTTTCTACTGCGCACGAAAAGCGGATGCACCTGCGCCAGGAGCTGGAGCAGACCCAGACCCGCATTCAGTCGCTGCAAAAACGTGCGCCGGTCTGGCTGGCAGCACAAAGCAGCCTTAATCAGCTTGCTGAACAGTGCGGTGAGGCCTTTGAAACCAGCCAGGATGTCACAGAGTATTTACAGCAGCTGCTGGAGCGCGAACGCGAAACTATCGTTGAACGTGATGACGTTGGATCGCGTAAAAACGCCATTGATGAAGAAATAGAGCGGCTTAGCCAGCCGGGGGGTTCGGAAGATCAGCGTCTTAATGCGCTGGCCGAACGATTTGGCGGCGTACTGCTGTCTGAAATTTACGATGACGTCAGCTTTGAAGATGCACCGTACTTTTCTGCGCTTTACGGACCGTCACGTCACGCCATCGTGGTTCCGGATCTTTCGCAGATTTCAGAGCAGCTTGAAGGGCTGGAAGATTGTCCGGAAGATCTCTACCTGATTGAGGGCGATCCGCAATCCTTCGACGATAGCGTATTTGCCGTCGACGAGCTGGAAAAAGCGGTGGTGGTAAAAACGGCCGATCGCCAGTGGCGTTACTCCCGCTTCCCGGAGGTGCCGCTGTTCGGCCGCGCCGCCCGCGAAAGTCGTATCGAGACGCTGCATGCCGAGCGTGAGAAGCTGGCAGAACGGTTTGCTACGCTCTCATTTGATGTGCAAAAAACACAGCGTTTGCACCAGGCGTTCAGTCGCTTTATCGGCAGCCATCTGGCCGTGGCGTTTAAAGACGATCCGGAAGTCGAAATCCGCCAGTTAACTACCCGTCGTAGTGAGCTGGAACGGGCGCTCACCGCCCACGAAAATGATAACGAGCAGCAGCGTACGCAGTTTGAACTGGCGAAAGAGGGCGTATCGCAGCTCAACCGCCTGTTGCCACGTCTGAACCTGCTGGCAGACGAAACGCTGGCCGATAGGGTTGACGACATTCAGGAACGTCTGGATGACGCTCAGGAAGCCGTACGCTTTGTTCAACAGCATGGTCATCAGCTGGCCAAACTGGAGCCGCTTCTCTCCGTACTGCAAAGCGATCCGGAGCAGTTCGAACAGCTAAAAGAGGACTATAGCTGGTCGCAGCAAACCCAGCGCGACGCGCGTCAGCAGGCGTTTGCTTTGACAGAAGTGGTGCAGCGTCGGGCGCACTTTAGCTACTCCGATTCGGCGGATATGCTTAACGGTAATAGCGATCTGAATGAAAAATTGCGCCGTCGTCTTGAGCAGGCAGAAGCTGAACGTACCCGCGCACGTGAAGCATTGCGCGCCCATGCTGCACAGCTTGGCCAGTACAATCAGGTGCTGGCATCGCTGAAAAGCTCGTACGACATGAAAAAAGAGCTGCTGGGCGATCTGCAAAAAGAGTTGCAGGATATTGGCGTGCGAGCGGACAGTGGTGCAGAGGAGCGCGCCCGCAGCCGCCGTGACGAGCTGCACAGTCAGTTAAGTAACAACCGCGCACGGCGTAATCAGCTGGAAAAAGCGCTCACTTTCTGCGAAGCAGAAATGGATAACCTGACCCGTAAACTGCGCGTGCTGGAGCGGGATTACCTTGCCATGCGTGAGCAGGTGGTAACGGCTAAAGCGGGCTGGTGCGCGGTAATGCGGCTGGTGAAAGATAACGGCGTTGAGCGTCGTTTACATCGTCGTGAACTGGCGTACCTTTCCGCCGACGATCTGCGTTCAATGTCGGATAAGGCGCTGGGGGCGCTGCGTCTGGCGGTGGCTGACAACGAACATCTGCGAGATGTTCTGCGTCTGTCTGAAGATCCGAAACGCCCTGAGCGCAAAATTCAGTTCTTTGTAGCGGTTTATCAGCATCTGCGCGAGCGTATCCGTCAGGATATTATTCGCACTGACGATCCGGTTGAAGCCATCGAACAGATGGAAATTGAACTGAGCCGCCTGACGGAAGAGTTGACCTCCCGCGAGCAGAAACTGGCCATCAGCTCAAAAAGCGCGGCCAATATTATCCGCAAGACGATTCAGCGCGAGCAGAATCGTATCCGGATGCTCAACCAGGGGCTTCAAAGCGTTTCCTTTGGTCAGGTCAATAGCGTGCGGCTCAACGTCAATGTGCGTGAAGCCCATGCGACGCTGCTTGACGTACTTTCCGAACAGCATGAGCAACATCAGGACTTGTTCAACAGCAATCGTCTGACCTTTTCAGAAGCGCTGGCGAAGCTGTATCAACGTCTGAATCCGCATATTGATATGGGGCAGCGTACGCCGCAAACCATCGGGGAAGAACTGCTCGACTACCGTAACTATCTGGAGATGGAAGTCGAAGTTAACCGTGGATCGGATGGCTGGCTGCGCGCAGAATCGGGTGCGCTGTCGACCGGGGAGGCAATTGGTACCGGGATGTCCATTTTGGTTATGGTGGTACAGAGCTGGGAAGATGAGTCGCGCCGCCTGCGTGGAAAAGATATTTCGCCGTGCCGTCTGTTGTTCCTCGACGAAGCCGCCCGCCTGGATGCGCGCTCAATTGCCACGCTCTTTGAGTTATGCGATCGTCTTGAAATGCAGCTGATTATTGCTGCGCCGGAAAATATCAGCCCGGAAAAAGGCACGACCTACAAGCTAGTGCGTAAAGTGTTTAACAACACAGAGCACGTACATGTTGTCGGGCTGCGCGGCTTTACGCCTCAGCTTCCGGAGCCGCTTCCCGGCACGGCAGGCGCGTCTTAACGCGCCCTGACAGGATAAAAAAGGCGACAGTTATGTCGCCTTTTTTATATTTAGTATTACATTCTAACGGTGATACTATCTTTAATGTTCTTTACATTAGGCAAGGCAAAACCGTTTTTATCTTTATATACTAAAAGTAAGCGGATATTACATCGACAAAACAGGGGGCAAGGGATGTTGCTAACGCATAATTATGGTCGCCGATTGTCAGCATTAAGTCTATGCCTGGCTTTCGCAATGGCTCCACTGTTCAGCGCCCAGGCCGATGAGCCTGAAGTTGTTGCCGGAGATAGCATAACGGCGGCGAATGAAAGCGCGCAGCCGCTAACACAGTCCGGCGCGATAGAAATGATGACGGGAGAGCAGGCATTCCCGGAGAACAGCTCTCCCCAGGCGAGCCGTATGGCAATAACGTCCATGCTGCCGGCGGGATATACGCCGGTCTATATGAACGCCCTGGCCTCACTGTATGCATCGCGAGAAATGAAGCCGATGTGGGAAGACCGTGAGGCAGTAAAAGCCTTTCAGCAGCAGCTTGCCGAAGTCGCTATTGCAGGCTTCCAGCCGCAATTTACCGCCTGGGTTCAGTTGCTGACCGACCCCGCGGTCACCGGTATGACGCGTGATGTAGTGCTTTCTGACGCCATGATGGGCTATCTTCATTTTGTCAGTGGTATCCCAATCAAAGGGAATCGCTGGCTCTACAGCACTAAACCTTATACCCTGGCTACGCCGCCGCTGTCGGTCATTAATCAGTGGCAGATGGCGCTGGATAACGGCTCTTTAACGCATTTTATTGCCATTCTCGCGCCGCAGCATTCGCAGTATGAGGCGATGCATCAGGCGTTACTGGCGTTAACCGAAGATCGCCGCCCGTGGCCAGTGCTGAAAGCGAAAACGTCATTACGCCCGGGGCAGTGGAGTAACGATGTTCCGGCCCTGCGTGAAATCCTGGTGCGTAACGGTATGCTGGATGGCGGTCCGGAGATTGTGCTGCCTGGCGATGCGGTAGTCAGTCCTTCTGCCGAAACCCGCACTCCGGCTAAAAAGTCCACCGCCGTATCGGCGGCCTATGATAAAACGCTGGTCAATGCCGTAAAGCGTTTTCAGTCATGGCAGGGGCTTGGCGCCGATGGCATCATTGGTGGTTCAACGCGTGACTGGCTGAATGTTTCTCCTGCACAACGTGCGGGGTTACTGGCGCTGAATATCCAGCGGTTACGCCTGCTGCCGGACAAGCTTTCAACCGGCATTATGGTTAATATTCCTGCCTATTCGCTGGTTTACTATCAGAATGGCGATCCGGTGCTGGATTCCAGAGTGATTGTTGGACGTCCCGACCGCAAAACGCCCATGATGAGTAGCGCACTGAACAATGTGGTGGTTAACCCGCCGTGGAATGTGCCGCCGACGCTGGCACGCAAAGATATTCTGCCGAAAGTGTGGAACGATCCGGGCTATCTGGAGCGCCATGGCTATACGGTCATGCGCGGCTGGAACAGTAGCGATGCCATCGATCCATGGAACGTTGACTGGGCGACTATTACGCCATCTAACCTCCCGTTCCGTTTCCAGCAGGCTCCCGGGGCGCATAACTCACTGGGCCGCTACAAATTTAATATGCCGAGTTCGGATGCGATTTATCTGCACGATACGCCAAACCATACTCTCTTCCAGCGTGATGCACGCGCATTAAGCTCCGGCTGTGTCCGCGTTAATAAAGCCTCTGAACTGGCTAATATGTTATTGACCGATGCAGGCTGGAACAATACGCGCATTTCCGGTGCGTTAAAGCAGGGGGATACCCGTTACGTTAATATTCCGCAAACTATTCCGGTAAATCTCTATTATTTGACCGCATTTATTGGCGCAGATGGTAAAGCGCAATATCGAACAGATATTTACAATTATGATCTGACTGCGCGATCTGGCGCACAAATTATAGAAAAAGCGGAACAATTAATCAGGTAAATGAAGTAGTTCAAAAAAAGTAAGTACCGAAAGTATCAGTAAAAAAACGGGCCTGCATCGCTGCACGGCCCGTTTTTGCTGGATTGGGTAGCCTTGACGTCAGAGATAATGCCCGGTAAGGTGCCTTCGTGCGCCAGAAATGCATAAATTACCAACACTAATACTTTTACTGTAGACCTGATTATCATGGACAAATTTGACGCTAATCGCCGCAAACTGCTGGCGTTAGGTGGTGTTGCGCTGGGCGCAGCGGCCATCTTACCAACGCCTGCATTTGCCACCCTCTCGACCCCACGTCCGCGTATATTGACGTTAAACAACCTGAATACCGGTGAGTCAATTAAGGCAGAGTTTTTTGATGGCAGAGGCTATATTCAGGATGAATTAGCAAAACTTAATCATTTTTTCCGCGACTATCGTGCGAATAAAATGAAGTCTATCGATCCAAAATTGTTCGATCAGCTTTATCGCCTGCAAATGTTACTGCAAACGCGTAAACCGGTGCAGCTTATCTCCGGCTATCGTTCATTAAATACCAATGACGACCTGCGCAAACACGGCAGCGGAGTGGCTAAACACAGCTACCATACCAAAGGCCAGGCGATGGATTTTCACATTGACGGTGTTTCATTAAGCAATGTTCGCAAAGCAGCGTTATCTATGCGTTCAGGTGGTGTAGGATATTACCCGAGTAGCAACTTTGTGCATATTGATACCGGGCCGGTACGGCACTGGTAAGCACATGCTTAATGAAACAGGAGCAGCATGAACTATCGTATTATTCCGGTAACCGCATTCTCCCAGAATTGTTCATTGATTTGGTGTGAGCAGACAAAACTGGCCGCGCTGGTCGATCCGGGCGGTGACGCCGAACGCATTAAACAGGAAGTGACCGCATCTGGTGTGACGCTAATACAAATTTTACTGACTCACGGGCACCTCGATCACGTAGGTGCCGCCGCTGAGCTGGCTGAATTTTACAGCGTGCCGATCGTCGGGCCGGAAAAAGAAGATGAGTTCTGGCTACAGGGTTTGCCCGCGCAAAGTCGAATGTTTGGACTGGAAGATTGTCAGCCACTGACGCCGGATCGCTGGCTGAATGAGGGCGACAAGGTCAGCGTGGGTAACGTTAATCTTGAGGTTCTGCACTGTCCAGGTCATACGCCAGGGCATATTGTTTTCTTTGACCCGCTTTCGCGCCTGCTGGTTTCCGGTGATGTTATTTTCAAAGGTGGGGTGGGGCGCAGTGATTTCCCTCGCGGCGATCATAATCAGTTGATCGACGCTATTAAACGTAAGCTGTTGCCGCTGGGTGACGACGTGACGTTTATCCCGGGCCATGGCCCACAGTCTACGCTCGGCCATGAGCGGCTGCATAATCCGTTTCTTCAGGATGAAATGCCGGTCTGGTAATCGCTGATTGCAAAAAAATGCCGCATTACAGTGCGGCATTTTTTATGCGTATTATCGCGCTTACAGTACCGCGACAATCGCCTCACACAGCGGGGACATATTATCCGGCGTCATCCCTGCCACGTTCACCCGACCAGACGCCACAGCATACACGCCAAACTCTTCACGCAGACGCAGCACCTGATCTTTAGTCAGACCGCTAAACGAGAACATGCCGTTTTGTTTGGTAATAAAGCTGAAATCACGGTTCGCGCCTTTTTCCTGCAGGGTGTTGACGAACAGTAAACGCATACGCTGAATACGCTGACGCATGTCGTTAAGTTCCTGCTCCCAGATCCCCCGGAGCGCATCATTGCTCAGAATAGTGGCAACAACGGCTGCACCGTGCGCGGGTGGGTTAGAGTAGTTAGCACGGATGGTGGATTTCATCTGGCTGAATGCACGGTCAGCAGTGGCTGCATCAGCGGCTACCAGCGTACAGGCACCGACACGCTCATTATATAAGCCGAAGTTCTTAGAGAAGGAGCTGGCGACGATCAGTTCCTGATGCAGGGCAGCAAACGCGCGCAAACCTTCGGCATCTTCTTCCAGCCCGCGGGCAAAGCCCTGATAGGCGAAATCAAACAGCGGCAGCCAGCCTTTCTCAACGGAAAGCTGTGCCAACTGCTGCCACTGATCCAGGGTAGGATCAATACCCGTTGGATTATGGCAGCAGCCGTGGAACAGGACCACATCACCGGCCTGGGCAGCGTTCAGACTGGCCAGCATACCGTCAAAATCCAGCGAGTGTGTCGCTGCATCGTAATAGTTGTATTCGCACACTTCCAGTCCGGCTGCGTTAAATACGCCTTTGTGGTTAGGCCAGCTCGGATTGCTGACCCAAATGCGTTTGGCATCGGTATTTTTAGCGATGAAATCAGCCGCTACGCGCAGTGCGCCGGTGCCGCCCGGGGTTTGCGCTGTACGGGCGCGCTTATCGCTGATAATGGCGCTACCCTTACCGAATAACAGCTCCTGGGTACAACGACCAAATTCCGGGATACCGTCAATACCAAGATAGTTTTTGGTGTTTTCGTTTTCCAGCAGATATTGTTCGGCTTTCTTCACGCTGGTCAGTACCGGCGTCTTGCCGGTTTCATCTTTATAAACGCCGATACCGAGATTAATTTTTCCCGGACGGTCATCGGCGCGAAATAGATCGGCAAGGCCCAGAATCGGGTCGGCAGGGGCTGCGGTAATGTTCTCAAACATGGCGAAGTTCCATTGTGATTACAGAAGGGAGATCCGCTATCAGGTTAACGGTTGATTACCTAAATGCCAACCGTTTGCGACAAAAAGCGCGGGTCTTTTTACAAGAGAAAACTTTTTGCTGAAGGACATAAAAAAACAGGACCGAAGTCCTGTTTTTTTAGCATATAACAACGAGGCGTACTGATTAGAACTGGTAAACGATACCCAGAGCAACAGTATCATCAGAACCAATACCCAGCTTATTGTCGCTGTCGATCTGGTTGATGATGTAGTCTACGTAGGTAGACATGTTTTTGTTGAAGTAGTAAGTCGCGCCCACTTCGAAGTAGTTCACCAGATCAACATCGCCAAATGCGCCGATGTCTTTGCCTTTAGACTTGGTATAGGCAATAGACGGACGCAGACCGAAGTCGAACTGGTACTGCGCAACCAGCAGCACGTCTTCAGTTTTGTTAGCATAGCCGCCCGGAATACGGGTTGCGTTATGCGTTTCGCTGTAAGTACCGGCCAGGTAGATATTGTTCGCATCATACTTAACAGAGGTGCCCCACTGCTCAGCAGTGTCGCCACGACCTAACGCCAGATCCTGCTGAGCGTTAGTACGGTCAGCTGCACCATAGGCACCTACGATGCCAAAGCCGTCAACTTCGTAGCTCAGAGAGCTGGACCAGCCGTCGCCGTTTGAACGTCTGGCATCGTCACGCTCGTTTTTACCCAGGTACTGAACACCGAAGTTCAGGCCGTCAACCAGACCGAAGAAGTTAGAGTTACGGTACGTTGCCAGACCACCGTTACGACCTGCAAAGAACTGGTCTGAGCTGGCAGTATCGCCGCCGAATTCTGGCAGCATATCGGTATAACCCAGTGCGTCATACACCAGACCGTAGTTACGACCGTAGTCGAAAGAGCCCGCGTCGCCGAATTTCAGGCCCGCGAATGCCAGACGGGTTTTGTTACCGTCCTGCGCGTCAGCACCACCTTCAGAGTTGTTGCCGCTAAAGTTGTATTCCCACTGGCCGTAACCGGTCAGCTGGTCATTAATCTGAGTTTCACCTTTGAAACCAAGACGGGCATAAGTCTGATCGCCGTTAGGGGCGTAGCTATTGTCGCCGTTATGTTTAGAGAAATAGTGCAGGCCAACTGCTTTACCGTAGATGTCAACTTTGTTGCCATCTTTGTTATAGATCTCAGCAGCGTTAGCCGCGCCTGCTACCAGCAGAGCAGGGATTACCACTGCCAGAATGTTGCGCTTCATCATTATTTATTACCCTCATTGGTTTTTTTATGAACACCTGCCACTGCCGTCAATACATTCTGTCAATATAAATTTACGGAACCATTGATGAGAGTTTGGTGTCTTTCTGTGTCTGAGAGGCATCTTTCCATTCATAACAACGTTTCGCTAGCCTGAAAGTGCTACAAATGTCCTAAATAAGTAACAAAAAGAAATAATGTGTAAATAAGTATGTATTTTAAGGAACTTTGTGAGTTACCTCTAAATTCCGACGCAATCGTGTATTAAAATGACGGTCTATATCCTATATATATGAAATGCTTATGTTTAATTTAGATAAAAGCCTTTCTTATCGATGAGCAGGCGGCGATATGTTTTTTTCTTTTAAAACTTATAGCCGTCCAGATAGCCGGAATTTAGGATTAAATTATGCTATGACATCAGATAAAGCTTAGGCGCAATAAGAATAGGGGCTTAATTTGTACATTTTTGTAACGCTGACACAGGGTGTTACAGTCCGGATGCGCGGGGCGGTTGAAAGAAAGATTTACTGGCAGAAATTGACAAAACGCTGACATAAAAAAAAGCCAGCATAAGCTGGCTTCAGGAATGTGCAGTCGCACCAGCTATGGCTGGCTCGCGGGTATCAGAAGGTGGCGCTGCGCGGCGTGCGCGGGAACGGAATGACATCACGTACGTTCTGTACGCCGGTAACGTAGGCAATCAGGCGTTCAAAGCCTAGACCGAAACCGGAGTGTGGAACAGTACCGTAACGACGTAGATCGCGATACCACCAGTAATCTTCTTTGTTGAGACCCATTTCCGCCATGCGAGCGTCCAGCACATCCAGACGTTCTTCACGCTGGGAGCCGCCGATGATCTCGCCGATACCCGGTGCCAGAACATCCATCGCCGCGACGGTTTTACCGTCGTCATTAAGGCGCATATAAAACGCTTTAATATCTTTTGGATAGTTTTTCACGACTACCGGCGCTTTAAAGTGTTTCTCAGCCAGGTAGCGTTCGTGCTCTGACGAGAGATCCACGCCCCAGTAAACCGGGTTCTCGAATTTCTGCCCGCAGTTTTCAAGAATGGTGACCGCATCGGTATAGTCAACCTGAGCAAAATCAGCGGCAATGAAGTTTTCCAGACGCGAGATCGCCTCTTTATCCACGCGCTCAGCGAAGAATTTCATGTCGTCAAGACGCTCATTCAGCACGGCCTGGAAAGCATACTTCAGCATGGCTTCTGCCAGACGGGCGTTATCCTCAAGATCGGCAAACGCGACTTCTGGCTCCAGCATCCAGAACTCCGCCAGGTGGCGGCTGGTGTTAGAGTTTTCAGCACGGAAGGTTGGGCCGAAGGTGTAGATTTTAGACAGCGCACAGGCGTAGGTTTCACCGTTAAGCTGGCCGGAAACCGTCAGGAAAGCTTCTTTACCGAAGAAGTCTTTATCATAATCGACTTTACCCTGATCGTTACGCGGCAGGTTTTCCAGGTCCAGAGTGGAAACGCGGAACATCTCACCTGCGCCTTCGGTATCGGAGGCAGTGATAAGCGGCGTGGATACCCAGAAGAAGCCCTGTTCATGGAAGAAACGATGCAGCGCCTGAGCCAGCGTATGACGCACGCGGGCGACCGCGCCAATCATGTTGGTGCGCGGACGCATATGCGCCACTTCTCGCAGATACTCAATGCTGTGACGTTTTGCCGCCATCGGGTAGGTATCCGGATCGTCTACCCAGCCGGCGACGTCCACAGACGTTGCCTGCAGTTCAAATGCCTGACCTTGTCCCGGCGAGGCGGTGACTATGCCGGTAACGATAACGGAGCAACCTGTTGTCAGGTGCAGGACGTCATCATTGTAATTGGGCAGAGTATTATTTATGACGGCCTGGACAGGATCAAAGCAGGAACCGTCATAAACGGCGAGGAAGGAGATGCCAGCTTTTGAATCTCGACGGGTGCGTACCCATCCGCGCACGGTGACTTCACTGTCAACGGCAACGCGGCCCTGGAGTACGTCGGCTACAGGCACAACGCTCATAAATAGTCTCTCTGTTATCTGTTAATAGTGCAATAAACACATCGTTCCCGGCCGCCTTGGCGGGGGGATACCTATGTTACCTGTCATCCGCGAGCAGACAAGCAGAATTCGCAGCGAAAAGAGAAGAAATCGGAAAATAACAATAACAAAGGGAGCCATTGCGGCTCCCCTTTGACACTAGCTGGCTTTTTTGACTTTTGGCAGGTCAAAGGCCTTACGCAGCGCACGAACGAATGCTTTATCGTGGCAAATGGTTTTACCCGGACTGTCGGACAATTTCGCCACCGGTTTACCGTTACACTCCACCAGCTTAATGACGATATTCAGGGGCTTAACTTGAGGAATATCGCAGGTTAAGCGAGTACCAATCCCAAAGCCCAGATTAACCCGGTCGGCAAAGTGGCGATACAAATCGAACGCTTTATTCAAATCGAGGTTATCAGAGAATACCAGCGTCTTACTCAGCGGATCGATGCCCAGTTTTTGATAGTGGGCAATGGCTTTCTCCCCCCATTCAACCGGATCGCCGGAATCATGACGCAGCCCCTGATAGCGGGTCGCAAACTCGGGACCGAAATCACGCAGGAAGGCATCCATAGTAATACAGTCGGTCAACGCGATACCCAGCTGATCCGGGTATTCGTTAAGCCAGGCGGCGAGCGCGGCGCGCTGGCTGGTGGCGAGATCCGGGCTTATCTGTTGATGTGCCTGAAACCATTCATGCGCCTGGGTTCCCATTGGCGTCAGCGCCAGGCGTCGGGCGAGATCGTAATTGCTGGTGCCGACAAACCATGACTCCTGTTGCAGGCGATTGACAATGGTCTGCTGAACGTCGCGGGAAAAACGGCGGCGGGTACCAAAATCCATTAACCGGAAAGCAGACATGTCGGTATCGGCTGTCAGTGCTGAAAACGCCTCAAGCTTGTACTCCAGATGATCAAGTGCCATCTGGGTGGTGGCTTCCGGCGAACGGTAGCGGTGGACCAGTTCACTGACCACTGCAAGCAGCGGAACTTCCCACATGATGACTTCCCGCCACGGCCCGGCAAGGCGAATACTCAGCTTACCGCCTTCATTGCTGACGGTGACCTGCGTTGGGTCGTAACGAAAGGTACGAAGCCAGTCGAGATAATCTTTTTTAAAGAAGGGCAGGCCGGATAGCCACTGGTATTCATCATCCTGCAAGCTGAGCGACTGCATCGCTTCAACTTGTTCGCGAATGGTATCAGCATAAATACCCAGCAGATCGTCCCCACGGCAGCGGAACTCAGCGGCAACCTGTACATCACCGTAATGGTGGAAAACAGCCTGCTGCATGTGCAGCTTGTAGGCATCCGTATCAAGCACCGAGTGCAGAACAGGAGAAGCGAATGGTTTCATAATGCGCTGTAGCGTCCTCTTACAGGAGCGTTTCCATCTCAAACCGGGTAGATAAAAGACGCAGGATTATACCCTGATTATTTGTTTATTAAACCCCAATCACACCACAAGCTGTCTGCAGGATCGAGAACATTTCGTGCCACATGTTATGCAAGTGTAGATTGTAATTGCTTAACTTACAGAAAATAAAGGGTTTTTATGTTGTTTTTTGGCTGCCGCTGGATATGCTTTGCAAAAAATGCCCACACTTTTTTGTTTAGTATAGCGAACCCTCTGCCGACTAAAACACGCGTTGCTATCTTGTGTCTGCGCTTCTTATCACCTGCCCCGAAACGGAGATTTACATATGGAGCCTGAGACTGAGAATTGTAAGCTGTTACAATAACAATAATGGTACAAACTATTAACCTTTGAACGGCAGCGGCATAGACATTTACGCTTTCTGCTGTGGAAAAGTTACGTATTCCGCATAGCGTGATGCTGGCAACAGGAATAAACTGGATCCTCTATATAACTGAAGATGCTAAAGGTTTTTTATGACACAACAGCCACAAGCCAAATACCGCCACGACTACCGTGCACCAGATTATCTGATTAGTGATATAGACCTGACATTTGATCTGGATGCCGCCAAAACCGTGGTGACGGCCGTAAGCCAGGTGACACGCCAGGGAGCATCTGACGTTCCACTGAAACTGGACGGCGAAGAGTTAACCCTCGTCTCCGTGCATATTAATGACCAGCCGTGGACTGACTATCAGCAAGAAGAACGTCATCTGGTCATTTCCGGCCTGCCGGAACATTTTACTCTGCGTATTGTGAATGAAATTAGCCCTTCTGCGAATACGGCCCTTGAAGGGCTCTATCAGTCGGGCGATGCTCTATGTACCCAGTGCGAAGCCGAGGGTTTCCGCCACATTACCTGGTATCTTGACCGTCCGGACGTGCTGGCGCGCTTTACCACCACGCTTATTGCGGATAAAACCCTCTATCCGTATCTGCTTTCCAACGGGAATCGTATTGACCAGGGCGAGCTGGAGAATGGGCGACATTGGGTACAGTGGCAGGACCCGTTCCCGAAACCGTGCTACCTGTTTGCGCTGGTAGCCGGTGATTTCGACGTTCTGCGCGATACCTATACCACGCGCTCTGGCCGTGAAGTTGCGCTGGAGCTTTTTGTCGATCGCGGCAACCTTGACCGCGCGCCGTGGGCGATGACGTCGCTGAAGAACTCAATGAAGTGGGATGAAGATCGTTTCTCACTGGAATACGATCTGGATATTTATATGATCGTCGCCGTCGATTTCTTCAATATGGGCGCGATGGAAAACAAAGGACTGAACGTTTTTAACTCCAAATATGTGCTGGCGCGTACTGATACCGCGACGGACAAAGACTATCTGGATATTGAGCGCGTCATCGGTCATGAATATTTTCATAACTGGACCGGTAACCGCGTTACCTGCCGCGACTGGTTCCAGCTCAGCCTGAAAGAAGGGTTGACGGTATTCCGCGATCAGGAATTCAGTTCTGATCTTGGCTCACGGGCGGTAAATCGTATCAATAACGTACGCACTATGCGCGGTTTACAATTTGCCGAAGATGCCAGCCCGATGGCGCACCCGATCCGTCCGGATCAGGTGATTGAAATGAATAACTTTTATACCCTGACCGTATACGAGAAAGGGGCGGAAGTGATTCGTATGCTGCATACGCTGCTCGGGGAGGAAAACTTCCAGAAAGGTATGCAGCTGTATTTCGAGCGTCACGATGGCAGCGCAGCCACCTGCGACGACTTCGTGCAGGCGATGGAAGATGCCTCCAACGTTGATTTATCTCATTTCCGCCGCTGGTATAGCCAGTCAGGTACGCCGATTGTCACCGTTCGTGATGACTATGATGCTGAAAACAGCCGATACACGTTGACCATCAGCCAGCGTACACCGCCAACCGCTGAGCAGCCAGAGAAAGCGCCGCTGCACATTCCGTTTGATATTGAACTGTATGACAGCGAAGGGAAGGTGATTGCGCTGCAAAAAGACGGGCATCCGGTCCATCACGTACTGAATGTAACTGAAGCCGAGCAAAGCTTTATCTTTGATAATATTGATACTCCACCCATGCCGTCACTGCTGCGCGAATTTTCTGCGCCAGTAAAACTGGAGTACAAATGGAGCGATCAGCAACTGACATTCCTGATGCGTCATGCGCGTAATGATTTCTCCCGCTGGGATGCGGCCCAGAGCCTGCTGGCTATCTGGATCAAGCTGAATGTTGCTCGCTATCAGCAGGGACAGCCGCTGTCAGTTTCGGTTCACGTGGTCGACGCTTTCCGCGGCATTTTACTGGATGAGCATATTGATCCCGCGCTGGCCGCAGAAATCCTGACCTTACCATCCACCACTGAAATTGCTGAACTGTTCGATATCATCGATCCGGTGGCGATTGTTGCGGTGCGGGAAGCGCTAACGCGTACTCTGGCCACCGAGCTGGCCGATGAGTTCCTGGCGGTTTATTACGCGCATAAACTGGAAACCTATCGTGTCGAGCATGCGGATATTGGCCATCGTGCGCTGCGTAACATCTGCCTGCGCTATCTGGCATTTGGCGACCAAACGCTGGCGGTCAAACTGGTCAGCCAGCAATACCATCATGCCGATAACATGACCGATGCGCTGGCAGCCCTTTCCGCCGCGGTTGCCGCACAGCTGCCGTGCCGTGATGCACTTATGCAGGAATATGATGACAAGTGGCATCAGGATGGTCTGGTGATGGATAAGTGGTTCGTACTGCAATCCACAAGTCCGGCAGATAACGTGCTGGAGACGGTGCGTGGTTTACTGAACCACCGTTCGTTCACGCTCAGTAATCCGAACCGCATCCGTTCGCTGATTGGCGCTTTTGCCAGCAGCAACCCGGGCGCGTTTCATGCAGAAGATGGTAGCGGCTACGCGTTTATGGTTGAAATGCTTACCGAGCTAAACAGCCGTAATCCGCAGGTTGCTTCTCGTCTGATTGAACCGCTAATCCGCCTGAAACGTTATGATGAAAAACGTCAGGCGCTGATGCGATCCGCACTGGAACAGCTGAAAAATCTGCCTAATCTGTCCGGCGACTTGTACGAAAAAATCGCCAAAGCGCTGGCCTGATTATTCTAAGTCATGCAGGCCGGGCAACCTTCGCGTTGCCCGGTTTTTTTACGTCTGAACGGAGGATGAAAAAGCAGTATGTTACGTCGGGCTTAGAGATGCACCACGCCCGGTGGGGCAAATGCAGGAACACGACTCTCCCGACGGTGCAATGCCTGCCAGAAGGTATCCAGCGAATTATCAAGACGGCTTTGCAGGAGAGAGGAGAAACGCGGTTTATGTTCATAATCAAGAACCTGCGTATCATCTGCAAAAACGCCGTGTAAAATCTCCTGCGCTTTCAGCGCGCTCAGTACCGGTTTTAGCGCGTAATCCACCGCCAGCATATGGGCAACGGTGCCTCCGGTCGCCAGCGGCAGCACCACTTTCCCTTCCAGCGCCCGCTCGGGCAATAAATCGAGTAGTGTTTTCAGGGCGCCGGAATAGGCCGCTTTGTAAACCGGCGTAGCCACTATCAGGCCATCGGCACTGGCCAACTGCTCGTTAAACGCGTGTAACGCGGGGCTGTCAAAACGTGCATAAAGCAGATCTTCAGGTTCAAAATTTTGCAAATGCCAGTGACAGACTTCTACGTTGACGGCCGAGAGCTTTTCGCGAACATATTCCAGCAGGGCGCTTGAGCGTGACGGGAAGCGGGGACTGCCGGCGAGGGTAACAATGCGCATGATTACTCCTGATAACGATACACGCTTTTTCATCAGCATGGGGAACAGTGAAAAAGGAGTGTGGCAGACGCGCTTTATTTCATTAAATGATTTATCCGGCGATAAATTATCAAAAAATGCATAACCGAAACGGAGAAAAGAAAACGTTTGCGTATAAACGGTCATTTTTTGCCGCAGGTCAATTCCCTTTCGTCAGGTTATCACCCATAATACGCCCCCGGTTTGCACACCGGGAATCCAGGAGAGTTCATGTACTACCCCTTCGTTCGTAAAGCCCTTTTCCAGCTCGATCCAGAGCGCGCCCATGAATTTACCTTTCAGCAATTACGCCGCCTGTCGGGTACACCGTTCGAAGCGCTGGTACGTCAAAAGGTGCCGCACAAGCCGGTAACCTGTATGGGGCTAACCTTTAAAAATCCTCTTGGCCTCGCTGCCGGACTGGATAAAAATGGTGAATGTATTGATGCGCTGGGGGCCATGGGCTTCGGATCGATAGAAATCGGCACGGTCACGCCGCGTCCTCAGCCTGGCAACGACAAGCCGCGTATCTTTCGTCTCGTCGAGGCTGAAGGCCTGATTAACCGTATGGGCTTTAATAATCTCGGCGTCGATAATCTGGTTGAGAACGTTAAAAAAGCCCATTTTGATGGCGTGCTGGGGATTAATATCGGCAAAAATAAAGATACGCCAGTTGAAAATGGCAAGGATGACTATCTGATTTGTATGGAAAAAGTCTATGCCTATGCCGGTTATATTGCGATTAATATTTCTTCTCCAAATACGCCTGGCCTGCGCACGCTGCAATACGGTGAAGCGCTGGATGATTTATTAACAGCGATAAAAAATAAGCAAAACGATCTTCAGGCCAGGCACCACAAATATGTTCCGGTAGCGGTGAAAATTGCCCCAGATTTGACTGCGGAAGAACTGATTCAGGTCGCAGATAGTCTGCTTCGCCATAATATTGACGGCGTTATTGCCACTAATACCACCCTGGATCGCTCTCTCGTTCAGGGCATGAGAAATTGTGATGAAAGCGGCGGGTTAAGCGGCCGGCCATTACAGTTAAAGAGTACTGAAATTATTCGTATGCTGGCGGCTGAATTAAAAGGACAATTACCTATTATTGGTGTTGGCGGTATTGATTCAGTAATGGCTGCCCGCGAGAAAATGGCGGCAGGTGCGTCTCTGGTACAAATCTACTCCGGATTTATCTTTAAAGGCCCTCCGCTGATTAAAGACATCATTTCTCACCTTTAATCTTACGTTTTGTGACCTGCCAGGGCTTTATTTTCAGCCCTGGTTGTTTTATATTCCCCCCTCTTGTTGCTTATTTGAACGTTCTGGTCTTTTATTATTGAGGCAACAAACGAAGCGGCAAAGGACAATGCCGAAATGTAAATCTGAAGGGGACAGGAACCTGATGCGTATTAAACCTGACGATAACTGGCGCTGGTATTTCGATGATGAGCACGATCGCATGATGCTCGACTTAGCGAACGGTATGCTTTTTCGTTCTCGCTTTTCCCGACGGATGCTTACGCCAGATGCTTTCGAATCCTCCGGCTTTTGTGTTGATGATGCTGCACTGTATTTTTCATTCGAAGAGAAATGTCGCGATCTCCACCTCACCAAAGAGCACCGGGCTGAACTGGTACTTAACGCTCTGGTCGCCATTCGTTTCCTGAAACCGCAAATGCCGAAGAGCTGGCACTTTACCTCCCATTCCTCACGCTGGACGCCAGCCATGGGCGATGCCGCCTGCGTATGGCTTAGCGACTCGCGAGAGCAGGTAAATTTACTGGTGGTTGAAGCTGGCGATAACGCTGCGCTGTGCCTGGTTGCTCAACCCGGCGTAATGATTGCCGGGCGCGCCATGCAGCTGGGAGACGCCATTAAAGTTATGAACGACAGACTCCGCCAAATCGACTGCGTGGCCAGCTATCTGGAGCACGCCGTTTAATTTTTCAGGCGGATTGACGTTTTAGGCACGCAGCTGCAGCACAGGATGGTTCCGTCCTGCGCGACGGCCCCTTTCCGTAATTCGTTCACTTCTCCCTCTACCAGCTGAATACGACAGCGCCCGCACAGCCCGGCGCGACATGAGTAAGGGATGCGAATCCCCTGTTGTTCAAGCTGCTCCAGCAAGATTTGCTGATTATTGCCGCTAAACGTTTGCCCCTGCCAGTCAATCGCTACCGTCGCATCAGCCTGCTGTTGAGGCGTGATATTTTCGTACGCCTCGCCTGCACCATAGGATCTGGCAGGACCGGTGGCAAGAACGGTTATTTCATCACCTGCGCGGATGACTCCGCTATTACGGGCAATCAAATTTTGTCCAAAGTCGACGTCGCCATTGTCTGCGGTACGAAACGTTTGTAATGTTGCCAGCGGCTCGCCGGAAGGGTGTTTGTGACCGCGTTCCGGGCTGACCGTGGTCAGCACACAGCGACTACAGGGCTTGACGATATCGAAAACCACGTCGCCAATACGAATGGTTTTCCAGGTATCTTCTTCCCACGGTTGAGTTCCCGCCACCACCAGGTTAGGGCGAAATTGCTCCATTTTTACTCCGGCGCGGCAGCGGCTCTGAACATCACGTAGCGAGGCTTCGCTGGTCAGCAGGAACGGAAAGCCGTCGGCAAAGGAAAGCGGCACATCGTCAAAGCGCGCTACGCGCCGCGTTGGTTGCGCGCCTGTCCAGCGTAACTGCACATCGCGGCCAAAGAACGTCGAAAGCCAGCGGTTAATTTCCCCGGGAGCGACGAGTGCGGTAAAATGATTTCCCCATACTTCAGTTGGTTGGCCCTGCGTCGAAAAATCAGCGAAGCGAACCTGGGCGCTACTGCCGTCTGGTGCGGTAAGATGAAGCCCGTCATGCAGGGGCGCAGGAGTGAAGCGAACCATTTGTGGAAATTGACGGGCAGTAATGAAGGTGCCATCAGGCTCAGCGATCATAAAGTTTCGGTCAAATGCCATGCCGCTGATATCCGCAAAGGCATGTGTCAGGCCAATACCACGCATGGATTTAACCGGATGAATGAAAAGTCTGGATAACGTGGCCACAACCTGTCCCTTAAATACATGAAAATAAGCCCTCAACTTTATGACATAGCGTTGAGATTGGCTATAATGCGCAGCAATTTTATTAGAGTAAAAGTGACGATATGAATTCTCTGTTTGCCAGTACGGCCCGTGGGCTGGAAGAGCTGTTAAAAACTGAACTCGAAGGACTTGGTGCGGTAAATTGCCAGGTGGTTCAGGGTGGTGTCCACTTTGAGGGGGACGCGCGGCTCTTATATCAAAGCCTGATGTGGAGTCGTCTGGCGTCGCGCATCATGATGCCGCTCGGAGAATGCAGCGTTTACAGCGATCTCGACCTCTATCTTGGCGTACAAACCATTCCGTGGACCGAAATGTTCAACCCGGATGCCACTTTCGCGGTTCATTTTAGCGGGCTTAATGACAGTATCCGTAACAGCCAGTACGGGGCGCTGAAAGTGAAAGATGCCATCGTTGATGCCTTCACGCGCAAAAATTTGCCGCGCCCAAACGTCGACCGTGAATTACCGGATTTGCGCATCAACGTCTGGCTGAATAAAGAAACGGCCCATATTTCTCTCGATCTAAGCGGAGAAGGTCTGCACTTGCGCGGCTATCGCGATCGTACCGGCATTGCGCCAATTAAAGAAAACCTCGCGGCGGCTATCGTTATGCGCTCAGGCTGGCAGCCGGGAACACCACTGCTGGACCCGATGTGCGGCTCCGGCACCTTATTAATCGAAGCGGCGATGCTGGCAACCGATCGTGCACCGGGACTGCATCGCGGACACTGGGGCTTTGGCGGCTGGGCACAGCATGATGATGCGTTATGGCAAGAGGTCAAAGCCGAGGCGCAAACCCGCGCTCGTCAGGGGCTTGCCGATTATGGTTCACAATTTTATGGCTCGGACGTTGATGGCCGGGTGATCGAGCGAGCGCGCAGCAACGCCCGTCGCGCAGGGGTAGGCGAACTGATCTCCTTTGACGTAAAAGATGTCGCCCAGCTCACTAATCCGCTGCCAAAAGGGCCTTACGGCACGGTGATCAGCAACCCGCCTTACGGCGAGCGTCTGGAAAGCGAACCGGCACTCATTGCGCTGCACAGCCTGCTGGGTCGCTGCATGAAAAACCAGTTTGGCGGCTGGAACCTGTCTATGTTCAGCGCTTCCCCGGATCTGCTTAACTGTCTACAACTGCGCGCTGACCGTCAGTTCAAAGCCAAAAACGGCCCGCTGGACTGCGTGCAGAAAAATTATCACCTTGCCGAAACAACGAGTGACAGCAAACCGGCGACGGTGGCAGAAGATTATGCTAACCGCCTGCGTAAAAACGTCAAGAAACTGGAGAAGTGGGCGCGTCAGGAAGGGATTGAATGCTATCGCCTGTATGATGCCGATCTGCCGGAATATAACGTGGCGGTCGATCGCTACGGCGAGTGGATCGTCATTCAGGAGTATGCGGCACCGAAAACCATCGATGAACATAAAGCGCGTCAGCGTCTGTTTGATATTATCGCGGCGACCCTCTCGGTGCTGGAGATGGCTCCGAACAAGCTGGTCCTTAAAACCCGTGAGCGGCAGAAGGGCAAAAATCAGTATCAAAAACTGAGCGAGAAGGGTGATTTCATTGAGGTTGGTGAATACAACGCCCGGCTTTGGGTCAACCTCACCGATTATCTTGATACCGGCCTGTTCCTCGATCACCGTATTGCCCGCCGGATGCTGGGTCAGATGAGTAAGGGTAAAGATTTCCTGAACCTGTTCTCCTATACCGGCAGCGCCAGCGTTCACGCAGGTCTTGGCGGCGCACGCTCGACCACAACGGTTGATATGTCACGTACCTATCTCGAATGGGCCGAGCGGAATCTGCGACTAAACGGCCTGACCGGACGTCAGCATCGTCTGATGCAGGCCGATGTACTGGGATGGCTGGCCGAAACTGACGAGCAATTTGATCTGATCTTTATCGATCCGCCTACCTTCTCCAACTCTAAACGAATGGAAGAAACGTTTGATGTGCAGCGCGATCATCTGCGTCTGATGCGCGATCTTAAACGCCTGCTGCGCAAAGGCGGCACGATCATGTTCTCCAACAACAAGCGCGGTTTCCGCATGGATAACGACGGACTGGCTGAACTGGGGCTGAAAGCACACGAGATCACCCAAAAAACGCTGTCGCAGGATTTTGCCCGCAACCGTCAGATACATAACTGCTGGCTGATCACTGCAGCCTGAAAGGAAAAATAAATGTCATTAATCAGTATGCACGGTGCATGGCTGTCATTTAGCGACTCGCCGCTGCTGGATAACGCAGAACTGCATATCGAAGATAACGAACGCGTTTGTCTGGTAGGCCGTAACGGCGCCGGCAAGTCGACGCTCATGAAAATTCTTAATCGTGAACAGGGGCTGGACGACGGTCGCATTGTCTATGAACAGGATCTGATCATCGCTCGCCTGCAGCAGGATCCCCCGCGCAACGTACAAGGCAGCGTGTACGATTTCGTTTCTGAAGGTATCGAAGAGCAGGCGGTTTATCTTAAGCGCTATCATGATATTTCTCATCTGGTGATGACCGATCCGAGCGATAAGAACCTGCAAGAGCTGGCAAAAGTGCAGGATCTGCTGGATCATCACGGGTTGTGGCAGCTGGAAAATCGTATTAATGAGGTGCTGGCTCAGTTAGGACTGGAGGCTGATACCGAGCTGGCTTCTCTTTCCGGCGGCTGGCTGCGTAAAGCCGCTTTAGGTCGGGCGCTGGTCAGCGGGCCGCGCGTTCTGCTGCTTGACGAGCCGACTAACCACCTGGATATCGAAACTATCGACTGGCTGGAAGGATTCCTCAAAACGTTTAACGGTACGATTATCTTTATTTCGCACGACCGTTCATTTATTCGCAATATGGCGACCCGTATTGTCGATTTGGACCGTGGCAAGCTGGTGACGTATCCGGGCAACTACGATCAGTACCTGCTGGAAAAAGAAGAAGCGCTGCGCGTTGAAGAGTTACAGAATGCGGAGTTTGACCGCAAGCTGGCGCTGGAAGAGGTATGGATCCGTCAGGGCATTAAAGCGCGTCGTACGCGTAATGAAGGCCGCGTACGCGCCCTTAAAGCCATGCGCAACGAGCGCAGCGCGCGTCGTGAAGTGATGGGCAGCGCGAAGATGCAGGTTGAAGAGGCCACCCGCTCAGGGAAAATCGTCTTCGAAATTGAGAATGCAAACTACCAGGTTGATGGCAAAGTGCTGGTACGGGATTTCTCCTCCCAGGTACAGCGCAGCGACAAAATTGCCTTAATTGGTCCTAACGGCTGTGGTAAAACCACGCTGTTAAAACTGATGCTCGGTCAGCTTAAGGCCGACAGCGGGCGGGTACACGTCGGCACTAAACTCGAAGTTGCCTACTTTGACCAGCATCGTGCAGAGCTGGATCCTGATAAAACGGTAATGGACAATCTGGCAGAAGGTAAACAGGAGGTCATGGTCAACGGTAAGCCGCGCCACGTTCTCGGCTATCTGCAGGACTTCCTGTTCCATCCGAAGCGGGCGATGACGCCGGTGCGGGCCCTGTCCGGCGGTGAACGTAACCGTCTGCTGCTGGCACGGTTGTTCCTCAAGCCAAGTAATTTATTGATCCTCGACGAACCGACCAACGACCTTGATGTCGAAACGCTGGAGCTGCTGGAAGAGTTGATCGACGGTTATCAGGGCACCGTATTACTGGTAAGTCACGATCGTCAGTTTGTTGATAACACCGTCACAGAATGCTGGATCTTCGAAGGTAACGGCAAGATTGGCTGTTACGTCGGCGGATATCACGATGCGCGCGGGCAGCAGGCGCAATCTCAGGCGCAAAAAGGGGTTGCCAGCAATAAAACGCCGGAACCCGTCGCGGCAAAAGCGGAAAATGTTAAGCGCAGTGGCGGTAAATTAAGCTATAACCTACAGCGTGAACTTGAACAGCTACCGCAGAAGCTGGAAACGCTGGAGAGCAATCTTGAATCACTTCAGGCGCAGGTTGCTGACGCCACGTTCTTCAACCAGCCGCACGATCGCACGCAGAAAGTGCTGGCCGACATGGCCGCAGCTGAGCTGGCTCTCGAAGAAGCATTTGAGCGTTGGGAATATCTGGAAGCGCTCAAAAACGGCGCATAACCCGAGGAGCGTGTATGTGTGATAGCCATCATGCTGCGCGACATATTTTGTGTCCGCAGTGTGATTTGCTGGTGGCCCTACCGCCGCTGGCGCACGGTCATAAAGCGACGTGCCCACGTTGCGATACGACCCTGACGACTGAATGGTTTGCGCCGCGACAGCGCCCGACAGCCTATGCGCTGGTGGCGCTGTTTATGCTCTTGCTGTCAAACTTGTTCCCTTTCGTCAATATGAACGTGGCGGGTGTCAAAAGTGAAGTGACGCTGCTGGCGATCCCACGCGTCATGTTCGCTGAAAATTACGCCAGTCTGGGCACCTTTTTTATCGTCTTCGTCCAGCTGGTCCCGGCGTTTTGCCTGTTCACTATCCTCCTGCTGGTCAATCGGGCAGACATTCCGGAAACCCTCAGGCGCATGCTGGCCCGGGTGCTGTTTCAGCTTAAAAACTGGGGGATGGCGGAAATTTTTCTCGCCGGCGTTCTGGTGAGCTTTGTTAAACTGATGGCCTACGGCGATATTGGCGTGGGCAGCAGTTTTATTCCGTGGTGCCTGTTTTGTATTGTGCAACTGCGGGCTTTTCAGTGCGTAGATCGCCGCTGGCTATGGGATGATATCGAACCCATGCCGTCGGTAGCACAGCCTTTGCAGCCGGGCACTACGGGAATACGTCAGGGCCTGCGCTCGTGTACCTGCTGCACGGCGATTTTGCCTGCCGACCAAAAAGTGTGTCCGCGTTGCCACTCTCATGGGCACGTACGGCGTAAAAATAGTCTGCAATGGACGATGGCGCTTCTGGTTACCTCGATTCTGCTCTATCTGCCGGCCAATATCCTGCCGATTATGATAACCGATCTGCTGGGCGATAAAATGCCTTCGACCATTCTCGCCGGCGTGGTCCTGCTGTGGAGTGAAGGCTCGTATCCGGTAGCGGGGGTCATTTTTATAGCCAGTATTATGGTACCGACGTTAAAGATGATTGCTATTGCCTGGCTCTGCTGGGATGCCAAAGGCCACGGTCAGCGCGATCGTGAAAGAATGCACCTGATTTACGAAGTGGTAGAGTTCGTTGGCCGCTGGTCGATGATTGATGTATTTGTTATCGCGGTCCTCTCTGCGCTGGTGCGCATGGGGGGACTTATGAATATTTATCCTGCTATGGGCGCGCTCATGTTTGCGCTGGTGGTGATAATGACCATGTTCTCGGCAATGATCTTCGATCCGCGTTTATCCTGGGATCGCGAGCCGGAAAGCAGCCATGAGGAATCGTTATAACATGGAAACGAAAAAGGGCGAGGCCCAGGTTACAAAGGTGAAGAACTGGTCCCCGGTGTGGATATTTCCTATCGTCACCGCGCTGATTGGCGCATGGATCCTGTTTTATCATTACAGCCATCAGGGGCCGGTCGTCACGCTCATCACCACCAACGCTGAGGGTATTGAAGGCGGTAAAACCACCATTAAAAGCCGCAGCGTGAACGTTGGCGTGGTTGAAAGCGCTATCCTTACTGACGATCTCACGCATGTTGAGGTTAAGGCTCGTCTTAATGCCGGCATGGAAAAACTGCTGCATGAGGACTCCGTATTCTGGGTGGTGAAACCGCAGGTCGACAGGGAAGGCATCAGCGGCCTTGGAACGCTGCTTTCTGGCGCGTATATTGAGCTACAGCCGGGCAAAAAAGGCACTGAGCCCGAGCGCTATGAATTGCTTGATTCTCCTCCACTTGCGCCGCCGGATGCCAAAGGCATTCGCGTGATCCTCGACAGTAAAAAAGCCGGCCAGCTCAGTCCCGGCGATCCGGTTCTGTTCCGCGGTTATCGGGTTGGATCGGTTGAGACCAGCACTTTCGATCCGCAAAAGCGCGCTATCAGCTATCAACTGTTTATCAATGCGCCGAATGACCGCCTGGTCACCAGTAATGTGCGCTTCTGGAAAGACAGTGGGATCGCCGTCGATCTCAACTCATCAGGTATGCGCGTCGAAATGGGGTCGCTGACGACGCTGTTTAGCGGCGGCGTAAGTTTTGACGTCCCTGACGGACTGGATCTGGGCCAGCCGGTAGCGGAAAAAAGTGAATTTAATCTGTATGACAGCCAGAAAAATATTCAGGAATCTTTGTATACCGATCACATCGACTACCTGATGTTCTTTAAAGACTCAATCCGTGGCCTGCAACCCGGCGCGCCGGTTGAATTCCGCGGTATTCGTCTGGGAACCGTGGGTGAGGTGCCATTCTTTGTTCCGGGTCTGCGTCAGGCACTGAATACCGATTACCGTATTCCGGTCCTGATCCGCATCGAACCTGAACGTCTGGCTAAGCAATTAGGTGAAGATCCGAATGTTGCAGGACATCTGGAAGATCTGCTGAAACGCGGTCTGCGTGGCTCGCTTAAAACCGGTAACCTGGTGACCGGTGCGCTGTACGTGGATATGGATTTTTATCCAAAAGCCACGCCGGTAACGGGCATACGTGAATTCGGCGGCTTTAAGGTTATCCCAACCGAAAGCGGTGGACTGGCGCAGATCCAGCAGCGTCTGATGGATACCCTGGATAAGATTAATAACCTGCCGCTTAACCCAATGCTTCAGCAGGCCACCAATACGCTGACGGAAAGCCAGCAGACGCTGCGCCGCCTGCAAACGACGCTGGATAATCTCAACAAGCTGACCGCCAGCCAGTCAGCTCAGGAGCTTCCGGCGGATATGCAGAAAACGCTGCGTGAGCTGAATCGAAGTATGCAGGGCTTCCAGCCAGGCTCTGCAGCCTATAACAAAATGGTCGGCGACATGCAGCGTCTGGATCAGGTATTACGTGAGCTGCAACCAGTACTGAAAACGCTGAACGATAAAAGCAATGCGCTGGTCTTTGAAGCGAAAAGCAAAAAAGATCCTGAGCCGAAGAGGGCAAAACAATGAAAAAGTGGCTGATGGTTATGATGGCACTGGCATTAACCGCGTGCAGCAGCAGTGAAGAGAGCAAAACCTGGTATCAACTGCCCTCATCGCAGCTGTTAACGCAAAGCGTTGCCAGCCAGGGCAACCGGTTATTGTGGGTAGAGCAGGTTAACGTACCGGACTACCTCGCCGGAAACGGCGTGGTTTACCAGACTACGGATGTGCAGTACGTGATTGCTAACAGTAATCTGTGGGCCAGCCCGCTGGATCAACAACTGCGTACTACGCTGGTAGCAAACCTGAGCAATCAGCTTCCGGGCTGGGTTGTCGCCTCTCAGCCATTGGGCAGTGAGCAGGATACGCTGAACGTGACGGTGACTGGCTTCCAGGGACGCTATGATGGTCACGTTATTGTCAGCGGTGAATGGCTGCTCAACCATAAAGATCAGATAATCAAGCGACCGTTCCATATTGAACTGGCGCAGCAGAAAGATGGATATGATGAGATGGTGAAAATGCTGGCGAAAGCCTGGGATCAGGAAGCGCTGGCGATTGCCAGCGAGATTAAACGCTTGCCATAAGTAAAATTAATCATCATAAAGCCGTATCGTGCACGCTGGCGATACGGTTTTTTTTGTTTTTATCATCAGGCCGTTACCCGCGATGGCTCACAAATTTCATACAAATGAAACTCTGCTTACTTCACAATTATGACATCGGTATGAAATTTGCGCATTGACGCTCAGCTTTTTTCGCGGTATTCGTTACCTGTGGTTGCGCGTTTTGTAATCACTGTTTTCTTTTCCACCAGACCAAACGATGAGGGAAACGAGGCATGAAGAGACAAAAACGAGATCGCCTGGAACGGGCACATCAAAGAGGGTATCAGGCAGGTATTGCCGGACGCTCAAAAGAACTTTGCCCCTATCAGGCGCTGAATCAGAGATCGTACTGGCTTGGAGGCTGGCGAGAGGCCATGGAGGACAGGGCCGTAATGGCAGCCTGATTCTGTCTCTTTAGAAGAGAAACCTCCGCCGCGCGGAGGTTTCGCCTGACAACATGTTAGAAAGCAGTCGTATCCTGGAACAGGCCCACTTTCAGATCTTTTGCCTCATAAATCAGATGCCCGTCAACCAGCACTTCACCATCTGCCAGACCCATTACCAGACGACGGTTAATGACACGTTTGAAGTGAATACGGTAGGTAACTTTTTTCGCAGTAGGCAGGATCTGACCGGTAAATTTCACTTCGCCCACACCCAGCGCGCGGCCTTTACCTTCACCGCCGAGCCAGCCGAGATAGAACCCTACCAGCTGCCACATTGCGTCGAGACCCAGGCATCCTGGCATCACCGGATCGCCAATAAAGTGACAGCCGAAGAACCACAGATCCGGATTGATATCCAGCTCTGCTTCCACATAGCCTTTGTGATAGTGGCCACCTTTTTCTGTCATTTTTACGACACGGTCCATCATCAGCATTTGAGGTGCAGGTAACTGCGGGCCTTTAGCGCCAAATAGTTCACCGCGACCAGAGGCCAGGAGGTCTTCTTTAGTATAGGATTCGCGTTTATCTACCATGTTCTCAGTAAGCCTTATTTTAGTGAAGCACGCAGGATAGCTAACACGTGTACGCTGAACAAGTCCGATCAGTTGGAACCTGAACCATTGAGCCAGCGTAACGGCCAGGGATAGCGATGACGTACGTCCGGCTGATTAGCCTGTGCTATCCGTTCCTGAATAGTTTGTAAGAGTGAAGTCTGCCCTTCATCGTCCCATGGGATCTGAGTCAGAAGAGGCAGGGCATCAGTCACATCATCAATTGCCCAAATGAAAAATTGTTCTGCTTCAACGGCGTCTAACACCGACTGGGCGAGACTCAAATGACGCACATTAGCCGCAGGGATAATCACGCCCTGATGTCCCGTCAGACCGCGCTGCTGGCAAATCGTAAAGAAGCCTTCGATTTTTTCATTGAGTCCGCCGACTGGCTGAACACGACCAAACTGATCGACCGAGCCGGTAATCGCCAGACTTTGATTAATGGGCGCGTTAGCCAGGGCGCTAATCAGCGCGCAAAGCTCGGCCAGCGAGGCGCTGTCGCCGTCAACCTCGCTATAAGATTGTTCAAATGTCAGCGAGGCAGAGAAGGGAATTTGCTGATCGAGTTCAAGCTCGGTCATCAAAAACGCCTGCATGATCATCATGCCTTTGGCATGGATGTTACCGCCCAGGTCTGCTTTACGCTCGATATCGGTAAACTCGCCATCACCCACATGCACCACGCAGCTAATACGTGAAGGTTCACCAAAGGCGCGAGGATGTCCCGGAAATTCGATCACCGACAGGGCGTTGATCTGTCCAACTTGTCCACCCTCGGTTTCAATCAACACCTGCTCAAGCAGGATCTCATCCTGAATTCGTTCGGCAAGGAAGCCTTCACGCCATTCACGCTGGGACAGCATCGCCTGAAGCTGCTCAGCGTTAAAGGTGGTTTCCCCGGTAAATGCCGCAGCCTCGCGAAGCTGACGCGCTATCCATAACGGGCAGAGCGGTAGCGTGTCGCGATCGCCAGTGTATCTGACGGCTTCACGGACAAAAAACGGCCATGCATCTGCGCCCGGCATCGGTAGCTGATAGTAGCCAGCAACCTGGTGGACCCATCCGCACCACTGCTGCATATCTTCCGCATCGGCAACCTGAAAGTTATCTTCAAACTCGCTGTAAATAGCGTTGGCGGCAATCTCCGGCTCCATTTCCTGGAAATCAGCCAGCGAATCACGCTCGCCAATCAGGATAACCTTTAATGAGAGCGGCATTGACGGGACGCTAACCGGCAGCGGGCGCGATTCATCAAAGGCAACCCAGTCAAAGCGCTGGAGGGCGACAATCATTTTCAGCCGCATCCACAGCAGCGGCTGAGCCAGAAGGGTGCGAAGAGAGACAATCAGCACGCCACCGTTTGCCTGATGTACCAGGCCCGGATGCAGAGTGACTTCGCCATTAAACTGGCGAACACAGCCAAAAAGCTGTTCGGCTTCAACCCAGTCGGCACAAATGATTTGGCCAGTGCTGGCAAAGTTATCCTGCAAGGATTGCGCTGGTTGCAGAGTAATATGTTGGCGCTCAATCTGATAGCGAACGCCGGTCAATTGCTCTGATGTAGGATAGAGCGCCTGAGCGGTAGTCGTCAGCAGATGCAGATATTCTGTTTCTTCTGGTGCTTTCACCAGCATAAAGGGAGATACCGACAGCGGACGAAGCAACTGCTCAAACGCATAGAGCAGACGGTCCTGAGTGCCGCTTAACAGCGTATCGTCTTCAGATGCGAAATCTGGCAGTGCGAACACGGTCTGATAGCTTTCGGTATCAGGTGTAAGATCGCGCCAGGCAAGTTTATTTATGGTCAAAGTCGATATTTTTTAGTCAGATTCAAAGCGCGAGATTATACCGCATGAGACAGATGAGCACACGGATAATAGATAACCAACGTCTGGGAAAACGCATTTTGATTACGGTCTGCGATTTGTGCTCAGCACAATGCAAAAAAACTGTTATCCTGAATGAGTTACACGGTCACATTGAGATCGCGATGAAATATCAACAACTCGAAAACCTTGAGAGCGGCTGGAAGTGGAAGTACCTGGTGAAAAAGCACCGGGAGGGGGAGCTGATCACCCGCTACATCGAAACCAGCGCGGCCAGAGAGGCTGTCGACGCACTGCTAAAACTCGAAAATGAACCGGTTCAGGTTACTGCCTGGATTGAGCAGCACATCAATCCGGCGTTGTTGAACCGCATGAAGCAGACTATCCGTGCCCGGCGTAAACGGCATTTTAATGCTGAACATCAGCATACGCGTAAAAAATCTATCGATCTGGAGTTTGCTGTCTGGCAGCGTCTGGCGGGACTGGCTCAACGACGCGGAAAAACCCTGTCCGAAACCATTGTTCAGCTGATCGAGGATGCCGAAAACAAAGAGAAATATGCAACGCGCATGAGCAGCCTGAAAAGCGACCTGAAGGCGATGTTGGGCAAAGAATAACGTTTACTCAATCTGAAGACATAAAAAAACCCCGCATCGCGGGGTTTTTTATTAGACGATAAACTTAAGCCTGCGGCTGAGTTACAACGTCTTTGATACCTTTAACTTCGATCTCAACGCGACGATCCGGTGCCAGGCAATCGATCAGTGCAGCGCGTGCTTTCACGTTGTCACAGGTGTTGCCGGTAACTGGGTTAGATTCGCCCATACCACGTGCGGAGATTTTGTTAGCCGGGATACCTTTAGAGATCAGGTAGTCAACAACAGACTGAGCACGTTTCTCGGACAGGCCCTGGTTGTAAGCGTCAGAACCGATACGGTCGGTGAAGCCCAGAACCACAACAGAACCGTCTTTCGGATCCAGGTTGCTCAGCTGAGAGTACATCTGATCCAGCGCCTGCTGGCCTTCCGGCTTCAGGGTAGCTTTGTTGAAGTTGAACAGTACGTCAGACTTCAGGGTAAAGTGTTTGGTCTGTACTTCTGGAGCCGGAGCCGGAGCCGGTGCAACTACCGGTGCCGCGTCTTCCTGCTGACCAAAGCGGTAGGAAACACCTAAGCTCAGCAGGCCGTTGTCCGGACGAGTACCAACGGTGTTAGCGTCGCCAATGTTGTTGGTCCACTGGTATTCCAGACGGGTAGCAACATCACGAGTAACAGCCCACTCAACACCACCAGCGAATACCGGAGAAACGCCAGTATCGTGATCTTTGAAGGTGTCGCCGCTTACGCGAGACTGAGCTTTAGCATCTGCACGCCATACCATACCACCCAGACGAGTATAAACGTCCAGATCGTCAGCTACTGGGTAGCTCAGTTTGGTGGTCAGCTGAATGCCCTGTGCTTTGAAAGCACCGTTTACATTGCCGCCTTTATAAGCCATACGGCCTAACCAGTCGTAACCCAGTTCGAAACCAACGTACGGGTTAACCTGGTAGCCACCGAACGCACCAGCGCCAAGCTGGTCATCACGGGTTGGGCCGTCATTCGGGATAAACCCGGTGTCATGATACTGGGACCAGCCCAGTTTAGCACCAGTGTACCAGGTTTCGTCTTTCGGAGCGGCCTGCGCTACGGTAGCGAAGCCAACCAGTGCCACTGCAATCGCGATAGCTGTCTTTTTCATTTTTTGCGCCTCGTTATCATCCAAAATCGCCATGAATATTCAAAGAAACTCACGGTTAAATCCTTCACCGGGGGCGCGACTTGTTGAATACGCCGCCGTTATTAACGGCTTAAGACGAGCACCCCTGGCGATGTAAAGTCTACAACGTAGTTGGAAACTTACAAGTGTGAACTCTGTCAGGCATATGAAAAAAAAAGGCTGTCGGACACATTGTGAAACATTCGTGTGTCATTTTTCGTCGGTCCATGCCGCCTGAGACCGCACCAGACAAGCATTGACGCTAAATTTGCCAGTACAATAAAAAGGTTGCCGAAAGTTTAAAATATTTACCAGGAAAAATCTTAATTGCGACTAATGATACAAATTTGAGTGAATTTTTAGCGCATCAGAATGTCTGCCGCTACGATTGTCCCCCTGAATGGGACGCATAATAAACCCCATTGCATGACCTTCCTCTGCCGCCTTTGCCAGAAGAGAATACTCTTCGGGGGTCAATTCTTCCGACAACCAGCCAATTACCACGCTGTAGTTTCCGGTGCGTAATGCACGAATCATAGCGGCCAGTGTATTGCACGGTGGCATCTGGCTAATTTGCATCAATTTCGTTAACGGAAGCCCGGCTGATTGAACCCATTCCCGGCTGAGTTTTTGCTGTGGCGTGAGCCAGAGCTGCCAGCGCGACTGTTGGCCTAACTGCTGTAGCAGCGGCAACAACAAGAGTTGCGTCATCATGGGCTGGTCTTCCCGATAGACAATTTCGCTTATCAAACCCGTAGAGCACTGCTCCGTTGCAGAATAGACACTTGCAGTAGAGGTTTTCGAAAATGAAGACGGTGTGCGATTTGCATGACGTGAAGTGTACATAATTAATCCAGCCCTGATGGTTACTGTATATATATACAGTAACTCTGCTGCGTATAAAGATCAACCTCATTTTCTGAAAGCAACTCGCAAATTTGAACGCCATTTTGACCGATTGCAAAATTCATGTTGCTGTCAGGCACGAAGTTGCCTATTTTCCTGATTAGCGGATCCGTTAGTAATATATATATTTTATATACATGATTTATAAGGATTAATCATGAGCAATATCTCATACAAACGGATTTATCAGTCGCAAGAATATCTCTCTCCGCTTGGACCGGTTCACTACCGGGCGCTCTTTGGTGGATACAGTCTGGCGATAGATGACACGGTGTTTGCCATGGTAGCGGAAGGGGATTTATATCTACGTGTATGTGAACAAAGCGCACCCTATCGTGTAAATCATCCCACGCCACTACTGACGCTGCACAAAAGAGGCCGCCCTGTATTACTGAACTATTACCGGGTCGATGAAACGCTGTGGAGCGACCGGCAAACCCTTTTGCATCTCAGCTCATTTTCTCTTCAGGCAGCACGCCTCGAAAAAGCCCGGCGCGGGAGGGTTAAGAGGCTAAAAGATCTGCCGAATATCACGTTCCACCTTGAAATATTGTTGATGGAGGCAGGGATCGGCACTCAGGAGGAGTTACGCGCCCTGGGAGCGGAACTGGCATGGCTTAAAATCAGGGAAAAGAAAACGTCGCTTTCTGTCAGGCTTCTTTATGCGCTTGAAGGGGCCATTGCCGGAATGCATGAAGCCAGGCTGTCGCCACAAAGACGGCAACAGTTGACGGAATGGCATAATTGTTTACCAGCACCCCGATATGAGGTAGTGAGATAGCGGCCTCCGCCCTCCTGCTGCATGTTATGCAGGAGGGCGACGCGACTATGCCGAAGGCGGTGTAACCTGCTGCTGCAGATGGCTAATTTCCGGCAACATTGCGATGAGCAGCCCGATTTGCTGCAGAACCAGCGGCTCGCTGCTTTGGGTGTATGGCTCAAGATGATGAATACGTTCGCTGAGTTCGTCCAGCGCCTGGCGGACACGTGGCGCATCGTCAGGAGCGTGATGAAAGGCATCATCGACATAACACACTGCATCATCCAGTAGCGCCAGCACGTTTTCATTGTTTAACTTTTCACGGTGCGCGCCCAGCGCTGAGATATAGCTGGTAAAGGTATGGTTCAGGCACAGCAGGCGAAACGCACTCTCCCGCATCTCAGCCGAAGTGTTAGGCTCCGTCGACATGTTCGAAACCACCGAAGCCAGTTCAGCGTTACGGTTATAGGCATCTCTGCGCGCGATGCGGTAGGCAAGACGGTTGTCCCGGCCCTGGTGATACTGCTCGAGGATAGCGTCGAGATAGCGACAGTTGGCGTTAATTGCCTGATCCAGGACGCGTGGAAGGTTGCGAAACCGCCAGTCGGGCCAGATAAAGCTTACTGCCGCCCAGGCAATAGCGCAGCCGATAAGCGTATCTATAATGCGCGGCAGGGCCACTTCAAATCCTTCACCGAGCAGGTTAAAACACAACAGTACCAGCAGTGTAATAAACATGGTCGCATGGGCATACTGCACGTTGCGGAAGGCGAAGAACAGCACGCCTGTCACAACGATAAGCACCAGTTGTCCTTCAATTGACGGCACAAAGAACAGAACCGGTAATCCGATTGCCACACCCACCAGAGTACCAATAACGCGCAGTGCCAGCCGATGACGGGTGGCATTATAGTTAGGCTGGCAAACGAACAGACTGGTGAGCAGTATCCAGTAACCGTGGTGCATACCGGTAAACTGGATCAACGCGTATCCCCCGCACAGTACCAGCGACATACGTACCGCATGGCGGAACAGGGCAGATTCTGGCGTAAAGTTACGCGCAAGTCGTGTACGTATATCGCTAAAACCGTGCAGACTGTCGTCGGCCAGCAGATTTTCAGTCTCGCTGTGTTGCCCCTGCGGCTGACCGGACTCAATCGTCGCCAGCTGTGCATCTATGGCTCGCAAATTATTGAGCAAAAATCCCAGCGCTTTAACTTGCTCATCCGGTACGCCTGAAGCCCGCACCCGATCGAGTGCCGCATCAAGGTGGATAAATACCTTTTCAAAACGCGGATCGTGTTGCCAGGGCGTGCGCAGACGAATGGCCTGGGCAAGGTGTTGACAGGCCTGGGCCTGCATTGAGAGCAGACGCTGAAAACGGAACATCACATCGCTATAACGAAAGCTGTCGCGCAGGGTTTGATACTGAATATGAGAGGAGCTGGCACGTTCATGAATATCTTGTGCAACAAAATAGTAGTGCAGCGTCTGCCGCGTCCCGCGTTGCCCACGATCGCCGCGCAGACGCGTCAGAAGTGAAGCTTTAGTCTGGTTTAAGGTCGTCACCAGCTGTCCGTTTGCCAGCGCCAGATCGTACATGGGTGCCTGGCTGTCTTCTTCAATATCGGGATCGAACAGCCTCGACTTTAACTCAAGATAGTGTGCAAGCTGCTCATAACTGCGGGCAAGATTATCCTGTAGCGGGCGGATAGGAAAAATCAGGTGCCCGCTTAACGTGAGCAAGTTGTACCATACCGCTCCCGCCAGCAGCAGAAGCGGTTGCTGATACCAGTGCTCATAGAGCGATGTACCAAGCATGGTATAGATAGCGATGAGCAATGCGCCAAAGGCGATGGTCGCATAGCGCGGGCCCAGTCCACCTAACAGGATAAAGCTGCTGGTTGAAATAGTTAACCCGATGGCAAATAGCCACGGCCAGTCGAATAACAATTCGACCGATGCCGAGGCGATAAAAAAACTCACCAGCGTAATGGCAAGATTACGCAGGCGACCGGTAAGCCGATCGTCCAGGTCGGCCAGTGCCGCAGCCACCACGCCCAGCGTGAGCGGGATGGTGAGTTTTACCTCGCCTAACCACCACGGCACTGAGACGGTCCCGCACAGGGCGATGAAAATTCTGACGTTGTAAAGCCAGACGCTGTTACCGAGACAGCGACGGATCAGAGGGCTTAGCATAGCGTTAACGATCCTGTACTAAAAATGAGGTTGCAGGCCAGCAGAGGGTCGACTGAACGCTTCCCAAAACAAAGTTGAGGATATTCAAAACAGTGCGCATACAGCCTCAATAAAATCAGGGGAATAATCATTCCCGGTGATTGTACCGTTTTTTTGGCTGGAGCACCTGGTATCTGACGGTTAAACTGGGTGATAACAGGTATTGTCAGGGTTGAACGTCGCATGGAACTAAAAGCCACATCGCTGGGTAAACGCATGGCGCAGCATCCTTATGACCGGGCGGAGATGTTGCACGCCGGGGTTAAGGTGTCCGGAGAGCGTCACGAATATATTATCCCTTTCAATCAGTTAGTTTCCGTTACCTGCAAGCGGGGCCTGGTGTGGGGTGAACTGGAATTTATGCTACCGGAAAATAAAGTGGTGCGCCTGCACGGTACGGAGTGGAGCGAAACGCAGCGCTTTCATGCTCATCTTATTTCTTTGTGGGACGCCTGGAGCGCACAAATGAGTGAGATTGCCGCGCAGGTGTTAAACCAGCAGCTTGATGAGATTGCCCGCCGCAGCGATGATGGCAAGTGGTTAACGCGTCAACAGACGCAGGGGCTTCAGATCCATATCCGCCACGCCCTTGAGGCTCTGCCGCTCCCTGTTTATCGGCTTGAAAGCTTTGAAAACTGTCGCGATGCGTGGCAACAGTGCCAGGCGTGGTTAAAAGACAGCGAGCGATCCAGACAGGCGCATAATCAGGTTTTCACTAAAGCAATGCTTAAACAGTATGCTGACTTTTTCGCGCAGGTTGAAAGCTCTCCGCTGAATCCCGCACAGGCGCGGGCGGTGGTCAACGGTGAACCCTCCTTGCTGGTCCTGGCCGGCGCGGGCAGCGGTAAAACGTCCGTGCTGGTGGCCCGCGCCGGCTGGTTGATTGAGCGCGGCGAGGCGGCCGCCGATCAAATTCTCCTGCTGGCATTTGGTCGTAAAGCAGCGGAGGAGATGGACGAGCGTATCCGCGAGCGATTGCAGACGGATGATATTTCTGCCCGCACTTTCCATTCTCTGGCGCTGCATATTATTCGCCAGAGCAGTAAAAAAGTGCCCGCGGTCAGCGTGCTGGAAAATGATGCCACCGCCCGTCAGAAACTGTTTACCGACGTGTGGCAACAACAGTGTCAGGAAAAAAAAGCGCAGGCCAAAGGCTGGCGACAGTGGCTGGAAGATGAAATGGGCTGGAGTCTACCGGAAGGCAATTTCTGGGATGACAGAAGCCTGCTGCGACGGATGGGAAGCCGCCTTGATCGCTGGGTGAGCCTGATGCGTATGCACGGCGGTGCACAGGCAGAGATGATTAGCTCTGCACCTGAGGAGGTACGTGATCTCTTTAGTCGGCGTATTAAGCTTATGTCTCCCTTGCTGAAGGCGTGGAAGACGGCGCTGAAAGCGGAGAATGCGGTGGATTTTTCAGGATTAATTCACCAGGCCATTAATGTGCTGGAGAAAGGGCGTTTTGTCAGCCCGTGGAAGCACATTCTGGTCGATGAGTTTCAGGATATCTCACCGCAACGAGCCGCACTGCTGGCCGCCCTGCGTAAACAAAATTCGCAAACCACTCTCTTTGCCGTCGGGGATGACTGGCAGGCTATCTACCGGTTTAGCGGGGCGCAGATGTCCTTGACCACGGCGTTCAACGATTATTTTGGCGAAGGCGAACGCTGCGCGCTGGATACCACCTACCGCTTTAACGGGCGGATTGGTGAAATTGCCAACCGGTTTATTCAGCAAAACCCGCACCAGCTTAAAAAGCCGCTTAACAGTCTGCAAGCCGGTGACAAAAAAGCGGTTACTCTTATCGCCGGGCAACATCTGGATGCGCTACTGGATAAGCTCAGCGGCTATGTCCGGCCCGAAGAGCAGATCCTGCTGCTGGCGCGTTATCACTATCTGAAACCGGCCGTGCTGGAAAAAGCCAAAACGCGGTGGCCAAATTTGAACCTGGCTTTTATGACCATCCATGCCAGTAAAGGACAGCAGGCTGATTACGCGATCGTTTTGGGGCTTCAGGAAGGGCTGGAGGGGTTTCCTGCGCCAGCGCGCGAGTCGATTATGGAACAGGCGCTACTTCCGCAGCCGGAAGATTTCCCGGATGCAGAGGAGAGACGTCTGCTGTACGTGGCAATCACCCGGGCGCGACAGCGGGTTTGGCTATTATTTGATCAGGACCGGCCATCCCGTTTTGTCGAAACGCTAAAACAGCTTGATGTACCGGTCGCGTGCAAACCCTGAGCCAGCCTTATTTCAGGCGTTCTGCAAGATAGCGTTGATAATCCGGGATTAGAATATCAATGCTGTCACTAAACTGCGGCGACTGAATAATAAAATCGGCGGTCGAAACATTGGTGGCAACCGGAATATTCCATACCGTTGCCAGACGCAGCAGCGCTTTAACATCCGGGTCATGCGGCACGGCATTTAGCGGATCCCAGAGAAAAATCAGTACGTCAATTTTGCCCTCAGAAATCAGCGCGCCAACCTGCTGATCGCCGCCCATTGGGCCGCTCAGCATCGCATTAACCTCAAGTCCGGTTGCCCGCTGAATAAGGTTTCCCGTCGTGCCGGTGGCATACAAAATATGTTGTGAAAGCAAAGGCTGATGACGCTCCACCCATTTCATCAGCATTGATTTGCAGTGATCGTGCGCTACCAGCGCGATATGTTTGCGCGGTGGAAGCGAGCGTGTTGTAAGTTCCATGATAAATATCCCTGAAGTAGTTTGCTTACAGAGTACTGAAAGTCGCTGCGCCTGCAAATGATAGCGTCAAAAAATGTGAATTATGCAATGACGGCGATTTTCAGACATCGCCCGCTGGTGGGTTTGGTGGTGGCTCTGCCAGGATTATCGTACACTGGCTGAAACTGCCCGGAGGAAAAGATGAAAGAGCACGATATTGCAGGCATTCTGACATCAACACGTACTATCGCGCTGGTCGGCGCGAGCGATAAACCTGAACGTCCCAGCTATCGGGTCATGAAATATCTGCTGGACCAGGGATATCACGTTATTCCGGTGTCGCCCAAAGTGGCAGGCAAAACGCTGCTGGGTCAGCAGGGCTACGCCTCTCTGGCTGATGTGCCGGAGGCCATTGATATGGTCGATGTATTTCGCAATTCAGAAGCCGCGTGGGGCGTGGCGCAGGAGGCTATTGCTGTAGGCGCAAAAACACTATGGTTGCAGCTTGGCGTCATTAATGAACAGGCGGCAGTGCTGGCGAGTGATGCCGGGTTAAACGTGGTTATGGACCGCTGCCCGGCCATTGAGATCCCCCGCCTGGGACTGGCGAAATAAAATAAAAGCCCGTCGGTTTCCCGACGGGCTTTTTAACAGATTACGTCGTACTGGTTAGTGACAAAGTCTGGGCGCCTGGAGCTGGCGACGGATTGTCCGGGCCAGTTCGTCCATAGACGGTTGTTCGGGATGCTCTTTAAGCATCTCGCCGCTAAGCTGTGCTTCAGCAAGATAGGTATGAACAGGTTGTCCGCTGTCATCTTCCATCACAACATGGTACCAGGGCGCGGCACGTAATTCGTCAGTCACCTCAAGTTCCTCCGGAGCAGGTTCGTCGAGGGAATATTCGGCATCCACATCCACGATAACGCCCAGATAACCCAGCAGGTTGTGGCGTACCTGCTGACCAATGCCGTATTTGCTGGCAATCATTGTCACCTCCTGAGGAAAAATATCGCTACAGTCTATGTAAGGTTACTTTCCCATTTTTCAAGTTACATGATGCGACAGGCAAACCCTTTTAGATAGAGTCCTTCCGGATAGGTTGCGATCACCGGGTGATCGGCGGCCTGACGGAACTGCTCTATAAATTGTATATCACGTCCGGCATCTATAGCGGCATCGGCAACAATTTTCTGGAATAAATCGGTGGTCATCAGTCCAGAACAGGAGAAGGTCAGCAGCACGCCGCCGGGATTAAGCAGCTGGATCGCCAGCATATTGATATCTTTGTAGCCGCGGCAGGCACCCTGTAACTGGCTTTTATTTTCGACAAATTTCGGCGGGTCCATGACGATGACGTCAAATTTTTCGCCGTTATCACGGTATTTACGCAGCAGTTTGAATACGTCATCGCGCACAAACTCGGCTTTACTGAGGTCGAGCTGGTTTAACTCAACGTTCTGTTTGGCCACGTCCAGCGCTTCCTGAGAGGTATCAACGCTGATAACCTGACGACAGCCACCCATCAATGCGGATACCGCAAACCCCCCGGTATAGGAAAAACAGTTCAGAACGCGCGCATCTTCTACATAGCGACGCGTTGCCAGACGGCTGTCGCGCTGATCGAGATAATAGCCGGTTTTATGACCCGCTTTGATATCCACCAGCAGTTGCATACCGTGTTCCTGGATAGGGAGCAGGGCGGGCGGTTGTTCGCCGGTAACCGGTCCCTGAGTCAATTCCAGTCCTTCCTTTTTACGCACTGCTACATCGCTGCGATCGTAAATCGCGCATTCCGGCCACAGAGTCTGGAGAGCGGAGATCAGCGGCGCGCGCTGATATTCTGCCCCGGCACTCAGCAGTTGCAACACCAGAAAATCGCCAAAGCGGTCAATGGTTACGCCGGGCAGGCCGTCAGATTCACCGGCAATCAGTCGCCATGCATTCAGACCGTCGCGCTTTGCCAGCCAGTCACGCCAGGTTTGCGCGCGTTGCAGACGACGAATAAAAAAGTCGATGTCCACTGACTCCTGCGGATCGAAAGTCCAGACGCGGGCGCGGATCTGCGAATCGGGGGAATACGCGCCCCGTGCCAGCCATTTACCCTGATGATCAACGATATCAATGGTTTCACCCTGACTTGCTTTTCCTTCCATGCGGGATACCGCACCGGAGAAAATCCACGGATGGCGGCGCAGCAGTGATTTCTCACGCCCTTTTGCTAATACTAAACGTACACTCATAGTTCACTTTTCTGTCAAAGAGAGGAATGGGGCGCATTTTCCCGAGTTCACAGAGGAAATGCAACGCGTTAAGAGAAACCCTTTTCGCTATCCTACACCACGGCATCTGCTGTTAAACTGAAGCTAAGGTTTGAAAACGGTGAGGTTTCTATGTCTGATGAAAAATCGGCTCGCTGCATAAAATGCTGGGTCTACGGCAGAGTGCAGGGCGTCGGATTCCGCTATACCACTCAGCATGAAGCGCAGAAACTGGGATTAACCGGCTATGCGCGTAATCTGGATGATGGCAGTGTCGAAGTGGTGGCCTGCGGCGAAAGCGAGCCTGTCGAACAGCTACTTCAGTGGCTGAAAGCGGGAGGGCCGCGTAGCGCCAGCGTGGAGAAGGTTCTCACCGAACCTTCTCAGGGCGATCCGGCATGGACGCGCTTCACCATCCGCTATTAAATGCACTTCACCGGTTTAGGCAGGCCAGCAATTTTTGTTGCCTGCTTAGCCGGGCCTTTCGGAAACAGGCGATAGAGATAGCGACTGTTACCTTTTTCTTCACCGAAGGTGTTCGCCATCGCTTTTACCAGCATCCGAATCGCCGGTGAGGTATTAAATTCAAGATAAAATGCGCGGACAAATCGCACCACTTCCCAGTGTTCTGCACAAAGCGTAATACCTTCGTGTTCAGCAATTGCTTCAGCGAGTTCTTCACTCCACTGCTGGGTATCTTTCAGATAGCCATCGCTATCGGTTTCAATTTCACGGCCTGCAAAGTTCAGCATAATTTTTCACAACGTCAGTAAACTGGCGGCAGTGTAGCAAAAAACAAAGCCCCGCATAAGCGGGGCCTGGAGTACAGCTGATGACCGGTTAATCGCGGCTGGCGAAGCCCAGAATGCTCAGCAAGCTGATAAAGATGTTATACAGCGACACATACAGGCTGACGGTTGCACGGATGTAGTTCGTTTCACCGCCGCGAATAATATTGCTGGTCTCATACAGGATAGCCCCGGAGGAGATCAGAATAAATACGGCGCTAATTGCCAGATGCAGAGCCGGAAGCTGCAGGAAGATATTGGCGACCATTCCCACCAAAACCACCACGATACCTGCCATCAGCATACCGCCGAGGAAGGACATATCTTTACGGGTGGTCAGCACATATGCAGAACAGCAGAAGAACACCAGTGCTGTACCGCCCAGCGCCATACCAATCACATCGCCCATACCGGCGGAAAGGTAGGCATTAAGGATAGGACCGAGAATATAGCCAAGGAAACCGGTAAAGGCGAAAGCCGCCAGGATACCAGAAGGCTTATTCGCCAGCTTATAGGTCAGAAACATTAAGCCGTACATACCGACCAGCGTCAGGATAAGCCCCGGCGATGGCAGATTCAGTACCGTGCTGGCCGTAGCGGTGATGGCAGAAAATGCCAGCGTCAGGCTCAACAGAAAATAGGTATTACGCAATACTTTGTGGGTACTCAACAGCGATGAATGCTCGCGTGAGGTAGTAATAAAACGATCCATGAGTCACTCTCTTATGACAGATGTAATTAGCAAAGATAATAGAAAATCAAAGCCTGACGGCATATCGGTTTTACCCATCTTTACTCACGTGTTTTTTCCGCGGCAGAATAAAATAGCAGGAAATAAGCCAGAAGCAGCATCAATTAACGATCTCTGCGGCGGATGAGATCAATATCTTATAGGTCACTTAAAACAGTTGCGCCGCCTGCAAACAGCCGATAAGAGTGGAGAGAGCGTGTCAGTTGTATCCATTTGATGAGGCAAAGGAAATGAATCCAATAAGCAATAAAACATTCCACTATACGATACTTGCGACAAGTCTGTTGGCCCTCAGCGGCAGCGTAGTTGCCGCCAGTGTGCCCCCGGGCGTTGAACTTGCGGCACAACAGGAGATCGTCAGAAATAACGGCAGCGAGCCTGCCTCTCTTGACCCGCATAAAGTAGAAAGTGACGTCGAATTTAACCTTATTAGCGATATGTTCGACGGGCTGGTGGGGGTCAAAGATGATGGCTCCATTGCACCGCATCTCGCCGAACGCTGGGACAATAAAGACAATACCGTCTGGACCTTTCATTTACGTCCTGGCATTACATGGTCAGACGGGACAGCGATCACCGCTCACGATTTCGTATATAGCTGGCGAAGACTGGTTTCCCCGGCAACCCTGTCACCCTATGGTAGCTACCCCGGCAATATGCATATTGTGAATGCCGCTGAAATCGCGCAGGGGAAACAGTCGCCGGACACGCTGGGCGTGAAAGCCATAAATGACACCACGCTTGAAGTCACGCTAACCCAGCCTAATGCATCATTTCTTGCCATGCTGGCGCATCCTTCGATGGTGCCGGTTGATAAAGTGCTGATTAATCGTTTTGGCGACAAATGGTCGAAACCCGAACATTTTATCGGCAGCGGCGCGTATACCCTTTCAGAATGGATTGTTAATGAACGCATTGTGGCGCAGCGTAACCCACGCTACTGGGACGATAAAAAAACGATCGTCAATAAAGTCACTTATCTGCCGCTCTCATCGCAGACTGCTGACGTCAATCGCTATCGCGCGGGCGAAATTGATATCACTTCCACCATACCGTTAAACCAGTTTGCCCAGCTGAAAAAGACCCTCGGCGATCAGGTTCACGTCTCGCCGCAGTTAGCCACCTATTATTACCAGTTTAATACCCAGAAAGCGCCGTTTAACGATCCGCGCGTACGTCGGGCGCTGAACATGGCTCTTGATAAAGATATTATTGCGGACAAAGTGCTGGGGCAGGGGCAGCGCCCGGCATGGGTTATAAGCCAGCCGGAGATTGGCGGTGTAACGTTACAGGGGCCGGAATATGCTCACTGGCCGCGCGAAAAGCGTCTTGATGAAGCTAAAAAACTGCTGGCAGCAGCCGGATTTGGACCCGATCATCCGTTAACCTTCAGCTTGCTCTATAACACGATGGAGAGTCATCAACGCATCGCGATTGCCGCCAGCTCAATGTGGAAGAAAAATCTTGGCGTCGAGGTCAAACTCCAGAACCAGGAGTGGAAAACCATGCTGGACGCGATGCATACCGGCAGCTTTGATGTAGTGCGCTACGCATGGATTGCCGATTATGATGATGCTACCACCTTCCTGAATACTTTCCGTACCCACGATAGCGAGAACACCAGTAAGTACAGCAATCCAGCGTATGACGAGGCGCTGGTCAATGCTGCGAAGGCCACGGACTTGAAAGCACGCGGCGACTATTATCAGCAGGCCGAAGATATTCTGGGCCAGGATGTTCCGGCTATTCCGGTCTATCACTATGTGCGTACGTATCTGGTGAAGCCGTGGGTGGGCGGTTTTGCGCCGGACAACCAGGGCCGGTTGTTCACTAAAGATCTCTACATCAAAAAACATTAAGCGTATCAGGGAGCATTACTGCTGATTATCTAGCCAATGTGCTGTTATTTCAGGCGATTAACAACATTTTGGTGATTTTTAAGGCAAACGAACAGATTAGTGCTTTACACGATGCACCGAGATGTTTATATTGCGCCTCAACAGGAAGCGTGGCCGAGCGGTTGAAGGCACCGGTCTTGAAAACCGGCGACCCGAAAGGGTTCTAGAGTTCGAATCTCTACGCTTCCGCCAAATAAGAAAAGGGGTTACCGAAAGGTAACCCCTTTTTGCTTTTGTCCGGTGACATAGCGCGAATGTATTGATGGCGCATCGCATCGCTGCTTCTCCCTACAGCAGACCGTAACCCTAGAGAGGTGTTTAAAAACGCTGTGAAGCGTTATATAATAATTTATATAACGAATGGGTAGGTATGATGAACAATCATTTTGGAAAAGGTCTGATGAACGGGTACAACCTGGCTGGCCCCTGTCCGGCTGCGGTCCCCGCTAAATTTTGCAATGACTACATACGCGGTATGGTGCTGGGTTACTGCTATCAGCTGGAAAAGAAAACGGGTGAGAGGAAACTTGCTGCGCTTGAGGCGGGAAGACTGACCCGGCAGTACAATCTCGATAAAGTCATCATGTCTGAATTTTTTTCCGAATTTCGATCGGAGAGATTCCTGCACTATTTTAACATTGGCTATGCTGGTGGGTAGCGCCGGTGCTGCGTTCATTCCGACGCACGCGAGTCGTCAAAGGTAAAGACATCGCCGCAGGAAAGCGCGTATTTATCCCTGAGCCATAATCTTCCCCACGGTCCCGTGCAGTGACATCCCATGATTATTTCAGGATTCAGATTATTCAAGTATCTCCTGAGGTTGATGAGTTTTAACGGCGAGGCCGCACGAAGGTGAAAGCCGCCAATAAGCGCATATAACCGGGTTTCCTGGGTAATAGTAATACAGTGACGAACGATATTCTCCAGACCGCGGTGCCCGCAGCCGGTAATGATGACCAGACCACGAGACGATCGCCAGATGAGTGCGCCCTCATCGCAGATATAATCGGGTGTACCGGCATTCACATCAGTCAGGCCATACACCACCGGTTGTTTTACCGGAATTTCCCCTGTCCAGACAAAACGCGTCCCCAGCTGCCGGGGATTTTTATCAGCGACCAGGTCAAGTCGGCTGAAATCAAGCGGCAGAGACAGTTTCCTGAGCGGTATGGCCCTGGCAGGAAGCCTGATGCACGCATACCTCTCCTGCACAATCCTGGGATGACAGACAATTCGGGTTCCTGCATGAAGCCCGCCCGTGCCGCCACAATGGTCATAATGACCGTGAGACAGGATTACCGCATCCAGATTATAAAGGGGCTCCTGCATCAGCCTGGCGTTATGAATAAACGTGTCATCAGGCCCGGTATCGAAAAGGATCCGACGGTCGCCGTCGTCCAGCAGAATGCTCAAACCTGCCCGCGGGCGTATTCCGGCCACGGCGCGCGGCGAGAGGCGATTTTCAACCAGTACAGTCATTTTTAGCATCAACGATTCTCCATCGCGCACTCATGCTTTCCTGCCGCACAGGTTATACGATCTTAGCGACGCCAGTTGTTAGCGAAATCAAGGATCTGCAAAGATAGCCCAGGCGACTCTGTATCGTTGTTACCTCAAAAAGGCATTTAGCGATATAGTGCCCACAATCCCACCCTTCGCCATAAAGGATGATAAATGGACGTCAGCCAGTTTCCGCAAATCAATCCGCCGCCGCGCCTGTTAATGGGACCGGGGCCAATTAATGCCGATCCACGCGTATTGCGGGCGATGTCTGGTCAGCTCATTGGTCAGTACGATCCGGCGATGACCCACTATATGAATGAGGTGATGGCCCTGTACCGGAGCGTGTTTCGTACGCAAAACCGCTGGACGCTGCTGATTGACGGGACGTCGCGCGCCGGAATTGAAGCAATTCTGGTTTCTGCGATTCGTCCCGGCGATAAGGTTCTGGTCCCGGTGTTTGGCCGCTTTGGTCAGTTGCTGTGCGAAATAGCCCGTCGCTGTCGGGCGCAGGTGCATACCATCGACGTGCCGTGGGGTGAAGTATTTACCCCGGATCGTATAGAAGATGCCATTAAGCAGGTTCGTCCACGTCTGCTGTTAACGGTGCACGGCGATACGTCCACGACCATGCTCCAGCCGCTGGCGGATCTGGGCGAGATTTGCCGCCGGCACAGTGTTCTTTTTTACACGGATGGGACGGCCTCGCTGGGAGGTAATGCGCTCGAAACCGATGCCTGGCAGCTCGATGCGGTGTCGGCGGGAATGCAGAAATGCCTTGGCGGCCCTTCCGGCACGTCGCCTGTTACCCTGAGTGCCAGGATGGAAGAGGTTATCCGCCAGCGTAAATGTGTTGAAGAGGGCATCCGGACCCGGAACCATCAGGATGGCAGTGATGAGATGATCTACTCCAACTATTTCGACCTCGGCATGATAATGGATTATTGGGGACCGGAGCGCCTTAATCATCATACCGAAGCCACGACGGCGCTGTTCGGCGCACGCGAATGCGCCCGGCTGATCCTCCAGGAGGGTCTGGAAACCCGCATTGCGCGTCATAAACTCCACGGCGAGGCATTGTGTAACGGCATCCAGGCGATGGGGCTGGACATTTTTGGTGATGTGCGGCACAAAATGAACAACGTGCTGGGCGTGCTTATTCCGCCGGGCATTGACGGAGATCGGGTGCGTCAATTGATGCTCGACGATTTCGGCATCGAAATTGGGACCTCGTTTGGTCCACTGCACGGTAAAGTCTGGCGGATTGGCACAATGGGCTATAACGCCCAAAAAGCGTGCGTAATGACCACCCTGAGCGCGCTGGAGTCGGTACTCACTTATCTTAAATTTCCGGTGATTCAGGGGGCTGCGATGCAGGCCGCATGGGATCATTATCATCGGGAGGGCCATTAGCCTCTGTTTTGTATGCGCAAACGGCAACAGGCTGCAAGTCAGTATCAACGACTGTTTGCCGCCGTGCCGCCGATCTTTCTCTCACAGGGTTGCTGATTAAGCGTTTTCGACCACACTGTATTCTACAGGGAAGGGTTTCCCAATGACTCTTCAACCCGTGTGTGTACACACGCACAGACTTCCTGCATACAGATGATCGAAAACACATCGGACAATTATTCATGAAAAAGATCGCTATTGTGGGCGCAGGGCCGACGGGCATATATACGTTTTTCTCGCTGCTGAAAAAAAGAGTTCCGCTGTCTATTACTGTCTATGAACAGTCAGATGAAGCGGGGGTAGGAATGCCCTACAGCAATGAAGACAATTCAAAAATGATGCTGGCCAATATTGCCAGTATTGAAATTCCGCCTATTTTCTCAACCTATATCGACTGGCTGCGCGAGCAGGATGAAGCGCACCTGGCCCGCTATCGCGTGGATCGCAACTCGCTACATGTCCGTCAGTTTCTGCCGCGCATTTTACTCGGTGAATATTTTCGCGATCAGTTTATCCAACTGGTTGCCAGCGCAAGAGAGCAGGGGTTCGAGGTCAATATCCATGAATCCTGTCAGGTTACCGATCTGGAAGCCACGCAGACCGGGGTGAAGCTATGGGTGGAAAATGAACCTGTCGCCGAGCGCTTTGACCTCGCGGTGATCGCCACCGGTCACGTCTGGCCTGATGACAGTACCTGCACCCGAACGTTTTTCCCCAGCCCCTGGTCAGGGCTGATGGAAGCCAACATCAGAGCCTGCAATGTGGGCATCATGGGCACCTCGCTAAGCGGTATTGATGCGGCGATGGCAGTCGTTGTTCAGCACGGCGAGTTTTTTGAATCTGATGACGGCCAGCTTCATTTCAGACGGGATGCCCGCAGTCAGGCGCTCAATATTACCCTGATGTCGCGCTCGGGGGTTCTGCCGGAGGCCGATTTCTACTGTCCTATTCCCTATGAACCGCTAAACGTGGCCACCGCTGAGGTTATTGAGCAGGCGATAGCCGCAGGCTCAGACGGCCTGCTGGACCGCGTTTTTGCGCTGGTGGTGCAGGAGCTCGAGCAGGCCGATCCGTACTGGAGTCAGCGTATCGGGCTTAATACTTTGACGGCCGATACCATCAATGCAGCATGGTTTGCCGATCGCAAAAAGTACGATCCGTTCCGCTGGGCGCAGGTCAATCTTAATGAAGTGGAACGCAACAAGCGCGATAAGCGCACGGTCGCCTGGCGCTACACTATTTTGCGCCTGCATGAGCAGATAGAAGAAATCGTTCCACACCTAAATGAGCAGGATGTTCAGCGTTTCACATCGGGCCTGGCGCGGATTTTTATCGACAATTACGCGGCGATCCCGTCGCAATCAATTCGTCGTTTGCTGGCGCTGCGTGAAGCCGGATTAATTAACATTCTCGCGCTCGGTCAGGATTACGACATGCAGGTCGGGGAAAATCAGACCCGGATCTTCAGCGGGGAAAATAGCTGGACGTTTGATGTCTTTATTGATGCTCGCGGGCAGCAGGCGCTGAAAACCAAAGATCTGCCGTTTCCGACGTTGCGTAAACAGCTTCTCGAAACGGGGGATGATATTCCGGATGTGGGAGAAGATTATACGTTGCAGGAGCCTGAACTGGCCCGGGGCCACATTGCGTTTGGCGCACTGCCTTATCTGATGCACGACAGGCCCTTTGTTCAGGGGATCACCGCCTGCGCGGAGATTGGCGCGGCGATGGCAAAAGCCATTTCACAGCCGGCCTCATGGTCCCGCCGCCGATTGCCCTCTATTGAAATCTAGTGACGGGCGTCGTTAAAGAACGCTGCACCATCTGAAATCCCGGCTCCTGAGCCGGGATTTTTACATTCATCGTTGCCCTGGGGCGAAATCAGGCAAATCGAGCGGAGTGAATTACATTCAGATACATCGCCCGTGGCCTATAAAACCCTGGTTGTCACCCTGAGATTAATCTTATTTTTAAGCAAAAATCTTATTTTTGATGAAAAAATAATCGCTCATCAGAGGAGGCTTTATACCCTGGATAATTATTTAACTATTTGTTTTATATATTTATTATAAAAATATCCGGTTGCGCCCAGTCCAGAGGAAGCGTCTTGCTACCTATAAATTTTGGTAATTGTTGCCCATGGCCTGACGTGGATAATGCGTTCAAATTTTACAGAAATTAACATTAATCACTATTTCCTTACATCACAGGGAACGTCAGATGGCCTGTAATCGAATCGCATCACGCTACGCTTTTTTCACCGTGACCGGCCTGCTTCTGACGCCTGTCGTCAGCGCCGCCGACAGCATTGCCGGGGCGGATGAGCAGGTCATTATTCAGCAGCAGCGCCAGCGTGCGCTGGAGCAGCAATTAACGCCGCCCACCCCTGACGTGCGCCTGTCGCCGCCATCTTCTGGTTTTGGTCGTATTAACTACCCGGCTGAAACACCCTGCTTCCCGATCAAGCATGTGGTGCTGAGCGGCGAAGAAAAACTGCCGCGCTGGCTGCCAATCCAGCATCTCGGGAAAGAAGCTGAAGGGCAGTGCCTCGGCTCACAGGGCATTAATCTGCTGATGAGCACCCTGCAAAACCGGCTGGTGGATCACGGCTATATCACCACCCGCGTGCTGGCCCCGTCGCAGGATTTAAACAGCGGCGTGTTAACCCTGGTGCTGGTGCCGGGCTATGTACGTCATGTAAAACTAACGCCGGACAGCGATCGTTACATTCAGCTCTACAGCGCTTTCCCACCGCGCGAAGGCAGCCTGCTTGATTTGCGTGATATTGAACAGGGGCTGGAAAACCTGCAGCGTCTGCCCACCGTTAAGGCAGATATGGAGATTGTTCCCGGCGAGCAGCCTGGTGAAAGCGACATCGCCGTGAGCTGGAAGCAGGAAAAAATGTGGCGTATTGGGGCGTCGCTGGACGATGCCGGTACCAAAGCCACCGGGCGCTATCAGGGCGGGTTAACCCTCTCTCTTGATAATCCGTTCTCGCTCAGTGATTTACTCTATTTTTCCGCATCTCATGATTTACAGGGTGAGGGCGGTAAGGGCAGTAAAAACTACACCGGTCACTATTCCGTGCCGTTCGGCTACTGGATGTTGTCGGTGACCGGCAACGATTACGACTATCACCAGACCGTCGCCGGCGCCAGTGAAGACTATCGCTACAGCGGCAAAAGTAAAAATCTTGATGTCCAGTTGAGCCGCGTCCTGCACCGCAGCGGCACGCAGAAAACCACCATGACCTATGACGTGCTGGTGCGTAAAACCCGCAGCTATATTGACGACACCGAAATCGACGTTCAGCGCCGTCAGACCTCTGCATGGCGTCTTGGTTTGCAGCACCGCCATTACATCGGTCAGTCCACGCTGGACGCCGGGGTGAGTTATCAGCGCGGGACGCGCTGGTTCGGCGCAACGCCGGCCCCTGAAGAGTATTTCGACGAAGCCACCGCGCTGAGTAAAATCCTGCAATTTAACGCTCAGCTTAACGTGCCCTTTGAAATCGGCACGCAGAACTTCCGTTACAACGTGCAGTACCAGCGCCAGATGAGCAATACGCCGCTCACGCCGCAGGATCAGTTTGCCATCGGCAACCGCTGGACAGTCCGCGGTTTTGACGGCGAGCGCACGCTGAACGCCAGCCACGGCTGGTATGTGCGCAACGACATCGGCTGGAGCACGCCGCTGCCGTCGCAGGAATTTTACCTCGGCGCGGACTACGGCGAAGTGGGCGGTGCCGGATCGGAATATCTGGTCGGCAAACACATGGCGGGTGGCGTCGCGGGCCTGCGTGGCTACGCCTTTAATACCGGCTATGACATGTTTGCCGGAACGCCATTCTCGAAACCGGATGGCTTTGATACCAGCGATCTGACCCTCGGATTTAATCTTAACTGGGACTGGTAAGGAGCCGCAGATGCGCGTTGGCGAGTATGACATTAAAGCCCCGCTGATGCTGGGCGGACAGGTGAGTGAAGCCGAAGTGCTCGGCGCAACGGTATGGCTGTGGATGCACTCGCCGATGCACCGCGATGCGCCCCTGCACGCCCTGCCAACGCTACTGCTGCCCATTATCAAACGTGGCCAGTATGTACTGGTCTCCCGGCACGAACGGCCAGTCTTCTTTTTAAGCTGGGCGTGGCTCAATCCCGAATCAGAAGCCCGCTTTCTCACCCGCGCATCGATTCATATGCCGGAAGAAGACTGGGACAGCGGTGACCGGATGTGGTTTTGCGACTGGATCGCGCCGTTTGGTCATACCCGCGAGATGTATCGCCTGCTGCAAAAAGAGGTTTTCCTTGATGGCTGCGCGCGATCGCTCTGGCACCGGGGCCAGGAGCGCGGAAAACGGGTAATGAATTTTCATGGCACGCGGGTCAGCCGTGAAGCCGCACGACACTGGCGACGCGAGCACCCGCTGGCGATAGATCTGCCGGAAGCTTAACAAGGAAATATCCATGAACAAGAACCTGTATCGTATCGTCTTCAACAAAGCGCGCGGTATGTTGATGGTGGTAGCGGATATCGCCCGCTCGGGCCGGGCTTCCTCCTCGCGCAGGTCCGGCACCGGACATACGCTGAGCAGCCTTATCGGTAAAGTGGGGGCGTTAAGCTTCAGCCTGTGGCTGGCGATGGGCGTGATACAGCCGGTCCACGCTAACGTGGTGGCCGACCGCGGCGCACCGGCAAATCAGCAGCCGACCATTATCAACAGCGCCAACGGTACGCCGCAGGTTAATATTCAGACCCCGTCCGCCGCAGGTGTGTCACACAATAAATACGGCCAGTTCGATGTAAATCAGCAGGGCGTTATTCTGAATAACTCGCATAAAAACGTTCAGACGCAACTGGGCGGCATGGTGGCGGGTAACCCGTGGCTCGGCAAGGGCGAGGCCAGAGTTATTCTTAACGAAGTAAACTCCCGCGATCCGAGCCGCCTTAATGGTTATGTCGAAGTGGCGGGAAAAAAAGCGCAGGTGGTGATTGCCAACCCGGCAGGCATCAGCTGCGACGGCTGCGGCTTTATTAACGCCAACCGCGGTACCCTGACCACCGGCCAGCCGCAGATGAACAACGGGCAGCTCACCGGCTATAACGTTGAACGCGGTGAAATCCACATTGACGGCAAGGGGCTGGACAGTTCACGTGCCGACTACACCGATATTATTGCCCGCTCGGTTAAGGTGAACGCCGGGGTGTGGGCCAACGAGCTAAACGTGACTACCGGTCGAAACCAGGTGGATGCGGATCATCAGCAGATCGCTAAAACCAGCGACGACCCGACCACGCGACCGCAGATGGCGCTGGATGTTGCCAGCCTCGGCGGGATGTACGCCGGTAAAATTCGCATGGTCGGCACTGAAAGCGGGGTTGGCGTACGCAACGCCGGGAATATTGGTGCGCAGGCGGGCAACGTCACGCTAACCGCCGACGGCCGCATTGAGAACAGCGGCAACATCAGCGCCAGCGGCGATACGCACATTGCTGTGACCGGCGGTATGGATAACAGCGGCGCGGTATATGCAGGCAATAACGCCAGCGTACAGAGCGGCGGCGAGCTGAACAACCGCGGCTCGCTGGTGGCGCGCAATAACACCCGCGTGCAGGCCGCCAGCCTGACCGGCTCAAAACAGGGCATACTGGCCGCCGGGGTGCAGGATGACGGTAAACTGGGTGCGCAGGGCGATCTGGATCTCAGCACCGACGGGCAGCTTGCCGCACACGGCCAGACGCTGGCGGGGGGAAACCTCAGCGCGCGCGGGCAGGGTGTCGATTTGAGCGGCAGCCAGACGCAGGCGGATAACGTCATGCTCGATGCCGGAGACGGCGATCTGAGCACGTCCGGCGCGCTGGTCAGTTCCCGTCAGCTGACCGCCCGCAGCGGTAAATTGCTGAACAACGACGGCGGCACCATCAATGCCGACGCGATGAGCGTGCAGGCGAATGCCCTCTCTAACCAGAAAGGCCGTCTCGTGCAGACCGGCCGCGGCGATCTGTCGCTGGATCTACCGGGTGAACTGAATAACCGCGAGGGGCAGATTGCCGCCAACGGTAACGTAACGCTGCGCGCGCAGTCGCTGGATAACCGCAAGGGAGACGTTATTGCGGCGCAGAACGGCAGCCTGAGCGCCGACATCCGTGGCGACCTGGACAACAGTAAAGGCTCGCTGGCTGCCAGCGGCAACGTGCGTCTCAGCGCCGGTGCCCTGAGTAACGATGAAGGCCTCATTTCTGCCTCCGCAGGCCAGGCGGATCTTATCAGCGGCGGTCATATCAGCAACCAGAAAGGTCGTCTGGAAAGCGCAGGCGCGCTGACGCTGGATGCCGCCAGCCTCGATAATAAGTCAGGCGAAATTGTTGCTAGCGGCCCCACCGTACAGACGCATGGGGGCCCCCTGACCAATACCGCCGGCACGCTGTTCTCGCAGGGCGACCTGCGCATCGACAGCGGCGGGCTGGACAACTCCGCCGGCCTGATCCAGGCGGCAGGCAATAGCTGGCTCGACACCCCCGGCGCCGCATTAACCAACCGCGACAGCGGCTCCACCGGCGGCATCAGCAGCGGCGGCACGCTGAGCCTCGCGGCGGGCGATATTGATAACCGCAAGGGCGTGCTGGTCAGCGGCGGGGGTCTCAGCCTCACCGCCGATACCCTGGATAACCGCCAGGGCCAGCTGGGTTCGGAGCAGGCGCTGACCGCCCGTGCGGAGACACTCCTTAACGTCGACGGCTCGCTGAAATCCGGCGGCGATATGGCGCTTGATACCGCCGCCGCGCTTGATAATACCCGCGGGGTAATCGGCGCGGGCAAGGCGCTGGATCTTGATGCCGCCACCCTGGCTAACCAGCGCGGGGTGCTGGTCAGCGGCAACGCGGCAGATATTCAGGTGCAGTCGCTGGACAACCGCGCAGGCCAGATTGCCGCGCAGCAGGTGCTGACGCTGGGCGGAGAAAATATTAATAACGACGACGGCGGGCTGATCCAGAGCGGCGACGCGCTCAGCCTGACGGCCGGCACCCTCAGCAACCGTCGCAGCGGCGATACCGGCGGCATCACCAGCCTCGGCGATATGACTCTCACCGCCGACAGCGTGGCGAACAACGACGGCGTCCTGCTCTCGGCGAAAGATATCACGCTTAACAGCGGCACCCTGAATAACACCGCCGGCGAACTGGTGGCCACGGATGCGCTGAATCTGGCGCTGGACGGCACGCTGACCAATACGTCCGGCCTGATGCAGGGCGGCAGCGTAACGCTGGACACTGCCGGACACGCCTTTACCAATAATGACGGCACGCTCAACAGCCTCGGCGCGCTGACCCTCAGCAGCGGGGCGCTGAACAACCAGAACGGCACCCTGGCGGCGAAAGGCGCGTTCGATGCCGGAATGACCAGCCTTGATAACCGCAGCGGCGGCCGCATCATCGGGGAGCAGGATACCACCCTGAGCAGCGGCGGCCTGCAAAACGGCGGCGGACAAATTCAGTCGGTGGGCGACCTGCTGCTCGACGCGGCGAAAGGGGCGATTGATAACGTCTCGGGACTTATCCGCAGCGGGGCAGACCTGACGGTCAACGCCGCGAGTGTCGATAACCGCAATACCCAGGGCAGCAATCAGGGCGTGGAGGCAAATACCATCACCTTCACCACCGGTACGCTAAACAATCAGCGCGGCACCGTGCTGGCGAATGACAAACTGGCCATCACTAATGGCGGCCTGCTGGACAACACTGGTGGTGCGCTGGCCTCCTCTGGTAGCCTGATCCTGACCGGCGCCGGGCTGGATCTGGTGAATACCGGCGGGGTGGCAAAAGCCGGTGAGCTGCTGGATATCAGCGCGCAGCGCGTCAGCGGCGACGGCGATCTGCTCTCGCTCGGCGATCTGAACCTCAACACTCAAAGCGCCCTGGACAACAGCGGCTCAGTGATTGCCAATAATACCCTGCACCTGACCACGCCGGGCAGCATCAGCAACAGCGGAAAACTGCTGGCCGGGAAAACGCTGGATCTGCACGGCGGCAGCCTGAGCAATGCGGAAAGCGGCGAAATCAACGCCGGGGAAAACCGTCTTCATGTTAGCGGCACGCTCACCAACTACGGGCTTATCGACGGTAGCTATACGCGCATTGATGCCAATACCCTGAATAATATCGGCACCGGGCGCATTTACGGCGACGCCATCGGCATTAACACCGTCACCTTTAATAATCTGGCGGCAGACGGCAAAGCGGCGACGCTGGCCGGGCGCGAGCGGGTGGATATCGGCACCGGCACGCTGAACAACTATGATCACGCCCTGGTCTACAGCGGCGGCGATATGGCGATCGGCGGCCAGCTGGATGACAAGGGTAACGTGGCCGGACGCGTGGGTGTTATCAACAATCACAGCTCGACCATCGAATCGGCAGGCAGCATGTGGATCACCGCCGGGCAGATCAACAATGTCAACGACCGTTTTTCTACCGAGCTGGTGACGGTCTCACAGGAGCAGATCCGCGAATATCAGCACAGCGGTTCACCGACCCGCTGGAATGCGAACACTGAAGGTGTTTTCGTTGACGGAAACTCCGCCGATCGCCTGCGCAACCTGAATACCCCGGACGATACTGGCGCGAACAACGACAACTTCAACCAGTATGATTACAACCGTACTGTTGAAGAGACACGCATCAAGGAAACCGATCCGGCGAAAATTATCGCCGGTGGCGATATGACGATTGTCGCCGATGAACTGTTTAATGATAAAAGCCAGGTCATTGCCGGCGGAACCCTGATGACCGACGGTATCAAGAAAACCATCAATGATGCGGTTAACGGCGAGCGTCACACCACGGATGTCGGCACGGTGACCCACTATTACCGTATCCGTCACAAAGGATCGGATGAGCAGGGTCGCGATCGTACCGCTTATGTGCCGCCAACGGTGATCCAGTCGATCTCCCTGAAGCCGGGGCAGATCGTCAGTCAGGGTACCGTTGAGGGCAGTAACGTGACGATTGCGCCGTTGACCGCGCAGGGTACCGACGTAGCGATTGCGCAATCCGGGGCAGTAACCGGCAAAGTGGATGCCAGTGTGCACGCCCCGTGGCAGCAAACCGTTTCTGACGGCGAGCCGGTGACGCCGCCGCCGGGCCAGCAGTTTACCGTGAAGCCAGGTGAAGACAGTATTCGTATTGTTGGGCCAAATACCCAACTGCCGGACAACAGTCTGTTTAAAATCAACCCGGCCGCCAGCGAACAGTATCTGGTGGAAACCGATCCGCGCTTTACTAATGAGAAAGCGTGGCTCGGCAGTGATTACATGCAGGACGCGCTTGGCCAGGATCAGGACAACAAACTTAAACGTCTGGGCGACGGGTACTACGAGCAGCGGTTGATCCGCGAGCAAATCGTCGATCTGACCGGGCAGCGTTACCTCGAAGGCTATACCAGCGATGAAGAGCAGTTTAAAGCATTGATGGATTCCGGGGTGGCGTTCGGCAAACAGTATTCGCTCAAGCTTGGCGTGGCGCTGACGCCGCAGCAGATGTCGCTGCTGACCGGCGATATCGTCTGGCTGGTGAATACCCAGGTAAAAATGCCTGACGGCTCTATGCAGTCGGTGCTGATGCCGCAGGTGTATGCCAAAGTAAAACCGGGCGATATCAGCGGTTCCGGAGCATTAATCGCTGGCAACAACGTGGTGATGAAACTTGATGGCGACCTGTTCAACCGCGGCACCATCGCCGGACGCCGGGTGCTGCAACTGGACGCCAATAATATTACTAACGAGGCGGGGACAATTCAGGCGGCGGATGCGCGCCTGACGGCCCGCACCGATGTGAATAATATTGGCGGCGTATTGCAGGGCACCGACAGCCTGCTGGTGAATGCCGGGCGGGATATTAACGCCACCAGCACTACCCGCAGCGCGGAAAGTGCGGCAGGTCAGAACCGTTTCTCCCGCACCACTATTGATAGCGTGTCCGGCATCTACGTGCAGGGCGACGACGGCAAGCTGTCGCTGAAAGCGGGTCGTGACGTTAATCTGACCGGCGCGCAGGTGATTAATAGCGGGGAAAACGGACAGACGCAGATTGGTGCCGCCCGCGATATCAATCTTGGCACCGTTACCACCTCGGGCCGCGATAATCTGGTATGGGATAAAGACAATACCCTGAATCAGGGCCGGGTCGATCGCGTCGGGACGCAGATCAAAACCCAGGGCGATACTGCGCTTGCCGCCGGGCAAAATATCAATGTCGAGGGTTCATCGATGACCTCACAACAGGCGCTGAACCTGAATGCCGGCAACGACGTTAATATTCGCGGCGTGCTCAACGAGACTGATCTCGATGAGCGGCATAAAGTGACCGGCAGCAGCAGCTGGCTGTCGAAAAAAACCACGACCACCCGCGACACGATCGATCGTCAAACGGTGCAGGGCAGTGAACTGAGCGCCGACACGGTGAAAGTGGTTGCCGGTAATAATATCGGGGTGATCGGCAGCAGTATTGCCGGTACCGGTGATGTGGCGATGAAAGCGGGCAACGATCTCACCATCAGTAGTATGGCGGGCCGTAACGACGAAACGCACCTCAAGCAGGAGAAAAAATCCGGCCTGATGGGATCTGGCGGTATTGGCTTTACTGTCGGTTCACGCAAAGAGACGACTGAACAGGCCAGCCAGGCGCAGAGCGGCGAGAGTTCGCTGGTCGGCAGTCTACAGGGCGATACCGTGCTGGTGGCGGGCAATAACTATCGTCAGACCGGCAGCACAGTCTCCTCACCGAACGGCAACGTGGTAATTGAAGGGAAAAACGTCACCATCGAAGCCGCGCAGGATACCTACGCTTCACAATACAAACATGCGGTGGAGCAGAAAGGCTTTACCCTCGCGGTTAACGTACCGGTGATCCAGGCGCTGGAAGCCGCTGCCGCATCGGTGAAACGCGTCGGTGAAAGTAATGACGATCGCATTAACATGCTGGCCGCGGCTAACGCCGGCTGGGACAGCGCGCGCGCGGCGAATGCGATGATGGACAGTGCCCAGGGCGTGATGCAAAACGGCGCGCAGGGCGTGGCGCAGAACGTCAGCGTGTCTCTGACCTACGGGCAAAGCAAGCAGAGCAGCACCCAGGACACCACCAGCACCAGCGCGCTGGCCAGCAAGGTTAACGCCGGACAAAAAGCGGTGGTGGTCGCACGCGGCGGTGAACGCTCTGATATTAATATTATTGGCTCGGACGTCAGCGGTAAACAAGGCACGCTGCTTCAGGCCGATAACGACGTCAATATTGTCGCTGCGCAGCAGGAACGCCACGAGCGTTCGGATAATAAATCCAGCGGCTGGAACGCCGGTATCGCCGTCAGCTATGGCGAAGGCGGCGCGTCCTTTGGCGTAACGGCGGGCGCGAACAAAGGCAAAGGTTATGGTGACGGCGACGAGGTTTCCTGGCGTAACAGCCACGTCGGTGATATGGACAGCCAGACGCAGATTATCAGCGGGGGCGACACCACCTTAAGCGGTGGTCAGGTGCTGGGTAAAGGTGTCGATATCGTGGCCGACAATCTGAATATCGAAAGCCTTCAGGACACCATGAAATATGAGGGCAAGCAAACCGATATGGGTGGTCAGGTCACAGTGGGCTACGGCTTTGCGGCCTCGGGCAATTTCAGCAAATCGAAAGTGGATGCCGATTATGCCTCGGTCGCCGAACAGTCGGGGATCTTTGCCGGTGACGACGGTTATCAGATTGATATTAACGATCTGACTAACCTGAAGGGTGGTCTGATCACCTCAAATGAGAGTGCCGAGCAGGCGGGCAAAAACCGCTTCAGCACCGGCACCCTTACCTGGAGCGACATCAACAACCATTCCGAATACGAAGGAACCGGCATCGGGCTGGGTGGCTCTATGAGCATGAACGCCGACCTGGGGCTGGGTGAGCACGCCACGGCGCAGAGCAGCAAAACGGTGACCGACAAAGACGGTAATACGCAACTGGCGACGGGTTATGGTTCATTACAGAAAGATCTGTCCTTCGGCATCGGTCATGACAGCGACAGTGAACGCTCGGTTACCCGTAGCGGCATTAACACGGCGAATATCACGATAAACGACGCCGATGCCCAGCAGCGTCTGACCGGCAAAACCGTGGATCAAACTCTGGCAGAGATCAAAACCGATATCACCACAGAAAACGCCGCCGCCAACGCAGGTTATATCGAAAATAATTTTGATAAAGACAAGGTGTTTAAAGAGCTGAATCTTCAGGTTAAGGTGACTAAAGACTTTAAGCAGAATGCGAACCGGCAGATCAGTTCATACGTGGATGATAAGCAGGCGGCAGCGCGGGCAGACTTGCAGGCGGCGCTGAAAAGCGGCGACAAAGTGAAGCAGGATGAGGCGCTGGCTGAAATCTACAAGCTACAGTATCAGCGTCGCTTCCTGCAAACGCTGGTGGGTGTCGTCGCTGGTTCGCCGGATACCGCAGTCACTCAGGGTACGCTGGCGCTTGCGGCGACCAAAATGCGTGAAGAAACCATCAAGAACTCTATGCTGTTCCCGGGCGTGCTGGATGAAAAAGGAAACGTTATCAATAATGTCACGGGTCCCAGCGACGGTCTTTATGACGGTATCAAAGCTGGCGGTGTCCGCGTGGGGCTGGATGCGATTTGCGGCGACGGCAATACGCGTTGTCTGACCGATGAGAACCATCAGCTCATACTAGATCCTGATGGGCGCGTGCAGTACACCGGCGATGATGCTCATCCGACATTTCAATCTCTGCTGGAGTCAAAAGAGGGCGAGGGGCTGTTTGGTGCCACCGGCGGGTTCCAGGGCGATGGCGGCCTGATGGCAGGCTTCGGCTATAAGTCGGGCGGATTCTTTGATGATTTGGTGGAAAGCTATGCGGGCACCCACGATCTGGTCGGCGGACAGCTCCCCGGCTTCTATGATGATTTAGGCAATACTACACGTGGACGCGGCCCGTTAACCAATGTTGCCGCTGAAACCTGGACCATTGCCGCAATTCCTCTGGCAACACCGTTTGCGATGAGCGAACTGGTTTCGCCGGAATTGCTACAATTTATTTTTAATAATAGCCACTAGAGAGATGAAAATATGAAAACAGCTGCTCTGATATCCATCGTTTTCCTTCTCTCTGGCTGTGTCGTGGCGGATATGGACTCAACAAATTATGAGTACGTACCGTATGCGCAAACTTATCAGAAAGCCGATCGCATCGGGCATACCGACAGGCAACAGCGTAAAGAAGATATGTATAGTTGCGGCGTTGACAGAAATATTAATCTTGATGACGGCAAATGGAATGGCAGTAGCGCTAAACCCGGTGAAACATTGCAGCAGGTTGCCGCGCGAGACGATAAGCTTAAACGCTGCATGCAAAGCAAAGGATATGTTGCATTAGGGTATGATCAATGTGGCCCACTTAAAGCGCCTAACGGAGAATGCAATTAATGACGTATTTATTCACAAGGCGCCTGCTCAAGGCGCTTCTGCTGCTGTGCATCGTTAATTTGAGCGGCTGCGCGGTGGGGAATATGGACTCAACGGACTATCAGTTTGTGAACTACGCACAAACGTTCCAGAAACCTGCAACCATCGGCAACACCGATACGGCTCAGCGCAAAGCCGATTTGTATAGCTGTGGGATCGATAAAAATGCCAACCTGGACGATGGGTCTTACAGCCCGTCTACCGCGAAACCGGGCGAGACGCTCCAGACCGTTGTCGCCCGGCGTAAGAACATTGAAAGCTGTATGAAAGATAAAGGCTACGTGATTATTAGCTATGGTGAGTGCGGACCTGTTAAAGCGCCCACCGGCAAATGCAACTAGGCTCGTCTGGCGATAGTCTATACTTACTCTTTCCAGATTCATTCGAAGGAGAAACTATGCAAACTATTGAAAAAGACGATCCGCACAATGCCCCGGAATCGGGTGATAAACAGCCGACTCCTGAGAAAAAGTAAACCGCAAGGTCGCCACGGCGGCCTTTTTTACGCCCTGAATATGCGCTCTGTCACAGAATCGCCACCGTAATCCCGCCATCTCATCGCTGTGTGTCATAAATTTGTCACAATTAACCCACGCTTAACATTGAGGGCAGGGCATGAAAAAAACATTACTCGCAGCAGTGGTCACGGGATCGCTGTTAGCAGCAGGCGGCGCGCAGGCGCAAACTACTCCGGAAGGCTATACGCTCCAGCAGGTTCTGATCATGAGCCGCCACAATCTGCGCGCCCCGCTTGCCAATAACGGCAGCGTGCTGGAACAGTCGACGCCACAAAAATGGCCGGAGTGGGATGTACCAGGCGGTCAGCTCACGACTAAAGGCGGCATCCTTGAGGTTTATATGGGCCACTATATGCGTGAATGGCTGGCGCAGCAGGGAATGGTGACCTCCGGTGAATGTCCGGCCCCGGAAACCGTTTATGCGTATGCCAACAGCCTGCAACGTACCGTGGCCACGGCCCAGTTCTTTATTACCGGCGCCTTTCCCGGCTGTGATATGCCGGTCCATCATCAGGAAAAAATGGGTACCATGGATCCCACGTTTAACCCGGTGATCACCGATAATTCTGAGGCGTTTAGAGAGACGGCGACCACGGCGATGGATAAAGAACGTCAGCAGATGAAGCTTGCTGAAAGCTACCAGCTGCTGGAGCAAATTGTGGATTATAAAGACTCGCCCTCCTGTAAAGAGAAGCAGACCTGTTCGCTGACCGAGCCAAAAGATACCTTTAGCGCCAAATATCAGGCGGAGCCGGGCGTGTCCGGGCCATTGAAAGTGGGTAACTCGCTGGTAGACGCTTTTACGCTGCAATACTATGAAGGTTTTCCGCTGGATCAGGTGGCCTGGGGCAAGATAAAAACCGACGAGCAGTGGCGCGTGCTTTCTCGTCTGAAAAACGGCTATCAGGATAGCCTGTTTACTTCGCCGGAAGTAGCACGCAACGTGGCCGCGCCGCTGGTGAAATATATTGATAATGCGCTGGTCAAAGAGGCGGATAAAACGCCAAAAATTACCCTGCTGGTGGGACACGATTCCAATATTGGCTCGCTATTAACCGCACTCGATTTTAAACCTTATGAACTGCACGATCAGAATGAGCGCACGCCGATCGGCGGCAAAATTGTCTTCGAGCGCTGGCATGATGAGAAAGGCAATCGTGAGTTGATGAAGATTGAGTATGTTTATCAAAGCGCAAAACAGATCCGCAATACGGACAAATTGACTCTGGATGCGCCGCCGCAGCGTGTCACCCTCGCGCTAAGCGGTTGCCCGACAGATGCAGATGGTTTTTGCCCGATGGATAAATTCAAAGAGGTGATGCAGGCGGCAGTCAAAAATTAAGATAAGATGGTTCTCCTCCGCCGGTGCGGAGGAGACGCAGATTACACGTTCTTACGTTCAATGGTCTGCTCACCCCAGAACAGCGAGTCTTTATCCGTTTTCTCAAAGGCACGGACCAGCACTTCGTCATTGCCTTCTTCCCAGATTTTCTCGACCAGCGTTTCATCGTAGTCAGCCAGTTCAAAGATAGCTTCCGCAATCTCAGGCGAGGTATTACGTAAACTGGCCCATTCACCTACGCGATGCGCTTTCGATTCTTGAGTAGACATTCTGTTCTCCTGTGAAAAATGTGCCATGGCATTTTACTGCCTGTACGATCCCGGCCGCGAGACCCGGAGGGCGCGTTTGCAAGGACTCCTGTACGCTCATTAAAACTATAGTCTTGATTTTGTTATGTAGCTATGCGGAGAAGTCCTGGTCCAGGATGCTTGACGACCACTCAGGTGTATTATCGCCGGGAAAGGCTGCCGAAAGGCAGCCTGAAGAGTAAGGTAAAACGGATCAGCGCGGAAATCTGAACGTAAACTTATCGAGGGTTAATTCTCCGGCCTGCTGAATCGCCTGCGACAATTCGCCGTAATAACGTTCTTTGCCATACTGGCGGATTTGCTGCAACGTGGTGCGAATAGGTGCACAAAAAAGAGCTGAATTACCGGCATCGACGCGTTTATTATTTGGCGGCAGCTCGCCGGTGATGGCCCGGAACCAGGTTCTCATCGCGCCCTTAAGCGGCGTCGGCGCTTTATTAAGATTTTCATAGCCGGTGAGAATTTGCATCGTGGGAAACTGATTTTTTTCTACGGTTTCCGCCAGCCGCTCAAAAAAACGATCGAAGATGTCGAAGGAATTCAGGTCATGAATTTTAGGTTGCGTGGATAACCTGTTTTTATTACCGATCTTACCTGCCGGGGGATGCGCATCGCTAACGGGAGGTATTTTCACCTGATCGAGATGAAGATCAAACAGCAGATCGCAATGCCTGCGGCGATCTTTTACATCGTCGAAGGTGTCGAGGAACGTTTTAATAAAATCGACAACCGGAAGATCGTACATCTCATTATTTTTTAGCCACTGTTCGCGCATAAACTTGCCGCAATCGGGAAACCAGTCAGGCGTAACTGTGGTAGAAGGCTTAACTTTTCCCTTGCTGTCAAACTCAATGAACTCTTTACCATCGTCAAATGCAAAGCAGCAATTTTTAAGTTTTGTCAGGGGCTGTCCGCCGGCAAAATCAACGGTGCCTTTAATCCATTCCACTACGGTCGCCGACATTGAAAAAACGGTATGCTTGTCATCTTTAATAACATAGCTGAGATCCGCAGGCGTCTCTACGCCAGGCTTGATGCCTTTTAGCTCTATAAATATATGTGGCATTTAGGTGATTCCCTGTAGATTTACCTCAGGCATAATAACATAGCTTATTATAGTAATACGTTAGCTCACAATGCGGCTTTAGTCTCTGAAGAGTAAGATTACGTAAAGACTGTAGCCTGATGTTTTGAACGCTTACAGATGGCAGGCGTAAGAGCTTAAATTATTCAGAAAATCGATGTTTGTTGAAAGCGAGCAGAGAACAGATTTTTAAATCAATTGCGCCTTTTCGCACCGTCAGAAAGCATACTCTGACGGCGCGAAAGCCTGGTATTACTTAGAAATCACCTGAAAAACCAACAGAGGCCATCCAGTTACCATTCATGGCACTTGATGCCTGAGCAGTGGCCGACGTATGGTCAGTAAGGCTGTGAGACAAACCGCCCGCCAGCGCAGCGCCGTCGCCATTGGCGGTGCCGGCTGACAAAGCATATGCATCATTGGAGTGATAATGCAGGCCGGTCATGGCGGCTGCGTTATTCAGACCGCGCTTGAGATCCTCACGCGTATCATCAATACGCTTCGCATTTTGATCAATCCGCTGGCTGTTGCGTGATATAGCAGCAGAGTTTTGCTCAATTCGCACTGAGTGCTGGTTAATCACGTTCGCCTGACGTTGAATATACTCACCCTGCGTAGCCTGTTCAGAACGCACGCCGCGGATTGCCGCCGTGTTACTACTGATAGCGGTTTTATTGTTGCTGACTTGTTGTTGCGTGGCAGTGTCAGTTTCAACTCTGGTGATAGTTGTGATGGCGCCGTCTTTCCCCCTCTGACCGGTCTCTCCATCTTTACCTGCAGCACCGTTTTTACCGTCAATGCCATCTTTGCCCACGACCGCCTGCACATGCTGGCTGGCGGTACGCTCGCGGTTTGCCTGGGCAAGCTCATCGCCCTGCAATGTGGCTCTCGTTGCGCTGATATCCGCACGACTTTCATCAATACGCTCATTGGTGGCTTCAACCTGCCGTGTCTGCTTAGCGATTTCCGCAGCATTGGTTTTCACCTGATTTTGTGTGACGGTATCTGTTTCAATCCTGGTAATGGTGGTCGTCACCCCATCTATCCCGTCCCGGCCCACGACCGGCTGCACGTGCTGGCTGGCGGTGCGATCGCGGTTTGCCTGAGCAAGCTCATCGCCGTGTAGAGAGGCTTTTGTTGCACTCATATCGGCACGATTTTCATCAATGCGCAGCCTGTTCATTTCGAGCTGAGCAATCTGAAGGTCGTTAGCACGGCTCTGTCTGGCGATTTGAGCCGTATTAGCTTTTACCTGGTTTTGTGTGATGGTATCCGTTTTAACTTTAATAATCGTAGTGGTAACGCCGTCTTTACCGTCTTTGCCATCCATGCCGTCTTTACCATCCACGCCGTTACGTCCATCGATACCATCTTTGCCATCCATGCCATCTCTACCCACAACCGGCTGTACATGTTGGCTGGCGGTACGATCGCGGTTTGCCTGAGCGATTTCATCGCCAGCAAGAGTCGTTTCGAGCGTGTTAATCTGGGTGTGATCATCGCCAACGCGTGCATTAATCGCTTCAAGCTGACGGATTTGTTTTTGAATATCGGCAGCATTCATTTCCGCCCGATCGTTCGTCGCTGTTCCAGCCAGCAGCCCTGACTGCTGCTGATGCGCCTGATCAAGAAATGCCTGCGTTTTGCTCCGATCCCAGTTTGTCGGGATAGGAGCATCGTGACCACGCTGTTTCGCTGTGCCAATAACATCGCCAATGATGCTTGCGTCAGACGTTTTATCCGCAAGGCTTTCCGTTACCATCCGATCTCTTGCATTCAGATTATCCCAGGCATTGACTGCCTCGTTGAACAGATCGTAGCGCGAAAGATCTGCTTTAGCGTTATCAACTTTGTGAAAAAAAGCATTCACATCTACGTTTGACGCGTGTGAAAAAGATGATAGTGAGGCAAGAACAAAAAAAGAGATCAAAGAGTTAGCATGATATGGCATCATCATTATTCCTGAAGAAGAAATATAGACTTTAGGGTTAGCATTGGCTTTTGATGCGCGTATATTACACTTGGAAAAGTCATTAGCAAGTCTATTTATGACTTTTTAAGCCATTTATTTGATTTTATTTTGACTTTGTTTAGTCTTTTAACGCTTAACGTCTCTTATCTTTTTACTGGTATCAGTTTTTTAACAGGCAGGTAGTAAAATGAAACATTTTATCGCCCTTAATTTTCCAACACATAATAGATGCTTATGTTTTGCCGAGCAGAAAAAGACCCTTTTTGCCGCTGATGCTGTTGCAAAATATTAATGAACGCTGGTCAACAAGCCGTATTTCACTATGCTTAACTCTACGCGGCGCAGATTATGTTTGAGCAGATTGCCGTGAGGTGAAAGAAAACTCTTTTACTGAATGCAGTATGATGTCTAATCAATAGTGGAGGTCAGTAATGGCAAACCATCGTGGTGGCTCTGGCAACTTTGCAGAGAACCGGGAAAGAGCATCAGAAGCAGGCCGTAAAGGTGGTCAGCAGAGCGGCGGGAATTTTAAGAACGATCCTCAGCGCGCCTCTGAAGCTGGCAAAAAAGGGGGTAAGAGCAGTCGTAATAGCAGTAGCTAGATGACTGTTTTGAAGTTGCAGTTGAAGTAGATCAGGTAAGTCGCTTAAATCAGTAACTGAAAAACGTGTATTTCCTGAAGTCCCCCCTGACCGCCGGGTTTACCCCCGGCGGTTTTTCTTTGCCTGCTTTTAATGATTATCGGCTAACGGGCTGGTGGCAGCGGGCAGCTTAAATCCCCCTCTTCGCATTGCAGCATCGAACCCAGCCAGGCGTTGCGCTCTTCTGTCTTTTCGGTCATGCACTGGTTGCGAATAAGCGGCTGAACGCTTCCTCCTTCAGTCGCTGAGGCGACCAGTTCGCAATCGGCATCGCGCAGGGCGATCCATTTTTGCTGCGCCTTTTTAAATAATTCCTTTTGTGGAGCTTCTGCACGACTCAGCACCGTTTTCCAGGTCTCATTTAATTTTTTATCGGCAGCCAGATACTGTTGCCCACTACACTGGTTCATCTCCAGCTGTGTAGCGGCATTGCCACAGTCGTCGGCAAAAGCCGGGATGCTGAATAGCACGCTGGTTATCAGCAACGTCATTCGCTTCATGGTATTCCTCAATCAATAAATGTTCCCGGGATTAAGCCCGTGCGGCATTTACCCCACAGGCTTACCGGCCTAAAAATATTAACCAATGGTCATCAGGCTGGCGTTTCCGCCTGCGGCGGCAGTGTTGATGCTCAGAGAACGCTCAATGTAGAGGCGCTCCAGCGGAATATCTGTCTCACCGCGGGCAAAGCCGAGCAGGGGAATGATTGCTCCTTCGCGGCGGGCAATGTCCTCACACAGCTCACGTAGCTTATCCGAATCGCCGTGGAAAATAACGGCATCCATCTCTTCTGACGCGATATTTTGCAGCGCTATAAAATCGATACGAGCCTGCACCTGCGCCGGAAGCTGTTGATAGAGATCGCGATGTAGTGCGCCTTCTGGCCATATGCTACGACCACCCACCGCCATGACGGCAGCAAGCTGGACCAGCGTATCTTCTGCATTATCTGCCAGACAAAGCACATTTTCACGTGGCATCAGGGTCCAGGTATTACGCTCGCCGGTAGGCCCCGGCAGCAGGCGCTGGGTGCCGGTTTGCGCCTGTTCGCTAAAATGCTGGCACAGGATCTGAAGAGCAGGGCGGTCAGCGGACCACGCCGTCAGCGCGATAAGCGGCTGGATCAGTAGCGTTTTCATCTGTGCATCAACCGGACGTTCGCCATCCTGACGGGCGAGGGTGGTGGCAGGCGCATTTTGCGGGCGACTGGCCAACAGGCGATATAAATACAGTGGCCCACCCGCTTTCGGACCGGTTCCGGACAAACCTTCTCCGCCAAACGGCTGTACGCCGACCACCGCGCCCACCATATTACGGTTAACGTAGAGGTTGCCTACTTTTGCTTTACCTGTCACCTGAGCAATGGTTTCATCAATTCGGGTATGAACGCCCAGGGTCAGACCATAACCCGCGGCATTAATCTGCTCCAGCAGCTGCGGCAGTTCGCGACGCGCGTAGCGTACGACGTGTAGCACCGGACCAAAAATCTCTTTTTTAATCTCATCCACGCTGTCCAGTTCAATCAGCGTTGGCGGAATAAACGTGCCGCTGCGCCATTCACGGCTGTCGCTGCCGACATCGCGGGCAGCCTGAAAAACGGGACGTCCTTTGGCGCGCATTTCCTGGATATGACGCTCAATGTTGGCTTTGGCTTCAGCATCGATCACCGGACCGATGTCGGTACTCAGACGCCCCGGATTGCCCATCCTGCACTCAGCCATCGCACCGCGCAGCATGGTTAACGTATGATCGGCGGCATCCTCCTGAATACACAATACCCTTAGCGCCGAGCAGCGCTGACCGGCGCTGTCAAATGCGGAGGCCAGCACGTCTATCACCACTTGCTCAGTGAGCGCCGAGGAGTCAACAATCATCGCGTTAAGTCCGCCGGTTTCCGCGATAAGCGGCGTCGGACGGCCCTGCGCATCCAGCCGCGTAGCAACGCTGCGCTGGAGCAGACTGGCCACATCAGTGGAGCCGGTAAACATCACTCCCCGTACGCGCTCGTCGGCAGTAAGACGCGCACCCACGCTCTCACCGCGTCCCGGCAGCAGCTGCACTACGCCGGGCGGAACGCCTGCCTCAAGCAGGATCGCCACGCCCTGAGCGGCAATCAGCGGCGTCTGCTCCGCGGGTTTAGCCAGCACGGTGTTACCCGCGGCCAGCGCGGCGGCAATTTGTCCGGTGAAGATAGCCAGCGGGAAGTTCCACGGACTGATACACACCACGGGTCCCAGCGGACGATGGGTTTCGTTGTCAAAATCATCGCGCACCTGTCCCGCATAATAATGCAGGAAGTCTACCGCTTCGCGTACTTCGGCAATGGCATTGCTGAACGTTTTTCCTGCTTCGCGTACCAGAATACCGATCAGTGTTTGCATTCGGTCTTCCATCAGCACCGCTGCGCGTTGCAGGATAGCAGCGCGCTCCTGCGGCGGCGTGGCGAACCACACCGGAGCCTGATTAAGCGCGTGGGTCAGGGCGCGATCAACTTCGGCATCGCTGGACTCACGCACAAAACCAACAATATCGCCCGGCTCGGCCGGGTTCACCAGCGGTGTCATCTCACCTTCTTCAACCGCTTCTGCCAGCACCGGAAGCGCCAGCCATTTTTGCGCCGCGCTATTGAGTAATGCCGAAGAAAGCGACGCCAGACGATGTTCATTCGCCAGATCCAGCCCGGCAGAGTTCAGGCGTCCGGTACCATACAGATCCCGCGGCAGCGGGATTTTTGGATGCGGCAGACCTATTTCACCTTCCTGAACCGCCAGCTTTTCGACGGCGGTCACCGGGTTTGCCACCAGCTCGTCAAGCGGCAGGGTGGTATCAGCGATACGGTTGACGAAAGAGGTATTCGCGCCATTCTCCAGCAGGCGGCGAACCAGATAGGCCAGCAGCGTTTCGTGGGTGCCAACCGGAGCATAAATGCGGCAGGGACGATTAAGTTTGCCGTCGGCCACTTTTCCTACCACCTGCTCATACAGCGGCTCACCCATCCCGTGCAGACACTGGAACTCATACTGTCCCGGATAGTAGTTTTGCCCGGCCAGATGGTAAATTGCCGCCAGGGTATGCGCATTATGGGTGGCAAACTGCGGATAGATCAGATTAGGCGCCGCCAGCAGTTTTTTAGCGCAGGCGAGGTAAGATACATCGGTATACACCTTGCGGGTATAGACCGGATACCCTTCCAGCCCTTCCATTTGCGCCCGTTTAATTTCGCTATCCCAGTACGCACCTTTTACCAGACGGATCATCAGCCGACGACGACTGCGGGTGGCGAGATCTATCAGATAATCAATGACGAACGGACAGCGCTTCAAATACGCCTGGATCACAAAACCAATTCCGTTCCAGCCTTCCAGTTCTGGCTCAAAACAGAGTTTTTCCAGAAGATCGAGGGAGATCTCCAGCCGATCGGCCTCTTCAGCATCAATGTTGATCCCGACATCATACTGACGAGCTAATAGCGTGAGCGATTTAAGACGTGGATAAAGTTCGTCCATCACCCGGTCATACTGCGCGCGGCTGTAGCGAGGATGCAGGGCAGAAAGCTTGATGGAAATTCCCGGACCTTCGTAGATCCCGCGTCCGTTAGAGGCTTTACCGATAGCATGAATCGCCTGCTGATAAGACACCATATAGGCATCGGCATCTGTGGCGGTCAGTGCGGCTTCGCCCAGCATATCGTAAGAGTAGCGAAAGCCTTTTTCTTCCAGCTTACGGGCATTTGCCAGCGCCGCAGAAATGGTTTCGCCGGTCACAAACTGCTCGCCCATCAGACGCATCGCCATATCCACGCCTTTGCGGATCAGCGGTTCACCGCTCTTACCGATGATCCGGTTAAGCGAGTGTGAAAGATTGGATTCGTTATGCGTGGACACCAGGCGGCCGGTGAACAGCAGACCCCAGGTGGCAGCATTAACAAACAGCGACGGGCTACGGCCAATGTGCGATTGCCAGTTGCCATTACTGATTTTGTCGCGGATTAGCGCATCGCGGGTGGCCTTATCCGGGATACGCAGCAGGGCTTCAGCGAGACACATCAACGCCACGCCTTCCTGCGATGAGAGCGAAAACTCCTGTAGCAGGCTCTGGACCATACCGGCCCGACCGCTGGCATTCTTTTGCTGGCGTAGGGTTTGCGCCAGCCGGTGAGCCAGTTTATGCGACTTTTCATCAATGGCCTGCGGGAGGCGCGCCTGTTCCAGCAGCATTGAAACCGCTTCGCTTTCCGGACGTCGCCAGGCGGCGGTAATGGCTGCCCGATTCACCGACTGCGGGAGAATTTGTTCAGCAAAGTCGAGAAAAGGCTGATGAATTTCGTCCACGTGTGCCGGAGCATCATCCTGTTCAGCCATATTACCGTGCAGCGCCGGAAATTCGGCAACCGGCTCGTTGCTTTCCAGCTGTTCGAGGTAATTAAAAATAGCCTGCTTGATAAGCCAGTGCGGGGTGCGATCGATTCTGTTTGCCGCCGCTTTAATTCGCTCGCGCGTGGCATCGTCAAGTTTAACACCCATAGTGGTGGTCGCCATGCCGTACTCCTGTTGTGCTGTTCGTTATAGCGAATGACTATCCGGCATGTTGCAACTTTGTGCAACCTTGTTAAATGTGACCGCGCTTGCAAGGATGAAATTACCATTAATGTTAACTAAAAGTTACCTGGATTCGTGAGTATCGGTTAACCGTGGTGCCGCGTTATATGCGCCACTTAACACTTTTGTCCGGTGCAACCGTGAAAAGCGTGAGCGAGTGCAACCTAAAAGAAAATCATATTTGTGTTGTGATAAAAATGATGTGAATGCTGTGTTAAACCATTTGTGAATAGTAAAAGGTTGCGGCAGGATACGTCGCCTGACGATGACAGCATATTGCCACCGTAATCGGCGGCATAATAAAAGATGTGCCCACATACTTCGCGCAGCCGGGATCCCGGCTACAAGAATGATGACGGGTCTATAACACTCTGGAGATGGTTAATGGCTATAAGCACCCCAATGCTGGTGACATTCCTTATTTATATTTTTGGCATGATATTGATTGGCTTTTTTGCCTGGCGCTCAACAAAGAACTTTGATGATTATATTCTTGGTGGTCGCCGCATGGGGCCGCTGGTGACCGCACTCTCTGCCGGAGCATCGGATATGAGTGGCTGGCTTTTAATGGGGCTGCCCGGCGCTATCTTTATTTCCGGCATCTCAGAGAGCTGGATTGCCATCGGGCTGACGCTGGGCGCATGGATCAACTGGAAACTGGTTGCCGGGCGGTTGCGTGTGCACACCGAGGCCAATAACAATGCCCTGACCCTGCCAGATTACTTCTCGGGTCGCTTTGAAGATAGCAGCCGTCTGTTGCGTATTATCTCTGCCGTGGTAATCCTGATTTTCTTCACCATCTACTGTGCATCGGGCATCGTTGCCGGGGCGCGTCTGTTCGAAAGTACCTTTGGCATGAGTTATGAAACTGCACTGTGGGCCGGTGCCGCAGCGACCATTATTTACACCTTTATTGGTGGGTTTCTGGCCGTCAGCTGGACCGATACCGTGCAGGCCAGCCTGATGATTTTCGCGCTGATCCTGACGCCGATTATGGTGGTGATCTCAGTGGGTGGCTTTGGCGATTCGCTTGAGGTTATCCGTCAGAAGAGCGTGGATAACGTCGATATGCTGAAAGGGCTGGATGTGGTTGCGATTATTTCGTTGATGGGCTGGGGACTGGGTTATTTCGGTCAGCCGCACATTCTGGCGCGCTTTATGGCGGCCGATTCGCATCACACTATCGTTCATGCACGTCGCATCAGTATGATCTGGATGGTCCTGTGTCTGGCCGGTGCGGTCGCCGTCGGTTTCTACGGCATTGCCTACTTTAATAATAATCCATCGCTGGCGGGTGCCGTTAACCAGAATGCGGAGCGCGTATTCATTGAGCTGGCACAGCTGCTGTTCAATCCGTGGATTGCCGGAATATTACTCTCTGCGATCCTCGCGGCAGTAATGTCTACCTTAAGCTGTCAGTTACTGGTGTGCTCTAGCGCCATTACCGAAGATCTCTACAAAGCGTTTTTACGCAAAGGGGCCAGCCAGAAAGAACTGGTATGGGTCGGACGAATGATGGTGCTGGTGGTTGCGCTGATTTCAGTTGCGCTGGCGGCAAATCCAGAAAACCGGGTGCTGGGTCTGGTGAGCTACGCCTGGGCAGGGTTCGGGGCCGCATTCGGACCGGTTATTCTGTTCTCGGTACTGTGGTCGCGAATGACCCGTAACGGTGCGCTGGCCGGAATGGTCATTGGTGCAGTCACCGTGATTGTCTGGAAGCAATTTGCCTGGTTTGGCCTGTATGAAATCATTCCTGGGTTTATTTTTGCGAGCGTCGGGATTATCGTCTTCAGCCTGATCGGTAAAGCCCCGTCGGCCACCATGCAGCAACGCTTCGCTCAGGCGGATGCACATTATAACAGTGCGCCTCCGGCAAAATAACGCTTCAGGCGTTTCTGATAAGGCGGGGATATTTCCCCGCCTTTTTTATTGCTGATAATCTTCGTTACTCTTCACTCCCGTATCAATTATTCCCGTCGCGTAACAATATTTCGCTTGTTTTTCTTTTTGGCGTAATGATAATCACTATCACTCACATTTACTTTTCTTTTCAACTATTGACCGTAGTTGAGATAAGGGCGTACCGATGTTCGTGCCATTTCTCATTATGTTACGCGAAGGGCTGGAGGCGGCGCTGATTGTCAGCCTGATTGCCAGCTATCTGAAGCGTACGCAGCGGGGACGCTGGATCGGCATTATGTGGCTCGGCGTGGTACTGGCCGCCGCGCTCTGTCTGTCTCTCGGTATTTTTATTAACGAAACTACCGGTGAGTTTCCGCAAAAAGAGCAGGAATTGTTTGAGGGACTGGTCGCGGTGGTTGCCGTGGCGATCCTGACCTGGATGGTGTTCTGGATGCGTAAGGTCTCACGCAACGTTAAGCAGCAGCTGGAGCAGGCCGTTGATAACGCTTTTCACAGCGGCGGTAACCACGGCTGGGCGCTGATCCTGATGGTCTTTTTCGCCGTGGCGCGGGAAGGACTGGAGTCGGTGTTTTTTTTGCTGGCGGCTTTTCAGCAGGACGTGGGGATCTGGCCCTCGCTGGGCGCAGTCCTCGGTCTGGCAACCGCGATCGTACTGGGCTTTTTGCTCTACTGGGGCGGCGTGCGGCTTAACCTCGGCGCATTCTTCAAATGGACCAGCTTGTTTATTCTGTTCGTTGCAGCCGGACTGGCGGCAGGGGCGATCCGCGCTTTTCACGAGGCTGGATTGTGGAACCATTTCCAGAACCTGGCGTTTGATTTAAGCCAGGTTTTGTCGACCCATTCACTGTTCGGGACGCTGCTTGAGGGCATTTTTGGCTATCAGGAAGCGCCGAGCATCAGTGAAGTTGCGGTTTATTTTATTTACCTCATCCCGGCGCTGATCCTGTTTGTCTGGCCGCCGCGCAACGGCGCGGCATCACAGACCTCTGCACCCTGATGCCATCCGATAGCCATTTAGTTACAACATACTTTTGAAAGGATGTACTATGACCACCAATATTAGCCGTAGTGCCCTGCAACTGAGCGTCGCAGCGCTGATTGCGTCAGCCTTTGCTGTTCAGGCTGCCGATGTGCCGCAGGTCAAAGTCACGGTCACTGATACGCAGTGTGAACCCATGAATCTGACGGTGAAAGCCGGTAAAACGCAGTTCATTATTCAAAACCACAGCCAGAAAGCGCTGGAATGGGAGATCCTTAAAGGGGTTATGGTGGTCGAGGAGCGGGAAAACATCGCGCCGGGGTTCACTCAAAAAATGACCGCCACGCTTCAGCCAGGGGAATATGACATGACCTGTGGTCTGCTGACCAATCCAAAAGGTAAGCTTACGGTGACTGGCGCCGCAACAGCGGATGCCGGTAAAAGCAACGCGCTTTTATCATTAAGCGGGGCGATCGCAGAGTATAAAACCTATGTAACAGCACAAACCGCCGCGCTGGTGCAACAAACCAAAGCGTTTACGGATGCGGTTAAAGCCGGTGATATTGAAAAGGCCAAAGCGCTGTACGCCCCGACCCGCCAGCACTACGAGCGCATCGAACCCATCGCCGAACTGTTTTCCGATCTTGATGGTGCGATTGATGCCCGTGAAGATGATTATGAGCAAAAAGCGGCCGATCCAAAATTCACCGGCTTCCACCGTCTGGAGAAAGCGCTGTTCGGCGACAACAGTACTAAAGGCATGGAAGCTTACGCTGACGGACTGTACACCGATGTCGTTGAGCTGCAAAAACGCATTAGTGAGCTGGCTTTCCCACCGTCAAAAGTCGTCGGTGGCGCAGCGGGGCTAATTGAAGAGGTTGCATCGAGCAAAATTAGCGGTGAAGAAGATCGCTATAGCCATACCGATCTGTGGGATTTTCAGGCCAACATTGACGGTGCTCAGAAGATTGTCGATCTGCTGCGTCCACAGTTGCAGAAAGAGAACGCTGCATTGCTGGCAAAGGTCGATGCTAATTTCAAAAAAGTCGATACTATCCTGGCGAAATACCGCATCAAAGACGGTTTTGAAACTTATGACAAACTTACCGATGCGGATCGTAACGCCCTGAAAGGCCCTGTCACCACGCTGGCAGAAGACCTGGCGCAGCTACGCGGCATTCTGGGACTGGATTAATCTCATGTCCGATCGTAAAAGCGCCGGCGTTGACCAGCCCTCACGCCGGCGCTTATTAAAAAATTTTGGCGCGCTGGGCGGCGCGCTGGTGGTGGGAGGCGGCTGTCCGATGGCCTACGCGGGCAAACCACAAAGCGCGCCAGGGACTCTGTCACCGGAGGCGCGAATGGAAACCCAGCCTTTTTACGGCGCTCATCAGGCTGGTGTTCTGACCCCGCAGCAGGCGGCAATGATGCTGGTAGCCTTTGATGTGCTGGCAGATGACAACGCCGCGCTGGAGCGGCTATTCCGCCTGCTCACCCGGCGAATCGCCTTTTTAACTGCCGGTGGTCCTGCGCCCGACACGCCAAACCCGCGGATGCCGCCTGTTGATTCAGGCATTCTTGGCAAATTTATTGCGCCGGATAACCTGACCATCACGCTGTCGCTCGGTCACTCACTGTTTGACGACCGTTTTGGTCTGGCAGCGCATAAGCCGAAAAATTTGCAAAAGATGACCCGCTTTCCTAATGATTCACTGGATGCCGCGTTGTGTCATGGCGATCTGCTGCTGCAAATCTGCGCCAATACCCAGGACACGGTGATCCATGCCCTGCGTGACATTATTAAGCACACTCCGGATCTCTTGAGCGTGCGCTGGAAGCGGGAAGGATTTATCTCCGATCATGCTGCCCGCAGTCACGGTAAAGAGACGCCGATTAATCTGCTGGGCTTTAAAGACGGCACCGCGAACCCTGATAGCCAGAATAGTAAGCTGATGGATGACGTGGTATGGGTCACGCCAGATCAGAATGAACCGGCCTGGGCGATCGGCGGTAGCTATCAGGCGGTACGTATCATTCAGTTTCACGTTGAGTTCTGGGACCGCACACCGCTTAAGGAGCAGCAGACTATTTTTGGGCGCGATAAAATTACCGGCGCGCCGCTTGGGATGCATCATGAATATGATGTACCCGACTACACAAAGGATCCAGATGGCGAGAGGATTGCGCTGGACAGCCATATTCGGCTGGCCAATCCTCGCACGCCTGAGACCCAATCCAGTCTGATGATGCGCCGGGGCTACAGTTATTCACTTGGCGTAACTAATGCGGGCCAGCTTGATATGGGACTGCTTTTTGTCTGCTATCAACACGATCTGCAAAAGGGCTTTTTGACAGTACAACATCGACTGAACGGCGAAGCGCTGGAGGAGTACATTAAACCTGTTGGCGGCGGCTACTTTTTTGTATTGCCTGGCGTACGGGACAGCACGCATTATCTCGGCCAAACGCTTCTGCAAGCTTAATCTACGATCTGACGGGCGTACTGGCGCGTCAGATCATAACTTTTTCCGCTTATTCATCCATTGTTATATTGCTGTAACATAAATATAAGACGCTTGGGACATCACAAATCAGATATTTTTGTTACTTTAACGTAAACGTAATGTTGCAAGTTTGCGATTATTTGATTTACTTAAGTATGAGTGATGACCTTTGACAGGATGTCTTTGCAGCAGGAGAGGGTGAATGGTAGCATCCAGAATCAGACATGTTGTGGCAATAATTCATCCCTGTAAATGCGGAGGTAGCTCCTTCGTCACTCTCAACTCCAGCCCATTTTTTTCCCTATTCAGGTCAGCAAACGAGTTTACCGACAGTACGTGCGGGATAATAAGCCGTGCGTGGCTGTCCGTTAAAATGCACGTCATGGCTTACAAGGAAGCCAAATCGCAGATGTTTCTGTACATAATCGTGTCGCAGGTGACACGTGGATGTTAATTAACAACTCAAGGTGCTATCCATGGGAAGACAAAAAGCAGTGATCAAAGCGCGTCGTGAAGCGAAACGTGTGCTGAGACGGGATTCGCGTAGCCATAAACAACGTGAAGAAGAGTCGGTCACCTCGCTTGTCCAGATGAGCGGCGTAGAATCTATCGGGATGGCGCGGGACTGCCGTGATAATTCCCCCATAGAAGCACGCAATGAAGCTCAGGCACATTATCTGCATGCAATTGAAAGCAAAAAGTTGATTTTTGCTACCGGTGAGGCAGGCTGCGGCAAGACCTGGATTAGTGCAGCCAAAGCCGCAGAAGCCTTGATCCATAAGGACGTGGAGCGGATTATTGTCACACGCCCGGTTTTGCAGGCCGATGAAGACCTCGGTTTCTTACCCGGCGATATTTCCGAGAAGTTTGCACCGTACTTTCGCCCTGTCTACGACGTGCTGGTTAAACGACTGGGGGCCTCATTTATGCAGTACTGTCTGCGCCCTGAAATCGGCAAGGTAGAAATCGCGCCGTTCGCCTATATGCGTGGACGCACCTTTGAAAACGCGGTGGTCATTCTTGACGAGGCTCAGAACGTAACCGCAGCGCAGATGAAGATGTTTTTAACCCGCCTTGGGGAAAATGTGACGGTCATCGTTAATGGTGATATCACCCAGTGCGATCTGCCGTCGCATGTTAACTCCGGGCTGAGCGATGCGCTGGCGCGTTTTGAAGAAGATGAAATGATTGGCGTGGTCCGTTTTACCACCGACGACTGTGTGCGCTCGGCGCTCTGTCAGCGTACGCTGCAGGCCTATTACTGATATCTGTTTCTGCCCCAGGCCCGGGAAACCGGGCCTTATTTTTTCTACCTGGTGAATATAAGCAGTTTAAAATTTAAAAAATAAGCTCTGTGGCACTTTACGTCGCAGCGGAATCTGTGTTTTTTACGAGCTTATGATCCTTTATCGTTTGTATCGTCAGCTGAAATAAATAGTAATTTATTTCGGCCGGAGTCAGTTAGAGTAATATACATTAATAAATTTAATGTTTATTTTCTGCTTATCAATAACTCTGGATTTATCATGATACGTTTTAACAGTAATGGTTATCAATATGAGTATAAACACAGAAATTATAGTGGGTGCAATCAGGCTGATGTAGCTGAAAAAAATGCGTCTAAAAATAATAATATTAAAGAGCATGATGGAGCTCTGGATGATTTTTTGCAAAATATTGTTACTCCAGGTTCCTGGGATAATTTAGCGGCAGATATTATTCCTCAATTGATTACGCAGTTGCCTTCATGGCCACAAAATCGTGCACTTATTATTGATGTTGAAAAATATCAACACTGTTATCCAGAATCTCTGACTGAGGGTCGTGAGGCACTGCAATTGCGCTTACACCTTAATCACTACACACTATTAGACGATGGTAAAGAAATAGCTATTGCAAGAGATGGCGATTGCTTCTATCGGACCATATTAATGGGCCTGACGTCTGAAGAGCGATTCCAGTTACTTGAGCAGCAGGATCTACACCCTGAGTCTCCTGAAGCAGTCGGATTACTAAGAAATATCATGGCGCAGCATGTTTTGAAAAATGCGCATATGATTTTGCCGCTAATTAGCACCTCCTTCGTCTCATCATCCGCTGATGATATGCATAATGTCTCGATATCACCGATGCCTGACAATGATGATGGCGGTATATTATCTTTTATCAGTGAGGCGCGTTTACGAGAAGCACAGGAGTTCAGGCGAAAGGGGCATAATCGCCAGATCCCCGGCATGGACCCAATGTTAGTGACGCAGCTGCGTCAAACCCTTGCGGAGGCTGAATCTTATTTGGCCCTTCAGGCCTCTGTCAGCGCGCCACCAGATTGTGAGTGGCTGGTTAATCATATAAATCAAATAAAGTGGTTTTCGTACCGCTTTTTAGACGGCAGCGCACAGGATTGGGTTAATCAACAAGTTGCGATTATAAAGGGTCCTACATCAGGGGACGAGACACTGGGAAGTCGGAAAGCCGCCCAGTCACTGGTCAGAAGACTGGAGTCAACGCTGCGGATATTCATCCGTATTATCCAGGTATTATTTTCCATAGATAACTACAGTACACCAGAAAAAAGGCATAAGATGCTCGTCACCGAGCTTATTGACACCTTACCCGATCCTGATGCTTATAATGAAGAAACGATAACGGGAGCCGTAGAGAAGATAATCGCAAATCCTGCGGCAAAAGCTGACTGGTCTTATCTAATGGGAGCCAGAACGGCATCATGGGTATTGACCGTCCTTGATCCCGTCATCAAAGCCATATCCGATGAAACCAAAAAAGCCAATATAAAAGCGTATCAGCTGTCGGGCGGGCCCAGGGTTTTCTTTATCAAATTAGCCGATTATCTCCAGCAGCTGTTTTGCGAACTAACAGAAATATCGCTTAACTCAAATATCCATGCTCCTTCCGGGGCCCTGGATAAAGTGGATGGAAAAAAGGTGACGACGTCTTTATCACGATCGACCTCGCTTAGACAAGGCATCGTAAAATTTTTTGATAAGAGGTATCTACAACTACAGGTAGGGGCGACGATAGGAACGGGGTATATATACAAAATTGCCCGGCTTTTGAAAAGTGATCGTACAACTACCCTCTCATCAAAACAAATGGAAAATACCATTGCCAACTCTGTCATCAGAAGCATTTTATGGCAATGGCAACAGCCAGCAATAAAAATTCAGTATGCCAGCAGTGCACTACTGATAAAAGCCAAAGGTCTACGAAAAATAGACGCAATGTTAATGCCTGATGCTGAGATTTGTGAAAAAGAGTCGAAAGATGATGATAATGTGGTCAGCATACAGGATGAAGATGATATAAACGTCCTGGTCAGGGAATGGATACGCAGCAGCCTGGATCAGGAAAAACCCGAAAATCAACTGCAAGAGAAATTGGCGGTTTTAGAACGATTATTACAAGGTGATATTGATTATGCCCGAAAGGTTGTTGAAAATCACGGTTGCACCACTGAGGGTATTCAGGATGAGCTTGAACGTCAGTGGCTTTCAGTTAAGAATATAGCAGACGAAAGATTATCTGATGATACCGCAAACGTCCTGTGGGAAAAAGTTAATACGATGGCAGAACATTTCATGCCTGATATCGCCAGAGAGCTTGCCACTGCCGTAAACGCATTAAATAACGCCCTGATGGCGGCTGAAAAGTCGAGTCGAAATTTATCTGTAACTAAAACTGAGGCCAGAAAAGCGCAATTATTGGCGGTAAAGATAAAGGAAAAAATATCGATAGCCTCTTCGCGGCTCGCCGAAAGATCGCTGGATGAATATTCGCGAGGCTCACGGCTTACAAAGCATTGGGCCACGCTTTCCAGAGCAGTGAATCGGCACAATCTACCTTTACCTGAGCCTGCACAGATGCTTTCCTCGCTTAAAAAGGTAGGGCTAACAGAGGATATACTTTCGACCGGAGATCCGGAAGGATATCTTTTTTCAACCAGGCTCGCCACTGAGTTTAAAAATGCCCACAATAACGAGCTAAGATTGCCAATGAGTCCACAGCAATATGTGGACCTGGAAAAGAAGATTAGTGATTATATTGTATCGTGGGGACAGAGAAGAACATCGCGAGGAGTGACGCGTGTTGTCATTGAACTGGCTTTCGAGTCAACCCTGGATACAGTAACATATTCATTAAGTAACCTCGTACGATTACCTTATAAAATTTTAAAAGCATCAATAAAAATACCCTACAAAGTTAATAAAGTTAACAACTATACAATGCCCGGAAATGACAAGCCTTACAAAGCAATTTATAGCATGCTGGAAAAGAAATTAGTCCAGCTTGGTTTTAGCTTATTGACCACGCCTGTGCCCGGCATGGTTAAACTTGGTATAGGTGCTGGAGTCACTATCGGCGCAGCGTTGTATAATTTGTATTGGGAACGTAATGAAAATTGTTTTGTTGCAGTCTTTCAGTCGGTAGCAGAAGGTGAAAAAACGAAAAAACTTAAAATGGATTCTCCAGAGAGAATGGCATTCGATTCAATAACCGATGGCATGTTTATTAGCGGTTTTAAGGGCGTGAGCGCGGGCTGGCGTACAGAAAAAATCGAAAACGGTATTATTCCCAATACACCGCACCCGGCCGAATATTATAGTGCAGGAGATAAAAAAGCATTAGCGCCCGGTCAAACAGATGAGATTACGTCTGAAGATAATGACGCGGCATGGATAAATCCTGGGTTAAGCGATACGGACGACGGGCCGGTAAGTCAATCATCGTCATTACAGCAGGATCCGAATGTTGAGCCGCCTTCAGATAGTCGCGAGGCCGCTTCCGGTTCTTCGTCAGGCAGGGTCAAAAGAGGAATACCGCCTGACGCTTTTGACCCTCAGCCTCGTCAACAACCGCATCAGGTTCCCGCCGCTGCCTCAAATCCGGTGCAATCCTCGCATCATAATTCCGGGATTACAAAAGTGCCTATGAAAATGCCTCTTGAATTTACATGGGCTGGCCTTACAGCGTCGCAATATACTGAGTCATTTGCAAAGCCATTCTCAAAACTTAGCGGGCAGGTGCAGTTAATTAGTAGTGCTCTGGAAGGCGCGACGATCCAGGAAACTGAAATACTTATAGACCAGGCTGAGTATATAGGTAGCTGGATTGATACCACTTTTGGGGTGGTGACATCATTTTCCCCGATGGGATGTGTTCTTAATTTCACACAATCTGTCGCGAACATTACGCATGATTTGCTGGAAGGCAGAGAGCCTGATCCATTAGCTGTAGCTGGCTTAGTTCTCGGTATACTTCCTGGTGGTAGTGCTGCTGCTAAAGTAGGGAAATTCACCCGTCTTGGCGGCCAGCTGATAAAATACGCAATGATGATTGGAAATAAAGTTATCGATTTAGCGATGCTTGGAAACGCTATTAAAATAGCCGCAGAAACGGGTGATCCACTTGCCATCTACCAGGCACTTTTAGCGTCAGGCCTGAGTGTTGCAGATTCTTATTTGACGACAAAAAATATGTGCTCAAAATTGAAATTTAGCAAAACTATCGAGGAAAGTGCATCGCTGGAAGAGCTTGAATCGATTCATAATAATAGCCCTGAATACACTCTTAGTTCAACTATGCCAGAACGCACCTTCGTAGTTGGGGAAGTGGAATTGCTTGGCAGAGTCAATAATGGGCAAATTGAGGTCTCGAATGATAATGGTGTAACCTGGGTACGCGGGAATAAACTGCATTTGTTAGCCTACAGGCTTCAAAATGCCGGGGGAGGGTTATTGTCTAATGTGTTTAGAACTAAGATTGTTATTGGTAAATACACGTTCAAACGTATTAAATTTGATGAAAATAAAGTTAACGACGTATCACGAATTTCTAAAACTTATGCTTCAACATCGGCTGGCTCGGAACGAATTATCAAAGCTCGACAGGATTTCCAGGATGCCAGAGAAAATTATAAAGCTACCGAATATCGTATATATGACGATCTAACTTTTGATGAGCAACTCGACTTATTCCTTGATCCTGAGACCAAAGCGACCACCCGTGGAGCTTTAAGCAGTAGGATCAATGAAACCCTCAGGGAAATTAATTTATATAATGCCGCCGTGCAAGCTAAAGAGTGGAAATCGTCGGCAATAAAAGCACATAAGGTTATTCTTTTTCCACAAAACATTTTCTTAAGAGGAAAGTCGGGTAGGTGCCTGCCAGCATCGATTATGATGGGCTGGGCCATACAAATTGGACAGGAATCTCAGTTTGCAGATAAATTGATGGGCCTCTACGAGTCAACAGATATTAAGAACGAACCTATCTATCAATCGCTCGTGGAGTTACATGGAAATAACAACCCTTCCGAATTTAACGGCAAAGCACTTCCAGAGGTCAATATTAATACATTGAGCAACTCTGAATCTAATTTGTTTGGCGTCGAGGGTGGGGCAGTCAGGGTAGATATCCCCGAACATACTATGTTATTATCGAAAGTAAAAAGAAATGGTAAAGTAGAATATATTTTTTATGATCCTAATTACGGTATGGCCTATTTTAAAAAGTATACCGATATGGTTAATTTTTTTAAGAGCAGACTTGCTAAAGATAGAGGCCTGGATGTTGCGATTAGATTCTTTCAGTTGGATTACTCCAGGGTTCCAGAAGTAGAAATAGCTGGAAAAAACATTGATCAAATTGTAAATAGCGAAGCACAGGTTTTTTATGATCAACATTTCGCAGATGAAGATGGTAATACCGCCTCAGGCAGTTCTGTAACGAACTGAAAAGGATACTGTTAAATTAATCAGAACTTTTAGAAGTGGATTGCACTAAAAAGTGTGCCAACTCATAAACATGAGTCTTGACTGACGTTAAGATCAAGGCACTATTTTCTACAGGTAAGATTATCTAAAATCTTTTACAAATAAGAAAAGAGCCTGTACTTTCGTACAGGCTCTCAACTTGAATATGGCGGTGAGAGAGGGGTTCGAACCCTCGATACGTTGCCGTATACACACTTTCCAGGCGTGCTCCTTCAGCCACTCGGACACCTCACCATATTGTATCGCTGCCTGACCTTGCAGGGCAACGGGGCGCTACTATAGGGAGTTGAGCTAAAACGGTCAAGAAGATTTTACGTTTTATCGATCTTCCGGTTAAGACTTAAACAGTGTTGCTGACTCACTTCCATCCTGATAGCTGCTTGCAAAGTGGGCTGTTAATAAAGATTTACTTTATTCTTGAGAGGTTCATTCGTCTTACCTCACATACGAAATTTATTAGCTGAAAACCATTTTATCATATATAAGATCTTGCCAGTTCGTATTTTTTATTCAATTCTGAGTTAGTTGTATGGTTATGTTTTTAAGGTTTGCGCAGGCTTGTTAGATATCCGGATATTTGAAAGTGACTTCACATATGTTTGATATATTTGAATATTTTGTAGCTTGATGGCCTGAAGGTTATAAAACGAAATATTTTTAATGTTAATCAAATGAAAGTGTTTAGATAGTGCATAATAGGTGGTTTTTTCCGGGGCAAAATCCTAAAAGTAAATTCTGCTTGAATTTGATTCCACGCTGCAGCATCTTTGCTTATGCGGCTTAAATCGATCACAACGAGAGGCTGTAATAAAGCAATATTAGTGTTCTCTTTTTACCACCAAAATGATGTCTGGCTTCACAATTTCGTCTGCGGATGAGCTAATTGCTATCGATCCGGCGCGGACTGCATTGCTACACCATTAACGCCGAGCGTGAGTGAAAGTAAATGCCATTATGGCGAAAGGTAATTATCTGGTTCGTGGGGATAAAACCACCTGCGGTGGGAGCATCGCAGAGGGTTGTGAATACCATTGCCTGTCTGGAAAAGTCATTGCAAGAGAAGGCGATAAAGCAACCTGCGGGCAACGAACGGTTGTCCGTTATTGCCTCCTCTGGTCAGGAAGCATAAAAAAAAGCCCGTACTTGCGTACGGGCTCTTCTTAAAAGATGGCGGTGAGAGAGGGGTTCGAACCCTCGATACGTTGCCGTATACACACTTTCCAGGCGTGCTCCTTCAGCCACTCGGACACCTCACCAAATTGTTGGTCCACGCTAGTGGAACGGGCGCTAATGTAAGTAAATTCGCCGCTCTCGTCAATGCTCTTTTTACCTTTAATGAAGCGTTTAGCTAAACTTGCGTCAGGTTGCTTTCGGAATAAACAAAAAGCGTCTTTTTTATCGCCGCATGGCTTTTTACCAAACTCGCCGCAGAAATTTGTTATCCTCAAAATCACAGTAGATCAATTAGAAATGGACGCTGGTGCAGAGGCGTCGTACAAGCAGGAGTGAATATGGATCTGATTTTTTATCATCCTACCTTTGATTTTGAATACTGGAAAAACGCTCTGGAAAATAAACTTCCCGGCGCGCAGGTGCGGCAGTGGGAGGAGGGAGACCAGCGGCCTGCGGATTATGCGCTGGTCTGGGAGCCACCCGTAGAGATGTTACAGGGGCGTCAGCTAAAGGCGGTGTTTGCGCTCGGTGCCGGCGTTGATTCGATCCTGAAAAAATTGCACGCTCATCCTGAGATGCTGGCTGACGCCACCGCGCTGTTTCGTCTTGAAGATACCGGGATGGGCCAGCAGATGCAGGAATATGCCGTCAGTCAGGTATTACACTGGTTCCGTCGGTTTGATGACTATCAGGCATTGAAATCTCAGGCCCGCTGGCAGCCGCTGGAGGCGTATCAAACGCAGGATTTCACCGTCGGCATCCTCGGTGCAGGCGTACTGGGCAAGAAAGTGGCAGAACGTCTTCAGGAATGGGGATTTCCACTTCGCTGCTGGAGCCGCAGCCAGAAATCGTGGCCTGGCGTGGAAAGTTTTGCCGGGCAACATGAACTAAATGACTTTCTTGCCGGCACCAGGGTATTGATCAATTTACTACCGCACACGCCCGAAACCGTGGGCATCATTAATCTTGATCGGTTAAATCAACTTCAGGATCAAAGTTATCTACTAAACCTGGCGCGTGGCGTTCACGTGGTTGAAGCGGATCTGTTACAGGCGCTGGACAGCGGCAAGTTAAAAGGTGCCATGCTCGATGTTTTCTCTCATGAGCCGCTCGATGCCGATAGCCCGTTGTGGGCACATCCGCGCGTGGCAATGACGCCTCATGTGGCAGCGGTAACGCGCCCTGCGGAGGCTATCGACTTTATTGCCACAACCATCCGCGGGTTTGAAAACGGTCAGCCAGTGACGGGGCTGGTCGATCGCCAGCGCGGTTACTGAGTCCGGCCCGGGTTTTACTTAATATCGCTGTGTATTACCTGTTATCCTTGCGCTAAATATCAAAGGAGAGAACGATGTATCCTGTCGATCTGCATATGCATACCGTCGCCAGCACCCATGCTTACAGCACGCTTAGCGACTATATTGCCCAGGCGAAGAGTAAAGGCATCAAACTGTTTGCTATCACCGATCATGGTCCGGATATGGTCGATGCGCCACATTACTGGCACTTTATTAATATGCGCATATGGCCACGCATTGTCGACGGTGTCGGCATTCTGCGCGGCATTGAAGCCAACATCAAAACCACGCCAGGTGAGATTGACTGCTCCGGTCCAATGCTACCCTCGCTTGATCTTATCATCGCGGGTTTCCACGAGCAGGTCTTCCCGCCGCAGGATAAAGCCGCGCATACTGCGGCGATGATTGCCACTATGGCCAACGGCCTCGTCCATATCATTAGCCATCCAGGCAATCCTAAATTTCCGGTGGATATTCCGGCCATTGCGGCGGCGGCGGCAAAATATCAGGTGGCGCTGGAAATTAACAACTCGTCATTTGTGCACTCCCGCAAAGGCAGCAGCGATAACTGCCGGGCGATTGCGGCGGCGGTGCGCGACGCGGGCGGCTGGGTTGCGCTGGGTTCAGATTCTCATACTGCGTTCACGCTAGGCGATTTTACCGAGTGCCGTAAAATTCTTGATGAGGTTAATTTCCCTGAGGATCGTATTCTCAACGTTTCACCACGGCGGTTACTGAATTTTCTGGAGTCCCGCGGCATGGCTCCCATCCCTGAATTTGCCGATTTTTAATCTGATGAATGGAATTACTGCATGAATGAGTTTTCAATACTGTGCCGCGTTCTTGGCTCGCTTTACTACCGACAACCACAAGATCCGCTGCTGATCCCGCTGTTTACCCTGATCAAAGAGGGAAAACTGACCGCAAGCTGGCCGCTGGAGCAGGACGAACTGCTGGCTCGACTGCAAAAAAGTTTCGATCCTGAGCCAGTGGCTGCCGACTATAACGCTCTGTTTGTCGGTGCAGATTGCGCCGTAGCGCCGTTTCGCAGCGCGTGGGTCGAGGGTGCGACGGAAAATGAGGTTCGCGCCTTTCTTAGCGCGCGCGGTATGCCACTGACTGAAGCGCCAGCCGACCATTTTGGTACATTGCTGCTCGCGGCCTCGTGGCTTGAAGATCAAGCTGCGGAAGATGAAAGCGAAGCGCAGGACACGCTTTTTGCAGAGTTTATTTTGCCGTGGTTTGAGACTTTCCTCGGTAAAGTCGAAGCCCATGCGATAACGCCGTTCTGGCGAACCCTTGCACAGCTTACGCGTGAGGCCATCGCTGCAATGTGGGAAGAACTGGAAGAAGAAGAGGGCGAATAATTGTGACTAAAATCACAATTAAAATGCAATGAAGCAATTTTTGCTGTAATCATTGTGCGTCAGATCTCTTTTGTTCGGCGCGCATCTGATATGATGCGCGCCATGAGCACACTTCTCGCTATTGCAATCACAACGGGCATTCTCTCCGGTCTCTGGGGCTGGGCTGCTGTCTCATTAGGCTTATTAAGCTGGGCCGGGTTTCTCGGATGTACGGCATATTTTGCCTGTCCGCAAGGCGGCCTCAGGGGGCTGGCGGTTTCTGCCTGTACGTTAATGAGTGGCGTGGTATGGGCTTTAGTTATTATGTATGGTAGTGCGCTGGCCCCACATATCGAGATTATCAGTTACCTGATGACCGGCATTGTCGCCTTTTTAATGTGCATTCAGGCAAAGCAGTTATTACTCTCTTTTGTTCCCGGAACCTTTATCGGTGCCTGCGCTACCTTCGCCGGGCAGGGTGACTACAAGCTGGTCGTCCCGTCGGTGTTGCTCGGACTGATATTCGGTTTTGCCATGAAAAATAGCGGTCTCTGGCTGGCCTCCCGCACAAAATAATCCCTTTCCCCTGTTCCTTTTCTGCACAAGAGATCCCTGTTTTTGACGGGTATGTGGACCTTATCATCTTTTTTTTCGCTCGAATTTGTTGTCATTTAAAGTATGCGTTTTCGGAAAAGTAAATTAATTTAATAGTTAATGCTTATTTGTCAATTTGTTAAAAAAGTGTAATAAATATAGGTAACGATTCGTTTTAATTCCGGTCTTCGCGGCTTTTTGCCCAAGGATAGTAAACATGAAATTATCTTATTACCTGTTTTTTGCGTTTCAGATGTCAATCGGCGCGTTATCTACTCAGGCTTATGCCCAACAGCAGGCACCCGGGGGCACCATTCGTTTTCAGGGGCAAATAGTTGAGCCTGTGTGCGGCATCAATACAGCTGACCGTCAGTTGACGATGACCTGCGTACGCGATGGCCAGGCGCAGACTTATCATCGCGCGCTGGGTACGTCGTATCCTCAGGAAATCAACAGTGCGCTGTTTGAAAAAACGTCGTTACAGTACCTGGATGCACAGCGAACCCTCGGGATCTATACCGTCCGATATCGTTAATTCGTTAGCCTGCTTAGAGACATTGTCAGAGCGCGCCTTCTTCTCTGTATCGGAGTAAGATAAACTGAACGGTACCGATGCCAGCAGGAGAAAAATATGCAATCTCGCATCCAGGTTATTCGGGGTGATATCACCACTATGCAGGTAGATGTCATCGTCAACGCGGCGAATAGCAGCTTAATGGGCGGCGGCGGCGTGGATGGGGCCATTCATCATGCAGCAGGTTCCGCTTTACTGGACGCCTGCAAGGTCGTGCGCCAGCAACAGGGTGAATGTGCGCCGGGCCATGCTGTCATTACACTGGCGGGAGATCTCCCGGCAAAAGCCGTGATTCATACGGTGGGGCCTGTCTGGCGTGGGGGAGAGCATAACGAAGCCCGACTGCTGGAAGATGCTTATCGTAACAGCTTGCAGCTTGCCCGTGACAACGATTTCCACTCCATTGCCTTCCCTGCAATCAGTACGGGTATTTATGGCTACCCGAAAGCGGCAGCCGCAGAAATCGCATTTAATGCCGTTTCGGATTACATAACCCGGCGTCCTCAGCCAGAGCAGATATACTTCGTTTGTTATGATGAGGAAAATGCAGAACTTTATGAGCGACTACTCACCCGGCAGGGACACAAGCCAGTCGCATAATACGCGTCTGGGGCGAGCAATCGCCCCGGCCCGTGCGGCACATCCCGACCTTTGCGGTCTCTTACCTCTTGAAGATAGCCTTGACGCCTTTGCCGCACGATATCGGCTGGCGCAAATGGCTGAGCGTACCCTGGATGTACAGTATTATATCTGGGAAGACGATATGTCCGGTCGCCTGATGTTTCGCGTGCTGCTTGAAGCGGCGGAGCGGGGCGTCAAAGTCCGTCTTTTGCTGGATGACAACAACACGGTGGGGCTGGATGATACGCTGCGCCTGCTGGATGCTCACCGCAATATAGAAGTTCGTCTGTTTAATTCCTTCTCTTTTCGCACGCTGCGTATTCTTGGATATCTCACTGACTTTGCCCGTCTTAATCGCCGGATGCACAACAAAAGTTTTACCGTCGATGGTGAGGTGACCATTATTGGCGGCAGAAACGTTGGTGATGCCTATTTTGGTGCGGGAAAAGAGCCGTTATTTACCGATCTTGATGTTATGGCGCTGGGTCATGTGGTACAGGACGTCGCAGACGATTTTCAGCGTTACTGGGAATGTAAGTCCGTATCTACTCTCCAGCAAGTGCTCGATATTTCTGAAGAAGATATTAACCGTCGTGTCACTATCCCTGATGAATGGCTTAATGATAAATACGCGCAGCAATATCTACACAAGCTGAAAACTACCTTATTTGTTTCACGACTGGAAGAGGGTACGCTTCCTTTGCTGTGGGCGTATACCCGCTTACTTAGCGACGATCCTCGTAAGGGGCAGGGGAAAGCCCGCAAGCGTACGCTGCTGCCGCAGCGCCTGATGAATGTCATGGGTGCGCCGGAAAAACAGATCGATATTATCTCTTCTTATTTTGTGCCGGGACGGGCAGGCGTGGCGATGATCCTGCAAATGGTCCGCCGTGGCGTCAAAGTCGCGATCCTGACCAATTCGCTGGCGGCAAATGATGTGGCAGTGGTGCATGCCGGGTATGCCCGCTGGCGTAAAAAACTGCTGCGCCATGGGGTAGAGCTTTTTGAGCTCAAGCCGACGTCAAAGCCTGCGCCGGGCCTGCATGATAGCGGTCTGACCGGAAACTCAGGTTCCAGCCTGCACGCGAAAACGTTCAGCGTGGATAACAGCAAGGTTTTTATTGGCTCATTTAATTTCGATCCACGCTCGGCGATGCTCAATACCGAAATGGGCTTTGTGATTGACAGCGAACCGCTGGCGCAAAAAATTCACCATAATTTTCTTAAGAGCCAGCGTCACGCGGCCTGGCAATTAAAACTGGATCGCTGGGGAAGAGTTAACTGGATTGAAGAACAGGACGGTAAAACAGTTGTACTGAAAAAAGAGCCTGATTCACGTTTCTGGCAGCGTGTACTGGTCAGACTGGTTTATCGCCTGCCGGTCGAATGGTTATTATAAGTAGCCCCCCATACCAGGGGGCTATTTATTATTAAACGGCCACCGGCGGTTTATCTTTCGTGGGTTGCGGTTTGCCTGAAAAAAGAAAGCGCAGCAGTGGAATGCGCAGATGAATTTCATACAGGATTAGTGCTGAACCGACAACGAAAATCAGCCCGGTAAAAAATCCCAGCGTATTAGAGCTAATCTGCGGCGTGATATAAGCGCCAAACAATAGCGTTAACGGGTGATGAACCAGGTAGATAAATAGCGAGGCATTAACGAAATAAGTGACTCGCGCCGACTGGAAATTAAGCAGTCGATGCCCAAAAGAAAACACGACGTTGACCATCCACAGGCCAAATACCATGGTGACAACCGATTCGGTTTCATACATCCACGCGTCCGGGCTGCCGTAGCGTTGATTCAGCAGATAGGCGACAAATCCGACAATCGCGCCGAACATGCACCCGCGAGACGGGGTGGTGAAAAGCTCTTTCAGGCGGGGATTAATAAAGGCCAGCGCACCGAGGACAAAAAATGGGGTATAAAATAACGTCTGCATGACGACAAAGTTAAACAGCCCATCGCTAAGCACCGGCGAACAGACAATCAGAAGTACACGACGCAGCGCGGCGTAAATAATGCCAAGGATCAGAAAGGCAATCGTGAGTTTGCCGAGGGTAATATTGGCAAGCAATGTACCCTGCTGCCGTGCCTGTCGCCGCCGAAGCACGCTAAATAGCCATAGCCCTAAGGTGGTCAGAATGGTCAGGACCAATAAAAACCACAGGTGCGAAGTCAGTTCCCACACCAGGGTATTATATTTTTCATATAATGAAAGCGTGTGCCACGTTTCGGTTTTGCCTTTTACATATTGCAGCATTATAAACTGCGGTAGCGTTAATAATGGTATTGCCGTAAGCATCGGAATACCGACGCGCTCAACGCGGACTTTCCACCATTTTTTGAGGGGATAACGCAAAAAAAGCATGTATGAAAAATAGCCGGAAATAACGAAGAAAACCTGCATCCGAAAAGCATGAATAAAATCGTTAAACAGCGTCAGCCACCACGATGGTTCGGCACTATTTACATGCCAGCTGTGGCTGGAATAGATCAACGAAATATGAAAGGGGATCCCCAAAAGCATCAACCATGCGCGAATGGAGTCGAGGAAATATTCACGTTGTGCGGGTAATTTGCTCATATAATTGTTTGCATTCTCAGACTTTTCGTCTTATCACCAGACGCGATAATGTTAACATCCGCTGCAACCCTACACCAGGACGGAAGAGCTGTCTCCAGGATAAGCACGTAAAGTGCAAAATGCGGCTGAAGGTTGCTTATACCCTAAGCTGCAAGCTGAACAAATTGGGGATTATGTTGTCGGATTGCCAGAGTTTCCATTAAAATGGATCGGATCGATTTAAGCACACAAAGGGGGAAGTGCTTACTTACTATGAAAAATAAATTACAGATGATGAAAATGCGCTGGTTAGGCGTAGCCATAACGTTGTCCCTGTGCTCCTCATCTGCATGGGCGTTCTCCATTGATGATGTAGCGAAGCAGGCTCAGTCTCTGGCTGGTAAAGGCTACGATGCACCTAAAAGCAATCTGCCCTCCGTCTTCCGCGACATGAAATATGCGGATTATCAGCAGATTCAATTCAACCACGACAAGGCTTACTGGAGCAACATCAAGACTCCATTCAAGCTCGAATTTTATCATCAGGGGATGTACTTCGATACGCCAGTCAAGATTAATGAAGTCACGTCCAATGCCGTGCGTAAAATTAAATACAGCCCGGACTACTTCAATTTTGGCAATGTCCAGCATGACAAAGACACGGTAAAAGACCTCGGCTTTGCGGGTTTCAAAGTGCTTTACCCGGTTAACAGTAAAGATAAGAACGACGAAATTGTAAGTATGCTTGGCGCGAGCTACTTCCGCGTATTGGGTCAGGGGCAGGTATATGGTCTCTCCGCACGCGGTCTGGCAATTGATACCGCGCTGCCATCCGGCGAAGAGTTCCCGCATTTTCGCGAGTTCTGGATTGAGCGACCGAAACCAACGGATAAACGGCTGAATATTTACGCGCTGCTTGATTCCCCGCGTGCAACCGGGGCTTACCGCTTCACTATCATACCGGGTCGCGACACGGTGGTTGATGTCCAGTCAAAAGTCTATCTGCGCGATAAAGTCGGTAAACTGGGCGTGGCTCCGCTGACCAGTATGTTCCTGTTTGGACCGAATCAACCTTCCTCCTCCACCAACTTCCGTCCTGAGCTGCATGATTCAAATGGCCTGTCGATCCATGCCGGTAATGGTGAATGGATCTGGCGTCCGCTGAATAACCCGAAACATTTAGGGGTAAGCAGCTACGCGATGGAAAATCCTCAGGGCTTTGGTTTGTTGCAGCGCGGCCGTCAGTTTAACCGCTATGAAGACCTTGACGATCGTTACGATCTGCGCCCGAGCGCCTGGATCACGCCGAAAGGCGATTGGGGCAAAGGAAAGGTTGAGCTGGTAGAAATCCCAACCAATGATGAAACCAACGATAATATCGTGGCGTACTGGACGCCGGATCAGCTGCCTGATGCCGGTAAAGAGATGAACTTTAATTACGCCATTACCTTCAGTCGCGATGAAGACAAGCTGCACGCAGCGGATAACGCCTACGTCACCCAAACACGCCGCTCGGCGGGTGATGTGAAGCAATCCAATCTTATTCGTCAGCCTGATGGCACGCTGGCTCTCATCATTGACTTCGCGGGCGAAGAGATGAAGAAACTGCCGGAAACGACGCCTGTCACCGCACAAGTCAGCATCGGCGATAACGGCGAAATCGTTGAAAACACGGTGCGCTATAATCCAGTCACCAAAGGCTGGCGTCTGACGCTGCGTACGAAGATCAAAGATCCGAAGCAGACCACTGAGATGCGCGCCGCGCTGGTTAACGCTGACCAGACGCTGAGTGAAACCTGGAGCTATCAGTTACCTGCCAATGAATAATACAACGAAGTATATCGACGCTTTGCCGCTCACGGATGCTGAAAAAGCGGCAATTCCAGCCGATACGGATATCCGCGGGGTGCATGAGGCGCTTGATGCTGAGCATCAGCGCTTCGAACATGAAGATGACTCTCCGCTGGGTTCGGTGAAGTCACGTCTTGAACATAGCTGGCCGGACTCTTCAGGCAAAGATCAGCTGATAAAAGACGATCTGGGACGTACGCAGCTTCACGCGATGCCGAAAGCGAAGCGTTCCTCAATGTTTCCCGATCCGTGGCGTACCAACCCGGTCGGGCGCTTCTGGGATCGCCTGCGGGGTCGCGAACAGCAGCCGCGCTATCTTTCCCGATTGACCAAAGAGCAGCAGGTGAGCGAGCAACAGTGGCGTATAATGGGCACCATTCGCCGTTATATCCTGCTGTTATTAACCCTGGCGCAGACGGTTGTCGCCACCTGGTATATGAAGACCATTCTTCCTTATCAGGGTTGGGCGCTGATTAATCCCGGTGACATGATGGGACAGGATCTGCTGGTGTCATTCATGCAGCTTCTGCCTTACATCCTGCAAACCGGGATCTTAATCCTCTTTGCCGTGTTGTTCTGCTGGGTTTCTGCGGGGTTCTGGACCGCGCTGATGGGCTTTTTGCAGCTGCTCATCGGTAAGGACAGATACAGTATTTCTGCCTCTACCACCGGCGATGAACCACTGGACCCGGCGCACCGTACCGCGCTTATCATGCCCATCTGTAATGAGGATGTGGACCGCGTATTTGCCGGTTTGCGAGCCACCTGGGAGTCGGTGAAAGCCACAGGCCAGCAGCAGCACTTCGATGTCTATATCCTTAGCGATAGCTACGATCCGGATATCTGCGTTTCCGAGCAGAAAGCCTGGATGGAGCTTATTGCGGAAGTGCAGGGCGAAGGGCAGATTTTCTACCGCCGCCGCCGCCGCCGCGTAAAACGCAAAAGCGGCAACATCGATGACTTCTGTCGTCGCTGGGGAAGTCAGTACAGCTATATGGTGGTACTGGATGCCGACTCGGTGATGACGGGTGAGTGCCTGACGGGGCTTGTGCGCCTGATGGAAGCAAATCCTAATGCGGGTATCATTCAGTCGTCACCGAAAGCGTCCGGCATGGATACGCTCTACGCGCGCTGTCAGCAGTTTGCGACCCGCGTTTACGGTCCACTGTTTACGGCCGGTCTGCACTTCTGGCAGCTGGGCGAGTCGCACTACTGGGGACATAATGCGATTATTCGCGTAAAACCCTTTATTGAGCACTGTGCGCTGGCACCGTTACCGGGTGAAGGTTCCTTTGCCGGTTCAATTCTGTCGCACGATTTTGTAGAAGCAGCGCTAATGCGTCGTGCCGGATGGGGCGTGTGGATTGCCTACGATCTGCCCGGTTCATATGAAGAGTTGCCGCCTAACCTGCTTGATGAGCTGAAGCGCGATCGCCGCTGGTGCCACGGTAATCTGATGAACTTCCGCCTGTTCCTGGTGAAAGGCATGCACCCGGTTCACCGCGCGGTGTTTTTAACCGGCGTGATGTCCTATCTCTCTGCGCCGCTGTGGTTTATGTTCCTGGCGCTGTCGACGGCTCTGCAGGTCGTTCATGCGCTGACGGAACCGCAATATTTCCTCCAGCCGCGTCAGCTGTTTCCGGTATGGCCGCAGTGGCGTCCGGAACTGGCTATTGCCCTGTTTGCCTCCACCATGGTGCTGCTGTTCCTGCCAAAACTGCTCAGTATCATTCTGGTGTGGTGCAAAGGACCTAAAGAGTACGGCGGCTTTATGCGCGTCACGCTCTCCTTGCTGCTGGAAGTTTTGTTTTCGGTCCTGCTGGCACCGGTGCGTATGTTGTTCCATACGGTATTCGTGGTGAGCGCGTTCCTCGGCTGGGAAGTGGTGTGGAACTCACCGCAGCGTGATGATGACTCCACTTCCTGGATCGAAGCCTTTAAGCGCCACGGCTCGCAAATGTTGTTAGGGCTGGTGTGGGCAGTCGGTATGGCGTGGCTGGATCTGCGCTTCCTGTTCTGGCTGGCACCGATTGTGTTCTCGCTGATCCTCTCGCCATTCGTATCGGTTATTTCCAGCCGGTCGACCGTCGGACTGCGCACCAAACGCTGGAAACTGTTCCTGATCCCGGAAGAGTATTCACCGCCGCAGGTGCTGGTTGATACCGATCGCTTCCTCGAACTTAACATTCAGCGTTCGTTAAAAAACGGCTTTATGCATGCCGTGTTTAATCCGTCCTTCAACGCGCTGGCAACCGCGATGGCTACGGGTCGCCACGGAAAAGGGAATATCCTTGAGATAGCCCGCGCCCGCCATGTTGAGCAGGCATTAAACGACACGCCGGAAAAACTTAATCGCGACCGTCGTCTGGTGCTGTTGAGCGATCCGGTTACGCTTTCGCGTCTCCATTACCGCGTGTGGAGCGCGCCTGAACGGTACTCTTCCTGGGTGAATTACTATCAGCAACTGGCGTTAAACCCGCTGGCCCTGAAAACGAATCATCCTGATTAAACACAAATACCGGCCTCAGGGCCGGTATTTTTTTAGCCTGAGGCTGGAGAGTACATGCGATTAGTATTGATCATAGCGATGGCAGTCATGCTCTGCGGCTGCGGAAGTATTATCAGCCGAGCCGTTCCCGGACAGGGTCATGGCAATCAATATTATCCTGGGGTGCAGTGGGATGTGCGCGACTCCAGCTGGCGCTGGCTAACGGTGCTGGATCTGCCGTTTTCGCTGATTTTTGATACGCTGTTATTACCGCTGGATGCGAGTCACGGGCCGTATGAGTAACCGCCCGTGAGGATGGATTGCGTTATGCGTTAATCACGGATATCCCATTCGTCAGCCGCCGCGTGGCCTTCTTCGGTATCAAGCGGAGGAGAGAGCTGAAATTCGCCGTCATCCCACTCATGAAGAGTATTTTCTTCCAGCCACTCCTGACGCAGTTCGATTTCGTCGTAGTCGTCATCAAATACGCTTTGCGCCGCTTCACCACTCAGCACGGGCAGCCCCTCACCGGTTTCGCCTTCCTCAGCAAAAAACTCGGCTTGCCACATGATGTCGCCATCCTGTAACACATATTTCTGAATACTGAGTTGCTGAATATTGGCCTCTTCCTCTTCAATACCCGGAGTATTGGCAAGAAATTCTTCGCGCGCCGCATCAATGGCTTCTTCGAGCGTGGCATACATAGTCATTGGTTTCTCCCTGGAGTTCGACGTGTTGTTCAGGGAAAGGATAGCTGAATATTTGCCAGTGCAAGGTTCAACGCTAAAAAATCATTTACCCTGTGTCCGCTGCCGGGGAAAATCTGGTTAATCAAGCGGTTGTTCCGGTCGCGATTTAGCGCGTCGGCGGCGAAGGGTCAGCGTCGAGTAAAAGACGTTAAACAGTACGACGCAGGCGGTTACCAGGAACACGGCACGAAAACCATAGCTGGCAGAGACAGCCGCGCCAATAAGCGGACCGGTTACGTTGCCAATATCACGGAAGGACTGATTATAACTAAAAATACGCCCGGCAATTTGGTTAGTTGAGTTATAGACCAGCAGCGTTTGTACCGCAGGTAATAACGCACCGTCTGCGGCACCCAGCAGAAAGCGCAGAATAGCTAACTGCAGCGGTGTCTGCACAAATGACATGGGGATCAGCAGCAGCACCGAGATAACCAGTGCGGCAATTAAGATTTTCTCCGGGCCGATACGATCGCCCAGTTTGCCCAGGCGTGGCGCACTCATCAGTGCGGCGACGCCCGGCACCGATGCGATCATACCGCTTATAAATGCGATGTTACCGACATTGCCTGCCAGCTCGCGCACGTAAAGCGTCAAAATTGGCGCGATTGATCCGGTAGCGACCTGGATAATCAGGGTGGTAATAAACAGGCTCAGTACCAGACGAGGATTCTTTAATGAGCCAAGAACCTGACGTGCATGAAGCATTTCTTTACGGGAGACCGGGATAAACTGTTCGCGAATAAAGAATAGCGTCAGAAGGAAGCATAAAAACAGTACGCTGGCAGTCATAAAGAATACCGGACGCAGGCCGTAAGTGTCGGCCAGCAGCCCCCCTGCCAGCGGGCCGAGTAGCGCGCCGCTTACCGCACCTGTTGAGAGCGTACCCAGCGCCCAGCCGCTTTTATTGCGCGGGATCTGCGTGGCGATCAGCGCATTAGCATTGGGTATAAAGCCGCCCAGCAGCCCCAGCAGGGCACGCAGGATCAATAATTGCCAGATGTTCTGCGCCAGTCCCATTAGCAGCATTACGATCGCCATACCGAGTGCGGATCGCAGCAGCATGATTTTACGGCCCTTACGGTCGGCGAGCCCGCCCCACAGTGGAGAGGCAATGGCTGAAAATAAGAACGTGATGCTAAAGACCAGGCCTGACCACATATTTAGCGCGCTGTGACCGGTGACGCCAAGCTGTTCAACGTACAGTGGCAGAAACGGCATAACCAGACTGAATGCCGCACCCGTTAAGAAACAGCCAAACCAGGTGACGGTAAGATTACGTTTCCAGTTTATTGGGATATCTGAAGAGGGCATAGGCTCCCACAACGCAGTACATGATGGATGTAGTTTAGCTAACAACAGGATAATACGATTGATTATGCGCCGGGGTAGACCGTGCTGCAAACGGGATAGCTTTTATAGCTTAGAGGCGGGAAATAAATAAACCCATTCACTATGGTGATGTGTGATGTCCGGGGTAACCGCATCTTGCCCGGCCCGTTGATTCTAAAAATTAGACCGTGGGGCACAGCACCGGCCCGGTAACTGAGGATCACCGGGCACGGTGGCCGTTAAATTAATAGCGTGAGGGCATTCCGGCCGGACGCGTTTTAAAACGCCGATGCAGCCACATATACTGCTCGGGGGCCATCATAATGCACTTCTCGACGATCTTATTCATCCAGGCCGCTGTTGTTTCTGCATCATCCAGCGGCGGATTGCACTCAGGCTCAAGCGCGATAAGCTCATAACCTTTGCCATCGGGCTTGCGGCGGGGTACGAAAGGAGCAATACACGCTTTGGACATCCGCGCCAGCATCCAGGTCCCGGAGGTTGAAGCTGCCTGTTCAACGGCAAAGAAAGGCACAAATACGCTGGTACGCGGACCATAATCATGATCCGGCGCGTACCAGAGCACATCGCAGTTTTTAAGCGCGCGGATCATGCCTTTCACGTCTTTACGATCGATCATATCTTTATTTGAACGCATACGACCCCAGGTCTGTAGCCAGTCCAGCACCGGGTTATCGTTAGGGCGATACACGCCAATCCCCGGAAGATGCATGCCAAAAATGCGCGCGCCCATTTCCAGCGTCAGAAAATGGACGCCGATCAGCAAAATGCCGCGCCCCTGAGCAATTTGCTCTTTTATGGCGTCCATTCCGCGCTCTTCCGTCCAGCGTGCCATGCGACGATCTGACCAGAACCAGGCCATACCCGTTTCCAGCAGGCCCATGCCGACGGATTCAAAATTCTTATGAACCATATCATCACGCTGCGCCTGGCTCATTTCCGGAAAACACAGTTCAAGGTTGCGGCGTGCAATTTTGACCCGGCCTTTCATCACGCGCTGTGCCAGATGACCAAGAGCATGTCCGAGGCGGTAAAGTACCGGATAGGGGAGTTGAACGACCAGCCACAATATGCCAATGCCCAGCCAGGTTAACCAGTATCGCGGATGCAGCAGCCCCACATTGAACTTCGGTAAATGCGTCATGTCATTCCTGTGATTAAAATTACAACGTGCGTATTGTCGCATTTTTTTCTCTGTTGCCAACATGCTGTGCGACGAAGTGAGTACTTAAGCAGCGGTTATATATAGTAAGGGTTAAAGATGAAAGAAATGTAGCTAAAAATGTGGGGATGTAAATTAGCAGTTATTGCTATATGATGCCGCCCGTTTAAACCATTCATTCAACTTTGCAGGACGTACACCATGCCAGTGTTACACAACCGCATTTCGAATGAGGAACTCAAAGCGCGGATGTTGGCCGAGACCGAACCGCGCACGACAATCTCATTCTATAAGTATTTTACCATAGCCGATCCGAAAGCCACCCGGGACGCGCTGTATGCTGCCCTGACGACGCTTAACGTCTTTGGCCGGATTTATCTGGCGCATGAAGGTATTAATGCCCAAATTAGCGTGCCGCAAAGCAAAACCGATGCGCTACGGGCGCTGCTGGACAGCGTTGATCCCGCGCTTCAGGGGCTGCGTCTGAATATTGCGCTCGACGATGATGGTAAATCATTCTGGGTACTGCGCATGAAAGTGCGCGAGCGTATCGTGGCTGACGGTATCGACGATGCCAGTTTTGATGCCAGCGATGTTGGCGATTATCTTAAAGCGGCCGATGTGAATGCGATGCTTGACGATCCGGACGCGTTATTTATTGATATGCGCAACCACTATGAATATGAAGTGGGGCATTTTGAGAATGCGCTGGAAATTCCTGCCGACACGTTTCGCGAGCAGTTGCCCAAAGCCGTTGAAATGATGCAGCAGCACAAAGATAAAAAAATTGTGATGTACTGCACCGGAGGCATTCGCTGCGAGAAAGCCAGCGCCTGGATGAAACATAACGGTTTTAGCAAGGTCTGGCATATTGAAGGTGGGATTATCGAGTACGCACGACGCGCGCGTGAACAGGGACTGCCGGTGCGCTTTATCGGTAAAAACTTTGTCTTCGACGAGCGGATGGGCGAGCGAATTTCTGATGATGTGATTGCGCACTGCCATCAGTGCGGCGCGTCATGCGACCTTCATACTAACTGCCTGAATGACGGCTGCCATTTGCTGTTTATCCAGTGCCCGACCTGCGCAGAGAAATACTCTGGCTGTTGTAGTGAAGCCTGCCAGACGGAGCGTGCATTGCCGGAAGAAGAGCAGCGCCAGCTGCGCGCCGGACGTGAAAATGGCAATAAGATTTTTAACAAGTCTCGTGGACGCCTGAATACCCAACTCGGTATTCCCGATCCCGAGTAGAGCAATCAGCCCGGCAGTTAACGTGCCGGGCTAAATATTACTTCTGCTGTACGCCTTCAACCGAAATAATCAGCTCCACATCCTGCGAGGCCGGACCAAGGTCGGTTTTGATATTAAATTCTTTCAGGCTGATTTTCCCTGCTGCTTCGAAACCCGCACGCTTACCGCCCCACGGATCGTCACCCTGGCCGATCATTTTCGCTTTCAGGGTGACCGGTTTTGTTACGCCGTTCAGGGTTAAATTACCGGTCACATCCAGCGCGTCGCCGTTGGCTTTAACTGCGGTAGACGTAAAGGTGGCCTGCGGGAATTTAGCCACATTCAGAAAATCGGCGCTGCGAAGATGCTTATCGCGCTCGGCATGATTGGTATCCACACTGTTAGTATTCAGTGTGACGTTCACTTTATCCGCCGCCGGATTTTTTTCGTCAAAGGTAAAGGTGCCGTCAAAATCGCGGAATGTGCCGTACAGCCAGCTATAGCCAAGGTGCTGAATACGGAAATTGACGAAGGCGTGCTGTCCTTCTTTATCAATCTTATAATCGGCGGCGATGGCAGAACCGGCGGTCAGCAGCAGAGTGCTGAGAAACAATCCTTGCAGGCTTTTTTTCATATTACGCTCCAGAGTCAGGTGACGATGTTCCCAGCATACGGCGCAGGGTATCGTCTTTATCGATGAAATGATGTTTACATGCGGCAAGCGCATGGAGTGCTGAGAGCACGACTACGCTCCAGGCCAGCCACAAATGCAGCGTACCCGCCAGATCGGCCTGGACACCAGCATCGGTCAGCGTCGCAGGCACGTCAAAGAGGCCGAATACGCTGATTGGCTGACCGTCAGCGGTAGAAATAAGATAACCACTGATGATGATGGCAAACAGCAGCAGGTATAGCGCGATATGTGCCAGCACCGCGCTGATGCGGGTAAGTCTTGAGTAATGCCTCAGTGGGGCAGGGGCGGGTGAAACCGTGCGCCAGATCAGGCGAACAACCAGCGTGAGCATCAGCATAATGCCAATACTTTTATGCAGCTCAGGCGCTTTATGATACCAGCCGTCGTAATAGCTGAGTGTGACCATCCACAGACCCAGGGCAAACATGCCATAGACGGCAATGGCCACCAGCCAGTGCAGCGCAATTGAAACAAATCCATAGCGATAAGAACTATTTCGCAGGTTCATACCTGGCATCTCGTAACGAATTAAGTGTGCTTACAATGATGGGCTGACTTGTATATTGCAACATCAAATTAGCATAATTTTATAACTATTTTAACTTAATCAATTATTATGAATTAAAATCAGTTTTTTATTCAGGGTATTCGTTTTTTTAAACCAAAAACGCCTGTTGAGAAGGCTCAGCCGTGAAGGCCATTATTCAAAATTTTACGCGCATTTTTTAACTTTTTTCAGAAAATGTCAGTTTTTGTCAGCATTAGTCGTAATGCTGAATAAAGCGCGGCCAACACTGAGCCTGCTAATTAAATAGCAGCAAAATGGAATGAACATGACCAGAAAATAAGTTGCGGTCGGACGAACCGCAACATCGGGATTAAGCCTGAAAGCGCGCAAGTGAAAATGGGCTTAAGTCAAATTGACTGCGTTCATCCTGCGCAAATTGCACGGCGATTTCACCCAGCGCCGGGGCAAATTTAAAACCGTGGCCGCTCAATCCGGTGATCAGTAATGTCTCAGGATGACCCGGCAGCGTATCGATAATAAAATCCTCATCCGTAGAGTTATCGTAGGTGCAGGCTGCGCCGTAAAGGCAGCCGCCGATGCCGGGAAGGATTTGGCGCAAAAATGAGAATGATTCCGAACCGTCGCTGGCAACCGCGCCGAATGCATGACGCTCCTCTGGCGCATGAATAATCTGCCCGCCGTTATGTTTGCCGATTTTGAGTTCGTTATCTTCTGCCGGGAAACCATAAAACTGATCGCCGTTAGCCAGCTCGCCGGTGAAGGCAGGAAAATGATTTTTAGTACTGTAACGACCGTCAGCCTGATGCCAGGCAAAAATTTTGCGTACCGGCTGCAGCGGCAGCGAGGGCAGCAGTTTTGTCACCCACGTTCCGGCGCTGATCAGGACTTTGCGGGCATGATACTGGCCATCAGCGGTATCAATGGTGATACCAGAATCATGATGGTGAAGGGCAGTGACCGGGCAATTAAACAGTTGCGCGCATCCCGCCTCGCGGGCCAGATTAATCCATGTTTTAATGGCCAGCTCGCTGCGTAATACGCCAGAATTTGCTTCAAAAATGCCGATATAGTTTTCCGGGACGCGGATTTCTGGCCAGCGTGCCATTATCGCCTGAGCATCAAGATGTTCTGTCGCCAGCTGCCACTGTTGTGCGCTGGCCGCAACGTTTGCCAGGAAGGGTGAGTTTGCCGGACCCAGATTAACCACGCCGGTTCGCTCAAAAACCGCCTCACCGCTTTCAGCGGCAAATGTATCCCATAGTGCTTGCGCCCGCAGGACCAGCGGCACGTATTTTTCACCCTCTCCGTAAGCATGACGCATTAAACGCGTATCGCCATGATGGCTGCCTTCAGTATGGGGAGGCAGATGGGCATCGGTCATTAAGACCTTTAGCCCGGCACGCGACGCATAATAGCCCGCGGCGGCTCCAACGGATCCACTGCCAATAATGATCAGATCGTATTGCATGGCGCTCCCACAAAATAATATTAATTAACAACCAGTAGCATACGTATTTTATGATGCGGCGCAAATAAGAAAGGCACCCAGCGGGTGCCTTTGAACTGAACATAAAGCATTAAATTTGCATTGTGTTAATGCCTGCGATACTCATTAATTTGATATTCGCCGGATTCAATTTTAGCAATGCCTGCTTCCAGAATAGAAATAAACTGGCGTGCAACGTCTGTCGTCAGCCACAGTGTCTGACCGATTTCGGCATCCTCTGTTTCAGGCTGGTTGGGGGTCTGGTAATGTAAACGCAGCATCAGCGCATCGTAGCTGTCTACGGTGCTGATGTCCCATCCGACAAGAGGATGGGTCTGGATGACTTCATTATTCTTTTCCATCATGACCCCTTTGTATGCGTTAAAAGACGATAGCTCCTGGGTTCAATGCGTTTTGTTTGAAGCAACTTAAGTATATCAATAAAAAGATAAAAGAGTGCAGAAAATAGGTTTAGCGCAGGATGTTTTTTACTTACCGTGTTTTTTTTGAACAATTAAGCGCGGGCTTATTCTTTAATTTTTAGCAACTCCGGGAATCAATAAGAAACTGACTAAAAAAAGCAGCGGCAAAAAAATAAAAAAAGCCGGGGCGACCCGGCAAACATGCACAATGAGGGAGCAAAAATTAATCGGTAGTGAACCAGTCGTCAGCGCTTTCCCAGGTCTCCTGGAGAATTTCACGGATGCGATCTTTGTCTTCTTTAAGACCACCAAACACGCTGAGGTTATTGGCAGCAGCATAACGTACGCTGACGTTACCGTCACAATCAGGGAAATGAATGAGAACCCGCCGGGACAGCTCGCCCGCGAGAGCGTCCACCGCACCGGGCGGTAAGGATGTGGTTCTGGCGATGGTGACTTCGATACGCATAATTGCCCCCTGTTGAATGCACTGTATATTTATACAGTCTGGCGCAGCGATTTACAACAGGGGCTGACAATTATTTCACTACGGTCCAGCCCACGCGTTCGCCGGCGAGGAAAGGAATGAGGGTATCATCAGTCAGGGCAATCGAATCGACAACCTGACTGTCCTGGCGTACCAGCTCAATAAACGTGTCATTGACCGGCAACTGATAAAAACGCGGTCCGTTCAGGGAGCAAAATGCTTCAAGATGGTCAAGCGCGTTCATCTCATCAAATACTGTGGCATAGCTGGCAAGTGCGGTGGGCGCATTAAAACAGCCTGCGCAACCGCAGCTGGCCTCTTTACGATGACGCGCGTGAGGAGCAGAGTCGGTCCCGAGAAACACACGTTCGAAACCGCTGGCGACCAGCTCTCGCAGCGCCTGCTGGTGAATGTTACGTTTAAGAACAGGCAGACAATAGAGGTGAGGGCGCACGCCACCGACCAGCATATGATTGCGGTTAAACATCAGATGCTGCGGGGTGATAGTGGCCGCCAGCCGCTCATCGCCTTCACGCACGTAATCGGCGGCATCTTTAGTGGTAATGTGCTCAAAGACCACTCTCAGCCCCGGTAAACGCTGGCGCAACGGCACCATAACCGTTTCAATAAATCGTGCTTCACGATCGAAGATATCGATATCCGCCTGGGTCACTTCACCGTGAACCAGCAGCGGCATTCCCAGTTTTTCCATCCGTTCAAGCACCGGCATAATGGCATCAATATGAGAGACGCCGTGGCTTGAGTTCGTGGTGGCATTGGCCGGATAGAGTTTGGCCGCGGTAAAGACGCCTTCAAGGAAACCGCGCTCTATTTCTGCCGGGGAGAGATCGTCAGTCAGGTAGCAGGTCATGAGTGGGGTGAAGGTGTGACCGGCAGGGACGGCGTCGAGAATACGCTGGCGATAGGCTATTGCGGCATCTACCGTGACCACCGGCGGTGCCAGGTTAGGCATGACGATCGCCCTGGCATAGACTTCACTGGTATAAGGTACGACGGTTTTAAGCATCTCACCATCGCGCAGATGGAGATGCCAGTCGTCAGGGCGGCGGATTTTTAATACATGCAGTTGGTCAGTCATTAGAGCGCTCCGGCGGGTGTCAGGACGGTTTTTGCCGGGCACTAAGAATAAGCGTAAACGTTTTCGTTTGCACTCTTTTATTGCTGTGCTTTGTCATGGGCCAGCCCCGATAGCATTGACGTATCGGGCCTGACCGCGGGATTAACACACGATTAATCGGTAAAAGGGATCACAATAACGCCCGGTTTAACGTCTATTCCCTTCGCATATTTCTTCGCCAGCGCTTCCCCCTTGCCGCCATCATCTTTCAGGACGTAGGCTGGCTGGTGATTAAAGTAGTTACGCAGTGATTGATTAAGATAGGGCAATAACGTTTGTACTACCGGCTGCATCTTTTCTGGCTTCACGTCGGCATTGATCACTTCCATTTCCTGGAGGTAGATCGCACCTTGTTCTTTATTAAACGTCGGCAGCGCTTTTAGCTTCAGGGTAATGGTGGCTTTCTGACTGCCAAACAGGGAATTCATATCCAGCAGCGCATCGCCACTAAGGGTAACTTTGTTTGCCTCTTCCCGACCGATAGCGCTGGTGAGATGATTCAGCACAATATGCGCATCTGCAACACCCGGCAGACCAATATCTTTCGAGAAATTATTTCGCTTTTGCAGGGCCTGGTTAATTTCCGACTCGCTTACCGTGTACTGGGTAAGCTGATTGCATCCGGCCATCAGACCGCTGGCAACCAGAGCGGCGGCAACAATAATCTTTTTCATGGGATTCCTCTGCATTATGCCTGCCTTCTATCCTGACACAGGCAGCATCTGCTGTCAGCCCAGAAATTAACAGAGGAAAAGGCTTAAAAATGAGGGCGGACGATTTCCCGTCCGCCTGAAGGTCATGAAGCGATAGATGACAGCAGATTGATTTGTGTCTGTTTCGCCATATTGTCGCGGTAGTCGGCAACCCGGGTTGGCCAGTTGATGCCGGCAACAATCGTCAGATTACGCAGTAGCGGGAACAGGTGGATATCATCTTCCGAAAGTTCACCATTAACCGCGTTAGGCTGCACGATAAGTTTGTCCAGCTCGCGCAAATCGTCGCTGATGTTTTTAATCAGGCCGGCAGAATGGGAAAGATGATCGGCAAAGCTGCCAATCTGTGCTTCTTTCTTCTCCGTGAAGTAACGACGCGCTTCTGGCGTGGAAAACTCATCAAACGGTGATTTCGCAAAACGCGGGATCAGTAGCCGATTAACGTAGCCGTTCACTTTGCGCAGCCACTCTTCAATTGCCGCATTACGGCTGCCCGTCAGCAGCGGCTTACGATCAACGCCATCTACATAGTGAACGATATCGAGGCTTTCAGGCAGATAACGACTGTCATCTTTTTGCAGGATCGGAGCCATCTTCTGGCCAATCATTCTGACTGGCGTTTCCTCATCATCGCTAAGCAGAGTAATTAACTCAACCGGGATATTTTTGAGGCCGAAGATCATTCGGGCTTTTACACAGTAAGGGCAGTGGTCATAAATATAAAGCTTCACGTTTCTCCTCCAGGTATTGCCATCCAGACCTTTAGTATGGAAGAGAAACAGTGGCTTATCAAATTAGCCCGTGACGAGGCGCTATTATTACCGGCCGCGATGTTTTTTTCATCAAACAGGGATATGGCGCAGAAAATGCCAGGTTGTTGTTTTCACTAAGGGGCTGAGGGCAGGTATAGTGAAGCGACCGGGGCAAGATGTATGTACAGGAGTAAGGAATGTTTGGCTATCGCAGCAATGTGCCTAAAGTCCATCTGAAGACGGACCGGCTGGTTGTACGCCTGGTTCATGACCGCGATGCCTGGCGGCTGGCGGATTATTACGCAGAAAATCGACAGTTTTTGAAACCCTGGGAGCCTGTGCGCGACGACAGCCACTGCTATCCGTCAGGCTGGCAGGCCCGCCTCGGCATGATCAACGAATTTCATAAACAAGGTTCAGCCTTCTATTTCGCGCTGCTCGATCCGCAAGAGAAAGAAATCATCGGCATCGCTAACTTTTCCAACGTCGTGCGCGGCTCGTTTCATGCCTGTTATCTGGGCTATTCCATTGCCCAGAAATGGCAGGGGCAGGGGCTGATGTTTGAAGCCCTGACTGCCGCCATTCGCTACATGCAGCGGACCCAGCATATTCATCGCATTATGGCGAATTACATGCCGCATAATCAGCGCAGCGGTGGCCTGCTGGCGCGGCTGGGTTTTGAAAAAGAAGGGTACGCAAAAGACTACTTATTAATTAATGGCGAGTGGCGCGATCACGTTCTGACGGCACTGACTACGCCACAATGGACCGCCGGTCGCTAAGGAAAAATATGAAATATCAATTAACGCCCCAGGAAGCGCGGGTCATTGGTTGCCTGCTGGAAAAGCAGGTCACTACCCCGGAACAGTATCCTTTATCGCTGAATGCCGTGGTGACTGCCTGTAATCAAAAGACCAACCGCGAACCGGTGATGTCGCTGAGTGAACACGACGTTCAGGAGATTCTGGATGCGCTGGTGAAGCGGCATTATTTACGTACCGTTAGCGGGTTTGGCAATCGGGTCATCAAATACGAGCAGCGGTTTTGTAACTCAGAATTCGGCGATTTAAAACTGACTCCGGCGGAAGTAGCGCTGGTTGCCACGCTGCTGCTGCGCGGCGCGCAGACGCCGGGAGAGTTACGCACTCGCGCTCAGCGCATGCACGAGTTTAGCGACATGAATGAAACCGAGACCGCGCTGGAAACACTTGCCAGCCGCGAAGACGGGCCATTTGTAGTGCGTCTGGCACGCGAGCCGGGGCGGCGGGAAAGCCGCTTCATGCACCTGTTTAGCGGCGAAGGGAATGCAGACATTACTGCACCTGATACCGTGTCGTCGACCGACGACCTGAGCGCACGCGTTGAGGCGCTGGAAGGCGAGGTCGCAGAACTGAAGCAGCGCCTGTCATCGCTGCTGGCACACCTGGGGGAATAACCGTGAGCAAATCATTACGTATTGGCATCGTCGGGCTGGGTGGGATCGCGCAAAAAGCCTGGCTGCCGGTATTAAGTGTCGCCAGCGAGTGGACGCTGCAGGCGGCGTGGTCACCCAATACTGAGAAAGCGCAGCGGATCTGCGAGCATTATCGGCTGCCGTGTGCCGACTCGCTCATGCATCTGGCCGCTCAGTGCGATGCGGTATTTGTTCACACCTCAACAGCATCGCACTATGCCGTGGTCAGCGAACTGCTGAATGCAGGCGTTCACGTTTGTGTTGATAAACCGCTGGCGGATAATCTTGACGACGCTATGCGGCTTATTGCGCTGGCAGAGCGTAAACATTTAACCCTGATGGTCGGTTTTAACCGACGCTTCTCGCCGCTCTACCAGGAGCTGAAAGAGAGTATGGGAGCGGCATTTTCACTGCGTATGGATAAACATCGCAGTAACAGCGTCGGTCCGCATGATGTGCGCTTTACCCTGCTGGATGATTATCTGCACGTTGTGGACACTGCCCTGTGGCTGGCGGGTGGTGAGCCCTCGCTGACCGGCGGCGTGATAGAGACCACGGCGCAGGGCCAAATGCTCTATGCCGAACATCACTTTAGCCAGCGTCAGTTGCAGATCACCACCAGTATGCACCGGCGAGCGGGCAGCCAGCGTGAATCGATCCAGGCGGTTACTGACGGCGCGCTGCTGGACATTACCGACATGCGCGAATGGCGTGAAGAGCGGGGCGCAGGCGTGGTCACGCGCGCCATTCCCGGCTGGCAGAGCACGCTTGAACAGCGAGGCTTTGTCGGCTGCGCGCACCATTTTATCCAGTGCGTAAAAAATCAGACTGTTCCGCAAACGGCGGGCGAGCAGGCGATTCTGGCGCAAACGCTGATCGAAAAGTTGTGGCGTGAGCAGGCGCAGGGATAACTGGCTGTAACATCTGGCAGTAGTAATTCATTGCAATCGGGGTAGACTACTCGCCTTTTCCAGCGCCTGCATTGCAGGCGTTTTGCTCTGTGTTGTGGAAAACACATTAATGAACCTATTAAAATCGCTGGCCGCTGTCAGCTCTATGACTATGTTTTCTCGCGTGCTGGGATTTGCCCGCGATGCTATCGTGGCGCGCGTTTTTGGTGCAGGCATGGCAACGGATGCTTTTTTTGTGGCGTTTAAACTGCCCAACTTGCTGCGGCGTATTTTCGCCGAAGGCGCATTCTCCCAGGCGTTTGTGCCGATCCTTGCCGAGTATAAAAGCAAGCAGGGCGAAGAGGCTACGCGGATTTTTGTCTCCTACGTTTCGGGGATGTTGACGCTGGCGCTGACGGTTGTCACGGTTCTTGGGATGCTGGCCGCGCCCTGGGTAATTACCATTACCGCTCCTGGTTTTGCCGACACGGCTGACAAATTCCAGCTGACCACGCAGCTGCTAAAAATTACTTTCCCCTATATTTTGCTGATTTCACTGGCCTCGCTGGTGGGCGCAATCTTAAACACCTGGAATCGTTTTTCCGTCCCGGCATTCGCCCCCACGTTCCTGAACGTTAGCATGATAGGCTTTGCGCTGTTTGCGGCACCCTATTTTCATCCGCCGGTGCTGGCGCTGGCATGGGCGGTAACGGTTGGGGGGGTACTGCAACTGTTCTATCAGTTACCGCACCTGAAGAAAATTGGCATGTTAGTCCTGCCGCGCATTAATTTTAAAGATGCCGGCTCTATTCGGGTGCTCAAGCAGATGGGGCCGGCGATCCTCGGGGTCTCCGTTAGCCAAATCTCGCTTATCATCAACACTATTTTCGCCTCGTTTCTGGTCTCCGGTTCCGTTTCCTGGATGTATTACGCCGACCGGCTGATGGAGTTTCCATCCGGCGTGCTGGGCGTGGCGCTGGGGACTATTCTGCTGCCATCACTGTCCAAAAGTTTTGCCAGCGGCAATCATGATGAATATAACCGCCTGATGGACTGGGGGCTGCGGCTGTGCTTTCTGCTGGCGCTGCCGAGCGCGGTGGCACTGGGGATTTTAGCGAAACCGCTGACCGTATCCCTGTTTCAGTACGGAAAATTCACCGCCTTCGACGCCGCGATGACGCAGCGCGCGCTGGTTGCCTATTCCGTCGGTTTGATGGGGCTGATAGTGGTAAAAGTGCTGGCACCGGGTTTCTATTCTCGTCAGGACATTAAGACGCCGGTTAAAATTGCCATCGTGACGCTGATCATTACCCAGGTCATGAACCTGGCGTTTATTGGCCCGTTAAAACATGCCGGATTATCACTGTCTATTGGGCTGGCAGCCTGCCTGAATGCCGGACTACTGTACTGGCAGTTACGCAGACAAAAAATATTTGCGCCGCAGCCGGGCTGGGGCCGTTTTCTGCTGCGTCTGATGATTGCCGTGGTGATCATGGCTGCGGTGCTGACTGGCGTGATGTACCTGATGCCCGAATGGTCACAGGGTGACATGCCGATGCGTATTCTTCGTTTGATGGGCGTAGTGGCTACCGGCGCGGTGGCTTATTTTGCGACGCTTGCGCTACTGGGTTTTAAAGTGAAAGAGTTTGCACGCCGGACGGTGTAAGAAAACGGGGGAGTGGCCTGGATGGCCGCTCCCTGCATAAAATCATCAGATAGAGAATTTTTTACCGCCGCGACTGGCGGATGATGCCTGCCCATCAGCACCGTACAGGCCGGGTTCCTGATGAGGTTTCAACACCTGTAACGCCTGCTGATTATGGGCGATCTGGCCTTCGAGCAGCCAGCCGTTGTGCTGATTCAACTCCCGCAGCTGCACGGTTTTTTCAGTAATGTTGTGCCAGCGTTGTGCAACGTCATCGTTAGCGCTGCGCTGTGTATCCTGCTCAAGGCGACGCTGGCTTTCAAGGTAATCGAGCGTCGCCAGCAGCGAACTTTTTTGCTCGGTAATCCGTTGCAACGCGCTGCCGTTGACGCTGCCAACGGAAAGCTGCTGCTGTTCGGCATCCATAACGTCTTTGAGTACGTTAAGGGTGTCGGTCATTTGGTCCAGTATCTCTGGCAGACGACTCATACGATTATTTACTCTGCAAATCACTCTGTGCTTCACGAATTAACGCGTCGGCGATTTTACCGGTATCCATCTTCAGTTCGCCATTCCGAATTGCTGTCTTCAACGCTTCGACCCGTTCAACGTTGATGTCATCTTTGCCCGCCTGGGTGAGTTTTGCCTGGGCATCGCTCAGGGTGACGCTGGTGCTGTTCACGCTGGTGGATTTCTCCGCACGTGCTTTCGCCGCAGTCATATCGCTGGCTTCGCGGGGCTGAACAGTGTTCACTGGCTTCAGGGATGATGTACGATCAATGCTCATTCTGCTGTCCTCATCGAGGTTAGGGTGCTGCTACTGTCTATCATCAATTGTTAGCTAAGTATCGGCAGACGCCGCTATTTCTTTAAAACATTATCTGCATGATGATAAAGACGCCGTATGTCATCGGGGCAACCGCCGGGCTGTGCCTCTTTTCGAGTGCCTGACGTCGCGTTTTCCCGGATAACAGGGTGTACCATCTCTTTAACTACAGGTTAATCAGAACATTCCCGTCCGCACTGACCACGCCGCTCACCACCTGGCCGGATGACATGCGTACCCGGGCATTCTGCGCAATGGCGGCATTATTCAGCGCCTGACCTTCGCTGTTCACGCTAAAACCGTCTCCGCTGGCAATCACCTGAACGCGCTGTCCGGCTTTTACCCGCCACGACTGGCGCAGCATGAATTGCTGGATCGGTTGTCCGACGGCAACATCACGCAGGACAACTGCGTCCTGAACCTGTTGCGTTTCCAGCAGCGTGCGCGGCGGCAACTGATCGAGACGCCCGCGCTTAAGCGTGACGCTTGTGGGCGAAAGCGTCGTACCGCGCGCCAGCGGTGCGGCGGCAACCACATAGTTTCCGCTGGCCTGAACCATTACCTGGATATACCGTTTTTCACTGCCGCACTGCGCCAGTACGTTGACGTTACCCCACAGTCTGGCGTTGCCCTGGACACTTAGCGCGGGCTGTTCGCACTGCGGTAATAGCGTGCTCGCCGTTTTAACCTTAACTACCACCTCATCGCTGAATCCCGCCAGCCGCTGGGCGAAAAAAGCCGAAAGTTGAGCAGTAAGATCTTGCGCCAGTGCCGGGGGGCACAGCGTAATGAGAACGGCAGCAACGGTGCCTTTTAGGGCGGACATGGCAAACTCCAGCCGATTCAGGAATGCGAGGATTTTACCTGTTGTCGCTTTCTATCAACGCAACAAATAGCGACGCATTATGCGTTTATTCCGTCGATAACGCGCGCGTAAGGGGAATTAAGCTACTGGCTGAAATTTTGCCATCAGCGGAGGAGATATGCTCGATAGACTCGACGCCGCGTTACGCTTCCAGCAGGAAGCGCTGAACTTACGCGCGCAGCGCCAGGAAGTGCTGGCTGCCAACATTGCCAATGCGGATACCCCCGGGTATCAGGCGCGCGATCTGGATTTTGCCGGTGAATTGAACAAAGTTATGGAACGTGGACGCGCTGAAGGCTCGGGGATGCAGCTGGCGGTAACATCTGCCCGCCATATCCCTGCCCAGACCGCTTCGGCACCGTCTCTTGATTTGATGTACCGCATTCCCGATCAGCCTTCGCTGGATGGCAACACCGTTGATATGGACCGGGAGCGAACCCAGTTTGCCGACAACAGCCTGAAATATCAGACCGGGCTGACGGTGCTCGGCGGACAAATCAAAAGCATGATGAGCGTGCTGCAACAAGGGAACTAATCCATGGCGTTACTCAATATTTTCGACGTTGCCGGATCCGCGCTTACCGCGCAGTCGCAGCGTCTTAACGTGGCGGCCAGTAACCTGGCAAACGCCGACAGCGTTACCGGTCCGGACGGCGAGCCTTATCGCGCGAAGCAGGTTGTGTTTCAGGTCGATGCGCCTGCGGGTGCGGCGACCGGCGGGGTTAAAGTCGCCAGCGTCATTGAAAGCCAGGCAGAGGATAAGCTGGTGTATGAGCCGGGCAATCCGCTGGCTAATGCCCAGGGCTATGTTCGGATGCCAAACGTGGACGTCGTCGGTGAGATGGTCAACACCATGTCTGCCTCCCGCAGCTATCAGGCCAACGTTGAAGTGCTCAATACCGTAAAAAGCATGATGCTGAAAACCCTGACGCTCGGACAATAAAGGAAAGGCCCATGTCTATCGCTGTAAATTTAAACGACCCAACCAACACTGGCGTCAGTGCAACCAGCACCAAAACCAGCACCGGCGCGGCCAGCGGTAATAGCGCCGCCGACCTGCAAAGCAGCTTTTTAACGCTGCTGGTTGCGCAGTTAAAAAATCAGGACCCGACCAATCCGATGGAAAATAACGAGCTGACCACCCAGCTCGCGCAGATCAATACCGTTAGCGGAATTGAAAAGCTGAATACCACCCTCGGGTCAATTTCCGGACAGATCAACAACAATCAGTCTTTACAGGCCACATCGCTTATCGATCGCGGCGTGATGATCCCGGGGACCAGCGTGCTGGCGGGGAAAAGCACCACCACACCGTTTGGCGTGGAACTGCAACAGGCGGCGGATAAAGTGACTGCCACCGTTACCGATAAGAGCGGCAAAGTTATCCGTACGATGGATATTGGCGCATTAACCGCAGGCGTGCATACCTTTAGCTGGGATGGCCTTACGACAGAAGGCACGGCGGCACCGGACGGTGCGTATAACGTGAGTATTGCAGCCAGCAATGGCAGCACCCAACTGGTGGCGCAGCCTTTGCAATTCGCACTGGTTCAGGGCGTGACGCGCGGCAGCAACGGCAGCCTGCTTGACCTGGGAACCTACGGCACGACCACACTCGATGAAGTTCGGCAGATTATTTAATCAGGAGTAAGTTATGGCCTTTTCTCAAGCGGTTAGCGGCCTGAACGCTGCAGCCTCTAACCTCGACGTTATTGGTAACAACATTGCCAACTCCGCCACCTACGGCTTTAAGTCGAGCACGGCATCGTTTGCCGATATGTTCGCCGGTTCTAAAGTCGGTCTGGGCGTAAAAGTGGCAGGCATCACCCAGGATTTTAACGACGGTACCACCACCAATACGGGCCGTGGGCTGGATGTGGCGATCAGCCAGAACGGTTTTTTCCGCATGGTGGATACCAACGGTTCTGTTTACTACAGCCGTAACGGGCAGTTCAAACTGGATGAAAACCGTAATCTGGTCAACATGCAGGGGCTTCAGTTAACGGGCTATCCGGCAACCGGCACGCCGCCAACGGTGCAGCAGGGCGCCAACCCGACCGGGATCTCAATTCCAAACACGCTGATGTCGGCTAAAACCACGACCACCGCGGCGATCCAGATCAACCTGAACTCTTCGGATGCCGTACCGGCAAAAACCACCTTTAACGTCAGCGATGCGGATACCTACAACAAGAAATCCGCCATTACCGTATTTGATACCCAGGGTAACGCTCACGACGTTAACGTCTATTACGTAAAAACGGCAAACAACAAATGGGATGTGTGGACTCAGGACTCCAGCGTTGCTAACGCGCCGGTCAACAAAGCCGCACAGATGAGCTTCGATAACAACGGTCAACTGGACGGCGTGTTTAACTACAATGCCGCGGGTGTTCTGAGCACCGATGCTAACCCGCAGCCGCAAATCAACGTTGAGACGGGTGCCATGAACGGCGCAACGCCTGCGACCTTTGCCCTCAGCTTCTTTAATTCCATGCAGCAGAATACCGGCGCGAACAACGTGGTGGCCAGCTCGCAAAATGGTTACAAGCCGGGCGATCTGGTGAGCTATCAGATCAACGATGACGGTACCGTTGTCGGCAACTATTCCAACGAACAGTCGCAGGTTCTCGGGCAGATCGTGCTGGCAAACTTCGCTAACAACGAAGGCCTGGCCTCCCAGGGCGATAACATTTGGGCAGCAACCCAGGCATCTGGCGTGGCGCTGCTGGGTACGGCTAACAGCGGTAACTTCGGCACCCTGACCAACGGCGCGCTGGAAGCATCGAACGTCGATCTGAGTAAAGAACTGGTGAATATGATTGTCGCGCAGCGTAACTATCAGTCCAACGCGCAGACCATCAAAACCCAGGATCAGATCCTCAACACGCTGGTTAACCTGCGCTAAGCGCCTGACGGGATAGCTTAATGGATCACGCAATATACACCGCGATGGGTGCGGCCAGTCAGACCATGAATCAGCAGGCGGTCACGGCCAGCAACCTCGCGAATGCTTCCACGCCGGGTTTTCGCGCCCAGCTTAATGCCCTGCGTGCGGTGCCGGTGACCGGCTTGTCGCTCGATACCCGTACGCTGGTTACGGAATCCACGCCGGGTGCAGATATGACGCCGGGTCAGATGGATTACACCTCGCGTCCGCTGGATGTGGCGGTGCAGGAAGAAGGCTGGTTGACAGTGCAAACCGCCGACGGCGGCGAAGGATATACGCGCAACGGTAATATTCAGGTTAGCCCGACCGGACAGTTGACCATTCAGGGGCATCCGGTGATCGGTGAAGCCGGTCCCCTGGTGGTGCCGGAAGGCGCTGAAATTACCATTGCCGCTGACGGGACACTGTCGGCGCTTAACCCTGGCGATCCGGCCAATACTATCGCGCCGGTCGGCAAACTGAAGCTGGTTAAAGCCGACGGCGTTGACGTGCAGCGTGGCGATGACGGCATGTTCCGTCTGACTCAGGTGGCGCAGGAAACGCGCGGTGCCACGCTTCAGGCCGATGCCAGTATCCGCGTGATGTCCGGCGTACTGGAAGGCAGTAACGTGAAACCGGTGGCGGCGATGACCGATATGATCGCCAGCGCCCGTCGTTTTGAAATGCAGATGAAGGTTATCAGCAGCGTGGATGAGAACGCGCAGCGGGCTAACCAGTTGCTGTCAATGAGCTAATAGCAGGATATCTATGAACAGTTCTTTATGGATCGCAAAAACCGGCCTCGACGCACAGCAGACCAACATGGACGTGATCGCCAACAACTTGGCCAACGTCAGCACTAACGGCTTTAAGCGTCAGCGCGCAGTTTTTGAGGATTTGCTGTACCAGACCATTCGTCAGCCCGGCGCGCAGTCTTCGGAGCAAACTACGCTGCCCTCCGGTTTACAAATCGGTACTGGCGTACGTCCGGTAGCCACCGAGCGTTTGCACAGCCAGGGCAACCTGTCGCAGACTGACAATACCAAAGATGTGGCGATCAAAGGCCAGGGCTTTTTCCAGGTGATGCTGCCGGACGGCACCTCGGCGTATACCCGCGACGGATCTTTTCAGGTCGATCAGAATGGTCAGCTGGTGACGGCGGGCGGTTTCCAGGTTCAGCCTGCGATCACCATCCCGGCTAATACGCTGAGCATTACCATTGGTCGCGATGGCGTTGTCAGCGTTACGCAGCAGGGTCAGGCTGCGCCAGTGCAGGTGGGGCAGCTTAACCTGACCACCTTTATGAACGATAGCGGGCTGGAAAGTATGGGTGAGAATCTGTACGCCGAGACGCAATCCTCAGGCACGCCGAATGAAAGCACGCCAGGGCTGAATGGCGCGGGGCTGCTGTATCAGGGCTATGTTGAAACCTCTAACGTCAACGTGGCGGAAGAGCTGGTCAGCATGATCCAGGTTCAGCGCGCCTATGAAATCAACAGTAAGGCCGTGTCAACGACCGACCAGATGCTGCAAAAACTGACGCAACTCTAAGATGCGGCCGGGGTGAGATTGTCATGCCGGCGCTCTGATTTTAAAGATGAAAGCAATGCAAAAATACGCGGCGTACCATTACTCACTTCTGGCGTTTCTGGTGATGTCTATGACCGGATGTGCTCTGATCCCTTCGACACCGCTGGTGCAGGGCGCGACATCGGCGCAGCCGGTGCCCGGACCGTTACCTATTGCCAATGGTTCTATTTTTCAGTCGGCGCAGCCGGTGAACTACGGCTATCAGCCGCTTTTCGAAGATCGTCGTCCGCGTAACATCGGCGATACGCTGACCATCGTGCTTCAGGAAAACGTCAGCGCGAGCAAAAGCTCGTCGGCTAATGCCAGCCGCGATGGCAAAACCAACTTCGGCTTCGGCACCACGCCGCGCTATCTGGAAGGCCTGTTTGGTAACGGCCGGGCAGATGTTGAAAGCGCCGGCGGCAATACCTTCAATGGTAAAGGCGGTGCCAATGCCAGCAATACCTTTAGCGGTACGCTGACGGTGACGGTTGATCAGGTTCTGGTCAACGGCAATTTACATGTGGTGGGTGAAAAACAGATTGCCATTAACCAGGGCACTGAGTTCATCCGCTTCTCCGGGGTCGTCAATCCACGAACCATTAGCGGCAGCAACTCTGTTTCCTCTACCCAGGTGGCGGACGCGCGTATTGAGTATGTCGGCAACGGCTATATCAACGAAGCGCAGAATATGGGCTGGCTCCAGCGTTTCTTCCTTAATTTATCGCCGATGTAAGCGAGGTGACTATGTTTAAATCCCTGATCGGTATTGCGCTGATCCTGATGGCAGGTGCGGGACAGGCGGAACGTATTCGTGACCTCACCAGCGTGCAGGGCGTACGCGATAACTCCCTGATTGGCTACGGGCTGGTGGTCGGGCTTGACGGAACGGGCGACCAGACGACGCAAACGCCGTTTACTACTCAAAGCCTGAATAACATGTTATCCCAGATGGGCATTACGGTGCCTGCGGGCACCAACATGCAGCTTAAAAACGTGGCGGCGGTCATGGTTACGGCGAAATATCCGCCGTTTGGCCGTCAGGGACAGGCGATTGACATCGTTGTCTCTTCTATGGGCAACGCCAAAAGCCTGCGCGGCGGTACGCTGCTGATGACCCCGATGAAAGGTGTCGATAATCAGGTTTACGCTCTGGCTCAGGGTAACATTCTGGTTGGCGGCGCAGGCGCATCAGCCGGCGGCAGCAGTGTACAGGTTAACCAGCTCAACGGTGGCCGTATCACCGGTGGCGCGGTAATTGAGCGCGAAATAGCCACCCAGTTTGGCTCCAGTAATACGATTAACCTCCAGCTTAACCAGGACGATTTCACCCTGGCACAGCAGGTGGCGGATACCATCAACCGTAATGGCGGCTATGGGGCCACCGCCCTCGATGCGCGCACCGTACAGGTACGCGTCCCGGCGAACAATAGCTCGCAGGTGCGTGCGCTGGCAGACATTCAGAACATGAACGTGAATGTGACTCCTCAGGATGCCAAAGTGATCATCAATTCCCGTACCGGTTCGGTGGTGATGAACCGGGAGGTGACGCTGGATAGCTGTGCTGTGGCACAGGGTAATCTGTCGGTGACGGTCAACCGTCAGGCTAATGTGAGTCAACCGGATACGCCGTTTGGCGGCGGTCAAACCGTGGTCACGCCGCAAACGCAAATCGATCTGCGCCAGAGCGGAGGCTCGCTGCAAAGTGTGAATGCCAGTGCCAACCTGAACAGCGTTATTCGCGGCCTGAATGTGCTGGGAGCCACGCCAATGGAACTGATGTCCATTCTTCAGTCGATGCAAAGTGCAGGCTGCCTGCGGGCGAAAGTGGAAATCATTTAATGCTGAGCGATAGCAAACTGCTGGCCAGCGCCGCGTGGGACGCGCAATCGCTGAATGAGCTTAAAAATAAAACCGGTCAGGATCCGCAGGCTAACCTGCGGCCGGTTGCGCGTCAGGTGGAAGGTATGTTTGTGCAGATGATGCTCAAAAGTATGCGTGATGCGCTGCCGAAAGAGGGATTGTTCGGCAGCGATCAAACCCGGCTGTATACCAGTATGTACGATCAGCAAATCGCGCAGCAGATGACGGCCGGAAAGGGGCTGGGGCTGGCCGATATGATGGTCAAACAAATGGCAGCCGGACAGTCTGAACCGTCAGAGCAAATCCCGCAGACGCCCATGGTTTTTGACCTTGAAACGGTCACCCGCTATCAAAATCAAACGCTGAAGCAGATGGTCAGCAAGGCATTGCCAAAAGCGCCCGACACCAGCGACACCGCGCTTTCCGGCGACAGTAAAGATTTTCTTGCCCAGCTTTCATTACCGGCAAGGCTTGCCAGTGAGCAAAGCGGTATTCCGCATCACCTGATCCTGGCGCAGGCGGCGCTGGAGTCTGGATGGGGACAGCGGCAGATTAAGCGTGAAAACGGTGAGCCAAGCTTTAATCTGTTTGGGGTTAAAGCGTCATCCAGCTGGAAAGGAGCGGTAACGGAAATTACCACCACCGAATTCGAAAATGGCGAAGCGAAGAAAGTGAAAGCCAAATTCCGCGTATATGGCTCTTATCTGGAGGCGCTCTCCGATTATGTCGGGCTGCTGACCCGTAACCCGCGTTACGCGGCTGTTACCACCGCGTCTTCCGCCGAGCAGGGCGCACAGGCATTGCAGAATGCCGGTTACGCCACCGATCCGGCCTACGCCCGTAAGTTGACCAGCATGATCCAGCAGTTAAAAGGGATGAGCGAAAAGGTCAGTAAAGCCTACGGCAGCGATCTCGAAAATCTGTTCTGAAATTTCTCAAGTTCAGCACGCTCCTGCCGATAACTGTTAGCGGGACTCATGTCTGAAAGTGTAAAAAGGAACCTCCATGTCCAGTTTGATTAATAGCGCCATGAGCGGGCTTAGCGCAGCGCAAACCGCGCTCAATACCGTCAGTAATAATATTTCCAGCTATAACGTTGCGGGCTATACCCGTCAAACGACGGTATTTGCGCAATCGAATAGTACCCTCGGGGCAGGTGGCTGGATTGGCAACGGCGCGCAGGTGTCCGGTGTGCAGCGCGAATACGATGCGTTTATTACCAATCAGCTGCGCTCGGCGCAGAACCAGAGTGCCGGGTTGACCACGCGCTATGAGCAAATGTCAAAAATTGACGATATGCTCTCCAGCAATACCAATACACTTTCGACTACCCTGCAAAATTTCTTCTCCTCAATGCAAACGCTGGTGAGTAATGCGGAAGATCCGGCGGCGCGTCAGGCGGTAATTGGGAAAGCCGAGGGGCTGGTGAATCAGTTTAAAGTCACCGATCAGTATCTGCGCGATCAGGACAAGCAGGTCAATATTGCCGTCGGCTCCAGCGTTGAGCAGATCAATAACTACAGTAAGCAGATAGCGAATCTGAACGATCAGATTTCAAGACTGACCGGTGTCGGCGCAGGCGCTTCGCCTAACGACCTGCTGGATCAGCGCGACCGGCTGGTTTCTGAACTGAATAAAGTGGTCGGCGTTGAAGTCAGCGTTCAGGACAGCGGAACCTATAATCTGTCGATGGCAAACGGCTATACCCTGGTACAAGGCTCGTCGGCGCGTCAACTGGCCGCCGTACCATCCAGTGCCGATCCGTCACGTATTACCGTCGCGTATGTCGATCCGACGGCCGGTAATATCGAAATTCCTGAGAAGATGCTGACCAGCGGCTCTCTTGGCGGCATGCTCACCTTCCGCTCGCAGGACCTCGATCAAACCCGCAATACGTTGAACCAGATGGCGATGACCTTTGCTGACGCGTTCAATCAGCAGCACGGGAAAGGGATCGACGTCAATGGCGATGCGGGCGGCGATTTCTTTACTATTGGCAGCCCGGCAGTAGTCAGTAACAGCCGCAATACCGGCGGCGCAACGTTGACCGCTTCGGTCAGTGACAGCACCCGCGTACAGGCTACCGATTATAAAGTCGCTTATGATGGTACTAACTGGCAGGTGACGCGCCTGGCTGACAACACCACATTTACGGCAACGCTGGACAAGAGCACGAATTCCCTGAGTTTTGACGGACTGAACGTATCTATCAGCGGCACCAGCGCTAAAAAAGATGACAGCTTTGTGGTGAAGCCTGTTAGCGATGCCATTGTCAACATGAGCACGGCGATTAAAGATCCGGCCAAAATTGCCATGGGGCTGGATGATGATGCCAGCGGCGAGAGCGATAACCGGAACGGTCAGGCATTGCTGGATCTACAGAGTGCCAAAAAAGTTGGCGGCAGCAAAACGTTTAACGATGCGTATGCGACTCTGGTGAGCGATATTGGTAATAAAACCTCAACGCTCAAAACCAGCAGCACGACTCAAACTAACGTGGTTACCCAGCTGAGCAATCAGCAGCAGTCAATCTCCGGGGTAAACCTCGACGAAGAATATGGAAATCTGCAACGTTTCCAGCAGTATTATCTGGCGAATGCGCAGGTGATGAAAACGGCCTCGACGCTATTCGACGCGCTTCTCAACATGCGCTAAGGAAAGATGAACAATGCGTGTTAGCACTCAAATGATGTACGAGCAAAATATGCGTGGCATCTCCAGCTCGCAAACTGAATGGCTGAAATCGGGCGAACAGATTTCAACCGGCAAACGGGTTAGCAAGCCGTCGGACGATCCAATTGCCGCTTCGCAGGCAGTTGTCGTTTCGCAGGCGCAGGCGCAAAACAGTCAATATGGTCTGGCACGTACCTTTGCCACGCAGCGGGTATCGCTGGAAGAGAGTACGCTCGATCAGGTGACGAAAGCGATTCAGACCGCTCAGGAAAAGATCGTTAATGCCGGTACCGGAACCTTAAGCGATGATGACCGGGCTTCACTGGCCACCGACTTACAGGGCATCCGCGACCAGATCATGAACCTGGCGAATTCCACCGATGGCAACGGGCGCTATATTTTTGCCGGCTATAATACCGACAAAGCGCCCTTTTCTCAGGACAATGGTACCTATACCGGCGGCAAAACCAGCGTGACTCAGCAGGTTGACGCTGCACGCACAATGGTTATCGGCCATACCGGTAGCCAAATCTTTGACAGCCTGACCAGTAATGCCGTCGCTGAGCCTGGTGGTGCCGCTTCTGAAAGCAACGTGTTTGTTATGCTCGACAGCGCGATCGGCGCACTCAAAACGCCGGTGGCCGATGACGAAGAGGCGCAGGCCCTTGCCCAGGCGGCGGTAGATAAAACTAACCGCGGTCTGAAAAACTCGCTTAACAATGTACTAAGCGTACGTGCAGAGCTGGGTACGCAGCTTAACGAGCTGGAGTCACTGGATTCGCTGGGTGACGATCGGGCCCTGGCCCAGTCGCAGCAGATAAGTAATCTGGTGGATGTCGACTGGAATGCCGCCATCTCTTCTTACATGATGCAGCAGGCGTCACTTCAGGCCTCATATAAGACGTTCAGCGATATGCAGGGAATGTCTCTGTTCCAGATGAATAAATAATCCTGATATCGCTCCGGGTGACCGGAGCGATTTCTTTTTCAGCCTATCCTGCGGCATTTATAACGCGACGGTTGTCCACCAGGCGGATAACCAGTGCACAGGCTCCCATCAACGTCGCCAGCGTAATAACGCCGATCCAGCCGGTCAGTGCATAGAGTTTACTTCCCAGTACCGAACCCAGCGCCATTCCGATAAATACCACGGTGAACAGCAGGGCATTCAGACGCCCGCGCGCCTGCGGCTCCAGGCTATAGACCAGATTCTGATGCGCCACGAGGCTGGACTGTAAACCTAAATCAAAGCCTATGGCAGAAATGGCTATCAGCGCCAGTTGACCGTGTACCGATAGTGTCGGCAGCAGAAACATTAACGCGAAAGATACCGTCACCAGCAGAGCGCCCAGCTGGGTCACTTTGGCAGTACCGATTTTATCGGCCAGACTGCCCGCCAGTGGAGCGGCCAGCGCCCCGGCGGCCCCTGCAATACCAAAACCGCCAGCTACGGCACTGCCCATATGAAACTGTTCAAGCAGCATAATGGCAAGGGTTGACCAGAATGCGCTAAATGCCACAGCCAGTGCGCCCTGCGCCAGCGCTGCACGGCGTAGCGTCGGGTAATGTTGCCAGAGTTGCGCCATCGAGCGCAGTAGCGCTGTATAAGAAAGCGTTGATTGACCGCTAAAATTCGGCAGAACTTTCCACAATAATCCCCCGGTTAGCGCGATGCTCACCGCGGCGACCTGATACATAGCCCGCCAGCCAAAGGCTGCCCCCACCAGGCCACTGACGGTACGGGAGAGCAGTATTCCCAAAAGCAAGCCGGTCATTACCGCGCCAACCATTTTTCCTTGTTTACCTGCAGGGGCAAGAATGGCGGCGGCGGGAACAATATCCTGCGCCATGGTAGCCGCCATTCCGATAAACAAACTGATCAGTAACAGGGTATGGAGTCCATCACTAAGACTGCATAACAACAGGAGTACAGCCAGTACGGCGCTTTTCACCAGAATCAGAATACGTCGGTCATAACGATCGCCTAACGGCAGCAGGAGCAGGATGCCCAGAGCGTAACCGATCTGAGTCAGGGTCGGTATCAGTCCCATGCTGCTAATGCTGAGCTTCAAATCGGCTCCGATCAGCGGCAGCAGAGGCTGACAGTAATAAATGGCAGCCACACTAAAACCTGCGCCCAGCGCGAAGATAAATATGATCCCCCGGATCGTGTCGGGTGCCAGCGTACTTTCTTTCATCAGGATGTCCTCAATTACGTATGCCGCTATTTTTAACAACATTCAACTGGCGTGGTAGATAGCCAGGTGGTAAAACGGTTATACGTTTAACGTATGTCAGATTAGATGTGAATAAACTTGAGCGTATAGACCGTGTTGAGTTAATGCGCACCTTTGTGCGCATTATTGAGGCCGGATCGTTATCGGCAGCGGCCGTACGGATGAAAACAACTCAGGCGACTATAAGCCGCCGTTTACAGTCGCTTGAAACGTTGTTAGGAACCAAACTTCTTCTGCGCAGTACCCATGCGATGAAGTTGACCGATGACGGCGAGCGCTGTTATCAACATGCCAAAAAAGTTATTGATGCGTGGCTGGCGCTGGAAGAGGAGCTTCATGGCGCAGAAGAGGATCCTGTCGGCGTATTGAAAGTACGTGCGCCGCACGCTTTCGGTCAACAGCAACTGTTGACTCCGCTGGTCAGCTTTCTTCAGCGTTATCCGGGGCTCGCGGTAGAGTGGATGCTCAATGATAAGACGGTGGATTTTCTCAGCGATGATATTGATTGTGCCATTCGGGTGGGCGGTGAAGTCGATGTCACCACGGTTTCGGTGTTGCTGGCTGAAGTGCCGCGCAGTATTGTGGCCGCACCGGAACTGCTGGCGCGCTATCCGCAAATTAGCCATCCAGTACAGATGTCCGCTATGCCATGGATAGCTGTCAGTACCTTTTACCGTCACGAAATTGTGGTCACGCAGGCAGATACCGGGGAACGGAGCGTTGTCGCTATTCAGCCGCGATTAAGTACCGACAGCCTGTACGTTGCGCGCAATACTGCGCTGGCCGGGCTGGGACTGGCGTTAGTTTCAAGTTGGACAGTAGAAGAGGAGCTGGCTGGCGGCCAGTTAGTGGAAGTCTTACCGCACTGGCAGGCGGCCGCGCTGCCTGTGCATCTGGTATATCCGTGGGCGCGCTATTACCCGACGCGATTACGCACTTTTCTGGCGCTGATGCGTGAGGTGATGCCCGGCGTAACGGGGATGCGTCTGCCGGAAAGCCTGTAACATCCCCTGACTACAGACGTAAAAAAGCCGACCCTGAGGTCGGCTTTTATTGTGGCGTATTACTCTGCGGCTTGCGGACGCGTTGGTCCTGCCGAAGCGTGGTGGGTGGCACTGTGGCCTCCCGCTGCGCCTTTGCCATCGAAATCAAATGACGGGCGAACCCATTCGCTTTGACGCGGTGCTTCCGGCACATAATCCGGCGCAGGCGCGCGGGTCATTGGTGCGGTTGCATGGCTACGCGCTTTACCTTCAGCGCTGGACTTCTTCACAACGGTCGCAGATGACGCACTCTGCACGTCTTCAACTGCAGGCGTGGCAACCGGGACCGTTTCAGCCACTGGCGTAACGACAGGTACGGGCTCAGCCGCAGGTGTTACCACCGGCGCAGATCCCACTGCCATGTTTTCAGCTTCAACTTTAGCTTCAGTAGCGACAGACTGCGTCTCAACCGCTACAGGGGCTGCTGCTGGAGAAGCCTCAGGCTCCTGAGCAGGTTTTACCTCAATCGCCTCCTGCACACCAGATACTTCTTCTGCTACCGGCCCGGCAGGCGTTGCTGCTGCGGCTGTTTCTTTTGCCGTGGCTTCATCGGCATCGGCAATCAGCTGCGGCTGCTCGTCAACCGGGGCGGCGATAACCTCCGGATGCGCGGTATCGATGGCTGGTGCTTGTGGCTCATCAACCGTTACCTGCGGCTCAACAGTTTCTACCTCAGCCTGCGCTTTCGCTTCAACCTGAGCTTCTTCCATTACTGCCACAATAGCCTGTTCAACTTCAGCAACGACTGGCGCTGATGCTTCCTGCTGTTCAACTTCATTTTCCTGAGGACGAGCAACCGGATAACGGATCCACACTTTACCCGAGGCCATTTCTGGTGATGCGCAGGCAATCGTCAGCGGCATAGGGGACTGAACAGGATAACGCTCATCACGATAGCGACGACGACGCTGGCCACTCACGCGCAGGTGGCGCGGTGAGCGACGAGAGCGGCGCGGCATACCGTTGTTATCGCGGTTATCATTGTGCTCTTCATGCTGCTCTGGCGCAGTTTCAACAACCGCTGGCAGATCGCGTTTTGCCAGCTCAGTGCTTTCAGCGAACGTGTTCTGTACCGGCTCTGCGGCCACTGGAGGCTGCTCTGCGACAGGCGTTGACGGCTCGACGTTTTCAACAACCTCTGGCGCAACGTCAAAACGCACTTTCTGATTCAGCTGGCGCGGTTTACGGCGCTGCATCGTCTGAACGCGTTCTTCCTGTTCTGTCTCCTGAACCGGCTGTACTTCACGGTCGGCAACTTTTACATCCTGCACGTTTTGACGTTTATCGTCATTACGGCGACGGTTGCGATCGCGGCGCGGCTGCTGTTCTTCGCGCGCTTTAGGCTTATCGGCTTCTTCGCTTACGACAGTCTGACGCAGGTCGCGTGTTTCAGCGTTCTGCGGCTTTTCACGGCGATTACGACGATTATCTTCGCGCGTTTCGCGAGATTCGCTGCTGTCATTACGCTCGTTACGGTTATCACGACGATCGTTACGTTCATTGCGATCGCTGCGATCGTTACGGTCACGGCGGTTATTCTGACGTGGCTTACGGCGTTGTTCCTGAGAACGTTCCGGTTTCTCTTCAACCGTAACCGCTGGCTGTTCAACAGGTTTGCTTTCTTCTGTAGCAAACAGCTTCTTCAGCGCGGTCATAAAGCGAGAGAACAGACCTGGACCTTCTGCTGCTGGGCTGGCCGCAGGCGCAGTTGTTTGTACTGCTGGCGTCGCAGTAACGGGCGCTTCAGCAGCCGGTGGCGCAGGCGGTACATCCGGCATGGCAAAGGTTGCCAGCGCAGGCTGTTCCGGGCGCTTACGTTCCGACGTCTCTTCTTCAGACGGCAGCGCCATCGCTTCTTCATGCAGTTTCGGCAGAAGATAGCTGAGCATCGGCGTTTCTTCGCCTTTGCGCACGCGCAGTACCGAATAGTGCGGAGTCTGCATCTGATCGTTAGGGACGATCACGCAACGTACGCCGCCCTGACGGGTTTCAATGGCATTAACCGCGGTGCGTTTTTCGTTGAGCAGGTAGGATGCAATCGGAACCGGCACGATAGCATGTACTTCCTGGGTATTTTCTTTCAGCGCTTCTTCTTCGATCAGGCGCAGAATAGACAGCGACAGGGATTCATTGTCACGCACGGTGCCAGTACCGCTACAGCGCGGGCAGACATGATGACTGGACTCGCCCAGTGAAGGACTCAGGCGCTGACGCGACATTTCCAACAGACCAAAGCGGGAAATGTGGCTTATCTGAATACGTGCTCTGTCCTGACGAACGGCTTCACGCAGACGGTTTTCAACCGCACGCTGGTGGCGAACCGGGGTCATGTCGATAAAGTCGATAACGATCAGACCGCCCAGGTCACGCAGGCGCAGCTGGCGGGCAATTTCGTCTGCGGCTTCAAGATTGGTATTGAACGCCGTTTCTTCGATATCGCCCCCACGCGTAGCGCGTGCAGAGTTGATATCAATGGCGGTTAGCGCCTCGGTGGAGTCGATAACAATCGAGCCGCCGGAAGGCAGACGCACTTCACGCTGGAAAGCGGATTCGATCTGCGATTCAATCTGATAATGGCTGAACAACGGAATTTCACCGGTGTACAATTTGATTTTGCTGCTGAAATCCGGACGGCCCAGTGCAGAAATATGCTGACGCGCCATCTCCATGACTTTCGGGTTATCGATGAGGATTTCGCCAATGTCCTGACGCAGATAATCACGGAATGCGCGAACAATAACGTTACTTTCCTGATGGATAAGGAACGGAGCAGGGCGGCTTTCAGCGGCTTTTTTGATGGCGTCCCAGTGCTTAAGACGGAAGCTTAAATCCCACTGTAATGCTTCGGCAGATTTACCCACGCCCGCGGTACGAACGATAAGACCCATGCCATCCGGCAGCTCAAGACTTGCCAGCGCTTCTTTAAGCTCGGTACGGTCATCACCCTCGATGCGGCGGGAAATCCCCCCGGCACGCGGATTGTTCGGCATCAGGACCAGATAACTGCCTGCCAGGCTGATAAACGTCGTTAACGCAGCGCCTTTATTGCCGCGCTCTTCTTTATCAATCTGAACGATGACTTCCTGGCCTTCGCGCAGAACATCTTTGATGTTAGGGCGACCATGGGAGTTATAGCTGGCAGGGAAATACTCACGAGCGATTTCTTTAAGAGGAAGGAAACCGTGTCTTTCAGCGCCATAGTCAACAAATGCGGCTTCAAGGCTCGGTTCAATACGGGTGATTTTACCTTTGTAGATGTTCGCTTTTTTCTGTTCGTGGCCAGGACTTTCGATATCCAGGTCGTACAGACGCTGCCCATCAACAAGGGCGACACGCAACTCTTCTTGTTGAGTTGCGTTGATTAACATTCTTTTCATCGTAACTTACTCATTATTCTTACATTGACGACTAAGCTACGGGCAGAGTATTGCCTTTCCGGGGATGACCGATGGCCTCGTGTCTGTTCACGTCGCCAACCTCACGGTTGTCGCTCGCTTAAGAGGCGCAGAGTGTCGGTTGCCTGCGTTTCATACGGAAATACAGCGCAATTAACTGGGAAACAGCCTGGGAAAACTCTCCAGGGTCGATTCCATTTACCGGTAAGGACTACAACCCGTAGCCCGCTAACTGTCTGAAAGTTCAATACGTCTTACGCCATTGCTGCGTTGATGATCGGACAGACAAAACTGGTAATTCCGCAAAATTCCTTGTCTTAACAAGATTCAACACGGAAAACAGCACCATTATTCCATTGCTAACCTTATTATAGCAAGCTGGCTTTTACCTTTTATCACCCGCTTACTCACAGTTTTTTCACTTCGAAGTGAGATTGTTCTAATAACAACCACGAAACATCATGAAAACGCGGTGAGATTGGATGATGTTAAATATAAGCACAGAAAAATGAGTGGCGCTAATGCGGATGGCTAATTAAAATCGCCGGTTATGAAAAATGAGAATCCCTCCGTAAAAATGATTGCTATAACGGCTGATGAAGCCGGGCAACGAATTGATAACTTTTTGCGCACCCAGTTGAAAGGGGTGCCAAAGAGCATGATTTATCGCATCTTGCGTAAAGGTGAGGTACGGGTAAATAAAAAACGCATAAAACCTGAATATAAGCTGGAAGAGGGCGATGAAATTCGCGTTCCTCCGGTGCGAGTGGCAGAACGTGAAGATGCCGCCGTTTCACCGCATCTGCAAAAAGTCGCGGCCCTGGAGAATGTCATTCTTTATGAAGATGACCATATTCTGGTGCTTAACAAGCCATCGGGGACGGCGGTGCACGGCGGCAGCGGCCTGAGTTTCGGCGTGATTGAAGGTTTACGTGCTCTGCGTCCGCAAGCGCGCTTCCTGGAACTGGTGCATCGTCTGGATCGTGACACTTCTGGCGTGCTTCTGGTTGCGAAAAAACGTTCGGCGCTGCGTTCACTGCATGAACAACTGCGCGACAAAGGCATGCAGAAGGATTATCTGGCACTGGTACGCGGTCAGTGGCAGTCGCATGTAAAATCCATTCAGGCTCCGCTGTTGAAAAATATTTTGCAAAGTGGCGAGCGTATTGTGCGGGTTAATCAGGAGGGCAAGCCGTCTGAAACCCGTTTTAAAGTGGAAGAACGTTTCGAGCATGCCACCCTGATGCGTTGCAGTCCGGTCACCGGACGTACGCACCAGATCCGCGTGCATACGCTGCACGCCGGTCACCCGATTGCGTTTGACGATCGCTACGGCGACCGCGAATTTGACAAACAGCTGGCCGGAACCGGGCTTAACCGACTGTTTCTTCATGCCGCCGCGCTGAAATTTACCCATCCGGGTACCGGTGACGTATTGCGCATTGAAGCGCCGCTGGATGACGGGCTTAAACGGTGCCTGCAGGTATTGCGTAGCGCGAAGTAAACATAAGTACCCAGGCCCGGCGGTGTTGCGCTTGCCGGGCCTGCGACCGAGGCTCAGCGATACCATCATTCACAGGGTACAAAGCCCGACGATACCGCTATTTGTAGGCCGGATAAGGCGAAGCCGCGATATAGCGCACCGCAGCCGGATATGCCCTCATCCCCACAGTTCTTTTATCCTAACAGTGGATTCATCTCTTCACGGCGCAGCATTTGGCATAGCGCAATCAGCGGCAGACCGACCAGCGTATTCGGATCGCGGCCTTCCAGCCTTTCAAAGAGGGCAATCCCGAGTCCTTCGCTTTTAAAACTGCCTGCGCACTGGAGTGGATTTTCTCTGCGGACATAATCGCCGACCTCCTGTTCGCTTAAATGACGGAAATGAACATCAAATGGCTCGCATTCAGTTTGTAAATGTCCGGTCGCCGAATTATAAAGCGCCAGCCCGGTATAAAAGGTGACGATATTACCGCTGGCGTACAGTAATTGCTGACGCGCTTTTTCTTCAGTAAGGGGTTTACCGGCTATTTCTCCGTTCAGCACACAGACTTGATCTGATCCAATGATTAAATGCTGCGGGAAACGTTTTGCCAGCGACTGCGCTTTAGCCTGGGCCAGACGCAGTACCAGATGACGCGGTGTTTCACCCGGCAACGGCGTTTCGTCAGTATCCGGTGCGGCACACTCAAACGCCATCCCCAGTTTTTCAAGTAGCGTACGCCGCCACGGTGAAGTCGATGCAAGAATAAGTCGGCTCATATATATTTTTTCATTCACATATAGCGTATCGGATGGCCTCATTTTAAACTATAGGCCGCAATGTGTGCGAATTATTGGCAAAAGGCATCCTCAGGTTGCCTTTTTCTTTGACTCTATGACATTACAAAGTTAATATGCGCGCCCTATGCAAAAGGTAAAATTACCCCTGACTCTTGACCCGGTTCGTACGGCTCAAAAACGCCTCGATTACCAGGGTATTTATACTCCCGATCTGGCGGAGCGCGTCGCCGAGTCTGTTGTCAGTGTGGACAGTGATGTAGAATGCACGATGTCATTCGCTATCGATAACCAGCGTCTTGCGGTCATTACCGGTGATGCGAAGGTTACGGTAACGCTTGAGTGTCAGCGTTGCGGGAAACCGTTTGTACGTCACGTTCACACAACGTATTGTTTTAGCCCCGTTCGTTCCGACGAACAGGCTGAAGCACTCCCGGAAGCGTATGAGCCGATTGAGGTTAACGATTTCGGTGAAATCGATCTGCTGGCGATGGTAGAAGATGAAATCATCCTCTCCTTGCCGGTAGTTCCGGTGCATGATTCTGAACACTGTGAAGTGTCCGACGCGGACATGGTCTTTGGCGAACTGCCTGAAGAGGCACAAAAACCAAATCCATTTGCCGTATTAGCCAGCTTAAAGCGTAAGTAATTGGTGCTTCCCGTTAACCTGGGGAAAAACCGTAATTGAGGAGTAAGGTCCATGGCCGTACAACAAAATAAACCAACCCGTTCCAAACGTGGCATGCGTCGCTCTCATGACGCTCTGACCGCAGTTACCAGCCTGTCTGTAGACAAAGCGTCTGGTGAATCCCACCTGCGTCACCACATGACTGCCGACGGTTTCTACCGTGGCCGCAAGGTTATCGCTAAGTAATCACGCGATACTCAACGACGTTATCATTGCAGTTCGCTGCCACGAGAACGTTGACGAGTGTAAGCGTGGTGAAGCTTAGTGAGGAACTCCCCGTGTACGCGGGGATTACCAAACCGGGCAGCGACGATATCTTGACTCATCTAACCCTGGCGTTAGATGTCATGGGGGGCGATTTTGGTCCTTCCGTGACAGTGCCTGCAGCTTTGCAGGCACTGAACTCTAATTCGCAACTCATACTCCTCCTGGTCGGCGATCCCGACGCTATCACGCCATTACTCGCCAGAGCTGACTTTGAACAACGTTCACGTCTGCAGGTTGTTCCTGCGCAGTCAGTTATTGCCAGTGATGCCCGCCCCTCGCAGGCTGTACGTAACAGCCGGGGCAGTTCCATGCGTATTGCGCTGGAACTGGTGAAAGAAGGGCGTGCCGAAGCCTGTGTAAGTGCGGGCAATACCGGCGCGCTAATGGGGCTGGCGAAATTATTGCTCAAACCCATTGAGGGTATTGAGCGCCCGGCGCTGGTGACGATCCTTCCTCATCAGCAAAAAGGAAAAACGGTGGTACTCGATTTGGGAGCCAACGTAGACTGCGACAGTAAAATGCTGGCGCAGTTTGCCGTGATGGGTGCGGTGATGGCGGAAGAGGTCATTGGCATTACCCAGCCGCGTGTTGCGCTGCTAAACATTGGTGAAGAAGAAACTAAAGGGCTGGATAATATCCGCCAGGCATCAGAATTACTCAAAAAAGTGCCCTCGATAAACTATATTGGCTACCTTGAAGCCAATGAACTGTTAACCGGGAAAACCGATGTTATGGTCTGTGACGGCTTTACGGGCAACGTCACATTGAAGACCATGGAAGGTGTTGTAAGAATGTTTCTCTCGCTGCTGAAATCACAGGGTGAAGGGAAAAAAAGGTCGTGGTGGCTGTGGTTATTAAAACACTGGTTACAAAAAAGCCTGACAAGGCGATTCAGTCACCTCAACCCCGACCAGTATAATGGTGCCTGTCTGTTAGGATTACGCGGTACGGTGATTAAGAGTCATGGTGCAGCCAATCAGCGCGCGTTTAGCGTCGCGATTGAACAGGCAGTGCAGGCGGTGCAGCGACAAGTCCCCCAGCGGATTGCCGCTCGCCTGAAATCTGTATTAGCGAAAAGTGACTGAGCGTACATGCATACGAAGATTATTGGTACCGGCAGTTATCTGCCCGCACAAGTGCGAACTAACGCCGATTTGGAAAAAATGGTCGACACGTCTGACGAGTGGATTGTCACCCGTACAGGTATCCGTGAACGCCGTATTGCTGGGCCGAATGAAACCGTTTCGACAATGGGCTTCGAGGCGGCAAAGCGTGCGCTGGACATGGCGGGCATTGATGCCGGACAGATTGAACTAATTATTGTTGCCACAACTTCGGCGACCCATGCTTTTCCCAGTGCAGCCTGCCAGATCCAGAATATGCTGAAGATCAAAGGCTGTCCGGCATTTGATATTGGTGCAGCCTGCGCAGGGTTTACGTATGCGCTGAGCGTTGCCGATCAGTATGTCAAATCCGGTGCCGTAAAACATGCTCTGGTCATTGGCGCTGACGTCCTGGCCCGTACGTGCGATCCTACCGATCGCGGTACGATCATCATCTTTGGTGATGGCGCAGGCGCAGTGGTGCTGAGCGCGTCTGAAGAGCAGGGGATTATTTCTACTCATCTTCATGCCGACGGTCGCTATGGCGAACTGTTAACGCTGCCGAATCTGGATCGCGTTAATCCAGATAATCCTGTCCACCTGACTATGACCGGTAATGAAGTCTTTAAGGTTGCGGTGACTGAACTTGCGCACATCGTTGATGAGACGCTGGAAGCTAACAATCTTGAACGTTCTCAGCTCGACTGGCTGGTACCGCATCAGGCTAACCTGCGTATTATTAGCGCCACGGCGAAAAAGCTCGGAATGTCGATGGACAACGTTGTCGTTACGCTTGATCGTCATGGCAACACGTCCGCTGCATCAGTGCCGTGTGCACTGGACGAAGCCGTTCGCGACGGGCGCATCAAACGCGGTCAACTGGTGCTGCTGGAAGCATTCGGCGGCGGTTTTACCTGGGGCTCAGCGCTGGTTCGCTTCTAAATAAAGGATAATAACATGACGCAATTTGCATTCGTTTTTCCGGGACAGGGTTCGCAGGCCGTTGGCATGCTGGCTGAAATGGCCGCCGCTCACCCGGTTATTGAAGAGACGTTCCGTGAAGCCTCTGCGGCGCTGGGTTACGATCTTTGGGCGTTAACGCAGAATGGTCCGGCTGAAGAGCTGAACAAAACGTGGCAGACGCAGCCTGCGTTGCTGGCCGCATCCGTTGCGCTGTATCGCGTGTGGCAACAGCAGGGTGGTAAAGCGCCTGCGCTGATGGCTGGACACAGCCTGGGTGAATACTCGGCGCTGGTTTGTGCTGGCGTCATTGACTTCGCAGATGCACTACGTCTGGTTGAGCTGCGCGGCAAATTTATGCAGGAAGCGGTTCCTGCGGGTGTCGGTGCGATGTCGGCCATCATTGGTCTTGACGATGCGGCGATTGCCAAAGCGTGTGAAGAGTCCGCGCAGGATCAGGTTGTCTCTCCGGTGAACTACAACTCGCCAGGACAGGTGGTTATCGCCGGACATAAAGATGCCGTTGAACGTGCCGGTGCTGCCTGTAAAGCCGCAGGCGCTAAGCGTGCGTTGCCGCTGCCTGTCAGCGTACCGTCCCACTGCGCGCTGATGAAACCGGCGGCAGAAAAACTGGCGGCCGAGCTGAAAAACATCACCTTTAACGCACCCTCTGTACCGGTTGTTAATAACGTTGACGTTAAGTGTGAAACCGCGCCTGACGCAATTCGTGATGCGCTGGTGCGCCAGCTTTACAGTCCGGTACAATGGACCAAAAGCGTTGAATTTATGGCTTCTCAGGGCATTGAGCATCTCTATGAAGTCGGTCCAGGCAAGGTGCTTACCGGCCTGACCAAACGTATTGTTGACACCCTGACCGCCTCGGCACTCAATGAGCCGCAGGCGCTGTCAGCGGCGATTGCACAATAAAAGAGGAATACCATGAGTTTTGAAGGAAAAGTCGCGCTGGTTACCGGTGCAAGCCGTGGCATTGGCCGTGCAATCGCGGAAACGCTGGTTGCACGCGGCGCAAAAGTGATTGGCACCGCGACCAGCGAAAATGGCGCGCAGGCTATCAGCGAGTATCTGGGTAGTAACGGTAAAGGTTTTATGCTGAATGTGACCGATCCAGCATCTATCGAATCTGTTCTGGGAAATATTCGCACAGAATTTGGTGAAGTTGACATTCTGGTGAATAATGCAGGCATTACACGTGATAACCTGTTAATGCGCATGAAAGACGATGAGTGGAATGACATTCTCGAAACGAATCTTTCATCGGTATTCCGTCTGTCAAAAGCGGTATTGCGCGCTATGATGAAAAAGCGTCATGGGCGTATTATTACCATCGGTTCTGTTGTTGGGACCATGGGAAATGCGGGTCAGGCTAACTATGCTGCGGCAAAAGCGGGTCTGATCGGCTTTAGTAAATCGCTGGCACGTGAAGTTGCGTCCCGCGGTATTACGGTAAACGTTGTTGCTCCGGGCTTTATTGAAACGGACATGACGCGTGCGCTCTCTGAGGAGCAGCGTGCGGGTATTCTGGCGCAAGTTCCGGCGGGTCGTCTTGGTGATGCAAAAGAAATCGCCAGTGCGGTTGCATTTTTAGCCTCTGACGAGGCGGGTTACATCTCTGGTGAGACCCTGCACGTCAACGGCGGAATGTACATGGTTTAACCACAATGCACCCGGAATGCTCATGAACCGCGCAAACCGCACGTTTTTAAGCATAAACAGGTGCAAAATAGTTTGCGTTATTGAGGGGTTCACCCGCAAAATAGCGTAAAATCGTGGTAAGAACTGCCGGGATTTAGTTGCAAATTTTTCAACATTTTATACACTACGAAAACCATCGCGAAAGCGAGTTTTGATAGGAAATTTAAGAGTATGAGCACTATCGAAGAACGCGTTAAGAAAATTATCGGCGAGCAGCTGGGCGTTAAGCAGGAAGAAGTGACCAACAATGCTTCCTTCGTTGAAGACCTGGGCGCAGATTCTCTTGACACCGTTGAGCTGGTAATGGCTCTGGAAGAAGAGTTTGATACTGAGATTCCGGACGAAGAAGCTGAGAAAATCACTACCGTTCAGGCTGCCATTGATTACATCAACGGTCACCAGGCGTAAGTGAACATCTCCAGGCGGTCATTCGACCGCCTGAGTTTTATCTTTTTGTCCCACTAGAATCATTTTTCCCTCCCTGGAGGACAACCGTGTCTAAGCGTCGTGTAGTTGTGACCGGACTGGGCATGTTGTCTCCTGTCGGCAATACCGTAGAGTCTACCTGGAAAGCTCTCCTTGCCGGTCAGAGTGGCATCAGCCTGATCGACCATTTCGATACTAGCGCCTATGCAACGAAATTTGCTGGCTTAGTAAAGGATTTTAACTGTGATGACATCATCTCGCGCAAAGAACAGCGCAAGATGGATGCCTTCATTCAATATGGAATTGTTGCGGGCTGGCAGGCCATGCAGGATTCTGGCCTCGTTGTGACGGAAGAGAATGCATCCCGTATCGGCGCTGCTATCGGCTCCGGCATCGGCGGTCTCGGTCTTATCGAAGATAACCACACCTCGTTGTTCAACGGTGGTCCTCGTAAGATTAGCCCGTTTTTTGTGCCGTCTACCATCGTTAACATGGTAGCAGGTCACCTGACGATTATGTTGGGACTACGTGGGCCAAGTATTTCAATTGCGACTGCCTGTACCTCCGGCGTGCATAACATCGGCCAGGCCGCGCGTATGATTGCGTACGGTGATGCTGATGCCATGCTGGCAGGCGGTGCTGAAAAAGCCAGTACGCCGCTGGGCGTAGGCGGATTTGGCGCAGCGCGTGCGCTGTCTACCCGCAATGATAATCCGCAGGCGGCAAGTCGCCCGTGGGATAAAGACCGTGACGGTTTTGTGCTGGGCGACGGTGCCGGTATTATCGTGCTTGAAGAGTACGAACATGCCAAAAAGCGTGGCGCTAAAATTTATGCGGAAATTATCGGTTTCGGCATGAGCAGCGACGCTTATCATATGACCTCTCCACCTGAGAATGGTGAAGGTGCTGCGCTGGCAATGGCTAATGCCATTCGCGATGCCGGTATCGACGCCAGCCAGATTGGCTATGTGAACGCTCACGGCACATCCACACCTGCCGGTGACAAAGCAGAAACTCAGGCGGTGAAAACGGTCTTTGGTGATGCAGCGCGAAGCGTAATGGTCAGCTCGACGAAGTCGATGACAGGCCACCTGCTGGGCGCCGCCGGAGCAGTAGAATCCATCTACTCTATTCTGGCACTGCGCGATCAGGCTATTCCGCCGACCATCAACCTGGATAATCCGGATGACGGTTGCGATCTCGACTTCGTCCCGCATGAGGCTCGTCAGGTTAGCGGACTGGAGTATGCCCTGTGCAACTCCTTCGGCTTTGGCGGTACTAACGGTTCGCTGATCTTTAAAAAGATCTAAAAGACGTCAGAGACCCTCTTTAAAAGCCCGCTTTGGCGGGCTTTTTCAATTCCGTTTTCTCCGCTTGTTCTTCGGCTGCCATCCTGCCAGACTGTCCGGCTCAAAAGGAGCCCCCATGTTCTTAACAAATGGTAAAAAACATCACACCTTAGACGTTGCAGATCGGGCCATACAATTTGGCGACGGCTGTTTTACTACGGCCAGGATCGCGGCGGGACAAATTGCACTGCTGGATGCTCACATCCAGCGTCTGCGGTCTGCCTGCGAACGGCTGTGGATACCCTTTGAGAACTGGGCCGATCTGCGTCAAGAAATGCAGCAGTGCGCTACCGTAAAAGGCGAGGGGGTGCTCAAAGCGATCGTTACCCGCGGCCCGGGCGGGCGGGGGTACAGTGCGGCGGCGTGCCACACTCCGACACGCATCATTGCCGTTTCTGACTATCCTGCCCATTTTTCTCGCTGGCGCGATGAAGGTATCACCCTGACGCTTAGCCCTGTGCGTCTGGGGCGTAATCCACATCTGGCAGGTATTAAACACCTCAATCGCCTTGAGCAAGTTCTGATCCGTACGCAGCTTGAACAAACTGATGCTGATGAGGCGCTGGTGCTTGATAGTGAAGGCTGGTTAACGGAATGCTGTGCCGCCAATATCTTCTGGCGCAAAGGCCAGACGATTTTTACGCCGCGTCTTGAAAGTGCAGGCGTGGCGGGTATTATGCGTCAACATTGTCTGCAGCATTTGTCGACCTCAGCCTATCTCATCAGAGAAGTTCAGGCGTCGGTAACAGAGCTGGTTGACGCCGATGAAGTTATTATCTGTAATGCGCTTCTGCCGCTGGTCCCGGTTCGTTGTTGGGAAGGAACTGAGTGGCCTTCACGCGAGCTTTATCAATTTTTACTCCCACGTTGTGAGCCATTGATTACATCATGAAGAAATTATTATGTCTTATCCTTCTGTTACTGGTTGTGCTGGGGATCGCCGCCGGTGCAGGTATGTGGAAAGTTCGCCATCTGGCGAGCAGTAAACTGCTGATTAAAGAGGATGTAATCTTTACCCTCAACGCCGGCACTGGCCGAATGGCGCTGGGTGAGCAACTTTACAATGAGAAAGTCATTAATCGCCCGCGCGTTTTCCAGTGGCTACTGCGCATTGAGCCCGATCTTTCACACTTTAAAGCCGGAACTTATCGTTTTACGCCGGATATGAGCGTGCGTGATATGCTCATGCTGCTGGAAAGTGGTAAAGAAGCACAGTTTCCCCTGCGCCTGGTTGAGGGAATGCGGGTCAGCGACTATCTGCGACAGCTTCGTGACGCGCCCTACATTCAACACACTCTAAAAGATGACAGTTATGCAACCGTGGCTGAGGCGCTGAAACTGGAACATGCGGATTGGGTGGAAGGCTGGTTCTGGCCAGATACCTGGATGTATACCGCCAATACTACCGATGTAGCCTTGCTTAAGCGCGCGCATCACAAAATGCTTACCGCAGTCGATAAAGCCTGGGAGGGACGTGCGGAGGGGCTACCTTTCACAGATAAAAATCAGCTTATGACCATGGCTTCCATCATTGAGAAAGAGACTGCCGTGGCCAGCGAACGCACGCGTGTTGCCTCCGTCTTTATCAATCGCCTGCGCATTGGCATGCGTCTGCAAACCGACCCAACGGTGATTTATGGGATGGGCGAGAGTTATAATGGCAACCTGACGCGTAAAGATCTGGAGACGCCAACCGCGTATAATACCTACGTGATTGCCGGAATGCCGCCAGGCCCAATTGCCGTACCGGGCGCAGCTTCACTTAACGCCGCCGCGCACCCGGAAAAAACGCCGTATCTCTATTTTGTTGCCGATGGTAAAGGCGGGCATACCTTTAATACTAACCTTGCCGGCCATAATCGATCGGTGCAGGACTACCTGAAAGCAAGAAAGGAAAAAAATGCGCAGTAAATACATTGTCATTGAGGGGCTGGAAGGCGCGGGTAAAACGACCGCGCGTGACGTCGTGGTGCAGACATTGCAGGAGCAGGGGATCGCTGATTTACTGTTCACACGCGAACCTGGCGGCACGATTCTGGCTGAGAAACTGCGCAGCCTGGTACTCGACATCCAGTCCACTGGCGATGAAAAAATCAATGTTAAAGCGGAAGTGCTGATGTTCTATGCTGCCCGCGTACAGCTGGTTGAGACGGTGATCAAACCTGCGCTGGCCAGCGGAAAGTGGGTCATTGGTGACCGGCACGATCTCTCGACTCAGGCTTACCAGGGGGGGGGACGCGGCGTAGATCGTACTATGCTGGCCACCCTGCGCAATGCGGTACTGGGCGACTTTCGTCCGGACCTGACGCTATACCTGGATGTAACGCCTGAAGTGGGCCTCACGCGCGCCCGCGCGCGCGGCGAATTAGATCGCATTGAGCAGGAATCGCTTAACTTTTTCAACCGCACGCGTGCACGTTATCAGGAGCTGGCCGCCGCAGATAACACCATTATCACTATTAATGCGACACAACCGCTGGAAAACGTGATGCATGATATTCGTGAAACTATTACCGCCTGGGTACAGGAGCAGGGGGAATGAAATGGTATCCGTGGCTGCGCCCCCACTTAGAATCGCTGATTGCCAGCTATCAGGCCGGGCGGGGTCATCATGCCTTGTTGCTCCATGCGCTGCCCGGAATGGGAGCGGATTCGCTACTGTATGCTATTAGCCGCTATTTGATGTGCCAGCGTCCGCAAGGATATAAGAGCTGCGGGCAATGCCACAGTTGCCAGTTGATGCAGGCGGGAACGCACCCGGATTACTATGTTCTGGCCCCTGAAAAAGGGAAAAGTTCGCTGGGAATTGATGCTGTGCGTGAGCTAAGCGAAAAGCTTTATGAACATGCCCGGCTGGGCGGGGCTAAAGTTGTCTGGCTCAATGATGCTGCGTTACTGACGGATGCCGCCGCCAATGCGTTACTTAAAACGCTCGAAGAGCCGCCGGCAAATACCTGGTTTTTACTGGGTTGTCGTGAGCCTGCGCATCTGCTGGCAACCCTGCGTAGCCGCTGTCGACTGCATCATCTTGCGCCACCAGCGGAGTCATATGCACTGGCGTGGCTGGCAAGGGAAGTGACAGCGTCACAGGAAGTCTTGCTGACCAGCCTGCGCCTGAGCGGAAATGCGCCTGCGGCAGCACTCGAACTTCTCCAGGCTGACACCCTGAAAACCCGGCAGCAGCTTTGTCAGGAACTGGACGTGGCGCTGACCCGGCACGACTGGCTATTGCTTTTGCCGACCCTTAATCATGAAGATGTGGCGATGCGTCTGCACTGGCTGGCGACGCTGTTGCTCGACGCGCAAAAAATAAAGCAGCACATCACCTGGTTGACGAATGCTGATGCCATCCCGCTGGTCACGCGTCTGGCAAACGAGCTGTCCGCCGGCAGATTACGGGCTATTGCTCAGGAAATTTGTTATTGTCGCGAACAATTATTGACCGTCCCCAGCCTCAACCGCGAATTGACGCTGACCGATCGTTTGCTACGCTGGGAGCATTATCTGCAACCCGGCGTGGCACTCCCTGTTTCACACCTCTGAGAGAGACATTATGTTTTTAGTCGACTCACACTGCCATCTTGATGGCCTCGATTATCAATCTTTGCATAAAGACGTCGACGACGTGCTGGCAAAAGCGGCAGCCCGCGATGTGAAATTTTGTCTTGCGGTAGCGACCACGCTGCCGGGTTACCGTAGCATGCGCGCGCTGGTGGGCTGTCGCAATAACGTCGTATTTTCCTGTGGCGTTCACCCGCTGAATCAGGATGAGACGTATGACGCAGACGAACTACGCACCCTGGCAGCCGAAGAAGGCGTCGTTGCCATGGGTGAAACCGGCCTTGATTATTTTTACACTCCTGAAACAAAAGCGCGTCAACAGCGCTCTTTTCGCGATCACATTCGCATTGGACGTGAGCTGAATAAGCCAGTCATTGTGCATACCCGCGATGCACGCGCTGATACATTGCAGATCTTGAGTGAAGAAAAGGTGACGGATTGCGGTGGAGTACTACACTGTTTTACGGAAGATCGTGAAACAGCGGGAAAGTTACTGGATATGGGTTTTTACATCTCCTTTTCTGGCATTGTCACCTTCCGTAACGCCGAACAATTGCGTGATGCCGCGCGCTATATACCACTCGATCGCCTGCTGGTGGAAACGGACTCCCCTTATCTTGCCCCCGTACCGCATCGGGGCAAAGAAAATCAGCCGGCAATGACGCGTGATGTCGCTGAATATATGGCCGTGCTGAAAGGGGTGACGCTTGAGCAACTGGCGCAGCATACTACACAGAACTTCGCCAGCCTGTTTCATATCGATCCTCTTCGCCTGCAAAGCGCCTGATAATCTTTTTTTTAGTACTCGTAATTAATGACCGAAGCGAGTAAAGTTCACCGCCTAAAAATGGGCGGTGAAGTCATCATATAAGCTTTACTGGCACATATTTCGTAAATATATGAAAATTCGCTAACCATTCATGGCGGAAACGTGATTGTCGTCAAACAAAAATTCTGTGATTTATTTTACTCTGTGTAATAAATAAAGGTCCTAAGAGACCTGGTTCACAATGAGGTTCTCCCCCCTCATTCAGGCGCGAAAGCGTAAAAAAAGCACAAATACTCAGGAGCACTCTCACTATGTTTAAGAATGCATTTGCTAACCTGCAAAAGGTCGGTAAATCGCTGATGTTGCCGGTATCCGTACTGCCTATCGCAGGTATCCTGCTTGGCGTCGGTTCGGCTAACTTCAGCTGGCTGCCAGAAGTTGTTTCTCATGTCATGGCAGAAGCAGGCGGTTCTGTTTTTGCTAATATGCCTTTAATCTTCGCAATCGGCGTGGCATTAGGTTTTACCAATAACGACGGCGTATCTGCGCTGGCATCTGTAGTCGCCTATGGCATCATGGTAAAAACCATGGCCGTGGTTGCGCCACTGGTGCTGCATCTGCCACCTGAAGAGATCGCCGCTAAGCACCTTGCGGATACCGGGGTATTAGGCGGTATTATTGCCGGTGCGATTGCGGCGTACATGTTTAACCGCTTCTACCGTATCAAGCTGCCTGAGTATCTGGGCTTCTTCGCCGGTAAACGTTTTGTGCCGATCATTTCTGGTCTGACCGCGATCTTTTTAGGTATCGTGCTCTCCTTCATTTGGCCACCGATTGGTACCGCTATCCAGACCTTCTCTCAGTGGGCTGCCTATCAGAACCCGGTAGTGGCGTTCGGTATCTACGGCTTTATTGAGCGCTGCCTGGTGCCGTTTGGTCTGCACCATATCTGGAACGTTCCTTTCCAGATGCAGATTGGTGAATACACCAACGCAGCCGGCCAGGTGTTCCACGGTGATATCCCGCGTTATATGGCAGGCGACCCGACTGCGGGTAAACTGTCCGGCGGCTTCCTGTTTAAAATGTACGGTCTGCCGGCTGCTGCAATTGCCATCTGGCACTCTGCTAAACCAGAGAACCGTGCAAAAGTGGGCGGTATCATGATCTCCGCCGCGCTGACCTCGTTCCTGACCGGTATCACCGAGCCGATCGAGTTCTCCTTCATGTTCGTTGCGCCGATCCTGTACATTATCCACGCTATTCTGGCGGGCCTGGCTTTCCCAATCTGTATCCTGCTGGGTATGCGTGACGGTACGTCGTTCTCTCACGGTCTGATTGACTTTATCGTCCTGTCCGGTAACAGCAGCAAGCTGTGGCTGTTCCCAATTGTCGGTATCTGCTATGCGATTGTCTACTACACGGTTTTCCGCGTGCTAATCAAAGCGCTGAATCTGAAAACCCCGGGTCGTGAAGACAATACTGACGATGTGAAAGCAGGAGCAACCAGCGAAATGGCTCCGGCCCTGGTTGCCGCCTTCGGCGGTAAAGAAAACATCACTAACCTTGATGCCTGTATTACGCGTTTACGCGTGAGCGTGGCTGATGTTGCTAAAGTCGATCAGGCTGGCCTGAAACGTCTGGGTGCGGCAGGGGTTGTGGTTGCAGGCTCTGGCGTGCAGGCTATTTTCGGTACTAAATCTGACAACCTGAAAACGGAGATGGATGAGTATATCCGTCAAAGCTAATCGGTAAGTTGGGGAGATAAAAGGCAGCGTAATCGCTGCCTTTTTTTATGCCGTACAGAACGGTTATTTCCCTTCCTGCGCCAGATAATCTGTCAGAAAATGTTCGGCATTTCCTTCCTGAGACAGGGACCGATCGTAGGCGACCCAGGTCGATGAGGATTCACCCGGCAGATAAAGCTCACCTGAGCCATCTTTTACCCGCAGCAATTCCCACGATTTGCCGTCAATTTCCGTTTTATAGCTGGTGGCACCGCCGCTGGCAGGTTGCATTTTGCAGCGGATGATTTTCTTATCCATGGCGTTATCAACGTTGACCACTTGTACCAGCGACTCGTTATCTTCTTTAGGACCGATGCGTAACGTCCAGACCTGCACGCCTTCTCCACCGGTATAACCCTTAACATATTGCGCAATTTCAGGGCGCGGCGCCTCTGCGAACGCAGATTGCATCAGCATAAATGAACCCAGAACGGCGATGATAAAACGAAACATAGACTCTCCTGTTAAATAAATCCCTGCACAATGTTGAGGCAGAGTTAAAGCAGAAGAGTATCCCCTGAAAGGATAAGCGTGAACAACGTCAAAAATTAGTGGGTTTACTAAGAGAAGAACAGGGGACCGGGCGGCCCCCTGAGAAAACGCTAATCAGAAGCTGTAGTTTGCGGAGACGGAGACGCTACGCGGCTCGCCGTAAACCACACCGCGGCTGTCTACGTTGGTATCATATTTCTTGTCGAACAGGTTATCCACATTCGCCTGCACGGAAAAGGCTTTTGTGACGTTGTAACGGGCAAACAGATCCACCAGCGCGAAGCTGCCCTGTTCAGAACGATAAGTGCCGTCCGGAACCGCCACGTCAGACCAGACATGGTTCTGCCAGTTGACGCCGCCGCCTACGGTCAGCGCCTGCAATTCCGGGATACGATAGCTGGTGAAGAGCTTCGCACTGGTGCGCGGCAGATTCGGGTTCACCGCCTCGCCTTCGCTGTCTTCAGCGACATAACGGGTGATGCCGAAGGTCATCTGCCAGTTGTCGGTCAGTGCGCCGTTGACTTCGAACTCAACGCCTTTGCTGACGGTTCCATCAACCTCTTTATAGGCCGTTTCACCGCTGGTACCCGGAATAATGGCGGCGGTAGACTGCGCCAGATGATCCTGCTCAATGCGGAAGATGGCTAAAGACGTGGTCAGTCGGCTATTCATCCAGTCGCTTTTAAGACCCGCTTCGTAGTTGTTGCCGGTGATTGGCGACAAATATTTACTTTCGATATTACGCTGGGTTTGCGGTTTAAATACCGACGTATAGCTGGCATAAGTTGACCAGGTATCGTTAATATCAAAGATAAGCCCGGCGTAAGGAGAGGTGTTATTTTTCTCCAGATGCTGATTCAGCGTATCAAGATTATATTTAGTATAACGTGCGCCAATAATCGCATGCAGCGGATCGGCCAGAGAGATACGCGTCGCCATGTAGGCTGATTTCTGATGAACCGTATCTTCCTGTGCCAGGTCTAACGGGTTCCAGTGAGTCTCAGGGAAGTTACCATCATAATTATAGAAACTACCCAGTTCGGTATCGCCAATATTGGCCCATGAGCTGTAGTAGGTATTATTCTGCCGGGTATAGCTGGTACCAATCATCAATTCATGCTGGCGACCCAGAAGTTCATAAGAGCCGTTGGCAAAGGTATCTACCGCATCAACTTTGCGTTTACCGGTGTTATAACCGGTACCGCCGACGTAAGGATAGGATGCACCGTACGGGCTGACCATCATCCCCGTCGTTTTATCCACCAACCCATCCAGGTACAGCTGCTGGCTGTCGAGGTTCATTTCGGTATGCGTACCGTTAACGGTCAACTGCCAGTCGCCGCCTAGCTTCTGATTCAGGGTGGCGAAGGTACGTTTAGACTCTTTATCGTTGTAAGCCCAGTCAGGCGCGGCGCTGTAACTACGATCCGGGTTAACTTTGCTGCCGTCAGTGTACCAGCGCGGCGCGCCACCCCAGGTGGCGCTATCAACATTGGTTTCCTGATAGTCATAACCGACAGAAAAGCGCGTGGCGTCGGTCAGATCAACATCGACCACGCCGTAGAAGAATTTTTTCTCCTGATTGTAACGGTCGATCCAGCTATCATTATTCTGGTAGCCCGCTACCATACGACCGCGAATTCGGCCATCTTCTGTCAGCGGCGTGGAAAGGTCGGCGACATAACGCTGCTTATTCCAGCTGCCATATTCGGCTGAAACATTGGTTTTGAACTCGCGGCTATCGGCATGTTTACGTACCATGTTAATGGCGGCAGACGGGTTGCCGGAACCCGTGGTCAGGCCATTCGCGCCGCGCACAACTTCAATACGCTCATAGATGGCGGTATCGGAAAGCGCGTCGCCGAGGTTCCAGCGGGATTCAAACAGGGTCGGAATACCATCGACCATATAGTTATCGATGGCAAAACCGCGCGCGTAATAGCTGGCGCGGTCGGAATCCGCAAACGTCTCGCTGATCCCGGTAGTATTTCTCAGCACATCCCCCAGAGACTGAAGATTCTGATCCTCCATGCGCTGCTCGCTAATAATGCTGACCGACTGCGGTATATCACGCTGCACAAGCATCATTTTGGTACCCGCAGTGCTGACTTTGACACTGTAATCCCGGTTGTCGGAATTGTCAGTTGCCCCGGCCGCAGCACCATCGACAACAATCGTATCTTCTTTTTTAGCATCAGCAGCGAAAACGGCGGAAGGGATCAGGGCGAATGCAATGCAGACGGCCAGACGCGTTGGGGTGGCGGCAGACGAGTACCGGGCGTCCCTGGTTGAATGAGTGAAAGACATGTTGAACCCTTTGTTATGTTTGCTATTTTGACTTAATCCCGATGCGATGCCGGGAATAAGTACAAGGTAATGATTCTGAATTGCATTCGCGCATGTAAATGCAAATGCGAAATATACGCATTTATGTTCGCGCTGTAAACAGATGTAACAAGGGTTTCCGGAACAATGTTTCAGCCATACTTAACCGGTTTAGATGGGCTTTATGCGTAAACCCTCAGCGGCTAAACGCGAAGAGGGAAAGAAAACGTCGGATAAAGTTGAAAGAGCGTGAGTAAGTCGCTCATACTCTTATAGATGTTGTATTCTGTATGTCAGGCAGGTTGTAAACCGGCCGGGTGGCGGACACACAAAATGAATTAAGGAAAAGGTCATGGCTGAAGAGACTATTTTTAGTAAAATTATTCGTCGCGAAATTCCCGCTGATATTGTGTATCAGGATGAGTTAGTAACAGCGTTTCGTGATATTTCCCCGCAGGCGCCTACCCATATCCTTATCATTCCCAATATCCTGATCCCAACGATTAATGATGCGACCGCAGCACATGAACAGGCCCTTGGACGCATGATGACTGTCGCAGGCAAAATCGCGCGTGAGGAAGGAATTGCTGAAGATGGTTACCGGTTGATTATGAACTGTAATCGACACGGTGGTCAGGAGGTTTACCACATTCATATGCACCTGCTGGGCGGCCGCGTGCTAGGCCCAATGCTTGCGCATAAAGGCTAATATCATGGGAAGAGGACGCTACGCTGCATTATTAACGGTAGTTCTGCTGGCGGGCTGCGGCTCTCCGCGCCCGGAAATTCCCGTTGGCGATAACCAGACGCTGGTGATGGAAGCAACAGTACTGGCGGCCGGGATTAGTGCTGAGGCGCCGGAAGTTAAACATTCTGATATTCAGGCCAGCGCGTCCTCTGCTTTATACAATGAACGGCGCGAACCTGTCACTTTACACTATCGTTTCTACTGGTATGACGACAGAGGTCTGGAAATGCACCCGCTGGAAGCGCCACGCAGCGTGATTATTCCGGGAAATTCCGCCGTAACGCTGCATGGAACAGCAAACGGTTTGGGTGCGCGTAAAGTCAGACTTTATCTCTATTTATAAAAATATAACGGAGTAAACCTCAATGATAACTGTACGTCGTTTCGCGCTAATCAGTGCTCTGGCGATTTTTCTTGCCGGGTGCGTAACGAAAGAGCAGCAGCCTGCACCGGTTGATACCGCGCAGCCGGGCACTCAGCAGCCGCAGCCTGTCCAGCCGCAGCCCGTACCAACGGTTCCTGACGTTCCGACGGTTCCGACGCAGCCAGGACCGATTGAAGAACCGGACAACACCGCAGCCCCTGCGCCGCGTGAACGTCACTATGACTGGAGCAGCGCGATTGCCCCGCTGTCCGCTAAAATGCTGCAGGCGGATGGGGTTAACAGCGGTAGCGTACTGCTGGTAGACAGCGTTAATAACCGCACTAACGGTTCGCTGAACGCCAGTGAAGCAACGGAAGCGCTGCGTAATGCCTTAGCCAATAACGGTAAATTTACCCTGGTATCGGCCCAGCAACTGTCAATGGCGAAACAGCAGCTGGGACTTTCACCGCAGGACAGCCTCGGCAGCCGCAGTAAGGCAATTGGTATTGCCCGCAACGTCGGCGCAAACTATGTGTTGTATTCAAACGCTACGGGAAATGTGAATTCACCGGCGCTTCAGATGCAGCTGATGCTGGTGCAGACGGGCGAAATTATCTGGTCCGGTAAAGGTGCCGTTCAACAGCAATAAGCTGTCGCGTGACCAGCTATTGTCGCGCTTTTTACCAGGCTATCATCCCGCCGCCCGTAAGCCCTCCTCAGGGCTCGGCGGCGGGAGTTGCATCATTGAAAAGGGTCAACAGCGGCGGGTGCTGCGTCAGCACTACGATCCTCAGTCCTCTGAGTATCACTTTCTGCGTCACTATCACGCGCTCCGGCAGCTGCCTGTTACCCTCGCCCCGAAAGCCTTTCTTTACCATCGTGGATGGATGGTTGTCGATTATCTGCACGGTGAGGTAAAAAGCACACTTCCTGAGACTGCCGAACTGGCGCAGGTGCTGTATCATCTGCACCAGCAGCGGCATTTTGGCTGGCGTATAACGCTTACGCCGCTGCTTGAACGTTACTGGCAAACGTGTTCCCCCGCGCGGCGTACTCCTTTCTGGCTTCGGCAACTCGCCCGGCTTAAACGACAAGGTGAACCCCAGCCGCTGCGTTTAGCGCCGCTGCATATGGATGTCCATGCCGGTAATCTGGTGTATACCGCAGGCGGCATACGGCTAATCGACTGGGAATATGCCGGGGACGGGGACATTGCGCTCGAACTTGCGTCAGTCTGGATGCCAGAAGATGCGCTCAGACGCCAGCTTATTAACGATTACGCGGCAGCCGCACACATTATGCCTTCGCAGCTAGGGCAGCAGGTCAGACGCTGGCGACCATGGGTGCTGATGTTAATGGCAGGCTGGTTTGAATGCCGCTGGCAGCAAACCGGTGAGGGGCAGTTTATTGCCCTGGCCGATGAAATATGGAAACAGCTACACAAATCACAGGAGAGGTAAGCGTGGGTCCGGTAATGTTGAATGTCGAAGGTTTTGAACTGGATGCAGAAGAGCGTGAGATCCTCGCGCATCCGCTGGTGGGCGGATTAATTCTTTTTAGCCGCAACTATCACGATCCCGCGCAGCTGCGCGAGCTGGTTCGTCAAATTCGTGCTGCCTCACACCATCGGCTGGTGATTGCTGTCGATCAGGAAGGCGGACGGGTCCAGCGTTTTCGTGACGGTTTTACCCAACTGCCTGCTGCGCAGTCCTTCGCTGAACTGCACGGAATGGAAGAGGGCGGCAGGCTGGCGAAAGAGGCTGGCTGGCTGATGGCCAGTGAAATGATTGCCATGGACATTGATATCAGCTTTGCGCCGGTTCTCGATGTCGGTCATATCAGCGCGGCGATTGGCGAGCGTGCCTATCATGACGATCCGCAAAAAGCGCTGGCAATGGCCCGCTGTTTCATTGATGGAATGCACGCGGCCGGGATGAAAACCACCGGTAAACACTTTCCTGGTCACGGTGCAGTCACCGCCGACTCGCACAAAGAGACGCCGCATGACACCCGTTCTGAGGCGGAGATCCGCGCCAGAGATATGACGATATTCCGCACCCTGATTAACGAAAATCGCCTCGACGCTATTATGCCGGCGCACGTTATTTACAGTCAGATAGATCCGCGCCCGGCAAGCGGTTCCCCCTGGTGGTTGCAAACCGTGTTGCGCGGCGAGCTTAACTTCAATGGGGTCATTTTCTCTGACGATCTTTCGATGGAAGGGGCAGCGATTATGGGCAGCTACGCCGAGCGCGGTCAGGCAGCGCTGGATGCCGGTTGCGACATGATCCTGGTGTGCAACGATCGTAAAGGAATGACCAGTGTTCTGGATAATCTGTCGCCGATCAATGCGCAGCGTGTTACGCAATTGTATCATAAGGGAGCTTTCACTCGTCAGGAGCTAATGGATTCCCCACGCTGGAAAACAGTAAGTGCGCAGCTGGAACAGTTGCATGAGCGCTGGCAGGAATACAAAGCAATCCATTAATCCCTTCGGGGATACGAAGTAGTGTGAGGATGCAATGATTATCTATTTACATGGTTTTGATTCAAACAGTCCGGGCAATCACGAAAAAGTGTTACAGCTTCAGTTCATTGACCCTGATGTCCGGCTGATCAGTTACAGTACTCTTCACCCGAAGCATGATATGCAGCATCTGCTTAAAGAAGTGGACAAGATGCTCCAGCTTAGTGCTGACGACCGCCCGCTGATCTGCGGCGTCGGGCTGGGCGGTTTCTGGGCAGAGCGCATTGGCTTTCTCTGCGATATTCGCCAGGTCGTATTTAACCCCAATCTGTTTCCGGCAGAAAATATGGAAGGCAAAATCGATCGTCCGGAAGAGTACGAGGATATTACAACCAAATGCGTGAGTAATTTCCGCGAGAAAAACCGCGACCGCTGTATGGCGATCCTCTCCCGTCAGGATGAGGCCCTTAACAGCCAGCGCAGTGCAGAAATGTTATGCCCGTGGTATGAAATTGTCTGGGATGAAGAGCAAACGCATAAATTCAAAAATATCTCCATGCATTTACAGCGCATTAAAGCCTTTAAAACCCTGGGCTAGTAGTCACGGGCTTTTATCAGGTCATCCCCCGGGATGGCCTTTTTTTTGGCCGTTGTCTACAGCTGTTCAACTTTTCAGCATCAAAACTTGATGTATATCAATTTTGGTATGACCAATGACCCTGACGTGTTATTCTCGTGGTGTAGATAGGGTTTCAATACAGTAACTTGTTGTTAATTAAACGTTATTTTAATAACTTTTAGTTAACAATTGGTTAATAATTTTAGGGGGTCACGTTGACTACACCATTGAAAAAGATTGTGATTGTGGGCGGCGGTGCTGGCGGTCTTGAGCTGGCAACGCAGCTGGGCAAAAAGCTGGGACGTGGCAAAAAGGCGAAAATTACGCTGGTCGATCGTAACCATAGCCATCTGTGGAAACCGCTGCTGCATGAAGTGGCGACCGGTTCGCTGGATGAGGGTGTGGATGCGCTGAGCTATCTGGCCCACGCGCGTAACCACGACTTCCAGTTCCAGCTGGGATCGGTTGTCGATCTTAACCGCGAAAGTAAGACGCTCACCCTGGCGGAGCTGCGCGATGAAAAAGGTGAATTACTGGTTCCCGAGCGTAAGCTTGCTTATGACACTCTGATCATGGCGCTTGGCAGTACGTCTAACGACTTTAATACGCCAGGCGTGAAAGAAAACTGCATCTTCCTTGATAACCCGCATCAGGCGCGCCGCTTCCATCAGGAAATGCTTAACCTGTTCCTCAAGTTCTCTGCCAATCTGGGCGCGAGCGGTAAAGTCAATATTGCTATCGTTGGCGGTGGAGCAACAGGTGTAGAGCTATCTGCTGAACTGCATAATGCGGTAAAGCAACTGCACAGCTACGGCTATAAGGGACTGACCAATGAAGCGTTGAATGTCACCCTGGTAGAAGCGGGCGAACGCATTCTGCCTGCGTTACCGCCGCGTATTTCCGGTGCAGCACATAATGAGCTGACTAAACTTGGCGTCCGTGTTCTGACCCAAACGATGGTCACTAGTGCCGATGCAGGCGGGCTACATACCAAAGAAGGCGAGTACATTAAAGCCGACCTGATGGTCTGGGCAGCAGGTATCAAAGCGCCTGATTTTATGAAAGATCTGGGCGGTCTGGAAACCAACCGTATTAATCAGCTGGTGGTGGAGCCTACGCTGCAAACGACCCGCGATCCCGATATCTATGCTATTGGCGATTGTGCTTCCTGCGCGCGTCCGGAAGGCGGATTTGTCCCTCCACGTGCTCAGGCTGCACACCAGATGGCTTCCTGCGCGCTGGATAATATTCTGGCCCAGATGAAAGGCAAATCACTCAAAGCGTATCAGTATAAGGATCACGGCTCGCTGGTATCGTTATCTAACTTTTCAACCGTCGGCAGCCTGATGGGTAATCTGACGCGCGGCTCCATGATGATTGAAGGGCGCATTGCACGCTTTGTTTATATTTCGCTCTACCGTATGCATCAGATTGCGCTGCACGGCTACTTTAAAACCGGCCTGATGATGCTGGTCGGCAGTATTAACCGCGTTATCCGTCCGCGCCTCAAACTGCACTAAGTCGTCCCGACCTGCCGGGCAGCGCGAGCTTGCCCGGCCTGCAAAAAACCAGGTTTTACCGTTTGCACAATCCAGGCGTATAGCGTCACTCCGCAAGCCTGATAATCGCAGTACGGTGTCCATAATTCCCTCCTGGCGGGATATAATCCTGTGAAAAAGGGTTAAGGCCCTAAGACTCCTCTGAATCCAACCTGATATCGTCCTGATCGCCTGTTTTTAAGCGCTGGTCTGATTGGCGAAATAGCCCCCGCGCTGCAAAATTATTAGCAATAGCAATAAAGGAGGATCTCCCGTGAATAAATCAATGTTGGCGGGTATAGGGATTGGCGTAGCCGCTGCGCTGGGTGTAGCGGCAGTAGCCGGTCTGGACGTTTTTCAACGTGGCCCGCAGTATGCGCAGGTCGTTTCCGCAACGCCTATCAAGGAAACGATAAAAACGCCGCGCAAAGAGTGCCGTAACGTGAATGTTACGCACCGTCGCCCGGTGCAGGATGAGAACCGCATTACCGGCTCAGTATTGGGTGCAGTCGCAGGCGGTGTCGTTGGACACCAGTTCGGCGGCGGTCGCGGTAAAGATATCGCGACTATCGCTGGCGCGCTCGGCGGCGGCTATGCCGGCAACCAGCTCCAGGGATCAATGCAGGAAGCGGACACTTACACCACCACGCAGCAACGCTGTAAAACGGTGTATGACAAGTCAGAAAATATGCTTGGTTATGACGTAACGTATAAAATCGGCGATCAGCAGGGTAAAATTCGGATGAAAAACGATCCGGGTACGCAGATCCCGCTCGATAATAACGGTCAGCTGATCCTGAATAACAAAGCATAAAAAAGCGTTATCTGCTGTTTGCCCCTCATCGCTCAGGCTGAGGGGTTTTTTTATTGCTCAAAGCGTAAGCATTTTTGGCCACAGGCTAAACGTTGTGGCGATAATCTGCTGCAAATCATCAAAACTTGCCCCTTCACGGGCGCTAATTGACATGCCCTGCAGGAGACAGTTCAGGAACTGCGCCAGCGGTTGGATCGCTTTTTGTTGAGGGATCTCACCGCGCTGCTGGCGATCGCTAAGGAACTGACACAGTATTTGCTCCTGGCGTGCGTGACGAGTTTTGAGCGTCCGGGCGATCTCTTTTGACGAGGCCGCGAGCGTCGCAGAAGTATTGATCATAAAGCAGCCCGCAGGCGTATCTTTGCTGGTAAAGCAGGTGGCTACCGCGGTGAAATAGTCACGAAGCGCCTGCTCTACGGATTGTTCTTCATTGAATAGCGCGGCTTCATGGCGGGCAGCGAAGCGCGAGATATAGCGATCGAGCACGGCACGAAATAACCCTTCTTTATTAACGAACTCAGCATAAAGGGTTGGCGCTTTAGCGCCTGTCGCTTCTACCAGATCGGCAAGCGAAGTTGCTTCATACCCGTGCTCCCAGAAGAGTGTCATGGCCTTATCCAGCGCCGCTTCCCTGTCGAACACTTTCGGTCGGCCACGGCTTTTTTTTGTGCAACGTTGAACGTCAGTTGTCATGATGCCGTTTACCTGATTTACGTTAAATGAATAACCATTATAAAAATAAATATACTCCGGTGCTACCACTACGACCTGAAAAAAATTCATAAGCTTATCTATATGAAAGATAATAATTTTATATTTATTATAACGGTCATTATAAAAATGTGTTTGACTGTGATGCAGATCACAATTATCATTTACCTATCGATCGTTAAGTTAATGCGATTCACCCTTTATCTGCATAAGGTCATTATTATGAAAAACGTAAAAAACGTCATCGCCGCCGCCGTATTAAGTTCACTTTCTTTTGCAAGCTTTGCCGCCGTCCAGGTGCAGTCCACCCCGGTAGATCAGCATAAAGCAGGTGTTATTTCTGCCGATGCCGGAACAAATCTAAGTTCGCTTGAAGCGCAGTTGGCGCAAAAAGCCGATGAGATGGGCGCAAAATCCTACCGTATTACCTCCGTAAGCGGTCCAAATACCCTGCACGGAACGGCTGTAATTTATAAATAAAATAACCCTCTGCCTGATACTTACAGGAAGCCCCACGATGATTATCGTGGGGCTTTTTTTATTCCTGCAATATCAGAAAGAGCAGGCTCAGGCGACAGCGTTCTCTTCAAGCTGGCGCATAAACTGGCTAACCCATTCCATGCGCGTTTTACGCTCGCTCAAATCGCGCATAAATTTAAGCCGGGTGGGGCCATCAAGGCGGAAATGCTGGGGCTCTTTTTGCAGCAGGCCAATTAGCCAGGCCGGGTTGATATGATTATTTTCGGCAAATTCAATGGTGCCGCCTTTTTCATTACCTTCCAGTTTTTTGATCCCAAGCTTGTGGGCCTGCTGGCGTAATCGGGCGATGTCCAGCAGAGTTCGCGCCGCATCGGGTAACAGACCGAAACGGTCAATCAGTTCTACCTTGATTTCCTCCAGCGCATTTTCGTCTTTTGCGCTCGCAATACGCTTATAGAATGACAAGCGCGTATTCACGTCAGGAATGAAATCATCCGGCAGCAGTGACGGCATTCGCAACTCAACGTCGGTTTGCTGATTGGTAAGATCTTCAAGCGACGGCTCGCGTCCGGCTTTCAGCGCATCGACAGCGTTTTCCAGCAGATCCATATACAGCGAGAAGCCCACGGTTTCCATTTGTCCGCTCTGATCTTCTCCAAGCAGTTCACCTGCACCGCGGATCTCAAGATCGTGGGTGGCCAACGCGAAACCTGCCCCCAAATCCTCCAGCGAGGCGATGGCTTCCAGACGTTTTTGCGCATCGGTGGTCATCGCTTTCGGGTGCGGCGTCATTAGCCAGGCATAGGCCTGATGGTGCGAACGGCCAACACGGCCGCGTAACTGGTGAAGCTGCGCCAGACCAAAATGATCTGCCCGTTCGATAATTATCGTGTTGGCGGTAGGAATATCGATACCGGTCTCAATAATGGTGGTACAGACCAGGACGTTAAAGCGCTGGTGGTGAAAATCATTCATTACCCGTTCCAGCTCACGCTCGCGCATTTGACCGTGGCCGATGGCGACACGCGCCTCAGGCACCAGTTCTGCCAGGCGTTCTGCGGCTTTCTGGATATTCTCGACGTCATTGAACAAGTAGTAAACCTGCCCACCGCGCAGCACTTCACGCAGGATCGCCTCACGGATAACCAGATTGTCATACTCCCGCACGAAGGTTTTGACGGCCAGGCGGCGCGCGGGCGGAGTGGCGATAATCGATAAATCACGCATCCCACTCATCGCCATGTTAAGCGTACGCGGGATCGGCGTTGCGGTAAGCGTCAGAATATCGACGTCGGCGCGCATCGCTTTGATACGCTCCTTATGCCGCACGCCGAAGCGATGTTCTTCATCAACAATCAGCAGCCCGAGGTCGCGTAATTTAACGTCCGGCTGAAGAAGTTTGTGCGTGCCGATCAGGATATCAATTTTACCCTCGGCTACCTGCTCAAGAATGTGCGCCTGCTCTTTCGCGCTGCGAAAGCGTGACAGCATTTCGATGCGCACCGGCCAGCTGGCGAAGCGGTCACGGAAGTTATCGAAGTGCTGCTGGGCGAGCAGGGTAGTAGGCACCAGCACGGCGACCTGCTTATTGTTCTCGATAGCGAGAAACGCGGCGCGCATGGCGACTTCAGTTTTACCGAAACCCACATCGCCACAAACCAGACGATCCATTGCCAGTGGCTGGCACATATCGCTTAATACCGCATTAATAGCCAGGGCCTGATCGGGGGTGGTTTCAAACGGGAAGCTGTCGCAAAAAAGCTGGTATTGCTCGCGATTATGCCTGAAAGCAAAACCCGTTTTTGCCGCGCGCTGCGCGTAGATATCCAGCAGCTCGGCCGCCACATCGCGCACGCGCTCGGCGGCTTTTTGCCGGGCGCGGGTCCATGCATCGCTTCCAAGCTTATGCAGCGGCGCATTTTCTTCTGCTCCACCGGCATAGCGGCTGATCAGGTGCAGAGAAGAAACCGGAACATATAATTTGGCATCGTTGGCGTAGGTCAGCATCAGGTATTCACCTTTAATGCCGCCCGCTTCAAGCGTTGTCATGCCTGCATAGCGGCCCACGCCGTGCTCAAGATGCACCACCGGCTGGCCGGTATGCAGTTCAGCCAGGTTGCGGATCAGCGTGTCCGGATTGATGGTGCGACGGTTATCCTGACGGCGACGCGCAACGCGCTCGCCGAGCAAATCGCTTTCACAAATCAGCGCCCGCTGACGCAGGGTATCGATATACCCGTGCTCGGCTGCGCCAATCATAATATAACGTCCGCTCTCAGCGGCTTCATCGAGTCGCAGAATGCGCGTTGGCGAAAGCTTAATACGCGCCAGCAGTTCACCGAGCGCTTCGCGGCGGCCTTCACTTTCAACGGAAAAAATCACCGGACCGTCGAAGGATTCGAGGAACTTGCGCAGGTTATCCAGCGGCGATTTATTCTGTGCCTGTACCGACAGATCGGGCAGGGTTTGATAGCCGAGATTGGTAAATGCGGCTTTATCCGCCAGCGAGTCGGTCTTTAACTGCACTCGCGGCCAGCGTTTTAATTCACCGAGTAGCTCATCGGTGCGCATCCACAATAACTCTGGCGGCAGCAGCGGACGCATCGGGTCCACCCCTCGATTTTCGAAGCGGGCGTGGGCATCGGTCTGAAAGCGAACGGCGCTGCTCTCAATATCGCCGGTATTGACGATAAGCGTATTAGCCGGGAAATAGCTGAATAGCGGTGACAGCGGCTCGCTAAAAAAGAGCGGCTGCCAGTACTCAATACCGGTGGGCAGCGTGCCTTTGCTTACCTGCTGGTAGATATGTTCGGCATCGCGTTTAACGTCAAACTTATCGCGCCACTGGCTGCGGAACAGTTCAATCGCCGCTTTATCCGTTGGAAATTCGTGCGCCGGCAGGAGATTAATGGCCTCAACCTCTTCCAGAGTACGCTGAGTATCCGCATCAAAAAGGCGCAGGCTGTCAATCTCGTCATCAAAGAAGTCAAGGCGGTAGGGCTGCGCACTACCCATTGGATAGAGATCCAGCAGCGCGCCGCGCGTCGCATACTCGCCGTGCTCCATAACCTGATCGACATGGCGATAGCCTGCGGCATCCAGCTGCGCCCGTAATGCATCGCGGGAAAGCCGCTGGCCTTTTTTCATCACCAGCGCGTGGCCGTGCAGGTAGCTGTGCGGGCAGACACGCTGCATCAGGGTGCTGACCGGCAGGATCAGGACGCCGCGCTGCATGGTGGGAAGCTGATAGAGCACCGACAAACGCGAGGAGATGATCTCCTGATGCGGTGAAAAACTATCGTAAGGCAGGGTTTCCCAGTCGGCAAGATTCATGACCAGGTTATCGGTGAACTGGGAAATCTCGTCGTGCAGACGCAGCGCGTTTTGCATGTCAGGTGCCACCAGCACCACCGGCCCTGCGTGGCGTTCGGCGATCCCGGCGATCTCTGTCGCGCAGGCCGCACCGGTCAACTCTCCCAGTTGACGTTGATCGCCTGCTTTAACAGGCAAGGAATAACGATGTTGTTCAGGCATAGTTCGTGTCGCGGTCTCTGATAGGTGTGCCCAGAAGATATGGGGTCAACTCGCTGATTCTCAATGCAGATTATTATCCGCGTTCAATTTACATTAGCAAAGGGTATAGCACTCTGCATCAGTACAAATGAATGAATAATAGCAAATTGATTTATCTGATATTTTTGAATGTCTGATGACGTACTGTTACGGTTTCCCTCATTTACGCTGTGCGCTTTCGCTTATATACTTCCTCCTCTGCCACAGCAACCAGACGGATTACATGTATCAACCTGTCGCACTATTTATCGGCCTGCGCTACATGCGTGGGCGCGCAGCGGACCGCTTCGGTCGCTTTGTCTCATGGCTTTCGACTATCGGCATCACGCTTGGCGTCATGGCGCTGGTGACGGTGCTTTCGGTGATGAACGGCTTTGAACGTGAGCTGCAAAACAACATTCTGGGGCTGATGCCGCAGGCCATTCTCTCTTCTTCCCAGGGGTCGCTTAATCCGCAAAAAATACCTGAAAAGGCGGTTACGCTTCAGGGCGTCAATCGCGTTGCGCCAATCACAACCGGTGACGTGGTCCTTCAAAGCGCGCGTAGCGTTGCCGTCGGCGTGATGTTGGGTATTGATCCGGCACAAAACGATCCGCTTTCACGCTATTTAGTCAATGTGAAGCAAACCGATCTCCAGCCGGGCGCGTATAACGTCATTCTTGGTGAGCAGCTGGCGGGGCAGCTGGGCGTTAACCGGGGGGATTCACTCCGTGTGATGGTGCCATCGGCCAGCCAGTTTACGCCGATGGGCCGTATTCCCAGCCAGCGCTTATTTAAGGTGATTGGCACCTTTGCCGCCAACAGCGAAGTTGACGGCTACCAGATGCTGGTCAATATCCAGGATGCGTCGCGCCTGATGCGCTACCCCGCAGGTAATATTACCGGCTGGCGGTTGTGGCTTGATGCGCCTTTACAGGTCGACACCCTCAGTCAGCAGCCGCTTCCACAAGGCACTCAGTGGCAGGACTGGCGCGAGCGCAAAGGTGAGCTGTTCCAGGCTGTACGCATGGAAAAGAACATGATGGGGCTGCTGTTGAGCCTCATCGTCGCCGTCGCTGCTTTTAACATCATTACATCACTGGGATTGATGGTGATGGAGAAGCAGGGTGAAGTAGCTATTCTGCAAACGCAGGGCCTGACGCCGCGCCAAATTATGGCGGTGTTTATGGTGCAGGGGGCAAGCGCCGGGATTATCGGCGCGCTGCTGGGCGCGGCTTTGGGCACGCTACTTGCCAGTCAGCTTGATAATTTAATGCCGATCATCGGTGCTTTCCTTGACGGTGCCGCGCTTCCGGTGGCCATTGAACCGCTACAAATCGTCGTTATAGCCCTGGTCGCAATGGCGATTGCGCTATTGTCCACGCTTTATCCTTCATGGCGCGCTGCCGCCACTCAACCCGCTGAGGCTTTACGTTATGAATAAGATCCTGTTGCAATGCGACAACCTGTGCAAACGCTATCAGGAAGGCAGTGTGCAAACTGATGTCCTGCACAATGTCAGCTTCAGCGTGGGAGAGGGCGAGACGATGGCGATTGTTGGTACCTCGGGTTCCGGTAAAAGTACGCTATTGCACCTGCTTGGCGGCCTGGACACCCCAACCTCCGGCGATGTGATTTTTAGCGGCCAGTCGATGAGTAAACTTTCCTCGGCGGCCAAAGCGGATCTGCGCAACCAGAATCTGGGTTTTATCTATCAGTTTCACCATTTGCTCCCCGATTTTTCCGCCCTGGAAAATGTGGCGATGCCGCTGTTGATCGGCAAGAAAAAACCGGCTGAAATTAACCAGCGCGCGCGGGATATGCTGAAGGCGGTAGGGCTGGATCATCGTGCCAGCCATCGCCCCTCCGAGCTTTCAGGCGGCGAGCGCCAGCGCGTGGCGATTGCCCGTGCCCTGGTCAATAACCCCCGGCTGGTGCTGGCGGATGAGCCAACCGGTAACCTTGATGCGCGCAATGCCGACAGTATTTTCAAACTGCTCGGCGAGCTGAACCAGTCGCAGGGAACGGCCTTTCTGGTGGTGACGCATGACCTGCAGCTGGCGCGCCGGATGTCCCGCCAGATGGAGATGCGCGATGGCCATCTGAGTGCAGAACTGAGCCTGATGGGAGCACAGTAATGGCCTCGCCTTTATCGCTTCTTATTGGGCTGCGTTTTAGCCGTGGCCGCCGTCGCAGCGGCATGGTGTCGCTTATTTCGATTATCTCTACCATCGGTATTGCTCTGGGTGTTGCCGTGCTTATTATCGGGCTGAGCGCGATGAACGGCTTCGAACGTGAATTAAATAACCGGATTTTAGCCGTGGTTCCGCACGGGCAGATCGAACCGGTTAATCAACCGTGGAACGGCTGGCAGGACAAGCTGGGTAAAATCGAGAAAGTCCCCGGTATTGTGGCCGCAGCGCCATATGTGGACTTCACCGGTCTGGTGGAAAGCGGGGCCAACATCCGGGCCATTCAGGTTAAAGGCGTTGACCCGCAGCAGGAAAGCCAGCTTAGCGCATTGCCTCACTATGTTCAGGGCAACGCATGGGCAAACTTTAAGGCGGGTGAACAGCAAATCATTATCGGCAAAGGTGTCGCCGACGCGCTTAAAGTCAAACAGGGGGATTCAGTATCCATTATGATCCCCAACGCCAGCACCGATCATAAATTGCTTCAGCCGAAACGCATCCGGCTTCAGGTGGTTGGCATTTTGCAGCTGAGCGGCCAGCTCGATCATAGCTTTGCCATGGTGCCAATGCAGGATGCCCAGCAGTATCTGGACATGGGTAGCAGCGTGACCGGGATTGCGCTTAAGGTAAACGACGTTTTTAATGCCCAGGCGCTGGTGCGTTCAGCAGGCGAAGTGACGGACGACTACGTTTATATCAAAAGCTGGGTCGGCACCTACGGTTATATGTACCGTGATATCCAGATGATCCGTGCCATTATGTATCTGGCCATGATTCTGGTGATTGGCGTGGCCTGCTTTAACATTGTCTCCACGCTGGTAATGGCAGTGAAAGACAAGAGCAGCGACATCGCAGTGCTGCGTACGCTCGGGGCGAAAGATGGCCTTATCCGCGCCATTTTTGTCTGGTACGGTTTGCTTGCCGGGCTGCTGGGCAGCGTTATCGGGGTTATTATTGGCGTTATTGGCGCGCTGCAATTAACCGCGATTATCGCGTGGATTGAAAAACTAATAGGCCATCAGTTCCTGTCAGGAGATATCTATTTTATCGATTTCCTGCCTTCAGAATTACACTGGCTGGACGTACTGTATGTGCTGGTGACGGCATTGTTGCTGAGCCTGCTGGCAAGCTGGTATCCGGCGCGACGTGCCAGTAACATTGATCCTGCAAGGGTATTAAGCGGGCAATAATTTAACAAGGAGTGGCGATGTATTACGGATTTGATATCGGTGGCAGTAAGATTGCGCTTGGCGTATTTGATACTGAGCGACGTCTGCAATGGGAAAAGCGAATCGCCACCCCACGAGAAAGTTATACAGCATTTTTACAGGCGGTTACCGATCTGGTGGCCGAGGCCGATGCGCGTTTTGACTGTATTGGCTCGGTCGGCATCGGGATCCCGGGTATGCCGGAAACCGATGACGGCACGTTGTATGCCGCCAATGTGCCGGCCGCCAGCGGTAAGCCGCTGCGCGCCGATCTTAGCCGTCTGCTGGACCGCGATGTGCGTCTGGATAATGACGCCAACTGCTTTGCCCTCTCTGAAGCCTGGGATGAGGAATTTATTCAGTATCCGCTGGTGATGGGGCTTATCCTCGGTACCGGGGTCGGCGGCGGGCTGGTGATTAACGGTAAAGCCATTACCGGGCGCAGCTACATTACCGGTGAGTTCGGCCATATACGTCTGCCGGTAGATGCATTTACCCTGATGGGCTTTGATTTTCCACTGCGACGCTGCGGCTGTGGTCAGCTCGGCTGCATTGAAAATTATCTTTCGGGCCGCGGTTTTGCCTGGCTCTATCAACATTATTACCATCAGACGCTGAGTGCCGAAGAGATCGTGACGTTGTGGCAGCAGGGCGATGAAAGGGCGCGTCTGCATGTTGAGCGCTATCTTGATCTGCTGGCGGTGTGCCTTGGCAATATTCTGACCATTGTTGATCCCAATTTAGTGGTGATTGGCGGTGGATTGTCTAACTTTAGTGCTATAGCTGAAGGACTCGCGGCGCGGTTACCGCGTCATCTATTACCGGTTGCCAGCGTGCCGCGCATTGCGCGCGCGCGGCACGGTGATGCAGGAGGAATGCGCGGCGCGGCGTTCCTTCATCTTACTGATTCTCCACAGAGGTAATTATGCACACGCGCCGTCTACTCCGATTAAGCCGTTTTCGCCGTAATAAACGCCGACTTCATGAACGTCTGCGTCAACGCATTTTCTTCAGAGACAGGGTGCCAGGAGAGATGGAAAAACCAAGAGTTGTGGTGCTGACCGGGGCCGGTATTTCAGCCGAGTCAGGTATTCGCACTTTCCGTGCGGCGGATGGCTTATGGGAAGAGCATCGGGTAGAAGACGTAGCCACGCCAGAAGGGTTCGCTCGCGATCCGGCGCTGGTGCAGGCATTCTATAATGCCCGACGCCAGCAGCTTCAGCAAAATGACATCATGCCTAATGCGGCGCATCTGGCGCTGGCCAGGCTTGAAGAAGCCCTTGGCGATCGTTTTCTGCTGGTCACTCAAAACATCGACAACCTGCATGAACGTGCGGGTAATCACCACATCATTCATATGCACGGTGAACTGCTCAAGGTTCGTTGCTCATGGAGCGGTCAGGTACTGGAGTGGACCGGTGATGTGACACCTGACGATAAGTGTCACTGCTGCCAGTTTCCTGCGCCGCTGCGTCCGCACGTTGTGTGGTTCGGCGAAATGCCGCTTGGCATGGATGAAATTTACAACGCGCTGGCGATGGCCGACATTTTTATCGCTATCGGCACCTCCGGGCATGTTTATCCCGCTGCGGGTTTCGTTCATGAAGCGCGGCTTCACGGGGCGCACACCGTGGAGTTGAATCTCGAACAGAGCCAGGTTGGCAGCGAGTTCGAAGAGAAACATTATGGCCTGGCCAGTGAAGTGGTACCGGCCTTTGTTGAGAAGTTGATTAAAGGTCTGTAAGTCAGTTCAGGCGGAGCATCACGCTCCGCCTGCTGGCAACTAGCGTCCTGCTTTCAGCTTCTGATAATACTGCTCATAAATCGCACTGGCATCACCTACGTCATTCTGCCATTCACCTTTACTGATGGTTTCAGCATCCGGATACAGTGATTTGTCACCGGCAACCTCCGGGCTTAACAGCTTACGTGCCGCCAGGTTTGGCGTTGGGTAACCAATGGTTTCAGCAACTTCTTTCGCGACATCCGGACGCAGCAGGAAGTTAATCAGTTTCAGCGCACCTTCTTTATTTTTCGCATTTGCCGGGATCGCGAGGCTATCCATCCAGAAAATACCGCCCTCTTTTGGCCACACAATCTGTAATGGGGTGCCTGCCTGACGGGCAACGAACGCCGAGCCGTTCCAGACCATGCCCAGGTTCACTTCACCTTCCATATACGGATTAGCCGGGTTATCTGAGTTAAAGGCGGCTACGTTAGGCATCAGCTTTTGCAGCTCCCTATACGCGGCTTCAATTTCCTTTGGATCGGTAGTATTACCGGAATAGCCCAGTTTACGCAGGGCGATCTGGAAGACTTCACGAGCATCATCGGTCAGTAGCAGGCTGCTTTTATATTCCGGTTTCCATAAATCGGCCCAGCTGGTCACGCTTTTAGGGTCGATTTCGTCGCTATTAACACCAATTGCCGTTGCGCCCCAGATGTAGGGAATGGAGTAATCGTTACCTGGATCGAAAGGTTTATTAAGCACCTCAGGATCGAGGTTTTTAAAGTTGCTTAATTGCGACTTGTCGATCTTCTGGATCATGCCTTCTTTACGCATTTTATCGACAAAATAGGTGGAAGGGACCACCAGGTCGTACGCGCCGTCTTTATACGTTTTAAGCTTGGCATACATGGTTTCGTTCGATTCATAGGTCGAATAGATAACTTTGATGCCGGTCTCTTTAGTGAACTGTTCCAGCAAGCCTGGCGGAACATATTCGGTCCAGTTATAAAAATACAGCGTTTTGCTATCATCGGCGTGGGCGGCGCTCATGCCGAAGGCCAGTGCGCCCGCAGCCAGCAGGTGGCGTGACCATTTCATCATCTTAACGTCCCCTTGTTTTATCACGTGCAATAAGCTGGCTGGCAATCACCATAACCAGCGATAGGATCAGTAAAATTGTTGCCAGCGCGTTCACCTCGGGCGATACGCCAACTTTTACCATCGAATAAATCTTCAGCGGCAGAATTTCATATGCCGGACCGGTCACAAATGATGACACCACGACATCATCCATTGACAAGGTAAAACTAAGCAGCCAGCCGGCGGCAACCGCAGGCATCGCCAGCGGGAGAATAATTTTGCGCAGGATCGTCATTTCGCTGGCGCCCAGATCTTTTGCCGCTTCCAGCATACGCACATCAAACCCTTTGAGGCGCGAATAGACCGTCACCACCACAAAGGGCAGGCAAAAGGTTATATGCGAAAACAGCAGCGACCAGAAGCCCAGCTCAATCCCCAGTACCATAAACAGCACCAGCAGCGAAATAGCCATCACGATATCGGGCGACATCATGACCACAAACAGCATACCGCTTACGAACGGCTTACCGCGAAAGCGATAGCGATAAAGCGCCACGGCGGTTAATGAGCCAATCAGCGTTGCCAGCGTTGCCGAGAACACTGCCATAGTCAGCGAGTGCCGGGCTGCCTGGAGCAGGCTGTCATTATTCATCAGCAGGCTATACCACTTAGTCGTAAAGCCCTGCCAGTTAATGCCAAAACGCGAACTGTTAAACGAGTTTACGATCAGGATGATGATCGGAATATAAAGATAAGCATAGATGGCAGTCATAAAACTGCCGCGCAGCAGTCGGCCGATCATATCAGCGCCCCTTTTTTATTCAAAAGACGTTTATGATTCAGGATGCTGAAAAATAACAATTTTTTACCCTCTCCAAAACCCCTCCGTAGCGTATCCACGAAACCGGACACTGAATATGCAGTATCAGAATGACAGGCCGCGCATTTTACATCATTTTTTCAGCTAATCGGGAACTGAAAGGCTTTTTTATCCGCCTGGCGCTATCCCGTTTTGTGCCGGTAAAGCGTTGTCGCAAGCAGAACAGAAGGAATCCTGTGGTCAGCCAGCGTTTTTAACTCACCGCCCGGTACCGGGTAGCATTGTGTAGTAACACCCTGCGGCTTACCCATATTGGCGATGATTACCCCCCTTATTATTATACTAAATTATTAATTTAGTGTTAATTATAATACTCATTATCGTTAACTTTTTTATTTGGGATGTGATTTTTAAAAGGTGCGCATAATAAACGAGAATCGTATGTCGTTTAACAAGCGTATAAAGTTCGTGTCGTAGGATAAGACGCATAAGGTATCTTTCATGGTATTTCACTCATATTCACAAACGATAAGAAAAAGATAATGTTGAATGCACGGCATATACCCATTTTAATGTATCACCATGTAAGTCAGTATCCGGGGCTGGTTACGCTGTCACCTAAAACATTTCGTGAACAGATGCAATGGCTAGCGCAAAATAACTGGAAAACATTGACGTCTGAAGATGTGGAGCTTTTTTACGAAGGGGGAAGATTACCCCGTAAGAGCGTGATGTTGACGTTTGATGATGGCTATTTAGATAACTGGCTTCAGGTCTATCCCGTGCTGAAAGAGTTTAATCTGCGGGCGCATATTTTTTTGATTACTGGTCTTATTGGTGATGGACCTTCTCGTATTTCTCAGGACCGAGAATATTCTCATCGGGATTGTGAGGAGCTGATTGCTCAGGGGCATGCGGATGATGTCATGATGCGCTGGTCGGAAGTCAATGAGATGCGAGAATCGGGACTGGTAGAATTTCATGTTCATACGCACAGCCATACCCGTTGGGATAAAGTATTAACGTCCCGGGAGGAGCAGTGTCAACGTCTCAGGGACGATATTCAGCAAAGTAAGAGATGTCTGGCGGAAAAAACAGGTATTAGCGATAAACATCTGTGCTGGCCCGAAGGTTATTACAACGCAGATTATATAGAAGTCGCCAAAGAACTGGGTTTTACTTACCTGTATACCACAGAAAGAAGAATGAACTGTCCGGCAAACGGCACTTTACGGCTGGGACGGATCAGTACGAAAGAGCGGGAACATTCCGCGTGGCTAAAACGACGGCTTTTCTACTATACAACGCCCGTTTTTTCTTCTCTGCTTGCCCTGCACAAGGGGCCTCGACTAATTGATGATTAAAGTATGAAGCTAAATATATTATTCACTGAGTCCTCACCTAATATTGGTGGGCAGGAGTTACAGGCCTTAGCACAAATGGATGCACTGCAAAAGAAAAGCCACTCCGTTTTATTAGCCTGTAGGGAAAAAAGTAAAATAGCGGCAGAAGCAGCGAAGCGAGGAATAAAGGTTATCTTTATCCCGTTCAGAAATAGTTTTCATATACCTTCGATATTAAAGTTACTTTGGGTTAGTGACCACTTTAATCCCGACCTTGTTATTTGTCATAGCGGGCATGACAGTAATATTGTTGGTTTAGCCCGGCTATTTCACTGGGGATCCAGGTTCAGTATTATCAGACAAAAAACGTACCTGACCAGTAAAACCAAAAAATTATCATTAAATTACTTATGCGATCAGGTCATCGTTCCTGGAAACGCGATGAAAAAACATCTGATTGAGAGTGGGATCCGAACCCGCGTCACGGTTGTGCCGCCCGGTTTTGATTTTCATCAGCTTCATGAAGACGCGCGTAGCCCGGTACCGGCTCATATACAGGACTGGTTAGCCTCTGTAGGGGATGTTCCGGTTATCGTCCAGATTGGCATGCTACGCCCCGAAAAGGGACATGAATTCATGTTGAACGTTCTTCACCGCCTGAAGCAGGAAGGCCGCAAATTTTGCTGGCTGATTGTCGGCGGAGGGTGTCATGAAAGTGTGAAGCGCTTGCAGTCTCTGATCAATGCGTTGGGAATGCAGGATGAGGTCTTAATTGCGGGTAACGTTTTTCCGGTGTATTCGATTTATGAGATTGCCGACCTGCTCGTGATGCCCTCGGAAAATGAATCGTTTGGTATGGCGGTTGCGGAAGCATCGGTATTTTCTGTTCCTGTGCTTGCCAGTCAGGTCGGAGGGCTTCCGGATATTATTCAGAATAACCGGACCGGCACACTATTACCCGGAGGGGATGCATCGGCCTGGGTAAAGGCGATAAATAGATTTTTGGATTGCCCTGAACATTTCTGTCAAATGGCACGTCAGGCAAAAAAAGATGTGGAAGAACGTTTCGATATTAACAGAACAGCTTTAAGCATTCCTGGCTTAAAAAACAGCAAATAAAAATTTCAAAAGTATTAACTCTGGAGCATGTTGTGAATTATTTATCATTTACTGGTTTTCTGAAAAATGTTGTCATGGGTCGCGACCTGCACGGTAAATGGCAGCACAGAAAATTTCGGATGATGTATCTTTTGAGATGTATGGTGAATCCTGTTGCCAGCATTCGCTATTATTATGGATTACATTCATTAAAATCGCTGGATACGATCCTGGAAATGCAGCCCACGTTACCTGCAAAAATCCATCGTCCTTATTTGCATAAGGGAGGAAGGGCCTGGACTCGCGGGCAAAATATTATTGGGCACTACCGTTTTGTTCAGAGTTTACCTGGGGAGTTTCAGTCGTTTTTACTTCCGCGTAAAAGTATGCCGCTGACTCAATTTGTTGGCAAGCATGGTGAAGTTTTTCATATCGATTGTTCTTCCTGCAATTTCGATCGTGAAGGCGAATTAATGTTGTCACTTTACTGCGATAATGTACCGTTAGCCCGGCTGTCATTTTCGGTTACCCCGACTAAAAAAGGCTATTGTGCGTTTATTGGCGGTTTACAGGGCGCACCAAAAAATATCGGTCCTGAAGTTATTCGCGATGCAACGAAAGCATGTTATGGGCTATTTCCTAAGCGTATAATTTTTGAGACGCTTTGTTCCTTGATGGACAATTGTGGCGTAACGGATATTCTGGCGGTCAGTGAACACAGCCATGTGTTCCGACAACTACGATATCGCTATCAAAAACGTAAAACCTTTGTCGCGATATACAGTGAATTTTGGGAATCGGTAGCGGGTCGCCCGTACGGTAACTGGTATCGTTTACCGGTTCATACCGAGCGGAAATCGCTGGATGAAATTGCCAGTAAAAAACGCTCGGAATACCGTAAACGCTATGCTTTGCTGGAGCATATTCAGGAAGAAATTACCTCTCTTTTTCATGAAAAGAGAACTGAAATAGTATTAAACTGACCAGGAAATAAAGCGACAGCGGATACCGACACTTTTGTACTGCTACACGACGTACTCCAGCGCTGTCATTTTATGGATGTCTGTCGCAGGCTGGCATTCTTTTCCTGCCGACCTGAAACTGAGAGCCGCTCAGGCATACTGAATATTCAGTGTTCCGAAAGCGGTTTGATTGATCCGGGCCTTAACGCGCCATGTGTTTTGTATGAGTTCAGGCGTCAGTATGCTGTCGGGTGAACCGGTTGCGATCACTTTTCCCTGCTTCAGTATGATCAATTGCTGGCAGTATTTCGCTGCCAGGTTTAAATCGTGCAGCGCGATTACAACGGTAACCGGAAGGGCGGTAATTAACTTCATCAGCTCAAGTTGAAACTCAATGTCCAGATGATTAACCGGCTCATCCAGTAGCAATACATCCGGCTTTTGCGCCAGCGCGCGGGCGATGTGACACCGCTGCCGCTCGCCGCCTGACAAGCGATGCCACGTTCTGTGGAGAAGATTTTCCAGTTTCATAGAGGCAATAGCCTCATTCACCGCTGCACTGTCCTCGGCGGTCCAGAAATCAAACGCGCGACGGTGGGGTGTACGGCCAAGAGCAACAATGTCTCTTACCGTCAATTCATCTTCAGCGTCAGCATGTTGAGGGACAAAGGCCAGCCTGCGAGCAAGTTTTCTGCGGGGTAATTCGCTCAATGGATCCCCGCTAATGCAGATGCTGGCGCTGGCGGCCGGAATCAGCCCGGCCAGTGTTCTCATTAGCGTTGATTTACCCGAGCCGTTAGGGCCCAGTAAACCGACGGTCTGTGACTGCGCCGCCCTGAAGCTGATCCCGGACAGGATGTCTTTTGACTGGAGCTGGACGCTGAGGTTCTCGACTGAAATAGCCACACTTAGTTTCCTTTATGACGGTAGAGAATACAGGCAAAAGCAGGTGCGCCGACCAGGGCGGTAACCACACCTATCGGCAGGACCTGATGAGCAATGAGCATTCTGGACATCAGATCTGCGAGCATCATAAAGTGACAGCCTGCAATAAATGCCACTGGTAATGTGATGAGATGCCGATGGCCGACCAGCATCCGCGTGGCGTGGGGGATCACCAGACCCACAAACCCGACCGCACCGATGGCACTGACAATGGTGGCGGTGATCAGGGCTGTGATCAGCAAGAGAATAATACGAACATGTTGAATATGCGTTCCGAGCGTCGCCGACACCTCGTTACCGAAAGCAAATGTATCGAGCGATCGCGCATAGCCCAGCACTATCAATAAACCTACCAGTACGATCGCAGAACAGAGTATGGCATCAGCCCAGCGCACACCGCTCAGGCTACCCAGTAACCAGAACATCACGCCGCGCGATTGCTCTGCGTTGGCTGAAGTGCTGACGATATAGGCGGTCAGGGCATTGAAAAGCTGAGTACCGGCCACGCCCGCCAGAATAATACGCCCGGTCTTACCGTTCATACCGCCGGAAAGGAGCAGGATAATGCCAAAGGCCAGGCAGGCCCCCAGAAAGGCGCCGCCGCCTACGGTGATCGCGCCGCTACCAATCCCCAACAGCATGACCAGAACTGCGCCCGTAGAGGCCCCCGCGGAAATTCCCAGTAAATAAGGCTCAGCAAGCGGATTTTTCAGCAGAGATTGTAACACCAGGCCGCATATCGCCAGACCGCCGCCGCTACAGGTCGCCATAAGAGCGCGGCTCATGCGGTATTGCCAGACAATCCCTGCCTCAACCGCATTAAGATCGTAGCTTGTCAGACCCAGGCCATTAAGAATGGCGCTCGATGTGGTCGAGAATGAAATCGGCACATCGCCGATGGAGGCTGAGTAGATCATCATCATCGGAAGGCTGCATAATCCCGCCAGCAGCAGGAGCGCGCGTTTTATCAGCGCGCTGTCATTGGCGCTACTCATGTTCGTTGAAGGCTGCTACTTGTTGGCTTATCAGTTCAAGCGCATCAACGTTGCCCAGCGAGGGATTCAGGTACATGGCCGGAACTACCACAATGTGCCCTTGCTTAACGGCATTCATTTCACGCGTAACAGGATCTGTTTGCAGAAACGCTTTTTTAACCGCAACGTCGTCAGCGGGATACAGTCTCCTGTCCATACGGGCAATAACGATGATATCGGGCTGCGACCGGGCGATATGCTCCCACGGAACCGCGGGCCACTCCTCGGAAGAATCGATGATGTTTTTCAGATTGAGAGTGTGTGTGATCCAGCCGGGTGCCCCCATGTTACCAGCAATCCACGGATCGCCCTGCAGGCGCGTGCTGGAGAACCAGTACACAACGTTAAGCGGCTTGCCGTTGCGTTTTTTCGCGTGTTTTTGCGCCTGTTCTACGCGCTGAATAAGGGCGTCTTTCAGCGCTTCGCCGCGCGGCGTTACGTCGAAGATCGCCGCAATCTGGGTGATTTCGTCATAAAGGGTGTTGAGAGAGTAGGGCGTTGTCCGGGCACCATCACCATTTGATGTAGGGGTGACGGATTTTCCTGTGCAATCTGCCGGGGAAATCCACGTTTTTATGCCCAGCGACTCAAACTGTTGACGTGACGCAACCTCACCCTGAGGGCCAACGTGCCAGCTGTATTGGGCCATCACGAGGTCTGGATGTAGCGCCGCTACGGCTTCAAAACCCGGAGAGTTCTCCGCAATACGCTTAAGATCTTTGCCAGATTGCTCAAGTTCAGACGGTAATTTACCGAACCAGACGGCGGTACCGGCAATCTTGCTCTCCAGCCCAAGTGATAGCATCAGTTCGGTTTCATGTTGACCAATCGTCACGACCTTAGCGGGCGGATGCTGAAATGTTTCTGTGGATCCACAATTATGGACGGTCAATGGAAATGCCGTCGCCATTGCTGTTACGCAATTTAGTGACAGGATTGCAGATATGAATAGAGTTGAAAACAGCTGCATAGCTCACCATAAACGTTATGTTATAACGTAACATTATCATGTCTGGATCGTTATTTTGTCAATATGTCCGTTTACAAACAATTGAGAAATCAGGTGCCAGTCATTGCCGTCACAGACCGGCAATTTGAGGTTTTATTTCTCAGCACCAGCACCTGACGAAGAGATTGATATTATGGAATACAGCCAGATACATTGTCTGCCTCTAAGCCGCCTGCCTGAAGTGAACCTCATATGTTTGACTTTATTAACTGGCGGCTATAAGCGGACGATTTATTCTCATTTATGTGCCAAAAATAACGTTTAATCGCCTAATTCTGTTGCCTTTTTGTTCAGCAACCGTGCTGCACGCCAGTAAACCAGCAGCATCAATCCCATGACTACCGTTAAGGTAATGCTGGTGGCCGAGCCGAACGGCCAGTCACGAATATTCAGGAACTGACTCTTAATAATGTTACCGATCAGCAAGTTTTTCGCCCCGCCCATTAAGTCAGAAACGTAAAACAGACCCATGGCGGGCAGCATTACCAGCAGGCAGCCGGCAATAATTCCCGGCATGGTCAGCGGCAATATGATTCGAAAGAACGTTTGGGCCTTATTAGCACCCAAATCTTTCGCGGCCTCAAGCAGCGGTTTATCAAGCTTCTCAATGCTGGAGTACAGCGGCATCACCATAAACGGCAGAAGAATATAGACCAGGCCAATGATCACCGCGCTGGGGGTAAACATGATGCGGATCGGCGTGTCAATCACGCCCAGCCAGAGCAAAAACTCGTTCAGATACCCTTTAGTGCTGAGAAATATTTTCAGACCATAGATACGGATCAAAGAATTGGTCCAGAAAGGGACAATCAGCAAGAAGAGCAATAACGGCCGGACTTTGGCAGGCAACCTTGCCAGAAACCAGGCGAAGGGATATCCCAGCACCAGGCAGGCGACAGTGGCAATCAGCGCCATATTAAGAGAGTGCAGTAGCACCTGGAAATAGAGCGGATCCAGCAGCCGGGTGTAGTTATCCAGCGTAAAAACCAGCTTAACGAAATTAGTATCGTCGCGGGTCAAAAAGCTGGTGCCGATGATCATCAGGTTGGGCAAAAAAACAAAGATCACAAGCCAACCTACGACAGTGGCAATTACCACATTCTGGAATTTACTGGTGTTCTTCATCAGCCAGCACAACCTCCCAGCTCTCTACCCAATTAATGGCCATTTTCTGATCCAGCGAGTGATCGAAATCCGGATCGTCTTCGTTAAAGAACTCGCTGACCAGCACCATCTTGCCGTTTTCCAGCTCAACTACCGATTCCAGCGTCATGCCTTTATAGTTGCGCTCGCGGACGTAGCCAACCAGGCCTTCGACATCGCTGCCGTCGTGGATCTCTTCGACGCGTAAATCTTCCGGACGCAGCAGGACGTTCAGATTCTGGCCCTTTTCAACGGCAAAATTAACGTCAATGTTACATTCACGTCCTTCGACGCTGGCGCGCACCCGACGCTCATCAAGGCGTTCAATCACCGTCGCATTAAAAATATTGATTTCACCGATAAAGCTTGCAACGAACAGGTTCCTTGGCTCTTCGTAGATTTCACGCGGCGTGCCATCCTGCTCAATACGTCCTTCGCGCATCACCACAATACGATCTGACATCGTCAGGGCTTCTTCCTGATCGTGGGTGACGAAAACAAAGGTGATACCGAGCTTGCGTTGCAGGGCCTTAAGCTCGTTCTGCATCTGTTTGCGCAGTTTATAGTCCAGAGCCGAAAGAGATTCATCAAGCAGCAGCAGGCGAGGCTTATTAACCACCGCCCGTGCAATGGCGACGCGCTGCTGCTGACCACCTGAGAGCTGATGTGGTTTACGCTGGGCATAGGTTTCCAGTTGAACCATATGCAATGCCTCGTTAACGCGAGGGGCGATCTCTGCGGCAGGCGTTTTTTGCATCCGTAAGCCAAATGCTACATTTTCGAAGACGGTCATGTGCGGAAACAGGGCGTAACTTTGAAACACCGTGTTGACATGACGATTTTCAGCCGGAACATCGGTAATATCCAGATCTTCAAGACGAATGTAGCCGGTATCGACATTTTCCAGGCCGGCAATCAGGCGCAGAACGGTGGTTTTACCGCAGCCAGAGGGGCCAAGTAGGGTAAGGAACTCGCCGTTGTTGATGGTAAGGTTAAAATCTGCGATAACTTTCTTACCATCAAAACTTTTGTTAATTCCCGCCAGTTGCACCAGTGGTGAAAGCGAATGCGGTTGTGTATTCAATTTATGACTCTGTCCCATGTAGACGTATCGGGACGCTGCCGATACGGGGTTTGTGATTAACCACCTTTGGGTTCTGCACATGATTAAGGGCTGGCATTCTACGGCAAACCATTGAAATCGCCAATCCTTGATGTCGTAATGGTACGCTACCTTGATGATAACCGGGCTGGCATAACGAAAAAATTTTCGTTTGCCCGCCTAAAAGTGACCTGACGCAATATCTCTGTTTTCGTGCTTATTGATAATGTTGTCACAAAAAGTGAGGGTGACCGCATGGAAAAATTACTTGAGCGTTTTTTGCAATACGTTTCACTGGATACGCAATCGAGGCCTGGCGCACGTCAGGTACCGAGTACTGAAGGACAATGGAAGCTATTGCAGCTGCTCAAAACCCAGCTTGAGGATATGGGCCTCATCAATGTGACGTTGAGTGATAAAGGCACCCTGATGGGAACACTGCCTGCCAATGTAAAAGGCGACATTCCGGCAATCGGTTTTATTTCCCATGTCGATACGGCCCCGGACTTTAGCGGCAAAAATGTGAATCCGCAGATCATCGAAGGTTATCGCGGCGGTGACATTGCCCTGGGCGTTGGCGATGAAATTCTCTCTCCGGTCATGTTCCCGGTTTTGCATCAGATGCTGGGGCAGACGCTCATCACCACCGATGGCAAAACGCTGCTGGGCGCGGACGACAAGGCAGGCATTGCCGAAATCATGACGGCTCTGTCAGTGTTAACGGAGAATAATATTTCTCACGGTGATATTCGCGTGGCCTTTACGCCGGATGAAGAAGTAGGCAAAGGCGCTAAGCATTTTGACGTTGCTCAGTTCGACGCCCGTTGGGCCTATACCGTTGATGGCGGCGGCGTGGGCGAGCTGGAATTTGAAAATTTTAATGCCGCATCGGTGACCATTAAAATTGTGGGTAATAACGTGCATCCCGGTACGGCCAAAGGCGTAATGGTGAATGCGCTATCGCTGGCTTCCCGCATTCATGCTGACGTTCCCGCAGATGAAAGCCCTGAGCATACGGAAGGTTACGAAGGCTTTTACCATCTTACCAGTATGAAAGGCACGGTTGATCGCGCTGAAATGCATTACATCGTGCGCGATTTTGATCGCAAACAGTTTGAAGCGCGTAAGCGCAAAATGATGGAAATCGCCAAAAAAGTGGGTAAAGGGCTGCACCCGGATTGTTATATTGAGCTGATCATTGAAGACAGCTATTACAATATGCAGGAAAAGGTGAGTGAACATCCGCATATCATTGAGATCGCCAGACAGGCGATGCTTGATTGTGATATCGAACCCGATATGAAGCCTATTCGTGGTGGCACCGATGGCGCTCAGCTATCGTTCATGGGATTACCCTGCCCGAACCTGTTCACCGGGGGATATAATTACCACGGTAAACACGAGTTTGTGTCTCTTGAAGGAATGGAAAAAGCCGTCCGGGTCATCGTACGGATTGCGGAATTAACCACAAAGCATGGCGCAAACGCGGCATAATAGAGGCCGGGCAAGCCTGCGCCGCCCGGCAGAACAGGTAAGGCGTTACAATTTAATCCTCAAAAAACCAGTAACCGCTGTTAACCAGCGCGGCCAGCATCGCGAGGAAAGAGGGATCTTCCAGCGCATCGCCGAAATGTTCAGCGGACAATACAATACGGCTGGAGAGCGCTTCGAGAGCCGGGCGGTGAGGAGAATCGATTTTCTCGCCGTTAACAAAAACGTCGTCACCCACGCGCAGCACGCGCAAACCGCCAAGCCGGACCAGCTTATCACCCTGTTTCAGCGCATCGTAAATTTCGTCTGGCTGGTAAGGTGGCTCCGGCGGTGCAATATCAAGTTCGTGGCGGGCCTGAGTAATAAATTCGCCGAACCACTGGTTAAAATGTTCCGGTTGATTAATCAGATCCAGCATCATGCCGCGCAGTTTATCCAGCTCCTGAGGAAGGATATCGGCCGGACGATCGCGAGAAGGGATCTCTGGATCGCTATAACGGAAACTGCCCAGCTCGCGCTGAAGAACATAATCGGCAAAGCCACTGATCAACTCTCTGGCATTCGGCGCGTGAAAACCGACCGAGTAGTTCATTGAGTTTTCGAGTGAATACCCTTCATGCGGGAATCCCGGCGGAATGTAGAGGATATCACCCGGCTCCAGCTCTTCATCGATAATCGCCTCGAAAGGGTCGACGTGCAGCAGGTCAGGATGGGGACAATGTTGCTTCATTGCCACTTTCTCACCTACGCGCCAGCGGCGGCGGCCGGTGCCCTGAATGATAAACACATCATACTGGTCAAGATGCGGGCCTACGCCGCCACCGGGCACGGAAAAGGAGATCATTAAATCGTCCACTCGCCAGTCCGGCAGTTCGCGGAAAGGCCGCATCAGCGCTGCCGTCGGCTCATGCCATTGATTGACTGCCTGCACCAGCAGGGACCAGTCATTTTCACCGAGGTGATCGTAGCTTTCAAAAGGACCGTGACTAAGCTGCCACTTGCCTTCCTGATGACTGACCAGGCGGCTATCGACTTCACTTTCCATCGCCAGACCGGCAAGTTCGTCGGGAGAGATAGGATCGACGAAATTCGCGAAACCCCGTTTCAGTACCACCGGCCGCTTTTGCCAGTGGCGCGCAATAAAATCGGGCCAGTTTAGTGCTAATTGATAATCCATAATAGTTTCCCACAGCCTCGTAACTGAGGGGGAGTATAACGGATGCTGAACCGTTAGGGTGCAGGAGAAAACACAAAAACCCCGGCGTCAGCTATTTTGATGGCCGGGACACTGGCGGCCAAAGACGATTTCCATGCGGGCTCCCCCCAGCGCGCTATCGTGGGTTATGATTTTACCATCATATTGCTCAACAATTTCCCGGGCCACGGAAAGCCCCACGCCCTGTCCGGGGCGCAGCGTGTCGATACGCTGACCGCGATCAAAAACCAGCTCGCGCTTATTAAGGGGAATACCAGGACCATCATCTTCAATAATAATGTGCAGATGCTCATCAGTCTGGCGGGCGGTAATCTCGACGAATTCAAGGCAATATTTACAGGCGTTGTCCAGTACATTGCCGCACACTTCCATAAAGTCATTTTTCTCCCCGACGAAACTGATTTCCGGGGAGATATCCAGCGTAATGCTCACCCCTTTACGCTGATAGACTTTATTCATTGCGGAGGTCAGGTTGTCCAGAAGCGCAGCCACCGGATGCAGTTCGCGGCTCAGCATGATATTGCCGCCGCGCATACTGGCGCGATGCAGGAAATAACCAATTTGTTGTGAGATACGGCTGATTTGATCCAGCATGACCGGTTCAGCTTCAGCTACGCTAATTTTTTCGCTGCGCAGCGAGCGCAGCGTACTTTGCAGTACGGCAAGCGGCGTTTTTAAGCTGTGGGTTAAATCAGTTAGCGTGGTGCGATATTTTTCATTACGCTCGCGTTCAGTTTTTAGCAGCCGGTTAAGATTGCGTACCAGATGCGTTAATTCACGTGTCGTTTCAGGATTTAACGCTTCACGATGATGTTCTTCGAGTTCGCGCACCTCTTTTGCCAGCGCTTCCAGCGGACGTAAACTCCACCATGCCGCGAGCCACAGCAGTGGCAGCACCAGCAGCAGATTGGCAATCAGAACATAGAAAAACCAGTTCCAGACCATATAAGAGCTTTTCAGCTCAATCGGGATGGTGTCGACAACGACAATGGTTAAACGCGGCATTCTGGCCGTCGCCGGGTAGATATTCACCGCAACGGAATGGGTCATTTCATCATCAGGATCGGCTTCCCGATGCATTTCCTCAAGCTTATCCTGCCCCTCACGGTCATCACGCAGCAGACTGCTACTGAAATCGACATCGGCCTCAATCTCCTGGAAGCCGTTGGCCTTAAGCCAGTCGGGATGGATACGCTTTACCAGCCCCGGAAGTTTACGCTGTGCCCATAGAAGCTTTCCGTCATCATCATAGATCAGGGCGACAGACGGGCTTTGCTGGGCCAGATTCTCCGGGAGATCGATGCTTAACGCCCCGTTTTCCCACTTCGCGAGGGTATAGAATAAATTGCTTTCGCCGCGCAGCAGACGATACGTTGTTTTATCAAAACTAACGCTGTAGCCGACCAGCGCAACCATGCCGTACGCCAGCGACAGGATCAGCACCACCGCTGCGGTGGCTAGCAAAAAGCGGATGCGTAGAGAAAGCGGCAGAAAATGCCGCAGTAGTCGTTTCATGCCGGGAGTTCGAAGCGATAGCCCTGTCCGCGCACGGTCGTAATAACCTCATGCGGATAACGCGTCTGGATTTTTTTGCGCAGACGACCCATCAACACATCAATGGTGTGGCTTTCCCGCAGCTCGGCATCGGGATATAGCTGTAGCATCAGCGCATCTTTACTTACCACTTTACCGTGATTACGGATCAGCGTTTCCATAATGGTATATTCAAAGGCCGTAAGCTTGATGGTTTCATCCTCAACGGATAACTCGCGTCGGGAAAGATCAACCTGAAACGGCGGCAGAGAAATGACCTGCGAAGCCAGACCGCTGTTACGCCTGAGCAGCGCCTGCATTCTGGCCACCACCTCTTCAATATGAAAAGGCTTAGTCACATAATCGTCAGCCCCTGCGCTTAATACCTCTACTTTATCCTGCCAGCCTTCGCGAGCGGTCAGCACCAGCAATGGCAGGGTAATGCTGTGACTGCGCCAGCGGCGGATCAGCGATAAGCCGTCTTCATCCGGCAACCCCAGATCAACAATCGCAACATCAGGCAAATGCTCGCCAATATAATAATCCGCCTCACGAGCATCTTCGGCAGCATCAACCTGATGCCCCATTTCCTGGAGTTGAACTTTCAGATGGTGACGCAGCAGGGGATTATCTTCTACAACCAGTACGCGCATAACTTTTTCCTCACATTACGATCGGCAATAGTGTAACGCAAAGAGCTAAATAGTCGTTCAACCAGAAAGTAAAAAATGCCCTCTTTTGACGAAAAAGAGGGCGAAAAAGAAGATTATTTCAGCTCATCAACCATCAATGCGGCCCGGCCGATATAATTGGCCGGCGTCATGGCTTTCAGGCGCGTTTTCTCTTCTTCCGGCAGTTCAAGACCGTCGATAAACTGTTTCATACCTTCAGCATCGACACGTTTGCCGCGCGTCAGCTCTTTCAATTTTTCATACGGCTTTTCGATGCCATACCGGCGCATTACGGTCTGAATTGGCTCAGCGAGCACTTCCCAGTTGTGATCCAGCTCATCCAGCAGGCGCTTGCGATTAACTTCCAGCTTGCTGACGCCCTTAAGGGTAGACTGATAGGCGATCAGCGCATAGCCGATGCCGACGCCGAGGTTACGCAGCACGGTAGAGTCCGTCAGGTCGCGCTGCCAGCGGGAAACCGGCAATTTGCTGGCAAGGTGCTGTAACACTGCGTTCGAAAGACCGAGGTTGCCTTCAGAGTTTTCAAAGTCAATCGGGTTAACTTTATGCGGCATCGTTGAAGAACCGATTTCGCCGGCTATCGTCTTTTGTTTGAAATGGTTCAGCGCCACATAACCCCATACATCACGATCGAAATCGATCAGAATGGTGTTGAAGCGAGCAATACAATCAAATAATTCAGCAATGTAGTCATGCGGTTCGATCTGAGTGGTATACGGGTTCCACTGGATCCCTAATGATGTAACGAACGCTTCGCTGAACTGATGCCAGTCTACTTCCGGATAAGCAGCGATGTGGGCATTATAGTTACCGACCGCACCGTTAATTTTACCGAGGATCTCAACGTGCTCCAGCTGGCGATACTGACGCTCCATACGGTATGCGACGTTGGCCATCTCTTTACCCAGCGTAGAGGGCGTGGCGGGCTGACCGTGGGTACGGGAGAGCAGGGGAATATCACGATACTGAACAGAGAGATCTTTCACCGCATCAATCAGTTTGCGCCAGTAGGGCAGGATCACCTCTTCGCGGGCGGTTTTCAGCATCAGCGCGTGAGAAAGATTGTTAATATCTTCAGAGGTACAGGCGAAGTGGATAAATTCAGAGACCGCGTGCAGCTCCGCAATATCGGCGACTTTTTCTTTGAGAAAGTATTCAACGGCTTTGACGTCGTGATTCGTCGTGCGCTCAATGGTTTTGATGCGCTGAGCATCTTCTTCACTGAACTCTGCGACGATTTTATCAAGGTAACCGTTTGCGTCGGCAGCAAATGAAGGAACTTCCTTAATCGCTGCGTGCGAGGCCAGCTTTTGCAGCCAGCGCACCTCTACCTGGACGCGAAATTTCAGCAAACCATATTCGCTGAAAATGCCGCGCAGCGCGCTGACTTTATCGCCATAGCGTCCATCGACGGGGGAAACGGCGGTCAGTGAGGATAATTCCATAGATCACAACTCCGGAGTTAAATGAGCAAGAATGTGTTTGGCCTGAGTTAGCAGGCGCTTACGAGAAAACATTAGTTGCAGGCGGCCACCGCCGACCTGGTGCCAGAGCACTGCCGCGCGGATACCGGCCAGCAGCGAGGCGCGAACTTTGGCCTGAACCTGCGGGCTTTGCAGCACAGCGGGAGAGCCGGTAACCTGGATGCGAGGTCCCAGAGGACTTATCACATCGACATAAATCCCGGCCATCGCACTGAGCAGGGTTTCAGACTGTAAATCAAAATGCTCAAGCTGGCGCTGTAAGCCAGAAATGCTGTTGCCAAGGGTGTCCATTGCGCCTTTGGTGTTGGCAAGTTTGCGCTCCAGCACCATCATGCTGAGGGTATAGCGGGTGAGTTCGGCGTTAAGACCGTGACGGCTGCTGGCATTCAGTACGCCAAGCAGCGTTTCAAGACCAAGGCGCAGATTCGCTTCGCTACCACCGAAAACCCCCAGCGTTGAATCCGGGTTGAGATCGATGATGCTGTTGAGCGAAACGTGCAGCGCGTCGCTATCGCAGTGGCCCTGATGGGCCAGTTGTTGCACCAGGCGTGCCGACTGGCAGATCCCTGCCAGCGCCAGGGTGATGTCATAATAGTTCTTCGCCACGCTCACTCCTTGTTATCCCTGCGCATTCACGATGCACCGGGTTGACTTCATCACATGCTATTAGAGCGGCAAGCGCTGCTCAATAATCCCACCGCCCAGACAGATTTCTCCGCTGTAAAAAACGGCAGACTGCCCCGGCGTTACTGCCGAAACCGGCTCGTCAAAGCGAACCTCAATACGCTCGTCGTCCAGCGCGGTAATAGTGCAGGGGATATCGCTTTGACGGTAGCGTGTTTTTACCGTGCAGCGCAGCGTGCCACGTACCGGCTGACGATCAACCCAATGCAGCTGCTGCGCAATCAGCCCCACTGACATCAGGCGCGGATGCTCGTGACCCTGGGCAACAATCAGAATATTTTTCTCAACGTCTTTGTCCACGACATACCAGGGATCTTCACTTCCTTCTTTGGTACCGCCAATACCCAACCCTTTACGCTGGCCGAGGGTGTGGTACATCAACCCCTGATGTTGACCAATTTCCTCACCGTCAACGGTGATGATTTTTCCCGGTTGTGCAGGCAGGTAGCGGCCGAGAAACTCGCGGAATTTTCGCTCGCCGATGAAACAGATGCCGGTAGAGTCTTTTTTCTTCGCGGTGATAAGATCCAGCTCTTCAGCAATTTTACGCACCTGCGGCTTTTCCAGTTCACCCACCGGGAACAGGCTTTGTGCAATCTGCTCATGGCCAAGGGTATACAGGAAGTAACTCTGATCTTTATTACCGTCAAGACCACGCAGCAGGCGACTTTTGCCGTCAACATCGGCACGACGCACATAGTGGCCGGTGGCAATGTAATCTGCGCCTAAATCTTCAGCGGCAAATTCAAGGAAGGCTTTAAACTTGATCTCTTTATTACACAGAATATCCGGATTCGGCGTGCGCCCCGCTTTATACTCTTCGAGAAAATGCTCGAAGACGTTATCCCAGTATTCTGCGGCAAAATTAACGGTGTGCAGTTCAATGCCGAGCTTGTCGCAGACCGCCTGAGCGTCTGCCAGGTCGGCCGCTGCGGTACAATATTCCTCGCCATCGTCTTCTTCCCAGTTCTTCATGAACAGGCCTTCTACCTTATAGCCCTGTTGCAGGAGCAAATAAGCGGAAACAGAAGAATCGACACCGCCGGACATACCGACGATCACTTTTTTTGGGCTTTCAGACATAGGAATACTCACAACATTGAACTTCGAGGCGGCGTATTTTAGCACGCCACCCCTGACTTGACACCCTCTGTAAACGGCCAGTTAAATTCACCGATCAGGGCCAGAGGATATTTTTGCCCTTGCTGCCAGCTACGAATACTCTCAGCCACCAGCGGTGAGCGCAGATTACTGGCAGTGAGGATTTCCTCAGCGCTGACCCACAGGCAGCGGTCAATATCGCTATCATGCGGTTCAGTAGCGCACATTTCGTTAAGCTCAATGGAGAACAGAAAGCGCAGGAACGGAGTTTTATCAGGCGCAATCCACTGATGAAGACGAATAAAATGTTGCGGCTCTGCCACGAGCCCGGTCTCTTCCCACAGTTCGCGTCTGGCGGCCTGAACCAGCGTTTCATCCGCTTCAAGATGCCCGGCAGGCTGATTCCACAGCACTTTGCCGTTTATTGTCTCTTCGACCAGCAGGAATTTATCTTCTGCATGAACGAGGCAGGCCACGGTGACGTGAGGTTTAAACATGCGCAACTCCTTAATCTTTACTGTCAAATAAGTACTAACCGGTTATGCGCCAGGCGCTGCGACGTCGCGCCACGCGCCGTTTTCCAGTCCGTCCAGCGTATAGTCGCCCATAGCATAGCGGATCAGGCGCAGGGTAGGGTGGCCGACATGTGCCGTCATACGCCTGACCTGACGATTACGGCCTTCATGCAGCGTCACTTTAAGCCAGCTGGTGGGAATTGATTTTCGCTCGCGAACAGGTGGATTACGCGCCCACAACCATTCAGGCTCTGTCACCTGCTCAATACCGGCGGGTAGAGTAGGGCCATCATTCAGCGTGACGCCTTCACGCAGCGCCGCCAGCGCCGCCTGAGTCGGCTCACCCTCCACCTGAACATAATAAATTTTCCCGGTGCGTTTCCCCGGCTGAGTGAGCCGGGCCTGTAATGCACCGTCATTGGTCAGGACCAGCAGCCCTTCGCTGTCACGATCGAGGCGTCCGGCAGCATACACACCCGCCACCGGAATATAATCTTTCAACGTACTGCGCCCGGCTTCATCAGTAAACTGCGGCAGGACATCAAAGGGTTTATTGAACAGGATCACGCGCTGCGGCAGCTTTTCCCGGGGTTTTCTGGCGTTTCGCTGTGAGCTGAATCGCTTAAGGCGGTGATTTGTAACAGAAGTTTTGCGCATAGTATTTTCAGTCGTTATCAATTGACGCATTATAGCGTAACGATGAATGCCTTTCATGGAACCAAAGTATCAGGTAGTATTGATTGGCTTATTACAAATCATTAACAAAAATCAGTAACAACCAGAAGCGCTCGAAGGAGAGGTGAATGGAAAGCAAAGTAGTTGTTCCGGCGGAAGGTAGTAAAATCACCCTACAAAACGGCAAGCTAAACGTTCCGAATAACCCGATTATCCCCTTCATTGAAGGTGATGGCATCGGTGTTGACGTCACGCCAGCCATGCTGAAAGTGGTCGATGCCGCCGTTGAAAAGGCCTATAAAGGCGAGCGTAAGATCTCCTGGATGGAGATTTATACCGGTGAAAAATCTACCCACGTTTATGGCCAGGACGTCTGGCTACCCCCTGAAACACTCGATCTGATCCGTGAATATCGCGTCGCCATTAAAGGCCCTCTGACCACTCCGGTTGGCGGCGGCATTCGCTCCCTTAACGTTGCGCTGCGTCAGGAGCTGGACCTTTACGTCTGCCTGCGCCCGGTTCGTTATTATCAGGGCACGCCAAGCCCGGTTAAACATCCTGAACTGACCGATATGGTTATCTTCCGTGAGAACTCCGAAGATATCTACGCGGGTATAGAGTGGAAAGCCGACTCTGCCGACGCAGAGAAAGTGATCAAGTTCCTGCGTGAAGAAATGGGCGTGAAAAAAATTCGCTTCCCGGAACATTGCGGTATCGGTATTAAACCGTGTTCTGAAGAAGGGACTAAGCGTCTGGTTCGTGCGGCGCTTGAATACGCCATCACCAACGATCGCGATTCACTGACCCTGGTTCACAAGGGTAACATTATGAAGTTTACCGAAGGCGCGTTCAAAGACTGGGGCTACCAGATTGCGCGTGAAGAGTTCGGCGGTGAACTGATCGACGGCGGCCCGTGGCTGAAAATCAAAAACCCAAAAACCGGTAAAGAGATCGTCGTTAAAGATGTCATTGCCGACGCGTTCCTGCAGCAGATCCTTCTGCGTCCGGCAGAATATGATGTTATCGCCTGTATGAACCTCAACGGCGACTACATTTCTGACGCCCTGGCGGCACAGGTTGGCGGTATCGGTATCGCACCGGGCGCTAACATTGGTGATGAATGCGCACTGTTCGAAGCCACCCACGGAACCGCACCGAAATACGCCGGTCAGGACAAAGTGAACCCAGGTTCGATTATCCTCTCCGCAGAAATGATGCTGCGTCATATGGAATGGTTCGAAGCCGCAGATCTGATCGTTAAAGGCACTGAAGGCGCTATCGCGGCGAAGACCGTGACCTATGACTTCGAGCGTCTGATGGAAGGCGCTAAGCTGCTGAAATGTTCAGAGTTTGGCGACGCGATCATCGAAAATATGTAATTTCTGATGGTGTAAAATTACAACGGGAGCCTGAGTGCTCCCGTTTTTTATTATTTAATTTCCTTCCCCAAAAATGCTGCAAAGCGATGGAAGAAAACGGGCAGCGTGGTGGATTTATCGAACGAAACGCGTCAGCGCAAGTTGATGGCGATAATGCCCGTCGATGAAGTTTGGGGCGTGGGCCGGCGCATCGGAAAAAAGCGTGAGGCAATGGGCATTAAAAATGTCCTGCAGCTGGCTGATGCCTACTCAGGTTTATCCGTAAATATTTCAACGTTGTTCTTGAGCGCACAGTAAGGAGGCTACGCGGCGAGCCTTGTCTTGAACTTGAGGAGTTTGCTCCGGTCAAACAGGAGCTGGTGTGCAGTCGTTCCTTCGGAGAGGAAATTAACGGGTATGTAGCGATGAGCCAGGCGATATTTTGCCGGGCAGGGCATACAGTAGTCATGGAAGATGAAGCGGGAGAGGTTGTCACCCAGCTATATGACGCGGTGGTCCGATTTACCGCTCGTATGGGCGAAATGACGATTCGTGAAAGGAGTTATTGTAGCTTCCGGATGGTTTATTCTGGCCCTGCTTACGCAGGGCTTTGGTCCGCTATGAGCGAAGAGCGGAAGTTCGCAATCCCAACAACTAAGCGCGTTACATTGAATGTTTTAATCAAAAGGGAGCAGGTGGATCTGAACCAGTCACGGTGGCACACGTGAGAGGGGGAGCTGTTTGTATTGGCTTAAAGAGAGATGTATTATGTCTAGTTCTGTGCTTGCTGCAAAAAACAGCCCTCTATCATAGAGGGCTGTTATATGATATAGGTTGTCTAGTCTCACGGGAGAAATTAGGGCCTAATCTCCGGTAAAGCAGCCCTCGCAGCGCTGACTATTCCACTATGTGATTCGCTAGTAAGGGTTCTGATCAACCAATTTTCAAACTGAATCTTGCTTTTCCCTGTTAGCGTCAATCCAGCTTTGGCTAGCATACCTTTATTATCAAAAATAGAAAGAATTTTACCGATGTCTCTTTCCTGAATTGCCGTCCTTAGATCATTAGCATGAGTGTTATATATTAGCTCGACATCTAATGAATTAGTCTTATCATGATATAATGTTTTCATTTCACCAATGCTATTGCTAGCACTGATGTCTACTAGTTTAAGGTATCTATCTATTCTTCTTTGACAATACATACGAATGCATTTTTCAAAGTTATCGCCTTGATTTATTAACGCAATAACATCGTCCAATATGATATCTAATTTCCTAATTATTTCATCTTCAGGATAGTTTTCTTTGATAGCAATCTCGCGACTAACAGAGGGAATGAGGAAAACGTTTTCAATTTCAGAAACTGGAAGAACTTTAACCCCAAGTTCATTAAATGCCTCTACCTCTTCATCGCTATGACCGTCAGCGTCAACAATACCGGCACACTTTACACGTGTGAGACTTTGATTTGCTCTAAGTGTAACTACAGCATGAATCACATTTTGGCAAGATCCTCTAGGTATAACAGTCCACCCTGGGTAAATGCTGCGGTACAATGCTTTATCCAAACTATTGTCATCACCTTCAACGAAAAGAATCGGCCTTCTACTACCTAAAATAAGAGTTGTTAACTCTTCAGAAAAACCAGTTCCTTCTGGTATCTCTTCCAACCCCCAAGTAGGGCCATTTGGTTGATAATCTTTAATTGCTATTTTTTTAGCAATTCGGCTTGAAGCAAACTCAATGTCATGAGTAATGAAAATAAAAGCACAATCTTGTCTAGCACTTTCAAGCTGATCCCAAAGTGAGCTCATTATAGAACGATGGATGTGGAGTTCAGGTTCATCAATAATGAGAACAGAGTTAGTAGCAGCGACTAAAACTTGTCCAATTAGATAAAAAATAGCTCGCTCACCATCACTCATATCAGCGGAGCTATAAGTTGAATTATTACCAGGTATTTTTACCTGAATATTATCCCCATCAATAACTAACTCTCTGTGGGGGATTAAATTCCCCCATATTTCATTTAATTTCTCAAATTTAGTTTTCTTGGGTTCGCCGCTGACTTTACCCATTAAAATATGATGACTACCAAGTGCCGTTTTAGATTGCTCAGCAAAAAGTGCCTGAATAACACAGTCAAAATCGTTAAGCAAAAAACTACTGGCTTTAGATTGCCACCGCTGGTTATTACGATTGCCAATAGATATACCTTCCCAATCACTTCCATACCGGAGAGTTCTCAGGGCTTTATCTTCACTTATTTTTGGAACGTCCGGGTTTAAATTCAATGCGCGATGAGCAGATATTCTATGAGCTTGTTCCCCAAGAGACTCTTCGATGTTTATAGCAAGCCGTGATTTTCCACTGCCATTAGCACCAACAAAAACAACAGCCCCGCCAAAATCAATGCCTATGGTTAGATTACCTGTATCTGTAGGTACTTTAAAATCCATTTACATTCCTTTCTTATTCATAATAGATGAAAATAAAATAAAACCTCAATTTATCAATATGAAGGCTCTATTTACCATAAAACTATATATACCACGTTGATTTGCTAATTGACATATCCAGCCACGTTTTTTTATCAAAGGAGATTTTCCTCCTCTGCTCAGCCCCCCTTAAAATAATATATCATGTGCAAGTAACGTCCGCTCCTGGCACGAAACGGACAGTCTGCGTTAACAAACGTCCACATCGAGCGAGGAGCGGACTCGGGAATAGTTTTCAATAATGATCTGTACGTGTTGAGCAGAGCTAAATACTCACGATATGCTTTAATTTGACGTACATCTATTCAAATGTTGAAGAATTTCTTCACTAATATCAAAGATGCAGTCTAAATGCTTACTGTGCTCAATAATTCTAATATGTAAATTCGGGTTACCACATCCTTCTACAAACTCTGACATTTGTCTTGCATCAAATAGCTCATCCTTTTCAGCTATCAGAACAGTTACAGGTAATGGCAATGCTGCAATTTGTCTTGCAGGTTGACGCGGTGTCAAAGCATTCGCCATATTCACGCTGTATCGCTGAACAAATTCAGGTCTTAATAGCATAACCTCATTGGGAAAATTAAGAGTAACTGCATAACGGTTACCGCATAGTAATCCCACACTGAGCGCATTTAGTACGAAAGGCCACTTGCTCACCGACGCGAATGGAACCATTGTTCTTCTGCAAATTTTAGCTGGCGCAAAAGGCCCAAACTCAGGCGCAAGTAAAATCAGGCTGTCACTTTGTTGAGAGGGGGTGAAGCGAGTAAAATAATTGATCAACATCCCCCCTCCGCTTGAATGACCAAGCAAGTGAACTCTGGCCCAGGGGAACTTTACGCGAACATGTTCAAGAACAGTGTCGATATCCTGCCAGACCTGCTCCGGATTAGAAACGCTACCTTTGTTACCCAATGAGCGCCCGTGCCCACGGATATCTATGAGGCATGTACAAATAGAACCACGATGACTTATCTGATGAGCAAGAATATCGTAACCAGCATCTGAGTTGACTCCACCACCGTGGTAAACGATAAGAACATCCTCAACTGCGCTTGCGGGTTCAAAGATGCGAATATTTAATCCTGCTATCAAATATTCAGCCACATTATTAGCATGTGGTAATAAAGTTCTGAGTTGTTTATAGCGGTCGTTAAAATTTATGAAATCAATCACGTCAAAAAATCCATGCAGATGAAGATCGGTATCCTAAGAATGTATTGCTCAAAGTATGCACTGTTTTTTTCTCCAAAACTCATACTAAGCGGATTTTTTCAAAAAAAACTCCTCCTAACTTCTTTCTTGATCCTGATCTTCAACTTCCGCTCCTGGCACTTTGCAGTCATGAGATTGCTTATACTGCTCGGGACAGAACCCAGGCCCAATCGGAGCTACAGAGAACACGATAGAAAGGTTTCACGCGGCATTTCACAAAATCAAGAATATCTGCTTCGCTCATCGCTGAGGCCTTAGAGGGGTAGCCAGGCCCCCAATCATCATAGAGATCACCGTATATGCGGTAAAACTGCCAGCCGATGTTGCTGAGGATACGAGAACCCGGAGATGGGTGAAACGCAGGGATTTGATGCAGCCGTAACTCTAATTCTTTGGAAGTCTCGGCATGCATCAGAAACCAAGCTTTGATTCTTAGCCACGTCATTGCACTAGCGTTAATGCTGGGCATAACGATGTTTTGTTCAAGCATATATGCATCAAGATAGCGCTCAATTTCACCTGAATCAGGACGTTTATCTAAATTGAGGGAGGCTAAAATTAACAATGATTCAGAACTATTGCCGCAGAGTAGCTCTCTTTCTGCCCACTCAATGATCATCTTGTCATAATCATCGACGCGATAAACCTCGAAAGATTCACCAAACGTTTTCAAACAAAGAATTTCGTGAAGGTCATGTTTGTAGTTATTTTCCATAGCGTCTTTCAATCCTTATTGTTAAGAGGCGCAAGTGGATGGCTTCATTGAGACGATCCGGTGCAAATTGAGCATACCCCATTACCATCTTAATATCAGCGTTAACATCCTTGCAAAACTACCGTTCCGCTATTAGATAGTTTCCGGCACTCCAACTTCCGCTTCTGGCACGAAGCGGCCAAAGTCACTGTACAGAAGGTCCGTTGTGAGCGAAAAGCGGACATATCAGTAGATATGGGCAGGCCTTAATATTCTGGGACACTGGCATTCAGTTCAGTTACGTCCAGGGATGATGTTATCCAGACCCGCACTGCGCCACATGCGGAGTAAACGATTCCGGGAATGGGGATATCCTTCCTGCACAAGCTGAACAGAGGTTAAACGCGTTACGTCGAAATGGCGGAAGGCATTACGTTTTTCACACCATGCCGCAAGCACAATATCACCGGAGAAATAACCTAAAGCGAAAGGCCATATCGTTCTTTCACTCACATTACTCAATCTGTCTGTATAACCTGTCCGGATCTTCTGTCTCCGCCTGATGGCGCTTCGAAGAAAGTTCAGATTATCAGGATTGTGATGGGCAACCTGAGTCTTTCCAACGAATAGTGTCGAGTCATCAAACAGCGTCTTTAACTGTACGGGCAGACCTTGCCGGATCTTTCCCCTTACCTCAGAAGCCGCTTTTGCAATACCTGCATCACCATATGCGGCTACCCAGCGCAAGCCGAGTGCCAGTGCGTCGAGCTGCTCAGGGGTGAACATCACAGGCGGCAAATGATGGCTTCGTGAGAGGATAAACCCCGTCCCGGCTTCTCCCTGAATGTCAGCTCCCTGAGCACGTAGCGCGCCAATATCTCGGTAAAGGGTGCGAAGGCTGACGGAAAGTTCTTGTGCAAGGCAGTGTCCGCTTACAGGATAGCGATGCTGATATAAAATCTGTAGAAGATTGAGTAGGCGCTCTGCACGCTTCGGTCCCGATGCTGACATGTTCTGTCAATGCTCCCTGCGATAGTGAAGTCTCATTCATTTTAATGAGAAAGACTCATGATACCTAACCTAATCATCCTTTATGTTAACAGCCCGATTGCCAGCAGCGAATTTTACCAGAAGCTGTTCAATAAAGAACCAGATGTGAAGCTTCCGACGTGGGCGGCTTTTTCCTTCAATAACGGTCTGAACCTTGGACTATGGTCAACGACGGCGAGTGACTTTGTATCCTGCGGTGAAGGTAACCGTACTGAGTTGAGTTTTATGGTTAAAGATACTCAGGAAGTTGATGTACTTTATCAGCAGTGGTCAGACAGCGGTGTGCAGATAGAACAGGAGCCCAAGCAAGCCGTTTTTGGCAAGACGTTCGTTGCGCTAGATCCTGACGGGCACCGTATACGGGTGTGTATACCGGATTAATAAGTAAAGACTCTTATCTGCCCATGTTTAAACCTGAAGCGTCCGCTTCTGGCACCAGGCGAATAACCACTTGGAACTGAAGGTCCGCTATGAGCGAACAGCGGACATCAGGACTGTGAGAGGTGTGATGACTGTATTAATGTATTTACTTATTCACACCTTGATTCTCACCTGACACATCATCTCAGCAATCAGTGTCAACTTTAGATATGGTAGTCGTGCGTCCTGTCTTTATTACGCTAGTCTGTCTGCCTGGAAAGGACCACAAATAAGAAGCTCTGTATGGAAATTATTTTAATGCGTCATGGAAAGCCCACTTTTGCAGGGTCTGCGAAAGTAACGAGCCGTGAAATGTCCAACTGGATTGCAGAATATGATCTTTCTGATACAGGAGAAGATATACCGCCTGAGTCCAGTAAATCATTAGCATTCAGCGCATCTCGAATCATAAGTAGTCCTCTTCCCAGAGCACTTTCTTCTCTGAAAGCATTAGGGCTTGAACCGGATGTTATTCATGAGGTTTTCAGGGAAGCAGATCTACCGGTATTTCACATGCCCGGTTTCAGATTATCCCCGTCCGTGTGGGCAGCTCTTTTCCGCGTCATGTGGTTATGCGGTATATCCCGTAATGCGGAGCGTTTGAAAATAGCAAAGAAACGTGCTGTTCAGGCTACGAATATCCTCATAGCGTTTGCAAAAAGATCTGACGGCTCCGTACTTCTTATGGGACACGGGGTAATGAATCGGCTAATTGCAAGAGAACTAAGGTCGTTGGGTTTCAAAGAATATTGTTGTCAGGGTAATGGTTACTGGAACGCGAGTATCTACAGGCTTCTGTAAGCGGATATCTTGTATACATATCCGGCGTCTCCAGACATTGGCCGTAGCATCAGTTCTAAAATTTTTAATCGAGCAACAGGTAAAAAAACAATGATTTCTAAGGCTAATGCTGAGCATTACGTATGGGCTGACAAGTGCGATGGTTGGTATCTGGTAAACCGACAAGACATGCTGGTTATTCACGAAAAAATGCCGCCAAAAACGTACGAAAAGCGACACTACCATTCCGTATCGAGACAGTTTTTTTTCGTTCTTGATGGGGTTCTGGCCATGGAACTGGAAGGGAATGAGTATCGGATCGTCGCTCAGCAGGGCATTGAAATTCCCCCAGGCTCAAAGCATCAGGCCAGAAATGACTCTAATTCTGCGGTCGAGTTTATCGTCATCTCACATCCAACACCACGCGAGGATCGAACAGACCTTACCTGACAATAATTTAACAAAGAGTCATTACCCGCGCTAGTTACAACGCCTCAGAGCCATTTTGAGGTACAAGGGGCGTTTCCGTCACTTTTGAATTTGCCAGCATCCTGAAAAATGCTCTGATGATTTTGATGCGGTTGCATGGTTATGTACTGTCACCTGCTCGATATTGATTAGTGTATTCCAGGGGTAGCCATGTCCGCTTCTGGCACGGAATGGACGTTGGGAAAAGCTAATGTCCGCTATAAGCGAGAAGCCGACTCTCGGCATGAGTTTTTTTATGACGAACGGTGATGCCAGTTAATGTAGTAAGCACGAATCTGCCAGCCCTGACGGTTACACCTCCGAATAAATTACGCCAGGGTCTGATCGGGCAATCAGTTGCGGTCCACATTCCTGAGCCTACCAATTCTGTCATCTCCGCTGTCTCAGACCGCGTTCATCTATACTGTCTATGCGGTGGAAGTTTGCACATGAGGTCGCGCCGTGGTCAACGTTCTCATTGTGGTGAGAAAACATGAAGCGCACAGGCTGCAAAAGATGCTCAAGGCATTCCAGGATGCAACTCAGTGCTCAGAGGAAAAGCGTTTAAATAACGTGACCATGTAAATGCGCTGAATAAACCGGGAGTTCCCGACTTGCACCCCAGAAAGCCTGAGAAACAATAAAATCCTATTTATCCGGGAGAAATTAATGAAAATAAGTAAGTTTGTTTATTCCGCCTTAATTGGCGTTGTCGCCAGTTGCCGTTCTATGACGCCTATGGCGGCCCTCGCTGCAGCACGCCTTGCCAGACGCGACACATCAGGTTGTCTTCTGCTACTGGACCGTCCGCTATTCAAATATGGTGCGTTAGCGATGGGTGCAGGTGAGCTGTTTGGCGACAAGATGAAGTCAGCGCCAGACCGCACCGTGTTTTTGGGCTTATCAGCACGAGTAGCCAGCGCAGGAATTGCGGGTGCCGCGTTGGCACCCACGGGAGAAGAAAAAACCGGGGCAGCGATCGCTATCTCTGCTGCCGTACCACTTGCCTATGTCACACTGGCGGCCCGCAAAAAAGCCATGGCAGAAATTGGGCAGACCAGAAGTGGCATGATTGAAGATACACTCATCGTTGCTTTCGGTGCAGCGGTTGTCTTCTTCGCAACACGGTCAAAAGGTATTTAAATGTTCTCAGTCTGCAAAGGATAATCCCGCCAGGCCATAATGAAGAGCTCAGCAACTACTTCTGGCATAAAACAGATGCTAATGGCAGATAAGAGCATCAGTGAACAAAGAAGACTGAAATTTCCTGGCTTTCGTCAGGCATCAGATGCAGAACGTAGCTCACCTCAGCATTAACAGGATGCCTCGACAATTAATGCAGCCTGCACTGCGGGACGTTCATTAATTCGTGCAATGTAAGCCGTCAATACGGGCCAGTTTTTCAGCTCAATAGCGAAATATTTACACCATCTCAGTACGGTATAAAGGTAAGCATCCGCAACAGTGAAAAAGGCCCCCGTCAGAAAAGCTTTCCTTGAGAGCGTTTCCTCAAGCAGATCAAACCGCCTGAGCAGCTTCTCCCGTAAAAGCGATTTTACCTCTTCAGGCAGTCGGGGGCTAAAGAGGAGAGCTGACCCCGCATGTATTTCACTGGTGATGAAGTTCAGCCATTCCTGCAGGCGTACCCTGTCCCAGCTTCCCGCTAATGGTGCCAGCGCTCTATCAGGTTTTAGATCAGCCAGAAACTGCACGATGGCCGGTCCCTCCGTCAGAATTTCTCCGTCTTCCAGTTCAAGAGCGGCGACATAGCCTTTAGGGTTAATGGATAAAAAATCGCGTCCATCAGAGGTTTGTTTGCTCTTGTTGTCTACTTTTACCAGTTCAAATTCAAGCTCAAGTTCACGCAGTACGATATGTGGCGAAAGCGAGCAGGTATTCGGCGCGTAATAAAGTTTCATCATTTCTCCGTTAAAGCCAGTGAACACAATAGAGGGTTGAATACACTGTGCGCACTGCCGGTTACAATGTAAAATTAATGATTAATAATCCTGCCATTAGTTGAGCTACTGATAATCATGATGAATCTTTTACACTGGCGTTTGCTGGCTGCCGTAGCTGACTCAGGCAACATAACACGTGCCGCTGAGCGGGTTGGAATGACTCAGTCTGGTGCCAGTCAGGCTATCGCCCAGTTAGAAGCTTTGCTGGGATTTCAGGTGTTTGTACGAGAAAGGCGCAACATCAGCGTCACTGCGCTAGGAGATGAAGTAACAAAACATGCGAGGCTTATGCTTGCACAACTGGACGCTATTCGCAGGCTTTCTGAGGAGAGTCGTGGCCTACAGGGCAGGCGTGTCCGCCTTGGCAGCTTTCCATCTGTAACATCGACATTTCTGCCCGGGCTGTTGAGAGCCTTCAAACGTCTCCATCCGGGAATTGAGGTGATTGTACTGGAAGGAACTGATGAGGAAGTTAAAGAATGGCTTGCGGCGGATACGGTTGATCTTGGCGTCGTTATGAATCCCCTTTCAGGACGTGCGGATTTTATATTAGGGAAGGATGAATGGGTTGCAGTACTGCCAGCGGGTCACACTCTGGTCCGTGGTGGCACATTGCACAACATAACACTTGAGGATCTGGCAGGTCAGGCATTTATCCTTGCTACCGGCGGTTGTGCAGTTAATGCAAAAAGCCTGATCGAACAGGCAGGTCTTCAACTGACTGATGTGCGCATGACAGTCCGGGACTGGGTCAGTGCCAGCCTTTTGGTGCGGGAAAAAATGGGGGTCGCACTCATACCTCAGTCAGCTCTGCCCGGAGAACTGCATGGATTATGTGTTACACCGGTAGTACCCTCTGTTTACAGGGAGTTTGGTCTGGTTTGCTCATCAGAGGGCAGGTCTTCGCCTGCGGTTCATGCGCTGTTAGAAAGTTTGCATAACAGGGATGGTTCAGCAGGAAAATATGAAATCTAAAATTTGTTGAACGTCCGCTCCTGGCACCAGGCCGCCCACAAAAGGGATTTCAATGGGTAGCATGAAGTGGACGTTATGTGCCTGGAACGTTCAAGAGCATCGCTGGAATGAAAGATGCCGCTTGCGCGGCATTGTGTCCCGATTTCGGATAGAGCATTAGAAGTGCTGTATTTGGCGAAGTTATAAACCCACTTTCATAATGGTATACGGAGATTCAGTAAAACCACATCGCTCATAAGCACGAATCGCACGCCCGTTATCTCCGTGGACATACAAGCGAAGCTCCAGTGCCTTTTCTGATTTGGCTTCTTTTGTAAGATGTTTGATGAGCTCATCAGCTAATCCCATTCCACGATGCTCCGGGGCGATATAAAAGCTTTGGATCCACCAGTAGTCATTACCATGGAAATCACTCCATTCTTTTACGACAGAGGTATTGGCAATCACCGTTCCTGAAGAATCTTCCATGACCCAATATTTTGAATGAGGGTTTTCACTGAACGCCGACGTTACACCACGCCCCACAGCAACAAGGTCAATCACTGAACCTTCTGATTCTTGCGCTTCCTGAGTAGTGTATTCGATGATTTTATTAATATCGTCAGGCGTAGCTGGTCGAATAAAGTAATTCATAAGTCTGGCTCTCATTGTCGTTGCTGCTATACGAATCGCCCAATACCGTACATCAAATCTTGTTAAAAGATCGCTCCTGGCACACAGCAGCCGAACTAACTGAGCAGAAGGTCCGCTGTAAGCGAAGCGCTGGCGGACATGGCCGTTAGTGCTTGTGGCACAACCTTAAAAGTCCAACCGCACTCCTGTGCGCCGCGCCGGATCGAAACCCAGTTTATTTTCCTCTTCTTTCTGGCGTGCCAGGTGGAGCGGGCACGATTCGCCCTCTACTATTTTAAAACCCAGCGAGGCGTAAAATTTTGCATTAAAAGCGACCATCTTATCAGTTGTCTATGTGACTCCTGCCAGGCCGCGCTGCCGCCCGGAACGGCTATGGGCCTGTCGCTCCACTACCAGCGCGTGGCCTGCATATCGATGACGAAGCGATACTTAACGTCTCCTTTAAGCATACGGGCGAAGGCAGCCTCAATGTCCTCGCCACCGATCATTTCAATATCGGCGGTAATATTATGCTCGCCGCAGAAGTTCAACATCTCCTGGGTTTCCTGAATGCTGCCAATTGACGAGCCGCTGATGCTTAAACGCCGAAACACCATGGACGTAATATTCGGCGAGTCGTGTGGCTGGTCTGGAATACCTACCAACACCAGGCGGCCATTGGTTTTCAGCGTAGCCAGATAAGGATTCAGGTCGTGCGGTGCCGCCACGCAGTCAATGATAAAATCCAGCGAGGTTTGGCAGGCCGCCATTTGCGTGGCATCGCGCGATACCACGACCCGTTTTGCTCCCAGACGACGGGCATCTTCTCCCTTCTCCGGGGAGGTTGTAAACAGCGTCACTTCCGCCCCCATCGCACTGGCCAGCTTCACGGCCATATGGCCTAATCCTCCGAGGCCCACAACACCAACGCGATCGCCTGCAGTAACGTTGAAATGGCGCAGCGGAGACCAGACAGTCACACCCGCACATAACAGCGGAGCAACCCCGGCAAGCGACAGGTTACGCGGTACAGAAACAACAAAATGTTGATCGACAATCACGCTCTGGGCATAGCCGCCCCGGGTTCTTTCGCCGGTATATTTATCCATGCCATTGTAAGTAGCCGTAAAGCCGGCTTCACAGTACTGTTCTTCATGGTTCTTGCAGAAATGGCATTCGCGGCAAGAGTCGACCATCACGCCCACACCGACGATATCACCGGGTTTAAAATGGGTGGCCTCGTCGCCAACGTCTATCACTCGCCCGACAATCTCATGCCCTGGCACTAGTGGATATTGACTTACTGCCCATTCGTTACGCGCCATATGGAGATCGGAGTGGCACACGCCGCAATAGAGGATCTCAATTTTGACATCCTGCTTCTGTAACGGGCGCAGCGAAATCTGGCCTGATAGTAAGGGTTGTGTCGCGTCATGTGCTACTAATGCATTGATTTTCATCTCACCTCAAGAATGTGCTGGTTTAGGCTAACTCAAGGAGGCAGACTATAGTCAACAGGATCCCATATTGATAGTAGTTACCATTTGGTTACCATAAGCAGAGGACAGAACAGTGCCAGCCTGGGTTGAAGGTAAACTTTATTTCTATGCGGACTCGCCGCCGCGCCGTCTGATGGAACTCTTTTCCGGTAAATGGAGCACAATGGTGCTCCACGCGCTGTATCACTGGCCGGATGAACGCGCGCGTACCGGCGAGTTACAGCGTAGCCTGCAGGGAATTTCTAAGAAAATGCTGTTCCAGACGCTGAAAGAGTTAGAACTGCGAGGTTTGATTATCCGCCATGTGTACGACGTGATCCCACCCAAAGTCGACTACCGACTGACCCCCCTGGGCAGAACCTTTGCCGAACCTATTGAGCAAATGTACCAATGGGGGTTAGAAAACCAGGCTGCACTCGATGAAATGGAAACCTGTTATCAGGCGGCGTCCAGTTAACCGCTTTGCAACACCATTATGCTGCTATGAGCGAACAGCGGACATTGACCCCTGCCCAATCACCGCCAGACAGCCGCAATTAAGCGTCTCGGTGTAGATGAAAGTCTGGGGGGCTTCTGTATCATCCGCAGCCATACAAAATATGTCCAGAGTGCTGGTCAGACTCTATTGGACATGAACAGACCGCAACAGCTGACCTGCACTGCATCCGATCATGAAAGAGATTCACGTTACCTTGAGATATGGTCACTTCCTCTTGCTTCGCGTTTCTGGCAAAACTATAGCGGAAGGGTAACGGTAACACTTCACGTTGCACATGCATTGCCAGGGCTCGCGCCCCTCCGGACAAGTACGCCTGTACGCGCCGGGGATCTGCTTACTTGCCACCCTTGCTTGACTCGAATTATGTCGAGTACAGAGGCGCTACAATTTTATAACAGACGTCGGATGCGGGTTCTATGACTACACAATTCACTTTCACGATTAAGAGCGGGCGTTTTGACGAACATTATAACCCCTCCGAAAGTACGCGTATCACCACTAACTTTGCCAATCTGGCAAGAGGTCAGAATCGTCAGCAGAATCTGCGTAATACTCTGGCGATGATCAACAATCGTTTTAACAGCTTAGCCAGCTGGGATAATCCTGAAAGCGATCGTTATGCCGTTGAACTGGATATTATTTCCGTGACGATGAATATCGACGGTAGTGGTAACACCTTTCCGGCAATAGAAATATTGAACACCACGATCGTCGATAAAAAAACCGATCGGCGCATCGCAGGGATTACCGGTAATAATTTCTCTTCCTACGTGCGCGATTATGACTTTAGCGTGCGTCTGTTGGACCATAATAAAAACCAGTCAGCATTCACTATTCCGGATGATTTTGGTGACCTGCACGGCACAATATTCAAGCATTTTGTCAGCTCTGATAAATACAAAAATGCGTTTGAAAAACCACCGGTGATCTGCCTGAGTGTGTCCAATAAAAACGCGTATTATCGCACCGGAAATCACCATCCTGTTTTGGGATTCGAATACCAGCAGGATGGCACATCGCTGACTGAAACCTATTTCAAAAAAATGGGCCTGCAGGTGCGGTACTTCATGCCGTCAGGTAGCGTTGCGCCGTTCGCCTTCTTCTTTATTGGCGATCTGCTTAGTGATTACAGCAATCTGGAACTTATCAGCACTATCAGCACGATGGAAACGTTCCAGAAGATTTATCGCCCGGAGATTTATAACGCAAACGCCGCAGCGGGCCTGCATTATCAGCCCAACCTGAATAATCAGGATCACTCATTAACCAAAATTGTTTACGATCGCGAAGAGCGTAGCCAGCTGGCGATTGAGCAGGGCAAGTTTACGGAAAAACATTTTATCGAACCCTACAGGGATATTCTTGCGCAATGGTCCGCCCGCTGCCCGCTTTGATTTATTAAAAATATAAGGTCACCTGCTATGAAAACATTGCTCCCCACGTCTACCGCCGGCAGCTTGCCTAAACCCTCCTGGCTGGCCCAGCCTGAAACGCTCTGGTCGCCGTGGAAACTGCAGAAAGAAGAACTTATCGCCGGCAAACAGGATGCGCTGCGCTTGTCTCTTGATGAACAGTTACGGGCCGGAATTGATATTGTCAGCGACGGCGAGCAGACCCGTCAGCACTTTGTCACCACCTTTATCGAACATCTGAGCGGCGTCGATTTCGAGAAACGCGAAACCGTCAGAATTCGTAATCGTTACGATGCCAGCGTCCCGACCGTTGTGGGTGCCGTGGAGCGTCAGAGACCGGTATTTGTTGAAGATGCACGCTATTTACGCCAGTTGACGAACCAGCCAATCAAATGGGCGTTACCGGGGCCGATGACGATGATCGATACCCTTTACGATAATCACTATAAAAGCCGTGAAAAGCTCGCCTGGGAGTTTGCTAAAATTCTCAATCAAGAAGCCCGTGAATTAGAGGCGGCAGGCGTGGATATTATCCAGTTCGACGAACCGGCGTTTAATGTGTTTTTCGATGAGGTCAACGACTGGGGCATTGCCGCCCTGGAAAGAGCTATCGAAGGGCTTAAGTGCGAAACCGCCGTACACATCTGCTATGGCTATGGGATCAAAGCCAACACCGACTGGAAAAAGACGCTGGGTTCAGAATGGCGTCAGTACGAACAGGCGTTCCCGAAACTGCAAGCCTCAGGTATCGATATTATCTCGCTGGAGTGTCATAACTCCCGGGTACCAATGGATCTCCTTGAACTGATTCGTGGCAAAAAAGTGATGGTCGGGGCTATTGATGTGGCGACCAGTGCGGTTGAAACCCCGGAGGAGGTTGCTGATACGCTGCGTAAAGCGCTGCAGTTCGTCGATGCCGATAAGCTCTATCCCTGCACCAACTGCGGAATGGCTCCACTGTCGCGTCAAGTCGCCAACGGCAAACTTAAGGCCTTAAGCGCAGGCGCGGATATTATTCGCCGCGAGATTCTGGATAGATAAATCTGACGCACGACGAAAATAATAAACCTGTCTGGCGACCGGCACGTTCGCCAGACACTCTGAAAGCTTTGTCCTGGTTCAGGTATACTATGCCTGGATAGCGCGCGGCGGCCTGCTGTTCGCTATCGTTGATTCACTGCCTGTTCTTGCATTGCGAATTGCTGCTTTTCGGGCCATTGTGCTCAGCCTGCGGCGCTCAACCCAGGTCCTGAACGACTCACTGATTGATTCCTTTCTGATATTATTAGGCTTTATATCTATAAAACCACAGGGCTGTTTCAGCGCGGTTTATTTTTATCGCCGCACGCCTGTGATATTATTTAATTATTGATGGTACTAATGCGGAAATTATTATTGCTTATTCTGTTACTGATCTAATATCGGCTGGTGTTGCCAGGTTCTGTATGACTTTCCTAAAGATTTATCCTGGTGCTGGCATTTATCGGTAGCAAAGTACGTTTTAAGTGCCCGTTTGCAGGTATATATAACGCTCTACCCTTATATAGCACCTGGCGAGTATGTTTAACCCGCGCGATGAGTTGTGGTCAAGGAGCTGAACCGATGGTTCGCCAGTTAGCATTTTTTCAAAAATATGGTCCGGTGATTACGCCAGGGCGTGCCGCCTTGCATGCATTACTCTTCAGCATGGTGGCGAGTCTGACAGGCTGTGTGCAGGCCGGGGCACCCGCTTTATCCCTTATAGGTTCGTTTGTTCCTTACTGGATATTCTGCGTTGCCCTGGCCCTGATCCTGACCATTGTTATTCGCGTTGTATTTATCAAATGGGGAATAGATGATGTCATGCCTGTCCGGCTGGTGGTCTATTTCTGTCTGATGCTGACGCTGACTTTTATTTTTTCGTTATTCTTTTTATAGGCTTTATGATGGCCACTATAAAACACTCCGCAATCAAACGCAAAATAGCCCTCGTTATTGCCGCAGTCATTATTCTGGCGGCCTGCTTCTTCGGCTGGCTAACCCTAAAAACCAGCCGGCTTAACCCGCTATCTGAAGATGCGGTACTTAATGCCAATATTGTTAATATCAGCAGTTCCGTACCAGGGCGCATTATTATACTGAATGCGGTGGAAAACGGGCGGGTTAAAAAAGGCGACGTCCTTTTTACTCTCGACCCTTACATCTATCAGATGGCGGTGGACCAGGCCCGCGCCGATTTAGAAATAGCAGAAGCCACGATGAGCACCCAGCACCGCACGGTAGTGGCCGAGCGCTCTAACTCCGGTATTACTCAGGATCAGATAAGCAGCGCCCAGGCAAACCTCAACCTGGCTACCCAGACGCTCGCCCGCTTGCAGCCGCTGGAGGCCAAAGGCTATGTCACCCGCCAGCAGCTTGATGATGCGGCGACGGCAAAACGTAATGCTGAAATTATGCTGCAGCAGGCAAAAAAACAGAATGTTGCTGCGGATGCGCTGGTAAGTAATACCGATGCCTCCCAGGCTCTGGTACGGGCACGCCGCGCTGCGCTGGCCATTGCCGAAAAACAGCTTGCCGATACCGTTATTCGCGCCCCTCACGATGGCTTAGTCGTAGGGCTAAATATCGCTGCGGGAGAAAACGTACTGCCCAATCAGTCTATTTTTACGCTGATTGATAGCCAGCGCTGGTATGCATCTGCCTACTACCGGGAAACCGAGTTACCCCACATCAGGATTGGTGACTGCGCCACGGTGTACGCCATGCAGGACCGCCGTACGATGATGACAGGCCGGGTGCAGGGCATCGGCTGGGGCGTAATCTCCCAGGACCAGATCAATCTGCCGCGCAGCCTGCCCTACGTACCAAAATCGCTCAACTGGGTCCGGGTTGAGCAACGTTTCCCGGTGCGTATTGTCATCGATAAGCCGGTGGCAGAATTAATGCGCGTGGGAGCAACGGCTACTGTGACTGTACGAAGCCAGGATGATTGCCAGTAACATGTTAAAGCGCACGCTACGCCAGGTTAATGCCGACCTGGGTCCCTTTCCAGGGCGGTTCGCCACCGCCTGGCGGATTGGGCTATTAAGCGCATTGATGAGCTTTGTGGCCATGTTCTATGGCATTCCTGAGTCCGCTATCAGCTGTTATCTCATTCTGTTTGTGATGAAACCGGACGGGGTGGTCAGCATGATAATGGCGGCGGCTATTATTATCCTGGTCACGCTGGTAGTCGGCATTATTCTCCTGATCCTGCCCTGGACCCTGGAATCTATTCCGCTGCGTATGATGGTACTTATCGGCAGCTCCTTTTTCTTTTTATGGCTGGGTGCCGCCTCTGCGCTGGGGGAGGTAGGTAATATTATTGCCCTGGTTATTGCCTTTATTATGGGACTTATCGGCGTTGCCCCTGACGGCGAGTTAGCCACCCGGGCCATTCTCTACTGCTGGCTGATGGTTGCCTCACCCATGATGTTACTGATCATATTCAACCTGGTGATGGGGCGCTGGCCGGTAAAAATTCTCTATGGCAATTTGGCGGAACGCGTACGCTTAGCAGAAGCCGCGCTGCGCGCGCCCGATAGCGAACATCTACACGCGGTGCATCTGGCGCTGGCAGAAGGTCAGGCAGATAACGAACAGCGGGCCATGTTGATCCGGCGCCTGCATCTGGGGCGCGGTAGCGAAAATATCTGGCTGACGGCGGCAGTCCACAATAGTTACCGTCTGCTGCTGGGCGTTGCCGAGCAGGCTGAAACGCTGACTGATATTTCCCGCCAGCAGCTGGCCGATGCCTGCCGCGACGTCGCGCGCGCCCTCGACAATCGGCAACAGCCGGAGCCTTTTGTCGCTCCCCCTGACAGGCCGGCAAGTGAAATTGCGTCTGCCATTGTCGCTCTTACTTCAGCGCATTCGGGTCCGCTGCCTTCAGCAGCTAAAACGTCCTTCATGGCGAAAGACGCCCTGATCAATCCCCGCTACTGCTATTTTGCCCTGAAAACGACTCTGGCCAGCGTCATCTGTTATGCGGCTTACACCATCATGGACTGGCAGGATATTCATACTGCAATGATCACCTGTTACGTGGTGGCGCTCGGCACTGCCGGCGAAACGGCACATAAGCTAACGCTGCGGATTATCGGTTGTTTGATTGGGGCCGGACTGGGCATTGTCTCTCTGGTATTTGTGGTACCCGCCATGAGCGATATTGGTCAGCTCATGATTCTGGTATTTCTGGTTTTAACGTTGTCAGCCTGGGTTTCAACGGGCGATGAGCGCATTGCCTACTGTGGGATCCAGATTGGTCTTGCCTTCTTATTAACCGTGCTACATGGATTTTCACCAGGCGACGATCTGACGCCTGCCAGCGGAAGAATTATGGGCATCCTGATGGGCAATCTGGTTATCTATCTTATTTTCAGCCTGATCTGGCCTGCGTCTATTGTGGATGCTGTGGGTAAACGTATTCATGCGGCTCTGAACGCATTAGCCACCCTTGCGGCTACCCCCACCGCAGAGCGAATGCAATGCGCGATGCAAACCGCGCGTATCGAGCAAGAGATAGCCAGCGCGCGCAGTACCCTGCAATTGATGCCATTCGAACCCAAGCACTTACGGCCTGGGGCAGAGGAACACCAACGGCTGATAAAAATACTGGCGGTATTGAATGATACCGGACGCGCCCTGTTTATCTCCCAGCAGAATAATCACCATGAACGGCTGCGCCTGAGTGCGCTGATCCAGCCGTATACCGATTCCGACGATACGACCGCTTTGCCTGACGATGCTTCACCGGTGGTTAATGCAGCACCGACCGCAGGCGATTGCCAGCCGGGTGCCTGTAACGAAAATCCCAGAATAGAACATAACTTTCAGAAACTTAAGAGATTATTAAAATGAGCTGGCTCCAGTATATGATGAGCAAAGCCCCGGCCCGGCTGACGGCTGTCGTGGGCATAGCGCTTATCCTGAATGGCTGCGTAACGGACTCTGCGGATCGTGCGCCTTCCTCGTCTTCTGTACCATGGCAGGTGCCACCGTCTTCGGCAGAATTTACGCCACCGCCATCCTCAGCAGTGACGCTGGACCCGGCTCAGCCGACCATTGATACGACACATGCCTACTCTCTGGCTGAGTTGATCAATGTGGCACAATTAAATAATCCTGATACCCGTATTGCCTGGCAACAGGCCCGGCAGGCGGCTTTCGCGGTAGGATTAACCGAGTCCATCTTTTTACCCATGATCACCGCAAGCGTAGTGGGCGGATATCAGCATACGCGTACACCGTTACCCTATACCCTCGGGGAGCGCGACACCTTAAAGACCAATTCTCATCAGGTAGTGCCAGCCCTGGTTCTTCAGTGGCTGCTATTTGATTTTGGCCAGCGGCAGGCTATTAAGGATGCGGCTGAACATGTCTCTTTTGCCGCCAATATGGGCTTTAACGGCGTACATCAAAAAATTATTTTCGATGTAATGCGCACTTATTATCAGTATGGCGCAGCCCGATCCCGCAGCGCCAACACCGCTGAGATGTTAGCCAACAGCCAGAAAATCCTGGAGGCAGTGGAAGCGCGGCGGCGTCAGGGGGTGGCTACTGTCGTCGAACTGGCGCAGACCAGGCAGATAGTTGCCCAGGCAGAGTTAAACCGGGTGCTTGCCAATAATAGCGAAAGTGAAGCCCGCCAGGGGCTTTATGCCGCGCTGGGTATCCCGGCCGATACCCGAATAAACGTTGATTTTCCTGCCTACAATAAGACGCTTAAACCGGTGGTTCCGCCGTCCCGGGCGGTCATTGAACAGGCGCTGGCTCAGCGGCCCGATATTTTAGCGAGTTATTCATTAGCGCTGGCGGCTAAAAAAGGCATTAGCGCAGCTCAGGCCGACTATTTGCCCAAAATTTATCTGGCGGGGGCCTTAGCCAGCGGCCACGGCCAGTTCGATATTCAGGGGTTACCTGCTATTGGGCAACAAACCTCGGCGTCAAATATCCTGATAGGCGTAACGGTGCCGCTGTACGACGGGGGAATGCGTGCAATACGCGTCCAGGCCGCCCGGTCACGGGCCGACTCGGCAAACGAAACCTTTAAAAAGACGCATGACGCTGCGGCCCGGGAAATTGTCGTGGCAGCCGATGTGTTGCAGTCCGCTTCTGCCGCCAATAAGGCCGCCATCAATCTGGTTAATACCGCGGTGGTAACCTACGATGCGGCCCTCGACGCCTACAGGCAGGGTGTTGGTACAGTCACCGTGGCCAGTGAAGCCGCCAATAATTTATTGACTGCCCGTCAGGCAGAGACTGACGCGCGTACTGCGGTACTGATAGCCGCAGCCAATCTGGCGTTTGTGATGGGAGACATCACCCAGGCAGCCAGTACCACGGAGTGATCATCCGCGCAGCGGGTAGCAGGATTTCTCCCACGATTAGCATTTTAATCTTTTCGTTCATCTACGGTTCTTTTTCAGCCACTTAAAATAGTGTGGTCAATAGAGAAATTAATCAGGAATTTATTAATGAAAAATGTCACTAAGTCGCTCAGAAAAAGCCTTCTAGCCTGTTTACTGCTGATCCCCGTAGAGGGGGCATTTGCCGTCGAAACGGGGCAGGTGGTGACGCAAACCGAATTGGCGCAGGCGGCAGGATTACAAGAAGCCGCCAGCCAGTATCGTCTGGAATACCGCTCGCAGGATGGTGTAAAGGGAAAAGGGGTGCGCACCGACAGTGCCGCGGTTTACTTGCCTGAAGGTCCTGTGCCAGAAGGCGGCTGGCCCGTGATCGTGTGGACCCACGGCACCGTCGGTATTGCCCATGACTGTGCGCCTTCTCTTAATCCACGTACCGCACGTGACAGCCAGTACCTCAACACCTGGCTGTCACTGGGGTACGCCATTGTTGCCCCAGACTATCCAGGGCTGGGCTCTGCCGGATTACACCACTATCTGGATGCCCGCGCTGAAGCATGGAGCACGCTTGATAGCGTACGCGCAGCGATGACAGCGTTCCCACTAAAAAATGAACTGATACTGGTGGGGCAATCGCAGGGCGCTCATGCCGCCTTTTCTGCTGCCGGGTATCAACCTGACTACGCCCCGGAACTCAATATCATCGGTACCGTACTTACCGGTACGCCTTATTTCAATGCACAAAATCAGGTATCCAGTCTGTTTATCAATAACGGTGAGGAGAAACCTGCAACCGGCGACCCGAAAATCCCTTATGCATTCTATCTTTATCACTCTGCAAAAGACCGGGATCCAACCCTGAAAGCGACAGATTATTTCCAGACGGCAGCCCTTGATCTTCTTGAAGAGGCGAAAAACCTGTGCATCACGCCATTAACTGAACGTGTTATGCAAGAAAAACTGACGATGAGCAACAGCCTCAAGCCCGGTATTGAAGCGCCGCTCAATGCCGCCATCAGTTCACTTGCATACCCAACGCTTCATCTTAAACACCCGGTGTTTATCGGTATTGGGAGTAATGACATTAACGTGCCCACGGCAATGCAGAAGCAGTTTGCTCACGACGTCCGCGCGGCGGGCACCCAGGTGAGTGAACATCTTTATCCGGGGCTCGATCACAGCGGCACCGTCAATCCATCGCTGCGGGACTCGGTGCCTTTTGTGCTGGGGTTGAAGGCTGATAAATAATCCAGGCCCTCGCTAACTAATGTCTTATTGAATCAGCCGCTTCCGCTGTGAGCAAAATATCATCTGCTGGCACATCATTACGCCGCGCTGGTTTTCTGAGATGAGATGAAAAGGCCATACAGCGGCAGCGGTAAGTCGCCTGCCACTTATAGCAAACGTATTCTGCCAACCGGAGTGGTCAAACACCTGGCTGGCCACCGTTGACGCCAGCGTAACAAGTAGCACCAATTCAGGTCATGGCTCCCCTTTTTTGACTTGAAGACATCCTGCTTCAACGCGCCTTTGTTACCCGTTGATCTGAAATACATCTCTTACTTCTCATGCGTTATTGAAGCCAGCCCCGTGAAGTGTTCTCTGACGATATCCGTTAACGCGAAAAGACAGTCGAGATGCGTGCTACCCTCAACAACTCGACTGCTTAAATTCTGATTCCCGCAGCGCCTGAAAAACGCATCCATTCGACTGACATCAAAGAGTTCATCTTGCTCAGCAAGCATGACGGTTACTGGAACAGAAAGCGCTTTTAGCTGACTTACGGGATCACCCGGAGTAAGAGCATTAGCCATATTTACGCTATAGCGTTGAACAAAATCAGGCCTCGCATGAATAATATCATTGGGGAAATTCAGTTTTACTCCAGTACGACGTCCACAAAGAAAACCGGCGCTCATTCCATTGATAATGAAGGCCCAACGATTTATGGATGCAAAAGGAACGGAATAATCTCTGTTTAGATTCGATGGTGCAAAAGGCCCTAACGCTGGGGCAAGCAGAAACAGGCTTTCAATCGTCCGCGATGCGGGGTGTTGAGTGAGGTAATTTATCAGCATGCCTGCGCCACTGGAGTGACCAAGAAGATGAATCCTGGCATCAGCATTAGAGATGCGAAAGTAATCTATGACGGCATCAACGTCACGCCAGATTTGAGCCGGGCTTGAAGCATCACCCCTGATCCCTGCCGAACGGCCATGTCCACGGATGTCTACAAGACAAACACAAATTTTCAAATCGTGGCTCAAATGCCGTGCGAGAATGTCATAGCCTGCATCTGCGTTGACCCCGCCACCGTGGTATACGATCAAAACCTCATCCACAACCGTTTTTGGCTCGTACACTCTGATATATAAATCATTGATTCGACTTTCGATAATATTACTGGAGCAAGGTGATGAGGATTTAAGCTGCTCAAAACGATCAATAAAGCGGATGAAATCAATCACGTCTTTTATCCTTTAATAAATAAGACTTACGACATGTGAATTTGCGGCATGAAGTAGGCATCATTTTCTGTGTATACAATCTCCTTTTTGCACATATTAGTTCCCTTGATCTTCATTGGTCATTTCAGCTCAATACTGGCCTGTACGAGGCGTTTTCGGGAAAAATTGAAAAAATGCATCATGCTTTTTGCGTGCTTTCATGACTATGCTTCGAGTTTTACTATCCTCAGATAGATAAATAAAGACTTAGAGAATATCCGCTTCAGGGAGTTTTTAACTGACCCCCGTCCAATTTCTGATGCATGAAATCAATGAGCGCTCTTGTTTTAGCAGGCAAGTAACGCCGATCTGAATAAAGTGCGAATAACTGTAGTGGCGCTGCTGATTGTTCAAACTCAATTTCGATTAACCGCCCATCGCGAATGTAGGATTGGCAGGCTTGCTTCGAAAGAATGGCAAAACCAACACCTGCTACCGCAGCGCAACCTGCCATCTCCCCGCTGTTTACCCGATAATGCCCGTTAACTTTAATTGTCTCGAATCCCCCTTTCTTATTAACAAACTGCCACGGAGTACCTTTCAGTGCGCTTACTGTTGTAATGCAGGGTAATCCTTCAAATTGCTGAATACGAGAAGGCGTGCCATAGCGCTGAATGACGGAGGGGGCTGCAACAATGGTGCAGGGTATCGTCATCAGATGACGGGCTATGTAGTCGCTGTTATCCATCAAACCACGAGTAATAATGATCGCTAAATCCAGATCATCTCGTAGAGATTCGAGGCCTGAAAAATTTGTGACACAGCTGATCTCCAGGTCCGGGTACTGACAGGCGAAATCGGCAATAACAGAACCCAGCAAGGCAGGACCTGCTTCATTGGGAATACAGATACGTAATGGACCCTTGAGTTGCATTTGACGCAACGTTAATTCTGTCTCAGTTTGCTCAAGCGCCTCCAGTAATGGCTTTGCCCGGGTATAGAGTAAGTGTCCAGCCTGGGTAAGTTTCATATGTCGGGTACTGCGTTCAATGAGCTGAAGATTCAGCTTTTCTTCTAACTGGGCAATACAACGGCTAACATTTGATGTTGGCATTTCAAGGACTTTAGATGCCCCAACAAAACTTTCTCTATCCACCACAGCAATGAACACTTTCAGACTAAAAAAATCAAGAGCCGGACGCATCAACTATCCCATATATGATAATAATAAGTGCAACTTTTACCATCTAATCGACACGATTGATAGCAGTTAAACTGGGACATCTTTCATCCACAGGTTGCTTGCTATGCCACTGGTCACAAAAACGTTTAACCATAAAGCCCTTATGCGGATAGCCATGGTAATGGCTTTTATGCAGTTCACTAATGCGCTGGAATATATGATGTTCAACCCTATTTTTGCATTTATGGCAGCCGATTTCGCAGTTCCCGTATCATTTTCCGGCTATGTGTCAGGTATGTACACGTCTGGTGCAGTACTTTCAGGCGTTATCGCCTTTTACTGGATTGGTCATTTCAATAAAAACCGTTTTTTAATTACCAACATGGTGCTATTAGGGCTACTGACATTTTTGACGACTTTCACCTCAAGTTTTAGTCTTCTGCTGGCACTACGATTTTGTGCAGGTCTGGTAGGCGGTACGACAATGGGGGTGGGTATAAGTATAGTGATAAACAATGCACCGGCTGAGTTGCGTGGAAAAATGCTGGCGACGGTAATTGCGTCCTTTTCGATGGTAAGCATTGCAGGAATGCCCACGATATTATTTTTGTCTACACATTATGGCTGGCATGTCGCGTTGTGGTTAATCAGTACATTCTGTTTATTGGCATTGCCGCTGATTGTATTCATCATACCCCGGGATTCGATTTCTTCCGACACGCTACACACGCTTCCTCTCAATGTGGATACTTTACTCTTCGCCTCCACTAATGCGTTTGTACAGTTTAGTCCGATGCTGGTCATTCCCGTCCTGGTACCATTGTTGATCCAGCAGTTGGGCGTTTCACAAGACCTGTTGCCCTGGTTGTTCTTAATCGGGGGAGTTGCAGGTTATCTGTCTACAAAAATCACTGGCATGTTAACCTCTCGCTTTTCTGCTTTAGCTCTGGCTACAGGGTCAACCAGCGTCTTTATTCTGAGCTTGTTAATACCCACCTTCGGTGATAAGCATACGGCGTTGTTTATTACGGTATTTCTCGGTGCCGCTTACAGTCGTCTGGTTTCATCTTCAGCGCTTACGATTCAGTTTCCTGATAACGGCCAACGGGCCGGATTCTCTTCATTGCAGACATCAATAATGTATCTGATTACCACCGTCGCATTTTTTCTGTCTGCTTTTCTGTTCCCCGATCGCGGCATGGCACCACAAAATATGAACACGTTGCTGTCGGTATGTGCAATTTCCGCATCAGGGTTCCCAGTTATCGTTATTATTCTGCAAAAGAAACTGGCTAAGCGTATTATCCAGCCGGATCGGCATATTACTGATTAGCTTAACGTCCACTCCTGACATATAGCAGACATTACTGAATTGATCTTTTCGGCAGTCACTATAGCCTGCGCCTATGGTAAGACGCTGACAGAAGTGGCGATATTGTGGTGGGTTGACCTGAGAAGGTGGGCAGAACATGCCGTGCTGATGACGGATGATGTCATCAGCATCCTGTTATTAACCCGGCAGTTATCAAAGGAGGCGGCGTGAACGGGAAGCCTGTGCGCCGCCTTGATCATTTGAAAGTGCAACGTTCCAGGCAAAAAACGCGGGCGTTCTGATGCAAGTGCAGCTCAATAAAGGCGCGATGCTAACGCCATAAAAAAAGTGACGCCGTATAATCCAATACCGTAGGCAAGATGCGTCAACAGGCTCAATAGACGCGCCAGCCATGGACGAGGTGTGCGACTGGCAGCGATGCCAAAGCCCAGCGCGGGTTGCAAAATTAAGAATGGAGCAATCAACGTTAACAAACCTGTCAATACGCCGACGATAAGAGACGGCTCATGGAACCAGTTTATTGCACTAAGTAAAAGCGGGATAATGGCAAAGAGTATTCCTGTTAAATAATGAAACACCCAGCCAGTAAGATATTCTCCACGTACCGGTGACGTTGAAAGGATAGTGTGGTGTCTGAATTTGCCGTGTGGGATCCCTAAAATCCAGCGACCGACCAGCGCATAATTCAACGGCGGGATTTTTAAAACGCGTTTTTGAAACAGTGACCAGGTATCCATGGCCAGTGTTGCGCCTGTTCCTGCTATAACAATTTTAAAAAAAATAATGATATCCACAGTGTATTCCTTCTGTTCAATGACATAATCGTCAGTGTGCAACTTAAAGTGAGGTTTAAGTCAACCATGAAGGAACTGGATATCAGGCACGTCGCTGACCTTACGGGCATTACCCCGTCGGCGTTGCGCTATTACGAGAAGAAAGGACTTATCAAACCTGTTGGGCGTAATGGTCTAAGAAGACAGTACAATGAAAATGTGATTAATAAACTGCAGCTGATTTCGCTTGGGCAGGCTGCGGGATTTTCTCTGAGTGAAATAGCCACAATGTTTAGTTCAGAAGGCGCACTTTCATTAGACCGCTTGCAGCTTCTGCAACGTGCAAAAGAGACTGACGACACTATCCGTAAACTCCGGCTGTTAAGTCGGGGACTGAAACATGTCGCATGTTGTACAAAGACTGAGCACTCCGGCTGCGAAGAATTCAATAGAATTGTTTCGAAAGGGCTGCGGCTCATCAGGTAAGTTATTCACGTATCCCGAATAATGCGCTGTGTTCGCTTCTGCACGCTTGAAAACAGGGTGTGTTATCCTCGACGCAACAGAATTATTCATTTCAGGAGGCGTTATGCACGGACCCGATCCCTACAGCACACATCCTATGAAAGGATTTCCTCAGATTTGCTTCATTAAAAATACGATAAAAAATCCTAATATCATAGTGGGTGATTTCACCTACTACGACGATCCCGAGGACTCGGAAAATTTTGAACGGAACGTCCTTTATCATTTTCCTTTTATTGGGGACAAATTAATCATTGGTAATTTTTGCGCCATAGCCAAAGGCGTTAAATTTATAATGAATGGGGCAAACCACAAAATGTCCGGATTCTCAACCTTCCCATTTTATATCTTCGGGAACGGATGGGAAAAAGCTACTCCACAAACGGATGAGTTACCCTACAAAGGCGACACCGTGATTGGTAACGATGTATGGATAGGGTATGAAGCTCTGATTATGCCTGGCGTGATGATTGGCAACGGAGCGATAATTTCCTCACGTTCGGTCGTCACTGCTGATGTTCCAGCCTATGCTATCGTGGGTGGCAATCCTGCAAAAGTGATTAAAAAACGCTTTCCAGATGAAACTATAGTGACACTGGAAAAGCTGGCATGGTGGAATTGGCCGGTGGAAAAGATCACGCAGAATATGATGGCAATAATGGCAAATGATATTGAAGCATTGCTTACTTGACGGCTATGACCGCACCGCTTTCCATAGTCCTGAAGTCTTTGTAGCCTTAGTTATGATAGTACGTAGCAGGTATAAAATGCGCTAACCGTCTATATCAAAACGGGATTTTTGAAAGTCGCGGTATACCTCTTGATGAGTAAATGCCGGGAATTTGGCTTTCTGAGCGGCTGATTTTAGTGCTTCACAGTAAGCCTTATTGCCGTAACTGGTAGATACTTTTAAAGCCGTACCATTTTGCGCAAATTCAATATGCACCCTGCATTTTTTGCCTTTCCAGCGTTGTGGCTCATCAAGTTGATCCGTTATTGCTGTTCTGATAGCCCGTGCTTGCGTACCCCACTCATCTTGATCATCCCAATTACCAGAGCCACAACTACCCGTGGCAGTGGTTTTATGGCATCCAGCAGGGTGTAACGGTGCGCAACCTGCTGCCATATTGGCTACCATCGCCAGCATAAAAATTTTCTTTATCATGTTATATGTGCCTTCGGCTGTCTGTTCATTCACTTAACGACGTAGAAATACGGGCATAGTTTTCCGCTACTCTGGATACATTTTCAACTGCTCTTTCTGGTGGCAACGCGCGTGTAATGAAGCTTTGACTTGTTCTCTGCTGAGGGCCGCAAGCATTAGCGGATCCATCCTCTGACATGATTAGGAAATATCGCAGCTTTGATAGAAGGCATTAATATCACGAGGTGATGCCAATAATACTTTTGGAATGGTTGCCTGCTCAAAAATTTCTCTGTGAACAACATGATTTTTAGGCGCAATATGCACAATATATTTAAGCATTTCCCATGTCACATTCTCCTTCTGGATTGTCAGACCACCGATCCTGGGCGTTGATGAGTAACATCGGCGTATATAGCGCTGTAACGCGATCGCGACTGGCACATTAAGCAGTATCAGGCCAGTAGCATATTGAAGTCGGTGATAAATACATTTTGTATAATTGCCCTCGATTACCCATTGTTGCCCACGAATAGCCTCTTCATGTAACCGATAAAAATCTTCGGGTGCACGGGGGATCCATTTTGTATCAGGTAAATGATGCAATTGGTCCAGATGAATTAACGGTAATGACCTTTTAGAAGCAATGGCTTTTGCCAGTGTGGATTTACCGCTGTTTGATGGCCCCATGATGCATATGCGCGGGCCAAGGTCGTTCAGTGATAACGTCGTACTCACCTGTGCCACCTAAAAATTTCTAAATTCAGACAATAAGAAAAATATATTACATGGTAAGGGGATAACAACGCTACCTGACTAACTGGTTGATCGCAACGGTGAGATTCATAATACTGTTTTCCGTTGCCCTGGCGGTAAAGATCCCTCTTATATCACAGGCAGTGAGTGGTGGATAACCTGGACGCCGGAATCCATTTCTATGGACGGGTAGTGCTCACGCATCCCTTCCAGCAGTTCAGCATCCGGCCATTCTTCGCGTTTATCAAGCCTGGCTGCAACATCAGAAAGCGACATGTTTTCAACGTGTGTGACACATACCATCACCGTGTCGCTGGAATCCTGCGTGTTTACGTAGAGCATAGGGCCCGGGACAATTTCGCATTCCCGCCATCGAATGGTGTGACGCTTCCTGCCTGCGCGAACTTCCACCAGCAGGCGAGGCACGATCTCAAGATTCTGCAATGACATATTATCTCCGGTTAAAAAAGCGCTTAACCCTTTAAGTCTGTCTATCGGAATGTTTTAATCATGCGCATTTGAACCTTCATCAGGGGAAGGCCCACTCCTGGCACAAAACGGACTCGCGCGCGTGGCAATATTCGATTTGAGCAAAAAGCGGAAGTGCGAAATTATTCTCTGGCCTGATGCCCTTACTCACCTGTTCCCGCGTCAATTAACATGGGAACAGGTCATCTTCAGAGGTGTCAGGAATAAGTACGTTGGGAACTGGCAGCATCATTGCCAACGGCATGTTGAGGCCCGGGAAACCAGCCGTCTGCTGCCATAGTCATGCAGGTCGCAGATAAAAGAAGCGCCAGCGCTATCCAGAATTTCATACTCTTCTCCTGATATTGAGTCGGTCATCGTTTAAAGCTTACCGTTGAAAACAGTAATTTTTTGTCAGGCAGTAAGGCTAGACGCCAATACAGCATGAAGCAACTTTGATCGGGCCAGAAAACCATAATCCCGGATTAAATGACAGATTGGGTGGGCTAAAATTTGCCAGTATTTATTTTTTACTATTCGTGGAGAAATCCTTATGGGAATTTGCACAAGGAAAGCTCAACCTTCTGATGTTAAAAGTATTTTCGACGTCAGAACCGCTGTTACTGAGAATCACCTGAGTCGTGAAGAAATGCGGCAAATGGGAATTACTGAAAGTGTCGTCGCCGGGATGATCGCAGCGAGTGGCTGCGCATGGGTCGCAACCGATAACGATAAAGTTATTGGCTTCTCGATGCTATTTTATCTGTGCTAGCTTCCCGTCTTTAACACTGGCAGGAGTAGACATCTTCTGCGCCTGGTACAAGCGGGCCGCCAGATAAAACGATCCCGCCTGGGTTCATGACGTTAAGCCAGCCAGAGCGCCGGGTCTGGCTTACAGCGTACAGGGTGTCACCGTCGATTACTGCGGGTCACCTGCGCGGGCATCGGAGCGCTCTGTACGCGGCTGCGCCAGCCGCGCAAAATCGGAGCCAGACGGATGCTGGTATATCTGCAGTTCAAAGTGGCGGGCCATCGCATAGATATACTCAAAAATCGCCGCCTGAGTATTTTCATAATCGGCCCAGAAGATAGATGAGGTAAAGCAGTAGACCTCTACCGGCAAACCATCCGGCGAGGGTTTTAGCGGGCGCACAACGATATACATCTCTTTTTTAATATCCTCTCGCTGAGCCAGCCAGGCGGTCAGGAATTTACGGAATACCATCAGGTTGGTGATACCGTTTTCCATAAACCAGCGCTCGCCGACCGCGCTGATATCACGTCCATCCAGCAGCTCAGTAATGGAATCGCTGGCAATGCGGATCTGGCTCATCGCCTGTAGCATCTCCTGACTGACAAAGGTTATCGACTTCTGATCGAGATAAAAGCTGCGCATAATACGGCGCGCGCCCGAGGAGAACATCGCCTGCCAGTTGGTGTAGGTCTCGGTGAGGAAATTCTTGGTCGGGATGCGTGAAATGGTGTTATCCCAGTTGCGCATGGTAATGGTATGCAGGGCAATATCGATAACCTCACCACTGATATTTCTGTCAGGCATCTCAATCCAGTCGCCCAGTTGCAGAACATCGTTGGACGAGATCTGAATATTCGCCACCAGTGACAGAAGGGTGTGCTGGAAAATCAGCATCAGCACTGCGGCGACCGCACCCAGCGAGGAGATAATAATGGCCGGTGACTTGTTAGACATAATCGCCAGGATCATGATCGCGGCAATGATATGCACCAGGATTTTGCCAATCTGAATATAGCCTTTGATCGAGTGATTCTTGCGTTTCGATTTGCGCGAATAGGAGCTATTAACAATCTCCAGCACTTCGTTGAAAAAGATCGACAGATAGATAAAAAACAGAATGCCGCAGATGGTCTGAATGGCCACTTTCAGATTTCCCGGCAGGTCCGGCATAAACTGCAGGAAGTTGTAAACCACAATGACCGGCACAAAATTCGACAGCTTCTGCGAGAGACGCACATCTTTATCCAGCGGAACGCCCTGTTTATGGCTGCTGAAAAAGACTCTTCTCATCACTCTGACAATGAAGAACTTGCAGAGCAGGTGCGTGACCATCCCGGCCAAAACCAGCAACAGGAGACTGAAGCTGATCGACAGCACCCGGTTTCCCTCAATAAAAGCCATGATACTCTGGATAAAATGCATGATAACCATGTGCGAAAAAATGTCAGGTATGAATTAAAGCACAATGTGAGGAAGTTTGTTACGCGTCATAAGACCATTTCTTTGCTCATGGCGGTTGTATTTTCCATCGTCCATTTAGCCTGCAAATTGAGGGCAGGGCGCAGTGATTTACTCAGACTGATTATGTGATATTCAGCTGCCTGAATTAACAAGGCACAGCTAATTTTAGCTGTGCCTTTTCTGTCACGTTTACGCTTCTTCAGGCTCATCCAGTGAACGCAGATGGTCATCTTTATTGAGCGTCATCAGCGCAGGTATGCTAATAAGTGCCGTCACCATGACATACCACGCCGGGATGTCGATATTGCCCGTTTGCTTGATAAGTCCGGTGATTATTAACCCGGCACAACCTGAAAATACGGCATTGGAAAGGGCATAGGCCACTCCTAGACCGGTGTAACGTACCCGGGTAGGAAACATTTCTGAGAGCATCGCGGGGCCGGGGCCAGCAAGAAGCCCGACAATACCGCCTGCAATAAACACCACCAGCGCTTTTATCATCAGCGTGGTGTCGGCCTGGAGTACCTTCAATAACGGCATCGCCAGAATCAGCAGTAATAAGGCCGCCATGACCATCACTTTTCGGCGTCCAATTTTGTCGCTCAGCATCCCGGCAGGAATAATTGTCGCTGCAAAACCCAGATTTGAAATAACCGCAATCAATAAAGCAGTGTTAAACCCGGTGTGCAGTGAGGACTGGAGATACGTCGGCATAATAACCAGGTAAGTATATCCTGCCGCTGACCAGACCATGACGCGACAAATACCCAGCAGAATGATTTTTAATGTCTTATGCACACCCGCCCGCACAGGCACCGTTTTTTGCGGCTGTTGTTGCTCCGCCTGCTGGCGCACGAAGCTGGGGGTCTCTTCCATATTGAAACGGATCCACAGGGCAAACGCTCCCATGGGCAACGCCAGGAAGAACGGAATGCGCCATCCCCACGAGTGCAAATCTTCTGTGCTGAGCACTGCCGAGAGCAGGGCGACAATACCTGCGCCTGCAAGAAGCCCAAGCGCGACGGTAAACGACTGCCAGGCACCAAACTGGCCCCGCTTTCCCCTGGGGGCGAATTCAGTCATCAGCGAAACCGCACCGCCATACTCACCGCCCGCAAACAGACCCTGCAGGATCCGCAACGCGGTGATAATAAGAGGCGCCGCAATACCGATACTGGCATACGTGGGGACCAGTCCGATCACGGTCGTCACAAGCGTCATCATGATGAGAACGAACACCAGAGTCGGTTTGCGTCCTATCCGGTCACCCATCCTGCCAAATACCACGGCGCCGAGAGGTCTGAAGAAAAAGGCTATAGCAAATGAGGCATAGGTCAGAATAATCCCGGTTAACTCAGCTTCGCCCTCCAGCCTGAAAAAATTCTGTGCAATGACGGTGGCGAGAAAGCCATATACGGCGAACTCGTACCATTCAATAAAATTACCTACCGAACCGGCGATTAAGGCGCGCTTTTGGGCAGGAGTAATAGCGAGATGTGAATTTTGCATTGCCGCTCTCTTTTTTTAACCGATAAACGATCAGATGCGATCCTGACGGGTAATCGCATCCCTTAACCGACCCTGGGCGCTGTTGAGTAAATGCTCGGCGTCATTGCGATCCTTACCGCTCAGAAGCATTAGTATGGCCAGCCTGGCATTATTGTCCGCGCGTTGCAGGACATCAGCAGCCTCAGACGCATTGCAGTCAGTTGCCTGCATAACGATGCGTATTGCGCGCGCGCGCAATTTTTCATTACTCGCCTGTACATCCACCATCAAGTTTTGGTAGCACTTGCCCATCAGGATCATGCTGGTGGTAGACAGCATATTGAGGACCAGTTTCTGGGCGGTACCGGATTTTAGTCGGGTCGAGCCTGTCAGCACTTCGGGTCCGACGACAGGGGAGATGGCGATATCAGCAATCTGGGCCATGTCTGAATCAGGGTTACAGGTGAGTGATACCGTTGCTGCCCCGATCTCTTTCGCATAACGTAGCCCGCCCAGAACGTAGGGCGTACGTCCACTGACGGCAAGACCAACGAGCGTATCGCGCCCGGTCAGCCCGATATCCTGTAAATCGGCCATACCAGCAACGGCATCGTCTTCTGCACCTTCGACGGCATTGCGAAGTGCCCGATCTCCGCCTGCAATAAGGCCGATAATCTTGTCAGGAGGCACGCCAAAGGTTGGCGGGCATTCGGAAGCATCAAGCACGCCCAGGCGTCCGCTGGTGCCGGCCCCCTGATAAATAAGACGTCCACCGCTACGCAATGACTGGACTGCTTTTTCAACCGCCGCTGCAATAGCGGGCAGCTCTTTTTTTACAGCCAGAGATACCTGTGCGTCCTCGTTGTTAATCAGCATCAGTATGCTTTGCGCAGGCAGATCGTCTATATCCCGGGTTTTTTCATTACGCTTTTCGGAAACCAGTGAGTCGAGGATCCGCAGCAGATTTGTCTCTGTCATTTTACATTCCTGAGGATTGAAAACATTACGCCGGATAAATGGCTCCAAGTGAAACAGGCCGCGAAGCCCCGGTAACACCGGGAAGATTGCCAGGCAAATTATTGAGGCGCCGGAAGGCCAGCCATGCAAAAGCGGCCGCTTCGACATAATCGACATCAAGGCCATTTTCGGTTGTGGTGCCCACCGTCCATGCTGGCAGTAACAGGGCCAGCCGCTGCATTAATAACGGATTTTTTGCCCCGCCGCCGCAGACCAGCAGCCGCCGGGTAGTGCTGTTTTCCGGTATTTTTCCGAGCTCGCGGCTGATGCTCACTGCGGTAAACTCCACCAGCGTGGCCTGAACATCCCGTGGCGCAACGTGCAGAAAATCTTTCAGCTTATTGTTAAGCCATGTCGGGCTAAACAACTCTCTTCCGGTACTTTTGGGTGCCGTCTGAGAAAAGAACGCCTCATCCATCAGGTGTGCCAGCAGGCGCTGATCCACTTCTCCAGTTCTGGCCCAGGCAGCATCACGGTCAAAACGCTCGCCAAGATGCTGTTCCGTCCAGGCATCAAGCAGAAGATTACCCGGACCTGTATCATAACCACGCGCAGGCTGGCCGGGCTCCAGAATGGATATATTGCTGATCCCGCCGATATTAAGAACAACCGTTAAACCGTCAGGCTGCGTGAATAACGCGTCATGGAAAGCGGGTACCAGCGGTGCGCCCTGTCCGCCGAAAGCAACATCTTTACGACGGAAGTCAGCAATCGTCACGATCCCGGTCCTGGCGGCAATGATGTTGGCATCGCCAATCTGCATGGTGAACGGAAACTCGCCCCACGGGGCGTGCCAGACCGTCTGACCATGGCAGCCAATACCTTTAACATCTGTAGCGTTTATATTCTGTGCGGCGAGAAGTTCATTAACCGCCCGGGCGTAAAGCTCGCCCAGACGATGATCAAGCTCACCCAGCTTTTGTAACGATGCTACGCCATCGTGGCACAGCGTTGAGAGTTCGGTTCGCAGATCGTCAGGCATCACCGTGAAACCTGCGGCCACCATTGTGAGATTTGTTGCGGACAGATCCATCAGAACCGCGTCCACGCCGTCCAGACTGGTTCCGGACATCAACCCTACATAAAGTTCTTTGGTCACTTTTTCCACCTGCCACTGTCAGAGTGAAGATTGCTGAATGTATTATCGTGTTAATGAAAATAAATTATTCTTAAATTCTCGCAACAGGTAATATAATATTCGTATGGTGATTGCGATCATCGTCACATTTCATTGACAATATTGCCTCTGTCTCAAACGCTTCTTCAGACGCCGGGCAAAAGACGCTACTGTGCTTAAAATGGGATAAATGAGGGAAGAAATGACCATCCTGACGAGAATTTCTGCCGCGCTGGATACCATGACGCTTCATGAAAAACAGATTGCGCGTTTCATACTTGAACAGCCAGAACGCGTCTGCCAGTTGACCTCCAGTGAACTCGCTGAAGTGATTGGCACCAGCCAGTCAGGTATTGTTAAGTTCAGTAAAAAACAGGGGCTGGCTGGCTTTTCTCAGCTCAAGATGGCCGTTAATAACGCGGTTGCCAGACGACATGTCTCCGCTCAACAGGGTCTGCACGGGACCATCAACGCCAGTGATTCACTGAGCGAAGTATCGCTGAAGCTGCTGGGAAGCAAACTGCATTGTCTGCGGGAAACCATCGAACTGAATAAAGACGCTGTTATTTTACAGGCGCTGGATATTCTTGACGGCGCGCGGCGTATTCATCTTTGTGGCGTAGGTTCCTCCTCCCTGGTCGCGCGGGACTTGCAGTTCAAATTGCTCAAACTGGGGCGAGTGGCGATTCACGATCGTGACAGTCATGTTCAGATAGCTAACGCCTCTACAATGACAGAAGATGACGTATTGCTGGCATTATCCCATTCCGGAGCCAGTCGTGAAATCATAGAAATAGCGGATGTGGCGAGGTCACAGGGGGCGACAATCATTTCGCTATCACGACCCACTGAAAACGCACTGACCGCACGAGCGGATATTTGTCTCTATACCGTTGCTGATGAAGAAAAAGCGCGGGTATCATCAATCACGGCGCGTGATGCCCAGCTTTTGTTAATCGATCTGCTGTTTATTCAGCTGGCTCAACGTCAGCCGAATGCCGGTGAATATGTACGCAAGAGCAGGGAAGCGGTAGAAAAATTAAAGAAACCGAAATTATAAGCGTACCGTCTGTCGCGCAGCGTAATTCAGCGGACGGCAACGTAAAAAGACCGTTATTCAGCGCCATGCAGATTTGACGTCGGCGGCGCAGGGCCTGGCGCACCTTTGACGGTTCAGATCATTGGTATTACATGGCGAAGGACTGACGCTCGCAGTGGTGTTACAAAGATGAAGTTTGTCTTACATAGTTTATATTAATCGGACAAAGGTCACTTTCTACTAAAAAATTAAATTAACAAAGGCTGACAATGACAAAGCTCGAGGAATTGAAAAGCATTTATCCTGGTACACTTGTCTGGCACTTTGGCGATAGCCCAAAACTTGCTGACGAACTCGTTCAACTGGTTCTGAGTGGGATTAAAACAGCAACCTGCTGTTCGAAAAATTCTTTTCAGCGTGAATATGAACGAGGCGAAGCTCCCTGCGCTGGAAGTTACAATATCATTCTTGACGGAACCTGGCATCCAATGTGCGTGATTCAGACTGTCAGGTTGCAGAACATTCGCTTTTGTGAAATGACGAGCAAACTCGCTAGCAAAGACGGCGAAGGGGATTTAAGTCTGGAATACTGGAAGGAAGGCCACAAACGTTATTTTGAACGTGAAGGTACTTATTCTGAGGAAATGGAACTAGTCTATGAGGAGTTAGAGCTTACCGAGATTTTGTAAAATTCCGCTTCTGGCACAGAGCGGATGTGTAACCTTAGTAAGGTCTGCTGTGAGTGGGAAGCAGACGTTATAGCTGAAAAAAAATACATATGATTATTAATATCTTTAGAAATACAAAAAAATATCTGATTGTGATATAAATAGGATTTAAAACACTGCATAGTAAAATTGTCGAACTGACTAACAGTATAAATCCCCTCATGGTAGAGGGGATTTTAAAAATAGAGCCATACTTCTAACCGACGTTTAATGAATTGGCCCCGCTAGCACATCAAGTAGCGAGTGAACCACTGGTCTCACAAATGTAGATAGCGCATCAAAGCCATGAGCAGGAATTACTGGGCTTCTATTTCTCTCGTTAAGTAAATTAAGACATAGCTCTTGTGTATCCATTTCTAGCTTACCTGTCGAGGATAAATATCTTGATATACTAGAAATTTCACTTTCTGTTGGATGCGATATTAGCCACGTACTGATCAAACTCACAAACTCACTATCACTGCCAATCCTAGATTTCAGTGCATAGTTAATTCTATCCTGAAAATCCCATACAGAGGTATAACTTCGATTTATCATATTTTTTACAAGAACACCAAGTTGCTCTGCTTCAAATCTTGATGCAGCAAAAATTATAGGTACAGCGTACTCTCTAAGTGTGTATAAATCACTTAACAATGTTTTAGCAACGCAATCCAGGCTAGAATCGTGCGGGCTGTAAATAGCCATTGCAGCTACGCCATATTGATAATCGCAATCATGCAATATTTTTCGTAATTGATTTAATAAATCAGCGTTGCCACCAAAATGCTCGCGCAAGATATATGCTGCTTCAAAATAGCTTTGATATGCTTGCCATGTGTCATGGGCATTTTTATCCTTGAGGTGGTTTATAACTGATAGACAATGGCGTAAAAGTAAATCACTCTTTGGTAGTTCCTTAGCTAATATCAGTAACTCTTGAGAAGCAAGCAAGTTTGTGGTTTTTTCACAATATTTAATAAATTCTAGCCGCAGTGATGAGTTGGCTGAAATGTATGGTGCTATAATAGCAAAATAGTGAGGTTCAGAAGTGAAACTATTTAGTCTGGATACAAAATTCCGATCAAAGTTCTTATCTAATTCATCCCAGTTCTCGGCAATCAATCTAAGTAATGATTGAGATTCCCTGCCATAACAACCCAGAGAAATATCTAAAGGTTTATCATTCCATTTAAGAGGCACGAATTGTTTTGTAGCGCCATAAGCAATAAGGCCAGCAAAAGCTGCAGCTCGACGTTCATCATGATCCGGACCGACGGAATTCGAATCAATAATTAATTTTTCAATTACTTTTTGACGATTGTTATCTGTTGGCAACAATGCTTGATAATTTTTTATAGCGCCATGAATTTTTAACAGCCCATCGGCTTCGTGATCATATTTCCCAAGAATTTTCTTTGCGGTATCATTGCGATCAAACTCATTTGATGCCGCGTCTATTATTTGTTGTCGCATTGTTATAGTAAGCGAGCCAACTTTTTCAGCGATTTTTTGATGAATATATGATTCATCATTATACACTGATGCTAGCAGTGCAATTGGAGGGCGGCATCCATTAAGCTTTGAAAGAGCATACTCCTTGACCCTAGGTTCATTTGGAAATAATGCGATTAAATTATTTGAACCAGAAAATGCATCATCTGGCTCGGATAGAATCTTGCAAATTAGAAGGTCAATAATTTCTTTTTCTGACTCAATATTTAGCTGACTGAAAGCAGAAATCAAAAGATCGCTTCTGACTTTTTCATTGGATTTAATGATCCTAAGAAGCTCTTGAATACATATACCTCGTTCGAACATTTTAGGAAATAAGCTAACAACATGTAGTTTTCGTTTGTCCTCCCAATTGAGAATTTCTTGGATTAGATCTTTTACATCAGGATCGTTAGAGCTCTTCCCTTCTAATAAAGAGAACATTGCCCAATAAACTGAGAAATCTTCTGAGGTTCTCACCTTATCTATCAGATGCTTCTTGATACGAGAGTCTTCAATATTACTATAAATTGGTTGCAGCCTATACTCATGATATTTTGATTTCTCGGATGTGACCGCAATAACAAGCTGCTCACATATTTCAACATTCGCTTCAGAGAACTTAAGTAACCACTCCCAGTCATGGCTGAAATTCATGATAAATGGGTGGTCTGATTTAATTTCGGTTAAAATCCATTTACAAATATCAGGGTTGTTTGCATCGCAACTCATGAGGTACTTCTGTGCAATTTCTTTGTCAATTTGATCATGTTGGCTAGCGGTATTATTTAATGAGGAAAGACACACCATAATAATTTCATTATTATTCTGCCAACCTTGAAGCAAGCACTGCCCGACAAACGCTCTATAATCATAATCTATTTCATCATGCCAACCTATAAAGATCAAAAGTGTTTTCATATCCTCAGCAGTATGAAAATTCAACTGTATTTTACACCAAATTATACTCAGGAGGAGTGGCTTGTATTTCAAAGTCAATACATTAGTAAGTTGGTTGTTTAAGAATTGATTACCCGGCCAGCCCACTGCCAGAGCTTCCAAAACTATTCCGATAACCATTAAATCGTTGTCACCTCGAAGCAACGATATTAACCATTCCTCTACTTCAATATCCCCTTTATATATCACTGCTAGAGTATGTGCAGCTGTTCTAGAATTGATAACGCTGTCATTCTTTATACCTTGCTTCAGGATATTTAGCAAACAATCTGAGCGAGGCCATGACAATAATGCACGATAAAAATCCTGTAAATATTCATTGCTCCTAATTCCCCATTTCATGATGTTTGTGGATGTCTTTTCTCTCAGTGATGGGTTATAAATACCTTCAAGAGCAGCACCTAAATGTGCTCGCCGCTCGTTAATCCAACCACTTCCTGAAATTATATCAAAACTGCGTTCTGAAATTTTTATAGCTGTCGGCTTATTTATTTCGGCTCCCCCAAAAACCACATCAGAGAGAAGCAAACGACGATGCAGTGCTCCGATAGCGTCGTTCTCAGGTTCATCAATCACCCTAACAATTTTCTCAGCTTCAGATCTTCTATTATTTCTAGAAATTAAATCTCCAAATACACTCCTCCAGCGATAGTTGCTAGCATTTTCTCGAACAAAACCCAAAATACGTTCTATAGGCCAACCATGAATATGAACGGATGCAAGATATTCTTCTATGCTCGCATGAACAAACCCTACTTCTCCACGCCCTTTTTCTACAAGCAGTCCCATTGTTTCGGAATTAACGGCTAGAATCTCACTAGCAACTTCCAAAGCCTCACGAGAAGAGTAGGAGAATCCCTCAGGATCCGTTAGAAAGTTTTTAATACATTTTCGAGCTAATTGTATGGGATAACCTGCATCACCTCCTTCTGAGCGGATCTCAAAAGCAAGGGCTGCAAGCGCCTCACGACGAACATCCGTTGAAGCTGCTATAGAAAATCGAGGAATCACATCACCAGCAGCTGTGGCCCGGCTATATGGATGAAGTTCTAACAGTAACTCTGTTAATTGGTTTAGTGCTTGAGCTTTGTTCAATGGCAAAACTAATTGACGTACAGCGAGTGCAATTAGCCCTAACAATAGCAGAGGTGTTTCTGCTAATGTCGCCAATCCCCTCCCTTTGTTTAACTCCGTAAAAAATCTATTTGTTTGCCAGAGCACAGATTCATAAGAGGGTAGGGTATTATTCTGATCCATATTTCTTGAAAACCATATGGTTGCTATTTCCCTTTGCTGCAATTTCGATAAAGGTGCTAGATGCCCGACAGCCCAGTAGTCAGGTATACCACCTATTTTCGATAGCCCCCCAGGGCGAGCGCTAATTATAATAGGAATGTTATGTGCAGAGACTATAGTTAGCATTACTTGCAAAGTTGTGCGGGCAGCCTGCTCATTTGCCCACTCATCAAGTCCATCAACAAAAAGAACCACACGTGACTCATCAATAGCTTTATCTATCAAAGAGACTAAATCTGCAGTTAGTTGCTGTTGCCATGTTGCACGAAGCAACTCTTTAATGCCAACTGCTTCGGCATTGGCTTCAGTTAGTCGCACCCATTTTGCGAATGAGATAAATAAAGGTAGGTGAAGTCCCCATTTTTTAGCTACATCAGAAAATCGCTCCTGTTCGCCAAGAAGATCAAGTGCCATGCATCTCAATACAGTACTTTTACCTGTTCCAGCTTGCCCAATTATGGCAATTCTATCCGACTCAGCCAGCCATTTTGCGATAGGGGTACGGCGATACTGCTCGGTTTGAAGATTTTCTTCGGTCTTTAGTTGTGAAATTGTTTCTTTTGGCTGGTGCTCACGCCTTGGTGCGGCTAATTCACTCTCCTTTTTTTGTACTATGTAGTTTATTGAACTTTCTTTCAATAGAACGTCTGGCACCGAAAAACGTTCTAGTAGTGAGATGGGAACGGAAGGTTGATCTGAAAATGGCGATGGTGTATTTACAGGGATTTTATCAAGAAGCTCAAACCCGGCTTGATAAACCCGCTGCAACTGAGCTCTTACCTGATGGATTTCTCCCCCATCTAGCTTTTGGAGATGATGTTTATCTATTGTATCGCCAAAAAAGTTTTTCGCACATTCGCGGCCAAAAAACTCCAGAACTATGTCAGGGTGTTCACGTAATAATGAACTTAAATCATGACCACCAAGTACTATTAAAGAAATTCCTTGGGCTCGAAAAAACTTAGCTTGTTCTTCTATCGCATCCTGCAAATTGACATCATCGACGGCGCATTGTACTGCAATATAAAAGACATCTGTTTTACGTGACCATTCTCCATTTAGGAAGGTCGAACAGGCATCTTTTAAATTAGTGGAAGTATATTTGTTGTAACACTTAGCTTGCCATGTATTATATCTACTGTTGCGTTTGCGAGCAAAAATATCTATACCTTGTTGGGCTTGACCAGTTCGACCATATAAACTATGGGATTCTACATCTGCATCCTTACCAGCTAGCCGATAACATAGTTTCTCAAAGTTTACCCAGCGCAATTCACCGAATGGTAGTACCTGTGAAACTGTCTGAACTGGGATAAAATGTGGCACGTGGCTAGCTGGTGCTGTAATAGCATTTTCTTTCTTTTTTTGTTCCATAAATTGGTGCCCCTCCAATTGAAATGGTTCAGCATTCATGCGATTCATATCAATGCTACCTTTTATGAGGCATAAAATACCGAATTACATTCTTTCAGTCGAAGATAATTTACCAACTAACACGTGATGATTTTGTGGCTTTAGTCATGTCCGCTCCTGGCACACAGCAGACCCTCTGATGCGCGGTAAAGTGAGCTATAAGCGAAGACAAACCCAGCTATGCGGCTGCAAAATGCGAAGGAACTGGTCATCTGCGGTGATACACAAGAAACGGCATACTGTCAGTCTTGCGTATTGATCACTTCAGCTTCAGTAGATTTATGACATGCGCAACATCCGCAATATCACCTGCCGATAACGGTTGCAGGGGACGAGGCAGACAATCCGTATCGGTAAATCCGAGCACACCGGCGGCGGCAGCAATAACGCGAAGGCTTCCGCCATGTTTACGGAACAGCGACCATAATGGCTCAAGGCGGGTTGTCAGGGCAGTAACGCGTTGATGATCCTGTGCCGCTGCTGCCTCAGTGATCTGTTTTGCTGTTTCCGGAAACAGACCACCGCACACCGAATACCAGACTTCACAGCCGGCATTTAATCCTCTTCCGGCATCAGCATCGCCACTAATCCCAATTGTTACGCCGGGGCGCAGATGTTGACGCAACGCATTCACTCGTTCGATCGCTGCGGCCGGGTGCTTCGGAACACCGGGGATTTTAACTGAGCGAATCCCCTCAAGTGACGAGAGACGACCGTGCAGTTCATCCGTAAAGGTAAAATGCGTGGTGCCTGGATTATCATAGATGCACACCGGTACAGACACGTGGCGGGTAACGGTCTCGAAAAGTGAGAACACTTCTTCATCACGAAGTGACTGATAGCTTACCGCCGGAAGCAACAGGGCACTGGCGCCGGCAGCCTGTGCGTCATCAGCCAGATGAAGAATGGCATCGGTACTGACTGATCCAATACATACCATAACAGGGATATTCCCGGCATGTTGTGTTGCCAGAGTTGCGACGCGTCTGCGCTGTTCCCGGGTCAGATAGGCGTAGCTTCCGGTTGATCCCAGTATGCCCATAGAATTAACCCTGGCCGCGGTAAGGCGGGAAAGAATATGGCTAAACCCTTTTTCATCCACCTTGCTGGCGATGATCGGGGTTAGTGGAAACGCTGACAACCCGGTAAACATAAGCCGTTCTCCTGAATAATCTTACTGCCGTTGTTCTTCAATCAGCACAACGTCAAACCACACCCCAGGCATCATTTTTTCAAGGCCGTCAGTCAGCATTTTTCCGGCTTCATGGAGCATCGCCAGCGGCATTTGCGGCAGGCTTTCCAGAATGAACCACATCTGCGGAGCATCTATGTCTAAACGGGTTCTGATCCCCTGTCGCCAGTTCCAGCGACGGCAGGTTACGCCCCTGTCATCACACCAGATAACCTCGTTTTGTGCAGGGTACTCTACGGCGGCTTCTCCCGCTTTAACGGTATCAAAAGGCTCTGTGCCCATTGCCACGGTCAGACGCGGTGAACCCTGATAGGCCTGAATAGCCTCTCCGCCCACCGGGACGGCGTAGCGGAGACTAACAGCATTATAAAGATCAACAACAGGATCGATCGCGGGCAGCGTTCCGTCACGCAGTACGCGCTTGCGTAACGCATCTGCTGAGCAAGGGGTGCGTTTGGGTTTAGCGCCAAACATCTGGAACACGTCGGCCCATGCCGCCAGGTGATCTTCTGCCCAGTCAGGCTGACCGGTCAGAACGGCTTCACACGCTTCTCGCAGTGCGGCTTCACCCGCGCCGGGGTTCAGCACGGGAGCGGCGTTGACAGAGATACTGAGCGCCCGAAAGCCGGGCGCAATACGATAAATTTCCGGGGCAATTGACGGAGAGACTGTTAACACGGGATAATCCTGTAATGACCAATTTATCCCATGATAATGACCAATGACTAAAAAAGTCAATATAATGACCGACGCGGACGGTATCGTCAGTGCCGTTAATGAAGCCGTATCTCAGCGAATTAAGCTGTATCGTAAGCAAAAGAAAATATCTCTCGATGAACTCTCCCGCCGGGCAGGCGTCAGCAAAGGCGCGCTGGTTGAAATTGAGGGATGCCGTGCGAATCCTGGTATTGCTCTGCTGTGCCGCCTGGCGGCGGCAATAGGTGTTTCGGTGGCTGATTTTGTGGATGTCAGCGCTAAACCGACGGTACACCTCATTGATGAACACGAGATCCCGCAGTTGTGGCGCGGTGACAAAGGTGGGAGAGCAAGGTTGCTCGCAGGCTCGGGCGGTCCTGATATGACCGAACTCTGGATGTGGGAAATGCAGCCGGGAGAAACGTTTGCTTCCCCGGGCCATTCAGCCGGGACGCTTGAACTGTTTTATGTGCAGAGCGGCACGCTCACGCTGGGGGTACAGGAGCAGCTGTATCGGGTGAAGACCGGGTGTTCAGCAACGGCCAGAACGGATGTCGCTCATTTCTATGAAAACCGGGAAGACAGCACGCTGATTTTCATCATGACAGTACAGGAAAAAGCCTCCTGAGCGTGGCGCAATACCGAATCAGGCTCCGGCACGAGTACGCGTCTTACCACAGAAGGGCAGGTGCAGTGGAGAATACGCATTTTAAATCAGGCGGAGTGCCACACGCGATCCTGCTTCAGATAATACCTATTACCTGACGTAAAAATGGGGCCTTTCGGCCCCACGTTTTATCCCTGCGTCAGGTTATTCAGGCAGGGCGTAAACCACTACCTGGTCGCCGACCTGATCCTTCAGGATGGTATTTCCGCCTGCAACAAATGCCACATATTGACGGCCTTTGTATTCGTAGACAGATGGGTTGGCCACCGCAGGCGCTTCAGCCTGATCGGACCACAGCTCTTCGCCAGTTTCAATTGAGTAGGCGCGAACTTTAGCATCCATTGAAGCACCAATGAATACCAGTCCACTTGCTGTTACGGCCGGACCACCGATGGTAGGTGAACCCCAGCTTTCCGGCATGAAGAAGCCATACTGCTGGGATGCGCCAACCGGGCGACGCCATTTCACATCACCGGTGTGCATATCCAGCGCGACGATCTCACCGAACGGCGGCTCCCAGCAAGGCATTCCCAGCCAGTTATTCGCTACCAGCAGGCGCATACCGTAAGGCGCGCCTTGCTGCGGCGCAAAGCCGTTCTCGTTGCCGGAGTCTTTATCCGCGTTGTCGTAATCTTTGCGGCTGTAAAGCTTCACGTACTGCACGATGTGCGAGGTGTTAACGATAGCAATCTGTTTATTCGGATCGAATGCTACGCCACCCCACTGGACGCCACCGGCGCTGTCCGGATAGGTCAGCGTGCCTTCGCCTTTGGTGGTCGGCGGCGTGTACATCCCATCATAGGTCAGATTATCCCACAAACGAGAACACTGTCCGGCACCCACAACATCTGCCAGTTTCCAGATCTCAGGCTTTTTAGATTGATCGAGTAATGGCGCAGGTTTGGTCGGGAAGGGCTGCGTAGGCGAGAGTTTCTCACCCTGCACCGTGCCGTCGCCCTGCGGTACCGGACGCTCTTCGATAGGCCACACATCCTCGCCCGTCAGACGGTTAACCACAAACAGAAAGCCCTGTTTTGTGGCCTGAATCAGCGCCGGGATCTGTTTGCCATCGACGGTGATATCCATCAGCGTAGGTGCAGAGTTGATATCGTAATCCCATACGTCGTGATGCACCCACTGGCGTGACCAGACGACTTTACCGGTGTTTACATCCAGCGCGGTCGTTGAGGTGCCGAGCGGAATGGCATCGACACGATTGCCGCCCCAGTAGTTAGGTGACGGGGAGGAGACCGGCAGGTAGACCAGACCATGTGCTTCATCAGCAGACATGTGGGTCCAGACGTTGGCCGTGCCGGTACGCTTGCGGATCTCTTCCGGGATAGCCTCGAAGGTCCACTCACGCTCGCCGGTCTGCGCATTAATGGCAAACATGCTGCCTGGAGGGGCTTCCGCATAGGCCCAGTCTTTGCCTGCCCAGCCGACCAGCAGATGATTACCCACGACGGTTGGCGGTTGCAGGATGGAGAGCGGGTATTTAGCGTTAACCGTGTTCCACTGATTTATATCCAGTACGCCATTGTCCGCAAAGCTGGTGCAGGGCTTGCCGGTGTCGGCGTCCAGCGCAAAGAGCTTGCCATCAACGTTGCCCATATAAACCATCTTCTGACAGGCCGATCCGGCAACCGGATTTTTAGCCTGCCAGTAGGAGACACCACGGTTTTTCAGTACTGGCTGGGTCAGGGCTTTACGTGATGATTTAGTATCGTAGTGCCACTTCTCTTTCCCTGTACCAGGGTCGAGCGCAATCAGGCGATCGAAAGGAGTGCCGATGTAGAGCGTTTCATTCGCAAAAATAGGCGTCGCTGACCAGACGGTGGCAGGGGTGTCACCTTTACCATCCGAAACATCGCCGGTATGAAACTCCCAGATCTTGGTTAATTTTTTGACGTTTTCCGGGGTGATTTGCGTCAGCGGGCTGTATTTTTGCGCATTAAGCTGACCGTGGAAGCTGTCCCAGGTCGCCGTAGTAGGAACCAGTGGCGTTGCCGGTTGCGCGGCAGATTCTACTTTCTGATCATCATTTTTGCCGGTTGAGACGTCGTCTGTGGTTTTAGTGGTACCCGGCGCCTGTTGATCGGCAGCGTCAATATTGAGTTTTTCCTGCGTACCCTGAGAGGCTTCAGTAGCGTTGTCCTGTGCCTGTAGCGTCAGCGGCGTAACCAGCAGCGCCAGCGTTGTCAGGCTTATTTTTAGTAGTGGTGAATGTTTATGGCTATGCACGGATGGCTCCTCAGGCGCTAACGCGGGGATGGTGACGAACGGAATTGCGGCTCAGCGCAATCAGACCAATCAGGCCGACTACCATTGCTGCGGTAATGATGTACTGGTGCAGCAGCGCGGCGGCAAAACCCGTACCAAACAGCACCACGAGGGTGACAATAATCAGAAAAATGCGTGCGCCGCGACGGGTGGCGGTACGCAAAAGAAAAGTCAGTACGGCCAGTAATACACAGGCGATAGCCACGCCCAGCGCGCCAATGCTCCCGGTAACGCCGGTCAGCGGTGTCAGCCAGGCATAGACCGCCACCACCAGACCGATGAGCGCAGCCAGCAGCAGCAATCTACTGCCGGTGCGTGAAGATTGAGAGTGCAACATACCAGGAAGTCTCCTTTAAAATAAAAAATAACCAAAAAGCCGCTTTCACGGGTAATCGTGGCTGTTATCTGCCTGAGCAATCGAATAACAAAAAATTTACGCAGTATGGAAAACAGCAGCAGCGTTAAGTAAACGTTAATGAGTATAGAAGAGGATTTTTCTTAAGGGGAATTTGAGCACTTGTTGCTAAAACAATGCCTTAAACCCTACATAGCCTGAGCATTAAAGACCACCAATGAGCTGCTAATGCAGCCAGAGATAAGCCGGACTTTTGCATATCAAACGTAAAGATATTGGTAACGAATTACTACTCTCCCGCGATCTTACGTTTTTCTTTGCTATTTTGATTTAATCAAACGAGCAAGAGATGTACAGGCCTGCATATCCAGGCATGCCGGTGAAATTCGATTTATTCAATTTTCCCCCTCCAACACCTCGTCGAATCATCACTAACCTTAATAAAACAGGATGCATTATGAGCTTGAAAAATCGTCGTACCGTACCCGGAGTGCATCCCTATGACGGGCCAGCAGGCGGGTGGGGAGCACTCAAGGCCACCGCAATCGCGGTCAAAAATCAGATGGATACGCTGAAAGCGCCGCCCACGCTGTTACGAACCAATCAGCCGGATGGTTTTGACTGCCCCGGCTGCGCCTGGCCGGATAAAAATGATGGTTCAACCTTTGAGTTTTGCGAGAACGGTGCCAAGGCCGTCACGTGGGAAGCCACGGCAAAGCGCGTGACGCCGGTATTTTTGGCTGAAAACACCGTTACGTCGCTGCTGAAACGAACGGACTTTGAGCTTGAAGGATATGGCAGGTTAACCACGCCGCTGCGCTACGACGCAGCCAGCGATACCTTCAGAGAAGTAAGCTGGGACGAAGCATTTGCACATATCGCTAACAGTTTACAGGCGCTTAAGCCGGACGACGTCGAATTTTATACTTCAGGCCGGGCATCAAATGAAGCGGCCTATCTTTTTCAACTGTTCGCCCGTGAGTTTGGGACAAACAACTTCCCCGATTGCTCCAATATGTGTCACGAGGCAACGAGCGTAGGCTTACCGAAATCAATAGGTATCGGTAAAGGCACTGTCTCACTGGATGACTTTGACAGCGCAGAGCTAATTATATCAATGGGGCATAATCCTGGGACCAATCATCCACGTATGATGGGGACGTTACACGAACTGTCGCGTCGCAACGTGCCTATTATCGTTTTTAATCCTATGCGCGAGCGGGCGCTTGAGCGTTTTGCCGATCCACAAAATGTGATGGAGATGGCCACTTACAGCTCGACGGATATCGCATCAACCTACTATCTGGTTCGCGCCGGAGGCGACTCGGCTGCACTGAAAGGCATCGCTAAAGCCGTTCTGGAAATAGAAACAGAAACAGGCGCGGCGCTGGATCACGATTTTATCAATGCGCATACGGAAGGCTTTGCGCCGTTTGCCGCAGAGATCACTGCCACGTCATGGCAGGATATCGAGCATGATTCTGGCCTGACCCGGGCAGATCTCAGCAGCGTCGCAAAAGCCTATGTGAAATCAAAAGCTACCATACTGACCTACGGCATGGGGATCACCCAGCATAATCGCGGGACGGAAAACGTCCGCCTGCTGACCAATCTCTTGCTGATGCGCGGTAATATTGGCAAGCCTGGCGCTGGTGTGTGTCCGCTACGGGGCCACTCTAACGTTCAGGGGAACCGCACCGTTGGAATAACCGAAAAGCCCTCGGCGGATTTTCTCAGCAAGCTGGAAAGCGTATTTGGCTTTACGCCGCCGTCCCATCATGGACACGATGCGGTAGAGGCAATGAAAGCCATGGTCGAAAAACGCGCCAAGGCCCTGATTTGTCTCGGTGGTAATTTTGCTGTGGCGCTGCCCGATCCTGAGGTGTGCTTACCGGCAATGCGCGAACTCGAGCTCAGCGTTCACATCGCCACTAAACTTAACCGCACGCACCTTCTTACCGGAAAAGAAACGCTGCTGCTGCCCTGCCTCGGACGCACAGAGCTTGATGAGCAATCCGGTATCCGCCAGTCGATCACCGTTGAAGATTCAATGTCCATGGTACACGCCTCCTCCGGTAAACTTAAGCCGGCATCGCCCCTGCTGCGCTCTGAACCTGCCATCGTCGCCGGAATGGCGAAAGCGGTTCTTCCCGACACGAAAGTATCGTGGAATGAACTGGTTGCCGACTACGATCTAATCCGTGATCTGATAGAAAAAACGATACCCGGATTTGACGATTATAATGCGCGTATTCGTCATCCCGGCGGCTTTCAGATGCCGCTTCCTCCCAGGGAGCGTGTATGGCCCACTGAATCAGGAAAGGCCGTGTTCTCAGTGTATCGCGGAACGCATGAAGATTTAGTGGTTAACGGTGAGGATGTTCTGCGGCTGATTACCTTGCGCAGCCACGATCAGTACAACACAACCATCTACGCGTTAGACGATCGCTACCGGGGCATATTTGGCCGTCGCGATGTGCTGTTTATGTGCGATCAGGATCTTGAGCGTCTGGGCCTTGAACACGGGGATGTCGTCGATCTTGAGTCAGCGGTACCGGGATACAGCATGCGTCTTGAGTCAATGACGGTCGTTCGTTACGCTATTTCACCGGGGTCGATTGGTGCCTATTATCCCGAAGCCAACGTGCTCATCCCACTTGACTACATCGATAAAGAAAGTGGCACGCCCTCGTATAAATCAGCGCCGGTTCGTATCACTCTCCGGTCACACGACATAGCCACGATGCCGGGCATCTAATCGCTCAGGACAACATTGATAGCGGAGACAAAAAAGCCCGAATCGGTATTGCGGCGCTGTGCCGGAACGGGCTTTTAATCTTGTCAGCAGACAGTGAGGCGGCTAAAGATCTTTCCAGTCGGGCAGATTATTCGCCTTTTTACGCCACCGGTGAAACGCGGCGAGGGTGACGCCAAACAGAAGACCACTGCACACACTGCTCACTATCGCCGTGGAAGGCGGAATGCCCGAACGTTGCCACGTGGAAAACCACATAATAACTCCCCACATAAGGCCAAATCCTGATCCTGTTACGAAAGTAATTTGCCAGAATGGCGCAAAAGGCAGAGGAGGGATCTTAAATCCTAACTTCCATAACCCCAGTAACGCAGGCGGAGCATAGTTGCTGCGCCACATTTTTTTACTTTCCATTATGGCCAGCGCACGTTCTTTTTTTCGCTCAAAACTCATTTCGATCACCCATTGATACTAAATGGCCCGAACACTATCTGAACCTGGTTATATTTTATTTTGGCCCGAACATCGCTTCCAGCTGTTTTTCGTCAGGCATACCGACAATCTGCTGAAGTTCCTGCTTGTCATTCATATAGTAAATTGCTGGGGTGGCCCCTGCGCCAGTTTCATCCATCAGTTGCTGGTGGTATTGCAGCTGACTAAAGGTCTTTTTAGACGTACTTGCAGGAGATTGCGGTATTTTTTGCCCGTTGGACAGCTCGTAGTCACTCCAGGCTTTGGCCGGGTCGGGCGCGTTAAGGATGGCGGACGCATATTGACCGCTCTTTGGATTAATAATGGCGACCAGTAACGTATTAACTTCTACTTTTCCGGATGCGATCCACGGCTGCGCGGCGGCCCGGAACTGTTTGCAGTAGGGGCAAAACGGGTCGGCGAACACCACCACTTTCCGTTTCGCCGTTGGACTGCCTTCCTTAATGCCCTGTGCAGCGCTGAGTTTTTCCCACAATTTGCGTCCTTCGGGAATATAGATCTGCTGCTGGAAAATGGCTTCGCTCAGGTTCTCGCCTTTCTCATTGTACAGATAGCCCGAAATAGCGTGTTGACCGTCCGGCGTCAGCCAGACAGTGACGCCCATATCCTGATAGCGTCCCAGCCAGCTGCGTAATCCGCCTTCAGTTTTAATCTCTTTGATAATAGTGATGCCTTGCTTCTCTATTTGCTGCACTGCCGGTGGCAGGGCATCTTTGGCCGAGGCCAGAAACGGGAGGGCGATAAGCAGAGCAAGAGAGGTGTAGCGCATAACGATAATCCTTGTTGTTAGCGGCAGGGCAGCACGCGAAAGACGACCCATGCGTCCAGCTCGTGGTGCAGTTTCTGGACGGGTTCACTTTCCCGGGTGAATTTAACATGAAGCAAAAAGTCTTATGCTTATCGCATCCGGGCCCACTGACTGGCTGGCTAACATGTGGCTGAGTGGAGCCGGAGTCATTATTACAACGTATTTATAGCTTAGGCGCGGTTTTTTTCTGTTGATTGCTATAACCGATGACCGCCTGTTGCCATGCGGGATCAATCAGCTCAATCTTGGTATTTCCCATTGATAGACTTGCCGTACCGCTCTCACATCCCATTCCTGAGCTAGGCATGGGTTTCTCACACCAGATCGGGAAGACCCCACCTGTGGATACCGGCCCGTACTTTTGCAGGGCAGCTTTAACCATGTTGTCTTCATTTTCTTTGGTCCACGGTATTTCGTAGATGACGTGCGAAACAGCCACTGGATTAGCCTTGTCATACGGAACACGTGGTTCAAAACTTACCTGCATACGGGTACCCTTATCTTCGTACACAAGGAACGCAACCTGCTGGCTTCCGGTAATAACACTGGTCATCTGACTCTTCATCGACTCAGATGTTCTTATCTGGTCGGAAGAGATGCCAAAGTTTTTTTGCATTGCCGCGCGGGCTTCCTCAACGCTCATCCCTGTTTTAACCCCACCAACGTCAAATGATTTAACTTCTGCGGCACGAACCGGCGGAATGGCATTAGCGGATAAAGAGACCAATGAAGAAGACAGGACGACCAAAGGTAAAGTTTTAAATAGGTGGATTCTCATTTTTCCTCTAGCGTGTTGTATTATAGTTAAAATTGTAATTTACATGCTCAAGTATTGTTATGCAACAATTGCGGTAAGTGAGTATCAGTTTAATTATGCAACGGATGCCAGAACGGCCTCGGGCATTATTGTTGCCATCGTTCATTATTAAAAATCGTAATTTTGATATTGCTGTAACCCTGAAATGCTGGCCTTAAATATTATTTGAGAGCCGCCTCCCTGTTTTCCTGAAGAGTAAAAAATTACGCCGTCAATAAAAATTCAGGTAGTTGTCGATGCTTTAATCTGACGGTAATAATAGACGAAAAACAATGAAGCCTGAGACAGGCTTCATTGTTAGATGTCAAATTCAGGAGCAGGAATGAAGCCAGCACTCTATTTACTTTCCATTATCACATTAACGCATTCGGTCTGGGCTGAAACACGTAATATTACCCGTGAATGGCACCTTGCGACCGCAGGCGAAGAGACAGCCTGGCGGCTCGACTGGCCAGTCAAATCCAATGAGAAATTTACCCTGCGCTATCCCGACGGCAAACCCTATCTTCAGGCCACCTTACAGGATAGTCATCACGATGATCTTCTCGCCAGCGAAAATATGACCGGAAAATATCGCTTCTATTATCCGAATGGAAAAATCAAAAAAGAGGGTGAGTGGGATAAAACCGGAACCTCTGTCGGTTTACAAACCACATATAATGAAAATGGTTTTCCCACGGGCGTGAAACGATATCTCGCCGACGGATGGTCTGTTGATGAGCGAACCTATTATGATAACGGTCAGCTGAGTTATGAAGGTATTGATTTCGACGGTGAAGAATATAAAGAATCCAGATATTACGCTGAGGATGGCGTACTGATACGCAAAAAATACCGTAAAACGGTGAACAGCGTTAAGAAGGAAATTGATGATAGTTTTGATGAGAAGGGGGCGTTACAAAAGCGCATTGAAAAATATGGACGCGATCCGTTAATAACCGTTACCTACGGCGCAGAGGGTAAAATTATCGAGAAGAAAACCCTCATGATAAATTTAGCCCGCAGCAAAACTGAAACCTTTGACGGCCAGGGGCAACTGACCGATTTATTACAATACAGAACCGACGGGCCTCTGCAAAAAGAGGGGGAGCAAGTCACCAGCCATGATGGACAAACCACCTATGTCACTTATATAAACGGTGTTAAAGAAGGGGAACAAAAAACGGTAAAAGCGGGCCACGTTATTGCTTACTCCCATTTCGAGAAGGGCCAGGAAACGGGGGACGGTTTCGCACTTGACGACGATGCTGACGCTATTCTTTTCACGACACGCGCATCCGATAAGCACCCCGCGGTGAGTTACAGCGCAGGACGTGATTATATTTCCAGCGATGATCGGGGAATGCCGCATGTTAAGCTCCCTTTCAATATTGACTCACGGAAATTGCCGAAACCAGGCACCGTCTGGGAATATAGCTCAGACGGCAAGCGTTATAGTCAACTGGAATTAATTACCGCCGACGATAAGACGGCGACCTGGCGTACCAGGCACGGTGAAATAAAAGAAAATCTTAATAGCTATACCTGGATCAAGCCGGATCAGCCCCCGCAGGACAGGCAGATCCTCTCTTTTCCGCTGACGCCCGGTAAGGTATGGAATAACCGTTACCAGACCCGGATCACCGTGCCGCAGGAAAATGGGGCAGGATGGGAATATACCTATAGCGCGACCTCCTCATCAAAAATTGCCGGCATTGAGAAAATAACGGTGGCCGGCGGAACCTTTGATACATTGCTTATTACCCGTGATATTCACTGGACCAAATCCCGTCCACGCTTTACTGGCACCGGGACCTCAGAAATGGCCTGCGACACACCGGCGTGCGAGGTTTCCGGTTATACCGCTGAAGTGATTTGGTATGCGCCTGAAATTGGCCGTGCGGTGATGAAGGCCGTTGAGATAAACGGTTCGTCTCAGGTCCTGATGAATTCGCCTGACAGCCTGCTCAAACATCGTAATGCCCTTATTTCTGAATTGACCAGGTTTGGTCCGTCATCAGTCGAAAACAAGCCGGCCTCCGACATCCGCTATGCGCATCAGGTGCCGGACAGTGCGTTCAGCCAGGGGTTTGCTCTGATGCCAAATAATACCTGGGAGTTCAGGATGATCCACAGTCCGATGATTGAGTAAGCGACGATCAATCGTCCGGCCGGTGTGATCTATCTCACCACACACATCGGCCTGCCCGACACTGGCTCGGGGTGTATTTCTGCCTCCACGCTGAATACCTCTTTAAGCAGTTCAGGTGTCATTACCTCTTTCGGTGTGCCTTGCGCGCGTATATGCCCGTTCGCCATTGTGAGTTCAATGGATCGATGCAACGCTATCCTTGATCAAGGGGGCGTTGCCATGAAACGAAGAACTCGCATTTACTACACGCCAGAACAAAAGGCGATTATCTGGGACAGATACAAGCAAGGTGATTCCCTGCATGATATCGCCAGAATGTTCGACAGATTTCACTCTTCTATTATACCTACAATCCATCAGACTGGTGGATACCGTCCCCCTGTCCGAAAGCGGCACCGGTTAGCACTTTCGCTTGATGAAAGAAAGGAGATATCCAGAGGACTGGTAGCAAAAAGAAGCATCAGGGACATCGCTGACAAATTATCAAGAGCCCCCTCAACGATTAGCCGCGAGATTAAGAGGCATGGAGGTGCAAAACAATACCGGGCAGCAAAAGCGGATACTGCTGCGTGGGAAAGTGCATTGAGACCAAAACCTTGTAAGCTAATTGAAAGCCCCACGTTGTGTAAAATCATTGCAGAAAAGATGCATCAGGACTGGTCGCCGGAACAAATCGCCGGTTGGCTTAAACGCTGTTATCCGGATAATCAGGAAATGCATGTGTCACATGAAACGATTTATAAAACGCTTTTTATACAAACCCGGGGAGCATTAAAAAAAGAACTGCAGCAATGCCTCAGAAGCGGAAGAGTCGTGCGTAGATCCAGAACATCATCGCTTAAAGGGAAAGGATTAGGGAAAATCCCGAATGCGATACCTGTCAGCAAAAGGCCACTGGAAGTCGCAGACAGAGCCATACCTGGTCACTGGGAAGGTGATCTGATAGTGTTGCCAGACAGCTCAATGAAAGGCCGAGAAAAACGCTATACTATGAATCACCCGCAGAGCGGTTTAATAAGTGTGTTGCATCCATCGGTTGAACTCACAGCACAGAGCGGACGTGTCAGCTTGCTAAGGTCTGCTGTAAGCGAAAAGAGGAAACTGACCATACTGCTCAACGTTACCCAATTAAGTTCCTGTCTCTTAGGCCTTCGCGGGTAGGGCCCTGAAAGTAGATGCTACTTATATGGCAGCCACGCGGTTGTGTCAGCACAAAACGAATTGTTTCCCAGACCGACCGTCCATTCATCAGGCGTTCCCCCATTCTGGATTGACTCTCGACATACGTATCTAACCCCGTTATTTCAAAATCAGGAGGATACAAACCGGTAACCCGTATATTTTCTTCAGATAGCTGCTGTGCCAGTTTAGTTGTAAATCCGCTCAGCCCATGTTTGCTGGCGAAAAAAGCTGGGTGAGCAACGGAATCGGTAAAATTCGGGATCCCACATGAAGATATAATTGAGATGATATCCGCATTGTCTGACCGCCTTATTCCAGGTAACAGGGCCTGGGTCAGTAGAATTGAACCTGTCAGACCTGAACTAATGGTATTGATAATCTCTCTGTCAGGCTGATCTTCTATTCTCCCTGATAACCACTGAGCCGCATTGAGGATTAAGATGTCTATAGGCTTGTCTGAAAGTAACAGCTGTGAAGAAAACTGAGACAGAGATTCAGGCTGGGTCAAATCACAGATATACCCTTTTGCAAGGCCGCTTTCATCACTAATAATGGCGCAGGTTTTTTGAATATCTTCAGCCCGACGTGCACAAAAATCTACCTCAATGCCCTCTCGAGCCAGCCACACGCACAGCGCCTGACCAAACCCCGTGCCACCACCGGTAATAACCGCTCTTTTACCTCTCAGCATCTTTATTCGCCTTTTCTGATAACTGTATGTAGAGATAGATATACATGAAGAAGTTAAGTCACATCTGTCAGTTGATGCCATTTCTACATGAGGGACACAAAATGAGAGAGTATCAGCGCTGCTGATACAAGGCGTTTATCAGGAGTGCCTTTTGCCTGTACTATCCAGATTGACGTTCAGAAGGTGGCCGTAAAACGCTACCTGTTGACAATGTACAGAAAAAAGCGATAGCTATGCCCGCTGAAGCCGTGGTCATAGCCGTTGAAGAGGTGTTCGATGTTGAGTAAGAAATTAAAAGATAACCGGGGGAAATACTATGCCCCGGTTAAATCTTGGGACTAATATCAGGTCGGCATCGAGAATGTGGTGACTTTATTGGTTTGGGGATCGATTGAGATAACGCAAATGGCTAAGTTACCGCCAAAGCGATCTTTACGATCGGATATTTTAAGATTATAGGTCTCAGAGAAAGACGTGTAGCCAGATGAATTACTTTCGTTAAGCTTAAATCCAACCAGTTGTTCAAAGTAAGAGCGCGTCTGACCAACGCTATTTTTGCACTGGTCATTAGTAATAGTGCCCACTTTCCTTGAGGACGTTGTCTGCACAGCATTAGATGATTTAGGCGTCAGTGCCTGATTTACAGCTTTCATCTGTTCGCTAACGTTTTTCGAAAAATCAGCACATGAGGACGTCGCCAGAACAATCCCGCACAGTAAAATCTTTTTCATTAAAATCCTCAGAGTATTAAAGGGTTTGTTAATTTTATAGTTCATTTATTACAAAGCGTTGACCATATTCGACTTGCTTTTATCTGTCAATGCGAATAATCGGTGATATTATTCATTAGGTACTACCAGAAATAGTCTTGACGCAACTGCTCGATTATGGAATGAAAACCAATCAGAAAGGCTATTGCCTGCGGCTATCAAAATTTACCCATGTGGTGGCATGTGCAGTGAAACTATTGAGTACGGCAGCGTAATACTTCCGGTATTCGTTCTTGCTCTGACATTATCCGATATCCATAATGCAAGAGTAAATGAGGTCATTGTCATCGAGAGTGTGAGTTCGTCGTACTACGACACCATCATCTTAAAATTCCTGTCAGTTAACCCGTTCAAAGAATGGTAATCTCAATCGTTATGTAGTCTGGTATATACCGATAATTGTACTAAGAGAGAGTCTATGAATTTATATATATTCTATATTAATCCATAAGGTTTTTATGATTTGTTGTCAGCCATTTTTACTGCAAGCAGTACGGATGAAGCCTTGATGAGGGCAATGACTCGCGTACCTTCATTAATCCCCATCTCCACCAGACTTTCGTTAGTGATAACCGCTATGAGGGCTGTACCTTCGTCCGTCTGAAGGTGAACGGTAGCATTGACCGCGCCTTTTTCCAGTGACAGGCTATTATAGCCTTTTCAGCGTCGGCGTCGGGCCCGTAAAACATCCCATAATCATGTTGGGCACAGCATGTCCAGGAACCACTCCCTCTGCACCGGACGCCATGTGTACATTGCGACAGCGGAATTTGCGCCGCGAAAAATTGTTCGATGCGCGTCCCGGTACTACCTTTGTAGTTCTTTTTTCAGGTCATCTGTTCAGCTTCTTCTTTATCAGAACGGTTCGCCCGCGTGAAAGATAACGTGGTGCGGGCGACAGATTGACCTAATTGCAGGGGAAACTATGTCATTCGAAAAACCAGTTAAAAGCCTAAGCGCACAGCCCCACGACATTAGCACCAGCGTAAGCGTCCAGGGAGCGAGGACCCATAACCTTAAGGACGTGTCGTTTTCCTTCCCTCGCGATGCAATGGTGGTGTTCACCGGGATATCCGGCTCTGGCAAATCCTCTCTGGCTTTTGATACGCTTTATGCTGAGGCCCAGCGCCGGTTTATGGAATCTGTCGCACCGCATGCGCGCCGGCTGATTGAACAAGCGTCCACGCCGGATGTGGACGGTATAGACGGACTGCCGCCTGCCGTAGCCCTCCAGCAAAGCCGCGCCGGTGCACAGGAACGCTCCACGGTCGGCAGTCTGACGCGGATCGCCGCCACGCTGAGGCTGCTTTTTTCCCGTGCAGGCCATCGGCCCGCTGATGTTCCGTTCCTGCCAGCTGAATCATTCTCGCCTAATAATCCGCAGGGCGCATGCCCGGTCTGTCAGGGAATAGGGCGTGTGCATAAAGTCAGAGCCGAAACGCTGGTCCCGGATGGCTCGCTGAGCATCCGCGAAGGCGCAATAGCGTGCTGGCCATACGGCTGGCAGGCGAAGAATTTGCGTTCGATTCTGGAAACACTCGGCTACGATATCAATGCGCCGTGGAATACGCTAACTGTAGAAGATCGGGAGTGGATACTCTTTACTGAGGAACAGCCCTCGGTGCCCATTTTTACACGTCTTAACACTGAAGAGCGGCAGGCAGCCCTGGCAGAAGGCGTGGAGCCTGATTATATGGGGACGTATACCAGCGCCAGAAAATATCTGCTTCAAAGTTACTCAGGCGGCAAAGAGTCCGTTAAAAAACGTCTTTCACGCTTTATTACCGTGGCACCTTGCGATGAATGTCACGGCAAGCGGCTCAACCGCGCTGCTCTGGCCTTTACCTTTGCGGGCTATGACATTGCCGAAATCGGTGAGCTAACAATAACGCAGTTAAAAGCGCTGCTATTACCCTATGCTAAAGGCGATTCACAGCAGCTGCCCGGTGAGGCAGCGCTGCGTGAGGCCACCATCAGAATGACGGCCGACATCTGCGGGCGTCTCGATCAGCTTGAAAAGCTGGGTCTTGGTCACCTCTCTCTCGGCCGACGAACTACGATGCTGTCATCCGGCGAGCTACAGCGGGTCCGCCTGGCCACGCAGCTTATCTCCCGACTATTTGGCGTTCTCTACGTGCTCGACGAGCCTGCGGCTGGCCTGCATCCGGAAGATGTCCGGGCCTTGCTCCAGTCCCTGCGCTTACTTTTGCAGGCCGGTAACTCGCTGGTTATTGTCGAACATAATCTGGATGTCATTGCTGAAGCCGACTGGTTGACGGAAGTCGGGCCGGGACCCGGGCGACTGGGAGGGGAAATCGTTTATAACGGTTTGCCCTCAGGGCTGGAACAGGTGTCCCGTTCGCCCACGGCAGGCTACTTGTTCGACAAACAGCGTCCGGGCCTGCGCCAGCGTCGGCTTCCTGAGGACTGGCTGACGCTTGAGCACGTGACCTGCAATAACATTCGCGGACTGGATGCTCGCATCCCCCTTGAGCGGATGACTGCGATCACCGGCGTATCCGGCTCGGGCAAGTCCACGCTGCTGGTTCGGGTACTACCTGCGCTACTTCAGCGACTCGATAAAATGCCGCAGGATGAGGAGATCGACGAGGACAACGTGGCTTTGGAGGTCAAAGGGAACATTACGGCAGGCGGCACATCCCTCAAGCGCCTGGTGCGCATCGATCAGCGTCCTATCGGGCGCACGCCGCGCTCGAATCTGGCGACCTATACCGGTTTTTTTGACACCGTGCGCAAGCTCTTTGCCGACACCGACGATGCGAGAAAACGCGGCTTTGATGCCAGTCGATTTTCATTCAACCTGCCTGCCGGACGGTGTGCTGCCTGCGAGGGGCAGGGGCATATAACCATTGAGTTGTTGTTTATGCCGGAAGCAAGCGCGCCATGTTCCGCCTGCGGTGGCCGTCGCTACAATGATGAAACCCTGGAGGTACGCTGGCATAACATAACGATAGCGGACGTCCTGGATCTCACCGTTGACGAAGCGATCGCCGTATTCAGGGATAATGACGTCATTCAGCGCTCCCTTGCCGCACTGGCGTCGCTTGGTCTGGGTTACCTGAAGCTGGGCCAGCCTGCGACTGAACTGTCGGGCGGAGAATGCCAGCGCATCAAGCTTGCCTGGGAGCTGCAGCGCGTTCAGCGAGGTAAAACGCTCTATCTGCTTGATGAACCGTCCACGGGACTGCATCCGTCCGATATGGATAAGCTGATGCGGGTTCTTGATAAATTGGTTCAGCGTGGCGATACAGTGGTGATGGCAGAGCATGATATGCGCATTATTGCGGAGGCCGACTGGGTTATCGATCTCGGACCTGGCTCAGGTGAAAACGGTGGACGCATCGTTGTCGCCGGTACGCCTGAAGCGGTAAGTCTTTCGCAGGAGAGCCTTACCGCACCCTGGCTGGCTGTCGGGCTAAAAAAGCGAGCGGACGATCCCAGACAATAGCTTTAGTCGGGTCCATATATGCGGCTATTTTAGTGAACATGTCCGGAAATTATCCTTTATATAAAAAGAGAGCCTTCAGGCTCTCTTTTTATATTATCAACGCGGCTTTTATTCAGTTTCGAGAGCCGGCTCCTGATTATATGTTCTGGCTTTTTGCAGTTGCAGGGGCGATTTTACCACCAGGCTAGGTAGCGCCAGTTCTATATCCTTATCAATAAGCCCTTCAATGATGCGGATATTAATTTCCTGCTGAATGTCCATATACTTATTGTAATCTGCCGTATTCACAATATGAACTACTTCAAACGTCAGGCGATCCTGATTAAATGCCAGCAAATGCGCACGGTCGAATTTTGTTTCGCCCACTTCGGTAATGATTTTTTTAACCATATCACCAATGAGGCGCAGTTTTTCCGGTGCGGTGGAGGTGGCGACGCCAAAGGTAAATACGATGCGGCGCGTTTGCATTCGTTTGTAATTATGAATAGTTTGCTGAAGTAATTGTGCGTTAGCGCAGACAATTTGCTCGCCGCTAAGGCTGCGAATACGCGTTGTTTTCAGACCGATATGCTCAATAGTGCCTGCAACATCATTGAACACCACAAAATCACCGATTTCGAACGGCTTGTCGAATCCAATAGATAAAGAGGCAAAGACATCGCTTAAGACGGTTTGTACCGCCAGCGCAATAGCAATACCGCCTACGCCAAGGCTGGCGACCAGGGCGGTAATATCGACGCCGCCGTTCGCCAGGATGGACAATAGCATCATCGACCAGACGAGCGCCCTGAGGATCATCCCCAGTATGACCAGCGTAACCGGGTTTTTATTATTCCCCGGCGCGTATAGCAAATGACGCATCCATGATTGCACACTTTGGTCGAGCCAGATGGCTATCTGGATCGCCAGCACCAGAAACCAGGCGTGAGAGATAGTCGAAAACAGCCGGTCGGGGAGGGCAACGAAGCGTAAGCTGAAAAGGAACGCGGCGACCAGAATAAGCATCTTATTTGTTTTTTTCAGCATATCAAAAACAATGTACCGAAGGCGCTCGTCGTGCCCCTCATGCTTGCTGGCGTGCTGAAAGGTTTTATGCACAAAAGCTAATAACCGATTGATGCACCAGTAGGTTATTATTGTAATAAAAAATACCAGTGCAAAATTAATCCAAAAAGCCGTTGACATTAATACAGTAACTATATTCAGTCTTGCCAGATACTCCATTTTACCTCCAGTCTGACGCATGTGAACCCACAGTATAGACTTTACTGATAAATATTCTGTATTTTGGGCAGATCGCTATTTATTGCCGGAGAGTAGCGGATATTCTCCGCACTGCATATTTTTGGGAGCTGAGGTATGCGTATAGTTATCAACTTCAGACGTCTCTTATTGCCTGTTAGTAATTGGCGGGAAGTGCGCCATTTTTTGGCGACGGTCAGCAAGCAATTGCATCCTGGCGCTTGGCTAAATCTCTTTCTTTGTCCAGACTGATTAATACTGAAATGACGAAAAGAGGTGAGATATGCACCAGGATGCCCTGAAATGTATAGAGTTATGCTACAAATGTGCGGCCATGTGTGATTTCTGTGCGGCATCATGTCTTAAGGAAGAAAATCCGGGTTTAATGACTGATTGTATTCGCCTGGCAGTACAGTGTGCCGGTATTTGTCGTCTCTCCGCGCAATTTATGAGTCTTGATAGCGATTATTTTAAGCAAACCTGTCGTATTTGTGTCGATATTTGTAAAGCCTGTGCTGAAGAGTGTGCCAAGCATCAGAGCGATCACTGCCAGCGCTGTGCAAAAATATGCCGCAATTGTGCTAATGCCTGCCTGCGAATGGTGGCATAACGTTTAAGGTATGCGGCTTATGACGGGGTATCTGGATTGCCACTTTCAGCTGATGACCAGCTACCCCACAAAAAAATGTGCGGGTTGTTGATAAAAAATAGTGCTAAAATAAGAGTTTACGGCATATCATAAATAAAAAAAATAATACTTGTATAAAACTAAGAATCATGCGTAAATGGTCTGTCGGTTTGATACACAGACAATACCTTGAGCAGTTACTAAAGCAGTTCTCATCAAAGATATCCTCTCTTGAGTCTCCATTTGAAGCTTCGATTCGCATCTGTATTCAAACCATGAATGCCACCAGGCGCTTATGTAAGGAAATAATTTTGAAAATACAATTCAGATGCCCGGCTTGTCACGGGTCGCAATACAGGACGTCACCCTATGATGTGACGGAAAAAAATCGCATGGGTGCTAAATGCATTTTTTGCAAAACCGCAATGATTGCTGGCGACGACTTATGTCATCTTGCCATTACCAGCGCACCCAAGCTTGCGGAATATCACCGTTAAGCGTCAGACCGGACGCAGGTCCGGTTGATGTTGTGATTATATTAAGTTGACCGGGCACCGTAGGGGCATAATGTAAACGCACATTCGTTGCTCTGAGGGCAGTTAATCATTGTTTGATTATCATTGCCCGGGCAGGAAATCCTGTTTTTAAATATTTGCCATAATGCCGTCGAGTGATGAAAAGTATGGATAATTGTTATTGGGGTTTTTCTTCCATTAACGCTGATGCCAGAGGGACCATTATTGAGAGCATTGCCGGTACGTAAAAAGTAGTTGCCTTTATACCATAATATTAGCTTCGTATTTTTTACGGCTGTGGCAACGGCAAATCCAGTACCTGTTGCCGGGCAAACCAGCGTGTCTTCAATTTCCCAATCCATTAGTTAAATTCTCCGTCAGATATGAGTAATACGATCCTTGATTAGTCAGTTTTATAAATATAGCAACGGAATAAGATAAGTCTAATAGGATTAATTAACTATGACAAAAAGGAGATATAATGTTTTTTCTTTGCGGTAATTTACATTGTAAACTGTGAGACGGTTCAAATTTACGACAATCCGGGCTTCGCAAACGTTAGATTGTTGCGAAACCTTCGGCTATCTTTTATACAAAATAAGCGATGTGACTACCACCACCCCAATTGTGTACCCGCCAGTGCAATAATCGCTACAATCAGCATGATAATCGTTGTTTTTTTCATAGTATAAATCCTGTCAATTTATCTGCCCCAGAGAAATAGCGGGCTATAAGTTACTGTGGACAATCGCCTGGTATAGTAGAGCATGATTGAATAAAATTTGATATATTCGGCATAAAGGTATCGCATAGTGCAAAAAATCCCCGCTGTAGACAGCGGGGAAAGCGTGACAAATTATGGAATGGGGTGCTCCCGGTCATGAAGAGAGCATCGTTATATTAAGTGAATAACGTCCCGTAAAAATGAAGAAATCTTGGATTTCCTCTTTGTCTCCCGCATAAAGAAAAGGAGAGGTGATGAAGCGAGTATGCCTGTTTTTATCGGTTGCCCTGGCCGGCTGTGCCACTGAGCAAGACCCGCCAGTAAAAACAACGTTGGCCAATCCGGCAGCGGTATGGTGTGTACAGCAGGGCGGTACCCGAGAGCCAGTGCAAAGCCCTCAGGGTGTGAAAACGCAGTGTCGCTTCAGCGACGGGCAAACTATTGACGAATGGGAGCTGTGGCGGCGCGATCATGCCTCTGCGCGCTGAGCCAGTTTTTCCAGCCAGTCGGCCAGAATCAATGCATGATTCTGGCGCGTATTGCTGGAGGCATAAAGTAACGTTAACTTTTGCGTTCCCGCCTGATGAAGAAGTCGTAATCCTTCCTCTTTATGCGCAGCAAGTTCTTCGCGGTAATGCTGACTGAAAGTGGCAAAGTCAATAATCTCAGCATGAAACGCCTTGCGCAATTCCGTGGAGGGCGCAAGTGTTTTACACCATTCATCATGATGTAACGTCTCTTTTTTTACCCCGCGCGGCCATAATCTGTCGACCAGTATACGGTAGCTACCGTCGCGATCCGCATTGTCGTATACGCGTTTACATTGGATCATATGATGCCTCCATTTTTTCCATCCACGCGATCAGTTCAGGGATTTGCTGTTCAGAAAAAACGGTGATGCCATGCTCTCTTAAAAGCGCTGTGGCAACACCTGTTCCCGGCCTGCGGGTGCCGCTAAAGCTGCCATCATAGATAAACTGGCTGCCGCACGTGGGGCTGCCATTCGTAAGCAGAGCCGCGCCGCATTTCTCACTTATCGCCGTTTGCAAAGCCAGCCATGCAGCAAGTTGATAATGTGCCGTAACGTCATGGCCACTGTTTTCAATGATTTTTGCCTGCGCGTTGATGACGTCCCGGCCATCAGCAGCCACAATTTCGGCGGGCAAGCGCGGGGTAGCCAGACCGGCGGCCAGTTCCGGGCAATGAGTGACCAGCCGTCCCTGATGCTGCCAGCGGGAGAGAAGAGAAGTTAGATCGGCTTTGTGGCTACCGTTGTAACGCACGCTAAATCCCATCAAACAGGCGCTGACCAGCAATTTATTTTTCATATTGCGTCCGCTTATTTCGTTATTGCGGTATAAGAGTAATATATATTTTGCGCGGAATACAGTCACATGGCGTGGAGAGCATATCTTAAAGCGCCACTCATTTATGCAGGGTTATTTACGGTTCTTTACGTAAATGCCGTTGTTTTGCCATTTAATTCTACCTTTCAGGATTGTCAGATTAATTTCTGCCGTACCTGCACGGTATTTGATATTTTCTACATAATCCCGGCCGTCATTTAGCCATCCGGGTGTTTAAGTGGTTAAAAAAATAAAAGTTAAACCTTGCCAAAAGAATTTACCTGTGTCTTAATGTGTTCAGCGGTTTGGAACACAGACCTTATGAAAGCAGTTTTAGTAAAGCAGTCCTCAGTTCAAGTGTTATCCACAGATACTCTTCTTCATGAGCCTCCTCCTAAGTGCCAAATAAGTAACTCTAAATACAGGCCATCACAGTCACATCAGTGGCTCATCAATTAAGGAACGTATCTATGTCTAATAAAATGACTGGTTTAGTAAAATGGTTTAACTCTGATAAAGGCTTTGGTTTTATCACGCCTGACGACGGCAGCAAAGATGTATTCGTACACTTCTCTGCAATTCAGAGCGACAGCTATAAAACGCTGGATGAAGGACAGAAAGTCTCCTTCACCATTGAAAGCGGCGCTAAAGGCCCGGCTGCAGGTAATGTTACCGCGCTGTAAGCCACGCTTATTATCAGCGATGCTTACAATAGCGATGAAGGCAACAGCCTGAGCAGTTAACATAACTGATAAAAAATTAACCCGCCTTGTGCGGGTTTTTTTATGCTTTCGACTTAACTCAAATCACCTTTACATCCATCCATGCTGGTGGTCCGCTATTTAGTCTTGTCAGGTCAATAGCACTATTTTTTCGCCAAAAGTGCTTTAGTATCTTCTTAGTGCAGTACATCATGATTTTTGAGATTAATCCGCCACCGCAAACATTTCCAGACACTAATCTGTGATAGCTATCGTAGCGATACGTAATGCAGACAGAAACATTGCCGATAACGCTTACTGTTATTCTTCTACCCGGTGTACCTGATGCCACTGAACTTATTAAAATCTTTTTTTTCCCGACGTCGTTTGCACTCAGCTGCGTCATTTAATGCCCTGGTGCAGGCAATGCCCATGATTGAGTTCAGCCCCGATGGTGTTATCCGGGGGGCAAGCTCACTTTTTCTTACCACGATGGGATATCGCGCCGACGAAATTATCGGGCAACATCACAGTCTGTTTTGTCCGCCTGAACTGGTAAGTTCTGCGCAATACCGCCTCTTCTGGCAGCGTCTGGCAGCAGGTGAGAGTTTTAGCGACAAGTATCTTCGTCTGGCCAAAGGAAATCGTCCGGTATGGCTTGAGGCCAGTTATATTCCGGTCACGGACTCCCGCGGCAAGGTATACAAAATTATTAAAATAGCGGCTGATATCTCGAACCGAATGCAATCGGCCCTTGAGCAGGAATCTCTCATCAATGCCATTAGTCGCTCAATGGCCGTCATTTCATTTGATCCCGCTGGCCATGTTCTTGCTGTGAATGACAATTTTTTAGCGTGTACGGGTTATCAGCGCTCTGAGGTTCTCGGGCAGCATCATCGCATGTTTTGTTCTGCCACCCTCCACAAAAGCGAAGAATATAGGCAGTTCTGGGCAAGGCTTAATCAGGGGGAATTTTTCTCAGGACAGTTTTCCCGGCTTAATCGTCAGGGAAAGGCGCTCTGGCTGCGGGCAACCTATAACCCGGTTTTCGACAGTGATGGAAAACTCTACAAAATTACTAAGTTTGCGACAGATGTGACGGAGCAGGTGATGCGTAATCAGCGAGAGCAGGATGCGGCCGTTCACGCCTGGGATATGGCCGTACAAACGCGCGACAGTGCGCAAGCCGGTGCGGATGTCATTGAGAACAGCATTCGGATGATTGACCAGATTTCGCAAGGGATGAGTGTTGTTTCGGCCGACGTTACACGTTTGAACAGCCAGTCAGATAGCATTGACGGCATGGTCGGCACTATCCGCAATTTTGCCATGCAAACCCGACTTATCGCGCTCAATGCGGCCATTGAAGCCGCAAAAGCCGGCCCCTCTGGCCGGAGTTTTGCTGTTGTTGCCGAAGAGGTGCGTCATCTGGCTGCCAATGTCAGTCTGGCAACGGAAGAGATAGAACGGGTGGTCGCGAATAATAATAAGCTTGCCCGAACCGTGCTTAACGGTATTGAAAGTAACCGTGCTAATACCGGAAAGGGCGTTGCGTTGATGCGTGAAGCGGGTGAAGTCATCGCCAGCATTCAGAAGAATTCAGAAGGGGTGGAAAATGCCGTTATGGACGTGGCTCGTTCGGTGAAAGCGGGGTAATTATTCTCCCTGTATACCCGACGTAAATTTGACCGTTGATGTCAGGTAGTTGATGAATATCCGCTTATGCTGTTAGCTGCTTGCATTAAGGTATTGTCTTTTAGCATCAATATCACTAGTCTGAGGTTCCTTGTGCCGTTAGTGATTAGTCCAGACATAAGGTAACCCCATGGAAACGACACCTTCCCACGCCCTGCGCATTGCGCTTGTTGGCGATTATAACGCCGATGTTCTCGCTCATCAGGCGATCCCTCTGGCCATTGATGATGCCGCAGCGGTACTGAATACCCCGGCACAATACGACTGGCTGCCGACCCGCACTATTCGCAATGAGGACGATCTGGCCGGATATGATGCCATCTGGTTAGTGCCTGCCAGTCCTTATGACAGCCTCGAGGGTGCCATCACCGCGGTCCGTTATGCGCGGCAAAACGCGATCCCTTTTCTTGGCACCTGCGGCGGATTCCAGCACGCCATCCTGGAGTATGCGCGCAACGTGATGGGCTGGAGCGATGCCGCACATGCAGAGACTGACCGTGAAGGACGGATGGTGATTTCACCCTTAGCCTGTTCTCTGGTAGAAAAAAGTGATGCCATTGAACTGCGCGCCAATACGCATATTGCCCGCGCCTACGGTAAAGAGACGATTGAAGAAGGCTATCATTGTAACTACGGGGTCAATGCGGATTTTGCGCGGGCGTTAGAGAATGAACCTTTACACGTCACCGGCTGGGATGAGGAGGGAGAGATCAGGGCCGTTGAACTGACCACACATCCGTTTTTTGTCGCTACCCTGTTTCAGCATGAACGACATGCGCTGGCAGGACGACCTGCACCGCTGGTGCAGGCCTGGTTATACGCGGCCAGCCACTAATTCATATCAATCTCACGGTCGCGTCCGGCGCAGGCACCGAAAACAGCCATCAGTACGGATAGCACTGCACAGGCCAGCAGCGGCACATGCCAGTCGCCGCTGGCATCGTGGATCTTACCCATGACCGGCGGGCCACAGGCCGCCAGCAGATACCCCACCGCCTGAGCCATACCGGAGAGGGCCGCCGCCTGATGCGCTGAACGCGCCCGTAATCCAATAAACGTTAAGCCAAGGATCATGGTTGCACCGGAGCCAAAACCAAACAGCAGCGTCCACAAGACTGCGCTTTGCGGGAAGAACCAGTAACCCGCTGCGCTAATGGCACACATCAGGGCGACTAGCGCTGCAATTCCGCGCTGATCGCGAAGTTTATGTAAAATTAATGGGATAGCCAGGCCTGGTACCGCCGTCGCCAGTTGCAGCAAACCGTGTAGCGATCCTGCCTCGGCTTCGCTGTAACCCTGACCGGTCAAAATAGCCGGCAACCAGCCGATAATGACATAGTAAATCAGCGAGTTAATGCCTAAAAATAAGGTAACCTGCCAGGCGAGCGCCGAGCGCCAGATCCCCCGGCTGTGCTGCATCCCCGACGTGGTTAGCGCCACCGGTTGCTGTCGACGCCATTGTGGAAGCCACAGCAGCAAGGCTAACAACGGGAAGATCATCAGCATCAGTAGCGCCCCGCGCCAGCCGAAGCCGCTTAATGCCAGCGGAACCACCAGCGCTGAACCGAGGGCCGCGGCGCCACCCATCGTCAGTGAATATGCCCCGGTCATTTTTGCCACGTGCTGCGGGAAATCGCGTTTAATCAACCCCGGAAGCAGGACGTTACCCAGCGCAATACCGCAGCCAATAATCGCCGTGCCGGTAAACAGCAGGAGCGATGACGGCAGAGAACGGATGGCGATCCCGACGCATATTAGCAGCATAGCTAAAAACAGACTGCGTTCTATCCCTATACGACGCGCGACGCCTGCGGTCAGCGGCGATATCAGGCCAAAGGCCAGCAGAGGAAGGGTAGTCAGTAGCCCGGTCTGGGCCGTTGTCAGCCCATAGTCTGCGCGTATCGCATCCAGCAGCGGTGCCGCACCGGTAAACGTTACCCGTAGTGTGGTTGCGATCATCAGAATACCGGCAATTAACAGGATGCCGCGTCGTACCGGAGGATTTAAAGCAGAGTTCATAAATTTCTCACAACGTAGAACTGAGGCGTAATCAGTCATGATTACGCCCGATGTAAACAGCGTTACTGCTTGCCAATTAATAAGGATACCAGTCCGGCGGCTATCAACGGACCCACCGGTACGCCGCGAAACAGAGCTACTCCCAGTACGGTTCCAACCAACAAACCGGCGACCAGCTGAGGCTGGTTGCCCATCAGCGTTACGCCGCGACCGCCAAGCCATGAAACAAAGATCCCGATAACAATGGCGACCAGCGATTTCCAGTTCACAAATGAGTGAAGTAGCGTGGAAGGTGGCAGGGTACCGCTGGCGATAGGCGCCATTACGCCAATGGTCAGAATAATAATCCCAACGGTCAGCCCTTGTTTTTCAATCCATGGAAAAAAGGTGCTGAGTGGCGTGACACGGACAATAATCAGTACCAGAATCGCCACTGCGACGGTCGTGTTATGACTGATAAATCCCAGCGCTGCCAGTCCCAACAGGACGAGCAGAGTGATATCAAACATGATAGTAATCCTTACCAAAATAATAAGCGTGCTCATTTTACGCACATGTGCGCGAGTAAAAAGGCTTTTTTGATATTGTTTAACTACACAGCATACGGATCACAGGCGATATAAAACCTGAGGCCGTTACCAGGTCATGTTAGCAGAAACAAATTAAAGAAGGGCGTTTCCCCCGGCGCAGGCGCGGGGGGAAGCGTTAATCACTGGATGTGGCGTTTTGTTTATGGAACAGTTCGCGAAAGACCGGGTAAATATCGTCCTGCTCGCGAATGTGCTGAATAGCGAAATTATCAAACGAAGCCTGAAGATTTTCATATTCACGCCACAATGTTTGATGAGCGCGTCGGGTGATTTCGATATAGCTATAATAACGCACCATCGGCAGAATTTTCTTCGCCAGAAGCTCATGACAAAGTGGCGAGTCATCTGCCCAGTTGTCGCCATCCGAGGCTTGCGCCGCGTAGATATTCCACTGCGCCGGATCGTAGCGTTCCTTCATCACTTCATCCATAAGCTTCAGGGCACTCGATACAATCGTTCCGCCGGTTTCCTGCGAATAAAAGAACTCGTGTTCATCGACTTCTTTTGCCTGGGTGTGATGGCGAATATAGACAACATCGACGTTTTTATAAGTACGGCTCAGGAACAGATAGAGCAGAATATAAAAGCGTTTCGCCATGTCTTTCGTCGCCTGATCCATCGATCCTGATACATCCATCAGGCAAAACATCACCGCCTGACTTGATGGCTCCGGGCGCTTTTCATAATTTTTGTAGCGTAAATCGAAGGTATCAATAAACGGCACCCGTTCAATTTTGGCCCGCAGTTCCGCGATCTCTTTACGCAGTCGCTCCTCTTCAAGCAGTTGGACAGGTTCGCTTTTACTGAGGGTATCGAGATTGACTTCCAGTTCGCGTAATTCACGGCGCTTGCCGGCCGTCATCGCGGTGCGGCGGGCAAGCGAATTTTGCAGCGAGCGTACCACGCTGATATTTGCCGGAACCCCGTTTGAGGTAAAACCGGCACGATGCGTTTTATATTCGTTCATCTGCCGGTGTTCATTTTTCTTCAGATTCGGTAGCGCCAGATCTTCGAAAAGCAGATCCAGATATTCATCTTTGGAAATCTGGAACACAAATTCGTCCTGGCCTTCGCCATCCTGACTTGCCTGTCCTTGCCCACTTCCGCCGCCGCCACCACCGCCCTGAGGGCGTTCAATACGATCGTTCTGCACGAAGTGATCGTTTCCGGGATGGACGCGGCTGCGCTCGCCGCCGCGTCCCTGGTGAAACATCGGCTCGTTAATATCGCCTGCGGGAATAGAGACGGACTCTCCACTTTCAACGTCCGTTACGGAACGTTTGTTAATGGCTTCGGAAATGGATTGTTTGATTTGTGATTTATAACGGCGTAAGAAGCGCTGACGATTTACCGCGCTCTTATTTTTACCGTTCAGTCGTCGGTCAATGAACCAGGTCATATGCCCCCCGTACTGCTTTTGCCAACTTCACGCGGCGCGATTATCTGCCGAAGGCTTAGCGCTCCCGCCAGACAGCACGCATCTTTATTCTGGCCCGGCGAGCATCGTGCTGCCGGGCATCAGTATTATGATGATTTACGGACGCGTAAATACCATTCACACAGCAGGCGAACCTGCTTGCGGGTATAGCCTTTTTCCATCATCCGATCGACGAAATCGTCGTGCTTTTTCTGTTCGTCTGTTGACGTCTTAGCGTTAAACGAGATAACCGGCAACAGTTCTTCGGTATTCGAGAACATTTTCTTCTCTATGACAGTACGCAGTTTTTCGTAGCTGGTCCAGTTCGGATTCCGTCCGCTGTTATTCGCTCTGGCACGCAGTACGAAGTTAACAATTTCATTACGAAAATCTTTTGGATTACTGATCCCCGCCGGCTTCTCGATTTTCTCAAGCTCGGCATTGAGTGCCTCACGGTCGAATAGCTGCCCGGTGTCGGGATCGCGGTACTCCTGATCCTGGATCCAGAAATCCGCATAGGACACATACCGATCGAAAATATTTTGTCCATATTCGGAGTAAGACTCCAGATACGCAGTCTGGATCTCTTTGCCGATAAATTCAGCATATTTCGGGATCAGGTACCCTTTGAGAAACTCAAGATAGCGCTCAGCCAGGTCCTGCGGGAACTGTTCGCGTTCGATTTGCTGCTCCAGCACATAAAAAAGATGTACCGGGTTTGCGGCCACTTCTGCATGATCAAAGTTGAAAACGCGGGATAAGATTTTAAACGCAAAACGGGTGGACAGGCCGTTCATACCTTCATCCACGCCAGCGTAGTCCCGATACTCCTGATAGGATTTCGCTTTCGGATCGGTGTCCTTCAGACTTTCACCATCATACACGCGCATTTTGGAGTAGGTACTGGAGTTTTCCGGCTCTTTAAGACGAGAAAGAATGGTAAAACGCGCCAGCGTTTCCAGTGTACCCGGTGCGCAGGGCGCATGGGTCAGTTCACTGTGATCGAGCAATTTCTCGTAGATTTTTATCTCTTCAGAAATCCGCAGGCAGTACGGCACCTTAACGATATAGACACGGTCAAGGAATGCCTCGTTATTTTTGTTATTACGGAATGTCACCCATTCAGATTCGTTTGAGTGGGCAAGAATAATGCCGTTAAAAGGCAGCGCTGAAATGCCTTCTGTACCGTTATAGTTGCCTTCCTGGGTAGCCGTGAGCAGGGGATGCAGCACTTTAATCGGCGCTTTGAACATCTCGACGAATTCCATGATCCCCTGATTTGCGCGGCACAATGCCCCTGAATAGCCGTAGGCATCGGGATCGTTCTGCGCGTGGTTTTCCAGTTTGCGAATATCGACTTTACCCACCAGCGCGGAAATATCCTGATTATTTTCATCGCCCGGCTCGGTTTTAGCGATGGCAATCTGTTCCAGGATAGAAGGCCAGACCTTCACGACGCGAAATTTAGTGATATCGCCGCCAAACTCATGCAGGCGTTTTGCCGCCCACGGCGACATAATTGTGCCAAGATAACGGCGAGGGACGCCATACTCTTTATCCAGAATTTGTGCATCTTCCTGAGGGTTAAACAGGCACAATGGATGATCGTTTACCGGACTACGATCGCCATCCGCACTTAACACATAGATGGGTACGCGCTGCATAAGCGCTTTCAGGCGTTCAGCTAATGACGATTTACCACCGCCAACAGGCCCAAGCAAATACAGGATCTGTTTCTTCTCTTCCAGCCCCTGAGCCGCATGTTTGAGATACGATACAATTTGCTCAATGGCGTCTTCCATACCGTAAAACTCTTCAAAAGCCGGATAGCGTGCGATGACCCGGTTCGAAAAGAGACGTGATAGCCGTGGCTCCTGAGCAGTATCAACCATTACTGGCTCACCGATTGCCGTTAATAATCTTTCTGCCGCATTGGCATAGGCGCTGCGATCCTGGCGGCAAATAGTAAGAAATTCCTGCAATGTGAACTCTTCGTCCTTGGCAGCTTCATAACGCTGGCGATAGTGATCGAATATATTCATGGCATGCCGTCCTTTCGTTTTTAGCACAGGTAAAGAGCCGTTCATATGAATAATAGAGGCTCCAGAAAGAGGTAGGCTGAGCCACGCTCATTCACACTCCAGCAACCATTATGCCAGGTTGTAAGAGACCAGAAGACCACGTGCCCGGCGATACACCTTCTCAATAAAGCGTAGATGGCATTTGCAAAACCTGCCTGTGAGCCAAACCCAATTTCAATGACATATCAATAACTCATCGCCAGAAAATCCGGATCGTCTGAGGCAGGATGGCGGTAATTCACTGGGCTGTCATGAATATGAAAACCTTTTGTCATTGATGGTAATGATATTAAAAAGTTTATCCACGTAATGTTCTTGTAAATAACTTGGGATGTGGGGAAAGGGCGGTTACACTTTCACGGCAGATAATTTGATACAGGAAAGAGCGAATTGTGACTAAATTCAAACTTCTGGCACTGAGTGTGCTAATTGCTTCTTCAGCATCCGTGGCGCAGGCCGCCGGCCCCTGGACTGTGGGCGCGGGTGTTGGCGTCATACAGAACCCCTATAAACAGTACGATGATGACGTTTATCCTGTACCGGTAATCGCTTATGAAGGTGATGATTTCTGGTTCCGTGGCCTCGGCGGCGGATATTACTTGTGGAATGACAAAACGGATAAGCTCTCGATCACGGCCTATTACTCTCCGCTTCATTTCAAACCGCATGACAGTGATAACAATCAGCTGCGCCAGCTCGATCGTCGCCGTTCAACGCTTATGGCCGGTCTGACATACGTTCATGAAACGCAGTATGGCTTCCTGCGCACTACGCTTGCGGGCGACACGCTGAATAACAGTAACGGGATCAGTGCCGATGCAGCCTGGCTTTACCGTTATACCAATGACCGTCTGCGCGTTACGCCGGGTATTGGGGTTGAGTGGAATAGCGAAAACCAGAACGACTACTACTATGGCGTTTCCGGTAAGGAAGCGCAGCGTAGCGGCCTCAAGCGCTACAATCCAAACAGCAGCTTCGATCCGTATCTCGAGCTGACCGTCAGCTATGGGCTGAACGACAACTGGAATATCTACGGCTCAGGGCGTTATACGCGCCTGTCAGACGAAGTGTCTGATAGCCCAATGGTTGATAAGTCCTGGTCCGGACTTTTCTCGACCGGGGTAACCTATACTTTCTGATAGTGCAAACTAACAGTGCATTCTGTGCAATAAAACAGGGCGATTTCGCCCTGTTTTGCATTACGGTAGTGCAGAAGATCTCAGGAGGCGTTATGACAGACAAAGTGATTCATTTCAGCGAGGGGGCCACGCTTGCAGCCATCGGCCAGGGCACATGGTATATGGGTGAAAATCGCAGCCAGCGCGCTGCAGAGGTCGCTGCATTGCGTGCGGGCGTAGAGCACGGGCTGACGCTTATTGATACCGCTGAAATGTACGCCGATGGTGGGGCTGAAGAAGTCGTAGGTGAAGCGTTGAAAGGCATCCGCGACCAGGTTTTTCTGGTTTCGAAGGTCTATCCGTGGAACGCCGGGGGCAAAAAAGCGATTGCCGCCTGCGAGGCCAGTTTACGCCGTTTAGGCACCGATCATCTCGACCTTTATCTGTTGCACTGGCGAGGCAACTATTCCCTGGACGAAACCACAGAAGTCATGCAGACGCTTATTGAGCAGGGGAAAATTGCCCGCTGGGGTGTCTCCAATCTGGACCACGACGATATGCAGGCGTTGTGGCAGGTTGATGGCGGAAAACAGTGCGCGACCAATCAGGTGCTTTACCATCTCGCCTCACGCGGAATTGAATATGATCTGCTGCCATGGTGCCAGCAACAATCGCTGCCGGTGATGGCGTATTGCCCCCTGGCGCAGGCGGGGCGCTTACGCAGCGGTCTGATGAACAACAGTACGGTGACAGACATTGCCGCGGCACACAATGCCACTGCGGCGCAGATCCTGCTGGCCTGGGTTATCCGCCATCAGGGCGTAATGGCCATTCCGAAAGCGTCAAGCGTGGCGCACGTCGCGGAAAATGCCGCAGCGATAAACATTGTGCTCAGTACCGACGATCTCGCAAGGCTGGATAGCGCCTTCCCGCCACCGCAGCGTAAGATGCCGCTCGACGTCGTGTAACAGGAGCAGAACGGAGAGGGCAGGTGCGCATCATCTGCGTTACCCCATAAATGCCGGGTAAGCGAGCGCCACCCGGCACACCGGCAGAGGTTACTGACGTTTAGCGATGCGAATGGTCTGCGCCAGACGAGACGGTTTTTCTTCGCTGGTTTTTTGCGTCGCCGTTGCGCACGCTGACTCAACACACACGAACGTTTTATAACCGTCATCAGGCATATCACCCATGCTGGCAGAGAGCGCCGGGCCCGGGTTCCAGCCAACCACATTATTATGGTGATGGTGGATCACTTCGATGCTGCGATTAAGCGCGCTATCGTGGATCACGCTGCACGCTTCTGGATTCAGGTACACCCGGTCGGTGCGATCGGGAAAGGTCTGTACGCCGTCCGTCAGTACGCCTTCCTGTGCGTCATTCACTTTATCAATATAACGATCGCCAAGACCGCTCACCTTGACCGCACTGATATCACCCACATTAAAATAGGTGTGCAGCGCTGAAGTGGTTTCAAATTCACCGTGCGCTTCCAGCTCAATCTCACAGGTTTTACCCAGTTTGTAGCGGGCATACAGGGTGAAATCATGCGGCCAGTACTGGCGTGACGCATCGCTGCTTTGCAGTTCAAACGTCAATACCACGCCGGTATCATCTTCGTTATGCGCTTTCAGCGTCCACGGCAGGTTGCGGGCAAAGCCGTGAGAGGGCAGACCTGACTGCTGTGCCGGACCAAACCACGGCCAGCAAATCGGGACACCACCGCGCAGCGCAACGCCGTGCTTAAACGGCGTGTTGCCACTTAGCCACAGGACGTCTTCTTCTCCTGCCGGTTTCCAGGAGAGCAGATGCGCACCCTGCAGCGCAATTGAAGCTTTTACCTGCGGATGGTCAATAACAATGACATCCAGCTCGTCAAGCTGTCGTTGAGAAAGAACCGGGGTGATCTGTTCGACTACAGGTAGAGCAAAAATTTGATTAATCATTTAACGCAATCCTCTGTCTTCAAAACAAAAAAAGAGCGACCTAAGTCGCTCTTTTGTATTCATGTCTCATCTCGTCTTATTTGGAGATGTGAGCAATCAGATCCAGAACTTTGTTAGAGTAACCGGTTTCGTTATCGTACCAGGAGACCAGTTTCACGAAGTTGTCGTTCAGTGCGATACCTGCTTTAGCATCGAACACGGAAGTGCAAACTTCACCGTTGAAATCGGTGGAAACAACGTCGTCTTCGGTATAACCCAGAACGCCTTTCATGTCGCCTTCAGAAGCGGCTTTGATAGCTTTCTTGATTTCTTCGTAAGAAGCTGCTTTTTCCAGACGAACGGTCAGGTCAACAACAGATACGTTAGGAGTCGGAACGCGGAACGCCATACCGGTCAGTTTGCCGTTCAGTTCTGGCAGAACTTTACCTACTGCTTTAGCAGCACCGGTAGAAGACGGGATGATGTTCTGTGCTGCGCCACGGCCGCCGCGCCAGTCTTTGTGAGACGGGCCATCAACGGTTTTCTGCGTTGCGGTGGTTGCGTGAACGGTGGTCATCAGACCTTCGATGATGCCGAAGTTGTCGTTGATAACTTTTGCCAGCGGCGCCAGGCAGTTAGTGGTGCAGGATGCGTTAGAAACGATGTCCTGGCCTTCGTATTTGTCAAAGTTAGCGCCTTTAACAAACATCGGGGTGTTGTCTTTGGACGGGCCAGTCAGAACAACTTTTTTCGCACCAGCAGTGATGTGTTTACGCGCGGTTTCGTCGGTCAGGAAGATACCGGTTGCTTCAGCAACAACGTCAACGCCAATTTCGTTCCATTTCAGGTTAGCCGGATCTTTTTCTGCGGTAACACGGATGGTTTTGCCGTTAACAACCAGATGGCCGTCTTTCACTTCTACGGTACCGTTAAAACGACCGTGAGTGGAGTCATACTTCAGCATGTACGCCATGTAATCAGCGTCCAACAGATCGTTGATGCCAACGATTTCAATGTCAGAACGTTCCTGAGCAGCACGGAAAACAATGCGACCGATACGGCCAAAACCGTTGATACCTACTTTGATAGTCATATATTCCACCAGCTATTTGTTAGTGAATAAAAGGTTGCCTGTAAAATTACAAAAACCTTACGCAGCGTCAAGCGGAATCGTGTCAATCATTGCGACAAATCAATCCTCTGCCTAACCTTTAGACGACTGACGCTATCCGCTTTTCTTTAGGGCTAAATAGCACTTGAGGGCTGCGCCCGGAATTTTAAAGGGCCAGCCGGATAAAAATGTGAGCGCCATCACAATAATCGGGGTAACCCGACACACCGGGTAAGTTTAGAACAAATATCGCAGGCTTGATGTTAATGTTTTGTTAGAATAGGCTTATAAACGTAAGTGAGACTACCGCGAGATGTAAGAAAATGGCAAATAAACCCTCTTCCGAAGCGCTCAAAGATACGCTTAACGAAATGCAATTTTATGTGACGCAAAATCATGGCACTGAACCGCCGTTCACCGGGCGTTTACTGCATAATAAACGTGAAGGCGTTTATCATTGTCTGGTTTGCGATGCGCCGTTGTTCAATTCTCAGTCAAAATACGAGTCAGGGTGTGGCTGGCCGAGTTTTTTCGAGCCGGTCAGTGAAGAGGCCGTTCGTTCACTGAACGATTACTCACACGGAATGCAACGTATTGAGATTCGGTGCGGAAACTGTGATGCTCATCTTGGACACGTGTTTCCCGACGGGCCACAGCCGACCGGCGAGCGTTTTTGTGTTAACTCTGCGTCCCTGAGCTTTACGGATGACAACGACGGTGAACAAATTCAGGGCTGAAAAATCGATTCAGCCATTATTCCAGTAGCAGGAGCAGAGCATGGATCTCGACAAAATGATTGAGAGCATGACCCCGGAAGTTTATCAGCGGTTGATGACTGCCGTTGAGTTAGGTAAATGGCCCGATGGCGTGGTGCTGACGCCGGAGCAAAAAGAGAACAGTCTGCAACTGGTGATGTTATGGCAGGCCCGGCACAATACCGACGCTCAGCACATGACAATTGACACCCGCGGTCAGATGGTTATGAAGACGAAACAGCAGCTAAAAGAAGATTTTGGTATTACGCCGCAGCCCATTGCCACGTTCAAATCCTGAACACGGCTGAGCATCTATTTTTTCACGCCCGACGAACCTGTGCAGTCGGGCGAATGAGCGAGATTACTTTTTATTCAGCATCGACTTCAGGTCGGCAAACGGATTGTATTTTGCCGCGCCGACACTGTCCTGAGCATCTTCTCCCGCCACCACCGTCGAGCCATACTGATCGGCCTCGGTATATTTTGAGTGCTCATGGTCGTGGCAGAACAGGCACAGCATCTCCCAGTTACTGCCATCTTCAGGGTTATTTGAGTGATCGTGATCGATATGATGCACGGTCAGCTCGCGAAGATTGGAATAGACGAACTCGCGGCTGCACCGTCCGCAGACCCACGGGAACAGCTTGAGAGCTTTCTCACGATACCCGACTTCTAGCCGGGCATAATTTTTAGGAATAAAGGCCATATTTAAAGCTTCCAAAGTAATGATGATGCCCGTGATGGCAGACATCATCTGAGTCCTATTAATTAAGGCGCACGGGAACAGGCACCAGAGTGCTGTCGCGGCGTTAATCCTGCGTTTCGAGCCAGTCCGCCAGCGTATAAAGCGTGGCTCCGCTCACCGACATCTCCATAAAGGCGTGCGCGCCATCTTCTGCTGTGAGGTTTACCGCCCGGCAGCCATCGGTAATGACATTAACGTTGTAGCCAAGCGCCAGCGCATCCAGCACGGTAAATTTCACGCAGTAGTCCGTCGCCAGTCCCAGAATGATAAGCCCGGTAATATTGTTCTCATGCAGCCATGCATCAAGGCCAGTTTGCTGACGATGTTCGTTATCAAAAAAAGCGCTGTAGCTGTCTATCAGTGGATTCTGGCCCTTACGAAAAACGGCGTCAATGGCACCCGCATTAAGCAGCGGGTGTAACCGGGCGCCTTCACTTTCCTGAATAGCATGATCGGGCCAGAACGTCTGGGGAATGCCGTCCAGCGTGCCCTGGGTAAAAGGCTCCACGCGTTGTTGACTGGCAAAGCTGCCATGATCGGCCGGATGCCAGTCCTGACAGGCGACAATCTTGTCACCGCGCAGACGGCACCAGGCGATTAGCGCGTTAGCCACATCAACGGTGCTGTCGCCTTCGGGAACCGCCAGCGCGCCACCAGCGCAGAAGTCATTCTGGATATCAACCAGCAACAGGGCTCGTGTGGTCATTATTATTCCTTATTTATTATTCATCCGGGGTTAATTCGCCGCGCAGGTTTTGCATCATCGCACGGCGGATCGCCGCAGTACTCAAATCCTGGCTTAGCAGGTAGTGAAGCTTGGTCAGCGTTGCCTCAACGGTCATATCAAAGCCGCTGATCACCCCCGCATGCGCCAGCGCATTGCCGGTGGCATAGCCGCCCATATTGACCTTGCCCGACATACACTGGGTCAGGTTGACGACCACAATACCGCGCTGACTGGCATCCGCCAGCTCGTTCAGAAACTCTGCATTCTGCGGCGCATTGCCCACCCCGTAGGAGCGCAGGATCAATGCTTTAACCGGCTGGCGCAAAAAGTTGCGTACTACGTCTGCTGAAATCCCCGGATATAGCGTGACCACGCCAATAGGCTGCGGAGTAATCGGGTGGACGACCAGATCGCCACTTCCCCGTGGAGCTGGCGGCGTGCCGAGACGGCGAATATGAATACCGGCCTCCAGCAGCGGTGCCAGATTAGGCGAGGCAAACGCATCGAAACCGTCCGCATGGGCTTTAGTGGTCCGGTTGCCCCGATAAAGACGGTTATTAAAAAACAGCGCTACTTCATTGATGGGGTAGTTCGCAGCAACATATAACGCATTCAGCAGATTGATTTGCCCGTCGGATCGCAACTCTGCCAGCGGGATTTGTGACCCTGTCACAATTACCGGCTTGCCAAGATTATCGAGCATAAAAGAGAGTGCAGAGGCGGTAAACGCCATGGTGTCCGTGCCGTGCAGGATCACAAAACCGTCGTAATCGTCGTAGTGGGTTTTAATATCTTCTGCGATATGCTGCCAGTCTTCTGGCGTCATATCGGATGAGTCCATCAGCGGCTGATATTCGTGGATCGCGAAATCCGGCATTTCCTGACGGTGAAATTCCGGCATCTGTGCCAGCTGCTGCTGAAGATGGCCGGAAACAGGAATATATCCCTGATCGGAACGTTGCATGCCGATGGTGCCACCGGTATAGGCGACGTAAATGGATTTCTTGTGCATAGTGACCTGATAGTGTCAGTGAATGCGAAGGATTATAACGTGAGGGACAGGAAAACGGCAGTGCCGGGCAGGTGACCTGGCAAAATGAATGTCAATCGTTCCTGACAGAGGGCTTTCGAAGAGAAAAGCTATGCGCCGCGACGGCGGCGCATAGCCAGGCAGATTAACGAATATTGGCGCAGGTCAGGCAAAACGCATAGCGATTCTGCGGATCGTTAAAGGCCGCAAGTTTATCGCTCTCTTCTTTAACCCGGCTCGCCGCCCCCGCCAGCGGAGCGGGAATATAAGCCTGCATCGCCTGCGGCAGCATAGCCCGGACTGAACCGGTCAGACTGCCGACGACCATATTCAACATCCCCGGCTCTTCAACCAGGTAATCCAGCTGCCACTGCTTGAGCTTCGCCAGCTCAGCCGCTTTGGCAACCGCATCATCAAAGTCGCCGAGGCTGTCGACCAGACCGTTGCTTTTTGCATCCTGACCGGTCCAGACGTGCCCCTGGGCAATTTTATCGATTTGCTCAGGCGTACTTTTACGGGCCGCGGCCACCAGCGAGATAAAGCGCTGATAGCCATTTTCGATGCTCAACTGCATGATCTGCTGAACTTCGGGCGGCAGATTTTTGGTAATGGAAACGTCGGCCAGCGGAGAGGTCGCTACACCATCGGTATGAACACCAATGGAATCCAGGCTGTTTTCAACCGTATTAATCACACCAAAGATGCCAATAGAGCCGGTCAACGTGCTCGGGTTCGCTACAATATAATTCGCAGGCGTGGAGATCCAGTATCCGCCGGATGCCGCCATGCCGCCCATGGAAACCACAATCGGCTTACCGGCAGCTTTGGCCGCCGCCAGTTCTGCGCGGATCATTTCTGATGCGCTGACGCTGCCGCCTGGGCTGTTAACGCGTAGCACAATCGCTTTAACGTCGGCATCAAGACGCGCCTCGCGGATCTGCGCCGCGGTGGTATCCCCGCCGACGTTACCCTGTGTGGCTTCACCGTCCATAATTGCGCCGCTGGCAAAAATTACCGCGATTTTACCGCCTTGCGCGGTCGGTTTTTTCAGCGCGTAGTCATACAGGCTGACGGCGCTGAACGCGTTATCTTTATCGCTCCAGCCGAACTGTTTGTTAAGCGCTTTTTCCATGTCGGCGCTGGAGGCAAGTTCGTCCACCAGTTTATTATCCAGCGCATATTTTGCCGTATCGCCGCCGGTTTTACGTAATCCGTCAAGCACGCCCTGCGCGCCCGGGAAAATTTGCTGCGCAGGGACGTTACGGTTGCTGGCAATCGTCGTGAGGTAATTTTGCCACAGTTCGCCAATCCAGCGGCTGTCAGCTTCCCGGGCAGCCGGAGACATATCGTCACGAATGAACGGCTCGACGGCCGATTTATAGGTGCCGACGCGGAAAACGTGGGTCGATACTTTTAGCTTATCGAGCAACGATTTGTAGTACAGACCATTGGTCGCAAACCCGTGCAGATCGACTGTGCCCTGCGGTGAAAGCCAGATTTTGTTCGCAAAGCTCGCCAGATAGTACTGCCCCTGGGTATAGCTGTCGCCCATCGCATATACCGGTTTACCGCTGTCGCGGAATTCGCGCAGTGCTTTACCGATATACTGCATTGAAGGCTGATCGGCACCGGCAAAGTTTTTCAGATCCATCACAATGCCCGTGATATTGCGATCATCTTTGGCCTGGCGGATCGCATGAACAATATCAAACAGGGAGTTTTCCTGAAGGCGATCGGAATTGGCGCCGAACAGCTGGCGAGTAACCGCACTCAGCTTACTGGTGGGAGACGGGTTATCAACCACAACGCCGGTAATATCCAGTAGCAGCGCGCCGCGCTGGGAATTCTCTTCCGGACCGCTGGTAAACTGCATCCAGATCCCGACGCACACCAGCAGCACGACAATAAACACCACGTTAAGGACTAGCTGGCGAATAAAGTTCAACAACCGCCATGTCCATTTAAAAAATCCGGCGATATAACGCCAAAGGGTTTTCATGCAATCTCCCTGACCAAACAGAATGAAAAAATTTGCCGTAGCGGCAAAATCGTGTCGCTATCCTAAATACACCGTCGCCACTTGTCAGCAGGAATCATTGCCGGTGCTGTAACAAAATGGCCGTACATGTTAATTTTGTGAAGAATTAACATAACAGGAGTTAATTAATGGACGCACTTGAACTGCTCGTCAACCGCCGCAGCGCTTCGCGGCTGGCAGAACCTGCTCCGGCAGGTGAACAACTGCAAAATATCTTACGTGCCGGGATCCGCGCGCCCGATCACGGGACTTTGCAGCCGTGGCGATTCTTTATTGTAGAAGGCGAGGGGCGAGAGCGCTTCGGCGAACTACTTGAAAAAGGCGCAATCGCTGCCGGACAGGATCAGAAAGCCCGCGACAAAGCGCGTAATGCCCCTCTACGTGCGCCGCTGATTATCGCGGTGGTGGCGAAATGTGAAGAGCACCATAAGGTGCCGCGCTGGGAGCAGGAAATGTCCGCAGGTTGTGCGGTCATGGCCATGCAAATGGCGGCGCTGGCGCAGGGATTTAACGGCATCTGGCGCAGCGGGCCGCTGACCGATAACCCCATCGTGCGCGACGGTCTGGATTGCCGACCTCAGGATAAAATCGTCGGTTTCCTCTATTTAGGCACGCCACAATTAAAGGCCTCGACCACCATTGAGCTGGCCGATACCGCGCCGTTTGTTCACTATTTCTGAAACGCACGATAAAACTGTCTGGATTATGAGCGAAAGCAGCATGATTCAGACGGTAGTACTTATCACTGCTCGCTTCTGGCGCTACCATAGCGGCAGTGCATTGACAGGAGAGGTCCATGAGCGCGCAAGCTATTCGTTTAACCCAGTACAGCCACGGAGCGGGTTGCGGTTGTAAAATTTCCCCTAAAGTGTTGCAGACGATCCTGCACAGCGAACAGGCAAAGTTTACCGACCCCAGGCTGCTTGTCGGCAATGAAACCAGTGATGATGCCGCCGTCTATGATTTGGGCAACGGCACGTCTGTTATCAGCACCACCGACTTTTTTATGCCGATTGTGGATAATCCCTTCGACTTTGGCCGCATTGCCGCGACTAATGCCATCAGCGATATTTTTGCCATGGGCGGCAAACCGATTATGGCGATTGCGATCCTGGGCTGGCCGATTGATAAGCTGGCGCCTGAAATCGCTCGTGAAGTCACTGAGGGTGGGCGTTTTGCCTGTCAGCAGGCCGGTATCGTGCTTGCGGGCGGGCATTCCATTGATGCGCCTGAACCTATTTTTGGGCTGGCAGTCACCGGAATTGTGCCCACCGAACGGGTGAAGAAAAATAGCACCGCTGAGGCGGGCTGCAAACTATACCTGACCAAGCCGCTGGGTATTGGCGTTCTGACCACCGCTGAGAAAAAATCGTTGCTCAAGCCTGAGCATCAGGGACTGGCCACGGAGGTGATGTGCCGGATGAATCTGGCCGGAGCCGCCTTTGCGGATCTGGAAAGCGTCAAAGCGATGACTGACGTCACCGGTTTTGGGCTGCTGGGCCACCTGAGCGAAATGTGTCAGGGGGCAGGCGTCCAGGCGCAAATTCGCTTTGAAGACGTCCCAAAACTGCCGGGTGTGGAAGAGTATATCCAGCTGGGTGCAGTGCCTGGCGGGACCGGACGGAATTATGCCAGCTACGGGCATCTGATGGGCGACATGCCGCAGGCCTGGCGCGATCTGCTGTGCGATCCGCAAACCTCTGGCGGCCTGCTGCTGGCGGTCACTGAGGACGGTGAAGCCGATGTGCAGGCCGCCGCCGCCGGGTTTGGCATTACGCTAAGCGCCATTGGCGAACTGGTCCCCGCCCGTGCGGGACGACCGATGATCGAGATCCGTTAAGTCGATGCGGCTGTTTATTGCGGAAAAGCCAAGCCTCGGACGGGCCATTGCGGATGTGCTACCGAAGCCGCATCGCAAGGGCGATGGCTTTATTGAATGCGGAAATGGGCAGGTTGTCACCTGGTGTATCGGCCATCTTCTCGAACAGGCGCAGCCTGACGCTTATGATGGCCGCTATGCGCGCTGGAACCTGAGCGATCTGCCTATCGTCCCGGAAAAGTGGCAATTACAGCCGCGACCGTCGGTGACTAAACAGCTCAATGTCATCAAGCGATTTTTGCATCAGGCTGAAGAGGTGATCCACGCGGGTGACCCGGACAGAGAAGGGCAACTGCTGGTGGACGAAGTTCTGGACTACCTGCAACTGGCCCCGGCAAAACGTCAGCAGGTTCAGCGTTGTCTGATTAACGATCTGAATCCGCAGGCGGTTGAGCGTGCGATTTCACGCCTGCGGGCGAACAGCGAGTTTATTCCGCTGTGTGTTTCCGCCCTGGCGCGGGCGCGTGCTGACTGGCTTTACGGTATCAATATGACCCGCGCTTATACCATTCTTGGCCGTAATGCCGGCTACCAGGGTGTGCTGTCGGTCGGGCGCGTGCAGACGCCGGTACTGGGTCTGGTGGTCAGACGCGATGAAGAAATTGCCAACTTTGTGGCTAAAGATTTCTTTGACGTTAAAGCGCATATTGTGACGCCGAAAGATGAGCGATTTACCGCGCTATGGCAGCCCAGCGAAGCGTGTGAACCGTATCAGGATGAAGAAGGGCGGCTTTTGCACCGTCCGCTGGCCGATCATGTCGTGGGGCGCATAGCCGGGCAGCCCGCGCAGGTAACCGCCTATAATGATAAACGGGAATCAGAACCTGCACCGCTGCCGTTTTCACTCTCATCGCTGCAGATAGAAGCTGCCAGACGGTTTAACCTCAGTGCACAGAACGTGCTGGATATCTGCCAGAAGCTGTATGAAACCCATAAGCTCATTACTTACCCACGTTCCGACTGCCGCTATTTGCCGGAAGAGCATTTCGCCGGACGCCAGGCGGTCATGAATGCCATCGGCGTTCATGCGCCAACGCTGTTGCCGCAGCCGGTCGTCGATCCTGCCCGCCGCAATCGCTGCTGGGATGATAAAAAGGTCGACGCGCACCATGCCATCATTCCTACCGCCCGCAGCTCGTCCGTTAATCTCAATGACAACGAAGCCAAAGTTTATGGTCTGATTGCCCGTCAATATCTGATGCAATTTTGCCCGGATGCGGTATTTCGCAAATGCGTGATTGAACTTGATATCGCCAACGGTAAATTTGTGGCTAAAGCACGTTTTCTCGCCGATGCGGGATGGCGTACGCTGCTGGGGTCAAAAGAGCGGGATGAGGAGAACGACGGAACGCCGTTACCGGTGGTGAAAAAAGGCGATACGCTATTGTGCGAAAAAGGCGAAGTCGTTGAGCGGCAAACCCAGCCGCCGCGCCATTTTACCGATGCGACGCTGCTGTCTGCGATGACCGGGATTGCCCGTTTTGTACAGGATAAAGACCTGAAGAAAATCCTGCGTGCAACCGATGGTCTGGGCACTGAGGCGACGCGCGCAGGGATCATTGAGCTGCTGTTTAAACGCAGCTTTTTGCACAAGCAGGGGCGATATATTCACTCAACGGAGGCGGGACGCGCGCTGATCCACTCTCTGCCGGAAATGGCTGCCAGGCCGGATATGACCGCACACTGGGAGTCGGTGCTCACGCAAATCAGTGAAAAGCAGTGTCGCTATCAGGACTTTATGCACCCGCTGGTAGGCACCCTGCACGAACTGATCCATCAGGCTCGCAGTACGCCTGCGCGTCAGTTTCGCGGCATTGTCGCCCCGTCGACGGATAAAAAGAAACCGTTTCGCAAGCGAAGCAGCAAAAAAGCCGCCGGATAAACGGGCTGAAAATGCAGCACCATCTTAATATTGTCTGAAAAATGCCTTTAAGGCCTTCTGGCGCAAAGGCATTTTTTTATCCCCTGATAAGGTAATGCCGACATTTAAGCCCTGGATTTCTTCATGCAAAAGGGACCGGTATTCATCAGGTGAAAGTATGGATAACAAATATATACTGGTGGCGGCGCTGTTGTTTATTTCTACAGTGGCCCAGGCAACTCAGAACGAGAATATTCAACATCAGCTATTTCGCCGCGCAACACTACAGGAAACAACGTGGCTTAATCAGCAGGCCGATTTACACTCTGTCCATTGTGCCGATCTGTTTGTTGCCAGCGATATCAGCACCACGACGGCCTATTCTCTTGCGCCGGTCGTTATGACCTTCTCGTCCCGACCGTTATTTGTACAGGGCCGCATGACCTGCCAACTGACCCTGAGCCGCAATACGCCAGGTTCACTTGAGCTTTTTGCCAGAGAAGACGGTTATCTTGGTAACGCGCAGTATACGTTGACCCATACCGGCGTAAATGCCGACGGCTATATTAGTAAGGGCGTTGAGGGCTGGCATTTTTCCTGTGAGACTCGTGAAAATGTCAATGAACAGGAAGCCGATTTTCACGGTTGCTTTATTAACGACGATAATTTTTATATTCAAAAAGTGCCGGAATTAACGGCCCTTGAGGTTCCTGAGGGGTATTTAATCAGCGTCGGAAAAATGCGCTTTAACCCTATTTCTCAGTTACGCATCGGTAAGTCTGAGTTTATTACCGCCGCGGACTTCCCGTTTATTTATGGCGATAATGCCGCGCAAGCTATTGCTAACCTGGAGGGGGATAAACGGGTCAGCTGGTCATGGGGTGACCTGCGCTCGCGTCAGATCAGAACCCGAACCCTGTCACCGCAAATTGCGACCCTCGCACGCCCGGCCGTTAAAGTACTGGATCGCGCATGGGCCAGCTATCAGTAAGGGTACAGCGCGCCTCTTTTCAGCAGAGGCGCATCAGATTTAAATGACGCCCTGAGCCAGCATTGCATCTGCCACTTTAACAAAGCCGGCAATATTTGCACCGCGGACATAATGCGTCTGCTTACCTTCGCCGCCGTATTCTACGCAGGCGTGGTGAATATCGAGCATAATGTGGTGCAGACGCGCGTCCACTTTTTCGGCTTTCCAGCCCATGCGCGCGGCATTTTGCGCCATCTCCAGCCCTGATGTCGCCACGCCACCGGCATTGGCGGCTTTACCCGGTGCAAAGAGCACGCCCGCATCCAGAAACGCGTCGGTGGCCTCAATAGTGGTGGGCATGTTTGCCCCTTCTGCCACCGCTTTCACGCCGTTAGCGATAAGCGTGCGGGCACCCTCGATATCTAGTTCGTTCTGCGTGGCACAGGGCAGGGCAATATCAACCGGCACGCCCCACGGCTGCTGACCCTCAAGATAGGTCAGACCGAACTCCTCAGCATAGGCTGCCACGCGACCGTCGCGGCTGGCTTTGATTGCCACCAGACGCGCCAGTTTTTCCGCATTAAATCCGGCCTCATCCACCACCGTGCCGCTGGAATCAGACGCGGTGATCACGCGCGCGCCCAGCGACATTGCCTTTTCGATAGCATACTGCGCGACGTTACCCGAGCCGGACACGGCAACACGCATACCTTCAAAACCCAGCCCGTGGCGTTTGAGCATCGCATCGGTAAAGTAGATAAGCCCGTAGCCGGTCGCTTCCGGGCGGATTAAACTGCCGCCGAATGAAAGACCTTTACCGGTAAAGACACAGGCGGTATTGTTCGACAGCTTTTTCATCATTCCGGCCATAAAGCCCACTTCGCGACCGCCGACGCCGATATCACCCGCCGGAACGTCAGTGTCCGGGCCAAGGTGACGATAAAGCTCGGTCATCAGTGACTGACAAAAGCGCATCACTTCGCCATCGCTTTTGCCTTTTGGATCGAAGTCGCTGCCGCCTTTACCGCCGCCCATTGGCAGCGTCGTCAGGGCATTTTTAAAGGTTTGTTCAAAACCGAGGAATTTCAAAATTGACAGATTTACCGTCGGATGAAAGCGCATCCCGCCTTTAAACGGCCCAATAGCCGAGCTGAACTGGACGCGCCAGGCGCGGTTGACCTGCACCTGATTACGGTCGTCGACCCACACCACGCGAAACTGGATCACGCGCTCCGGTTCGACCAGCCTTTCCAGCAGTGAAAGTTCGCGATAACGCGGGTTCTGTTCAAGGAATGGCCAAAGGGTCGTCATTACCTCGCGTACAGCCTGGGCGAATTCTTTTTGCTCTGGATCGCGCTGTTGAACGCGGACGAGAAAACTTTCCAGGGAGCGTGTCTGATCCATAGATATAAGATCCTCTTATGGTGTGATGGGTTGTATTTATTATGGTTACGATTAAAAAGCGTCTGCTTTTCGACTATAACATTCGCGGCCCGGCGGTTTGCAAGGAAAAAAACCCATTGGGGAATAAATTCATACGCGGCAATCCATCATAATAAAAAGTGATGACAGCACTTTTAACTGGCATTGGTTATAGTAAGCAATAAATATATTCAGGAAATAAATAATATGAAGAAGATCAGCGCCGTCGCTATTATGATCCTCACCTGTTCCGGTGTGCACGCGGAGCAGCGCATTCGTCCCGATGTCGAGGTCAATGTCCCGTCGGAGGTATTTACATCCACCGGTCAGCGCCCTCAACCCTGCAATCAGTGCTGCATTTATCAGGATCGGAATTATTCTGAAGGGGCGGTTATCACTGCCGAAGGGGTGATGCTGCAATGCCAGCGCGAGGCCAAAACGCTTAGCACTCATCCCCTGGTGTGGCGGCGCGTAACACCCTGAAGGCTTGTAATAAGGGAATATCTGCCGGAGCCAGCGGATAGGTTAGCGCAGTGTCAGGTGAGCACCAGCACAGTTTCTGGTGCTCAATGGCAGTGAGTGTGCCGCTAAAATCCGGGACGTGCCAGGCATGTAAACAAATCATTCTGCCTGATACCTCACGCTGATGGCTGGCAATATAGCGGCCCACCGTGGCACTAATACCTAATTCTTCCCGAAGTTCGCGCACCAGCGCATCAGGCTGGCTCTCGCCTGGCTCGACTTTCCCGCCAGCAAACTCCCATAAACCGGGCTGATCCGCATGTTCGGATCGCTGGGCCAGCAAAATGTTGCCGTCACGCTCAATAATGACGGCAACAACATCAAGTGTTTTCATTATTTTCATCTCGCCGCACTTTAGCACGCATCTTTTCTACGGGTAATACAGATGATAAGCCAGCGTGACAGCAGCGGCAACAGCCCCAATAGCGCAAAAGCTGCCAGTATCCCAGGAGAGATAATGTCACTTATAGAGGTTAACTGGCTTAACTGGCTGCCGGCATTAAGATAAATAACGGTGGCTGGCAGCATCCCGGCCTGACTGATCCACCAGAATTGCCGCACCCGCACATTTGCCACGCCGCACAACAGGTTAACCAGCGAGAACGGAAACAGCGGCATTAAGCGCAGGGCAAACAGATAAAATGCACCATCCCGGACCATTCCTTCATCGATCCGCGCCAGCTGGCGGGAGAAACGACGGGAAATCCACCCGCGCAGCAGATAACGACTGGTTAACATCGCAAACGTCGCCCCCAGGGTTGAAGCGAAGGACACCAGCAGCGTACCTTCAGCTAAACCAAATAGCGCGCCACCCAGCACCGCCAGCAATCTGATGCCAGGGATTGATAACGTTGCGATCAGGGTGTAAAGCAGAAAAAAGATCCCGGCGAAGGGCAGCGGCGATTGCTGCTGCCAGTTTGCCAGCAGTCGATGATAATGCTTCAGGCTTTCCAGAGTCAGCAGGCCCGCAGACATCGCCCATACCGCGCTGGCCACTATAAGGGTGACAACCGTGGCCAGCAGGATTTTTTTCACATTACCCTCGTTCATCAGACCTGAAAGGTAGCCCATACCGGCGCATGGTCAGAGGGTTTTTCCATACTGCGGATTTCATAGTCAATGCCGGTCTCTACGCAGCGCTCTGCCAGCGGGGGGCTTGCCAGCAGCAAATCAATACGCAAGCCGCGGTTATCATCAAAACCTCTGGAACGGTAATCAAACCAGGAGAACCGATCGGCAGTATGTGGATTCGCCTGGCGGAAAGTATCCACCAGTCCCCAGTCAAGCAGACGCTGCATCCACTCGCGCTCTTCCGGCAGGAAGGAACATTTACCGGTACGCAACCAGCGCTTGCGGCTGTCTTCACCAATGCCAATATCCAGATCGGTCGGGCTAATATTCATGTCGCCCATAATGAGTACCGGATTATCCTGCTTCAGTTCGTTTTCCAGTAGCGCCTGTAGATTCTGATAAAACTGCGCCTTAGCCGGAAACTTAAGCGGATGATCGCGGCTTTCACCCTGCGGAAAATAGCCGTTGATCACCGTGATGTTGCCGAGCGGTGAAGGCACCTCAGCAATGATAATGCGCCGCTGTGCTTCTTCATCATCATCAGGAAAGCCGCGTCGCACCTGAACCGGCATCTCTTTTGTCAGCAATGCCACACCGTAATGCCCTTTCTGACCGTGATAAAAAACGTGATAGCCCAGTTTCGCGACCTCCTCCAGAGGAAACATATCGTCATGGACCTTCGTTTCCTGCAAACCGATCACGTCAGGCTGATGCTTATCGACAATTTCGGCAAGCTGATGAGGGCGGGCGCGCAGGCCGTTGATATTAAAAGAGACAAATTTCATAGTCGCTGCCACTGTTCGATGTGAATAGAGCTGCGATGGTAGCAGAAATTAGCGTGGCTGGCTCGGCGTTGAACGCAATGGCGCGCAGGTGGGCATGTTGCGCACACTATCGGGGCACAATGCCCTGTTTTGAGGCACAGAGCTACGGAAAATTTCGCAGGCGATCACAATTCCAGAATTATATTTTATCAATGAATAATATTTCTGATTATCCCACTGCAAATCATTATTTCTGCGTTTTTATGCACTTTTTATGCAAATACATTGCATATCGTTAGGCTGTAACTCATTGATATTGCGTCCATGCACAAGATTTATGCATTTTTTTCGCTGGCTGGCACGATGCCTGCAATCTACATTTACAGCGCAAATGATCATTAAATTTAACATTTAATAAACTTATTATTAACCTGAAGAGGTCGCTATGTCGCAGTCAATAACGCGGAATAATTTCGATGAATGGATGATGCCTGTGTACGCTCCGGCCTCGTTTATTCCGGTACGCGGGGAAGGATCTCGTTTGTGGGATCAGCAGGGCAAAGAATATATCGACTTTGCCGGCGGCATTGCGGTTAACGCGCTGGGACATGCGCATCCGGGTCTGAACCGTGCGCTGAAGGCGCAGGCGGATAAGTTCTGGCATACCGGCAACGGATATACTAATGAGCCTGTGCTGAGACTGGCAAAACGACTGATCGATGCCACCTTTGCCGACCGGGTTTTTTTCTGTAACTCCGGCGCGGAAGCGAACGAAGCAGCACTTAAGCTGGCGCGCAAATATGCTCACGATCGCAGTGGTCCCCACAAAAGCGGCATCGTGGCGTTTAATAACGCTTTTCACGGCCGCACCCTGTTTACCGTTTCTGCCGGCGGTCAACCCGCCTACTCACGCGACTTTGCCCCATTGCCGCCGGATATCCGCCACGCAGTCTTCAATGACTTGCAATCCGCGCGTGCGCTGATCAACGACGACACCTGCGCGGTCATTGTCGAGCCTATTCAGGGTGAGGGCGGCGTGGTGCCTGCCGAACCGGCTTTCTTACGCGGCCTGCGGGATCTGTGCGATCGCCATCAGGCGCTGCTGATTTTTGATGAAGTGCAGTCAGGCGTTGGGCGGACGGGTGAGCTGTATGCCTATATGCACTACGGCGTAACCCCGGATTTACTGACCACCGCCAAAGCGTTGGGTGGTGGCTTTCCGATCGGGGCGCTGCTGGCGACTGAGGCCTGTGCCAGCGTCATGACGGTTGGCACCCACGGCACCACCTACGGCGGCAATCCGCTGGCAAGCGCGGTAGCCGGTGAAGTCCTGGATCTGATTAATCGTCAGGAGGTGTTAACCGGTGTCAAACAGCGGCACCAGTGGTTCTGTGAACGCTTGCAGGCCATCAGCCAGCAAACCGGCCTGTTTAACGAGATCCGGGGCCTGGGTTTATTGATTGGCTGCGTGCTCGATCCGCGCTACGCCGGACGGGCTAAAGAGCTCAGCATCCTGGCAGCAGAAGAAGGCGTGATGGTGTTAATTGCCGGGAGTCAGGTTATCCGTTTTGCTCCCGCGCTGATTATCAGCGAGGCAGAAATGACCGCCGGTCTCGACCGCTTTGCCCGCGCCTGTGAACGCTTCGTCTCAGGAGGTTCATCATGATGATCATTCGTCCGGTCACCCACGACGATTTATCGGCGCTGGTGGCGCTTGCCGGGCAAACCGGCGGCGGGCTGACGTCGCTCCCAGCCGATGAAGCTACGCTCTCGGCGCGGGTTGAACGTTCTCTCAATACCTGGCAAGACAACATTGACCGTGGCGACCAGGGTTATGTTTTTGTGCTGGAAGACACCGACAGCGGCACAGTCGCCGGGATTTGCGCCATTGAGGTGGCGGTTGGGTTAAACGATCCATGGTACAACTACCGCGTCGGGACGCTGGTTCACGCCTCAAAAGAGCTGAACGTCTATAATGCGCTACCCACCCTGTTCCTCAGTAACGATCACACCGGCAGCAGCGAGTTATGTACCCTGTTTCTCGACCCCGCCTGGCGCAACGGCAGCAATGGCTACCTGCTCTCAAAATCGCGTTTTCTGTTTATGGCAGCATTTCGCGATCGCTTTAACGACAAAGTGGTGGCAGAAATGCGCGGCGTGATTGACGAGAGCGGCTATTCACCTTTCTGGGAGGCCCTCGGCAAGCGCTTTTTCTCCATGGCATTCTCCCGTGCCGATTACCTGTGCGGCACCGGGCAAAAAGCCTTTATCGCCGAACTGATGCCCAAACATCCTATTTATACCGATTTCCTGCCGCCTGAAGCACGAGCGGTAATTGGTGAGGTTCATCCTCAGACGGCGCCCGCCCGCGCGGTGCTGGAAAAAGAGGGATTTCGCTATCGGGATTATATCGATATTTTTGACGGTGGCCCGACCCTGGAATGTGATATCGACCGCGTGCGCGCCATTCGCAAAAGTCGGCTGGTCGAGGTGTCGGAAGGTCAGCCTGCGGCAGGGGAATTTCCGCTCTGTCTGGTCGCCAATGAGCAATATCACCAGTTCCGCGCCATGTTAATTGCCGCCGATCCGCAGTGTGAGCGGCTGATCCTGACCGCAGCCCAAATGGATGCCCTTAAATGCCATGCCGGCGATCGGGTACGACTGGTACGTCTGTGCGCTGAGGAGAAAAAATCATGAGCCAGTGGATTAATGGCAGCTGGGAAACCGGTCGCGGAGAAAGACGCGTTAAGACCAATCCGGTATCGGATGAGGTGGTATGGCACGGTTACGATGCCGATGCTGAACAGGTTCGACTGGCGGGAGAGGCGGCGCGAGCGGCATTTCCAGGCTGGGCGCGACATCCTTTGAGTGTTCGCCAGGAGATAGTTGAAAAATTTGCATCCCTGCTGGAAAGCCACAAGGCGTCGCTGACCGATACCATTGCTCTTGAAACCGGCAAACCCCGCTGGGAAGCTGCGACCGAGGTGGCGGCGATGATCAACAAAATCGCCATCTCAATAAAATCGTATCACGCCCGCACCGGCGAGCAGCGCAGCGAATTAGCAGACGGTGAAGCGACACTCCGCCATCGACCGCACGGTGTGCTGGCGGTTTTTGGCCCCTATAATTTCCCCGGACATTTGCCTAACGGGCATATTGTTCCGGCGCTGCTGGCAGGCAATACGCTAATTTTCAAACCCAGTGAACTGACTCCGGGCAGCGGCGAGGCGGTGGTTAAACTGTGGGAGGCGGCGGGTATACCGCCTGGCGTCATTAATCTGGTGCAGGGCGGGCGGGAAACCGGCATGGCCTTAAGCCAGCTTGCAGTGATTGACGGCCTGCTATTTACCGGTAGTTCAGCCACCGGCGCGCAACTGCATCATCAACTGGCCGGACAGCCGCAAAAAATCCTTGCTCTTGAGATGGGCGGTAACAATCCGCTCATTGTTGATGATCCGGTGGATATCGACGCGGCGGTACATCTGACCGTTCAGTCAGCGTTTATCACCGCCGGGCAGCGCTGTACCTGCGCCCGCCGTCTGCTGGTCAGGCGCGGTGAGCAGGGCGATCGTTTCCTCTCCAGGCTGCTTGAGATCGCCGGGCGCCTCACGCCAGGCATGTGGAATGCACAGCCTCAGCCTTTTATGGGGGGACTAATCTCTGAACAGGCAGCACAAAACGTGCTGCTGGCATGGCGTCAGCATGTCGAAAAAGGCGGCGTGACGCTGCTGGAACCTCGTCTGTTGCAGCCTGGCACATCGCTGCTGACGCCGGGGATCATCGATGTTACCGGCGCGCGCGATATTCCGGACGAAGAAGTCTTCGGTCCCTTATTGTGCGTCTGGCGATATGACGATTTTGATGAGGCCATCCGCATGGCGAATGCTACCCGCTACGGCCTGGCCTGCGGGCTAATCTCTTCTGAACGGCAGAAATTCGGGCAGCTTGTGCTGGAAGCCCGGGCCGGGATCGTTAACTGGAATAAACCGCTGACCGGGGCTGCCAGCACCGCACCGTTTGGCGGCGTCGGAGCCTCCGGTAATCATCGCCCCGGGGCGTGGTATGCCGCAGATTACTGTGCGTGGCCAATGGCAAGCCTTGAGTCACCTGCGCCAGCGATGCCTGCCACCCTGAGTCCGGGGCTGCATTTTGATGGCGGGGTGCAATCATGAGCGCCCGTGAAGTCAATTTTGACGGACTGGTGGGGCCAACGCACCACTACGCCGGTCTTTCTTTTGGCAATCAGGCCTCAACGAAACATCGTCTCCAGCTTTCCAACCCTAAGCTGGCGGCGAAGCAGGGACTGTTAAAAATGAAAGCCCTGGCAGATGCCGGGTTTATGCAGGCAGTGATCCCGCCGCAGGAGAGGCCGAATATTCCGCTGCTACGACAGCTGGGGTTTAGCGGTAGTGACGAGCAGATCCTGCAAGCCGTGGCGTCTCAGGCTCCGGGACTTCTGTCTTCTGTCAGTTCCGCGTCGTCAATGTGGGTGGCTAACGCGGCGACCGTATGTCCCTCAGCCGATGCGCTTGATGGCAAAGTTCATCTGACCGTCGCTAATCTGAACAATAAATTTCATCGTGCCAGTGAAGCGCCGACCACCGGGGCGCTGCTGCGCGCTATTTTTCCCGATACGTCCCGATTCGCCATTCATGCGGCCCTGCCGCAGGTGGCGCTGTTCGGCGATGAAGGTGCAGCCAACCATAATCGTCTCGGGGGCGACTACGGGAAGGCGGGTATTCAGCTTTTTGTCTATGGTCGTGAAGAGGGCGGTGTCGCTCGCCCGGAACGCTATCCGGCGCGACAGACGCTGGAAGCCAGTCAGGCCGTCGCCCGGCTGAATCAGGTTAATCCTCAGCAAGCGATCTTTGCCCGGCAAAATCCGCAGGTGATCGATAGCGGCGTTTTCCATAATGATGTTATTGCCGTCAGCAATCGTCAGGTTCTTTTCTGCCATGAACAGGCATTTGTCGATCAACCTGCGCTTATGACGACACTACAGCAAAAAATAGACGGGTTTACGCCGCTTCAGGTCGCTGCCAGTGATGTGAGCGTTGATGAGGCGGTAGCAACGTATCTTTTCAACAGTCAGCTTCTGAGCAAAGCCGACGGATCGATGATGCTGGTCCTGCCCTCTGAAGCCCGGCACCATCCGCGCGTCTGGCGCTATCTGAATCGGCTGCTGGCAGAAGACAACCCGATCGGTGAACTTAAGGTATTTGATCTGCGTGAAAGCATGGCTAACGGCGGCGGCCCGGCCTGTTTGCGTTTGCGGGTAGTATTGACGCAAGAGGAGCAACAACAGGTGAATCCGGCGGTAATGATGAATGACGCACTTTTTGACACGCTTAATCACTGGGTAGACCGCTACTACCGCGATCGTTTAGTGCAGGCAGATCTGGCCGATCCCCAGTTGCTGCGTGAAGGGCGGGAGGCGCTTGATGCTCTGACCCGCATTCTGCATCTCGGCTCGGTCTATCCTTTCCAGCAGTAAACGAGGTCGATATGAAGCATCTTTTGGCAGCAACGCTGGCTGATGCGCCACCGCTGGCAACACGGGGCGAAACGCCGCATTTTCACTGGCGCTGGCTGGGGGAGGGGATCGTCGAGTTAACGCCGCATCTCCCGGTATCGCAGGCGCTGGTACTCTCTGCCGGTATTCACGGCAATGAAACTGCGCCGGTTGAAATAGTGGATCAGTTGCTGAAGGCGCTGTTTGCCGGGGAGATTACTCTGCGCTGGCGACTGCTGGTGATTCTTGGTAATCCAGCCGCGCTGCGGCTGGGTAAACGCTATCTGGCAGCCGATCTTAATCGCATGTTTGGTGGCCGCTGGCAGCAGTTTCCGCACTCTGATGAAACGGTGCGCGCCGTACGGCTTGAAGAAACGGTCAGTCGTTTCTTTCAGGAGGATGAGCGGGCACGATGCTGGCATCTGGACTTGCATACTGCAATCCGCGGTTCACATCATCTGCGCTTTGGTGTCCTGCCCGCACGAGCCGCACCCTGGGATACCTCTTTTTTACAGTGGCTGGCGGCGGCAGGTCTGGAAGCGCTGGTCTTTCACCAACATCCGGGCGGCACCTTCACCCATTTCAGTGCAGAACACTTTGCCGCACAGGCGTGCACGCTTGAACTGGGTAAGGCGCTGCCGTTTGGTGAGAACGATCTCTCGCTGTTTGCCACCACTGGCCGGGCACTGGCCCGACTGCTCGGCGGGGAAATGGCGGAACAGGATTGTTCACCGCCGCTGTGCTATCAGGTGGTACAGCAAATCACCCGTCAAGATGCCAGATTTACACTGCACATGTCGGCTCAAACGCTGAATTTCACTCCCTTTGCCCCCGGTACGCTTCTGGCGGAGGAGGGAGAATATGCCTGGCACGTTGGCGACGTTGAAGAGTATGTTTTATTCCCTAATCCTGACGTCGCACCGGGATTACGGGCGGGTTTAATGTTACAACGAATACCTGCGCCCGATTAAAATTTACCCGGCCATGAATTAATTATTCATGGCCGAAATCATCCGCCATGAGTTATACAGATTTATCCTGGTAAAATGCTTTATTATTAATCTGCGTTAATTTATACTTCTGCACAATGCCTTCTTAATCAGTCAATTAACTATTTTTGTTATTGTTCTCCATCTTTTTTTCATATTTCCTCCATAATTGATGAAAAATTGCTTTTTTCACTTTCAATGCTTTACTCTTACACTGATTTATTGACGATAAAGCGCGTACAGTTAATATCGTCAACACGGCAAACAGCCGAAAGAATAACTGAAAGAAAGGATAAAACCATGCGTAAATTAACTGCTTTGTTTGTTGCTTCTACTCTGGCTTTTGGTGCGGCTAATCTGGCCCACGCGGCGGATACCACTGCAGCACCGACCGCAGTGAAAACTGCGCCGCAGCATAAAGGTCCGATGGGACCGCATCACGATATGATGTTTAAAGATTTGAATCTGACCGATGCGCAGAAACAGCAGGTTCGCGACATCATGAAAGCCCAGCGCAGCGAAATGAAGCGTCCGCCGGTTGAAGAGCTGCGGGCAAACCATGCGTTGATTGCCAGCGATAGCTTCGACAAAGCGAAGGCTGAAGCGCAAATCGACAAAATGGCGGCCCAGCACAAATCACAAATCCTGGCCCGAATGGAAGCTCAGAACAAAATCTATAACATTCTGACCCCGGAACAGAAGAAGCAATTTAATGCTAATTTTGAGAAGCGTCTGACAGAACATCATGCGCAAGACGGTAAAATGACCCCGCCAGCTGAATAATTCAGCCGACAACATTCAAGACCGCCGGTCTTGTCCATAGCCTTACGGGCGGTGGGCAGGCCCGGCGGTTTTTTTATGACTGGATCCTGCCTGTTACCACAACATTTTTTCGCCTGAAAGCGGACCTTCTTCATTTTATTGGCATTTTTTTTTCATTTCGCCATAAGGTATTGCTAAGGCCAGCTGCTTTGCTGCCGATAATTGACCCTGATCTGATAACAATATGCCACCGCGCATCCCCGGCGGAATGGCAAATCGACGGTGCCTTTCAGGAGTGATGATGGATTATTTTGATATGCGCAAAATGCCGGTTAATTTATGGCGCAACGGTGCCGGTGAAACGCGCGAACTGTGTTGCTTTCCGCCCGCAACCCGCGATTTCAACTGGCGCGCGAGTATCGCCTCAATTGCAGCCAATGGCGAATTTGCCGTTTTCCCGGGCACCGAGCGAGTCATTACGCTGCTTGAAGGCGGAGAGATGACCCTGGATGCAGGAGGCGAATTTCGTCATACGCTGCGCCAGTTTCAGCCGTTTCGCTTTTCCGGCGAGCAGGCGGTACGCGCGCATCTTACGCAAGGGCGCATGTCGATGGATTTTAACGTGATCACCCGCCGCGACCGCTGTCAGGCGAAAGTGCGGGTAGCCGATCGATCGTTTACTACTTTCGGCTCACGCGGTGGTGTGGTATTTGTGCTGACGGGAGCCTGGCAGCTCGGCGACAAACTGCTTACCGCCGAGCAGGGCGCATACTGGCAGGAGGGTTGCCATACGCTGCGGCTGCTAAAAAATGAAGGACAGCTTTTGTTTAGCGAAATAACCTGGCTACCGGGACACTAACTCACTGATGTCATAATTACCCGCGATCAGCGGTTTGCAGAGAATTTTATAGCCGTCCTGATCGAACCCGGCAGGCGTTCGTAGCAGTGAGGACGCCTCGTCGGGGCTGTTAACCGACCCCAGCCATAGCCAGTTATCAATAATATGATACTGGGTCATATCCGGGCCGCTTTCTTTCATCGCCACCGGACCTTGCCACGGCCAGCAAACGACCTGCAGACGCACCAGCGCCTCCTGCAACCGCTGATTATGCTCTTCACTACTTTCTTTGCCGCAGCAGGCGCCGGCACAGCGGCCCAGAGCGGAACGAAAGCAGGCGCGTCCACGCGTAACCGACTCCAGACCGAGCAGGCCATAACAGAGCTTGTGCTGATCGGCGATACTTTGCAGCGCACCCAGCGCGGTACGACGGTTGGCAAAAAGACCGTACAGGCCGGGCTGGTGAGAAAAGTCAACGTCGCGGGCGTAAACGACCTGCGGTTTACCGTCCACCATGAGCAGGGAGCAGAGCTGGCGATTGCGGCGCAGGCGTTTATTGAATAGCGGCTGCTGCTCCTTGATCAGCTGCGCTTCCAGCAGCAGCGCACCGACTTCACCCGCCGTACGGATCCAGGTGATCCGTCTGGACTGGCGCAGCATGGCGGCTTCCGCAGGCGTACGTAAATGTGACAGCACGCGGCTGCGAATATTAATGCTTTTGCCTATATAAAGCGGCATTGCTTCGCTTTCACCATGGAAAAAATACACCCCGGGCAGTTTGGGCAGAGCCTCAAGCCAGGGGCGTAAATGTTCGGGATACTCATAAATTGCCGATGTCTCATAATTGAGACGCGGGGCAGAAGGACGCCTGGCCACATTAACTCCTGATACTGTTTACACATACAGTGTAGCAAGATAAACCTGGCGAAAAAAGAGGCAAAATGCAAGGCCGGGTCACATCATGACCCGGCGGCGATTATTTTTTCCAGAAATCGTCAAATACGGTGATTGGCGGGCGACGCTTATGTTCAGTCTTCAGATACCAGCCTTCAATAATGCGTGATGTCCCTTCATCGACGGCTTTGCCCTCAAGATAATTATCAATATCTTCATAGGTTACGCCAAGTGCGGCTTCATCTGGCAGCGATGGCCTGTCATCTTCCAGGTCGGCTGTCGGCAGTTTTTTATACAGATGCTCCGGGCAGCCCAGCTGGGCCAGCAGCTGTTTACCCTGACGTTTATTCAGGCGAAACAGCGGGTTAATATCCGTGCCGCCATCGCCATACTTGGTGAAAAAACCGGTCAGTGCTTCTGCGGCATGGTCAGTACCGACCACCACACCTTTAGTCATTCCCGCGATACTGTATTGTGCTTTCATGCGTTCGCGAGCTTTTTCATTACCGCGGACAAAGTCGCTCAATTCAATACCTGCCTCACGCAGTGCCTGCTCGCTGGCCAGCACTGCGCCTTTGATATTGACCGTCAGCACGCGATCGGGCTGAATAAAAGCAATGGCATCCTGGCAATCCTGTTCATCAGCCTGCACGCCATAAGGCAGACGGACTGAGATAAATTGCAGATCGTCAGCGCCGCCTTCTGCCCGCAGTTCACTGATGGCTAATTGACTCAGTTTTCCGGCAAGCGTCGAATCCTGGCCGCCGCTGATCCCCAGTACCAGCGTTTTAATAAAGGGATAGGTCGTTAGATAGGACTTAAGAAAATCGATGCTGCGGCGAATCTCTTCCTGCGCATCAATTTGTGGTTTAACGCCTAGCGTACGAATAATGTCTTGTTGCAGAGCCATGTCACCCCCGTAAGTAAATGTAATCAGGTCATCAACAATTCTGGACGATACCTTAAACCTACCTCCTCAGCGCTAAAACGACAACATCTGGGCGGCGAGTGTGAGCTAATTGATGCATTTTCGGCCTCATCCGCTGTTTATTAAGGATTTTTCCGAAAGACCGGAGATTTTCACCGTCAGGTTGATAAATCCGGATATCTATTCCAGGCTTATAACACGCTGATAAACAAGAGGACGGAATATGAATAAGAATGTAGCAGGAATTTTAAGTGCAGCGGCAGTACTGACCATGTTGGCGGGTTGTACCGCCTACGATCGTACTAAAGACCAATTCACACAGCCGGTGGTTAAAGATATTAAGAAAGGGATGACACGCCAGCAGGTGCAGCAGATTGCCGGCCGTCCTTCTTCTGAAGTGTCAATGGTTCATGCTCGTGGTACTTGTCAGACCTATATCCTGGGTCAACGTGATGGTAAAGCAGAAACCTATTTTGTGGCGCTGGATGATGCGGGTCGCGTGCTCAACTCTGGTTACCAGACCTGTGCCGAATACGACACCGATCCTCAGGCTCCAAAGCAGTAAGTCTCTCTTCCTGCCCAGGACAAAAGCAGAAACCGGCGCACATGCCGGTTTCTGCTTTTTAGTATTTCCTTAAAATTTTGGCTCCCCGGCTTTTTTAACGACGCGAATTATTTGGTCGAAATGTGAGGGCTGTCAAAGCCACAGGTCAATGGGAGACAATTTATGTGTCTCACGCATTATCATCCTCTTGTCGAAAATCGTATACTTCGTTCAGGCACCGCAATATCATTTACTATTGCCAGTGATGGCGAATCAGATTAATAATTCGACGCATAATGTTTGTTCGTAAAATTATGGAGGGTTTTATGGAGAAGAAAAGAATTTATTTGTTTTGTTCCGCAGGGATGTCCACTTCGCTGCTGGTATCCAAAATGCGTGCTCAGGCAGAAAAATATGAAGTACCGGTGATAATAGAGGCCTTCCCCGAGTCGCTGGCCGCAGATAAAGGTCCTGAGGCAGATGCCATTTTACTCGGCCCACAAATTTCTTATATGTTAGCGGATATTCAAAAAGCTGTTCCTGGTAAGCCTGTTGAAGTTATTGACTCTATTTTGTATGGCAAGGTTGATGGATTGGGTGTGTTAAAATCTGCCGTTGCCGCAATTAAAAAAGCAGCAGTGCATTAATTTTATTTATTTTTCCCGTCAAAGAGTAATTTCACATTTCATCGCCGCAGTATTTTATTGCGGCATTACAGGATGCTATTTATGAGCAGAGCGATTGATTCACTTGAAAGGGTTCTCCTTCCCTTTGCTGTGAAATTGGGCAAGCAAGTCCATGTTAATGCAATCAAGAATGGCTTTATTCGTTTAATGCCGCTGACGCTTGCCGGTGCAATGTTTGTTCTAATTAATAACGTGTTCTTAAGTTTTGGACAGGGATCGTTTTTTTATTCATTGGGTATAAGACTTGACGCATCGACAATTCACACATTAGATGGATTTAAGGTTATTGGTGGCAGCGTCTATAACGGTACGCTGGGTATTATGTCACTGATGACACCGTTCTTTATTGGTATGGCGCTGGCAGAAGAACGAAAAGTCGATCCGCTGGCGGCAGGCTTACTGTCTATAGCCGCCTTTATGACCGTCACGCCGTTTAGCGTGGGGGAAGCCTACGCCGTTGGCGCTAACTGGCTGGGTGGACAAAACGTTATCTCCGGTATCATTATTGGTCTGGTGGTAGCAGAAATGTTCACCTTTATTGTCCGCCGCAACTGGGTGATTAAATTGCCGGACAGCGTGCCGGCCTCCGTTTCCCGATCTTTTTCTGCACTCATTCCAGGCTTTATTATTCTGCTCATTATGGGCTTTGTTGCCTGGGGCCTGACCCTTATCGGCAGCAACTTCCATCAACTCATTATGGACGGCGTCTCTAAACCGCTGGCGTCCATGGGGAGCGTAGTGGGCTGGGTATACGTGATATTCAACGCGCTGCTGTGGTTCTTTGGCGTTCACGGTGGGCTGGCGCTGACCGCGCTCAACAGCGGTATCCTGGGGCCGTGGGGCATGGAAAACATGGCGACCTACACTCAGTTTGGTTCAGTTGAAGCGGCTATTGCAGCCGGTAAGTCCTTCCATTTCTGGACCGGGCCAATGCTTGAATCCTATATCTTCCTCGGGGGGACGGGGGCCACACTGGGTCTTATCTTCGCCATTTTTATCGCTTCACGTCGTGCCGATCACCGTCAGGTGGCGAAGCTGGCGTTGCCATCAGGGTTATTCAATATTAACGAACCGATTTTGTTCGGCATGCCAATCATCATGAACCCGCTGATGTTAATCCCCTTTGTCCTTATTCAACCGATTCTGGCCGGTATCACGCTGGCAGCGTATTCACTGCATCTGATTCCACCCTCAACGAACTTTGCCCCATGGACTATGCCGCCTGGGCTCGGCGCGTTCTTTAACTCTAACGGCAGTATCGGCGCACTTATTCTGGCGTTATTCAACCTTGGGGTTGCCACCCTGTGTTATCTGCCATTCGTTATCATCTCCAACAAAGCACAGGCCGCGATCGAGGAAGAAGAAAGCGAAGAAGATATTAAAAACGCACTGTCATTTTAATCCCACGAGGAGCGGGATACCCCCGCTCCTGACGTAAAGGAAAAGAGTATGTTTGACGTAGAAGAGATTGTAGATACTGATACCGAAGCTGATGAACTGGAAGAAGTGGTGATGGGGCTGATTATTAATTCTGGTTCCGCGCGTAGCCAGGCGTACGCAGCGCTTAAAAAAGCGAAGCAGGGCGATTTTGTTGCCGCGCATGAGATGATGGCGCAATCGCGCCTGGCGCTCAATGAGGCGCATCGGGTACAGACTCAACTGATTGAAAGCGATCAGGGGCTGGGGAAAATGAAAGTAAGCCTGGTGCTGGTACATGCTCAGGATCACCTGATGACCTCCATGCTGGCACGCGAGCTGATTGCCGAACTGATTGAGCTACATCAGAAAATGCAATAGGCTACCATGACGACCGGGCAACAGGAGAGTGCGATGGAAATCAAAACGGTACGCGCAAGCCAGTTTATGAACAATGAAGATTTTCATATGTTCATATTTGATAAGGTAGAGAGCGTGAGTGGATTACATCAGCACGACTATTACGAGTTTACCATTGTCCTGACCGGAAGCTGCTATCAGGAGATCAACGGCAAACGTGTACTGCTGGAGAGAGGTGATTTTGTCTTTATTCCCGTCGGCTCTCATCATCAGACGTTTTATGATTTTGGCATGACGCGTATTTTAAATATGGGGATCCGCCGTTCGTTCTTCGATGAGCACTATCTTTACCTGTTGCCGTTTTGCTTCGTGGCGTCACAAAAATATCATATACAGAAGCAATTTCTGACCTACATCGAATCGGTGATCGCCTCGCTGGACTTTTGCGATAATGAATTTGATGAGTTTAACAAGCTACTGGCTTTTTATGTCGTCAACCGCTTACAGCATTTTAAAGAGCAAATAGAAGATGATGATATACCCGTATGGCTCAGGCGAACGGTAAAAGAAATGCATGATAAAGCCATGTTTGGTGAGAATGCGCTGGAGAAAATGATTACGGTTTCAGGCAAGAGCCAGGCTTATCTGACGCGCTCTACGCAGAAATACTATAATAAAACACCAGTGCAAATTATTAATGAGATCCGAATTAATTTCTGCAAGAAGCAGCTGGAAACGACTAATTTCTCGGTAGCCGATATCGCTTATGATTCCGGATTCAGCAGTCCCTGTATTTTTATTAAAACATTTAAGAAATTAACCGCGTTTACGCCAGGCTCGTATCGTAAGCAACACTGTAGTCAGTAAACGTAACGCTTTTCTGAAAGCGAATAATCATCGTCTGAATTTTTATATTAATTTCAATCCATGAATAATGGGTTCCGTGAAATAATTAAGCGACAGTAATCATTTACTGGACGGGAGTTTATATGAAAACGTTAAAAGTGGTCACCATTGGTGGTGGCAGCAGCTATACCCCGGAATTACTTGAAGGTTTTATTAAACGCTATGATGAATTACCGGTCAGCGAACTATGGCTGGTCGATGTAGAAGAGGGGCAGGAGAAACTCGATATTATTCATGCCCTGTGTCAACGAATGGTCGAAAAAGCCGGTGTGCCGCTGAAAGTGTTCAAGACGCTGGATCGTCGTCAGGCGCTACAGGGTGCCGACTTTGTAACAACCCAACTCCGCGTTGGCCAGCTTAAAGCACGTGAAAAGGATGAAAGTATCCCGTTAAGTCACGGCTATCTGGGGCAGGAAACCAACGGTGCCGGCGGTTTATTTAAAGGTCTGCGTACTATCCCGGTTATTTTCGACATCATTAAAGATGTTGAAGAAATTTGCCCGCAGGCATGGATTATTAACTTTACCAACCCGGCCGGGATGGTTACGGAAGCCGTATACCGCCACACCAATTTTAAACGCTTTATTGGCGTTTGTAATGTGCCCATCGGGATGAAAATGTTTGTCCGCGATGTACTAAAACTGGAAGAAAGCGACGATCTGTCTGTCGATCTCTTTGGTCTTAACCACATGGTCTTTATTAAAGACGTGCTGGTGAACGGCCAGTCGCGTTTTGCCGAGCTGATTGACGGCGTGGCATCCGGCACCCTGAAGGCAAAAACCGTCAAAAATATCTTTGGCCTGCCGTTTAATGAGGGACTGATCCGGGCGCTCAATTTGCTGCCGTGCTCTTATTTGCAGTACTATTTCAAACATAAAGAGATGTTAGCGATTGAAATGGCTGAGTTTTATAAAGGCGGTGCCCGCGCTCAGGTGGTACAGCAGCTCGAAAAAAAGCTTTTCGAGTTATATAAAGACCCCTCCCTGGACACCAAACCGACGGAGCTGGAACAGCGTGGCGGTGCCTACTATTCAGATGCAGCCTGTGAAGTTATAAACGCCATTTACAATGATAAGCACACTGAGCACTACATCAATATTCCGCATCAGGGCAGCGTGCAAAATATTCCGTCGGACTGGACTGTTGAGATGACCTGCCTGCTTGGCAGTGACGGCGCAACGCCGCACCCGCGTATTACCCATTTCGATGAAAAAGTCATGGGCCTGATTTATTCGATCAAATGCTTTGAGATCGCAGCCAGTAAGGCGGCACTTAGTGGGGAATTCAACGACGCGCTGCTGGCACTGAATGTAAATCCGCTAATGCGTTCCGATAATGATGCAGAAGTACTGGTGCGTGAGTTGCTGCTGGCGCATCAGCAACATCTTCCGCAATTCGCCACGGCCATTGCCGCGCTTAACGCACCACAGGAGGCACCTCATGAAACGTCTGTTAATCGTTAATGCTGATGATTTTGGGCTAAGCAAAGGCGTGAATTATGGTGTGATTGAGGCTGCGCGTAATGGCGTGGTGACCTCTACCACCGCCATGATGAACGCTCCAGCGGTGGAACATGCCGCTGAGCTGAGCGCTCGCTGTCCTGAACTTGGAGTAGGAATGCATTTCGTTCTGAGCTTCGGTCGCCCTCTGACGAATATGCCATCGCTAACCCGCGACGGAATGCTCGGCAAATGGATCTGGGAAGTGGCAGAGCAGGGCGCGCTGGATTTGCATGAAGTTGAACGTGAGCTGGCCTGTCAATATCAGCGCTTTTTAGCTGTTTTTGGCCGTGCTCCGACCCATATTGATAGCCATCATCATGTTCACTTGATCCCACAAATTTATCCGGTAGTGGTGAAATTCGCCCTGGAAAAAGGACTGCCAGTACGTATTGATCGTGAGGTAGTGGCAAAGCACCGGCTGGCGCTCAGTGATGAGCGCAGCAGTGAGGGATTCGCCAGCGATTTCTATGCGCAGAACGTCAGCGAAACGTTTTTTATTGATATTCTGGATCGGGCTATAGCGCGCGGTGATACCTCGCTGGAAGTGATGTGTCATCCGGCTTTTATCGATAAAGCACTTCAGGAGAGTCAATACTGTATGCCACGGCTGGATGAATTTGCCGTTCTGACCGCGCCAACGCTGAAAGCGGCGATTACCGCACGCGGCTTTACGCCAGCAAATTTTAGCGATTTATAAAAAAATAAAACCGCAGCATCCGCGCTGCGGTTTTTTGTGCACCAGAAGGTATCTTATGCCGGAATAGTGGCGATTTTGCTGCTACGGGACCAGACCCGATGCGCCGCGAGCAGAGTAATAAGTTCTTTTACTGTCGCCGCAGAAATAGCGTCAGCTTCAACAATTCCCTCTTCACCCTGCGCATCCACATTCAGGATCGTCTTGAACTGGCGAGCATCGCCTGCCAGAACGATAGGCTTGAGGTGCTTATACGCTTCCAGCAGATAGTAATTTGCATCTCCGCTGGCTTTCAAGCTGCTTAAATCGCCGCCAGGGACAATGACTGCATCTACCGTCAGTGATGGCGCACCGGCGAAGGTCGCCATAATGTTAATCGCTGAGCCATCGTCGGCTTGGATCTCGCCCATGCGGGAATAAAGCAGTTTGGCGTGGATACCTTCCGCTTTCAGTCCTTTTAACAGAGTCAGCAGGTCGGCCGCCTTTACCTTGTCGTTTAGCAGCACACCTACCACGCGACCCTTAACGCTACCGCCCGGGATGGCGTACAGGCTTAAGGAGGCATCTTTTTTCAGACCGTTAACATCCGCAGGCGGCGTAACCGCAAGTTGCTCATCCGTCAGGGTCAGCCCCAGATTTTCTGCAACTGCCTGTGCCAGTTTAAGATCGATGCGTACCAGTTGATCGACCACCCGCTCGCGGATATACGGACGGGCAACTTTGCCTAGCTCAAAGCTAAAGGCATCAATGATATGCTGTTGCTCAAACGGCGTCTGGCTGTTCCAGAACAGGCGCGGATGAGAGTAGTACTCATTAAATGACGGGCTGCGCTCACGCACTTTGTTTCCGTCAACACGCTCCTGATAACTCTCAAAACCGCCGCGTTTAGCCGCAGGCGGCGTCTCACGCGGCCAGTTATCGTTAATTGAGTTCGGTTCGTAGTTCGCCGGATTGGTATCAATATCCATGCGGTGCATCCCGTCACGCTGGAAATTATGATACGGGCAGGTCGGGCGGTTAATCGGGATTTCGTGGAAGTTTGGCCCACCGAGGCGGCTGATCTGCGTATCGGTATAGGAGAATAAACGCCCCTGAAGTAGCGGATCGTTAGTAAAATCGATGCCCGGCACAATATGACCCGGATGAAAGGCGACCTGCTCGTTTTCGGCAAAGAAGTTGTCCGGGTTACGGTTCAGTACCATTTTACCGACCAGCTGTACCGGGACCAGTTCTTCAGGGATCAGTTTAGTCGGGTCGAGAAGATCGAAATCAAATTTAAACTCGTCTTCCTCCGGGATCAACTGGAAGCCCAGTTCGAATTCCGGGTAATTACCTGCCTCGATAGATTCCCACAGCTCGCGGCGATGGAAGTCAGGGTCGCGACCAATCAGTTTTTGTGATTCGTCCCAGACCATGGATGCTTTACCGGCCACCGGTTTCCAGTGAAAACGTACAAATGTGGCTTTACCTTCGGCATTAATCAGTCGGAAAGTATGAATGCCAAAGCCTTCCATGGTGCGCAGGCTGCGCGGCAGGCCACGGTCTGACATCGCCCAGATAACATTGTGCAGGGTTTCAGGTTGCAGCGAGATGTAATCCCAGAAGGTATCATGGGCTGAGGCACCCTGCGGGATCGCCCAGTGTGGCTCAGGTTTTACCGCATGGACAAAATCCGGGAATTTATGCGCATCCTGAATAAAAAATACCGGCGTATTGTTACCCACTAAATCGAAGATGCCTTCTTCAGTGTAAAATTTCGTCGCGAAGCCACGGATATCACGCACGGTATCAGCCGATCCCGCGCCGCCCTGGACGGTTGAAAAACGCACAAATACCGGCGTTTTCTTTTGCGGATCGCTGAGAAAGTCAGCTTTAGAGATATCACTGAGATCTTTATAAGGCTGGAAGTACCCATGCGCCGCAGAACCGCGGGCGTGAACGATACGCTCAGGAATACGCTCATGGTCAAAATGGGTGATTTTTTCGCGCAGGATAAAGTCTTCCAGCAGCGTTGGCCCACGGTTTCCGGCACGCAGTGAGTTTTGATCGTCAGAAATTTTCACGCCCTGATTGGTAGTCAGCGCCTGATTTTCACTGTCCTTACGGAAAGTCTCCAGCGCCGTCAGTTTGTCACTCTCAACGTCGGGGGCTTTCAGACTGCCCGGGGCGGTTGGCTGCTCGCCAGGGGCCGTAGGTTTAGGGTCCGGTTGATGGGAACCATCCTGTGGCGCCAGAGAGTCCAGACCTGGTTGTGATTGTTTCTCATCATGAACGGGAGAAGTGTGATTATTGCTCTTTTTATCATCTTTCGACATTGCATAAGCCTCTTGTTTTCATTTCTGAAAATGGTCGTTCTTAATGTAAAAAACCCCTCTAACTATAGAACAATCTCAGATCCAGGTATGACTTAAGGCAAACTCAATGCCACAATCTTTCAACAACGCGACGCCAGAGGGTAATTTCGGATATCATAGTCTCTTTGTTTCTGCCCTTTTAGTGAATGAACCGCTTATGAAAACACTTCGACAACAAAATCGTCCTGTCATCAGCTACGTGCCGCGTATTGAACCCGCGCCGCCTGAACATGCGGTCAAGATGGAGGGTTTTCAGGACGTGTGGATTTTACGCGGTAAATATGTTGCGTTCGTGTTTACGGGCGAGACTTTTGCACGCTCTCAGGCGTTTACTATTCCTGAGTCCGCGCAGCGCTGGGCGACGCAGATGCGCCAGGAAGAAGATATTACAGAGTAAAATAGAATGCGCCCGGCGAACCGGGCTGGGGCATTGTAGCCGGGCAGAGCGCCCGGCCTGACGTTTAACGATGAGCCAGCTCGACTTCTTCTTCGCTGTTCATAATGCTTTTATCCGTCTGCTTCAGCCACTGGCTGGTAAGCGTTCCGGCGGTCATCGATCCGCTGACATTCAGTGCGGTACGACCCATATCAATCAGCGGTTCCACAGAGATCAGCAGGGCCACCAGCGTAACCGGAAGTCCCATTGCCGGCAGGACAATCAGTGCGGCGAACGTCGCGCCACCGCCCACACCGGCTACCCCCGCAGAACTCACGGTGACAATGCCGACAAGCGTTGCAATCCACATCGGATCTAACGGGTTAATACCTACGGTAGGCGCAACCATTACCGCCAGCATCGCCGGGTACAGGCCGGCACAGCCGTTCTGACCAATGGTGGCACCGAACGAGGCTGAGAAGCTGGCTATGGATTCCGGTACGCCCAGACGACGCGTTTGCGCTTCAACATTCAGCGGAATGCTTGCTGCGCTGGAACGGCTGGTGAAGGCGAACGTGAGTACCGGCCATACTTTGCGGAAATAGCGCAGCGGGCTGACCCCGTTTACGCCCAGCAGAATGCCATGAACCACAAACATAATGGCCAGGCCCAGATAGGACGCGACAACAAAGCTTCCCAGCTTAATGATATCCTGCAAATTAGAACCGGCCACCACTTTAGTCATTAGCGCCAGCACACCGTATGGTGTTACCTGCATCACCAGGCGGACCAGTTTCATTACCCAGCTTTGCAGCGTATCGATGGCGGTTAATACGCGCTGACCTTTGGCAACGTCATCTTTCAGCAGCTTCAGTGCCGCCACGCCGAGGAAGGCGGCGAAAATTACCACGCTGATGATGGAGGTGGGATTAGCACCCGTGAGATCGGCAAAAGGATTCTTCGGAACAAAAGAGAGAATAAGCTGAGGCACGCTCAGATCGGCCACTTTCCCCGCATAGTTACTCTCAATGGCACTCAGACGCGCCGTCTCCGCCACGCCCTGAACCAGCCCCTGGGCTGAAAGACCGAACAGGTTGGTGACCAGCACGCCGACGAGCGCGGCAATAAGGGTGGTAAAGAGCAGGGTGCCGATAGTCAGTACGCTTATTTTACCCAGCTGTGCAGCGTTATGCAGGCGGGCAACGGCACTCAGAATTGAGGCAAATACCAGAGGCATCACGATCATCTGTAGCAGCTGAACATAGCCATTACCGACGATATTGAACCACTGAATAGAGCTTTTCAGTACCGAACTGTCGTCGCCATAAATCATCTGCAACGCCAGGCCAAATACCACGCCCAGTACCAGACCGGCCAGCACTTTTTTTGCCAGACTCCACTGTTTGTGACGGGTTTGCCCCAGCACAAACAACAAAACGACGAACACGATAATGTTCGCTATCAATGGAAAATTCATCCCCGTTCTCCTGTTTATAATGGTCGGCTTAGAAACGCCGACTCAGATGGCGCAAGAGTAGCAGAAGTGTGACACGGGTCTTATATCCAAATGGAATGGCTTATAGCTAAAGAATAAAAACGCCTGATATATCACCTTTACGGTTGGTTAATTAAGCGATAAAACCCGGTTTGCAACGTATTGATCACGCCTGATGACCAGCGTACCGCGCTGCTATCTGGCAGATTCTGCGGCATCCAGATAGCCCAGGCAAATAGCGCCATACACAGTACGCGTTCAAGCTGATTACCTTTGCGTGGCGCCAGGATGGGAAGACGAAAGCGCCAGCGGCAGGGCCATAACAACGGCACTCCGGCAGGCGTCAGCATATCGGCAAGAATATGACTCAGATAACCCAGTACCAGCCCTTGTACGGCGTCAGCCGGAATAACCCAGCTTGCCGGGACTTTAAAATAGCAAATTGTCAGACCGCAAAAAACGGCTAATAAACTGTGAGTGAAGCCACGATGGCCAAAGGCCCGGGCGATGGGCTTTGAGATCCAGCGAAGGCGCTGCCCAAGAAATGACTGCGGATGATCGATGTCCGGCAAAAGACACGTCAGAATGGCAGACGGAATAATATGCCACCAGTCTCCCTGCGCGAGCACAGGGGTAAGCTCGGCGTTTTTGGCAAAAACCGCACAGGCAATAGAAAAAAGAAGGTGCCCTTCCGCCGTCATGATAAATAGTGGACCCGCTAAACTGTTATTTCATCCAGTATAGGGTTTTTATACAGTATGCGAAAGAGGTGACGTTGTAACTCAATGTCACAATTTACGTGGCGGTGTGAGGATGGGGTCAAGAGGGCATTCAATAAGAATGCCCAACGAAATTAACGGCGTAAATGCGCGGCGGTTAAATCGACTAAGGAAAGCAGTTTAACATCGGCCAGCGCATAGCGCGGATCGTGCGCAGTTTCTTCAGCCGGTACCACAATTGAGTGCATTCGCGCGGCTTTGGTGGCAATCATGCCATTAACAGAATCCTCCAGCGTCACGCAGCAAAGCGGGTCGACGCCTAATTTTGCTGCACAGTCGAGGTACACTTGCGGGTGCGGTTTACTGAACGGCAGTTTTTCGGCCGAGGTGAGGGCATCAAAATCATCACGTAAGTCAAACATGCTCAGCACATTTTCCAGCATTAGCAGCGGTGATGCGGAAGCAAGACCCACTTTCAGCCCTTCAGCTTTACAGAGTGCAATGGCCTCACGGACGCCGGGTAGCAGCGGACGCGCATCGGCAACCAGATCCATGGTACGGCGTATAATGCGTGCAGTGACCTCATCGCGCCCCGGCCCCCGCCACGGCTGCTGGTCATACCATAACGCCACGACCATATCGATCCGCAGTCCCAGCAGATCCGGCAGCTCATTGCGCCGGGAAATGTCGACGCCAAGATCCGCCATCACCTCCAGTTCCGCCTGGTCCCATAAAGGTTCAGAATCAATGAGCAGGCCATCCATATCAAAAATTGCGGCAAGAATTTGTCGCTGAGTCGTCATTGCACCCCTCCTCAGGAGTTCTGTCCATCCCGCTTTGCATACGTTTTTCACTGCGCCAGCGCGGGCTTATCCGCTAATGCAAAGTATTCAGACTGTCGTTTCCATTTCAATACAGAGGTTGTTATAGCACATTGCTTTTAAAAATCGGGCGAAATCGGGTATCAGCGGGTAGAATTAGCAGCGATAACAAAGCGTCTTTATAAGGGGAATCCATGACGTATCAACAAGCTGGACGCATCGCCATCATCAAACGGATCGCCGGTTGGGTGATTTTTATTCCAGCAGTCGTTTCTACCCTGATTTCAGTGCTGAAATTTATGTATGCGCAAAGCGAAAAGCAGGCGGGCATAAATGCCGTGATGCTGGACTTTGCCCACGTCATGATTGAAATGATGCGTTTCAACACGCCGTTCCTGAATTTCTTCTGGTTTAACTCGCCGCAGCCGCAGTTCAGCCACGGCCTTAATCTGATGTTCTGGGTTATCTTTGCGCTTATTTTCGTTGGGCTGGCGCTACAGGCATCCGGAGCGCGGATGAGCCGTCAGGCGCGCTTCGTGCGTGAAGGGGTTGAGGACCAGATGATCCTTGAAAAGGCGAAGGGCGCAGAGGGGATGACCCGGCAACAAATCGAATCGCGCATTGTGGTGCCGCGCCACACGATCTTTCTGCAAATCATACCGTTATACATTACGCCCATCATAGTTTTGGTGATTGGCTACTTCTTTTTTTCACTGCTGGGCTTTATGTGATTATCATCGCCCGGCCTGCGCCGGGCGATAGATCACGCCGCTGGCAGCGGTCGTGGTTTACCGTCGCTATCTACCGCCACATAGATAAATAACGCTTCAGTTGCTTTGTAACGCTGGCCAATCGGCTCCGACGACACTTTCTTGACCCACACTTCAACGTTAATCGTGATCGAGGTTGTACCGCGTTTGATGCAGCGGGCATAACAGCATACGACGTCGCCCACCGCGACCGGCCGCAGGAAGGTCATGCCGTCGACGCGCACCGTCACTACGCGACCCTGCGCGATTTCTTTGGCCTGAATAGCCCCACCCATATCCATTTGTGACATCAGCCAGCCGCCAAAAATGTCGCCGTTGGCGTTGGTATCGGCAGGCATCGCCAGAGTCCGTAAAACCAGCTCACCCTGTGCTAACTCATTGGCGATTGTCATTTTGCGGATTTCTCGTCCTGCGGCATGTGCCGGTAGATATAAATACCGCTAAGCAGCGTAAATACCAGCGTTAAGGCGGTCAGCCCAAAGACTTTAAAATTAACCCAGATATTTTGTGGCAGCCAGAAAGCGATATAGATGTTAGCCAGGCCGCAAACAATGAAAAACAGCGCCCAGGCGATGTTCAGCTTTGCCCACACTGCCGCAGGCAGCGTCAGCTCTTTGCCGAGCATGCGCTGGATCAATGGCTTTTTCATCACCCACTGGCTAAACAGCAGCGCGCCGGCAAACAGAGCGTAAATCACCGTGACTTTCCATTTAATAAACTCGTCATTATGGAAGAACAGCGTCAGTCCACCAAACACCGCCACCAGCACAAAGGTGATTAGCGCCATTTTTTCGACCCGACGGTAGCGTATCCAACTGTAGATCAGGACCACAGCCGTGGCGACGATAAGCGCGGTGGTCGCCGTGTAGATGTCGTACAGTTTGTAAAAGGCAAAAAAGACGACCAGCGGTAAAAAATCCAGAAACTGCTTCATACAACGATTCCGTAATAGTAACGCCCGCCTGGCGGGCGACAGGGTTAAGAGCGAATAAGCATGTACAGGCGAAACAGATAAATAAGCAGTATCGCGGAAATCAAATTACTGACTGTATTAGCGACTACGGCACCCAGCAGCGGTGTGAGCGCGGCGAAATGGGATGCCATCATCAGCAGCAGCGTTTTGGCCAGCAGCCAGAAAATAATCGCGGGGGCGACCAGACGCATATTCGCCCATGCCAGACGCATACTGGCACGCAGTGAAGCAAAGATGCCCATCTTCTCCTGCACCAGAATAATGGGCGCAAAAGACAGAATGATCGCCAGGATAACTCCCGGCACCACAATCAGCATAATGCCTATTTGCACCAAAAAAGTGGTCAACAGAATAAGCAAAAACAGCTTAGGGAGCACCGGCGCACTGGCACCAATCGCGCGCAGGGCGCTAACGCGTTGACCAGCAGAGATCAGCTGGATCATCAGCAGAACGCCCCCCGCTAACAGCGCATTGCCGACCAGACCGGAAAAGGTGGAAATAGCCGAGGCATGGAGCAAGACCCGCTGCTGCTCAGGCGTCATGCTCTGCACCAGGTCAAATAACCCGCCGCTGGCGGCCAGGTTGTCTCCGCTGCTCAGGATTGAAAGCTGCTCCTCACTGGGTGAAAAAGCATGGCCAAGCACTACCGTGATAAATGCACACAATAAAGCAATCAGCAAAATGGTAATGAACTGATTACGAAAAAAATTACCCGTGTCACGGTAAACGGACTTCGCCGTGATAGACATGCACTCTCCTTGAGTATTGCAGCTGTTGTTAAGCGGACGATTGTACCCTGGATAATGCATCAGTGGCAGCATCAGTAAACGTAAGTAATGGTCTGGCTTTGTAAAGGCGCGGTAAGACTCGGTGAGCCGCACAGATCAAACAACCCACTGTTGAACGGAGGTTTTAATCGTGGCTATGGGAAAAACGCGCGCGATCGTCACTGAATAGGTCCTGCGTCAGTTCAGGTATTGAACAAAGAGGGGGAATTTCGCTTATGCAAATAATTGGCAAAATTGATCGAGGTGCAAAAACTAAAGTCTGTTTCAGAACGTAAAAATTAATCCAGATCAATGAATGTTAAATCTAAGGATTAAATGTGATCTCTGTTAGATCACTTTTACCGCTTTATGGGTATATTTCACGCGCTTGAGAAAACCATAACGATGGAGTGGATATGAAAAAGAGTGCGGTGGCAGCATTGATTTTAAGCAGTCTCTCTGGGAATGTCTGGGCGCATGACGCCGGTGAATTTTTTATCCGTGCCGGTTCGGCAACGGTACGGCCTACGGCGGGTTCAGACAATGTTCTTAACAGCCTCGGCGGATTTAATGTTGATAACAATACGCAGCTGGGGCTGACGTTTAGCTGGATGGCGACCGACAATGTTGGGGTGGAGCTGCTGGCAGCAACACCGTTTCGGCATAAAGTCGGTACCGGGCCGACGGGCGATATCGCCACGGTTCATCATCTCCCGCCCAGTTTGATGGCGCAGTGGTACTTCGGCGACGCCAGCAGTCAGGTTCGGCCGTATATCGGTGCGGGTGTTAACTACACCACCTTCTTTGACGAAAGTTTTAACAGCACTGGTAAAGCAGCGGGATTATCCGATCTACATTTAAAAGATTCATGGGGCGCGGCGGGTCAGGTTGGTCTGGATTATCTTATTAACCGCAACTGGCTAATTAATATGTCAGTCTGGTATATGGATATTGATACCGAGGTCAAATTCAAAGCAAATGGCGTTCAGCAGAATGTGAATACGCGACTTGATCCGTGGGTCTTTATGTTCTCAGGCGGCTATCGCTTCTGATTTTTTGTTACAAACTGGCCGTTATCGGCCAGTTACCGCCGCGTATTCCGCAGGCGGGTTTTAACGATAAAAGCCTTTTATGCGACAGAAGCCATAACAGGCACACTTAAACAATGCGTATTGGTACAAAAAGGTTATTATCGTCGTCTAAGATTTTCCTTAATTTGTCCTTAAGTAATGACGGCATATGACACTGAAAACACAATTTTCTGCGGCGGCATTATTTTTGCTGCTGTTAGCAGTCCTGTTTCCCTTCGCAGCAGACCTCCACTTCCCGCTACTACACGGTAAAGTCGTTGACTGGATTGAAAATGGTCAGGCGCTGTGGCTGTTGTTTGGCGCGGTCTTTACGGCTGCCTATATTAAACCACTATCGTTAGATAATGGCGCACGCCAGTTCTGGCTTTGGGCCGTCGTGTGGTGGGTCGTTCTGCTGGGAAGAAGCACCAGTTGGGGGCGAGTCTATTTCCCGGAAGATCCCAAATGGGTCTTCAGAATTATCTCCGTGCTCTTAATTGCGGGCCTGGTGCTGCCAGTCTTTTTGTCTTCAGTATTGCGTAAAGAGATTGCCCTGAAATTACGCACTGCTGAAATCCCGCTCTGGATGATGATTATCGTGGTGCTGACTTTCCTGATCTCTGACGCCGTTGAACACCATCGTCTGATTGCGCCGCTGTTTTTACATGTTAAACAGTACCAGGATCTGATTGAGGAGTTGTATGAAATTCCCTTTATGGTGGGATTATTTTTTATTACCTGGGATTTAATGAAGAGTGAGAAACGGGCGTCTGCGTTCTCTGTAGCACATGCAGGTCGCTAAAAAAAAGCCCGCCGTAAAGGCGGGCAAGTGATACTGGAAGCAATGTGAGCAATGTCGTACCGAATACCCGAGTATTTCGCTCAACTATTCGGTAGTGAGAAAGATAATCTTTATCATCTTCATAATCAACCCCTTCTTTTGTGCGGTCGCCCTCAATTCTGTCTTTACAGGTATACTAGTGTTAATTCATTCAGGATTTGACGAGGCGAACGCGGCGAGGGCGGAAAAAAGAGCGCCGCCCGACGTTAGCCGGACGGCCTGACTATCAGGCGTGTGGCGTAGCCGCCTTCATCTTTTGCACAAAGGCGCTAAGTTCGGTCAGCATGTTCTCGGGCGCATTGAGATTGTTTTCAATGATCTTGACAATGGCCGATCCGGATATGGCTCCGGCAGCCCCGGCGCTGATGGCAGCCGTGACTTGTTCCGGTGACGAAATACCAAAGCCCTGTAGCGGTGGGGCCGCGTTGTATTCTGTCAGTTTCTCCACCAAATGATGCAGCGGCAGGGCGGCCTGATTTTCAGCGCCGGTGACGCCCGCCCGTGACAGTAAATAGGTATAACCACGGCCGTGCGAGGCAATCTGGCGCAGTAACTCATCATCAGCATTCGGCGGGCAGATAAAGATCGGCGCAACGTTATGACGCAGCGCCGCCTGACGAAATGGAGCCGACTCTTCAACAGGCACATCTGCTACCAGCACCGAGTCCACGCCCACACGTTCACAATTGGCATAGAACTCATCAATACCTCCGCTAAATACCAGGTTGGCATACATCAGTAGCCCAATGGGAATGTCCGGATATTTCTGACGAATGGTTGCCAGCATTTCAAAGCATTGACTGGTATTCACGCCTGAGGCAAATGCGCGCAGCGTGGCGTTCTGAATGGTAGGGCCGTCGGCCAGCGGATCGGAGAACGGAATGCCCAGCTCCAGGGCATCAGCGCCCGCAGCAATCAGGGTATCAATAATTTTCAGCGACTGTTCCGGGGACGGATCGCCAAGCGTCACAAACGGGACAAAAGCGCCTTCCCGACGGTCTTTCAGTCGGGCAAATAACTGTTCATAACGTTCCATCAGATTTCGCCTCGCGCTTTCAGAATATCGTGTACGGTGAAAATGTCTTTGTCGCCGCGACCGGAAAGGTTAACCACCAGCAGCTGCTCTTTTTGTGGATCGTCGCGCATCATTTTTAGCGCATGGGCGAGGGCGTGTGAGGATTCGAGCGCCGGAATAATGCCCTCCTCACGACACAGCGCCTTAAAGGCGTCCAGCGCTTCGTTGTCGGTAATAGAAACATACTCCGCGCGACCAATGCTGTTAAGATGGGCATGTTGTGGGCCGACCGACGGGAAATCGAGCCCGGCTGAGAGTGAATATGACTCCTCAATCTGGCCTTCATCAGTCTGCATCATTGGCGATTTCATGCCGAAATAGATGCCGACCCGACCATGTTTTAGCGGCGCGCCGTGTTCTCCGGTTTCAATACCGTGACCCGCTGGCTCTACGCCAATCAAGCCGACCTCTGACTCTTCAATAAAATCCGCAAACATGCCGATAGCATTAGAGCCACCGCCGACGCAGGCAATAACCGCATCCGGCAGGCGACCCTCTTTCTCACGGATCTGGACTTTAGTCTCTTCGCCAATCATGCGCTGGAATTCACGCACGATTGTCGGGAACGGGTGCGGGCCTGCCGCAGTACCCAGCATATAGTGGGCGGTATCATAGCTGCCAGACCAGTCGCGCAGGGCTTCATTACAGGCATCTTTCAAGGTAGCGGAACCACTGTGCACCGGGATCACTTCAGCACCCATCAGTCGCATACGGAACACGTTTGGCGACTGGCGCTCAACGTCTTTGGCCCCCATATAAATGCGACATTTAAGCCCGAGTAGCGCACTGGCCAGCGCCGAGGCCACACCGTGCTGGCCTGCGCCTGTTTCAGCAATGATTTCTGTCTTACCCATACGCTTAGCCAATAACGCCTGGCCAAGCACCTGGTTGGTTTTATGTGCGCCGCCGTGCAACAAATCTTCCCGCTTAAGATAAAGCGTGGTCCGGGTTCCGGCGGTTAGATTCTGGCATTTCGTCAGCGCGGTCGGACGACCGGCATAGTTTTTCAGTAAATCGGTGAACTGGGCCTGAAACTCAGGGTCTTTTTGCGCACTGACAAACGCTTCTTCAAGCTGACGCAGCGCGGGCATCAGGATCTGCGGTACGTACATACCACCAAACTCACCGAAGTACGGATTTAATAATGTTGTCATCTTCACTTCCTTAATAGGCGCGCAGCGTCTGAAAAACCGAGGCCAGTTTACTGGCATCTTTGATACCTGGAGCAGACTCTACGCCAGAATTAAAATCAAGACCGGCACAGCCGGTGCCTGCGGCGGTGACGCAGTTGTCGGGTCCAAGACCGCCCGCCAGCAGAACATTACGCAGATCCTGGCCTGCAAGTAGCGACCAGTCGAACGGTTTGCCGCTCCCGCCCTGACCGTTATCTAATACGTATTTATCTACATGATCAAAATCGCGCGCCGGCAAGGTCGTGCTCACGCTAAGCGCCTTCCAGATTTCTATTGCCGCCGGGAGCTGTACACGCAGTGCGGCGATATAGCTGGCATCTTCATTGCCGTGCAGTTGAACTGCGGCAAGGCCCAGGTCAATGGCCGTTGCAACCACCTGTGACACTTCGGCATCGCGAAAAACACCGACATAGCGCAGCGGTGCGCCAGCCATTACTTCACGGGCCTGATGTTGATCAACAGCCCGGGGCGACGCGGAAACAAAAATCAGCCCGCCATAAATTGCGCCAGCCGCGTGTGCCGCCCGGGCATCGTCGGCCCGGGTTAATCCGCACACTTTATTTTCGCCCAGCAGAACGCGCAGCACGGCGGCGTTGAGATCCTCATGCGACATCAGGGCTGAGCCAATCAAAAAACCATTGGCGAAGCGGCTTAGCTCGCGTATCTGGGCGTAAGTGCTGATGCCTGACTCGCTGATGACCGTTACGCCATGACCTAAACGCGGCGCCAGCTGGCGCGTGCGATCGAGATCGATAGACATATCGCGCAGGTCGCGGTTATTAATGCCCACCACTTTTGCGTCAAGCGCAATGGCGCGCTCCAGCTCATCCTCATTGCTGACTTCGGTCAACACGCCCATGTTCAGGCTGTGGGCAACGGCGGCGAGCTGACGGTACTGTTCGTCATTCAGCACGGAGAGCATCAGCAGGCAGGCGTCTGCCTGGTAAAAACGCGCCAGGTAAATCTGGTAGGGATCAACGATAAAATCCTTGCACAGGATCGGCTGCGGAGCGATGCCGCTGACAATCGGCAGAAAATCAAAGCTGCCCTGAAAATGCTTCTCATCGGTCAATACCGAAATCGCCGAAGCATGGTGCTTATAGATCCCGGCGATGCGTGCGGCATCAAAATCATCACGGATCACGCCTTTTGATGGCGAGGCTTTTTTGCATTCGAGAATAAATGCGGTCCGTGCGCCCTGTAACGCGGCGTAAAAATCACGCTGGCTGGGCACAATGTCGTTCTGAAAGCTGGCCAACGGCTGCTGCTGTTTGCGGGCTTCTACCCATATCGTCTTATCGGCGACGATTTTCGCTAAAACGGTTTGCATCATTTACCCTCTTGCTGCCAGTGCAGTCACGCGATCGAATGCCGCGCCGCTGCGCAATACGCTCAGCACTTTCTGAACGTTAGCCTGTAAATCTTCTTCACCGTGTAGACGCATTAGCATCGCCACGTTTACCGCGACTGCGGACTGATGTGCGGTCTCACCTTTACCCTGAAGTAAGCGTGTCAAAATGTCACGGTTTTCTTCAGGTGTGCCCCCGGCCAGCTCTTCCTGACGATAGGGCATCAGCCCAAAGTCAGCGGCGGTGAGCTGATAATTTTTGATTTCGCCGTTATGCAGTTCAGCGACCACCGTTGGGGCGTGGAGAGAGACTTCATCCATTCCACCGCTATGAACGACAGCAGCGCGCTGGTAGCCCAGCACGCGCAGGGTTTCAGCAATCGGCAGCACCAGTTCAGGGCTATATACACCAATCAGCGCCAGCGGAGGATGCGCCGGGTTAATCAGCGGCCCCAGAACATTAAACAGAGTACGGGTTTTTAGTTGCTGGCGGACCGGCATGGCATGGCGAAAGCCGGTATGATATTTCGGTGCGAACAGGAAGCAAACGCCCAGCTCGTCCAGCGCCTGACGCGACTTATCTGCGTTCATATCGAGATTAATGCCGAAGGCGGCCAGCAGATCCGACGATCCGGACTTGCTGGAGACGCTACGGTTACCGTGTTTCGCCACTTTCATGCCGCAGGCGGCAGCGACAAACGCGCTGGCGGTGGAGATGTTAATGCTGTTGCTACCGTCGCCCCCGGTTCCGACGATGTCGGCAAACGGGTAATCCGGACGCGGGAACGGGGCGGCATTCTCCAGCAGCGCCGTGGCCGCGCCGGCGATTTCATTAGGATGCTCGCCGCGAATTTTCATGCTCACCAGCGCCGCCGCGAGCTGCTCCGGCTTCAACTCACCGCGAACCACCGCAGAAAAAAGCTGGTGGCTTTCCTGCTGGCTCAGGGTTTGCGCCTGATACAGTTTTTCCAGTACCGGTTGCAGACTGTGCGTCTGCTCCTGCTTTTGCATCGCCCATGCCAGAGTTTGTTCCAGCAGACGAGCACCCTGGGTCGTCAGGATCGATTCCGGATGGAACTGAAATCCGCACACCCGATCAGTATCATGGCGTACGGCCATCACCATTCCGTCATAGTGTGCATTAATCGTTAAACCGGCCGGAATATTACTGCCCACCAACGAGTGATAGCGTGCTACTGGCAGGGGGCAGGGCAATCCGGCAAACATAGCCTGACCGTCATGCTCAATACTGGATGCTTTGCCGTGCAGGATCTCACCCGCCTGGCCCACATACCCGCCATACGCTTCAACAATCGCCTGATGCCCCAGACAGATGCCGATTATCGGTAATTTGCCGCGTAGGCGAGTTAACAGCTCAGGCATACAGCCTGCCTCGCTCGGCGCGCCAGGACCTGGCGAGAGCATCAGTACCGGATTATCCATGGTTGCCAGGCGATCAATTAACGTTTGTGCCGGGACATGGTTGCGATAAATCACCACGCTATGGCCGCTGGAACGAAGCTGATCTGCCAGGTTATAGGTAAAAGAGTCGATATTATCGAGCAGCAGAATATCAGCCATCAGAAAATCTCCTGTGCGTGATGGGCGGTGGCAATAGCGCGCAGTACCGCGCGAGCCTTGTTGCGAGTCTCATCGGCTTCAGACTGCGGAACGGAGTCCAGAACGACTCCCGCTCCGGCCTGTACTGTCGCAATGCCGTTTTCAACGAAGGCCGATCGGATCACAATGCAGGTATCGAGCGCACCATGAGCGGTAAAATACCCGACTGCGCCGCCGTAGCTGCCGCGACGCTTGCCTTCAGCCCCGGCAATAAGCTGCATTGCACGCACTTTCGGCGCACCGCTGAGGGTGCCCATATTCATACAGGCGCGATAAGCGTGGAGCGCATCGAGATCGTGACGCAGTTCACCGACCACGCGGGACACCAGATGCATCACAAACGAATAGCGATCGACTTTGGTCAAATCAGCGACATAACGGCTCCCGGGCGTACAGATACGCGCCAGATCGTTACGTGCCAGATCGACCAGCATTAAATGCTCCGACAACTCTTTATGATCGGTACGCATTTCCAGCTCAATCCGGCTGTCGAGGTCGCGGTCGAGAGTGCCATCAGCACGACGGCCGCGCGGGCGGGTGCCTGCAATCGGATATATTTCAATCTGGCGCGAATCAGCATCGTATTTCAGTGAACTTTCAGGTGATGCGCCAAACAGGGTGAAGTGATCATCCTGCATAAAAAACATATACGGGCTGGGATTACTTTTCTTCAGCACATCGTAGGCGGCCAGCGGCGAGGGACAGGGCAGTGAAAACTGGCGCGAAGGGACTACCTGAAAAATTTCACCGGCACGGATCGCTTTCTGCATCTGACGGACCACTGCGCCGAACTCTTCATCACTCTGATTACAGGCACTGCGCATCTGCTCCATTTTCTCCACCGGCAGCGGTTGCGGTGGGGTATTCAGCAACTGATGAAGCGTTTCAATGCGCTGAGACAGACGCGATCTTTCATCCTCAAGCGGGGTAAACAGACTGCACTGGATACGCGTTTTTTTACTCTGGTGATCGATAATCAGCAATGTCTCGGCGAGATAAAAACAGTAGTCCGGACAGGCGGTGTCACTTTCAAGCTGCGGCAAATCCTCAAAACCCGCTACCAGATCATAAGCGAACAGGCCGCCAAAGAACATGGCTTCACGCTCTTCTTGCGGAACGACAACCAGTTCCTGCAACAGACGGAAAGCGTCAAAAACGGACAGGGAACACAGCCGGGCGTCTTCATCCAGTAAACTGCTTACCGCCGGGAAACGCAGCACGCGACCGTTAGACAGATGCTCATTAACAATCCCTGCCGGCAGCGCGGCATCAAGTAGCGGTAACAAAGCAGCACCGTTATCAGTAAGGGCATTAATAGTGACAGTGTCACCTAAAGCCGAAATGCGCAGTGCGCTATCGACCAGCAATAAACTTTTAAGATCGTCTTTACTGTCAATATCGGCAGATTCCAGCAGCAGCGTCGCCGGACGCGCACCGCAAAGCTGATGAAACAGCGCGGTAGGATCTTCACGGTAAACGGCGTCACTGGTCAGAAGTTCGAGAGTGTGTTTTTGCGTTTGCATTGTTATTCTCATCGTTTCTGGTCAAAAAAAAGCCCGCTCTGATGGCGGGCCGGGTATCTGTTTGCAAAGTGCAGACGTGATGATACAGCCCGTGATCAGGGAGTCCGCCAACCGCTGCGTAGAATAAAATTGTCTTTCATCTCAGATACCTTTTCATCGTGAACTTTCGTACTAGTTAACTAGTTCATGAAAATAATGTCAAGCGCTCATTTCATTAAATCCTCTTCAGCCGTTATGATGATTTCGCTAACCCTTTTTTAGACTGACGGAGCTGTTTTTGAGCGACACCAACTACGCGATTATCTACGACCTGCACAGCCACACTACCGCTTCAGACGGCATGTTATCTGCCGAAGCACTCGTCCATCGCGCTGTTGATATGCGCATCGGCACACTGGCGATCACCGATCATGACAGTGTAGATGCTATTCCTGCGGCTCAGGCAGAAATTGCGCGCGCAGGCCTGCCACTGCGCCTGATTACCGGCGTAGAAATTTCTACCGTCTGGGAAAATCATGAAATTCATATTGTTGGCCTCAACATTGATATTCACCATCCACAGATGGTTGCTTTTCTGGCCGAACAAAAAGCAAGACGTCAACAGCGAGCGCAACTGATTGCCGAGCGGCTTGAAAAAGCGCATATACCGGGGGCCTGGGAAGGCGCACTCAGGCTTGCCGCCGGTGGAGCGGTAACCCGCGGCCACTTCGCCCGTTTTCTGGTGGAGGCCGGCAAAGCCGGTAATATGGCTGACGTCTTTAAAAAGTACCTCGCGCGCGGGAAAACCGGATACGTTCCTCCCCAGTGGTGTACAATAGATCAAGCTATTGATGTAATTCATCATTCTGGCGGCAAAGCCGTTGTCGCCCATCCTGGGCGCTACGATCTTTCCACTAAGTGGCTGAAAAGGCTGCTGGCCTATTTTGCCGAATGTGGTGGAGATGCGATGGAAGTCGCGCAGTGCCAGCAAGGGCCGAATGAGCGTACGCAACTTGCAGAACTTGCCCGCCAGTTTGGTTTGCTGGCCTCGCAGGGCTCCGATTTTCATCAGCCCTGCTCGTGGATCGAGCTTGGACGTAAACTCTGGCTACCCGCAGGCGTCGAAGGCATATGGCATCAATGGGAACAGCCGCAGAATACCGATTGAGAGGGAAGTATGAGTCAGTTTTTTTATATTCATCCGGATAACCCGCAGCCGCGCCTGATTAACCAGGCCGTAGAAATTGTCCGCAAAGGCGGCGTCATTGTTTATCCCACCGACTCTGGTTATGCGCTGGGCTGCAAGCTTGAAGATAAAGGCGCGATGGAGCGGATCTGTCGCATCCGTCATCTGCCAAATGGTCACAACTTTACTCTGATGTGCCGCGATTTGTCGGAGCTGTCGACCTACTCATTTGTCGATAACGTCGCGTTTCGTCTGATTAAAAATAATACGCCGGGGAACTACACGTTTATTCTGAAAGGCACAAAAGACGTTCCGCGCCGCTTATTGCAGGAAAAGCGTAAAACCATTGGCTTGCGCGTGCCTTCAAATCCTATCGCGCTGGCGCTGTTGGAAGTGTTGGGCGAGCCGATGCTTTCCACGTCACTCATGCTGCCCGGTAGTGAGTTTACCGAATCCGATCCGGAGGAAATCAAAGACCGACTGGAGAAAGTGGTAGATTTAATTATTCATGGCGGTTATCTCGGCCAGCAGCCCACCACGGTTATCGATTTAACCGATGACTCGCCGGTTATTTTGCGTGAAGGCGTGGGCGACGTTAAACCTTTCTTATAGCGGCGTGAGCCGCTATTAATTATGGCTGTCATCATTTTATGTGACAGCTTTAACAGCGCTTAGTATCACTACTTTTATGCACACTATTTTTAAGGCTGTGACGGCTTCATTATCAGACATAACTGCTGGCTTACTTTAGAGATGCTATCCAACAGCTATACCGCAATGAGGCTTAATCTTCTAAATCTGCAGATGATTAGATCTGCTGAATCAATCACTTATCGACCCAAAGACAGATTCCACCAATAACCAGGGCAATGAAACCAACTAAAGAGCACAGGAACTCGGCAATAAACCAGTATCTGATGTTTGCAGGTAGGCTTCTGATGAAAGCTGCATCATCATTTTTGCTATAAGCCGATTTTTTTCCATAGATTAACGGATGAATGATGAAGCTTATTTTTGTCGAGTAACCTGCAGTGAATCCTACTAAATCGGCATCTTTTAGGACCGCGGCAGCAAGTGGAATAGAGCCAAACTCCTTTTCGTACAAGTGGCATACTTCAAGGAATCGCTTTTTGTTTAAAATGGAAAGCACGATCATAATAACTGTAGATAAAATAATGATTCCCGAAGTGCCAATTATGAGAATGTCGGAAACTGAAATTGTCACTTTGTCACCTCATAAATTACTTCGCCAGCCTTCTCGCCAAGCTTACCGCCTGCTTCTCCTCCAGCATATCCAGCCGCCCCGGTAAAGATCACACCGCAAGCTAACATTCCAGCTCCGGCGGCTTCAATAGTTAATGCACTTAAGACAACCGAGCAAACCGTAGTCGACACCGAACCCGAAACAAGCGCACCTGCGCCTATTCCGGTGCCTAATCCCACACTAAAACTGCCAACTTCAGTGTAAGCCGTTTTCTCGCAGTCAGACCCGACTGTGCAGGCTTCGTAAATTTTATCCAGCCTGTTCACGCCATCAAGTGCGATTCCGACATAGCCAGCTGTTTTCATCATTTTCACATACTTTGCAGCTTTCTCGATGAAAGTGGCGTAGCCCTCAATGTCAGCAACCCCGGTTTGATTCCAGCGGTGAGTGATCGAACTGGTTGAAAGTCCCAACGCCCGTTTGATGTCCGGATAGTCCTGCAATGCCAGTTTGTGACGCGTGAAGTCCGTGAGAATGCTATCGAGTTCACCAAACAGTTGCCGTCTTTGAACATAAAATTGTTCACTGATCAGTGATCCGCTGGTGATGTACTGATTTTTGTATGCTTGCTGAATCCTGGTCAGAACACTCTCGATCTTCTCAAAGTATTTTCCCGCAGCTTCTGAGGCGATCCCTGTTGTCGTACTGGCTTGAGAGGTAAAAAGATCAATGGTGTCTTTATGTTTATGCAGGAAGTTAGCTTCCTGAATTGTCAGCGGTTCTAACGCCGCATCAACTCGCGCTTTCGCGGCTTTCATGTGGGCGATTTGCTCGTCGTCCTGTTTTTCTGGATCAACCAGAAGCATAATCGACCCAGCTTTATACTTTTCATCCGGGCCGTTCAGCGTAGAGAATAGCTCCTTTGCTCCTGCTGGCGGGGTGCCTGTGAATAACAGACGTTGCCAGGCTTTTGTGGTGCCACCGTAGGGAATAACGGCAAAACCTGCGTCGATGCCTGTTTTCTTTTTCGCTGTCTGGGCGTGTTGTTCTGGCTCTGCTTGCGGCTGTTGAGATGCAGCAAGAGCGGCTGTTGCGGTTGCCGCTTCTGCCAGATACCTTGCTGTTGCCTGAGAGGGGGATTCACCTGGGCCGATCCATCCCAAAGGGGCTATGATACGGTTAGATCCAGAGGGGCAACCACATAAAACGACGCACCCGTCCACTGCTACAGGGATCTGGTGAATTGTGCGGTGTGACTCACCTTCAACAACTTTTCCTTCCTTGCCGCATTTCGGGCAAGCTGTGGTCTTGTCACCCAGAACAATCGGACGGCGACCTAGAATGTTACCGCAAGAAAGTGATGGGATGAGTTTTGCGCCAGTTGTAGTTTGATCGCCAGGCAACGCCATCCCACGACCTAAAACGTTTGGACGTATTCCCCCCATTTATGCCACCTTTGCATCAGTCAGGAAATCATCTGGCATTGATTCACCCTCACGGAAAGAGAAAACTAATCCGTAATCAGGGGTGCTGATAATTACATCTCCGTTATCAAGCAAGCGTTTCATAAGTCCCTTTACTTGTTATAGAAATAATCACAGATGTCATTTTACAAACAATAACCGCATGCGCAATAAGTACCAGACATAAGTTAAACTTCTTTTGTAAACAAGAGGTTATCCGGTAAAATTGTGGGGGGCTTCGATAAATTTCAGGTAGGGGATGTTATGGCAAGTGTATCGGCAAGCACGGCGGCGGCGATTCAGTACCAGGACTCAAACGCACAAACTTGTTGAATCATTTAGTCTAAAATTCATGTAGTATGTGCGCCCACGAATCATTGTGTGACAGCTTGTATGGTACGTTTTTTGCCATGCTGTGTACCATGTAATAGTTACAGATCGGTGAGTTACGTTTAATTTCAAGCTAACTCGTTGTATTTGAAAGTATACCAGACGCCTGGGAAGGCGACACCTAAAGGAAGCTCAATGAGCGAAAAGCTACAGAAAGTGCTGGCGCGTGCTGGCCACGGCTCCCGCCGTGAAATCGAAACCATTATTGAAGCCGGACGCGTGAGCGTGGACGGTAAAATCGCTACCCTGGGCGATCGCGTTGAGGTGACTCCCGCGCTTAAAATTCGCCTCGACGGGCACCTGATCTCGGTAAAAGAATCTGCCGAACAAATTTGTCGCGTGCTGGCCTATTACAAGCCAGAAGGCGAGCTTTGCACCCGTAATGACCCGGAAGGGCGTCCGACCGTATTTGACCGCCTGCCAAAATTACGCGGTGCGCGCTGGATTGCCGTAGGGCGTCTGGATGTGAATACCTGCGGCTTGATGCTGTTCACCACTGATGGTGAGCTGGCAAACCGTCTGATGCACCCAAGTCGTGAAGTCGAACGTGAATACGCGGTTCGCGTATTCGGTCAGATTGATGATGCGAAAATTCGCGATCTGGGCCGCGGTGTGCAGCTTGAAGACGGTCCCGCCGCCTTCAAAACCATTAAGTTCAGCGGCGGTGAAGGTATTAACCAGTGGTACAACGTAACCCTGACCGAAGGCCGCAACCGCGAAGTGCGTCGACTGTGGGAAGCGGTTGGCGTGCAGGTGAGCCGTCTTATTCGCGTTCGCTACGGTGATATCCCGCTGCCGAAAGGTCTGCCGCGCGGTGGCTGGACGGAGCTGGATCTGGGACAAACTAACTACCTGCGCGAGCTGGTGGGGTTAAAACCGGAAACCGAATCGAAAGTGGCGGTGGAAAAAGATCGCCGCCGTATGAAGGCGAATCAGATCCGCCGGGCCGTTAAGCGTCACAGTCAGGTTGCACAGCCGACCGGCGGTCGTCGTTCTGGCGGCGGTCGTGCAACCAGCGGCGGCCGTTCCGGCGGCAGTCGCAGCAAGGGTTAAGCCTGCTATGGCCCGGTAGCGTTCTGCGCCGGGCCTGTTTCCTCAGTAGTCAATTCCAATCTGCGCTTTGATCCCTGCATCAAATGCATGTTTCACCGGACGTAACTCGCTAACCGTATCCGCGATATCCAGAATATCCCGATGACATCCGCGGCCGGTGATCAGAACGGTTTGATGCGGTGGGCGAGCGGCCAGGGCGGTAAGCACCTCATCCAGCGCAAGGTAATTATAAGCCACCATATAGGTCAGCTCATCAAGCAGTACCATATCCAGCGCAGGATCATTCAACATCCGTTTTGCGTGCTGCCAGACTGCCTGACAGGCAGCGGTATCGGCGGTACGATCCTGGGTATCCCAGGTAAATCCGGTTGCCATTACCTGAAACTCTACCCCGTGAGGCTCAAGCAGATTACGCTCGCCGTTGGGCCAGGTCCCCTTGATAAACTGGATGACGCCGACTTTTTTACCGTGGCCAACTGCCCGTGTTGCAGTCCCAAATGCCGCCGTTGTTTTTCCTTTTCCGTTGCCGGTAAAAACAATAACAATACCGCGTTCATCCTGAGCCGCAGCCACTCTGGCATCAACCTGATCTTTTACCCGCTGCTGGCGTTGCTGGTAGCGCTCCTCACTCATTGTGCCACCCCCGGTTTGCGGCCCGGCTGAGCGTCAAATGTCATGCCGGTTTTACGGCGGCTATCGTCGCCCATCAACCACAGATACAGCGGCATAATATCGGCAGGCGTTTTCAGTTTTTGCGGATCTTCGTGTGGAAACGCGCTGGCACGCATTCCGGTACGCGTCCCGCCGGGGTTAATACAGTTCACGCGCAGCGTTGAGTTCTGATACTCTTCGGCCAGCACCTGCATCATACCTTCAGTCGCAAATTTCGACACCGCATAGGCACCCCATCCGGCCCGACCCTGGCGACCCACGCTTGAAGAGGTAAATACTAACGAGCCTGCCTCTGAGCGGAGTAATAAAGGAAGCAGCGCCTGAGTCAGCATAAAGGTGGCGTTAACGTTTACCTGCATCACCTGCTGCCATACGTCCGGTTTTTGCTCATTCATTGGGATGACCTCACCCAGCAAACCAGCGTTATGCAGTACACCATCCAGCCGTGGTACGTGAATCGCTATTTGCTGCGCCAGCTGCAGGCATTCTTGCGGCGTACAGGTCAACAGATCGAGCGTAAACCACGGCGCAGGTATTCCGCCGTCTGCTGCAATATGATCGGCAACGCTGCGCAGCTTTTTCTCGTCGCGCCCGAGAAGGATAACGCTGGCACCGTAACGAGAGTAGGTTAACGCGGCCTCGCGGCCGATACCGTCGCTGGCACCGGTGACCAGAATTATATGATGTTGTAGTAAGTCACGTTGCGGTTGGTAATGCACGACGGTCCTCCTGCTTACAGCGGAAATAAAAAGGGGTTTATGCCCTAAAATTCACCTGAATTCAATCAGCCTTGAGGAGAGCTTTGCCTCTGTTCATACTTTGCAACTATTTCATAGACGAGAAATTTTTCCTGAATCCGCCTCGCAACGGTTTATGACGATCCGAGACGGGGCGAAGAGGGTGATGTACACTGGGAACAGACGTTAAATGATTTTAACCAAGGTGGAAGTGTGGAATTACTCTCTGAATATGGTCTGTTTTTGGCAAAAATTGTCACGGTTGTCGTGGCGATAGCAGTCATTGCGATATTGATTATCAATCTGACGCAGCGCAAACGTCAGCGTGGAGAATTGCGGGTAACCAATCTCAGCGAGCAGTACAAAGAGATGCAGGAAAATATGTCAGCATCGCTGCTGGATGAACATCAACAGAAACTCTGGCATAAAGCGCAAAAGAAAAAGCGTAAACAAGACGCAAAAGCAGTAAAAGCGAAAGCAAAACTGGGCGAAGCGACCGTTACCGGTAAACCGCGGATATGGGTCCTGGATTTCAAAGGCAGCATGGATGCACACGAGGTCAATTCACTGCGTGAAGAAATTACCGCCGTATTAGCCGTTGTTAAGCCGGGAGATGAAGTGGTGGTCCGTCTTGAAAGTCCGGGCGGGGTAGTACATGGCTACGGTCTGGCAGCATCGCAGCTCCAGCGCATTCGTGAGCGTAACATTCCGCTAACGGTGACCGTTGACAAAGTGGCAGCCAGCGGCGGGTATATGATGGCGTGTGTTGCGGACAAAATTGTCTCCGCGCCGTTTGCGATTATTGGCTCCATCGGCGTTGTGGCTCAGGTTCCTAACTTCAATCGCTTCCTGAAAAGTAAAGATATCGATATTGAACTGCATACCGCAGGTCAATATAAGCGCACGCTGACCTTGCTCGGTGAAAATACGGAAGAAGGGCGGCAGAAATTTCGTGAAGATTTGAATGAAACGCACGTCCTGTTCAAAGATTTCGTGAAGCAGATGCGACCAACGCTGGATATTGAGCAGGTAGCAACCGGTGAACACTGGTATGGTTCACAGGCGCTACATAACGGCCTGGTTGACGTAGTCAGCACCAGTGACGAGCTGCTGCTGGGGCTTATGGAAGGCCGGGAAGTGCTGAACGTTCGCTTCCTGCAGCGCAAAAAATTGATGGAGCGCTTCACCGGGAGTGCGGCAGAAAGCGCCGACCGTTTGCTCATGCGCTGGTGGCAGCGTGGACAACAGCCTCTGGGCTGATCAAACGACCGGGCGGCGGCGTGCCGGCCGCCCGGTCATTGAATAGCAGTTAATCGACCAGGTGATATTTTTCCGATAGCTGATGTGCCAGATATTTAAACATATTAAATACCGCGGTGCTTTTTCCGGTCGGCAGTCCATTTTCATCAAGATAGTACTCGCCGCTGAACACCAGCACGCCGTTACGCTGGGTAACACCGGTGGCCTCGATACCGGCCATCGTATCTTCATGTTCACGAATTAACTTATTAGCTTCCAGTAGCAGCGTCAGGCGATCGATAGGTTGCGTTTCACTTTTCATATTTTTACTCCTTAGCAAACTGTCGATAGTCTACGTCCTGCGGGGCTCATGGGCAAATATTCCCCCAGAAAAACAGTGGGATCTGCTGCGCCTCGGGCTGGCGGGTTTTGTTTTTGCATGCTAATAAAGTTGCGTAACGGATTTTATCAGGTACAGTGAGACCCTTTCGATAATCTGGCAACAGATTTGCTTGACATTCGACCGAAAGTTCGTCGTGCTATATCACCGTAGCTTAGAAAAGCGAAGTAACTCAGCCACCTGTGACCGTGTGCGTAACAGGCAGTTGGGCTGAGGGGTTGATCTCTGCTGATCGGGTCGCAATATCAACGGCTCATCGCGGCAGAACCTGAATCAACGTGCGATGTATTCCTGGAAGAATCAAATTAGGTAAAGGTGAATATGGGTAAAGCTCTCGTTATCGTTGAGTCCCCGGCAAAAGCCAAAACGATCAATAAGTATCTTGGTAATGACTACGTGGTTAAATCCAGCGTGGGTCATATCCGCGATTTGCCGACCAGTGGCTCAGCCGCCAAAAAGAGCGCTGACTCTGCCTCCACCAAAACGGCCAAAAAGCCCAAAAAGGATGAACGCGGCGCGCTCGTCAACCGTATGGGTATCGACCCATGGCATAACTGGGAAGCGCAATATGAAGTGCTCCCGGGTAAGGAAAAGGTTGTCGCAGAACTGAAACAGCTGGCTGAAAAAGCCGATCATATCTATCTCGCAACCGACCTTGACCGCGAAGGGGAAGCCATTGCATGGCACCTGCGGGAAGTGATCGGCGGCGATGACAAACGCTACAGTCGCGTAGTGTTTAATGAAATTACCAAAAACGCGATCCAACAGGCTTTTGAAAAGCCTGGTGAACTGAATATTGATCGGGTTAATGCCCAGCAGGCGCGCCGTTTTATGGACCGCGTCGTGGGTTACATGGTCTCTCCGCTACTGTGGAAAAAAATCGCTCGCGGATTATCAGCCGGACGCGTTCAGTCCGTCGCTGTGCGTCTGGTCGTTGAGCGCGAACGTGAAATTAAGGCATTTGTTCCGGAAGAGTTCTGGGAAGTCGATGCCAGTGTTGCCACGCCAGGCGGAGATTCGCTTCCGCTACAGGTCACGCATCAGAACGATAAACCGTTCCGACCGGTGAACCGTGAAACCACCATGGCGGCGGTCAGTGAGCTGGAAAAAGCCCGCTACAGCGTGCTTGAACGTGAAGACAAGCCGACGAGCAGTAAGCCAGGCGCGCCCTTTATCACCTCTACGCTACAGCAGGCGGCCAGTACTCGCCTGGGCTATGGGGTGAAAAAGACCATGATGCTGGCGCAGCGTCTTTATGAAGCGGGTTACATCACCTATATGCGTACCGACTCGACCAATCTGAGTAAAGATGCGGTGGAAATGGTGCGGGGCTATATTGGCGAGCAGTTTGGTAAAAAATATCTGCCGGCCGATCCCAATCAGTATGCCAGTAAAGACAACTCTCAGGAGGCGCACGAAGCCATTCGCCCATCTGATGTCGCGGTGGAAGCTGACACCCTGAAAGACATGGAAATCGATGCCCAGAAGCTTTATCAGCTGATTTGGCGTCAGTTCGTTGCCTGCCAAATGACACCTGCGCAGTACGACTCCACCACGCTGACAGTGAAGGCCAGTAGCTTCCGTCTGAAAGCGCGTGGTCGGATCCTGCGCTTTGACGGCTGGACGAAAGTCATGCCCGCCCTGCGTAAAGGCGATGAAGACCGTATCCTGCCTGCCGTTAACCAGGGCGATGAACTTTCGCTGGTTGATATCGTGCCGGCACAACACTTCACCAAGCCGCCTGCACGCTTTAGCGAAGCTTCGCTGGTTAAAGAGCTGGAAAAACGCGGTATTGGTCGTCCGTCGACCTATGCATCGATTATTTCGACCATTCAGGACAGAGGCTATGTCCGCGTTGAAAGCCGTCGTTTCTATGCCGAAAAAATGGGTGAGATTGTCACCGATCGTCTGAAAGATAATTTCCGTGAGCTGATGAATTTCGACTTCACTGCGCAAATGGAAGATCGTCTCGATCAGGTTGCCCGCCATGAAGCCGAATGGCAGAAAGTGCTCGATATCTTCTTTGCTGAGTTTAGTGAGCAGCTTCAGACGGCAGAGAAAGATCCGGCAGAAGGCGGTATGCAGCCAAATCAGATGGTTCTGACCAGCATCGACTGCCCGACCTGTGGCCGTAAGATGGGAATACGCACAGCCAGTACTGGCGTATTCCTTGGCTGCTCCGGCTATGCGCTGTCACCCAAAGAGCGCTGCAAAACCACCATTAACCTGGTGCCGGAAAATGAAGTGCTTAACGTGCTTGAAGGCGATGACGCTGAAACTAATGCCCTGCGTGCCAAGCATCGCTGTAAGAAATGCGGCACAGCCATGGACAGCTACCTGATCGATCCGAAGCGTAAACTTCACGTTTGCGGTAATAACCCGACCTGTGACGGTTATGAGATTGAAGAAGGTGAGTTTCGCATCAAAGGTTATGACGGCCCAATCGTTGAGTGTGAAAAATGCGGTTCTGAAATGCACCTGAAAATGGGGCGTTTTGGTAAATACATGTCGTGCACCAACGACGACTGTAAGAATACGCGTAAAATTCTGCGTAATGGCGAGGTTGCACCGCCGAAGGAAGATCCGGTCCCGCTGCCAGAATTACCGTGCGAGAAATCGGACGCGTATTTTGTGCTGCGTGACGGCGCAGCAGGGGTATTCCTTGCGGCAAACACCTTCCCGAAATCGCGTGAAACGCGTGCGCCGCGTGTGGAAGAGTTGTACCGCTTCCGCGATCGCCTGCCGGAAAAATTGCGCTATCTGGCAGATGCACCGCAGCAGGATCCTGAAGGGAATAAAACGCTGGTGCGCTTCAGCCGTAAAACGAAACAGCAATATGTTGCTGCCGAGAAAGACGGCAAAGCCACTGGCTGGTCAGCTTTCTTTATCGATGGTAAGTGGGTTGAAGGTAAGAAGTAATTCTTAATTATTTACCTCTCCCATCCTTCAAAGGGCCGCTTGTCGGCCCTTTTATATTTAACGCTATTATTTTTTAATCATATCTATACAGTGTGGTTATAAGTGATATAGTGGTTATAGTCAGCTTCTTTTTTAGTCTTAAATCGTCTTAAGCGATTGACCTTGCGTTTACCGGGATGGCGCGCCATGAAACTACAACAGCTTCGTTACATCGTTGAGGTGGTAAACCATAATCTCAACGTCTCTTCCACCGCAGAAGGCCTTTACACCTCCCAGCCAGGGATCAGTAAGCAAGTCCGGATGCTGGAAGATGAATTAGGCGTGCAGATATTTGCCCGTAGTGGTAAACATCTGACCCAGGTAACGCCCGCAGGTCAGGAGATTATTCGTATCGCGCGTGAAGTATTGTCGAAGGTGGATGCCATTAAATCCGTTGCCGGTGAACATACTTGGCCAGATAAAGGCTCACTCTACGTAGCAACTACGCACACCCAGGCTCGCTATGCTTTACCCGGGGTGATCAAAGGGTTTATTGAGCGCTACCCACGCGTGTCATTACATATGCATCAGGGATCGCCTACCCAGATAGCTGAAGCAGTATCAAAGGGAAACGCCGATTTCGCTATTGCCACCGAAGCATTGCACCTTTATGACGATCTGGTAATGCTTCCGTGCTATCACTGGAATCGTTCGATTGTGGTGACGCCGGAGCATCCGCTGGCCTCTAAATCCTCTGTGACTATCGAGGAGCTGGCGCAATATCCTTTAGTCACCTACACCTTTGGCTTTACCGGCCGCTCTGAACTGGATACCGCCTTCAACCGCGCCGGGTTAACCCCGCGTATCGTATTCACTGCGACCGATGCAGACGTCATTAAGACTTACGTCAGGCTGGGCCTTGGGGTGGGCGTTATTGCCAGCATGGCTGTCGATCCCATTGCCGATCCCGATCTGGTGCGTCTTGATGCGCACGGCGTATTCAGTCACAGCACCACTAAGATTGGTTTTCGTCGCAGCACGTTCCTGCGCAGTTACATGTATGATTTTATTCAGCGTTTTGCGCCGCACCTGACGCGTGATGTGGTGGACACGGCTGTTGCCCTGCGTTCGAATGAAGATATCGAAGAAATGTTTAAAGACATTAAGTTGCCCGAAAAATAATAGCCAGTGAATGAGGTCTTCTTACGCGGGAGACCTCGCAGCATGTTGAGCATTAAAACCCTTCCCGTTGCAGACTATACTTCCATTCCAAAGCGGCAAAGTAGATCCATTTTGCCTGCCACGCCAGTCTGATATTTCGATTATTTATGTGATGTCTAAAGATTGAATAATTCCATGAATCGAACAGGCAAATTTGCTGGATTTTTCGCTCGCTTTTGATTAGGATTCGTCTCAATTGAGATTGTTTACGCCAATTGCTGGTGCATAAAATGATAAGCAGTGCCGATTTCACGAGGTTTGTAATGTCCACTGGAAGCGATCAGCCGAAAAGAGATCCGCACCTTGAGCGTAAAGCATGGCGTACCGTGTTTATTGGCTCAGCGTTGTTCTGGGCGGTTATTATCTTTGCGATCTGGAGACTCTGGGGCTAGCGTCCGTTAGCGAATAAATAATCCCCTGATTACAGCACAACAATAAAACCATGCCGGCAGCGGCGGGATACTGATTACTCTTACGGTGTACAAGATGAATTACCCTGGCGATACAAAATACTGGTCGTGGCTCGGGGCGCTTGCGTTCTCTGTGCTGGCCTGGACACAGCTTGTCTGGATGCTGATCCGCTAAACGAAATACCCCGGTGCTAAATACCTGCCTGAACGGTTCCTGAAAAAGGGGGCCGTTTTGTTTATATGTCGGCCAATATCGCAGCTTCTCACTATTCACTGAATATTCACTTTTACAGACTCCCTGATAATTTACTCCCCGCCGGCCCGGATTTCTGAGGGGCGCTTGCGTCTTATTATTCTGTTTCCGGGCAAAATCGTCTCTTTATCAATTTGAGTTGTTATCAAAACGTTACGACATGTTTGTGTTATCTTTAATGCAAACCCTGTAAAAGATCGGGGTACCGCAATCCCTGTCATAAAGGAGGAGCTATGTCGTCAACCCTACGCGAAGCCAGTAAGGATACATTAACGCTACACGATAAAACCTGGCACTATTACAGTCTGCCGCTGGCCGCAAAAGAACTTGGTGATCTTACCCGTCTGCCCAAGTCGTTGAAAGTATTACTCGAAAATCTGTTACGCTGGCAGGATGATGCGTCTGTCACCGCCGACGATATCCATGCGCTGGCCGGATGGCTTAAAACCGGCCACGCCGACCGCGAAATTGCCTGGCGACCGGCCAGGGTACTGATGCAGGACTTCACCGGCGTACCCGCAGTGGTTGATTTGGCCGCCATGCGTGAGGCGGTCAAACGTCTTGGCGGCGATACCGCCAAAGTGAATCCACTTTCTCCGGTCGATTTGGTTATTGACCACTCCGTTACTGTCGATCACTTCGGTGATGACGACGCGTTTGGCGAGAACGTGCGTCTTGAGATGGAGCGTAACCACGAACGATACGTGTTTTTACGCTGGGGCCAGCAGGCGTTTAGCCGTTTCAGCGTTGTACCGCCCGGAACCGGGATCTGCCATCAGGTAAATCTTGAGTATCTGGGCAGGGCAGTGTGGAGCGAACTTCAGGACAAAGAGTGGGTGGCGTATCCTGATTCGCTGGTCGGCACCGATTCGCACACTACCATGATTAACGGGCTTGGCGTACTCGGTTGGGGCGTGGGCGGTATTGAGGCAGAAGCCGCAATGCTGGGCCAGCCGGTATCGATGCTGATCCCTGATGTTGTCGGTTTTAAATTAACCGGAAAGTTGAACGAAGGGATCACCGCCACCGATCTGGTGCTTACCGTTACGCAAATGCTGCGTAAGCATGGTGTGGTCGGGAAATTTGTCGAATTTTATGGTGATGGTCTGGATACATTACCGCTTGCCGACCGGGCAACCATTGCCAATATGGCCCCGGAGTACGGTGCAACCTGCGGTTTTTTCCCTATTGATGCCGTCACACTTGAGTATATGCGCCTTAGCGGACGCAGTGATGAACAGGTTGAACTGGTAGAAGCCTACGCCAAAGCCCAGCAGATGTGGCGAAATACCGGTGATGAACCGGTGTTTACCAGCACGCTGGCGCTGGATATGGGTGACGTCGAGGCAAGTCTGGCCGGACCTAAACGTCCACAGGACCGCGTTGCGCTCGGTGATGTTCCCAGGGCTTTTGCCGCCAGCGCTGAGCTGGAAGTGAATACCTCGCATAAAGATCGTCAACCGGTCGACTATACGCTGAACGGGCATCAGTACCAGCTTCCTGACGGTGCGGTGGCTATCGCTGCCATTACATCCTGTACCAATACTTCTAACCCCAGCGTACTGATGGCGGCGGGTTTACTGGCGAAAAAAGCGGTTAAACTTGGCCTCAAGCGTCAGCCCTGGGTTAAAGCATCGCTGGCTCCCGGCTCGAAAGTTGTCTCTGATTATCTGGCGCATGCGCGGTTGACACCTTATCTCGATGCACTTGGGTTTAACCTTGTGGGTTATGGCTGCACCACCTGTATCGGTAACTCTGGCCCACTGCCGGAGCCGATTGAAGTGGCCATCAAAAAAGGGGATTTGACCGTGGGGGCCGTGCTGTCAGGCAACCGCAATTTTGAAGGCCGAATCCACCCGCTGATCAAAACCAACTGGCTGGCTTCCCCTCCGCTGGTGGTCGCTTATGCGCTGGCCGGAAATATGAATATTAACCTGGCGACCGATCCACTGGGACACGATCGAAACGGCGACCCGGTTTATCTTAAGGATATCTGGCCAACCGGGCGCGAGATTGCCCGTGCGGTTGAACAAGTCTCGACCGAAATGTTCCGCAAGGAATATGCAGAGGTCTTCGAAGGCACACCGGAATGGAAATCTATTCAGGTAGAAAGCTCAGATACCTATGGCTGGCAGAGTGATTCAACCTATATCCGGCTTTCTCCCTTCTTTGAAGAGATGCAAGCTGAACCTGAGCCGGTGAAAGATATTCACGGCGCGCGGATACTTGCCATGCTGGGCGATTCAGTTACCACCGACCATATCTCTCCCGCTGGTAGCATTAAGGCAGACAGTCCGGCAGGGCGTTATCTGTTAAATCACGGCGTCGAACGCAATGAATTTAACTCCTACGGTTCACGTCGCGGTAATCATGAAGTCATGATGCGAGGAACGTTCGCCAATATTCGTATTCGTAATGAAATGGTGCCCGGCGTGGAGGGCGGGATGACGCGCCATTTGCCGGACACCAATGTTATCTCAATTTATGATGCTGCGATGCGTTACCAGCAGGAAGGCACCCCGCTGGCGATCGTTGCCGGTAAAGAGTATGGTTCGGGTTCCAGCCGTGACTGGGCCGCTAAAGGGCCGCGTTTGCTGGGTATCCGGGTGGTGATCGCCGAGTCTTTCGAGAGGATCCATCGCTCCAACCTGATCGGAATGGGTATTTTGCCACTCGAGTTCCCCGAGGGCGTGACCCGTAAAACGCTGGGCCTGACCGGGGAAGAGTCAATTGATGTGCCGGGTGTGCAGAATATTAAGCCCGGGGCCGATATCGCGGTAAACCTGACGCGTTCTGACGGGACGTCTGAGGTGATTCAGTGCCGCTGTCGCATTGATACGGCTACCGAGCTAACCTACTACCAGAACGATGGTATTCTGCATTACGTGATCCGTAATATGCTTAATTAACACAACTCAGAGGCCCGGCGATCGGGCCTCTGCATTGATTCAGTCGCGGATAGGGTGGCATTGCTGCCATAACCGCGCTGACGCTTACTTATTTAATAAATGTCCCATCTTCTCGGCTTTGGTGTCGAGATAGTGTTCATTGTTCGGATTGCGACCAACGATCAGCGGTACGCGTTCGACAATATTTATTCCCGCCTCAGTTAAAATTTCGACTTTCAGCGGGTTATTGGTCAGCAGGCGAACTTCATCTACGCCCAGCAATTTGAACATATCGGCACACAATGTAAAGTCGCGTTCATCAGCTGCAAAACCCAGCTGATGGTTGGCCTCAACGGTATCGTAGCCCTGATCCTGCAATGCGTAAGCGCGTATTTTGTTCAGTAATCCGATATTACGCCCTTCCTGACGGTGATACAGCAGCACGCCGCGGCCTTCTTCGGCAATATGGGTTAGCGCGGCTTCCAGTTGAAAACCGCAGTCGCAGCGTAAACTAAACAGAGCATCCCCGGTCAGACATTCTGAGTGAACGCGTGCCAGCACTGGCGTCTGCCCGGAAATATCGCCATAAATTAATGCAACGTGATCTTGTCCGGTTGCCAGTTCTTCAAATCCCACCATCAGGAAATCGCCCCAGGGTGTTGGCAGTTTGGCTTCTGCCACTCGTTTAAGCTGCATGTGATTCTCCAGAGTAGACGGACACCTTTCGTGTCTTCTGTATGTGGCTATTTTGCCACAATGTTTTCAACTTCTCCTAATTACCCGATTTTGAACGCACATTAAGCGAACAAACAGACCGTTTGCCCCGCATCGCTAAATTTCAGTTATCATTTGAGAGGCTATTTATCAGGAGAGACTATGTTTTCCATCGTCAGGCGCACGTCAGCAGGCGCTGCACTGTTACTTATCATGCCTGTATTGGTATGGATCTCCGGATGGCATTGGGAGCCAGGCGCAGACAGCGTATGGTTAAAAATGCTGTACTGGGTGACTGAAACGGTCACCCAGCCATGGGGAATTATTACGCACGTGATCCTCTGCGCCTGGTTTTTCTGGTGCCTGCGTTTTCGTTTACGTCCGGCCATTATGCTGTTTGCCATTTTAGGCGGGGCCATTCTTATTGGTCAGGGCGCAAAGTCATGGGTCAAACAGCAGGTACAGGAGCCGCGACCCTTTGTGCTGTGGCTGGAAAAAACCCATCATATTCCTGCCGATGAGTTCTACACTTTAAAACGTAAAGCACGCGGTGAAATGGTCAAAGAACTTCTGACAGAACAGGATAATATCCCCACTTTTTTACGTAAGCACTGGCAAAAAGAAACGGGTTTTGCCTTTCCTTCAGGGCACACGCTTTTTGCCGCCAGCTGGGCATTACTGGGCGTCGGATTACTGTGGCCACGTCGTCGCAGGATCACCATTGCCGTTTTATTGCTCTGGGCAACAGCAGTGATGGGGAGCCGGATGCTACTGGGGATGCACTGGCCGCGTGATTTAATTGTTGCTACGTTAATCTCATGGCTACTGGTAACCGTCGCCGTCTGGCTGGCTCAGCGTATCTGTGGTCCGCTCACGCCGCCGGGAGAAGAAGCCCGAGAAATCAAAGAACGCGAGCAGAAACGCTAACTGGGGTTGAAAATCTGTTCATTCGCCCTTAAATCCAGCACAGGCGTGACGTTTTTCCATTTCGTACACAGCACGGAAATGGTACTTTATAGGGCTGGAAGCGCCAGGCTGAATACTCTTTAAACGCTCACGCCACATAACGGGAAGTAATGTGAAATATTTACTCATTTTCTTATTGGTATTAGCGATTTTCGTCATCTCGGTCACCCTGGGTGCGCAAAACGATCAGGTCGTAACATTCAATTATCTTCTGGCGAAAGGAGAGTTCCGAATCTCCACGCTGCTTGCCGCATTATTTGCCGCGGGCTTTGCTATTGGCTGGCTTATCTGCGGTCTGTTCTGGCTACGCCTTCGCGTCTCGCTTATGTACGCTGAGCGCAAAATTAAGCGCCTGGAAAACCAAACCCTGAACACGGCAGTGTCGACAGCGCCGGGCGTTCCGGTCGTGAAGGAATAATCATCTATGCTGGAGTTGTTATTTCTGCTTTTACCTGTTGCGGCTGCCTATGGGTGGTACATGGGGCGCAGAAGTGCACAACAGTCCAAACAGGACGATGCTAATCGCCTGTCACGTGACTACGTGACCGGGGTCAACTTCCTGTTAAGCAATCAGCAGGATAAAGCCGTCGATCTGTTCCTCGATATGCTGAAAGAAGACACCGGTACCGTTGAGGCTCATCTCACCCTGGGGAATCTGTTTCGCTCCCGGGGCGAGGTCGACCGGGCTATTCGCATTCACCAGACCTTAATGGAAAGCGCGTCATTGACCTACGATCAGCGCTTACTGGCCGTGCAGCAGCTTGGGCGCGATTACATGGCCGCAGGGATGTATGACCGGGCTGAGGATATGTTTAGCCAGCTGGTCGATGAAACTGACTTTCGCATCAGCGCACTGCAACAGCTATTGCAAATTGCCCAGGCCACCAGTGACTGGCAAAAAGCTATCGACGTCGCTGAACGTCTGGTTAAGCTTGGTAAAGAGAAACACCGTGGCGAAATTGCCCATTTCTACTGCGAGCTGGCGCTACAGCAGATGGCAAATGATGATATGGATAAAGCCATGTCATTGCTGAAAAAAGGTGCCTCAGCCGATCGCAGTAGCGCACGCATCTCCATCATGATGGGGCGCGTGCTAATGGCGAAAGGCGATTACGCTAAAGCGGTTGAAAGCCTGCTGCGGGTGATTGACCAGGATAAAGAGCTGGTGAGTGAAACGCTGGAGATGCTGCAAACCTGTTATCAGCAGCTGGGTAAAGAAGATGAATGGGCGGAGTTTTTGCGCCGCTGTGTAGAAGAAAACGTCGGTGCAACGGCAGAACTGATGCTGGCGGATATCGTCGAGCAGCGTGATGGCCAGGAGAGTGCCCAAATTTATGTCACGCGCCACCTGCAGCAGCGTCCAACAATGCGCGTTTTTCATAAGCTGATGGACTACCATCTTAATGAAGCGGAAGAGGGGCGGGCTAAAGAGAGTCTGATGGTGCTGCGCGACATGGTCGGCGAGCAGGTACGCAGCAAGCCGCGCTTCCGCTGTCAAAAATGTGGTTTTACCGCCTACTCCCTCTACTGGCACTGTCCATCCTGCCGCGCCTGGTCGACGGTGAAACCTATTCGCGGACTTGACGGGCAATAATTCAAAAAAACACTCACTTTAGTTACAACATACTTATTGGCATTTTTAGCTTTTGTCCGGCCACCATAGTCGTTTTGCCTGGCAGGAAAAAATGCAGTCTGTCAATTTGACGTTGCCGCAGGTAGAATGCTGCCCGTTTACCTTTTTTGCGCCTTGTTTGCGCCATTATCAGGAAGGTTCGGTCATGACGTCTTCAGCTCTCTCTTCTTCACGCTCCGCCACGCTTTCTCCGGTAGTTGTGGCTCTCGATTACGATAACCGTGACAGTGCGCTGGCATTTGTTGACCGGATTGATCCGCAAGATTGCCGTCTTAAGGTGGGTAAAGAAATGTTTACCCGCTATGGACCCCAGCTCATCCGCGATCTTCATCAACGTGGTTTTGACGTCTTCCTCGATCTGAAATTTCACGATATTCCTAATACCACTGCACGTGCAGTCGCCACCGCGGCCGATCTCGGCGTGTGGATGGTCAATGTCCATGCAACCGGCGGAGCACGAATGATGAACGCGGCGCGAGAGGCGCTGGTTTCCTTTGGCAACGATGCGCCGCTGCTCATTGCCGTAACCGTACTCACCAGTATGGAAGGCAGCGATCTTGCAGATTTAGGCGTTATGTCAACGCCAGCAGATTATGCGGCAAAACTGGCTCGTCTGACCCAGCAATGTGGGCTTGATGGGGTAGTCTGTTCAGCACAAGAAGCCGTGCGCTTTAAGCAAGAACTAGGGCAGTCTTTCAAATTGATTACCCCAGGTATTCGTCCGGCGGGAAGCGATGCCGGCGACCAGCGACGGATCATGACGCCGCAAGAGGCGCAGACAGCAGGAGTGGATTATATGGTTATCGGTCGCCCTGTCACGCAGTCTGCCGATCCATTACGGACATTACGTACTATCAACGCATCGCTGCATACGGAGGCCCGATGAACGACTCTGATAATTCACGTTTAGTTTATTCTACTGACTCAGGCCGTATCCACGAACCTGTGGTTGCTCCCCAGCGGCCGAAAGGAGACGGTATTGTACGTATCCAGCGTCAGACCAGTGGCCGTAAAGGGAAGGGGGTATGCTTAATTACCGGTATTGATGCAGATGATGCAACCCTGAATAAACTGGCCGCAGAGCTTAAGAAAAAATGCGGCTGCGGTGGCGCGCTTAAAGACGGCATAATCGAGATTCAGGGCGATAAGCGGGAGCTGATTAAGTCACTTCTGGAAGCAAAAGGCATGAAAGTTAAGCTGGCTGGCGGTTAAAATAGGCGAGCCACGGCATAATACCGTGGCTCGTTTGTAGAATGCGCTATTCGCGATGATAACGCCTTGGTCAGGAGAAAGTTACTTGCTGACCTGATGGCCAATAACACCACCCACTGCCGCACCACCCAGCGTACCCAGCGTGCTACCGTCGGATAAGACTGCACCGCCGAGTGCACCCGCGCCGGCACCCAGAGCGGTATTACGATCGCGTTTAGACCAGTTTGAGCAGGCGCTCAATGAAACAGCCAGAGTGACGGCCAGAACCGCAGCGGCGACTTTTTTACTTGTTAAGTTCATCATACCTTCTCCTGAATAATGGATTCATGGAAGAATTTCCCTTTTATTATAGCTGGTAACCATAATAATGGGGCCATCCATGAGTATTGTTGTGCAGGTGCAAAAGATTACGCAGGTGATCATTCTGGCCTGTCGTTTCGTTAAGATAATTTTAGGTCTTTATCATTGAACAGACAGGTAAAAAATCTTAATTCATTACCAGGATAAATCTTAGAGAAGGTCAGCAGCCTGCTATGCGGCACGCTGTGTGGCGGCATTTATCAATAAGCATATAAACGATAAATCCCGGCTATTCAGGGTTTTTGCGCGAAATAGCTTGCTCTCAGGCTACGGCACTATCAGTCACGTTTCCCTTATACTAAATTTCCCACGGAGATTTAGGGCTATCGGATGTATTTAGCTGTGGGTCTTGTGCCTGCTGCAGAAGTTCAGCTTTGAGGATCTCTAAATTATGAATTGCCGAGTGGTAATCGCCAGCTACCAGAATATCAAGTACTGTATCAATGCGATGGGCCAGGCTGTGCAGAGTGAGATCGGTCATGTTATATCCTTTTTTCAATGAAAAAACGTCATTCCAATCATGCAAAAATCAATGTTAAAAGGAAAGTAAAAAAAATCCTGTCAATGGACAGTTTTTGTCTGATACTCGCGATACCATTTTTCAAAATCATCGGCTGGCATCGGCTTAGCAAACAAAAAACCCTGCCTTTCATTAACGCCATTGCGGGTAAGAAAGATATCTTCTTTCTTTGTTTCGACACCTTCAGCAATAACCCGCAACTGGAGTGCCTGGGCAAAAGCAATAATGGCCCTGACAAGAGATTGTGAAATGGCTTGCTTATGCACGTCACGAACAAAACTTTTATCCAGCTTAATGGCGTTTATGGGAAAATGCGCCAGCTTGGAGAGAGAGGAGTAGCCGGTACCAAAATCATCAAGATGGATTTGCGCGCCCAGCTGGCTGAACTGCTGAATGACGGAATGGGCCTGTTCAGCATTTTCAATTAAACAGCTTTCAGTAAGCTCCACATCGACAGGGCAATCATCAAAATGAAATTCCTTTAGCGCCTGAGTAAGATCGCTAAAAATCGTCTGATCTGCCAGCTGTCGGGCAGAAACATTGACCGCCACGCGCAGATCCAGGCCTTTATCCCGCCATACCGCCAGCTGACGCACTACCTCCACCATGACCCAGCGCCCCAGAGGCACAATCAGTCCTGACTCTTCAGCGTAGGCAATAAACTCTTGCGGCGGGATCAATCCGCGTTCAGGCGACTGCCAGCGAACCAGCGCTTCAAGACTGTGTACTTCACCATCCCAGTCGATTTTGGGCTGGTAGTGTATTTGCAACTGTAAATTATCCAGTGCCTTACGCAAATTCGTATCCAGCCATAAATACTCAAATACGCGCTGATTCATCTCAGGTGCGAATACACAAAATTTGCCCCGGCCACTTTCTTTGGCGGTATACATTGCGGTATCGGCATTTCGAATCACATTTTCACGATCTTCTCCGTGCTGAGGCGCAATCGCAATACCTAAAGAGCAGCTGGTATAGACCTCAATAAGGCCGATACGAAAGGGCTGCTGTAGCTGATGCAGAATGCGCGATGACATTGCTTCAAGTGCCGCCTGTGACGTACTGGTTGCGAGCACAATAAACTCATCGCCACCGAGACGCGCCAGCAGCTGACCTTCCTCAAGACAGCTCAAAATAGCCAGCGACACCGCCTGCAATAATCGATCGCCAAACATATGTCCGTAGGCATCGTTAATTTTTTTGAAGTTATCAAGATCCAGGTAAACAATACCGACCTGCGTTTCACCCCGCAGATCAATAGCTTCGGCGATCAACTCCTGAATAGCATTGCGGTTAGGTAATCCGGTCACACTATCGGTATTTGCCAGCACGCGTAAGTGCTCCTGCGCACGCCTTTCCTCCGTAATATCCGTACCTGAACAAATAAGAAAAATTTCATTTTTTCCGCTGCCGCTGTGGACAAATTTATTGCGAAAAAGAAACAAGCGCTGTCCTTTGCGGGTGTTTATCCAGCGTTCAACCTCATAAGAGCTGCCGTTATTAAAGAAATCATTAATATATTCTCTTGACGCGTTGGCCTCACCCGGCGTCATAAACAGATTAAATATACTTTGACCAATAACCTCATGCTCTTTCTTACCTGCATATTCTTCGCTTAGCCGATTGAAACGCTGAATATTCCCGTGGCGGTCAAGAATAACAATCACCGAGTTCGCCTCTGAGACAACCTGTTCAGCAAAAGAGAGGCTTTGCGCGAGATCGCGGGCTACGGAAGATGTGTCATTCCATGCCGATGAGGTTCCGGCCCATTCATCAGCGCTGACTTTTCGGCCCACCAGGTGAACAGGAACCTCAGAATTATAAATATTAAGGGTTATCTTAAGACTGGAGGTAATAACACTGAGTTCGCGAATGCGCGCCGCCTGGTCAGCTGTAAGCGTAATGACCTGAGTCAGGGACGAATTTTCATTGGCTGTCAGATACAGGGTATTGGTGTTAGCTTTAAAGCGCCAGCGTGGGCTGGGGCTGCCGGTAAAACGAGAGAGTAGATTATGCTCAGGCTGGTTTTTCATATCCTCTCCGCACAATGAATATGTCGCATTTAAGCATCTTTATGCCCTGCACAGAAGGTGTCGTATCTCTCAGTGTGAACGTTTTTAGCGATTCTGGCGGAAAAAATCAGAAAAATAGTGGGGCATGTCGCATTCGTGGCATTAATAATAAAACCGCTTTTCCGAAAAGTGAAAAGCGGTTTTAGGGAAGTATCAGAGATTAGACGACGGGACGAGCGATAACGCTGCGGGTTTCCAGACGCACTTCAGCAATGGTGACATCAATAACGTCAGTCACTTTAAAGACGACCTCACCTTTGATTTGTACGGTACCCGTTTCCTGACTACAGACCAGTTCATCGCGAACGGCGTGCAGGAAAGGCGCTGGAATAAATGCAACGGCACCGTTGTCGACCAGACGAACGCGCATACCGCCGCGGCTGATGTCGACGATCTCCGCTGCAAAGCGAGTATCCGTTCCGGCTTTATCTTTCAGAAAGCGGGCATACAGCCAGTCGCCTACATCACGTTCTGCCATACGGTTCAGACGACGACGTTCGGCCATCTGGATTGTTACATCGGCCTGCGGACGCTCAATAGATTCACCTTTAATTACCGCTTTTAACAGGCGATGATTAATCATATCGCCATATTTACGAATCGGTGAGGTCCATGTCGCGTAAGCATCAAGCCCCAGACCGAAATGTGGGCCGGGTTCAACACTAATTTCTGCATATGACTGGAAGCGACGAATACGGCTGTCGAGGAAGCCCGTCGGCTGCGCGTCCAGTTCGCGACGTAACTTGCAGAAGCCAGGCAGCGTCAGCACGTCCTGTGTATCGACATGGATACCGTGCGTTTTAAGCAGGGCAGCAAGCTGCTCACTGTTAGCCGGATCGAAACCGGTATGGACGTTGTAAATTCCAAAGCCAAGTTTATCGCGCAGCACGCGAGCCGCACAGATATTGGCTGCAATCATCGACTCTTCGACAATTCGATTGGCAATACGGCGCGGTTCGGCAACGATATCCAGCACTTCGCCTTTTTCGCCCAGCACAAAACGGTAATCGGGGCGATCTTTAAACACCAGCGCATGTTTAAGACGCCACTCGCTGCGGCTCAGGCAGATTCGGTTTAACAGGGTAATTTGGCGGGCAATGCTTTCGCTTTGCGGCTGCCAGCTGCTGCTGTTATTTTCCAGCCAGTCGGACACATTGTCGTAGGCCAGCTTCGCTTTGGACTCGATGGTTGCGGCGAAAAACGCAATGTTATCTTCGATTGTGCCGTCCTGGTCAACAATCATGCGGCAGGCCAGCACGGGACGAACTTCCAGCGGGCGTAGTGAACACAGGTTGTCAGACAGCTCACGCGGTAGCATCGGGATATTAAAGCCCGGCAGATAATTGGTGAAAGCGCGAATTTTCGCTGCGTCATCCAGTTTACTGCCCTGAGCGATCCACGCGGTGGGATCGGCAATGGCGACGGTCAACTGCAGTTTGCCGTCGGCCAGCTCTTCAGCAAATAGTGCATCGTCCATATCTTCGGTACTGGCACTATCGATAGTCACAAAGTCCAGCGCGGTTAAGTCGCGACGCTCAAGGCCTTCATCCATAATTTCAGCAGCCTGACCTGCCGGCGCTTCTTTTTCCAGATTATGGCGCGCCAGCGTCACCCACCACGGTACAAAGTGATCATCACCAAAGGTGATAAACTGTGTCAACCCGGCATAAAAGCTGCGGTCGCCTTTCAGCGGATGACGGCGCATCTCGGCCACGGCCCAGTCGCCGTCTTGAAAATCATGCTCCACGCCACGCTCAGCGCGGCAGGGGATTGCCTCTTTTAGTAAAGGATGGTCAGGGACAATAGAAAGACGATCGTCTTTCTTCTGAATCTTGCCGACGAAACGGGTCAGAAAGGGCTCGACAAGCTCCTCCGGCTCCGCGCTTTCACGATCTTTTTCACTGTGGATCACGGCAATAACGCGGTCACCGTGCATCACTTTTTTCATCTGCGGCGGCGGAATAAAGTAGCTTTTTTGCGCATCGACTTCGAGGAAGCCAAAGCCTTTTTCCGTGGCTTTAACGACCCCTTCAGCACGCGGGGTCTGTGAATGTAGTTGCTGTTTAAGCTGCGCAAGCAGCGGGTTATCCTGAAGCATAATGGTGTATTTTCGTGGCCTAAGAGCGGCTGACAGTTTTACGCGAATATGACCCTTCCAGCAAGCGCTGTTTGACCAATCTCCCTGAGGAATGTGCGGTCAGGCCATTTCCCCCAGGGCAATTCTTAATCGGTTCAGCCAGCCGCACAACCCACTGCCTGCAAGCAGGTTAACCGCCTGTTCAACGGACAGCCCGTGCTCAATAAGAGGGGTAAAGTGAGCGGCACTGAAATGGTCGGGCGCGCGGGTAAGAAGCTGTACCGCCTGAATCACGGCGTGTCCGGCGGGGTGGTTATGTTCCCATGACCGTAACGTATCAAGTGACTGCGTGCGAATTTCCGCCAGGTCGTCGTTAGCATCAATTGCGGCATTAAAACAGTGGGCGCTACCGTTAATGCGCGCCCCAATGAGTGCCGTCAGGCCAGAAAACGGCGCAGGAGGAAGACGAGTAATCAGCCTGGCGGTGGCATCGAGCGTACGACAATCGTACACCAGAAGCGGTAACAATCCCTCAAGCGGCGACAGCGTCTGCCATTTTTCCAGAACGTCAGTCTGCTCTGCGCAAGTGTGATGTAATTCGATACCCTGAAGAATCAACCGCCATCGCGCATTCGGGGTGGCAAAATGCGTGGCCGGGGCATCATCCTGTACCGGCATACCCGGTAGCCAGCGAACAGGCTGGGCCAGCAGGGCCTGAAAAGTAGCGATTACCCGGGCCTGAAAGCCGACATAACCAATAATTTGAGTGATTAATACGATGTCGTGTGTGGTCAGCCCCACTTGTTCCAGTTGCCGTACGGCTTGAGACGTTATGACGGATGGAGAGCTGGCAAGCTGTCGCGCATACTGGGTGATTTGTGCCAGCCGATGATTACTTTCACGAGAAGAATCGGGACCCGGAAGTGGCGCGAGGCGCGCTGCATAATGATTGCATAACCGCTGCACGCCATACACCTGTGCAACGGTCAGCGCCGTGCTCAGACGATCGTACGGACTGAATGTGAGCAGACGGGTTAGCGCCACATGGTGCGGGAAAAAGAGGGCAGCAAGCTCTCTTGCCGGGGCAATCCAGGCGTCACAGGACGTCAGCAGCGGCTCGGGAAGGGATAATCCAAGCAGGAAGCGATCCTCAACGTGGGCCGCTTCCGGGACGAGCGGCAGGACGTCTGCCGGACAGGTACTGGACTGCGTCTCATGATACCAGTGGCTTTTGCCAGAAACGCGGCGTTGCTCCATGGGCTTTCCTTGATCTGAGGTGGCGACCCGCGCGTAAGCAGGCGCTGTGCAACGGATCGTTTAACCCTGATATCCTGGCGTAAGCGTGAGAAGGGATGAAAGAATGAAGGGTGATATTTAATAGCAAACAGGAATATAGGCGGGAAAATAACCCTCTTTACAGACGTAAAGAGGGCAAAAAACTTATTTCAGTTCCAGCTCGTTCATTGCAGCGATGCTGAAGCCGCCGTCAACGTGAACCACTTCACCAGAGATACCGGCAGAGAGGTTAGAGCACAGGAACGCGGCAGAATTGCCCACATCTTCAATGGTCACCGTGCGGCGGATCGGGGTCACTGCTTCGCAATGCGCCAGCATTTTGCGGAAATCTTTAATGCCTGAAGCGGCCAGGGTGCGGATTGGGCCGGCAGAAATGGCGTTAACACGTACCCCTTCCGGACCCATTGCATTCGCCATGTAGCGAACGTTGGCTTCCAGAGATGCTTTGGCCAGACCCATAACGTTATAGTTAGGAATGGCGCGCTCGGCACCCAGATAAGACAGGGTCAGCAGCGCAGAATCCGGGTTTAGCATTTCACGGCAGGCTTTTGCCAGCGCAACAAAGCTGTAGGCGCTGATGTCATGAGCAATTTTAAAGCCTTCACGGGTTACCGCGTTGACATAGTCGCCGTCCAGCTGATCGCCCGGCGCGAAACCGATGGAGTGAACAAAACCATCGAATTTAGGCCAGCTTTTTGCCAGTTCGTCGAACAACGCGGTGATGCTTTCATCTTCAGCTACGTCACACGGCAGCACAATGCTGGAACCCAGGTCAGCGGCAAAACCTTCCACACGGCCTTTCAGTTTATCGTTCTGGTAGGTGAACGCCAGTTCAGCCCCTTCACGATGCATAGCCTGTGCGATACCGTAGGCAATGGAGAGTTTACTGGCGACGCCAGTGATCAGAATGCGCTTACCGGTAAGAAATCCCATAGCGTTTTAATCCTTAATTTGAATAGATCTTATGTGCCTAAAATCAGGCGGTTTGTTGCTAAAATCAGCAATACGAAACCATAAACAGCCATTATAAGCTACTCATCATGATGAGGCTATAGGCGCAGCAGTGGATAGAGCAGTGACAGTGTCACGGTTCTGTTCAGTCGTTTAAACGGTTACGTACAGATGTCGCCTGGCATCAACGGTCTTTACGCCAGGCATCCGCCGTCAGCGCCTCACCAAAATGTCCGGCAATCAGACGTCGGGTAAGATCGTGTAGCGGGGCGGCAAGAACGTCGGCAGTGCTGCCACGCTCGACCACTTCCCCCTGATGCATCACCAGAACCTGATCGCTGATATGTTTCATCATGCCTAAATGCTGAGTTACATAGATATAAGAGATACCCTGTTTTTCCTGTAACTCCAGCATCAGATTGATGAGCTGAGAACGCATCGACATATCCAGCGAGGCCAATGCCTCGTCAGCAATAATCACTTTAGGGCGTAAAATCAGCGCACGCGCCAGCCCCAGACGCTGCTTTTGCCCGGGTGCCAGCATATGCGGATAATAACTAACGTGATCGGGCAGCAGGCCTACCATTCTCATGGTTTCAATAATTTGCCTGCGGCGCTCTTCAGGCTGTAAATCCGTATTAAGGCGCAGCGGAAAATCGAGGATCTGTGAAATACGCTGGCGCGGATTTAGCGACGTTGACGGGTCCTGAAAAATCATACGAATACGCTGGCTGCGAAAAGAGTAGTCGCCATAGTGCAGGGGATGATCGTCGATTAACACTTCACCGGTAGTCGGTTCCACCATGCCCGCCAGCATTTTTGCCAGCGTCGACTTGCCGGAGCCATTCTCACCGATGATCGCCAGCGTCTGTTTCTCGCGCAGGGTGAAGCTCAATGGCTTTACCGCTGCCACCGTCTGGCGGTGAAACCAGCCGGTACGATAGCGAAAAACTTTACTTAAATTACGCACTTCCAGCAGGGTCTCGACCATCTCACTCTCTCTCCATGTTCAGTGGGAAATGACAGGCGTACAGATGGTTTTTAGCCCCTGTCAGACGAGGCGTTTCAATGCATTTACGCTGGGCATAAGGACAGCGTGGTCCCAGGCGACAACCCATCGGCAAATGTTCCAGCAGCGGGATTGCGCCGGGCATCGTATTAAGGCGGCTTTTATGCGGCATCGAACTGCCAAAATCCGGGATCGCACGGATAAGAGCCTGCGTATAGGGGTGATGAGGCGTCGCCACCAACTCTTCGCTCAGCGCGGTTTCGACGGTTTGTCCGCAGTACATAACGTTAATTTTATCCGCCCATTTACTCAGCATTTGTAGATCGTGACTGATGAGCAGAATAGTGGTGTTGTTATTCTGATTGAGGCGACTCAGCAGACGAAAAATTTGCGCTTGCGTGGTCGGCTCCATAGCATTGGTTGGTTCATCGGCAATGAGCAAACGCGGTTGATTCGCAAGGGCGATGGCGATCATCACTTTCTGGCATTCCCCCTCGGTAAGCTGATAAGGGAAGCTGCGCAGCACATCTTTGTGATCCCGGATACCGACCCGGTGCAGCAGTTCAATAGCGCGCTGCTTGCGCCAGCCGATGCGTTGCCACCAGCGACCTTTAAAGGTCCAGCGCGGGATATTCTGCATCAGCTGGTTGCCAATGCGCGCTGACGGATCAAGACAGGATTGCGGCTCCTGAAAAATCATCGACACATTATGACCGACCAGTTTACGCCGTTCACGTACCGAAAGTCTCAGCAGGTCAATGTCATCAAAACGCATGCGGTCAGCGGTGATCCGCCAGTTATCTTTCGTCACCCCGCAGATAGCCTTGGCGATCAGACTTTTTCCGGAGCCGGATTCACCCACCAGTCCGCGGATCTCACCTTCGGCCAGCGTCATGCTAACGCGGTCTACGGCCTTCACCCATCCTTCACTGGTATTAAATTCAATGGTCAGATTGCGGATATCCAGTAACGGCATTACTCCACCCCCGCATTAATTGCCCGGCGCAGCCCGTCGCCCAGCAGGTTGATCAGCAATACGCTTATCATGATGGCTGCGCCCGGGAGCATTACCGTCCACGGTGCGACATAAATCAGCTCCAGCGCATCGCCGAGCATGGCGCCCCATTCCGGAGAGGGAAGTTGCGCGCCGAGGTCGAGAAAGCCCAGTGCTGCAATATCAAGGATTGCCATAGACAGCGCGCGGGTGATTTCGGTCACCATCCCGGCAGTAATGTTTGGCAATACGGCAAACCATAAGATATTTAGCGTGGTTGCTCCATCCAGCCGCGCGGCGACGACATACTCTTTTTCGAGTTCATCGTGAACCATGCTGTAGACCGAACGAACCATACGCGGCAGCAGCGCCAGCCAGACGGCAAACATGGCATGGGTCAGATGTGGACCGGCAAATGCAACCACGATAATCGCCAGCAGCAGCGACGGAATAGAAAGCAGGGTGTCGAGAATATGGTTCAGCGCGGCAGACCGCAGGCCGTGGGTGGCCCCGGCGACCACGCCCAGCACCAGGCCACACAGCGTTGCCGCCAGCGTCACCGCAAACGCACCACCGACCGTAGGCGTTGCGCCACTAAGCAGTCGGCTCAGGACATCCCGGCCCAAATCGTCGGTACCGAGGAAAAATGACACCTCACCGTAGCGCGACCAGGAAGGCGGCAGCAGTTGATAGCCTAAGAATTGCTGATTAATCCCGTATGGCGCGAACAGGCTGCCGAAGATGCATAGCAGCAACAGGATGCCACAACCGTAAAGGCCGATCATCGCGGTGGTATCGCCGTAGAATTTACGCCACGCGTTGCGCAGCGTTCCCGGCGGGCGTTTTTCGCTATAGACGCTATCGTAAGGCATACCATTCCTTATGTTTCAGAGGGTTAGCCATAGCACCCAAAATATCGGAAATCACATTAACAATAATCACCAGCGCGCCAATCACCATGACGCCGGCCGAGATCGCCGCATAGTCTTGCTGCCGGATTGCATTAATCATCCAGCGTCCGAGACCCGGCCAGCTAAAAACGACTTCAGTGATCATCGCCAGCGTCAGCATGGTCGAAAATTGCAGTCCGAGCCGTGGAATAACCGGCGGCAGAGCGTTATGCAGCACATGACGCCAGAGGATCGTACGGCGTGAAACGCCACGGGTGGCGGCGGCTTTGATGTAATTCTGATCAAAAACATCAATCGTGCTGATGCGCATCAAACGAATCACTTCCGTTGTCGGGGCTACCGCCAGCGTCAGAACCGGCAACACCATATGGCGCAGGGCGCTGATCATCATTTCATGCCGCCAGGGCGAATCAGAAAGCCAGGCATCAACCAGCGCGAATCCGGTAACCGTTTTGACCTCGTACAGCAGATCAAAACGCCCGGATACCGGCAGCCAGCCCAACGTCAGTGAGAAAAATAGCGTCAGCAGCAGTGCCAGCCAGAAAACCGGGATCGAGAAGCCCAGCAGCGCCAGCGCGCTAATGACATTATCTTGCCATTTATTTCGCATGATCCCGGCCAGCATTCCAACCGGAATACCGATAAGCAGGGCAAACGAAAAAGCCAGGATACACAATTCCATAGTGGCCGGAAAAACCTCTTTCAGTTGCTCTGAGATCAGCTGACCATTAATGCTGGAAACGCCGAAATCCCAGTGCAGGACGCCGTTAAACCAGAACGTCCATGCGTTCCATAATGAGGCACCCTGGAGTGGCGCATGAGGCGTAAAATAGCTCAGGCTAAAGCCGATGAAGGTCAACAGGAATAGCGTAACCAGCAACAGCAGTACGCGGCGCAAGGTATAGATGATCATGGTTTCTGCCCCTCGTCTTTTTCACGCGAGACGCCGGCAAAAGAGGCGTTACCAAACGGGCTGACGACCAGTCCTTTCATATCGTAACGGTACGCCTGTAAGCGTAGCGAAGACGCCAGAGGAAGAACCGGAAGTTCACGGGCAAGAATGCGCTGCGCTTCATCATACTCATCAATTCGTGCGGCAAGCTGTTGTGAAGACAGCGCTTTAAACAGCACGTTATCAAATTCCCGATTGCACCAGTGAGCAAAATTGGATTGTGAGCTGATGGCGGCGCAACTCAGCAGCGGACGGAAAAAACTGTCCGGATCGTTACTGTCGGTAGCCCATCCTGCCAGCGTCAGGTCATGATTCATGTCCATCAGCCGTGCTTCCTGGAAACGGCCTTCAACCGGCATAATCGTTACCTTGACGCCAATATGCGCCATATCTGCCTGAATTAATTCCGCCATTTTCAATGGACTGGGATTCCATGCCTGGGAGGAGGTCGGGACCCAAAGCTGGAGCGTAAGATCCTTAATACCCAGGGCGTCAAGCTGCTCACGAGCCTTCGCCGGATCGTATTCGGTGATTTTCGCTTCGTTATCATAAGCCCATGAGGCGCGCGGCAAAATAGAGGCTGCGGTTTCTGCCGTGCCGTAATAAATCGACTGCATCAGACGTTCATTATTGATGGCCAGCGCCAGCGCATGGCGAACCGCCGGGTTATTCAGCGGTGCTTTGTTGGTGTTAAAGGCCAGATAGGCAATGTTCATACCTGGCCGCAGGGTTAAGCGCAGACGTGGATCGTCACGTAAGATGGAAAGTTGGCTGGCAGCAGGCCAGGCGAGGACATCGCATTCGCCGGTAAGCAGACGAGAAAGACGTCCGGTGCCCCCGGAACCAAGATCGACCACCACCTGCGGCATCAGCGGTTCGCCGCGCCAGAAATGCGCATGACGCTGCAAACGAATGAACTGGCCGGAACGGTATTCGCTAAGCTGATAGGGTCCGGTTCCCACGGGCTGACGATCGATTAACTCCTGACGATCGGTTTTTGTCAGTTGTGCGGCATATTCTGCGGACATTATCGATGCATAATGGGTCGCCAGATGCCAGAGAAACGAGGCGTCCGGACGCGTCAGGCGAAACTCAACGGTATGATTATCCAGTTTACGCACGCTCTCAACCGTATCGGCAAACTGCAGGCTGTCGAAGTACGGAAAGCTGCTGCCATTCACATTGTGCCACGGGTGCTGGCGATTAAAGATGCGCTGAAAGGTAAAGACCACATCGTCAGCATTCAGCTTGCGAGTCGGTTCAAACCAGGCGGTATGTTGAAACGCGACGTTGTTACGCAAATAGAAACGGTAGGTCGCACCGTTATCCAGTACTTCCCAGCGCTCAGCGAGCTCGGGGACCAGACGATAGGTATAAGGATCGACCTCCAGCAAGCGGTCATAAAGCTGGTCCGCCAGCGTATCGACAATCAGGCCGCTCCCCGCTTTTTGCGGGTTAAAGGTGTTTACCTGTCCGTTCACACAATAGACAAAGCCGCTATCACGGATATCGGTAACAGGTGAGGCGGGCGGCACAGGAGCGGCATGAGCCAGGCCAAAAAACAGGCCGACTGCCGCGACCAAAGAGGAAAAAACCAGGCGCATAATTTTCAGGGTTTTCAGATTCGATCTGCAAAGTGTATCGCACTTACGCCAGCGAGGTAAAAATGTCTGCAGGCAATTGCTGAAAATATCATCATTTTGGCTATTCCGCGCCTAGATCTGATGTTTTTTGAGCAATGCGCGGAGCTGATGGTAGGTCAGACCGAGTAATTCGGCGGCGCGCTTTTGATTAAACTTGCTCTGATGGAGGCTTTTTTGCACCAGATCCCGCTCCTGGTCGAGTTGATACTGGCGCAAATCCAGCGGCAGCGCCGGGAGGTCATTCGTCACCGGCTGCGGCTGCGCCGGGGCAGTCCGCGCAAAAGGATTCAGAATGATATTATCCAGCGGCGCGTCGATAGTTCCGTGACGGTAGACCGAGCGCTCAACCACATTTTTTAGTTCACGGATATTCCCCGGCCAGCCATAATCCTGCAACGTTTGAGTGGCACGGGGGGTAAACCCGGGAAACAGCGGCAGACCGATTTCACGACACATCTGTATAGCGAAGTGATCGGCCATCAGCATGATATCGCTCTCACGCTCGCGCAGTGGCGGAAGCTGTACGACGTCAAATGCCAGACGATCGAGCAGGTCGGCGCGAAATGTACCTTGCTCAACCATGGCAGGCAGATCCGCATTGGTGGCGCAGACCAGCCGTACGTTGACCTGCAACGGCTGGCTGCCGCCAACGCGCTCAAGTTCGCCATATTCAATCACCCGCAGCAGTTTTTCCTGCACCATCATTGGCGCGGTTGCCAGTTCATCGAGAAACAGCGTGCCGCCATCGGCACGCTCAAAACGTCCGGGATGCCGCTTCTGCGCGCCGGTAAAGGCTCCGGCCTCGTGACCAAACAGCTCTGAGTCAAGAAGATTTTCATTGAGCGCCGCGCAGTTAAGCGACACAAACGGCCCCTGCCAGCGGGAAGAGAGATAGTGCAGGCGACTGGCAATAAGCTCTTTTCCGGTCCCGCGCTCACCAATGATAAGTACCGGTTTGGTCAGCGGCGCCAGACGTGAGACATGTTCCAGCACGTCAATAAAGCTGTTTGCCTCACCCAGCAACGTATCTTTGTATTCAGCCATGATGAAATTGACCATTAAGTAGTGTGATTCACTGATAAACTTTATGGTAGCAACGCCTATAAAGCAAATGATTAACGACAAATCAACAACATAAAAACATGGCACGCCGTTTGCAAACCAGTATTCAGCAGGGCACTGCCCGATATAACAAACATCATTGTGAGGAATTAATTATGGGTATCTTTTCTCGTTTCGCCGACATCGTGAATGCCAACATCAACTCACTGCTGGAAAAAGCGGAAGATCCGCAGAAACTGGTGCGCCTGATGATTCAGGAAATGGAAGATACGCTGGTGGAAGTTCGCTCTACCTCCGCACGCTCGCTGGCAGAGAAAAAGCAGCTGACGCGTCGTATTGAGCAGGCCAGCGTGCAGCAGGCAGAGTGGCAGGATAAAGCTGAGCTGGCACTGCGTAAAGATAAAGACGATCTCGCCCGTGCCGCGCTCATTGAGAAACAAAAGTTAACCGATCTGATTGCGATGCTGGAAGACGAATCGGTACTGGTTGATGAAACGCTAATCCGTATGAAAAAAGAGATTGGCGAGCTGGAAAATAAACTCAGTGAGACCCGTGCGCGTCAGCAGGCGTTGACTCTGCGTCATCAGGCAGCCAGCTCCTCGCGCGATGTGCGTCGTCAGCTCGACAGCGGTAAAATCGATCAGGCAATGGCCCGTTTCGAATCGTTTGAACGTCGTATCGATCATATGGAAGCAGAAGCGGAAAGCCACCAGTTCGGTAAAAAGAATACGCTCGACCAGCAATTTGCCGATTTACAGGCGGATGATGAGATCGGCGAGCAGCTGGCGGCGTTAAAAGCCAGAATGAAGCAGGATAATCAATAAAAGACATATCCTGCGTGAGATACCCGAATTTAGTTATAGGGTATTTCGGCCCATGACGTGTTTCACTGGCGGTGCCTGAGCGTACCGCCGCTCAAAAATTGTAAGGAGTACACATGAGCGCGCTTTTTCTTGCCATACCGCTGACCCTGTTCATTTTGTTTATTTTACCAGTCTGGCTGTGGCTGCATTACAACAATCGTTCCCGGAATGGCACGTTATCGACCAGTGAACAGCAGCACCTGGTACAGCTTAATGATGAAGCAAAAAGGATGCGGGAGCGTATTCAGGCCCTGGAATCTATCCTTGATGCTGAGCATCCGAACTGGAGGGACCGCTAATGGCCGCGATTGATTTAAACAAAAAGCTGTACCGCATCCCACAGCAGGGAATGGTCAAAGGTATTTGTGCCGGGATCGCGCACTATTTTGATGTACCTGTGAAGCTGGTCCGGCTGATTACCGTGCTGGCAATGATTTTCGGCCTGTTCTTCTTTGTGGTCGTTGCCTACATTATTATGGCTTTTTTACTGGATCCGCTACCGGATGCCGAGTTAGACGGCGAACGCATACCGGGCAGTAGTGAGCTATTATTGATGGTAGATAATGAACTGGCTGCCGGAGAAAAAAGGCTACGTGAAATGGAACGGTATGTTACCTCCGATGCGTTTTCACTGCATAGCCGGTTTCGTCAGCTTTGATCAATCGTCGACAGGAGCCAGATATGAATACGAAGTGGCAGAAAGCTGGCACCCGGGTTAAACCCGGCCTGAAAATCGCCGGCAAGCTGGTGCTGTTAACCGCGCTGCGTTACGGGCCGGCTGGCGTTGCAGGCTGGGCGGTTAAGTCCGTTGCGCGACGCCCGCTGAAAATGCTGCTGGCTTTTGCGCTGGAACCGCTGCTTAAGCGTGCGGCCAATAGTGTTTCCCGTCGCTATGCTAAACGTCAGACCCCGCGGTGACCGTTATGGTCACCGCAACTTTTTTTACCTTCCGGTCTGCCCCAGTCAGCCTACCTTAACTGTACGCGATGTCATCGCGTTAACAGCGATTGCATTACCCACAGTCAGCCTCATTTAATATACTCATGCTATACCTGTGACGATGTCGACTGAAGCAGAAGGAAAGGGATGAAGCGACTTAAAAATGAATTAAATGCGCTAATGAACCGGAGCGTGGACAGGCATTTGCGTCTGGCGGTAACAGGACTCAGCCGCAGCGGAAAAACCGCGTTCATCACTTCAATGGTAAATCAGCTACTAAATGTTCATGCGGGTGCGCGTCTGCCATTGTTAAGCGCCGTGCGTGAAGAGCGCTTACTGGGCGTTAAACGCGTACCGCAGCGTGATTTTGGCGTTCCTCGTTTTACCTACGACCAGGGGCTGGCACAGCTTTATGCGTCGCCGCCCGCATGGCCGACCGCCACCCGCGGCGTCAGTGAAATCAACCTGGCCCTGCGCTTTCGCCCGACCGATTCACTGCTGCGCCATTTCCGTGATACCTCCACACTGTATCTTGAGATTGTCGACTATCCCGGTGAGTGGTTACTCGACTTGCCGATGCTGGCGCAGGATTATACCGGCTGGTCCCGCCAGATGACCGGTATGCTACAGGGACAACGTGCGGAATGGGCGGCGACATGGCGCAGGCTTTGTCAGGATCTGGACCCTCTCGCGCCAGCCGACGAAAACAAGCTGGCTGAAATTGCCGCCGTCTGGACCGATTATCTCCATCGCTGTAAAAAAGAGGGACTGCATTTTATCCAGCCAGGGCGATTTGTGCTGCCGGGCGATATGGCTGGTGCACCCGCGCTGCAATTTTTTCCGTGGCCCGATGTTGACCAGACCGGCGAAGCCATGCTGGCCCAGGCGGGTAAACAGACCAATGCCGGAATGCTGCGCGAGCGGTTTAATTACTACTGCGAAAACGTCGTTAAAGGCTTCTACAAAGAGTATTTCCTGCGCTTTGATCGGCAGATCGTGCTGGTGGACTGCCTGCAACCGTTGAACAGCGGTCCGCAGGCCTTCAATGATATGCGACTGGCACTGACGCAGCTGATGCAGAGTTTCCATTACGGCCAGCGCACCCTGTTTCGTCGCCTGTTTTCCCCGGTCATTGATAAGCTGCTGTTTGCCGCGACCAAAGCCGATCACGTTACGCTCGATCAACATGCGAACATGGTGTCGCTGCTGCAACAGTTAGTTCAGGACGCCTGGCAAAATGCCGCTTTTGAAGGTATCTCAATGGATTGCCTGGGACTGGCTTCCGTTCAGGCAACGCAAAGCGGACTTATCGACGTCGAGGGTGAAAAAGTGCCCGCACTGCGAGGGCATCGGCTGGAAGATGGCACTCCGCTGACCGTCTATCCGGGAGAGGTTCCCGCCCGCTTACCGGGGCAGGCTTTCTGGCAAAAGCAGGGGTTTCAATTCGAGGCGTTTCGCCCCCCGGTTCTGGACGTGGATAAACCGTTACCGCACATTCGCATTGATGCGGCACTGGAATTTTTAATTGGGGATAAATTACGATGACCGAGCCACTTAAACCGCGTATTGATTTCGCCGGTCCGCTGGAGCCAGAGCGTGAAGAATCCTTTCGCGCTGCCCGGCATTTCAGTGACGACGATGCGCACCCTTTCGCTCTTGCCGTAACTGATGAAGGAATTACCGAAGACGGCCCGGCTGAAGCGGCTGTCGCGGCGGCCCTGCGGCCCAAACGGAGCCTGTGGCGTAAAATGGTGATGGCCGGGCTGACGCTGTTTGGGGTGAGTGTTGTGGGGCAGGGCGTACAGTGGGCTATGAATGCCTGGCAGGCTCAGGACTGGGTCGCGCTCGGCGGTTGCGCGGCGGGGGCGTTGATTGTCGCGGCCGGAACAGGGTCGGTGGCGAGCGAATGGCGCCGCTTATGGCGACTTCGCCAGCGGGCGCACGAGCGCGATGAAGCGCGGGATCTTTTACACAGTCACGGTACGGGCAAAGGCCGGACATTTTGTGAAGGGCTGGCGCGCCAGGCCGGTATTGATCAGTCGCATCCTGCGCTACAGCGCTGGTATGCCGCAATACATGAAACACAAAGCGATCGGGAAATCGTCAGTCTATACGCCCATCTGGTTCAGCCGGTTCTTGATGCTCAGGCGCGACGCGAAATTAGCCGCTCGGCGGCGGAGTCAACCCTGATGATTGCCGTGAGTCCGCTGGCGCTGGTGGATATGGCCTTTATTGCCTGGCGAAATCTGCGGCTTATCAACCGTATTGCCACGTTATACGGTATTGAGCTGGGCTACTACAGTCGGCTGCGTCTGTTTCGGCTGGTCCTGCTTAACATGGCGTTTGCCGGGGCCAGCGAGCTGGTGCGCGAAGTGGGAATGGACTGGATGTCTCAGGATCTTGCCGCCCGACTGTCAACCCGCGCCGCACAGGGTATCGGCGCCGGGCTGCTCACCGCCAGATTAGGCATTAAAGCGATGGAGTTGTGTCGCCCTCTGCCATGGATAGACGGCGATAAGCCGCGTCTGGGGGATTTTCGCCGTCAGCTTATCGGCCAACTGAAAGAGACGCTCCAGCGTAGTAAAGCGCCGTCCGATCGTACCTGACCCTAAATAATCCTCTCAATCGCTCATTATTTCCTCTATGCTGTCAATATTTGTTGACAGCTATCTTTCCGATTGTCTGCGGGTAGCTTATTATTCTTATCATCGTTGACTGTTCAGGGAAAAATCCCATGCGTCTTGAAGTCTTTTGTGAAGACCGTCTTGGTCTTGCTCGCGAATTACTCGATCTGCTGGTGTTACGCGGTATCGACCTGCGGGGGATTGAAATCGATCCGGTTGGGCGTATCTACCTCAATTTTTCCGAGCTGGAGTTTGATTCCTTCAGCCGCCTGATGGCGGAGATCCGCCGTATTGCCGGGGTGACCGATGTTCGCACCGTACCGTGGATGCCGTCTGAGCGCGAGCATCTGGCGCTGAGTGCGCTACTCGAAGCCATGCCCGATCCTATGCTGTCGCTGGATACCAAAAGTAAAATTGAACTGGCCAACCCGGCCAGCTGCCAGCTGCTGGGGCAGAGCCAGGAGCGTTTACGCCATCATACTATTGGTCAGCTTATCGGTGATTTCAATTTCCAGCGCTGGCTGGAAAGTAAACCTGCCGAATCGCACAGCGAACATATTGTGGTGAACGGACAGAATTTCCTGCTGGAAATCACACCTGTTTTCCTCGACGGCGAGGATGCCCAGCCGCTGTTGACCGGGGCGGTTGTTATCCTGCGCTCGACCGCGCGGATGGGACGTCAGCTTCAGAACGTTAATGCTCAGGATGTCAGCGCATTCAGTCAGATAGTCGCCGTCAGCCCTAAAATGCGTCACGTGGTCGATCAGGCACGTAAACTGGCCATGCTAACGGCTCCGCTGCTGATTGTTGGCGATACCGGCACCGGGAAAGATCTTATTGCGCACGCCTGCCATCAGGCCAGCCCCCGCGCAGCGATGCCGTATCTGGCGCTGAATTGTGCATCGATTCCTGAAGATGCCGTCGAGAGCGAATTGTTTGGCCATGCGCCGGAAGGCAAAAAAGGCTTTTTTGAGCAGGCGAACGGTGGATCGGTGCTGCTGGATGAAATAGGTGAAATGTCGCCACGAATGCAGGTCAAACTACTACGTTTTCTTAACGACGGCACCTTCCGCCGTGTAGGGGAAGATCACGAAGTGCACGTTAATGTGCGGGTGATTTGCGCGACGCAAAAAAATCTTCAGGAGCTGGTGCAGAAAGGTCTGTTTCGTGAGGATTTGTATTATCGCCTGAATGTCTTAACGCTGAATCTGCCGCCGCTGCGTGAACGCACTCAGGATATCATGCCGCTTACCGAGCTGTTCGTTGCCCGTTTTGCGGATGAGCAGGGTCTGAACCGGCCCAAACTTGCCGCCGATGTGAGCAGTGTCTTAACGCGCTATGGCTGGCCGGGTAACGTGCGTCAGTTGAAGAATGCGATCTATCGTGCGCTGACTCAGCTCGAAGGGTATGAATTACGCTCTCAGGATATCTTATTGCCACAAACGGATATATTGCTGGCATCTCCGGGAGAAGAAGCCATGGAAGGGACCCTGGATGATATTACCAGTCGCTTTGAGCGCTCAATTCTTGTTCAGCTTTATCAAAATTATCCCAGCACGCGTAAGCTGGCGAAACGGCTTGGTGTTTCTCATACCGCCATCGCCAATAAGCTGCGTGAATACGGTTTGAGCCAGAAGAAAAGCGAAGAGTAAGGCAACAAGGCCCGCTCAAGCCGGGCCTTTTCTCGGGCAACGAGGTTTATGCTTTAAGCGTGTTTAACGCGGCGGCATAGTCAGGTTCGGTGGTGATTTCATTCACCAGCTGGCTGAAAATGATCTTATCGCTTTCATCAATCACAATGACGGCGCGAGCGGTAAGCCCTTTAAGCGCGCCTTCCGCAATGCCGACGCCATAATTTTGCAAAAACTCAGGGTTACGCAGCGTCGACAGCGTCACGACGTTGCTTAAACCTTCCGCACCGCAAAAACGCGAATGCGCAAACGGCAGATCGGCCGAGATGCACAGCACCACGGTGTTCTCCATTTCTGTCGCCAGTTGATTAAACTTACGTACAGAGGCGGCACAAACGCCGGTGTCAATACTTGGGAAAATGTTCAATACTTTGCGCTTACCTGCATACTGGGCAAGCGTCACGTCAGAGAGATCTTTTGCGACCAGTGTAAAAGGCTGTGCCGATGCACCCGGCGCTGGAATAGCGCCAGAAACGGCGACCGGATTGCCCTGGAAATGCACGAGTTGTGACATGATTTTCTTCCTGTTTACATATAATTAACGCCGAAGCTAGTGTATGACATCAGCAGTTAACACGGCAAACGCTTTTAGCGAGGTTCATTGATGAGAAGCCTGAGAGTGTATGAAGAAGCATGGCCCTTGCACACGCCGTTCGTGATTGCTCGCGGCAGCCGTAGTGAAGCGAAAGTCGTGGTCGTCGAAATTGAACAGTCCGGGATAAAAGGCACCGGCGAATGTACGCCTTATCTTCGCTATGGCGAAAGCATTTCATCAGTGATGGCACAGATCATGGCCATCCGAAGCCAAATTGAAGCAGGGGCCACCGCCAGAGAGATCCAGACCCTGCTGCCTGCCGGTGCCGCACGTAATGCCGTTGACTGCGCGCTCTGGGATCTCGCCGCCCGTACAGAGCAAAAAACGCTGTCGGCGTATCTGAACATTCCTGCTCCCCACCATATCACCACGGCACAAACGGTAGTGATTGGCGCGCCGGAGCAAATGGCAGCCAGCGCGTCCACGCTCTGGCAAAAGGGCGCACGGCTACTGAAAATTAAAATGGATGCGCACCTGATCAGCGAGCGCATCGTGGCTATCCGCGCTGCGGCTCCCCAGGCCACATTAATTGTCGATGCTAACGAATCCTGGACTAGCGAAGGGCTCGCCGCGCGCTGCCAGCTACTGGCCGATCTGAATGTGGCGATGCTGGAGCAGCCGCTGCCCGTCGGAGAGGATGAATCGCTGGCGAATTTTATCCATCCTCTGCCTATTTGCGCCGATGAAAGCTGTCACACCCGCGACGATCTTGCTGCGCTGACGGGGCGTTATGACATGATTAACATCAAACTTGATAAGACGGGAGGGCTGACAGAAGCGCTGGCGCTGGCGCAGGAGGGGCGTCAGAAAGGATTCGACCTGATGTTAGGCTGTATGCTGTGTACCTCCCGGGCTATTGCGGCAGCCCTGCCGTTAGCCCATCAGGTGCGCTTCGCCGATCTTGATGGCCCAACCTGGCTTGCCGCCGATGCCGAGCCGTCACTGCACTTTACCACTGGAGAACTTCATCTCTGAGCCTGCCAACGCAGCAGTCCGGTCATCGCGGACAAATAGTTTTCGCTGGCTTCATCACTGGAAACTGGCGGAAACTCCGCGGTGATACAGGGCAGGTTAATATCGGCGCACCAGCTGCCAAAAGAGCCTGGCGTGTCGTAGCCGACGCTACCCACCAGCGGCAGCGAAAAAGCCCCGGCTAACCACTGCCCCAGTGCGGAGTGGTCGGGGTCTTCGATACAAGCCAGCGGATCGTGAAAAGAGACGACCCAGGCCGGGCGCGTCCGGCGGATCAGCTGGCAAAGCGCCTGTGTCTCCGGCTCTGAGCCTGGCGCATCGCCGGTAAGCAAAACGACATCGCGCTGCTGTGCCGCGCTGTTCCAGCGATAAACCGTCTCGCCCGGCTTCCAGTTTGCTGCCGGAAAATTGCGATTGAGATCGACACCATTAGCATTTGCCCGCAGACCAAGCTGGCAACCGTCAGGATTGACCGTTAACACCACATGATGACGGCGTAATTCAGGGGGCAGGGTCCGTAAGGCACAGGAAAGGGTCACAATCGACGAATTTTCATCGCCGTGCGTCCCGGCAATAATCAGCCCGGCATCATGTCCTGCCAGCGGTGCCGGAAACCACAACAGCGGCGCACCAAGCACCGATTTTCCATAATGCAGCGTACCGGGCGGAAAGCCACCGCGTTGTGCCCGTGGGCGAGTGAGGATCATGGCATACCTCGTTCAATCTGTTTACATTCACAGTATAGTAATTTGTGGTAACGTCAATTTACTGACACAAGTTGTTTGCATTTCTATTAAGCAAAACAAATAATTAATTCATTCTGTATTCACTTGCCGGGGAAGCTTATGAAGTATCCTTTTTCGTTAACCTGCTGTGCGCTATTGTGTACCTCGCTTTCATCTTTTTCATTTGCCGCAGACGTTCCGGCGGGTACGGTACTGGCTGAGAAACAGGAACTGGTGCGCCATATTAAAGATGAGCCTGCCACGCTTGATCCGGCAAAAGCCGTGGGCCTGCCAGAAATACAGGTGATCCGCGATCTGTTTGAAGGTCTGGTCAATCAGAATGAAAAAGGGGAAATTGTGCCGGGGGTCGCCAGCAAATGGCAGACCAGTGATAACCGCGTCTGGACTTTCACTCTGCGTGATAATGCCCGGTGGTCAGACGGCACCCCGGTTACCGCACAAGATTTCGTTTATAGCTGGCAGCGGCTGGTCAGTCCTAAAACACTGTCGCCTTTCGCCTGGTTCGCCGCGCTGGCAGGCATCAACAATGCTCAGGCCATCATCGACGGAAAAGCCACGCCGGACAAACTGGGCGTCAGCGCCGTAGATGCCCGCACGCTGCGGGTGCAGCTGGATAAACCGCTCCCGTGGTTTGCCAATCTGACGGCCAGCTTTGCCTTTTATCCGGTGCAAAAAGCCAATGTAGAGAGCGGAAAAGAGTGGACGCGTCCCGGCAATTTAATCGGCAACGGCGCGTATGTATTAAAAGAACGCGTGGTGAATGAAAAGCTGGTAGTCGAGCCGAATAGCCACTATTGGGACAATGCGAAGACCGTGCTTAAGAAAGTCACGTTTGTGCCGATCAATCAGGAATCCTCTGCCACCAAGCGTTATCTGGCAGGCGGTATTGATATTACCGAATCTTTCCCAAAGAACCTGTATCAGAAGCTGCTTAAAGATATTCCAGGTCAGGTGTACACGCCGCCTCAGTTAGGAACGTACTACTACGCCTTCAATACGGAGAAGGGACCTACGGCCGATGCGCGCGTGCGCCTGGCGCTAAGCCTGACTATTGATCGTCGTTTGATGGCAGAAAAAGTGCTGGGGACCGGCGAGAAACCAGCGTGGCGTTTTACGCCGGATGTCACGGCGGGTTTTACCCCGCAGAAAAGCCAGTTTGAGCAGATGAGCCAGGCTGAACTTAATGCCCAGGCTAAAACGCTATTGCAGGCGGCAGGCTATGGCCCGAGCCGTCCGCTTAAACTGACACTGCTCTATAACACATCAGAAAATCATCAAAAAATCGCCATTGCTGTGGCATCAATGTGGAAGAAAAATCTTGGTGTCGATGTGAAGCTGCAAAATCAGGAGTGGAAAACGTATATCGACTCGCGTAATACCGGTAACTTTGACGTGATCCGCGCCTCGTGGGTCGGGGATTATAACGAACCCTCAACCTTTTTGTCGCTACTGACTTCAACGCACAGTGGAAATATCGCCCGCTTCAAAAATCCGGCCTATGACAAAATCATTAATCAGGCCGCACTCGAAACGACTGAAGCAGCAAGAAATACTGATTACAATACCGCAGAGCGGATTATTGCCGAGCAGGCTCCCATTGCACCTATTTATCAGTACACTAACGGCAGATTAATTAAACCCTGGCTGAAAGGGTATCCGATTAACAATCCAGAAGATGTTGCCTATAGCCGGACGATGTATGTTATTGAACACTAAATTTGGCGCGATGATGCGCAATCCGGATGACAGCTGGATTGTGATTGTTGAATAAACAGGAAATAAAAAAAGCCCCCGTCAGGCGGGGGCTGTAGTAACAGAGTCAGACGGCTTAGAACTTCTTATCGTCGTCAAACTTGCTATCATGCAGGCGATCTTCATTGAGAAGACGATCTTTATCGGAAGCTGATTTATCTACCTCGACTTCCTGACGACGTACGGTGTCATGCACCGTTTCAGTACGTTCAGTGCGCTCGGTATTAATACCGACTTCCTCACGAATATGGGTAGTTTTATTAACTACCGGCACTTCGTGTGATTCCTCAACTTCAATCGTTTTTTCGGACCAGTCAACATCATGCAAATATGTCGGCTCATCTACCGCCGAGCGGAAAACGTTAGCGTGATGCTCAGTCAGGGAGATGTCCTCAGACACATTCTCTTCAGTAGTATAACGACGCAGACGAATTTTACCGTCACTGACACGACGTTTGCCGATGTCCACTTCTTCTTCAGCCAGTTTCAGCGTTTCGCGATCAACATCATCGCCAGTCAACGTGCGGTCACGCGTCAAATCGCGGGTATCAGAGAGATCGTCGGTATCGGTAATGTTATCCGATGAACTCCAGTCACGCGTTCTTTCTGAAGCACTAATCGTATCGCTATCGAGCTCAGTATCATGAGCACGAATACCGCCTACATTCGGAGGTGTCTGCCCGGCAGGTGCGATACCACCCACGCCGCCAACACCGGAAACCGGGTTATCAAGCGGACGTACACCGCCAACATCTGCAGCCGTGGTGCTGTCAACTTCACCAAGATAATCTCGCTCGGTAGTCGGGTCGTAGGTTCCGCGTAGAGATGAGTAGTCGGTAGAGTAACCGTCAAGCAGGGCTTCAACACGGTCAGCTTCATCTTTATCGACGCGTGCGGTCAACAGCACACCGCCCAGCTGAATAGCTTTGTTATATTCGGTGGCGTAGTCATCATCAACATCGTCCCCGAACAGTCGCTGCCAGAAGCTGGGATGGCGAATTTCTTTATCTTCAACTCGTAATCTTTCGCCCGAAATAATATCAATATGACTTTCTGGGATACCTTCCGCAATGAGCTTTTCTTTCGCTGCTGCAGCCTGCTGGGGCTGCTCAAAGGCAGTAACGATCTTTTCATGAGCCATCTGAAATTCTCCTCGTGCTTAGGTTACGGGGTGTTTTAGTCTTATTCCTTGTCCGTGGAAATATCTATTTCCTGACGTCTTAATATGACGCTTTCCTGAAAATGTTCTGTAGTAAGTCTTTTTTTAACGTGGATCTCCTCTACCAGAACCTGACGACGAATTATTTCCACTTCTTCTCTGATCACCGGGATGATATAAATATCACCCTCCTGACGAGCGACGGGGATATTATCAGGTTGTATTATTTCATTTTTAACAATGCGATTAATTATTGCCTCATGATGTTCAAGCTCAGCTTCAATAATCTGCTCATCCGAAACTGTCTTGCGAGAAATCTGGATGCGGCGATCGACAATTTTTTCTTTGGTTAACGCAATTCTTTCTTCCGCTAAGGGAAGTGTTTCACCTGATGTTGGCGTACTATTATTTATAGCATCTTTGTTTTGCATATAACGTTAAGCCCGTGATTTTAAGAATCTTCTTGTCACTAAAAGTTAATCGTCTGATCCGACCGTCAATGTATTTAAGCATAGACCAAACGGTATATTTCGCCGCGTTGTAATTATGAAAAAATGTTAACAGATGATTTTTAAGCAATTAGTTTATGATGTGGTGCAGATGCTGGAAGGCGAGAGCAAAACGAAAAAGCGGTGTTAGGGCAGAGTAAAAAAACTCTCAGGAACATGAAATCCAGATGTTCCTGAGAGAATGCAAAGAGCATTATCATTACAAGAACGGCTAATTTAAGCGATTAACAAGTAAAAAGATAGGCTATTAATAACTTTAACATTTCTTTGGATTATATGTTGTTTTCTAATACAGGTTTACGTGCTGAGGCAGGGCGCTACGAGGTGGGTTGGGTAAGCAGCCCAGTGACAGGGCTGCTTAGGTAAATCAATGAGGGACTTCTGCGACGTTTTTCACTTCAGATTTATTAATCTGCTGCTTCACGCCATTCGCATCTTTATAGCCGAGCAGCCCGGTTTCAGACTCCTTCGGTTTGCCATCGCTAATAATGGTTCGGCCATCATTGGTATGAATTGCGTAACTCGTCCGTGTACAGCCTGAAAGAACAGTCGCAGCCAGCAAAATGCCCAGGGGAATAATTAACGCCTTTTTCATGTTTAACCTCGCTACTCTCTTGTTTTGTCAGAACTTAAGTATAGCAGCAAGGTAATTGTTTGCAGGGTAACTACAAAATTTGGCAGTCAAATCTCTGAATTTAATTTTTAACCTCTGGCAGTAAAGGCTCGATAAATGCCGCAACAGGATTGAGTGTTTCCTGATGAACGTGGTTGTCGAGTAACAACATCATATCGTCGGCAGGCAGGGGATGCGCCAGGAAAAAGCCCTGCAAATAGTCACAGCCGAGACTGGTCAGTAAATGTTTTTGTTCTGCTGTTTCGATGCCTTGTGCGACAACGCTGATATGCATTGAGTGTGCTACATCAATGATAGTAGAGACAATAGTCATATTTCTGCCGTTATAGCGAACGTCCTTAATCAGACTTCTATTAATCTTTAACTGCTGCACCGGCAGATTTTTTAGCTGCATCACGTTCGTATAGCCGGTGCCAAAATTGTCGATAGCCAGCGTAAGTCCTGATTGCATTAAGGTAGTTAACACGCGCAAACTGCGTTCGGGATGATTGAGCGCAACTGATTCCGCTATCTTGAGCGTGAGGCGGGCAGGTGAAATGGCATACTTTTCTGGCAATGAACTCAACAGAAGATGAGTCCGCTCATCATCGAATTGCTCGGCTGAAAGCGTAACCGAGAGGGTGAGTTCATCGCGGCCTTCTTCACTCCATGCCTTGAGTTGCCGACAGGCTTCTTCGAGGGTCCAGTTACCAACTGGGAGCAATTGCTGATACTCGGCCAGTGCCGGAAGAAATGTTTCTGGAAGTAAAATCCCGTTAAGCGGGTGACGCCAGCGCAGAAGTGCTTCAAAACCCTGAATGGCATCGGTTTTGGTGTCGTAAATAGGTTGATACCATAATTCGAATTCCTGCCGTGCCAGTGCCTGCTGAACATCATGGCGCAGATTATCGTGATGAGCGGGTTGATACATAGTGTGCTGATTATACATCGCCCACCCATTGCGCCCCTGCTGCTTAGCGCTATCCATCGCCCTGTCAGCGTTAGATTTGAGTTCCTGCACGCTCTCGCCGTGGTAAGGAAACATCGCTACACCCGCACTTAATGTCAGATTGAGCAGTTGACCTGCTTCATAAACCGGGCGACGGACGGACGCCACCAGCGCTGTCGCCAAATCGTTCATCTCGCCTTCACTGGTATCCGGGACCAGCAGAATAAACGTATCTTCCTGCGGTCTTGCCAGCAGCATTTTAGGACGTAAGCAGGCGCTCAGGCGGTTTGCGACCGACATTAAAAGGCGGTCGCCTGCCGCATGGCCGAGGGTGTCATTTATTAAGCTAAAACGGTCAAGATCCATAACAATGACGGCGAACGACGCACGGAGCTGCCGTGCCTGGAGCAAACATTCCTCAAGGCGAAAATCCATTTGCGTACGATTTGCCAGCCCGGTGAGAGCATCGTAACGCGATTGACGTTCCAGTTGCAGGTTCAATTTTTCGAGATCGTCCGACAGACGCGTAGTACGCACCCGGGAATCAATTGTCGAAAATACCAGCATAAATCCCAGTAATAACAAGGTAGTGGCCGTTACCCAGATAGAGAGGCCGCGCTCGCTCAGCCCCCCCGCCAGACCCATACCATGTTCACTAAATGTTGCAGCACTCATCCCAATATAATGTACCGCAGCGACCGAAAGCCCCATCACGACTGCCGCCGCGATACGATTGCCCAGCCCTCTTTTATGACGTTGCCGCAGGCTAAATGTCAGCCATAAAGCGGCACCACAGGCAAGTAATGCCACAAGGACCGATAATGCAATAAGCGCTTTATTCCAGTGAGGTGTTCCCTGCACCATGAGAGCCGACATCCCGGTATAGTGCATAGCGGTCACGCCACTGCTCAGAATTCCGGTGGCGAGGAGCCAGCGTTTGGGTGCAAGCGCACTGGCGGAGACGGCGATATTGATAGCGCCGACAGCGCAGATTATCGCTATCAACAGTGAAATAAAGGTGAGGATGAAGTCGTAGTGCATGGGCATGATCATTTTCATCGATAACATACCGATGAAGTGCATTGACCAGATACCTATGCCTAAGGTTGCACCGGCAGACAAACGCCAGAAAAAATCTCTTTTACGCTGCGTAGCCGTAATCTTAGCTGCACAGTCAAGTGCCACAAAGGACGCAATGAAAGCGATAATAAAGGACATCCCGATCAAAACGGGGTCCCAGGAAACAAGCACCATCATGCAATCCAGTATTAAAATAAGATAAGTCTAATTTAAGAGTATATGAGAGATTTTCATTTATGCGGCCTTTACGCAGAATTATTTTTCTATGTATTAATAATCGCTTAAGTAATATCCAATTCTGGCTCTACAAGTGAGTAAACAGGCATTATTACGCACAAAAATCGTACGATTAGCTAATTGGTTTAACCCTTTTATTCTTTTGCTTACAGTTGCCTAACGACCACACATGGCTAGACTAACCTCACTAAACGTGGATGACGGAGGCGCTGTGGACGTCTTAAAAGGATCGGAAGTAAATGTGCCGGATGCCGTTTTTGCCTGGCAACTGGATGGCAGGGGCGGCGTTAAGCCGTTGCAGAATGGCGACCTCATTGATGGACAGCATCCTTGCTGGCTACATCTGAACTATACCCATCCCGATAGCGCCGAATGGCTTTCCACCACACCGCTGCTGCCCAATAATGTTCGTGATGCGCTGGCAGGAGAAAGCTTGCGTCCGCGCGTAAGCCGCCTGGGTGAAGGTACGCTTATCACGCTTCGCTGTATTAATGGCAGTACGGATGAAAGGCCGGATCAACTGGTGGCCATGCGGGTCTACATGGATGAGCGGCTGATTGTCTCTACCCGTCAGCGTAAGGTACTGGCGCTGGATGATGTGGTCAGCGATCTTCAGGAGGGCACGGGGCCAGCCGACTGCGGCGGTTGGCTGGTCGACGTGTGCGATGCCCTGACGGATCATGCCAGCGAGTTTATCGAAGAGTTGCACGATAAAATTATCGATCTTGAAGATAATTTGCTTGATCAGGAGATCCCCCCGCGCGGGTTTTTAGCGCTGCTGCGTAAGCAGCTTATCGTGATGCGTCGCTATATGGCCCCGCAACGTGATGTATTTGCCCGTCTTGCCAGTGAGCGACTGCCGTGGATGAGTGACGATCAGCGGCGGCGCATGCAGGATATTGCCGATCGGCTGGGGAGGGGACTGGATGAGATTGATGCCTGCATTTCACGCACGGCGGTCATGACCGATGAAATTACCCAGATCACCCAGGAGTCGCTGGCCCGACGTACGTATACGATGTCGCTTATGGCAATGGTATTTTTGCCGAGCACCTTTTTAACCGGGCTTTTCGGTGTCAACCTCGGGGGCATCCCCGGCGGTAACTGGCACTATGGCTTCGCTACGTTTTGCATCATGTTAATATTAATTGTTGGAGGTGTGACATGGTGGTTGCATCGAAGAAAATGGTTGTAAAAAATCATTTTTTCAATCTTATCTGACCCCAAAAAAGGCCTGATAATTGAGCGAAGTCAATAAAGCGCCTGCCTGTTCGGTGCAATATAGCTCCCGCAGGTGAATGCAACGTCAAGCGATGGGCGTTGCGCTCCATATTGTCTTACTTCCTTTTTTTGAATTACTGCATAGCACAATTGATTCGTACGATGCCGGCTTAGATTAGTCGGCTTTTTTTTTGCCTCCTGCACCACAGCATCTACCCTTAAAGATGTACCGTAACCGAGGAGCTAAAAATGTCGAATCTCTCGCTACTTTTCCTTATTCCTGCTGTACAGTCCGATCCGGTGCCCACAGACCCGGTGCCCGTTCCCGATCCCATTCCACATCCACAACCTATGCCGGACCCGCCGCCGGATGAAGTACCGATTAAATTGTCGCATCAGAGCCGCAGATCTGCGAGGATACGCGCCTGCTGATTGCCCTTTATATAATGAGATAAGATTGTGACCGCTTTTTCAACGCTGAATGTATTACCCGCAGCCCAGCTCGAGAACCTTACCGAGCTGGGTTACCTTTCGATGACGCCGGTTCAGGCTGCGGCGCTGCCCGCTATTCTGGCAGGTAAAGACGTCCGGGTGCAGGCAAAAACCGGCAGCGGGAAAACGGCGGCGTTTGGATTAGGTTTGCTACAGCACGTTGATGCCGGACGTTTTCAGACGCAATCGCTGGTGCTATGCCCGACGCGAGAGCTGGCCGATCAGGTGGCCAGTGAATTACGCCGTCTGGCACGATTTTTACCCAATATTAAAATTCTGACGCTGTGCGGCGGTCAACCCTTCGGTGCCCAGCGCGACTCCTTACAACATGCGCCGCACATCATTGTTGCAACGCCGGGGCGTCTGCTGGATCACCTGCAAAAAAATACCGTTTCACTGGAAGCACTACAGTCGCTGGTCATGGACGAAGCGGACCGAATGCTGGACATGGGGTTTAGTGAGGCAATTGATGAAGTCATCCGCTTTGCGCCGGCCTCGCGCCAGACGCTGCTCTTTTCTGCAACCTGGCCTGCGGCCATTGCTGCTATCAGTGGCCGGGTCCAGCGTGAACCGCTGACAATCGAGATTGACAGCGTTGATGCACTGCCTGCCGTTGAGCAGCAATTTTACGAAGTCTCACGCGGCGGCAAAATAGCGCTGCTGCAAAAACTATTAAGTCAGCATCGTCCTGCCTCATGCGTTGTATTCTGTAATACCAAAAAAGATTGCCAGGCGGTCTGTGATACGCTGAATGAATCCGGTCAGAGTACGCTGGCACTACATGGCGATCTGGAACAACGCGATCGCGATCAAACCCTGGTCCGCTTTGCCAATGGCAGCGCTCGCGTGCTGGTGGCGACAGATGTGGCCGCGCGTGGACTTGATATTAAATCGCTGGGGCTGGTCATTAATTACGAGCTGGCCTGGGACCCGGAAGTGCATGTGCATCGCATTGGGCGTACCGCGCGTGCCGGTAACAGCGGACTGGCAATTAGCCTTTGTGCACCTGAAGAAGCTCAGCGTGCAAACACGCTGGCTGAAATGCTGCAATTAAAGATTAACTGGCTGAACGCGCCGTCAGGTATCAGCATCGTGCCGCTTGAAGCAGAGAAAGTGACCTTATGTATTGACGGTGGTAAAAAAGCGAAAATGCGGGCAGGGGACGTGCTGGGCGCATTAACCGGCGATATGGGGCTGACTGGCGCGGATATCGGCAAGATTGATGTGCATCCGGCACACGTTTATGTTGCCGTTCGCCATGAACTTGCACGTCAGGCCTGGAAGCAATTACAGAATGGTAAAATCAAAGGCAAATCCGTTCGCGTACGCCTGCTGAAATAAGCGTAAGCTGGCGCTCAGGTCATCGACGACCTGAGCGCGCACCATCATTTCACTTCGATGACGTTCAACCGCATTTCATCACGTAATACATCTTCATCTTCAGGCTGCCAGCCAGCTGGTTGCAGCGGGATCTCTTCGCGGTCGAATGCTAAATCGCCGCCATCCACCACCTCAGATCCGTGCTGAAGTCCTTTAAAATCAAATAAAGACGTATCACTTAAATGCGAGGGCACCACATTTTGCATCGCGCTGAACATCGTTTCAATGCGGCCCGGATAACGCTTATCCCAGTCGCGCAGCATATCGCCGATGACCTGACGTTGCAGATTCGGCTGTGAGCCGCAGAGGTTACAGGGAATAATCGGGAAGGCTTTGGCCTCGGAGAAACGAACAATATCTTTCTCGCGACAGTAGGCCAGCGGACGAATAACAATATGTTGTCCATCGTCGCTCATCAGCTTCGGCGGCATCCCTTTCATTTTCCCGCCGTAGAACATGTTGAGGAATAACGTTTGCAGGATATCATCGCGATGATGGCCGAGGGCAATCTTAGTCGCGCCCAGTTCCGTAGCGGTACGGTACAGAATTCCGCGACGCAGACGCGAGCACAGGGAACAGGTGGTTTTCCCTTCAGGAATTTTTTCTTTAACGATACCGTAGGTATTCTCTTCAACAATCTTGTACTCGACGCCAAGTTGTTCCAGATACGCCGGCAGAATATGCTCCGGGAAGCCCGGCTGTTTTTGATCGAGATTCACCGCCACCAGCGAGAAATTGACCGGCGCGCTTTGCTGGAGATTACGTAAAATCTCAAGCATGGTATAGCTGTCTTTACCCCCTGACAGACACACCATAATGCGATCGCCTTCTTCAATCATATTAAAGTCAGCAATAGCCTCACCGACATTGCGGCGCAGGCGTTTCTGGAGTTTGTTAATATTGTACTGTTCTTTCTTTGTTACGTCCGGATTCTGACTCATCGACTCTTTACTCAATTATTGAAGGCGCAACCGATTATCGGTACGGTTATCTCTGGCGTGTATGGTACGGATTACAGCGGCGAATACCAGCACGTTTTATGCCTGATCCGGGGAAAGATAAATGCCCATGCGTGTAAGACGCAGATGGCCCGCAATAATTGCCTGCGGGCCGGGAAGGGTTAACGTACTACCAGGACTGAACACTCAGCGTGTCGGACAACGGCGGCAGCGTTTGAACCTAACAGGTAGGTCGAGATATCAGGTCGATGTGAAGCAAGAATAATTAGATCGGCAGAAAGGGATTTCGCCAGTTCAAGAATTTTATCTTTTGGCGAACCTTCAGCAAGGTGCGTTTGTTTACGATCGTCGGGGATTTGAAACTGCGCGGCAATCTCTTTCAGCTTGTTGGTGGCCTCTTGCTGTAGCTCATCCATAGAGGGGAGCTGACCGGACTGGGCAAGACCCAGAGAGGCATAGTAAGGAAATGAAGGGACTACCGTCAAAAAGTGAACCTGAGCGTCATCAATACGCGCCTGAGATTCAACGTGAGACACCACGCGCTGTGTTAGATCGCTATCAGATACATCAATCGGGACAAGAATTGTTCTGTTCATAACAATCTCCTCGTTAAGTACCCATTTAAAGTCTAGTCAAATAATGGGCCGCTGGGCTATTTACGAGGGTAAAGTTGTGTCTATATTAACGGTGGGTAAGTTTTTTCTCCGGATATTTGCCTTTAATCACGCCATCGTAAAAACGGCCTTTGGAAACCACGATAAGAAAGTCACGGAAAATACGCGCAGGGACGCCGCGATACTGAATAATATCTGCATTACAAAACGCAATTTCAAGCGTGGTGGATTTTTCGTCCCAGGCAATGGACGCAATTCTGGATGATTTTACGGGATGGTGTTGCATGATGCGCATCCTCTACGGCTATCATTAATGAATGATATCATCCATCACGGCGGGGCGCTGATGCAACTACTAACTGTCGCCGATGGGCAGATTGGGAAATAGCCCGCTATCACTGAAACAGCGGGCCAGCAGCATCAGAACTGGTAAACCATACCCAGTGCTACAACGTCATCAGTATTGATGTCATTGTTTGCGTAGAAGTTGTTATCTTCATCCAGCAGGTTGATTTTGTAATCAACATAGGTGGAGAAGTTTTTGTTAAAGTAATAGGTTGCACCAACATCAGCATATTTAACCAGGTCTTTGCTGGTGTCTGCATTACCATTCAGGTTGCGGCCTTTGGACATCAGGAAAGAGACTGCCGGACGCAGACCGAAATCGAACTGGTACTGTGCAGTCACTTCAACGTTCTGGGTTTCGTTAGCAACACCGGTATTCCCGTACGCCGTCATGTTACGAGTTTCAGAGTACATGCTTGCCAGATAGATGTTGTTCGCATCATATTTCAGGCCTGCAGTCCAGGCTTCTGCTTTATCGCCACCTGCCACTTTGCCACCGGCGTTAACCTGATCGTTAGTACGATCGGAGCTGGTATAAGCAGCACCGAAGGTTGCGCCCATGCCCAGGTCATAGGTGGTAGAGATACCGAAACCGTCGCCGTTCTCGTTACGCAGATCGCGGCCGTTATTGGTCCCTTCCTGATTGTTGCTCGCGGACTCGTTGTTACCCTGATACTGTAAAGCCATGTTCAGACCGTCAACCAGACCGAAGAAATCGGCATTGCGGTAAGTCGCCACGCCATTGGCGCGGCCAGTCATGAAGTTGTCAGTCTGGGTATAAGAGTCGCCGCCGAATTCCGGCAGCATATCGGTCCAGGCTTCGATATCGTACAGTACGCCATAGTTACGACCGTAGTCGAAAGAGCCGTAATCACCCACTTTCAGGCCAGCGAAGCCCAGACGGGTCCAGGCGTTAGAGCCCTGGCTTTCAGTGGTGTTAGCCTGAACGTTGTATTCCCACTGACCGTAACCGGTCAACTGGTCATTAATCTGTGTTTCACCTTTAAAGCCGAAACGAACATAGGTCTGATCGCCATCAGCACCGTGGTTGTCAGAGAAATAATGCAGACCATCTACTTTACCGTAGACATCTACTTTATTGCCGTCTTTATTATAGACTTCAGCAGCATTAACAGCACCTGCTACTAATAATGCAGGGATCATGAGGGCCAGTACTTTTCTTTTCATTAAAATAATCCTTTAGATGTTTTTTTGTTCTTACTTCCTTTGAAGGAAGTGGAAGTATGCTAAAGGAGACTATTCTGAGATGGTAAATAACAATTGTTACTTGATGAGTAAAATCTTAAGCCCATATATCACAGGTTACAGTGATAATTATGGTGAATAGTTTGTGCCGAACCATACAAAATAAAAATTATACAAAGTGAAATTCATTCCGTATCATAAATAAGTTATATGCCTTTATTGTCACTGCTTTATTAAGCCGTTTTTCTGCCCGGCAGAGCAATGGTATTAATGACAAGCCCGAACAGATGTTCGGGCTTTTTTTTGGCTTATTCAGTCAACACCACGATTATTCACTCGGGGCCTTCTCTGCTTTACCGGCCAGTTGCGCAAGAAAATCATAGCGCTTCTGCAAATCCGCTGCGGCGTCTTTCCAGAGTTGCTCGGCGACTTCCGGCTGCTGGGAATTCAGACGACGGAAGCGCTGCTCATTGAGAAGCGTTTCTGCCAGCGCGTCTGAAGGCGGACGAGAATCGAGCGCCAGCGGGATTTTACCTTCATCAGCCCGGCGCGGATCAAAGCGGAACAGCGGCCAGAAACCAGTTGTGGTGAGCTGGCGCATTTGATCGTGACTCAGAGCCAGATCGTAACCGTGTTCTTCGCAAGGACTGTAAGCGATGATCAGCGAAGGGCCAGGATACGATTCGGCTTCCTGAATGGCTTTCACCGTCTGGTTAAGCTGTGCTCCCAGCGAAATTTGCGCAACATAAACATGACCATACATCATCATACTCACGCCCAAATCCTTGCGGGCTTTGCGCTTACCGTGCTCGCCAAATTTAGTCACTGCCCCCAGCGGCGTTGCTTTTGACGCCTGACCACCAGTATTGGAGTAACACTGCGTGTCCAGCACCAGAATATTGACGTTTTCCGTCAGGCTCATGACATGATCAAGACCACCAAAGCCGATGTCATAGGCCCAGCCATCGCCGCCAATCAGCCAGATCGATTTTTCAACCAGTGCGTCGGCATCGGTCAGTAACTGCTCCGCGCCCTCAACGTTTGCCAGATGCTGGCGCAACTCTGCTACCTGCTCACGACGCACTTCCGGCGTGGCTTCTGCATGAAGAGCACTATTCAGTTCTGCCGGTATTTTATCGGCAAAGGTATCCAGCAAGCGCATCGCCCGATCGCGGTGCTTATCGACGGAGAGCCTGAAGCCAAGACCAAACTCGGCGTTATCCTCAAATAAAGAATTTGCCCACGCGGGACCGCGACCGTTGGCATCAGTGGTATACGGCGTTGAAGGCAAATTACCGCCATAAATAGAGGAGCAGCCCGTGGCGTTAGCAATCATCATTCGATCGCCATACAGCTGGGTCAGTAATTTAATGTACGGTGTTTCGCCGCAGCCTGAACACGCGCCTGAATATTCAAACAGCGGGGTAATCAACTGAGAAGTACGAATATCGATGCGTTCCAGCTTGCTGCGGTCGATTTCCGGCAGTTCGAGGAAATAGTCATAATTAACTTTTTCCTCTTCGACATGCTCAAGGCGCGGCAGCATATTGATGGCCTTGATCTCCGGGTTCTGACGATCTTTTGCCGGGCAAACTTCCACGCACAGATTACAGCCGGTGCAATCTTCCGGGGCCACCTGGAGCACGTATTTCTGTCCGCGCATATCCCGTGATTTCACATCCAGCGACTGAAGGGCATCAGGCGCCTGCTCCATCGCTTGTGGTGACACCACTTTAGCGCGGATAGCCGAGTGCGGACAGGCGGCAACACAGTGGTTACACTGCGTGCAGATTTCAGGCTTCCAGATGGGGATCTCTTCCGCAATGTTGCGTTTTTCCCATTGGGTGGTGCCGACAGGCCAGGTGCCATCCGGCGGCAGAGCGGAAACGGGGAGGGCGTCGCCCAGTCCAGCTAACATGGCGGCCGTGACCGTTTTAACAAAATCCGGAGCCTCATCCGACACAACCGGCGGACGCACAGGGCTGCTGGTATCAATGTCCTGAACCGGCACCTCAGCAAGCGATTCACGCGACATCGCCAGCGCCTGCCAGTTTCGCTCAACCAGTTCCTGACCTTTACTGCTGTAGCTTTTGGCAATCGCGCCCTGAAGCGCGGTCAGCGCAGTGTCACCGGGCAGAATATTGGTCAGATGAAAGAAGGCCATCTGCATGACGGTATTAATACGGGCACCCAGGCCACACTCACGGGCAATTTTCGCGGCGTTGACCACATAAAAACGGGCTTTTTTCTGCTTCAGGATCGCCTGAACTTCCTGCGGCAATCGCGACCAGACGTCATCGGCGGCATAAGGCGTGTTCAGCAGAAAAATACCGCCTGGCTTCAGGCGTTCTGCCATCTGGTATTTATCGATAAACTGAAGCTGGTGGCAGCCGACAAAATCGGCATGAGAGATCAGGTAAGCCGAGCGGATAGGATGTTCGCTAACGCGCAGGTGCGAAACGGTCAGGCCACCGGCTTTTTTGGAATCATAAACGAAATAGCCCTGAGCATACCACGGCGTGGCATTACCAATAATTTTGATATTATTTTTGGTGGCCGACACGCTACCGTCGCTGCCGAGGCCGTAAAACAGTGCTTCGAGCCGGGCTCTGGCAGGCAGGGTATTTTCTGGTAACGGAAGAGAAAGATTGGTTACGTCGTCGTAAATGCCCACCGTAAAACGCGGCTTAGGCTGCGCCGCGCTAAGTTCATTAAACACCGCCATCACGCATTCCGGTCCAAACTCTTTCGACGAGAGGCCGTAGCGACCGCCAGTTACTCGCGGCAATGTTTCACGCTCGCCGCGATTAAACGCTTCGGCAAGCGATGTCATAACATCCAGATAAAGTGGTTCAGCATGAGCACCCGGCTCTTTGGTGCGATCGAGCACGGCGATAGTCCGTGCGCTTTCAGGCAGTACGCGTAACAGATGCGCCGCCGAGAAAGGACGATATAACCGGACTTTAAGCACACCCACTTTTTCGCCACGGGTCAGCAGTTCATCCACTACCTCTTCACAGGTGCCGATAGCCGAACCCATCAGGATCACCACACGCTCTGCCTGCGGGTGGCCGTAATATTCAAACGGTTGATATTGCCGCCCGGTGGCGTCAGCAAAAGCATCCATTGCTGCTTCGACCTGATCGTACACCGCGTTATACCAGGGATTGGTGGCTTCACGCGACTGGAAGTACGTATCCGGGTTCGCGGAGGTGCCACGGATCACCGGATGTTCCGGGTTGAGCGCACGTGCACGATGGGCGTCAATTTCTGCCTGCGGCATCAGGCCACGGATCGTGTCATCAGAAAGAGGAACGATTTTCGTGATTTCATGCGAGGTACGAAAGCCATCAAAGAAATGAATAAATGGCACGCGCGATTTAAGCGTAGCAATATGAGAGATCAGCGCGAAATCCTGCGCTTCCTGAACATTTGCCGCGCAAAGCATGGCGCAGCCGGTCTGGCGTATCGCCATCACATCCGAGTGATCGCCGAAGATTGATAGCGCATGCGTGGCGACGGTACGGGCCGCCACGTGCAGGACAAACGGTGTAAGTTGGCCCGCAAGCTTATAGAGAGTCGGGATCATCAACAGCAGGCCCTGCGATGATGTAAACGAGGTTGAAAGCGCGCCAGTTTGCAATGCGCCGTGTACGGTGGCGATAGCGCCAGCCTCCGACTGCATTTCCACAACCCGTGGAACATCACCCCAGATATTTTTGACGCCATTTCCCGCCCAGGCATCAGCCTGTTCAGCCATCGTCGAACTTGGCGTAATGGGATAAATGGCGATAACTTCGCTGGTTCGAAACGCTACTGAGGCGGCCGCACCATTACCGTCAATCGTGATCATATGACCTCATACATTGCTCAAAATAAGGAAACCCGCAACCTGTCGACGAGCCCTGAATATAATTCCCTTATTTTAGCAAAGGCTACAGCAATGCATTTTCGCTTTTGTGTCCTGGAGCCCTTTCTCATCCCGGACGGGATCAATTTACCTCAACAAAATTGCCAGAAAATGTTTCTGCCGCCGCAAATGCGGGTTTCAACGCTCGACGAACGGCATTCGGCTCCCTATGATGTTTCGGCGACGTCTGCGATCCGCGCAGGGCGGCGATTTGCTTTGGCCTAATGAAAGGGGAGAAAAGATGCGAGCAGCTTTTTTAATGGGATTAGCCGTACTGGCACTGTCGGCGTGTAGCAGCAATGAACCTGTACAGCAGGCGACGGCGGCCCACGTAGCGCCGGGCATGAAGGCGGCAATGTCCAGTTCAGGCCAGGCAAATTGTGCGATGATCGGCGGCACCCTGTCGGCTGCACGCCAGCTCGATGGCTCCAGCGCCGGAATGTGCGCCTTGCCCAACGGCAAACGCTGTAGCGAACAGTCGCTTGCCGGTGGCACCTGCGGAAGCTATTAACTCGCCTCGTTGACGCGTTTAAACGTCAGGGTCTGATCTGCCGTTGCCAGAGTCAACTGGTCGCCAGTAAGGTCAACCTGTGCGCCGGCGCTAAGCATAGCGCTGAGCGTGTGATCCAGCGTGTTCAGCTGCGGATCGTTACACATCATGCGCGTCATTGCCAGGTTATCTACTTTCAGTTCACCAGCAGACATTTTCGCCGCGCCGGTAAAACGGTTACACATTGAGCCTGAAATCTGAATTCTTTCCAGAGCGATTACCTTCTGACCAAAGGCCAGCTCCAGCGGTTTGTCCGTGGCAGTAACCGGCTTACCGTTTGCCGTTTGCAGCACAAAGCGCTGCTGCTGTAAACTTTCTGCTGTCACGGAGGTGTCTTTATCCGTGACGCAACCTGACAGCATCAGTGCGCAAAGCAGCGCAATACCTTTCTTCATGTTCATACCTGTATCTTATTAACTGTTTATAGCGCTCATTGTAACGCGATTACGCGCATGATCATCGGGGTTATTCTGAAAGTGCTCCCCGCAGGCGGGGAGCAGGAAGACTAGACGAGGGCGTTCGGACAGGTTTCGTTATTTTCCAGCTGACGCAGGTTTTCCAGCGTTGTCTCCGAAATACTGATCAGCGCTTCGGCGGTCAAAAACGCCTGATGGCCGGTAAAAAGTACGTTATGACAGGCAGAAAGACGACGGAAAACATCATCCTGGATCACATCATTAGACTTGTCTTCGAAAAACAGGTCGCGTTCGTTTTCATAAACGTCCATACCCAGCGCGCCGATTTTCTGCGTTTTGAGCGCATCAATCGCCGCCTGCGAGTCGATTAATCCGCCGCGGCTGGTATTGATAATCATCACGCCATTTTTCATTCGATCGAACGCACTTTGATTCAGCAGATGATAGTTTTCTGCCGTCATAGGGCAATGAAGTGAAATCACATCCGATTGAGAAAGCAGGGTGTCCAAATCGACATACTCGGCACCCAGATCCAGCACGGCAGCATTCGGATAGGGATCGACGGCCAGCAGCCGCATCCCAAATCCTTTCAGGATACGCAGCGTGGCGAGGCCAATTTTACCGGTACCGATTACGCCTGCCGTTTTACCGTGCATGGTAAATCCGGTTAACCCTTCCAGCGAAAAGTTAGCATCGCGGGTACGTTGATAGGCGCGGTGAATACGGCGGTTTAACGTCATCATCATGCCGACAGCATGTTCTGCTACCGCTTCCGGCGAATACGCCGGTACGCGAACGACGCGCAGGCCCAGCTCTTTGGCTGCATCCAGATCGACGTTATTAAACCCGGCACAGCGCAGGGCAATAAATTTCACACCGTGATTTTTAAGTTCTTCCAGCACCGGACGGCTGGCGTCATCATTAACGAAGATGCACACACCTTCGCAGCCATTGGCCGTTTTTGCGGTCTTTTCGGTCAGCAAAAAATCAAAAAATTCCAGTTCGAAGCCATAATCGTCGTTAACATGCTGCAAGTACTTTTTGTCATACTGTTTGGTACTGTACACGGCGAGTTTCATAAGACATTCTCCAGTGATTTTCTGCGATCAGATTAACATTTTTAAAATAATTTGACAATTTTTGAAAAATAATTGAAAGGCTCGTTTCCGCTGTATTATGCGTCTGCATGGTGGAAGAAAATAATGCGCGGCAGGAAGGTGCACAAGCATCGCGCCGCGCCAGGCGAATGAGCGAAAATCAGGCCTGAGGCGAGGGCGCATTAAACAGCCGGAGTTAATGGCGAAGCTTTTCCACCACCGGATTGCTCGCGATCCACGCCGGTAGCTGCGCGGGTGACATTGGCTTTGAAAAGTAGTATCCCTGAGCTTCATCGCAACCAAACGATGTCAACAGCAGGGCGGTTTCACGATCCTCAACCCCTTCCGCCAGCACGGTATAGTTTAGCTCCTTAAGCATAACGACCACATTACGGGCGATAATTCGGCTACCGGGATCGGAGGTAATCTGGCTGATTAAAGAGCGGTCCAGCTTAATAATATCGACCGGAATGCGGCGCAGATAATTAATATTACTGTTCCCGGCGCCAAAATCATCCAGCAGAATGACAAACCCGATCGATTTTAAAATATCCAGTTCGTTTAACGCCGCCGGGCTTTCGAGCATCTTCTCTGTTTCCAGACATTCAATGCGAATATCCGCAGGTGTTAAACCCGCGGCGATAATCTGGCGGGTTAACTTAAGTGAAAAACCGGGGCTGGAGAAATCGCTGACGGTAATGTTAATGGATACTGGTACTGAGACGCCCTCAGCGTGCCAGGTCTGAATTTGCCTGAGCGTATGGCGGATCACCCACTGGGTAATTTCTGCCATCAGGCTGGTACGTTCAGCGAGGGCAATAATGATGGTAGGGGATACATTACCCAGGGTCGGATGTTCCCAGCGCAGCAGGGCCTCCACGCCTTTAATCTCACCCGTGCGCAGCGAAACTTTTGGCTGATAGGCCAAATAAAGCTGTCCTTCCATTTTCAGGGCTTCGCCCAAATCATACAGCAGGCGAAATTCATCGTTTCGCTTCTCATCCATTAACGGATCGAATGCCCTGACCGGTACATCCTGACGAATAGCCTCGTGCAGGGCGCTGACCGTTTTGCGCAGCACTTCCTGCCCACGGGTCTGCGCCGGACTGAAGGTCAGATAACCGACATGAACACTCAGCGATATTTCGATATCCCCGGTGATTTTGGTGAGCGTGGCGGGAAATCCCACGGCCTTTTGCACCAGTTCGTCAGCGTCTTCTTCTTTCATCAACAGGGCATAGCGCGCGGTGGCAAAGGCATAGAGTACCACCGAGGGATCGATATCGAGACGCATACGCAACAGCGGAGGAAAACTGCGCAACATATTCTCGACGGCTGCGATCCCCAGATAGCGGGAGAGTTCATAAGTTCGATTAATATCAATGCAGTCAAAAATAATCAGCGTGTAGTTACCTGCGCCGCCCGTTACCGCCAGGCCATCAATGTCTTCCAGCAGACTTTGCCGGTTTGGTAATGAGGTCAGGACGTCCACGCGTCCGGCTGAATACCAGGACTCGAGGTAGGCACTGGCTAAAGCGGCCAAATGCAAGAACTGGTCAATTTGCTGCTGATCGGGCATGACCGCGATTGAGTCGCATACGCACAGCGTACCGAGAACAAAATCATCTTTTGTTTTTAAGGGCGCGGCAGCGTAAAACACAATGTTGCCTTCAACCACCAGCGGATGATCGGTAAAGCGGGGATCGATACGGGCATCAGGACAGATCACCGGCTGACAGGTGCCAACGGAATATTTGCACATTGTCTCATCGGCCGGCAGCACTTCCGGCAGTGAATCCACATTAAATGCATATTTGATGTACTGATATTTATCGTCAAATACGGTGACAAAACAGCCGGATACGCCAATCAGCTCTCTTGCCAGCTGAGCAAACCCCCCCAGGGTTTGATCGCGCGAGTCATGCTCCTTGCGCAGCAATTCAAATGCCGCCAGCTTTTTGGTTTCGTTTTCATTTAATCCTGAGAACATGCATGGCTCCTGCGGGAGGGATAAACGCGCGCTTCACCGCCATTTGTTAGTCGTTATTAACAAAATAATGACATAAAAACCACATTATGACAGATGTAATTGTGGTTATTTGCATGATAATACACATTGATATCCTGAATACCTTGCGTACCATACATAAAAAAGCCAGATATACTTAACCTGCGGTCAACTTTTGGCGGCTGGACCTGCGGGTTCAACTCATCGGCTTAACATGTTGCTCAGCGATCATGTTGAGTGATACAACGCAGACAATCAGGATATTTGTTACCCATGAAGGGTAGATATAAAACTGCACTCACGCTCCTCTTACTCATTATTCTCCTGCCGCTTGCGCTGCTAATGTCGCTGGGCTGGTGGATCCCTAAACTTGCCGGTATCTGGTTACCTGCGGGAACACGCATTGCGCTGGAAGCGACGCCGACGCTGTCATGGCACGCGCTGCGTATTCCCGATGTACGTTATCTGGTCGACGATTGCGAGCTGGTCCACCTGAAGCAGGGGGTCTTAACTCACCCCGGGCGCTGGCGATTATCTATTGGCGAGTTAGACGTAAATTCTGCTTGTCTGAGCAAGCTTCCGCAAACGGCGCCTTCCCCGGCAGCGCCACGCACGCTGGCTGAGTGGCAGTCGCTGCTGCCTTACAGTTGGGTGACGGTTGATCGCCTGACGCTCACTCCCTGGCAAAAATGGCAGGGCAGTCTCGCTCTTGATCTGACGCCGCAAAAGCAGTCCGTTCGCTATCAGGGTGAAGAGATAACGCTTGCCGCGCAGATGCACGGTCAGGCGCTGGTGGTTGACGAGTTCGCCCTGCGCCTGTTCGCCGACCAGCCGCCCATTACGCTTAACGGGCAATTTATGATGCCGCTGGTGCCGGATGGTCTGCCGGTAGCAGGGCACACGCGGGCGACACTGCAAATCCCGACCATCCCCTCGCCAGTAGATGTCGATCTGGAGTGGCGTGACTCACAAGGACAGCTTATTGCTATCTCACGCGAGACCGGCGATCCGCTACTCGATCTTCCCTGGCAGGTCAGTGCCCGCCAGCTTACGATAAGCGACGGGCGCTGGAGCGGGTTATGGGAGGGGCTTCCTCTCAGTGGCCGACTGGCCGTCACGGTTAAAGAGTGGCAGAAAGGGCTTAATGAAGCACAAATCAGCGGACGTGTGAACGTTATCACCACCGGTAAAGCCGGGAAGGGTAATGCCGTCCTGACGTTTGGGCCGGGCAAACTTAATCCTGAAAACAGTGATATGCCGCTGCAACTGAGCGGCGAGGCGAAACACGACGATCTGATTTTCTATGCACTGCTTCCCGCGCATCTTCGCGGACGGCTTGACGATCCGCAGTTAGCCTTTGCGCCTGGCGCACTATTACGCTCGCGCGGGCGAGTCATTGAGTCGCTGAATCTGGATGAGATCCGCTGGCCGCTGGCCGGGGTGACGGTATCGCAACACGGCATTGATGGTCGTTTACAGGCGATCCTGCGGGCGCATGAGCAGCAAATGGGCGATTTTGTCCTGCATCTTGACGGCAAAGCTCACGATTTCCTGCCGGATAAAGGACTCTGGCAGTGGCGTTATTGGGGCGACGGCAGCTTTACGCCCATGCAGGCGCGCTGGGATGTTGCCGGAACCGGCGAGTGGCGCGACCAGCGCATTACGCTTAACACGCTGTCCACGGGATTTGATCAGTTACGCTATGGCACTATGCATATGAACATGCCGCGCCTGACCCTCAATAAACCGGTTATCTGGATGCGCGATCCTCTGCATCCCCGATTTACCGGCGCACTAACCCTGGACGCGGCGCAAACCACCTTTAGTGGAGGAAGTGTCCTGCCGCCTTCGCGCCTTAACTTCAGCGTTGAGGGCAGGGAACCGGCGCTATTCCAGTTTAAAGGCGATCTCCACGCGCAGGACATCGGGCCGGTGAGAGTCAATGGACGCTGGGACGGTGAGCGGCTGCGCGGGCAGGCATGGTGGCCTGAACAATCACTCACCGTTTTTCAGCCGCTCCTGCCGCCCGACTGGAAAATCGATCTGCGCGAGGGGGAGTTGTACGCCCAGATTGCCTTTTCCGCCGCCACCGGGCAGGGCTTTACCGCAGGTGGCCACGGCGTGGTAAAAGGGGGGAGCGCATGGCTGCCGGACAATAAAATTAACGGCGTCGATTTTATCCTGCCGTTTCGCTACGGCGCAGGGCAATGGCAGTTTGGTACTCGCGGGCCGGTATCATTGCATATCGCCGAGATTATCAACCAGTTCACCGCAACCAACATCACCGCAGAATTACAAGGGCACTGGCCGTGGAGTGAAACCGATCCCCTGGTGCTCAGCGACGTCAGCGTTGACCTGCTGGGCGGTAAAATGACAATGCTCCAGTTGCGCCTTCCCCAGCACGATCCAGCGCTATTGCGGGTGCAAAACATCTCTACCAGTGAATTAATCAGCGCGGTTAATCCGAAGCAATTTACGCTGTCCGGTCCGGTAAGCGGCGCTCTACCGCTATGGCTTAATAATGAGAAGTGGATAATTAAAGACGGCTGGTTAACCAATCCTGGCCCCTTAACCCTGCGTATTGATAAAGACACGGCGGATGCGATTGTCAGCGATAACATGGCGGCTGGCGCGGCGATTAACTGGTTACGCTATATCGAAATATCGCACTCATGGACCAAAATCAACGTCAGTAACCTGGGGTTATTAAGCTTACAGGCGGCGATTACCGGCATCAGCCGGGTTGAAGGAAAAAGTAACGCAATCAATCTAAACTATAACCACCAGGAGAATGTCTTTACGCTATGGCGAAGTTTACGCTTTGGCGATAATTTACAATCATGGCTCGAAAAAAATGCGACGCTGCCAGACCAGCAAGGAAAGTGAGGAATAATAATGAAAACTGCGATCGCTGTATTACCTGCGCTGGCACTAGCGCTATTGACCGGCTGCACGCCGCGTATTGAAGTTGCAGCACCTGAGCAGCCTATTACCATTAATATGAATGTCAAAATTGAACATGAAATTTATATTAAGGTCGATAAAGACGTTGAAAAACTCCTGAAATCACGTAGCGATCTGTTCTGAGACGATGATGAAAAAACAGTTTATACTCGCGCTTCTGGCATTCAGTTTTATCGGTAGTGCCAGTGCGCTGACGCTTCAGGAAGCGCGCACCCAGGGGCGAGTTGGTGAGACCCTGGGTGGTTTTATTGCACCTTTACGGCAGGATGCCCAAACCCAGGCGCTGGTGAAGCACATTAATCGGGCACGTAGCGAAAGTTATCAGCAGCTGGCAAATGTCAATAATTTACCGGTCGATGACGTTGCCAAAATGGCCGGGCTAAAGTTGGTAGAGCGTGCCGCGCCAGGTGAATACGTGCAGGGCATCAACGGCAGGTGGTTACAAAAATAGCCTGCTTTTATTCGCTAGTGAGTCATGGTCAGGGAGAGTTTCATGATAACGCTTTACGATATTAAACCCCGTTTTCAGGCTTTATTGCGCCCGCTGCTGCGCAGCCTGCATTCTGCGGGCATTAGTGCAAATCAAATTACCCTTCTGGCGCTGGCCATTTCCCTCCTTACCGGTGGGTTTCTGGTCGTTATGCGCGAGCCGATCTGGTTTATAGTCCTGCCGGTCGTGTTATTTATCCGCATGGCGCTTAATGCCCTCGACGGTATGATGGCGCGCGAATACCACCAGCAAACGCGACTCGGTGCGATCCTCAATGAAACGGGTGATGTGCTGTCTGATATCGCCCTGTACTTGCCGTTCCTTTTTTTACCGGAAAGTTACGTTCCGCTGGTAATTGCCCTGCTATTTTGCACCGTCATGACGGAATTTTGCGGCATCCTGGCACAAACCATTAATACGTTCCGCAGCTATGCCGGTCCGTTTGGCAAAAGCGACCGCGCGCTGGTGTTTGGATCATGGGGTCTGATTATCGCCCTGTGGCCGCAGTTTAACAGCTGGAACAACGTGGTGTGGGGCGCGGCCACGCTGCTGCTTATCTGGACGGCGATTAATCGCTGCCGCGCAGTATTGCGGGAGCAGGCGTAATGTCGCCCCTGCATACCGCGCTGGCGGTCATTTTCACACTGCTTATCTTTGCCTCGCTGGTCAATGTGCTGCTGGTCTTTTGCCGCCCGGATAAGAACTGGCGCGAGCTGACGCTGCGCATCCGCACCTGGTGGATCATCATCCTGTTTTTCTCCCTGGCAATGATTAGCCCGCGCTGGCTCTCGCTGACGCTTTTTGCGCTGGTAAGTTTTCTGGCCCTGAAAGAGTTTTTAACCCTTATTCCGTCCCGACGTTCGGATCGAATGCCGCTGCTGTGGATGTTCCTGGCGATTCCGATTAACTACGTATTGATTGGCTGTAACTGGTACGGCATGTTTATCATTTTTATTCCGGTCTATGCGTTCCTGTTTTTACCTGCCCGTATGGTGCTGACCGGTAATACCACCAGCTTCCTGCGCACGGCCTCACAGCATCACTGGGCAATAATGACCACCGTGTTTGCCTTTGGTCACGTGGGCTATTTACTGGTGTTGCCGAACGACGCCCGGCAAACCGGTGCGTTGCTGGTATTGTTTCTGGTCGGGCTGACCGAATTTAACGACATCGCACAATATCTGTGGGGCAAATCGATAGGCCGGGTCAAAGTCACCCCGCAGGTAAGTCCGAATAAAACCCTCGCCGGACTGGTCGGCGGCGTGGGCAGCACTGCGTTGGCTGGGCTGGTCCTTGGTCCGCTGATCACGCCAATGACCTGGAGCATGGCGCTGCTCGCCGGACTTATCATTGGCATAACCGGCTTTTGCGGCGATATTGTAATGTCTGCCGTCAAACGTGACATCGGCGTGAAAGACAGCGGGACGCTGCTGCCCGGACACGGCGGAATTCTTGACCGCCTGGACTCCCTGATTTTCACCGCGCCGGTATTTTTCCACTTCATTCACTATTTTTATTATTAAGCTTATGGTTAAAAAAGCGCTTCGCCTGTTATTTACCATGACCATTGTCTGGCCGGTAATCTGGCTCTGGCTGGGACTGCGGATAAAGCATCGTCATCTGATCCCTGAACACGGTCCGGCAATTGTGGTGGCGAATCACAACAGTCATATGGACGTTTTTGCCCTGCTGTCGCTGTTTTCTTTACGCACCCAGCAACAAGTGCATCCGGTGGCCGCCGCCGATTATTTTTTACGTAATCGCTGGCTGGCGTGGTTCACCTTAAATATCCTTAACATTATTCCCGTCACCCGCAATGGTGAAGATTCCGATCCGCTTGCTGGCTGCGAACAGGCGCTGCGTCAGAACAAAATTTTGATCCTCTTCCCGGAAGGCTCCCGCGGTGAGCCGGGAGTACTGTCCCCGCTTAAATCCGGGATCTGGCATCTGCTTCAGCGGGTGCCGGAAACGACAATCATTCCGGTATGGCTTGCGGGAACAGAAAAAGTCATGGCAAAGGGGAATCGTATTCCGCTGCCGCTCTTTATCGACGTATTCGTTGGGGAAGCAATAACGCCCCATGCGGATAAAGCTATTTTTATGGACGCGTTATTGCAGGGATTACTGCACTTACAACCACATTCACAGGGATCAGAAGCGCATGACCATCAACAGCCGAACGCCTGAAGAAAAAACCTTTCTGACCAGCGATAACCAGGCGCTGTTTTATCGTCACTGGCCTGCCCAGGGCGACACGCCAGTGGGTAAAGTTATCGTTTTGTTTCATCGCGGGCATGAACACTCCGGGCGCTTACAGCATATTGTTGATGAGTTAATGATGCCGGATACCGCGTTCTACGCGTGGGATGCGCGGGGGCACGGGCGTACGGAAGGGGCACGTGGCTACAGCCCGTCGCTGGCGCGCTCGGTTCTGGATGTCGATGAGTTTGTGCGCTTTGCCGCCGCCGACAGCCAGCTGACGCTGGGTGATGTCGTGGTGGTGGCACAAAGCGTCGGTGCGGTGCTGGCTGCCACGTGGGTCCATGATTACGCCCCGGTGCTTCGCGGTTTGATCCTCGCGTCACCGGCATTTAAGGTCAAACTGTATGTGCCGTTTGCCCGGCCAGGCTTACGCCTGATGCAGCGCGTACGCGGCCTGTTTTACGTTAACTCTTACGTTAAAGGTAAATACCTGACGCACGATCCGGCCCGGGTTGAAAGCTTTAATCACGACCCGCTGATTACCCGTGCCATCGCTGTTAACATCCTGCTTGAGCTGTATCAAACCTCAGAGCGGATTGTCAGTGACGCGGCGGCTATTGTGGTCCCGACACAGATGCTGGTCTCCGGCGCAGATTTTGTGGTTCACCGCAAGCCGCAGCTGGAGTTTTACCAGCGCCTGCGCGGTCCGGGTAAAGAGTTGCACATCCTGCCGGGGTTTTATCACGATACGCTGGGTGAGCAGGACCGGCACCTGGCGTTTGACAAAATGCGCGCCTTTATTGAGCGCCTGTATGCCAGACCGCTGGCGACGTTTAATTATGCTGAGGAAGACACTCACAGCCCGGGGGCAGATCGCTGGCGTATTCTCAGCGGCGGCCCGGAACCGTACTCGGTTGATGATTTAGCCTATCGCGCACTGCGCTACGGCATGAAAGCGCTCGGTACTCAGTCCAGCGGCGTCAGACTGGGGTTTGAAACGGGTTTTGACTCGGGCAGTACCCTGGATTACGTCTACCGCAATCAGCCGCAGGGCAGCAGCGCACTGGGTCGAGTGATTGACAAAAACTATCTTAATAGCGTCGGCTGGCAGGGCATCCGTCAGCGCAAACAGCATCTTGATACGCTTATCCGCCAGGCGGTCAGTCGGCTGGTGGCCGACGGCAAGCCGGTCCATATCGTCGATATCGCCGCCGGGCATGGCCGCTATGTACTGGATGCATTAACGGGAAATACCGATGTTAATAGCATTTTGCTGCGGGATTACAGCGAGCTGAATGTCACTAAAGGCCAGCAAATGATCGCCGAACGCGGGATGACAAACGTGGCCCGCTTTGAGCGCGGCGATGCCTTTAACCGTGACGAGCTGGCGGCGCTGGAGCCTGCGCCAACGTTAGGTATCGTCTCTGGCCTGTATGAATTGTTTCCTGAAAATGCGCTGGCCAGCGCATCGCTTGCCGGACTGGCGGCGGCGATTGCTCCCGGCGGCCTGCTGATTTATACCGGACAACCGTGGCATCCACAGTTAAAAACCATCGCCTGGTCGCTAACCAGTCATAAAGACGGTAAAGCATGGGTGATGCGGGTGCGTACCCAGGGCGAAATGGATGCCCTGGTGCAGGAAGCCGGCTTTGATAAATGCGCGCAGCTTATCGACCGCTGGGGAATATTCACCGTCTCGCTGGCTGTACGTCGGGGATGATTGCCGCGCAGCGCAAGATCCTGCTGCAGGGGATGGGATGGCTGCTTCTGCTGGGGCCATTTTTCTTTCTGACATACGGGCAGGTTAACCTGTATACCGCAGGCCGTAGCGATGTCGGCAGTCTGGTGTTTGACTGGGAGCACGCTATTCCCTTTATCCCCCTCAGTATTATTCCTTACTGGAGTCTGGATCTGCTGTATGGCCTGTCGCTTCTGTGCTGCCGCTCGCTGAGTGAACAACGCCGACTGGCGTGTCGGCTGATACTGGCCTCACTGCTGGCGTGCCTCGGTTTTCTTCTGTATCCGCTGCGCTTTACCTTCACGCGTCCACAGGTTGAGGGCGCGGCAGGCTGGCTATTCAGTCAGCTTGAGCAGTTCGATCTGCCCTTTAATCAGTCGCCTTCGCTGCACATTATTCTCTGCTGGATCATCGGCTGGCATTTTTATCAACGCTTATCCGGTATCTGGCAAAAACTAGCGGCGGCATGGTTTTTACTTATCGCCGTTACGGTCGTTACCACCTGGCAGCATCATGTCATTGATGTCATCACCGGACTGGCAACCGGCATGCTGATTAGCTGGCTGATCCCCGACCAGGGGAGATGGCGCATACGTCGTCCGGATGCCGGACGACGTAAACTGGCGCTGCGTTATTTTGCCGGTGCGCTAGTGATGATGACGACTCCGTGGTTGAGCTGGCCGGCGATTTCTCTGTTGATAGTGACGCTGGGGTATATGGCTTTTGGCGCGCCGGCCATGCAGAAAGATGCGCAGGGCCGCATTGCCCCTGCGGCGTGGTGGTTGCTCCTGCCGTGGCGTATAGCCACACATCTGTCGGCACGTTGGTTTACCCGTACTGTACCCGCCGTGACGCCGGTTATCGACGGCGTTTTCATCGGCAGTTATCCGCGCCGTCCCGTCGCGCAGTATGCAGTACTCGATCTTACCTGTGAGTTTTCGCGCGCGGCAGCCAGCGCGCAACGCCATTATTACTGTGTGCCGATGCTGGATCTGGTGGTACCGGAAGATGAGCAGTTAACGTGCGCAGTTCATCACCTTGACCGTTTACGCGCCACGCACGGCACGGTGCTGGTGCATTGTGCCCTGGGATTGTCGCGCAGCGCGTTGGTGGTGGCTGCCTGGCTGTTACAGACCGGCAGAGTACAAACGGTGGAGGAGGCGATTAGTCTAATCCGGGCCTGTCGCCCGCAAACGGTGATTAACCCAGTGCAGATGGAGGGGCTGAAACAATGGCGGCTGAAAGTGACAACGTAACAAGAAGAGCGCTTTTGTGCTGCTCGCTGGCCAGCTGGAAATTTTTTCTTCCCCTGGCAGCGCTGCCGGTGTTGTGGGCGCTTATCGTTTTGCCTCACTGCTGGCTACAAATTTTACTGGTGATCAACGGCGGCTATTGTGCATTTGGCTGCTGGAGACTGTGGCTGGACGAACGCTATTTTGCGCTGATTCATGAACAGCATAATGCGGTGGCGGGAGAAGCGCTGGCCTTTATCTGGCAGCGAGAGCGATTAGGCCGTTTAACGCCCGAGGAAAGAGAAATTGGTGCCCGGCGGCAGCTACATCGTACCCTGAAGGCGACAATGCTGGCATGGGTGCTGTGGCTGATCGCGCTTGCGACCCTGTTCTGACGGCCCGCACTTAATTAATAAGGAGATAAGGTGAGCGTTTTTTATAACGCAATGTTGCTTCTGCTGTTAAGCGGCCTGTCGTCCATGGTGCTGGCGGAGCGCGGAAGCCACAATGTCTGGCAGGCGGTGGATAGGTTGCGCAGTCAGGCAACAATGACGCCAGCAAGCGTGGGGCGCGATCTCAACACCTCCCTGACGCTGAACACCAGAAACGACTATTTTTTATTTTATCAGGGCAGCGGCCCGGCGACGGGCGACACGGTACGGATGGGTAACATTGATTTGCGGGTTCGCGCTGCACCGCCGCATGACAGTTTTATGGTGCTTAACATCGAGGGTACAGGTTGCATCACGCTAAATGAGGTGAAACAGCATTATGGCGGATTGACGTTAAGCCAGGTGCCGCACGGGCATTCGCGGGAAGAAGAAACTGGATACCGCACAACCTCTAATCAATGGTCGCTGGCGTTTGGCTTTGCAGAGAAGCGTCCGGAGTGCCTGGCGAGTATCGTGTTTGAAACTGTGGACCGGCAGGAGTAAGTCGGATCCGCCCTCCCGGTGCGGGAGGGCTGAACATTTATGCGGCAACCAGGCTATCAATGGCCGCTTTGGCGTCAGTTTGCGCCTGCGCAGCCACGTCCGGGCCGTAGGCAATACCTTCGGCAAAGACGAAATTGACGTCGGTAATGCCGATAAAGCCCAGGAACAGCGTCAGGTAAGGCGCCACCAGATCGGTTGGGGTATCTTTATGGATACCGCCGCGGCTGGTGAGGATCACCGCACGTTTACCGGTGACCAGACCTTCCGGACCTTTCTCGGTGTAACGGAACGTCACCCCGGCGCGCGCTACCAGGTCAAAGTAGTTTTTCAGCTGCGTTGGGATGTTGAAGTTATACATCGGCGCATTAATCACAATCACATCATGAGCCTGCAATTCGGCAATCAGCTCGTCTGACAGTGCCAGCGCGTCCTGCTGGCGCGGCGTCAACGGGGCATCGCCAGGGCGCATTGCGCCGACCAGTTCACCGTCCAGTACCGGAACCGGGTTGGCTGCCAGATCGCGGACGGTAATCTCATCACCCGGATGCTTTGCCTGCCATTGATCGACGAAATAGTCAGACAGCTGACCAGACTGTGAATACCCTGCCAGAATGCTCGATTTAAGAATCAGTACTTTGCTCATGGGTGTTTCCTTTTCTGTGTTTACGGGGTGGCCCGTGACTTATTGACACTTTATTCACAAATGCGCCGCAGTGATAGCGCAATATATCGAATCCTATATTCGATTTTTTTGAATAAGGCGGCTATACCGCCAGTGTGTTACGCTATAGCCAACATAAAAGTTTATTTTTCTATGGCATTTAATCGCCCGATAACACGATGACAGAACAACAGAAATTGACTCCTGCGCATCTGCATCAGCAGCTTGACGAGCTGATGCTGCGCGATAAACAGCGCTTCGCTAAACGTCTTCACGGTGTGAAGAAAGTTAAAAATCCTGATGCTCAACAGGGGATCCTGACGACGCTTGCCGCAGAAATCGGGCAGGCAGCAGCGAAAGTTGCCCTGCGCGTTGCGGCTCGTCCGGCGATTACCTATCCGGAAAACCTGCCTGTTAGCCAGAAAAAACAGGCCATTCTGGAAGCAGTGCGCGATCACCAGGTGGTAATTGTTGCCGGGGAAACCGGTTCAGGCAAAACTACCCAGTTACCTAAAATTTGTATGGAGCTGGGGCGCGGCATCAAAGGTCTGATCGGCCATACTCAGCCCCGCAGGCTGGCGGCACGCACCGTTGCTAACCGCATTGCGGAGGAACTGCAAACCGAACCGGGCGGCTGCGTCGGGTACAAGGTGCGTTTCAGCGATCATGTGAGTGATAATACCATGGTCAAGCTGATGACCGACGGTATTCTGCTGGCTGAAATACAGCAGGACAGGCTGCTGATGCAGTATGACACCATCATTATTGATGAAGCCCACGAACGCAGCCTGAATATCGACTTCTTGCTCGGCTACCTGCGCGAGCTGCTGCCGAGGCGTCCGGATTTAAAAATCATTATTACGTCGGCAACCATCGATCCCGAGCGTTTTTCCCGTCACTTCAATAATGCCCCGATTATTGAAGTGTCCGGGCGTACGTATCCGGTGGAAGTACGCTACCGCCCTATGGTTGAAGAGGCTGACGATAGTGAACGCGATCAGCTCCAGGCTATTTTCGATGCGGTTGACGAACTTGGACGCGAAAGTGCCGGTGATATTCTGATCTTTATGAGCGGTGAACGAGAAATCCGGGACACCGCCGATGCGCTGAATAAGCTTAATCTGCGCCATACCGAAGTCCTGCCGCTGTATGCCCGCCTGTCGAACAGTGAGCAAAACCGTGTGTTTCAGTCGCACAGCGGACGGCGTATTGTGCTGGCGACCAACGTGGCGGAAACCTCGCTGACCGTACCGGGCATCAAATACGTGATCGATCCGGGTACGGCGCGTATAAGCCGCTACAGTTTCCGCACCAAAGTTCAGCGCCTGCCGATAGAGCCGGTGTCACAGGCCTCGGCTAACCAGCGTAAAGGACGCTGTGGACGTGTGTCTGAGGGGATCTGCATCCGGCTCTATTCGGAGGACGATTTCCTGTCGCGCCCGGAATTTACCGACCCGGAAATCCTGCGGACCAACCTGGCATCGGTTATTTTGCAGATGACGGCGCTGGGCCTCGGCGATATTGCCGCATTCCCGTTTGTGGAAGCCCCTGACAAGCGCAATATTCAGGATGGCGTACGCCTGCTGGAAGAACTGAGCGCCATCACCATGGATGCCGATCAGACGAGCTATAAACTGACGTCGATGGGCCGCCAGCTCTCGCAACTGCCGGTTGATCCCCGTCTGGCGCGCATGGTGCTGGAAGCGCAGAAACATGGCTGCGTGCGCGAAGCAATGATCATTACCTCCGCGCTGTCGATTCAGGACCCGCGTGAGCGCCCGATGGACAAACAGCAGGCCTCGGACGAGAAGCATCGTCGCTTCCATGACAAAGAGTCTGATTTTCAGGCGTTTGTCAATCTGTGGAACTACCTCGGCGAACAGCAAAAAGCGCTGTCGTCGAATGCGTTCCGTCGCCAGTGCCGTACCGATTTCCTCAACTACCTGCGGGTGCGCGAGTGGCAGGATATTTATACCCAGCTTCGCCAGGTGGTAAAAGAACTGGGCATTCCGGTCAACAGCGAACCGGCTGAATACCGTGAAGTTCACATTGCATTACTGACCGGGCTACTGTCGCATATCGGCATGAAAGATGCCGATAAACAAGAGTTTACCGGCGCGCGCAACGCCAGGTTCGCCATCTTCCCGGGGTCGGGTTTATTCAAGAAACCGCCGAAGTGGACAATGGTGGCCGAGCTGGTTGAAACCAGTCGTCTGTGGGGCCGTATCGCCGCCCGCATCGATCCGGAGTGGGTGGAGCCGGTCGCACAGCATCTGCTAAAACGGTCGTACAGTGAACCCCATTGGGAGCGGGCCCAGGGGGCAGTAATGGCGACAGAAAAAGTCACCGTCTACGGCCTGCCGGTGGTAGCCGCCCGAAAAGTAAACTACAGCCAGATCGATCCGGCGTTATGTCGCGAGCTGTTTATCCGTCACGCGCTGGTCGAAGGCGACTGGCAAACGCGTCACGCGTTTTTTCGCGAGAATCTGAAATTACGCAGCGAAGTCGAGGAGCTGGAGCATAAATCCCGCCGCCGCGACATTCTGGTGGACGACGAAACGCTGTTTGAATTTTACGACCAGCGTATTGGCGTTGATGTTATCTCTGCCCGCCATTTTGATAGCTGGTGGAAGACGGTCAGCCGGGAAACGCCGGATCTGCTTAACTTTGAAAAAAGTATGCTGATCAAAGCCGGTGCAGAGTCAATCAGCAAGCTGGATTACCCGAACTTCTGGTATCAGGGCGCACTTAAGCTACGCCTGAGCTACCAGTTTGAGCCGGGGGCAGATGCCGACGGCGTTACCGTGCATATTCCGCTGCCGCTGCTTAATCAGGTGGAAGAAGCGGGGTTTGAATGGCAAATTCCTGGTCTGCGCCGAGAGCTGGTTATTGCGCTTATCAAATCCCTGCCCAAGCCGGTACGCCGCAACTTTGTCCCTGCACCTAATTATGCCGAGGCCTTTTTAGGCCGCGTGACGCCGCTGGAACTGCCGCTGCTGGAGGCACTCGAGCGCGAACTGCGACGGATGACCGGGAACACCATTGATCGCGAAGACTGGCACTGGGATCAGGTGCCCGATCACCTGAAGATTACCTGGCGCGTGGTGGATGATAAAAATAAAAAGCTGCTGGAAGGTCGCTCGCTGAATGCGCTGAAAGAGAGCCTAAAAGGGAAAGTCCAGGAAACGCTGTCTGCGGTGGCAGACGATGGTATTGAGCAAAGCGGGCTGCACATCTGGAGCTTCGGCACGCTGGCAGAAAGTTATGAGCAGAAACGTGGCAACTATAAAGTGAAAGCGTGGCCTGCGCTGGTGGATGAGCGCGACAGTGTTGCCATCAGGCTGTTTGATAACCCGCTGGAGCAGCAACAGGCGATGTGGCGCGGATTGCGACGCTTACTGCTGCTCAACATCCCGTCGCCGGTGAAATATCTGCATGAAAAGTTGCCCAACAAGGCCAAGCTGGGGCTGTATTTCAACCCGTACGGCAAAGTCCTCGATCTTATCGATGACTGCATTTCCTGCGGCGTTGATAAGCTGATCCATGAAGCCGGTGGCCCGGTGTGGACCGAAGCGGGTTTTGCCGCCCTGCATGAAAAGGTGCGGGCTGAACTGAACGACACGGTGGTGGAAATTGCCAGGCAGGTGGAACAGATCCTGACCGCGGTATTTACCATTAATAAACGGCTGAAAGGGCGGGTGGATATGACCATGGCGCTTGGCCTGTCGGACATAAAGGCGCAGATGAACGGCCTGGTCTATCGCGGCTTTGTCACCGGCAACGGTTTCAACCGTCTGGGGGACACGTTACGGTATTTGCAGGCGATTGAGAAACGGCTGGAAAAACTCGCGGTCGATCCGCATCGCGACCGGGCGCAAATGCTGAAAGTTGAACACGTTCAGCAGGCGTGGCAGCAGTGGTTAAATAAGCTGCCGCCTGCCCGCCGGGAAGATGACGATGTAAGAGAGATCCGCTGGATGATCGAAGAGTTGCGCGTTAGCTACTTCGCCCAGCAGCTGGGCACGCCGTATCCGATTTCTGATAAGCGTATTTTACAGGCGATGGAGCAGATTAGCGCCTGAGGCGATACTGTGATGCAGCCCGGTTTAGCGGGCTGCATCACGCCATCCGCCGCCCAGCGCGCGGTACAAGTCAATTTGCGCCTGCAACACACTATTCTTCACCTGTACGACATTCAGCTGAGTAGAAAACAGCGTGCGCTGTGCGTCCAGCTCATCCAGATAGGACGAATAGCCATTGCGATAGCGATTTTGCGCGATGCGTAAGGTTTCCCGCGCCACCGTCTCCTGGCCCTCCAGCGCCTGAAGCTGTTCTTGTAAACGGCGAATCGCATCCAGACTATCGTTAACCTCCCTGAATGCGTTACGCACGGTACTTTCATAACGGTATAGCGCCTGATTACGCTGCGACATGGACACATCGACCTGAGCATTCAGCGCCTGACGATTAAGCAGCGGGGCGAGAATACTGCCGCCAATGCTCCAGAGCTGAAGCGGATTATCCAGCAGGCCCGGCAACGTCCGATCCTGTACCGAACCGGTTGCCATGAAGTTAATCGACGGCAGCAGCTGCGCGCGAGCTGATGCTAACGTGGCGTCAGCAGCAATCAGCTCCCGCTGTGCCTGAACAATATCGGGACGTCGGTTCAGGAGAGTGGAAGGCAGTTGCGACGGCAGTGTTAATGGCGTGAGCTGCCCGAATACGCCGCCGCGCCCCACGGCCTGCGGGTTCTCACCCAACAGCAGGCTAAGCGCATTCTCCTGCTCGCTTATCTGATGCTGAAGCTGCGGTAGTTGCGCCCGGGTTGCCCGCAGTTCAGAATCGGCCTGCATCAACTCCAGACGAGAGCTGTAGCCGGTTTCAAACTGACGTTGTGCGAGGCGAAAAGAGGCTTCTCGCGCGGTGAGCGTGGCCCGGGTCACGTTTAATTGCTCATCAAGCGAAAGCAGGGTGATGTAGCCACCAGCCACCGAAGCCGCGATAGTTAAATCTGCCGCTGCCGCGGCGGCTTTTTGGGCTTCCAGACCGGCTTCAGCGGCGTCGGCGGTGCGGCGATTCGCCCCCCAGATATCCACATCATAGCTGGCGGTGAGCGTGCCTTTATACAAACTGCCATAAACCGGCTGGCCGGTGGCAGCCGATTGCGATCGTGCCCGCGTACCGTTAAGTCCTGCATCCAGCGTCGGGAACAAACTGCCCTGCGCGGCATAGACTCGCGCCTGATACTCATTTACGCGCTCGCGGGCAATCAAAATATCGGTGTTGTATTGCAGCGCCCGATCGACATAGCGGTTCAGCATGCCATCATGAAAAGCGCGCCACCAGACGCCCTCGACCGGACTTGCCGGACCGACACTCTGTCGCCACTCTGCCGGGATCTGTAGCGACGGCTGCGCGGGTTGAATGTCAGCCGACTGGCAGGCGGTGAGTAACAGTGATGCCAGCAGCAAGGCGAGAGGAGAGCGATTCATCGCGGCTCCTCGCGGGTATCAATTGTCACCTGCACCGACATCCCCGGACGTAAATGGGCAATCTCCTCAGGCTGGCCGAGTATTTCGATGCGCACCGGAATACGCTGCGCAATTTTGACAAAGTTACCGGTGGCATTGTCGGGTGAAATCGCGCTGAACTCGACGCCCGTTGCCGGAGAGATACTCTGCACCCGACCGTGAAAACGACGGTTGTTTAGCGCATCTACGCTGAATTGTACCGGTTGCCCGGTGCGGATCTCTGCCAGCTGCGTCTCTTTGACGTTGGCAATCACCCAGTGCTCGGCCGGTACCAGCGATGTTAGATGCGTTCCCGCCGCAACATAGGCCCCGAGTCGAACGGCAATCTGCCCAAGTTGACCCGCCTTAGGAGCAATAATTTGCGTGTTTTGCAGGTCAATTTGCGCCAGTTCGAGCGCGGCTTTGGCATTTTCGACATCGGCTTGCAGCGACGCACGATTAACAATCGTGGTTTGCAGATCCTGGCGGGACATCTCCAGAGTGGCCTGCGACTGGGCAATATCTGCATTACCCTGGGCCGCACTGGCGAGCGCGGCGTCCCGCTCGCGAACCGACAGGGAGCCATCGGCGGTTAGCTCTTTCACCCGCCGCAAATCCGCCTGGTTTTTCTGATTCTGAGCGCGGGCATTTTGCAGCGCGGCCTGATTGCGGGCAATCACTGCTTCAGCGCTTTTCCGCTGCTGCAAATTATTGTTAAGCGCGGCAATTTTCATATCCAGCTGCGCCTGGGCCTGATGAACCCGCTGTTGATAGATGCGATCGTCAATTTGCATCAGCACATCCCCGGCGTTGACGTGGGCAAAATCCTGGACATTGACTGCGGTGACATACCCGTTAACCTGCGGGCTAATAAAGGTCGTTTGCCCGCGAACGTAGGCGTTATCGGTAAACTGGCTGTGCCGCGTAAACGGCGGAAGTTGCCAGGCATAGAGAATAGCTAATACGCCGACAATGCCGATGGCGGCGGCAGCAAAAATAGAGACAATGCGCACGTTGCTGCGCGTATTCGCTCGCTCTTTAGCGGCGTCCTGCTGACTCATACTCTCTCCTGAAATAGCATTATTTTGTTCCTGTCGTCCGCTTAAGGGCCATCCGTGCAGTAAGGTGCAGGCGCAACAGCCGCCAGAAAATCCACAGCATCGTCGCGGCGGCAATGGTTGCCGTTAGCAGGTAAGTATCGTTATAAGCCAGAATATTTGCCTCAACCGCTGACGCATTTTGTAGAAGCTGACCGGCCTGCACGTTGAGCAAATTACTGTCGCCAATCAGCCGGTTATACATCTGGCTGTACAATTGCAGACGTTCGTTAACCAGCGGATTGAGCGTCGTTAACTGATCGGCGAGCAGGCTGGAATGATACTTCTCCCGCCAGGTCTGGAAGGTACCAAGGATCGCCGATCCCAACAGGCCGCCAATGTTCTGGCTCATGCCGAATAATACGGAGAAGCTCACCAGATTACGTGGTTCAGCAATGACACCGCCGATCCCGGCAAGCATGGCAGGGGCGAGGAAAAAGGCGCTGGCAAATCCGAGGAGAAACTGACTAAACAGCAGTTGATTCGGGCGCGTAAGACTGGTGGAGTGACTGTCGAGCCAGGAGGCGACAATCATCAGCGCCAGCGCTGTGAGAATAGGCCACGCCAGCCGCTGAGGTTTAATGGTGAGACAACTGGCAATAATGCCGCAGACGATACCGGCGAAAATCGCCCATGCCAGGCTGGTCATTTGTTCGTTTTGCAGCCCGACATACTGTAGCCAGCCAATCACGCCAGTGTTCTGTTCTGCCAGCACGATGCGGATCAACAGCATAATCAGTCCAAGACGTAAAATACTGCCGCTTGAAAGCCAGCGGGTGTTAAGTAGCGGATTCTGCCGGTTATGTTCAAACACCATGGCCGGGATAATCAATACCACTGCACCGGCAAGCGCCCAGCCAATCCACGGCGTCTCAAACCACCACTCCAGGCGTCCGAGAGACAGCACCGCGCAGAGCAGGGCGATGCCGGGTGCCAGCAGAATAAACGTAAGAAAATCTTTTTTCTCAAAGACTTTTTTACGATCGCCCGGCGGCAGTTTGAGTAATATCACCGCGGCCAGTGAAATCAGCGCCAGCCCCAGTTCGAAAAAATAAAGTCCGCGCCACTCATCCAGCTGGAGTAAATCACTGGAGAACAGACGTGCCAGCGGGATTGCCAGCGAGGAGCCTGTAATACCAATCGTTAATGCTTTGAGACGATGACGCGCGGGCCAGGCCTGAATTTGATAATAAATCCCTAAGGAACTTAAGGCGGCTGCAACCATGCCGTGCGCCGCACGCACCATAAGGGCTGAACTTAAGTCATTCACGAAGAGGTGAAAGAAGGTAACCAGTACATACAGCACCAGAAACCCTTCAGTAAAGGCACGCAGACCGTATTGCTGGCGAAATTTCACCAGCAGCAGGTTAATGGAGACATTGGTCATCACGTAGACCGTCGGCAGCCAGGCAATTTCTGTCGACCATGCGGCAAAGGTTCCCTGCAAATTTTGCAGATTAGCGGTCACCACCGCATTGCCCAGCGCGCCGGTCAAACAGACCAGCAGGCCCACTATTCCGTAGGCAACCCTTTTTGGCGTACTGTGTAGCGGCGTCGAAGGCGAGCCGAGTAACATGGGTTTTTCATGAGCGGCCCACTCGCGCGGCGCGTAGGGGTCACGTCCTGGCAGGCGCATAATGCTTTTCCACCTTATTATTGCACTCTCTTTGCACCCGGTGGTCGAGTGTACAACCGGTGTGATTCATAATTCAAGTGAATGAAAATATAGACCAGCGCGGCGCGAAAGCAGAAAAGATTGTGCCCAAGGCTTTAAGATAGATCCTCTGTGATGCCGCACAGCACATGTTACGCTCCACGACGTTAAGACAAGGAGTAACGCGAATGACAGCTATTTTTCCCTCGTTGACCGCTTCTACGCTCGAGGCCGCTAACCGACTGGGCCAGTGGCTGGCGCAGAGTGAACCCGTTAATGGAAATATCGATCTGGTAGTGCTGGCTGGCAATGCGGTGATCCCGAGTATTGATGCGGCCTGTGAACTGGCGATAGCCACCTCAAGCCCACTGCTGGTAAGCGGTGGCATTGGCCATTCGACCACTTATCTGTACGCCGCGGTTGCCCGTCATCCGCGCTATAACACGGTGCACACGACCGGACGTACCGAAGCAGAGATCCTGGCGCAGATCGCCCGGCAATTCTGGGAGATACCCACGGAAAGGGTGCTGCTGGAGTGTAAATCGACTAACTGCGGTGAAAATGCGCGCTTCACCCGTCAAATGATTGAGGTTACCGGATTACCCGCTACCGACATCGCAGTGGTACAAGATCCCACCATGCAGCGCCGGACGATGGCCACGTTTGCCCATGCCTGGCAGAGGATGGAAGCGCCACGCTGGGTGAGCTATCCCGGTTTTGTGCCGCAACTCTACAACAGCGATCGCGGGCTTGCATTAGTCGACAAAGAGAAGGGGCTGTGGCCAGTTGAGCGTTTTTTATCGCTGATTTCAGGTGAAATCCCGCGCCTGCGCGATGACGCCGGGGGGTACGGTCCTCGTGGCAAAGGATTTATATCCCACGTCACGATCCCGGCCGACATCGAGCAGGCGTGGCAAACGCTTAAAGAGGATGTATTGCTGACTGATGCGCTAAAAAGTCGTTCTCTACGGTAAGAGGCTGCGCGATCCCGTAACAGCAAAAACCGTCATACCGCGAATGAAAGTTAATGAATTTTTAACCGAACCTCGCTATGTTGTCGTTTTGTTGTTGATATAACAGGGAACTCTGATGAGTAATAAATATTCCGGCGTGCAAATAGCCATTCACTGGCTGGTTTTTCTGTTAGTCGTGGTGGCCTATTGTGCAATGGAATTTCGCGGTCTGGCCCCAAGAAGCGCCCGACCGTGGTTTAATATGGTTCATGTCTCGTGTGGTATTTCGGTTCTGGTGCTGATGGTAGCCCGACTGCTGCTACGGCTTAAATACACAACTCCGGCCATCCTGCCTAAACCCAAACCGATGATGACCGGAATGGCGCATCTGGGTCATCTGATCATTTATCTACTGTTTATTATTCTGCCGATCCTCGGTCTGGTGATGATGTATAACCGCGGTCATCCGTGGATCGCCTTTGGCGTGGTGATGCCTTATGCCACAGACGCTAACTTCGATGTAGTCGACGTAGTTAAGGATTATCACATTTTACTGGCTAAGCTGGGCTACTGGGTGGTGGGACTACATGCGCTGGCGGCGCTTATGCATCATTATGTCTGGAAAGATAATACCTTATTACGCATGATGCCAAAAAAACGTTCATAACTCTGTCTTCTGACGGCCCCGCATTGGCGGGGCTTTTTTATGCGCGTCAGCCGTTCAAACGCTCGCTGGAAAATCGCGCAATATACGCCACACTTAATCTACATTAGCGATTTATCCCTCTGATTTATGGAGAAGTGTGATGAAAAAAAGCGTTATTGCAGGCGTTATGCTCATTCTGGCCGGCTGTTCACAAACCAACTGGACCGAGGCTTCCCGCACTGAGGATCAGGCTGCCGCTGAGCACGCTGCGCCTGCACCGGGCACCAAAATTACGACGGCCAGCGGCGCGTGCGTTGATTCTAAAGGCGCACCGGCATCGTGTCCGACATCGGGAATGTGATGATACGTATTGTTTTATCCGCACCCGGTCTGCTCTGAACTTTCCGCCTGAAAATGTTGTTCACGCGCTATTTTGCAACTGCGTAGTCACTCTGATACTATAGGGGGGTATATTATTTAGCTGGAGTTCTTATGCCGCAATCACCCGAAGACAAGAAACGCGCATTGACCCGCGTCAGGCGCATCCGTGGTCAGGTTGAAGCCCTTGAGCGGGCGCTGGAGTCGGGCGAACCCTGCATCGCTATTTTGCAGCAAATTGCGGCTATTCGCGGGGCGGCTAACGGGCTGATGGGCGAAATGGTTGAGATCCACCTGAAAGACGAGCTGGTCAGCGGTGAGACAACGGCCGACCAGCGCGCGGTAAGAATGGCGGAAGTCGGCCACTTGCTCCGCTCGTATCTAAAATAAATAACTCACATCGCAATTGGGGAAGAGAATATGAAGTCACGTGCAGCTGTTGCCTTTGGTCCCGGTAAGCCACTGGAAATTGTTGAAATCGACGTTGCACCGCCGAAGAAAGGTGAAGTGCTGGTCAAAATCACCCACACTGGCGTCTGTCATACGGATGCATTTACCCTGTCCGGCGACGATCCGGAAGGGGTTTTCCCGGCGGTGCTGGGACATGAAGGCGGCGGCATCGTGGTTGAGGTGGGCGAGGGCGTAACCAGCCTGAAAGCGGGCGATCACGTTATTCCGCTGTACACCGCCGAATGCGGCGAGTGTAAATTCTGTAAATCCGGCAAAACAAACCTGTGTCAGGCGGTACGCGCCACCCAGGGTAAAGGGCTGATGCCGGACGGCACCACTCGCTTCTCCTATAACGGCGAGCCGATTTATCACTACATGGGCACCAGCACCTTCAGCGAATATACCGTGTGCGCTGAAATCTCTCTGGCTAAAGTAAATCCCGAGGCACCGCTGGACAAAGTGTGTCTGCTGGGCTGCGGTGTCACCACCGGTATCGGTGCGGTGCATAACACGGCGAAAGTGAAAGAGGGTGATACTGTAGCGATTTTCGGTCTCGGTGGAATTGGTCTGGCGGCAATCCAGGGCGCGGTACAGGCGAAAGCCGGACGTATTCTCGCCATTGATACCAACCCTGATAAATTTGCGCTGGCAAAAGAGATGGGCGCAACCGACTTTATCAACCCGAAAGACCATGAGCGCCCTGTCCAGGAGGTGATCGTTGAACTCACCGATGGCGGCGTTGATTTCAGTTTCGAGTGTATCGGCAATGTCAATGTGATGCGTGCAGCGCTCGAATGCTGTCACAAGGGCTGGGGCGAAAGCGTGATTATTGGCGTGGCCGGAGCCGGTCAGGAAATCAGTACCCGTCCTTTCCAGCTGGTGACCGGGCGCGTATGGCGCGGCTCTGCATTCGGCGGCGTCAAAGGCCGTTCACAGCTGCCGGGCATGGTTGAAGATGCCATGGCGGGTAAAATCAAGCTTGATCCGTTCATCACCCACCGCCTGCCGCTGGCCCAAATTAACCAGGCTTTTGACCTGATGCATGAGGGCAAATCCATCCGTACCGTTATCCATTTCGGCGATAACTGATTCATCTGCCAGCGGTTCACGCCGCTGGCCGTTTCGTCTAATGTTGTGAAGTGTGAGCCAGGTAGCGCTTTTTGCCATAAGCAATTGCACGTAAATGCCGATGACTATCAGACGGGCGTGTTTGTACGCTTCTTTCACTGAGAGTCGATAGCCATGGACAATAAAACAGCGCTGCAACCTGCGCAAAAGCTGAGTTTTTTACACCATATTCGTCTGGTTCCTCTGTTTTCCACCATTCTCGGCGGCATCCTTATTTTATTCGCACTGAGTGCCGGGTTAGCCAGCTACTTCTTAATGCAGGCCGACCACGATCAGAAAGATGTTACTGAAGAAATCCAGGTTCGCATGGGCCTTTCTAACAGCGCCAACCATCTGCGTACGGCGCGTATCAATTTGATCCATGCCGGGGCTGCCAGCCGTATTGCCGAAATGGATGATATGAAAGCGAATATTACCGAGGCGGAGCGGCGGATCAAGCAATCGCAGGATGGATTTGCGGTCTACATGAACCGCGCCGTTAAAACTCCTGCTGATAAGGCGCTGGATGGCGATTTGAATAGTCATTTTGCAGCCTATATTAAAGGCATGGAGCCGATGGTGAAATTCGCTAAAAACGGCATGTTTGAAGCCATCATCAACCATGAGAACGAACAGGCACGGCCGCTGGACAGCGCCTACAACGAGGTGCTGTTAAAAGCCATTCAACTGCGTACCGAACGCGCCACCGCCCTGCAGGAACAGGCACATCATCGCAGCCAGCTGGGCATGGTCTTTATGGCCGTGGCTTTTGCCACCGCACTCATTCTGACGCTGCTGACCTTCATTGTGTTGCGTCGGACGGTCATTTTGCCCTTACAGCGTGCTGCCCAGCGCATTGAAAAGATCGCTTCCGGCGATCTCACACTTGCCGATGAGATTACGGGGGGCAGTGAAATCGGCCATCTAAGCCGCGATCTGCAAACGATGCAGCATTCACTGGTGCGCACCGTCGGCACCGTTCGTATGGGCGCGGATGAGATCTATCGTGGTACCAGCGAGATTTCAGCAGGGAACACCGATCTTTCTGCCCGTACCGAAGAGCAGGCTGCCGCTATCGAACAAACCGCGGCGAGCATGGAACAACTGACCGCCACGGTTAAACAAAATGCCGATAACGCGCATCATGCCAGCAAACTGGCAGAAGACGCGTCAGGGAAAGCCAGCCGGGGCGGGCAGATTGTCTCCGGCGTAGTCACCACGATGGGCAGCATTACGGCCAGTTCGAAGAAAATCTCTGAGATCACTGCGGTCATCAACAGCATTGCTTTTCAGACCAATATTCTGGCACTTAACGCCGCCGTTGAAGCCGCACGTGCTGGTGAGCAGGGCCGCGGTTTCGCCGTCGTCGCCAGCGAAGTTCGTACGCTTGCCAGCCGCAGTGCGCAGGCAGCAAAAGAAATTGAAGGGCTTATCAGTGAATCAGTGACGTTGATTGAGCGTGGCTCGGGCGAAGTCGTCGCGGCTGGCGGCACGATGAAAGAGATCGTCGACGCCGTCAAGCGTGTCACCGATATTATGCTGGAAATTGCCGCCGCCTCTGACGAGCAGAGCCGGGGGATCACCCAGGTCAGCCAGGCGATCAGCGAGATGGATAATGTGACCCAACAAAACGCCTCGCTGGTGGAAGAAGCCTCGGCGTCTGCTGCCTCGCTGGAAGAACAGGCCGCTCGCCTGACCGAAGCCGTGGGAGCATTTCGCCTGCAAACCGGCACTACCGTGCCCCGGTCTCCCGCCGTTGCGACACCGGTTTTGACCACCCGACATCCGGCACCCGCGTCGGGCGATCACTGGGAAACCTTTTAAGCCAGATAAAGTAGACGCGCCATCCGGGAGGATGGCGCGAGGTTAATTGTCCGCATTGGGGCAGAGGCTATTCCGGCAGCGTTTTGCGGATCGCACTGAGTAATATCTGCGCGCCCGGCGATAGCTGCCCGTCTATGCGGGTCAAAATGCCTATCGGCTCGCTCACGCCCTGGGGGGTAACGGGCAGGGCAACCAGCGTGCCCAGCCGTAAATCATCTTTAACCGCCCCCGAAGGTACAAACCAGACATAGTTATAATCAACAGTAAGCTGGCGGGAGAGCGATGCCGAAAGCGTTTCAATACAGCCAGCGGGCATTTTACATCCCTGACTGAGCAACATTTCCTCGGCGTTTTGCCTTGGCGTAGTTCCCCGTGGCGTTACCACCACCGGCCACTCCAGAACGCGGCTAAAGGTAATGTTATCCTGAAGCAGCGGATGATCCGGACGCACCACCAGCTTGAGTGATTCCAGAAACAGCAATTCGTAGTTCAGGCCGCTCATCAATTCAGGATCGGACATCCTGCCGATACCAAGATCGATTTCACCTGATTTCAGCGCCGCCAGCAGCATGGGATTACTCATGGTGGCGACCTGCAATGTGATGTCTTTTTGCTGTTTGTGAAATTGACCAATCACTGCCGGCAGAATTCCCAGGGCAGCGGTCGGCAAGGCCCCGATTCTCACAATATCGTTATCAATGCCTTCTTTTCGGTTCAGCGATTGTCCGGCGGTATTCAGGGCGTCGAGCACTTTCATGGCGTGGGTCAGAAACTGTTCACCGACCAGCGTCAGATGCGCACCCAGGCGGCCCCGATCGAACAGACGTACACCGGTCAACTGCTCTAGTTCATTGAGCGTTTTTGACAGTGCAGGCTGGCTGAGATTGAGCGTTTCCGCGGCGCGTCCGAGCGTTCCCTGTTGAGCAACGGCAACAAAGGTGTGCAGATGGCGCAGGCGAATACGCTGATTAAAGAGGCCATTTTTTTCCATGTGCGGATGTTAAAAACAGATGATAAAGGTGACAAGTAAAGTTACTTAATTTTGATAACTTGCTAGCAAAATTTCATTAACATTTACAAAACGACGGGAATATGTGAATTGGCCCATAAATCAGACGATTGTAGATCTACCTACAGTGAGCAGGTTAATTTTAAGTAAATGGTAAATGCCTTATCCATAAGCATGATTTATACATAGCAGTCTGCATCGCGCGGCGATGCATGACCAGGTAAAAGAAGCTCGTCCGCGATCACAAATCGTAAATTCTTCCCCCCGCATTGAAGGCGCTTCTCTACACTCCAGAGAGTACTCACTGGAGGCAGACATCATGGCGAACACCATCACGGCTGATGAGATTCGGGAACACTTTTCGCAGGCTATGTCAGCCATGTATCAGCAGGAGGTGCCGCAATATGGTACGTTGCTTGAGCTGGTGGCAGATGTGAACCTGGCGGTACTGGAGAACAATCCTGCGCTGCATGAACATCTGGTCAATGCCGATGAACTGGCACGATTAAACGTCGAACGTCACGGCGCGATCCGGGTCGGTACTGCGCGCGAGCTAAGTACTCTGCGGCGAATGTTTGCCATTATGGGCATGTTTCCGGTCAGCTATTATGATTTATCCCAGGCCGGGGTCCCGGTGCATTCAACGGCCTTTCGACCCATCGATGATGCGGCCCTGGCACATAACCCTTTTCGAATATTCACCTCGCTGTTGCGCCTTGAGCTGATTGACGATCCAAAACTGCGTGAGCGGGCGGCTGCTACCCTTGCGCAGCGCGATATTTTTACCCCGCGCTGTCGGGCATTGTTAGATAAATTTGATGAGCAGGGGGCATTTACTCCGGCTGAGGGTGAGGCATTTGTACGTGAAGCGCTGGAGACGTTCCGCTGGCATCGTCACGCGACTGTCGATGAAGATACCTATCATGCGCTCAACAACGAGCACCGGCTGATTGCCGACGTGGTCTGCTTTCCCGGCTGCCATATCAACCATCTGACACCGCGAACCCTGGATATCGACCGTGCCCAGGCGTTAATGCCGGGCTGCGGTATTGAACCAAAGACGCTGATCGAAGGCCCGCCCCGGCGCGAAGTGCCGATCCTGCTGCGCCAGACCAGTTTTAAGGCGCTGGAGGAGCCGGTACTGTTTGCCGGAAGTCATCAGGGCACCCACACGGCGCGCTTCGGTGAGATTGAGCAGCGCGGCGTCGCGCTGACCCCGAAAGGCCGTGCGCTATATGACCAGCTTTTGGCTGAGGCCGGTACCGGCAAAGATAATCTGACGCACCAGTCAAATTTGCACGCGGCGTTCAAACAGTTTCCGGACAGCGATATATTCCTGCGCCGTCAGGGGCTGGCATATTACCGTTATCGTCTGACACCGGCCGGCGAGGCGCACCGCAATGCTATTCATGCCGGCGACGACCCGCAACCGCTGATCGAGCGGGGATGGCTGATTGCGCAGCCGATCGTTTACGAGGATTTTTTGCCGGTCAGCGCAGCCGGGATTTTCCAGTCCAATCTGGGTAACCAAACGCAGGCGCGTCATCATGGAAATGCGTCACGTCAGGCTTTTGAGCAGGCGCTGGGCTGCCCAACGCTGGATGAGTTTACGCTCTACCAGCAGGCGGAGGATCGCAGTAAAAAACGTTGCGGGTTACTGTGATATCAGACCCTCGCCCGCTGGCGCAGGTGAGGAATTTTTATACATAATTTTACGCATGATTCAGGATGCTCTCATCGACACTCTCTTTTTTCTCCGCAACGTCATTTTTTCCCGCGTTACCATTTGGTTTATCACCTGAATTTGTCTAAAGTGGGCGCTTTCGCGCGCGCTGCCTTTACCGGCATGAGCGGGTCCATTTGCTGACGTAAGGACGTTTTTCCAGGCATGAATCGCAGAAGATTTCTTAAAAATACAATGGCTGTTGCCGCCGTATGCGGCACGTCCGGGATTTCGACGTTGTTCTCGCGTGCCGCCCTCGCTGAAGAGTCGGACATCGCCGACGGCCAGACCCGTCCCTTTGATTTCTCCGTTCTTCAGTCCACGGCAAGCTCGCTGGCGAAACAGCCGTGGACTGGCGCGCCTCGTCCGCTGCCCGATACCCTGGCGAACCTGACGCCGCAGGCTTATAACAGCATTCAGTATGATGCGGCGCATTCATTATGGAATAACGTTAACGACCGCAATCTGGACGTGCAGTTTTTCCATGTCGGGATGGGTTTCCGCCGCCGGGTGCGCATGTTCTCTCTGGACTCTGCCACCCAGCGTGCGCGTGAAATTCACTTTCGTCCTGAGCTGTTCCAGTACAATGATGCCGGCGTTGATACCCGTCAGCTTGAAGGCCAGACCGATCTGGGCTTTGCCGGCTTCCGTGCGTTCAAGGCCCCGGAACTGGCGCGGCGCGATATCGTCTCTTTCCTCGGTGCGAGCTATTTCCGGGCGGTGGACAGCACATACCAGTACGGCTTGTCCGCACGCGGTCTGGCAGTCGACACCTTTACCGATACGCCGGAAGAGTTCCCTGACTTCACCTCCTTCTGGTTCGAAACCGTCAAGCCGGGCGCGACGACTTTCACGGTATATGCCCTGCTGGACAGCGCCAGCGTGACAGGCGCGTATAAATTCGTGATCCACTGTGAAGAGAGCCAGGTGATCATGGAAGTGGAAAATCATATTTATGCGCGTAAAGATATCAAACAGTTAGGCATCGCGCCGATGACCAGCATGTTCAGCTGCGGTAACAACGAGCGTCGGATGTGCGATACCCTGCATCCGCAAATTCACGACTCTGACCGGCTGGCCATGTGGCGCGGCAACGGCGAATGGATTTGCCGCCCGCTGAATAACCCACAGAAACTTCAGTTCAACGCCTTTGTTGATAACAATCCCAAAGGCTTTGGCCTGTTGCAGCTGGACCGCGATTTTACCCACTATCAGGATGTGATGGGCTGGTATAACAAGCGTCCCAGCCTGTGGGTCGAGCCGCGCAGCAAGTGGGGAAAAGGGGCGGTCAGCCTGATGGAAATCCCAACTACCGGTGAAACGCTGGACAACATTGTCTGCTTCTGGCAGCCGGAAAAAGCGATTCGGGCAGGAGATGCTCTGGACTTCAAATATCGACTTTACTGGAGCGCCCAGCCGCCGGTACGCTCACCGCTGGCCCGCGTAATGGCGACGCGCACCGGCATGGGATCCTTTCCGGAAGGATGGGCGCCGGGTGAACACTTCCCGGAAAAATGGTCGCGTCGCTTTGCGGTCGATTTCGTCGGCGGCGATTTAAAAGCGGCTGCGCCAAAGGGTATTGAGCCAGTGATCACCTTGTCCAGCGGCGAAGCCCGACAGGTTGAAATTCTGTATGTCGAACCGTTTGACGGCTACCGCATCCTGTTTGACTGGTATCCCACCTCTGAGGCGACCGACCCGGTCGATATGCGCATGTTCCTGCGCTGTCAGGGAGACGCCATCAGTGAAACCTGGCTGTATCAGTATTTCCCGCCTGCGCCCGACAAACGTCAATATGTTGACGATCGCGTTATGCGCTAAACATCCTCTGTCGGACGGCTCGCCGTCCGACCTTTGCTGTTTAAGGATATTTCGTGACTGAACATAGACCTTCCCCTGACATTATCCCGGTTGACGATATTATAAGCCTGCGTGCGGTTGACGAGATTTTTGTCTCAGCGCTGCATCAGCTTGTGCTGAAGAATAAGGCCAGGCTTCAGCAGACCCTGAACTGGCCGCAGCTGGTCAACGACGAGTCCGATACGCGTAAAAATATCCAGGGCAACGTGATGCTGCATCAGCGTGGCTACGCCAAAATGTATCTGATTTTCTGCGACGAGACACTGGCTGGCGTGCTCTCCTTTAATTTGATTGAGCCGCTGAATAAAACGGCGTATATCGGCTACTGGCTGGATGAAGATGTCCAGGGGCAGGGGATCCTCTCCCGGGCGCTGCAAAGCCTGATGGAACATTATGTACAGCGCGGCGAACTGCGCCGTTTCGTCATCAAATGCCGGGTTGATAATGCGAGAAGCAATGCCCTGGCCCGCCGCAACGGCTTTGCGCTGGAAGGGTGTTTAAAGCAGGCGGAATATCTGAACGGTAGGTACGACGATCAGAATATCTACGCGCGAATTTTTGCCTGACGCGTATTCTCGACCTAAAGTGGTTTAACGCGTTGTTCAGGTCTGACAAGAGCACGCTTTATTCGGCCATGATAAAAACCATCCCGGCTAAGGATATGCCGGGCGAGATCGACAAAATGCGCAAGCTGAGTAATGCAATCTATACCCGCACGCCTCATCAGCCGCTGGAATAAGCAAAGGCGATTTATTGTCGGTGAGATGATTAACCACATTATTAACCGGATAATAAAAAACTCCGCTGTGAGTTAATAATTTGACGGCGCTCTCACTTTGCGCTTTTCAGAGACAACTTAATGACCTGACGATGGCTTCCATTTCAGGTCTTCCTTGCCATACATCTCAGGGTGGTCGCATTGTTAAGGCGCTAAAGCGCCATAACATCCGCTACTGTTAATGCCCGCGGCTTTTAAAATTTAAAATTCATTTAGTAATAAAATATCTACTATCCTTAGTTCATGGAATACGTTTCCATTGTGGTATTACGTTTTTACTTTTTTAACGTTTGACGAACGTTCTTTTTATTTATGGCATCGCCCGGCTCATGCAGAGCCTTAATGTTGAAGATGATAATGTTTCCTGTTTCTTCAATCCGTTCCCGGTTCCGAACGCAAAGATTATTTAAAGGATAACAGCATGACTCACATTCATGAACACGCCACAGTTAACACTACGTATCCTGATACGCGTCTGCCGCTGCCTGCCGCGAGCAGCAGCGCCGTATCATGGGGTGCCATCTTTGCGGGAGCCGTCGCAGCGGCATCCCTGTCGTTGATTTTACTGATGCTGGGTGCTGGTTTAGGTCTTACGTCCGTTTCGCCGTGGGAAAGTCGCGGCCTTGACGCAGGCACGGTGGGTATCGCCGCCATCGCCTGGTTGACGTTTACCCAGATTGTGGCCTCGGGTATGGGAGGCTACTTATCGGGACGACTGCGCACAAAATGGATCGATACCCGCAGTGATGAAGTTTACTTCCGCGATACTGCGCATGGTTTTTTGACCTGGGCTGTGGCGGCGCTGATCTCGGCTGTGCTGTTAACAAGCACGGTGGGGTCTATCCTTGGCGGTGGCGCTAAAATCGTGGGTACCGTTGCGGGTGGGGCTGCGGCCACTACGGCTGCGGGTGCTGCGGGCATGGCCAGCGCATCGTCTGACGACTCTGGCTCGCCAATGAACTATTTTATCAATTCAATGTTTAGATCCAGTGACCCTGCAACACCGGCAACTGATGCGGCCGATCCTGCTGCGACGCCGGCAATGCCTTCTGCACCGCGTCAGCCCGTCTCTGCGGAACAATTAAGTGAAGTGACCGGTATATTTGCTAACAGCATCAGTACCGGAGCCCTACCGCAGGACGATCGCCAGTACGTTGCCCGTCTGATTGCCCAAAATACCGGTCTTAGTCAGCAAGAGGCTGAACAGCGCGTTCAGAGTACTTATGACAAAGCCCAGGCTAAATTAAAAGAAGCGAAGGAGAAAGCGCAGCAGGCTGCTGATGCTGCACGCAAAGCCACAAGTTATTTAATGCTGTGGACATTCATTTCTCTGCTGGCAGGTGCTTTCGTCGCCAGCCTGAGTGCGACCTTTGGTGGCCGTCAACGTGATTTATAATCTTTAAACAGGTGAGGGATTTAAAATGCGCTCATTATTACTATTCTTTTTAGGTGTACCTATTCCAATCATTATCCTGATTGCGCTGTTTTTCCATTAATACGGATATATCAACGCGGGAGGTAGACTCGTTCTATCAGGACCGTCGTTAGCAAAACATAAATGCCCGAAAGGGCATTTATGTTTTTTATTGTCCGCGGTCAAGGGCCGCCAGAATGGCGGTTTCCATTTTTTCCGGGGTGACGAGTGGCGCAAAACGTTTAAGCGGCTTGCCGTCGCCGCCGATGAGAAACTTAGTGAAGTTCCATTTTATTCGCCCACCCAGTACGCCGGGCAATTCTTCTTTAAGATAGTGAAACAGCGGATGCGTCGCTGCCCCGTTGACCTCAACTTTTTCGAACATCGGAAAGCTCACCCCGTAATTGATGCGACAGGTGCGGGTGATTTCATCGACACCGCCGGGTTCCTGCTTACCAAACTGGTTGCACGGGAAACCCAGTACGACCAGCCCCCGGGCGGCGTACTTTTTGTAGAGCATTTCCAGACCGGCGTACTGGGGGGTAAAGCCGCAATGGCTGGCGGTGTTAACCACCAGGACCAGCTTACCCTTATAGTCGGACATTGATATACGCTGGCCTTGCAGGCTGGTCGCAGCAAGTTGGTGAAAAGTTGTCATGGTGAAAACCTCTGAATTGCGGGTGAAATCTCTGCGTAAGCCTCCACGGTCATTTCGACTTATCCCGTGGCGTTATACTCAAGCGCTACACCACTAAAGTAACCCCACCAATGGCGTGCGGGTAATGCGCTGCGCGCCATTGACGACTTTATGATCGCGCAGGCAAAGCACCTCGCCGTCGGTGGCTTCAATAACGGCGTCACCGCTAAGCTCGATAAAATGCGCAATAATCACGTCGCCGCGCACCCGTGCACGACCCTGAATAACGACATTATCGTCGATAAGAATGGGGCCGCCGCGCAGCCAGGCCTCACCCCCGACCAGCACGTGATGTTTTAAGACGCAATTACCTTCAACCACTGCATTTTCTGCCACCTGCGAACTGTAACGCAGGGTAGGGATGGCATCTTCTTCGGTCCCGGCAATAAGTCTGGCATGTCCATACACTTTGGCGCAGTCGCATACCCAGACATTATTTTCCTCATTGCCTTCCAGATGGGCGAAATCAAAGACTTCAGCCCGATGTTCAATAAAGGCATGGTTAACCACAGCATCGCCGTAAATTTGTGCCTGATGAATAATACGGGAGTCGGTGACGGTGGCGCGATCGCCGATTTTGAGGATTTTATCGTGCTCGTGGGTCAGGCCCCGCACGGCTATCACCTGACTCTGGTGCAGTATTCGCGCCTCGCCGGAAATCTGGCACTCGCCGCGCACGGTTGAGTGTTGAATAGTGACGTTGTCACTTATTACCGCGTGGTGGCTGACCTCTGCGGCATCCAGCCACGCATTGTCTTTTACGATGGCCCGGTGACTGACAATACAACTGCGCGTCAGTCGGGCGTTATCTTCAATTTTTGCCCCACCAAATACCGCACTATTGGGATCGTAAATCCAGCTTTCCCCCGTTTGGCTCAGCGCATCTTCTGCATCAACCCAGCCGCCTTCATCACCTGCAATAACATCGGCGAAGTTGCGCAGGGCAATAATCTGGCGCAGCGTCACAAGACAGGTTTCGCCCTTGTCCTGATAGCTGTATACGCGGGTATGCTCGCTCAGACGGTATTTTTGCATGATCTTCTCCAGGCAGGCCTCTGTTAAAGGTAGCAGAGGTTATAGCGCTGGCTATTAATAGCACTTTTTCTTAAAATGCATCAAAAATACATCTTATAAACATTGAGGAAAACAGCATGGTTCGCGATGAGAATTACTTTAGTGAAAAATATGGTCTGACCCGCACGCATTCAGATGTGATAGCCGCTGCTGCGCACATGTCGCCCTGTAATGCGCTGGATTTAGGCTGCGGCAGCGGGCGCAATAGTCTTTGGCTTGCGGCTAACGGATATACCGTCACCGCCTGGGATCGTAATCCGATGAGCATTACGACGCTGGAGAACATTCGCGCGGCAGAAGGGCTGGATAACCTCAAAAGTGACATCCGTGATCTGAACACCCTGCGTTTTGACGGCGAATACGATTTCATTCTTTCCACCGTGGTGATGATGTTCCTCGAGGCGCAGACCATTCCGGGTCTGATCGCCAATATGCAGCGTTGCACCGTCCCCGGCGGTGTTAATCTGATTGTGGCGGCCATGGATACAGAAGATTATCCTTGTACCACAGGGTTCCCCTTTGCGTTTAAGCAGGGTGAACTGCGCGACTACTACCGCGGCTGGGATTTCATAAAATACAATGAAGACGTCGGTGAACTGCACCGCACCGACGCCAACGGTCAGCGCATTAAACTGCGTTTTGCCACGATGCTGGCGCGAAAACCGGCTTAACGCGCGGCGAGCAGACAGAGTTGCAGCGCGACCTGGTAGGATGCCTCGAACGATTTCAGCGGCAAAAACTCAAATTTTGAATGGAAGTTATGCGCGCCGGTGAAAAAGTTCGGGGTAAGCAATCCTTTGGCCGAGAGCGCTGCGCCATCCGTACCGCCGCGCATTGGCGTCGGTTTTGGCGTAATGCCGAGGGTTTCCATCGCTTCGAATATCAGATCCACCGCCCGACGATCCTCGCCGATGGCATTACTGATATTACTGTAAATATCGCTGATAGTGTATTCCACTTTTGCCGTGGGATAGCGCGCTGCGATCTGCTGTGCAACTTCACCAATCTGCTGCTTACGCTGTTCAAAGCCGGTAAGGTCGAAATCACGAATGCTGGCCTGAAGCACCGCGTAACTCTGCACCGCTTCCATTCCGTTAAACCAGACATAGCCCTCTTTCCCGGCGGTGTGCTCCGGGGTCTGTTGACAGTCGAATTCACTGATAAAATCGCAGGCCATCAACAGCGGATTAACCAGTACGCCTTTTGCTGACATCGGGTGCGCCGTCACGCCGGTAAAGCGAATTTCGGCCGACGCGGCATTAAAGTTTTCATACACGATTTCCCCAAGCTCGCAGCAGTCAATTGTCCATGCAAAATCGACCGCAAAGCGGCGCAAGTCAAGGGCCTTCGCACCGCGCAATCCGACCTCTTCATCCGGCACAAATGCCACCACAATATCGCCGTGGCGATGTTCAGCCGTCAGATTCTCCAGCAGGGTCATGACTACGGTCACCGCCGCTTTATTATCTGCGCCCAGCACGCTGGTGCCATCGCTAAAAATAATCTCTTCATCAGGGTAAGCCTGAATTTCAGGATGCTCATTTACCCTCAGCCAGAGGTCTTTTTCGGCGTTTAAACAGAGATCTTCACCAGTAAAGCGCAGTATTTGTGGATGAATATCTGGTGACAGTCCGACATCAACCGTATCGATATGGGTAATAAAGCCCACCCGCGGTGCGCCGGGCACATTACCGCGTTTTACCGCGGTTACCGTCGCCTGTTCATCGATCACAATATCATCCAGCCCAAAGCGGGTGAGTTCTGCTGCCAGCACCCGTGCCATCTCGTGTTGACCCGGTGTTGTTGGCAGGGTTGTAGCAGCCGCATCGCTCTGACTGCTGATAGCAAGATAGCGGAAGAAGCGTTGGGTTAATTGACTGGCTAACGGCGAAGACATGGTTTTTCCTTCTTTATTTGTGTTATCAGGTGCTTGCAAGGTGTTTTTAATGTTATCTATGGAATAAGCAAATGACGTGACTGTCCTCTGCCTCTGGCTCAAGAAAACAGGAAAATGTGATGAAAAGCAAATACTCTACCCTTGCTCTGGCACTTGCCGCAGTGACGTTAAGTTCAACCGTGGCGGCGAAAACGCTGGTCTATTGCTCTGAAGGATCGCCAGAAAACTTTAATCCGCAGCTTTACACCTCGGGCACCAGCGTGGATGCCAGCGCCGTACCGGTTTATAACCGGCTGGTGGATTTTAAAGTGGGGACAACCGAGCTGGAGCCGAGTCTGGCGGAGCGCTGGGAGGTCAGTGAGGATGGCAAAACCTACACCTTCCATTTGCGCAAAGGGGTCAAGTTTCAAAGTAATAAATACTTTAAGCCGACCCGCGATTTTAATGCCGATGACGTAATTTTCTCGTTTATGCGCCAGAAAGATGCCAATAATCCGTATCATAAAGTGTCGGGGGGGACATACTCGAACTTTGAAAGTCTGGAGTTTGGCTCGCTCATCACCGGCATTGATAAAGTCGATGACTATACGGTGCGCTTTAATCTCGCCCACCCGGAAGCGCCGTTTGTGGCTGATTTAGGCTGGTATTTTGCCTCTATCCTTTCGGCTGAATATGCGGATGCGATGCTGAAAGCAGGCACTCCGGAGCGCGTCGATATGGAGCCAGTCGGCACCGGCCCGTTCAGGCTGACGCAGTATCAGAAGGATTCGCGCATTCTGTTTACCGCTTTCCCGGAATACTGGGGTGGCAAGGCAAAGCTTGATCGCCTGGTATTCAGCATTACGCCGGATGCGTCAGTACGCTTTGCTAAACTGGAAAAAAACGAGTGCCAGGTCATGCCATTTCCTAATCCGGCCGATTTGCCGCGCATGAAGGCCAATAAAGACCTGAACCTGATGAGCAAAGCCGGGCTGAATACCGGATTCCTGTCATTCAACACCCAAAAAGCACCGCTGGATAATGTCAAAGTCCGTCAGGCGCTGGCGCTGGCCATTAATAAGCCTGCAATTATTGAGGCCGTTTTCCACGGCACCGGTACAGCGGCTAAAAATCTGCTGCCGCCGGGCGTCTGGAGCGCAGACAGCGAGTTGAAAGATTATGATTACGATCCTGAAAAAGCCAAAGCGCTGCTGAAAGAGGCCGGACTGCCAGAAGGAACGTCCATTGAGCTGTGGGCGATGCCGGTTCAGCGGCCGTACAACCCCAATGCCAAACGCATGGCGGAGATGATCCAGGCCGACTGGGCGAAAGTCGGGATCACGGCGAAGATCGTGACCTACGAGTGGGGTGAGTATCTTAACCGGGTCAAGAGCGGCGAACATCAGGCGGCGCTAATGGGCTGGACCACCGCAACAGGCGATCCGGATAACTTCTTCGGCCCGCTGTTCACCTGCACATCGGCCAATGGTGGTTCAAATTCGGCAAAATGGTGCTACAAACCGTTTGATAAAATTATTGCTGAGGCCAAAGGCATCACCGATCAGCAGCAGCGCACCGCGCTGTATAAGCAGGCACAGCAAATGATGCACGATCAGATGCCGGCAGTGATGATTGCGCACTCAACGATTTTTGAGCCGGTGCGTAAAGAGGTGAGTGGCTATGAAATTGATCCGTTTGGCAAGCATATTTTTTATCAGGTTGATATGAAGTAAACCTCCCGCCAGGCTTCATTGAGTCTGGCGGCATATCTGTTTTTTGGGGCAGAAAGTCACACGGCATCACCCATGGTGCAAAATGCAAATTTTTATCATCAACCCCTTTTTTGTCACAACAGCCACATCGCTTTTTTGCTATAAATTACCCGGTTGAACTCTCCATTAAGGGACCTGTCTATGCGTACTCACGCCCTCTTCAAAGTCGCCACGCTTTGCGGCCTTTTAGCATTAGCAGGCTGCGCGTCTAAAGTCGCTCAGCCCGATAAATATTCTGGTTTTTTAGGCGATTATTCCGGTTTACAACAAACTACGTCAGCCTCCGGAAAACCGGTTCTGCGCTGGGTTGCGCCTGATTTCAATGCGGCAAATTATGACAGTATTGTTTATCGTCCGGTAACCTATTACCCCACGCCAAAACCTACCACTCAGATTGGTAAAAAGGCTCTTGATGAGGTATTGACCTATACCAATACCAAACTAAAAGCGGCAGCCGCGGAACGTAAACCGCTGATGTCGGCCCCGGGTCCACGCAGCCTGATTTTCCGCGGGGCAATTACCGGCGTGGATACCAGCAAAGAAGGCCTGCAATTCTATGAAGTGATCCCAGTGGCACTGGTGGTTGCCGGTACGCAAATGGCAACCGGGCACCGCACTATGGATACCCGACTGTACTTTGAGGGCGAGCTGATTGATGCTGCCACCAACAAGCCGGTGGTTAAGGTCGTGCGTATGGGCGAGGGCAAGGATCTGAGCAATGAAAATACGCCAATGACCGCTGATACGCTCAAACAGGTTATTGATGATATGGCGACGGACGCCACGATGTTTGACGTTTCGCATTAATCCTGATGACAGAAACCCGACGGCATACCGTCGGGCTTTCCGTGACGTTGTCACTTAACGGATCAGGCTGTCTTATTCAACACGTTGCGCAGCGCAATAACCGCGCTTCCTGCCAGCAGTCCCCAGAATGCTGAACCAACCCCAAGAAAAACGATCCCGCTGGCGGTCAGCAAAAACGTGACTGCTGCTGCATCGCGCTGACGTTCGTCGTGCAGAGCCTGATACAGACTGCCGGTGAAGGTATTAAACAGCGCCAGTCCGGCCAGTACCTGAAGCCAGCTTACCGGCAGCGCAGCGATCAGTGCGGTAATCGAGCCACCCAGTAGCCCTGCCAGCAGATAAATTCCCCCGGCTATTGCTGCCGCTGTCCAGCGATTATTTTTATCCGGATGGGCATCCGGCTCCAGACACACCGCTGCCGAGATGGCTGCAATACAAATCGAAAATACGCCGAATGGAGAGAGCACTAATGCCAGTCCGCCAGTTGCTACTATCAGCGGCGATACGGGTGGCGTATACCCGGCGGCCTGCAATGTGGCGACGCCCGGCGCGTTTTGCGAGGCCATGGTCACCAGAAAAAGCGGCAGTCCAACGCTTATCAGTAGCGGCAGTGAAAAATGCGGTGTTATCCATATCGGAGCCACCAGCGACAACGACAAATTCTCAGTGACAACGTCACCTTTTATGCAGGCGATCACCAGTCCGACGATTAATGCAGCAATAATGGCATAGCGAGGAGCAAGGAAACGCATCAATAGCCACACTATCAACATACTGCCGCACAACAGGGTATTCGCGGGTAGCGGCGTGAAGATGTGCAGGCCGAAGCGCAGCAGGATCCCGGCCAGCATGGCCGCCGCCAGCCCGGGGGGGACGATTTTCATTAGTTTTGCGAAAATCCCGGTTACGCCGCAGAGCACAATAAGTGCATTAGCAAATATGAAAATTCCTGTCGCATCAGGTAATGAAATGCCCTGCAGGCTGGTGGCAAGCAGGGCCGCCCCGGGCGTGGACCAGGCGGTCAATATCGGCATTTTATATCGCAGGGTAAGCGCCAGCGTACTGATGCCCATCCCCAGCCCGAGCGCGGTCATCCACCCGGCAATTTGCATATCGCTGGCGCCAGCGGCAAACGCCGCCTGCCAGATAATGGCGGCAGAGCTGGCATAGCCGACCAGTACAGCGACAAAACCGGCTAACAAAGGTGAAAAAGAAAAAGAGGAACTGCGCATACCTGCTCCGTGCGTTATAACGTCCGCTCAATCTACCACTGTGCGCTATAGCGGACAAGTGCTAGACTTGACGACTCAGAGGAGGAAAGATGGATATTGCACAACATCTGGCGATGACGCTTAAGGCCCTGCGCCAGCAGCGCGGCTGGAGCCTTTCACGTCTGGCAGAAGAAACCGGGGTATCAAAAGCGATGCTGGGGCAAATTGAGCGTCATGAATCCAGCCCGACGGTATCGACGCTATGGAAAATTGCCACCGGGCTAAACGTGCCGTTCTCACTATTTATTGTTGCTGAGCAGAGCGAAAAGCGTCCGGCGTACGATCCCCAGCAGCAGGCAATGGTGATTACGCCGCTTTTTCCCTTCGATCCCACGCTCCGGTTTGATCATTTTTCAATTACGCTCGCCCCTGGCGCGTTTAGCGAATCGACGCCGCACGAGCAAGGGGTGATTGAACATGTGGTGGTGATTAGCGGCATACTGGACCTGCGTACTGAGGGGCAATGGCAGACTCTTACGCCGCCGCAGGGGATCCGCTTTGCAGGCGATCAACTGCACGCCTATCGTAACAGCAGCGACCAGCCGGTCTTATTTCACTCGTTGATCCATTACGCGCAACCCGTCTAAAAGCCATTTCGAAATTGTGGACTTCTGACTACAATAGCGGTCATTTTCTTTTTAAGGGATCGCGACGACTGTATGCGCCTGCAACCTCATCATCTTGAACTTCTTAGTCCGGCCCGCGATACCACCATTGCCCGCGAGGCTATCCTGCACGGCGCGGATGCCGTCTATATTGGTGGCCCCGGTTTTGGCGCACGCCACAATGCCGGTAATTCGCTGCGCGATATTGCTGAACTGGTCCCGTTTGCCCACCGTTATGGCGCAAAAATTTTCGTCACGCTCAATACTATCCTTCATGATAACGAACTGGCACCGGCGCAAAAGCTGATTACCGAGCTGTATCAGTCCGGCGTTGATGCGCTTATCGTGCAGGATATGGGCATTCTTGAGCTGGATATTCCACCAATTGAGCTTCATGCCAGCACCCAGTGCGATATTCGCAGTGTCGAAAAGGCAAAATTTCTCGGCGATGTCGGCTTCAGTCAACTGGTGCTGGCGCGTGAGCTTAACTTGCAGCAAATCAGCGCAATCCATCAGGCGACCGATGCCACCATCGAGTTTTTTGTGCATGGCGCGTTGTGCGTCGCCTATTCAGGACAGTGTTATATCTCACATGCCCAGACCGGGCGCAGTGCTAACCGTGGTGACTGCTCGCAGGCCTGCCGTCTGCCGTATACCCTGAAAGACGATCAAGGACGGGTGGTGGCCTTTGAAAAACACCTGTTGTCGATGAAAGATAATAATCAGACGGCAAACCTGGCGGCGCTGATCGACGCGGGGGTGCGCTCCTTCAAAATTGAAGGACGCTATAAAGACATGAGCTACGTCAAAAATATCACCGCGCACTACCGGCAAATGCTCGACGCCATTATTGACGCACGCGGCGATCTGGCGCGCGCGTCGGTGGGGTGGACCACGCACTTTTTTACGCCATCCACAGAGAAAACGTTTCACCGGGGCAGTACCGATTACTTCGTCAATGCGCGGCAGGGTGATATTGGCGCCTTCGATTCACCGACGTTTGTCGGCGTACAGGTGGGTAACGTGCTGAAGGTCGCGAAAGATCACCTCGACGTGGAGGTGACGGAGCCGCTGGCTAACGGCGACGGTCTGAATGTGATGATCAAGCGTGAGGTTACGGGCTTTCGCGCGAACGTGGTTGAGAAGCAGGCGGAAAATCGCTATCGGGTGTGGCCAAACGATATGCCCGCCGTCATACAGGGGCTACGCACCCCTCATCCGCTGTATCGCAATCTTGATCATCACTGGCAGCAGACGCTGTTAAAAACGTCCAGCGATCGACGTATTGGCGTTGATATCGACCTCGGCGGCTGGCAGGAGCAATTGATCCTGACGCTAACCTGTGAAGACGGGATTAGCGTCACACATACTCTGGAGGGGGTATTTGACGAGGCTACGCAGGCCGAAAAAGCGCTGAGCCATCTGCGTGATGGCCTGGCTAAACTCGGGCAAACACGGTATTACGCCCGCGATGTGGTGATTAATTTGCCGGGGGCACTGTTTGTGCCGGGCGGAATGCTGAATCAGCTGCGTCGCGAAACGGTGGCGCTGCTGGAGGAGGCGCGACTGTCAGGGTATCAGCGCGGACAGCGCAAAGCGGTGGCGCAGCCTGCACCCGTCTATCCGCAAACGCATCTTAGCTTCCTTGCCAATGTCTATAACCAGAAAGCCCGCGACTTTTATCAGCGCTACGGCGTGACCCTGATTGAGGCCGCTTACGAGGCACATCAGGAGAAAGGCGACGTACCGGTGATGATCACTAAACATTGCCTGCGTTTTGCATTTAACCTCTGTCCCAAACAGGCAAAAGGGGTTACCGGGGTTAAGGCCGGACGCGCCACGCCAATGCAACTGGTCAATGGGGATGAAGTATTAACCCTGAAATTCGATTGTAAACCGTGTGAAATGCACGTCGTCGGCAAGATTAAACACCACATCCTGAAAATGCCGCTGGCCGGAAGCGTAGTGGCCTCGGTCAGCCCGGATGCGTTGTTAAAAACCCTGCCGCGACGTCGCTAAGACTAATGCTATGCGATTGATATAGTGGAATTTGTAAGCCGGATAAGGCGCAGCCGCCATCCGGCATTATCCCTCCGGCGGCCTGCAACCACGTCAGTGTGATTTAAATCCGGCGGCGGTCATCAGCAGGCGAAAGAACATGCCTACCAGCGCCAGCGCCAGCACGCTGCCGCCCCAGATCGCGACCAGCCACAACAGGCGTTTGAATAATGGCTGTTGCATCAATGATACCCCTCACCGTGCTGAACTTTGCCGCGAAACACGTAATAACTCCAGAACGTATACACCAGGATCACCGGAATAATCAGCAGCGCGCCAACCAGCATAAAGCCCTGACTTTGTGGGGGCGCTGCCGCCTGCCACAGCGTAATGGACGGCGGAATAATGTGCGGCCAGATGCTGATCCCAAGCCCGCTAAAGCCGAGAAACACCAGACCCAGCGTCAGCAGGAAAGGACGGGTATGGCTCTGCGGATTATTTAGACAGCGCCACTGCCAGAAACTGAACAGCACCACCAGCAGCGGAACGGGCAGCAGGAAAAACAGATTCGGCAGCGTAAACCAGCGCCCGGCAATGGCCGGATGCGTCAGCGGCGTCCACAGACTAATCACCGCGATCACCACCAGCAGTGCCAGCAGTAATCTTTTGCCCACGTAGCGCATTCTGTCCTGTAGCGGATTGCTACTTTTCATGACCAGCCACGTGGCCCCCAGCAGGGCATATGCCACTACCAGCCCCAGACCGCAAAACAGATTAAAGGCGGTCAGCCAGTCCAGCGCCCCGCCGCTATAACTGCGCCCGGTGACCTGAAAACCATTAATCACCGCGCCGACGGCGATCCCCTGACAAAACGTTGCCAGAATTGATCCGCCAATAAATGCCTTATCCCAGAAAGGACGGTGCGACGGCGTTGCTTTAAAACGAAATTCAAACGCCACGCCGCGAAAAATCAGGCCGATCAACATCAGGGTGAGCGGCAGTGTCAGGGCATCGATAATCACCGCGTAGGCCAGCGGGAATGCGCCAAAAAGCCCCGCGCCACCCAGTACCAGCCAGGTTTCGTTGCCGTCCCAGACCGGGGCAACGCTGTTGACCATGACATCGCGATCTTCTGCGCTGCGGGTCACCGGAAATAAAATGCCGATTCCCAAATCGAAACCGTCCATCACGATATACATCAGCGTGGCGAACACGATAATCACAAACCAGATAACAGAGAGATCGATACCCATTATACTTTCTCCTTCGTATCAAACTCTTCGCCCGCGGCTGACAGTGGACGAGAAGGGGTGCCCTGAGTCGGGTGTTCATCAAACGGCTGCGGCCCTTTTTTGATCATACTGCCAATATAGGCGTAACCAATGCCAAATACCGAGGAATAGACCACAAAGAAAGCCAGCAGCGTGATGCTCATATGCAACTCGCCGTGGGCAGAAACGGCGTCGATGGTGCGTTGATAACCGTATACTACCCACGGCTGCCGTCCTACCTCAGTAGTGATCCACCCGGCAAGGAGTGCCACCAGCCCGGCAGGCCCCATCCACAGGGCGAAGTGATGGAAAGGACGTGAGACATAAAGCCGCCGTTTATAACGCAGCCAGAGCGACAGCGCCCCCATCAGCATCATTAGCAGTCCCATCGCGACCATCACGCGGAAAGACCAGAACACAATCGTGGAATTAGGCCGATCTTCTTTTGCGAACTCCTTCAGGGCAGGAACCTGCTTATCCAGGCTGTGAGTGAGGATCAGGCTGCCCATCGCCGGAATTTCAATACCGTAACGAGTGCGCTCCTTTTCCATATCCGGCAGGCCAAACAGCAGCAGCGGAGTGGCTTCGCCTGGACGATTCTCCCAGTGACCTTCAATGGCAGCAATTTTTGCCGGTTGATGTTCAAGCGTGTTAAGCCCGTGCATATCACCCACCAGCGCCTGAATCGGGGCGACGATCAGCGCCATCCAGAGCGCCATCGAAAACATGGTGCGAATAGCGGGCGTATTATTGCCGCGCAGCAGATGCCAGGCGGCCGAGGCACCAACAAACAGCGCGCTGCATAAAAAGGCGGCAATGGTCATATGCAGCAGGCGGTAGGGGAATGACGGGTTGAAGATAACCGCGAACCAGTCCACCGGGACTACCTGACCGTTAACAATCTCAAATCCCTGCGGCGTATGCATCCAGCTGTTGGATGCCAGGATCCAGAACGTTGACATCAGGGTGCCCAGCGCGACCATGCAGGTGGCAAAAAAGTGCAGCCCCGGCCCCACTTTGGTCCAGCCAAATAGCATTACGCCAAGAAAACCGGCTTCAAGAAAGAAGGCCGTTAACACCTCGTAGGTCAGCAGCGGCCCGGTAATGCTTCCTGCAAACTCGGAAAAGCCGCTCCAGTTAGTCCCAAACTGATAAGCCATGACCAGGCCGGATACCACACCCATGCCAAAGTTAACGGCAAAAATCTTCAGCCAGAAGTGGTACAGCGTGCGCCAGACCGGATTTTTAGTTTTCAGCCACAGCCCTTCAAGCACTGCCAGATAGCTGGCAAGGCCGATGGTGATCGCCGGAAAAAGAATGTGAAAAGATACGGTAAAAGCAAACTGTATCCTCGCAAGATGAAACGCATCGAGACCAAACATGGACTACCCCGAAATTAAAAAGATCCTCGTCATCAACGGTACGGCCCACACATAGTGTCCGGGCCATGCACAGGAAAACGAGTGAAGGATGATCATAGGGTAGACACTACAAGCGGCAACTGTCAGACACAGTCGGGCTTTTTTTATCTATAACAGTTGTTAAAAATGCTTTATTTTTTTGCAACTGTTATAATTTGAGCTTCATTATTTCTCCATTGGCCTGGCATTTTTCAATGAAAAAGTATCAGCGGCTGGCACAGCAACTTCGTGAACAAATTGACTTAGGCGTCTGGCAACCTGGCGATCGCTTACCCTCTTTACGCGAGCAGGTAGTGAGCAGTGGAATGAGTTTTATGACCGTCAGCCACGCTTACCAGATGCTGGAAAGCCAGGGACGGATTGTGGCCCGACCTCAGTCCGGCTACTACGTTGCTCCGCGCACGGTACATAAGCAGCCTGCGCCACCGGCAAGCGTTATGAGCGACGAGTCTGTCGATATTAACACCTGCATATTTGAGGTGCTTCAGGCCAGCCGTGAAGCCTCGGTAATGCCATTTGCTTCCGCCTTTCCTGACCCGCATCTGTTCCCGCTACGCCAGCTTAATCGCTCGCTCGCCCAGGTCAGCAAAACCGCCAGTGCGATGAGCGTCCTGGAAAATCTGCCGCCGGGGAATAGTGAACTGCGTCATGCCATCGCCCGACGTTATGCTCTGCAGGGCATACCGGTATCGCCAGACGATATTGTGATCACCGCCGGGGCGCTTGAGGCGTTGAATCTGAGTTTACAGGCGGTCACCGAACCGGGTGACTGGGTGATTGTTGAAAACCCCTGTTTTTACGGTGCGCTTCAGGCACTGGAACGCCTGCGGCTAAAAGCACTCGCTGTCGCCAGCGATGTAAAAGAGGGCATAGATCTCGATGCCCTGGCGCAGGCGCTGGCGAATTATCCGGTTAAAGCCTGCTGGCTGATGACTAACAGCCAGAACCCCCTCGGCTTTACCCTGAGTCCAGAGAAGAAAGCGCGTCTGATAGCGCTGCTAACGGCGCATAACGTTGTGCTTATTGAGGATGACGTTTATAGCGAACTCTATTTTGGTCGGGAAAAACCGCTTCCTGCTAAAGCCTGGGATCGTGATGATATGACCCTTCACTGCTCCTCATTCTCCAAATGCCTGGTGCCGGGATTCCGCATCGGCTGGGTCGCGGCCGGGAAACACGCCCGGCGCATCCAGCAGCTGCAATTAATGAGTACGCTTTCCAGCAGTTCACCGATGCAACTGGCGCTGGTGGATTACCTGTCAACCCGCCGCTACGACGCTCATTTACGACGACTGCGGCGTCAGCTTGCCGAGCGCAAGCAAATGGCCTGGCAAACGCTGCTGCGCTATCTCCCGTCAGAGGTAAAAATTCACCACAACGACAGCGGCTACTTTTTATGGCTGGAGCTGCCTGCACATCTTGATGCGGGTGAACTCAGCGAACGCGCGCTGGCACACCGGATCAGCATTGCGCCGGGTAAGATGTTTTCTACCTCCGGCGCGTGGCGGCCTTTTTTCCGTTTCAACACTTCCTGGAGCTGGGAAGAAAAAGAGGCGCAGGCGGTACGTAAGCTTGGCGATCTTATCCGTCAGATGATGGCATAACGCACTGCCGCCGTGCATTACTGTTCAGTAATGTGGCGGCGGTAACACTCTGCGTGCTTCACACGCCCCTGTTACCCTCTATGCTTTTATCACTGTCGACGTGCGCTCACACCTGGCACGCTTGCTGCATTTTACTCTATCAGATCCCCTCACTCTGAACAGGACAACACGATGCAACATCATTTACTGATTAACGGCGAACTGGTGGCAGGTGAAGGCGAAACGCAGCCGGTATACAACCCAGCTACCGGAGACGTGCTGCTGATGCTGGCGGAGGCGTCACCGGGGCAGGTTGATGCTGCGGTCAACGCTGCGGCAGCGGCTTTTGAGCAATGGGGGCGTACAACGCCGAAAACCCGCGCCGATTGTCTGTTAAAACTGGCCGATACCATTGAGCAGCACGCCGATATGCTGGCTGGCCTTGAGTCAAAAAACTGCGGCAAGCCGCTGCACTGCGTGAAGAGTGATGAGATCCCGGCAATCGTCGATGTGTTTCGCTTTTTTGCCGGTGCCTCCCGTTGTCTGAACGGGCTGGCCGCAGGCGAATATCTTGAAGGACATACCTCTATGATCCGCCGCGACCCGCTGGGTGTCGTGGTGTCGATTGCGCCGTGGAATTATCCTCTGATGATGGCCGCCTGGAAACTGGCACCGGCGCTGGCGGCAGGCAACTGCGTGGTGCTTAAACCCTCTGAAATTACGCCGCTTACTGCACTGGCACTGGCTGGGCTGGCCAAAGATATCTTCCCGCCGGGGGTACTGAACGTACTGTCTGGTCGCGGTCACACGGTGGGCGATCCGCTGACCGGGCATCATAAAGTGCGCATGGTTTCGCTGACCGGCTCCATTGCTACCGGACAGCATATTCTTCGCCATACCGCCTCGTCGGTAAAACGGACGCACATGGAGCTGGGCGGAAAGGCGCCGGTCATTGTGTTTGACGACGCCTGTCTGGATGACGTGGTTGAGGGGGTACGCACTTTCGGGTTTTATAACGCCGGTCAGGATTGTACTGCTGCCTGCCGTCTCTATGTCCACGAGGGCATTTATGACGCGCTGGTGGAAAAACTGGGTGCGGCAGTGGCCAGCATCAGAATGGGCCCTCCTGAAGATGCTGCCAGCGAACTCGGACCGCTCAGTTCAAAGGCCCATCTGGCGCGGGTTGCCGACGCCGTTGAAAAAGCCAGTGCGCAGGCGCATATCCAGGTCGTCACCGGGGGCCATAAAGTCGGGGGGCCAGGCTATTATTTTCAGCCGACGCTGCTGGCAGGCGCCCGGCAGGAGGATGAGATTGTTCAGCACGAGGTTTTTGGTCCGGTGGTCAGCGTTACGGCATTTCGCGATGAAGAGCAGGTGTTATCCTGGGCTAATGATTCACACTACGGGCTGGCATCATCCGTGTGGACGCGCGACGTGGGACGTGCGCACCGCCTCAGCGCCAGCCTGCAATATGGCTGCACCTGGGTAAATACCCATTTCATGCTGGTCAGTGAGATGCCGCACGGCGGGCAAAAACAGTCGGGTTATGGCAAGGATATGTCGTTGTACGGTCTGGAAGACTATACCGTCGTCCGGCACGTCATGATCAAACACACGTGAGACAAAAAGAATGATGAACGCCCGACGGTGTCGGGCGTTTTGTCACCGGGGTGACCAAATCATCAGAGGAACCATCCAAAACGCAATGAAAGCAGGCTAAAAAGGCCAAGTGCTGCAAAAACGTTAATCATCACCACGGTTTTGTCCGAAACTTCCATAGTCTTATAACCCTCAAAAGTTTGACCAAATGGTAAAATGCGCTCAGAAAAATCGGCCCCGAAAAGCGGTAATTTTCAGGCGCAGTTCTGATTCTAGTTTGGGTTTAGGAAAATGTGCCAGAAAAACTTGATGTAGATCAGAAAAAGAGGCATATTTCGCGGCGTTTTCTCCAGGGTGGAGACCTGAACGATGACGTTCTATCATAAAATGCTGGTGTTCTATGCCGTCATGGCAGTTGTCTGTGGGCTAATAACGTGGTTTCTGACCAAAGATCGCCGCAGTATACGCTTACTCGCGGCGGTGCTGGTGGGGGCAACCTGGCCTTTTAGCTTTCCGATGGCGCTCCTGCTGTCGCTTTTTTAATACCCCTGACAATATGATGCCCGGCAATCACGCCGGGCAACGATCAGCGAAGCCATTCCTCAAGCCGTTCCCGGTCGGCGATACCGACATCCTGGGCCGCCTGATAGCGTTCATTTTCACAGGCGCGGGTATACAGCGCCACCAGCCAGTCATAGACATAGCGGGTTGCCGCATGGACCGGCTGTTCTGCCAGTCTGTCAAGACGGGTCATACTGTTGGCATTATTCGCTGCGAATACGGCGCTACCGCTGGCAATCCGACTGGCGGGGCGCTGATCCAGCGGAGCATCCGCATACCCCAGCCAGGCAATAAAATTGCCCATCACCGCGTGAAGCTGGGCCGCACGGGCATTATTTTGCTGTATAGCCGTTTGTAGCTGACCCACCAGATCCAGCCGGTAGCTGGTCACGATAAGACAATCCGCCAGCTGTTGCAGCGTCGCAGAAGACAGCCCCGGCGCATTTTTAGTCTGGCGGCTCCACTGACGCAGATGTTGTACCCACAGACGATGTGCCTGCTGAGCAATATCTTCTTCCCGATCGCGCGACGTCGCCGGAGCCGTATCCTGGGCAAACAGATCGATGGCCTCATTAAACAGGCCGTTCACTTTCTCCTCACGAGGCAACTGCACCTGCCAGATGGACTCGAACAACGTCACGTCAGGCAGCAGTCCGTCCAGGATATCACCTTGTCGTGCCGCGTGACGTTGTAACTCCTTAATCATGGCATCGTGGTTGTTAACCTTTGTGCTGCGCCAGGGCTGCATCAGGGTTTGCAACTGCTGGTGATAGCGGGTGGCAAGCGCCTTCAGGCGAGCCTCGCGTGGTCCGGCGGAAGTGGCTTGTGATAACCACTCCAGCAACCGCTGTACGCTTCCGGCATCGAGCGCCTGTAATGTTCCCCAGCGCTGACCGGGTTTTCCCAGCAGTTGCTGAACGGACTCATCGAAGTTTACTTTACGGGTAAACCGATCGTCCTGCGGCGTTATGGCCCATACCAGCCCCGGCAAAGAAACCTCCTCGCTGGCCTGGGTTTCATCCACCCACTGGCGCAACATTTTCGCTGTTGCAGGAGTTTGCCCGCGGGTTGCCACGGCATTGCAAATCACCAGCACGTCTGGCTGCAAATGTTGACGGTAGCGCTCCATCAGCCAGTGCGCTTTGCTTACCCATAGCGGGGCATTATCCTGCGGGGCGGGAGCCGGAATATCGAGGACGTCAACCTGCGATAACGCGCCATGTTCACACGGCAGGATCAGTTCGCAGGTCAGCAAAGACAGGGTTGAAATAGGCAGACTAATGGCACTGCGCAATTGTGAATCGGCCCACGGATGCACCACCACTTCGCCTTCAGCATGACTTTCCGCGGTTAAAAATCCGTCTGCCGGCAGGGCAAACTGATCGACCAGTAAGCTTAGTGGAGCCGCCACCTCACGGGCATTCCCGGTCTGGTGCAGAACATGCGCCAGGGCCAGCCATTGCCGGGTCAATTCCTGCTGTTCGCCCCACAATAACGACCACGCGCTGGCGCGGGTACTGAGATCGAGCGCCGGCAGCAGGTCGGCAAACTGTTGCCACAGGTAATCATCAATCTGCTGCTGCGGGGCCGGAATATGCTGACGCCAGAAATGGGCAATCGCGGCAACGTCGCTGGCATTCAGACCGGGTACCGGTTGCGATTGCCGCAGTGTGCGCCAGGTGTGGAGGCGGGCTTCAATCACCGTGCGCTCTACCGGCCTGACGTGTATTTGCTCCCGGGCATGAACTATAAATAGCTGCACCAGCTCCGCTTCGCTGATTAGCGCCAGACGCAGGGGAAACGCTTCATCGGGCGTCGCGGGCTGATGAGTGAAACGCAGCGCCATGCGGGTCAGCGCATGGCCCGGATTGATGTGACTAAAATAGTCGAGGGTTTTCTCTCCCGGGCGCACGGTCAGTCGACCCTGCACGTTGCCGCACAGCGCCGTTAACAAATGGGCTTTTGCCGCCTGCGAATGGCCGTATAGCGCCACGCTGGCGCCTTCTTTTTGAGCCTGCGCCAGTTTTTGCTGGCGGGACGCGATTTCCGCCAGACGCAGGTGCAGGGCATCGGCATCGCTATCAAGTAGCGCTGAACGCTGGCGAACCTCATCAATCCAGTGGCTGACTGACTGTAACTGAGTCATTTTAAATAGATGCTCCCGCTGTCGATCCAATAATGGCTGCCGCTGTGACGGCGGTCGGCCAGCGTGTTCAGCTTCAGGGTCAGTGCATCGGCCGCCACCGGCGTACCGTCCTGCAACCAGGCATCACTGAGGACAAAAGCTTCCGGGCCGTGGGCTTTACTGCCGCCGCTAAGCTGCAAACGCACATTCAGTACGCCGTCGCCGGCAATGGCTTTGGCAAGCTCCGGAGAATTAATACTCAGCGTGTACAGCGGCGTGGCGGGCCAGCGGACATTCGCCAGCTGACGAAAGCCCAGCGTCACGTTGCCGCGCAGCGGGAAATGCAGGCGCGCATCCAGCTTGCTGCCGCCTTTATCCAGATCAATGTGGTGATACCAGATATTCTCATCCCGCAGCGTATTCACCGTGTTATCCAGCACGCCAAGATAGCGCACCGTCGAATATGCGCCGATATCGGCGGCCTTGAAATTAAAGCGTGGCAAACGCAGATCCAGCGCCAGACTGCACAGCATGGCGCCCACGGCGGCGGTGGATTTAGGATTGCCGATCCGTCCCTGCTGGCTGAACGGATACCATTCATGAACGCGATACTTATCCAGCCAGACCATCCGGTTAACCGGCACCGGTTGAAGATGACGGATCAGCGCCTGAACGCCAGGCAGACAGCCCGGACGTCCGGTAATCAACAGCACATCGCAAACATAGTGCGAAATGGCTTCACATACCGCATGTAGCGGAGCCGCAAGGGTAAACTCACCGGCGAGCATGGCGCGCTGTAATTCACTGAAATTAACCTCCAGCGGCACGGCCAGAATGTCGAATGTCTCAGCCCCGGCTGGCAGCGCATGTTCAATCGCCTGATTAAGATAATTCATCACGTTACGCCCCGGCGGCTGGTCAAGCAGATCGCCGAAAGTGGCGTGCATTCCGGCCAGCGGATCGTCAGTACCACACTGCTCCCAGGCCGCGAGGATCGCGTGTCCGACGGGCATAAACAGTTGCAGAGTGGTTTGCTGGCGCAACACCGCCTGGGTGTCGATGCGGCCAGAGTCACCAAACAGCGTCGCCATAAGCGCCGCAGCATCTACAATGCCTGATTTTTGCAGACGGGTTTGCAGGGCGGGCAGAACGTAACGTTGTATGATATCCAGCAGGACATCATCGCCGGCCACTTTAAAGCCTTCACGAAACAGCAGGTGCGGCGTGATTTTGACATTACTGCCGGTACCGTCATCCAGCTGATAATGGGTAATTGCCATATCAGTGGTGCCGCCGCCAATATCGATTGAGGCGACCCGCAAGGTACGATCGCCTGCGGTCCCACGATCGGGGCGGATGCGCGAGGCAAAGAAGGCCCCGGTCTGCCCGCCAAAATGCGAGATAGCCTCGTTATACAGCCACACCAGTTGACCACAGCTGGCTTCATCCCATTCCATCTGGATTTCAGGCACCGGGACCCGGCTTTTCTCCCGCTGTTTCTGGCTGACGAAATCGTCGTCCTGCGGGTGCCAGCCCATCGCTTTCCACACCAGCGCGATGGCTTCAAACATGCGACGGCGAAAGATTTCGCGCTCCTGTTTAGGCATCGCGGAGGGCAGGGTAAGAATGATGGTGCGCAACTGGCGCGGTGACGCCGGAAAACCCAGACGCAGACGCGTGGCAACGCTGTTAATTTGTCCCAGCGCCTGCGCCAGCAACTCGCAGAGCATATGCGTCATCAGCGTACTTCGGCTGTAAAGCGGTGAGAAGACCGGCAAGCGTTCATCCGGCGGCAGGGTAAATAGCGGCTGGCCGTCGTCGTTCATCAGGTTCATCAGCGGGAAAGCCGTCGCCAGCGGTTCACGATGGGTTTTGGCGTTCATCTGGCTAAATCGCCAGTCCTGGAGTACCGGCGTCTCATCCCACAAATAGCGCCGCGGACTGGAAATACCGCTATTGCCTTCGGTCCCCAGCCGCTGCATCGCCATCTTGCGCGCCTCGTCGCCTACGCGAACGATGGAGGGCCAGATAAACGCATCTTCACGCCCGCTCTGTACCGAAAAATGCTGTTTGCCGAAGCGCGCCTCGGAGAATTCAAGGCGGCTGGTAAACAGGGGGTCATTAAAAAACTGCGGCTCACTGAGTGAGCGCACTTGCAGTTCCGCCGTCTGACGCAGACCGTCATTGGCATCACCGTGATCTTCAATAATGATGCCGCAGGTGTGGGTATTACCGACATCAAGGATCAGATCGACCGGGATTGCCGGGGTACTGAGCGTCGCTGTTACCAGCCTGACTTCAGGCACGGTAAGCTGCTCGCCCAGCAGCGCCAGTAAGTTCAGCCAGTGTCCCTGATATTCGAAACTTCTCAGCGCCTGCGCCATCTCCATCTCGCTGCGCTTCTCGTACTGCGTTACAGAGTGGGTAAATACCTCGCGCAGCCAGCCGTCGATCCAGGTCTGGTCGAGAAAATCGGCCAGTTCACTATCCTGCCACGCCAGCGCAAAGCGGGTGCCGTTGAGCAGATCGTTTTCCACGGGGGCGAGCGCAGCGGGTGAACGCTCGCTGATTTGCGTGTCCAGCGCCAGCGTGATGCGGTGCGTATTGCCTGCGCTATCCGGCGCGTCGAGTTTGCGGATCTGCATCCGTCCCCAGTTGTCGGGTCCCTCAACAAAGGTGCGGGGTGGATTAAAGCGTAAAAAGGGCAGCGGCAGCCAGACGCCGTCGAGCAGGGTCAGCGAGTGCGGCAGCCCCAGGGTACTTTCGGGCTTGACCACTTCGGGGCGTGCACCGTCATGCCCGGGCAGGGTGTACCGCTCGCTGGCAGGATCGTAATCAAGGCGCAGCAGCGGCCCGTTCGCGGTCTTGCGCACAAAGCGGCCGCTGTGTGGTGCGTCCAGTGGCGTCAGGCCAAAATCAAGAAATTGCACGCCACTGTTGGCGATTAACGTGACGCTCTGTTTGTAGTCGCAGAGATTTACCAGCATGGGATCAGGCACCTATTTTTCGAAACGTCACAGGAACCGCGTCTGCGGCGTCATAGCGGGCAACGCATTGTGCAACGTCGTTAACGCCAGCTTTGCAGGTAATTTCCGGCATCGGGTAGCGGGAGCCGTCGTTGCATCGGGCATTATTACGGCTTTTTATCATCAGCTCGCCGCTCTGGTGCAGACCCGAAAAAAGGTCCGCGCGGCAGACAATATTTTTTCCCTGTACCAGTCGTGCCGTGCCTTTATTGTTCTGGATCTGAAAACGCAGATTCGGCGCTTTACCGGTAACAGGGTCCTGAATGGCAATGTTGACCTGCCAGTTACCGTTGAGAAAGCGCGTTAAGCCTGCCCGAACCTGACTTGCGTCCATGACCATTGCTTCCTTAGGAATGGCGGCAATCACCACTGGCGCGCTGGGGACAACCTCAGGCCGTGCCGGTTTTACTACCCCGGCCTGATCGAGCGGCAGCGCAGCAATCGCTTCAGGCAAAGGGCGATGCGCTGACCCGACGACGGGCGCCGCAGGCGTCGGGGTGTTATTGAGCAGCAACGGCGCAACCCCTGCTGCAATCAGGATGGCGGCAATGCTGACAGTCCACAGCGGAAAACGGCGGCGTGATTTTTTTTGCTGTGGGGCGGGTACCGCTTCCGCAGCCGGTTCAGGTAACACATACGCCGCCAGCGGTTCGGGAGCGGCGACTGGGGGTGGCGTCAACAACGGCTCATCCGGCTGACTGAGCGGCACGACTGTCGGAGCTTCCTCTTCCTCAACCGGAAGCACAATAAGGGCAGGCTCAATCACCGCAGGCTGGCGCAGACAGTCAAATACATCTTCCCGGGCATTGTCGTTGAGATTCACAAAGCCCCAGAAGGTAATAACCGGCTTGCCGTCAACGAGGAAAAGATGATTTTCACCGGGGAACTGCTGCGCCTTCTCCAGCAGGGAGCCGAAGAGCTGCTGCGCGGTTTTCGCCGATTGCAGGCATTTGCGGCTGAGGGCCGAGGCCGCCTCAAAGGTGGCTTCAAGGCTTTGCAGCGCGCGGGCGCGGGTCGGCGCATCGGCTGCCAGCCAGGCCACCGGCTGGCCTTCAATGGGCGAGTACCAGTGGACGCGATCGCCATCATCATTAACCTGCGGGATCGCCAGACACTCTGCCATTGCCTGTTGTTTACGCAGGCGCAGCGTCTCACGAATTTGCAGCGCCGACTCAAAAACGGCCTGGCCACCGCCACCCACCGCCTGAAAATCGTCTAAATCGCCGCTGCGTAAAAGAGTTTTTGCCACGTTTTCATCTCACTGACTTTTTCACCGCTCTACTTTACGCAATGCGCGATCGGATAAACGGTGGAAGAGAGGCTAAAACTGGGTAATTCTCGCGGCATTGACCCGCTTGTGGACCGCTGGCGCAGGGGCAGGGGTGAAAATGCCTGGAATATCAGCGAAAAATGCTCCTTAAGCATAACCTGATAGTGATTTGTTATTTGCCAGTTACACATCGCTATGCTGTTATTAAGCTTCATATAATAAAACCGAAAGGCTTATAACCATGTCGATGGGAAAATCGCTGCTCGCGCTGGCGCTGAGCACCTTATTACCGGCAAGCGCCGCCTGGGCGGCAAATAATGATACGCTGATTTACTGTTCCGAAGCTTCTCCGGAATCGTTCAACCCGCAGATTGCCAGTTCCGGGCCGACGTTTGTCGCCAGCTCGCAGGTTCTGTATAACCGTTTGATTAACTTCGATCGCGAGAAGAATACGCCGATCCCGTCGCTGGCCACCGAGTGGACCATTTCACCTGACGGTAAAACCTATACCTTTACCCTGCGTCAGGGCGTGAAGTTCAACAGCAATAAGTTTTTTAAGCCCACCCGCGATTTTAATGCCGACGATGTTATTTTCTCGGTGATGCGTCAGAAAGACCCTAAGCATCCTTACCACAATGTGTCGCAGGGCAATTACGAGTACTTCAATGACGTTGGGCTGGATAAGCTGATTACCGACGTGAAAAAGATTGATGATTATCACGTTCAATTTACCCTCAGCGAGCCGAATGCCGCGTTTCTTGCCGACTGGGGAATGGATTTTGCCTCTATCCTGTCTGCGGAATACGCCGATGCGATGCTGAAAAAAGGCACTCCAGAAAACGTCGATACCTGGCCGGTGGGTACCGGACCTTACGCGCTGCAACAATATAAAGTGGATTCTCTCATTCGTTATATTGCCAACCCCCATTACTGGGACGGCGAGGTTCCGACTAAGCATCTGATTTTCTCTATTACGCCGAATGTTGAAACACGCCTGGCGAAATTACAGACCAACGAGTGCCAGATTATTCCCGCACCGTCACCGGTGCAGTTTGATGTGATCAAAAAGAATAAAGATCTGGCGCTACACTCCGTTGATGCACTGAACGTCGGCTATCTGGCGTTTAATACCGAGAAAAAACCGTTTGATAATGTGCTGGTGCGCCAGGCGTTAAATTATGCCACCGACAAAGAAGCCATTATTAATGCCGTCTTTATGGGGTCTGGTACAGTCGCGAAATCGCCAATCCCACCGAATATGCTGGGCTTTAATAAAGACCTGAAAGATTATGGTTACGACGTGCAAAAAGCCAAAGATTTGCTTAAACAGGCGGGTCTGGAGAAGGGCTTTGAAGCAACGTTATGGTCAATGCCGGTGCAACGTCCCTATAACCCGAACTCGCGCCGTATTGCGGAAATGCTGCAAAGCGACTGGGCGAAAGTGGGCGTAAAAGCCAAAATCGTCTCGTACGAGTGGGGTGAGTATCTCTCTGGTATGCGTAAAGGCGAGCATGATACCGCGCTGTTTGGCTGGATGTCGGATAATGGCGATCCGGATAACTTCGCGGACGTTCTGCTGGGCTGTAACAGCATTAAAACCGGCTCCAACGCGGCTCGCTGGTGCGATAAGGGCTATAACGATTTAGTGCAAAAAGCGCGTCTGACCAGCGTTCCGGCGGACCGGGCAGCACTGTATGCGCAGGCCCAGGAAATTTACTATCAGCAGGCGCCGTGGATCGCCCTGGCCAACGGAAAGACATTTTATGCCACCCGCAGCAACGTGAGCGGGTATAGTGTAAGCCTGATGGGCAGTGATTTTTCGAAAGCCAAACTGAACTAGTACAAAGGAGAAAGTATGTCGCACCTGGATGAGGTTCGCCGCCGCGTAGACGCCACCCTTATGGAAGACGTCATCACCCATATGAACGAACTGCTGGTGGTATTAAGCGATGATACCGAGCTGTCACGCGAAGACCGTTATGAACAGCAGCAGCGTTTGCGTAACGCTATTGCGCATCATGGGCATCAGCATCGGGAAGATAAAGACGCGCGTCGCGAGCAGTTAACCAAGGGCGGCACGATTTTGTAGCGCGTTCAGCGTGATGACAGGCGCAGTTTCGGCCGTCGATCGCAAAAGAAGAGTGCAGCCTCATTTGAGGCTGCACGTGCACAGAACTGCTGATTACGAATAACGTACAGATGATGATCAACCATCTTATCAGTGAAAATAAATGCGCAAGATCAAAGTTACTCACCCTGCATCACACCTATAATTACGACTCAATAACAAAGCCCGCTCAAATGTGCGGGCTTTGTTATTGGATGAGGAAAATGTTATGAAAATCAAAAAACTAATGATGTGCCTGGGTTTACTTCTGATATCAGTTTCTGCATTTGCCTGCCCTAAAGGTCAGCATCCGCATGGCGGTACGGGTTCTCACCATAAGGGAGGGTATTGTTCTTACGATCAATAAGCGTCTGTTTATAAAAACACGTATTTGATATTAGTCGGTATACCTGAAATATAAGATTTGAAGAAAAAGCGGCTAGATAAATTTCTAAGTGGTATTCCATCTATCCGCACATAAATACGCTAATAATCCGTTGATGAATTCCCAGGGCATATTTTTTGAAAAAAACAATGTTGTTGTTGAGTTTACTATTATTATCTGCTGGAGCTTATGCCGACTGTGAGTCCGGACACTGGCTTCAAACTAAAAATGACCAGGAGTCAATACTGACTCTTGAGGATGGGTCAGTGTGGATGGTAATCAATGGAGGGGAAATTGACTCTCAGCTATGGCTGGAATCTGACGAAATATTGATTTGCGATGACAGCACTTTTATCAACAAAGATGAAGATAATGAACAAGTAAGCGTTCAGTTATTATCCCGATAAAATCACAGATCAAGCCAAATCTCCTTCGGGAGATTTGTTTTTCTAAACACACTGTCATGCAACGTCTACGTTACTCTACTTTAAAACGATCGCTTTGCTACCAGCCAGACGCCAATGACCAGCAGCACGGCCCCGCATACCGGGCTTATCAGCTCCCGCCACGTCAGCCCCTGACTTTTAACGATATCCAGCACCAGTCCGCCGATAAGCTGACTGGCTACCAGTACGGCAACGGTGGTGGCTGCGCCAACGTATTGATAGCCGCTAATGCTGGCGAAGACGAAAAACGATCCCAGCAGGCCCGGGAGCAAAGTCCACCAGCGTACATTCGCGGCCAGCTCGCTGAACCCTCCAGCACCGTTTTTAAACAGCAGGATGGTGACAAACAGCACTATACCCACCAGCGAATTAAGCAGCATGGCGATAAGTACCGTGGAGGAGGACTGGGTGATACGCACCATCAGCGTATTTTGCACCACCAGCCCGATGCCGGCCGCCACCAGGAAGGTGAGGGTAAGCGTCTGATTCATACTGTGCCATCCGGATCGCTGCGCTGATCCAGTTGCAGTTGCATAAATGTCAGATCCAGCCAGCGGCCAAACTTGGTGCCGACCTGCGGCATTTGTGCGGTGGTAATAAACCCGAGCGTACGGTGAAGATGCAGCGAGGCCCTGTTTTGCGATTCTATCCCGGCGACCATGACGTGCTTGCCGATGCGCTGTGCCTCGATGATCAATTGAGCAAGCAGCGTCCGGCCTGTTCCCTGACCCTGATAATCGGGATGGACATACACCGAGTGCTCAACCGTGTGGCGAAAGCCATCAAAGGCGCGCCAGTCACCAAATGACGCATAGCCTGTCACTACGCCATTCTCCTCGCTCACCAGCACCGGATAACCCGCCAGCGTGCGCGCCTCAAACCAGGCAATGCGGTTATCCGTATCAACCGTAGTGTCATTCCAGATGGCGGCAGTGTGCAGTACTGCATGATTGTAGATGGCGGCGATGGCAGCACAGTCATCCTGACAGGCGTAACGAAGTGACATAATGACCTCAGCAGTTGTACACTATAGTAGTACGATATTATTACAATACTGTACGCCGTATTGTCATCATTTTTATTACCCCGTGGAGCGCGATGAATAATTCTGAAGATACTATTAACCAGCGGATCAGCAGCCGCATTCGGATTGAGCGCGAATCACGGAGCTGGTCATTGAGCGATCTGGCGGAGCGGTCCGGCGTCTCACGGGCGATGATCCACAAAATCGAACGCGGCGAAAGCAGTCCAACGGCAACGCTGCTGGGGCGTCTTTCCGGCGCGTTTGGTATTAGTATGTCAATGCTGATTGCCCGGGCCGAAATGCAGGAGGGCAGACTTCTTCGCCAGCAAAACCAGCCGGTATGGCACGATCCGCAAACCGGGTATCTGCGTCGCCACGTCTCCCCGCGCAGCGATTTGCCCATCGATCTGGTGCAAATTGAACTCCCTGCCGGTAGCGATGTACCGATGCCGGCATCCTCCTATGCGCTTGCCCGCCAGCTTCTCTGGCTACAGCATGGGGAGCTGGTGTTTATTGAAGGCGATACGCGCCACGAAATGCGCGCCGGAGACTGCCTTGAACTGGGGCCGCCGAATGACTGTCGGTTTATGAATGAAACGGCAGAGCCATGCGTATATCTGGTGGTGCGCTTAAATCCCTCTGCCGCGTAATGTGAAGCGGTGCACAGATTCAGGGTCTAGTATCTATGGATGCATTAAACCAATAAGGAGCGATTTATGAGTCAACAACCACAACGTAACCGCCGCTGGGTCCTCGCGTCCCGTCCGCACGGTGCGCCGGTCGCCGAAAATTTTCGTCTTGAAGAAGAGCAGATTTCAGCGCCAGGTGAAGGACAGCTCTTACTGCGCACCGTCTATCTTTCTCTCGACCCGTATATGCGCGGAAGAATGAGTGATCAGCCGTCCTATTCGCCGCCGGTTGAGATTGGTGCCGTCATGGTTGGGGCAACAGTCAGCCAGGTTGAGCAGTCGAATCATGCGGATTTTGCGCCGGGCGATTATGTACTTGGCTACAGCGGCTGGCAGAAGTACGCGCTCTCTGACGGCAAAGACCTGGTCAAGCTGGATGACAGCATACCGCATCTTTCCTGGGCGCTGGGCGTGCTGGGAATGCCGGGCTTTACCGCCTATATGGGGCTGCTGGATATTGGCAATCCGAAAGAGGGGGAAACGCTGGTGGTCGCTGCCGCAACCGGGCCAGTAGGCGCGACGGTGGGGCAGATTGGTAAACTCAAGGGCTGCCGGGTAATTGGTGTTGCCGGTGGACCACAGAAATGCCGTCATGCCAAAGAGGTACTGGGCTTTGATGAGTGTCTTGACCATCGTGCAGACGACTTTGCTGACCAGCTGGCGGCGGCGTGTCCTGACGGCATCGATATCTATTATGAGAACGTCGGCGGCAAAGTCTTTGATGCCGTGCTGCCACTGTTTAATACCTCCGCGCGCGTGCCGGTATGTGGTCTGGTGAGCGGTTATAATGCTACCGACCTGCCGGAAGGACCGGATCGACTGTCGCTGCTGATGGGTACCATTCTGAAAAAACGGATGCGGGTGCAGGGATTTATTATTGCCCAGGACTATGCGCACCGAATTGATGAGTTCCAGCAGCAGATGGGCGAGTGGGTGAAAGCGGAAAAAATTCACTATCTCGAAGAAGTCACCGGGGGCCTCGAAAACGCGCCGCACACCTTCATCGGGATGCTGGAGGGGAAAAACTTCGGCAAAGTCGTGATCAAAGTCTCCGAAGAAAGTTGATTCGACAAGGTTAACTGACATTACGCCGTGCAACGTTGCGCGGCGTAATGTGATCCGGCTCGCGTTCTGCGCGCCTCAGAGCGTTTTTCCTTCCGCATGGCTGAATTAACCCCTTTCTCTGCCGATAACAAGACACGCTATACATGTTACTGGTTACCCAGGGAGTACGGGATGTCTGGTTTTCGCCAACGCTTACGCAATATCACTATCACTAAAAAACTCGCCACCGGATTTGGGGTCGTTCTTTTGCTGGTGGCCATCGCTACCACCCTCAGCGTACTCCGCTTTCGTGAAATACGTGACGTTTATGAAAAAACCAATCTTATTTACAATATCAATATAGAAGTCTTTCAGGCCAAAATTAACCGGCTGAAATATTTCTACAGCAGCGATGAAAAATCAGGCCAGGTGATGGCAAATTATGTGGATCACGCGCTGCAACTCACCGCATCTGCCCGGAGCCTTGACTGGACGCCGCAAGAAAGCGCCGTCATTGATGCCGTGGACAAGCATCTGCAAGAATTCAAAACCAGCGTTAGCGCAATGCAGGCCTCCACCGCTGCATTGCTGGCGTTGAGGAGCGCACTGGATCAGGCCGGTAACGACGACCTTCAGTCCCGCTACGCCGCCCTGATCCGTACTCCGCTGGAGGACACCGCGCTGAGCTATCAGCTTTATGATGTGCTGTTTGCCATTGGCAACGTGCGTGACCGGGCGCTGGCCTTACGGTTCAGTACCAGCCAGCAGGCCCGCGACACGCTGGAAAAATCTGCCGCCACCACGCAAAACGCGGTTCAGACGCTGCTGCCTCTGCTGCCAGACGATGCCAGAACCCAGCTTCAGTCGTTATGGGAGGAGAGCGCCGCCTACCGCGATAACAGTATCTATTATTACCAGTCCGTGCAGTCACTCAACACCGCTGAAGATGCGGTTAAAACCGCCGGTGACCGCTCCAGCGCAGCCATTAAAGACATTATCGTGCTGGTAAAAGCGCATAACGATAGCCTGGCAAATACTTCATCGACAATCACCGCGCTGGTAGGGTTTATCGCCATTCTGCTGGGGATCGCCGTGTCGTGGTGGGTTACACGCCAGATCACCCGGCCGATGCGCGAGAATCTGCAGCTTGCAGAGCGCATTGCCAGCGGCGATCTCAGCGCTCGTATTGTGGCGCGCAGTGAGGATGAATTCGGCAAGCTGACTGCCGCCATGGGCGTGATGAATAATAAATTGCGCGCCATGATTGGCGAGGTGCGCCACAGCGTGACGCAGGTCACCAGAGCGGCGTCAGACATTGCCGATGGTAATACCGATCTGTCGTCCCGCACCGAGCAACAGGCGGCGGCAGTGGTACAAACGGCTGCCAGTATGGAACAACTGACCGCCACGGTGAAAAATAACGCGGATAATGCCCGTCATGCCAGTAAACTGGCGGCGGAAGCGTCGCACACAGCAAGCCAGGGAGGCAGCGTGATGCGCGATATGGTGGCGACGATGGGTGATATTAATACCAGCTCGCGCAAAATTGCCGATATTACCGCCGTCATTAACAGTATTGCGTTTCAGACCAATATCCTGGCGCTGAATGCGGCAGTAGAAGCGGCTCGCGCTGGCGAGCAGGGGCGTGGTTTTGCAGTGGTCGCCAGCGAAGTTCGCAGTCTCTCCCAGCGCAGTTCGCAGGCGGCGAAAGACATTGAGCACCTGATCGCAGAATCGGTATCCCGGATCGATACCGGCAGTGATTTGGTGGTGAAAGCCGGAAAAACCATGGAGCAGGTGGTCGACTCGGTAACGCGGGTGAACGATATTATGGGCGAAATTTCTTCGGCGTCGGAAGAGCAGAGCCGGGGAATTGAGCAGATTGCCCGTGCCGTATCTGAGCTTGACAGTACGACCCAGCAAAATGCCTCACTGGTTAATGCCTCGTCACTGGCGGCCGGTTCGCTGGAGGAGCAGGCGCGGATCCTCGAAGAACTGGTGACCGCTTTCCGTCTGGATGACAGCGTCCGCGTTCAGCGAGCATCGCGTGAACCTGCACTGGCCGCAGGCAGCATGCCGCAGGGCAACTGGACAACATTCTGACGGTCAACCCGGCGGCCGATGCCGCCGGGTTAACGCGGTTAGAACTGCCAGGCCACCGAGACGCCGACGCCGTAATTGCGCCCCGGCGCCGGTTCGTAGTAGCGACCGTTAGATTCGTTAACGATAACCGACCCCGCATACTCCCGATCAAACAGATTATCCACCCGACCAAAAACATCCATCAGCCAGTGCCCGTAGCTAAACTTATAGCCGGTATTAAGGCCGACGACCGTCCACGACGGCGCTTCGGCGGTATTCTCATCGTCTGCCATAATGCCGCTCATATAACGGATGTCGCCTCCGGCATACCAGCCGCTTTCTGGCTCATAGCCCAGAGAGGCAAATCCCATATTGCGTGCAATGCCCGGCATCCGGTTACCGTTGCAGTCATTTGCGCCGCAGACGTTGGTGCGATAGGTGGCATCAAGCCAGGTCCACGCCGCTTTAGCCCGCCAGTTTTCAGCAAATTGCTGATCCAATGACAACTCTGCACCCTGACGACGGGTTTTGCCCGCGTTTTTATAGCTGGTTCGCCCGCCGCTGCTGGCATCCACTACTATCTCGTCATCGGTGTCCGTCTGGAACAGGGCCGCGGTAAACAGCCCGTTGCCTACACGCGTCTTGCTACCCACTTCTATCGTGTCGTTAGTTGAGGGTTTAAGATTGAAATTAAGCCCGCTCTGATTATCCGACCGGTACGACAGCTCGTTAATCGTCGGCGTTTCAAACCCGCGTCCGCCAGAGAGATACACATTCCAGGCGTCGGTGACCGCGTATTTCAGCGAGCCGGCCGGAAGCCATTTATGATAGCTGGCATCACCACTGTCATCGCCGTTGGCCGCCGTCTGGTAATGATCGTTGGAATCAAACCACACTGAGCTGTAGCGCACGCCGGCGTCAAGAGACAGCTTTTGCGTTAACTGCCACTGGCTTTGCAGATAGGGATCGAGGTTCCACATCAGGTTACGTTCATTACGACGCAGCGCGCCTTTCTGCCCGTATTCAGGTGCGCCATTCACCATGACAAAATTCTCGTAACCTTTACGATCCTCGCTCATGTTTTCGTAATCGAGACCGGTGGTAAAGGTGACCGGAACGCCCAGCTCACCCCGATGCGTCCAGCGGGTATCGATCCCCTGATAATGACGATTAAGGCTAATCACGCCGCCGGCATGCGTGGGATTAAGCTGCGGCGCGCGCGGAATGGACTGATACTGCGTCGTTTCACGCTCGCCTGCATACATCATTACGCTAAGATCGTCATCGCTGCTGAGTTCACGTTCATAGCGCAGCCCGGCCTGGGTTTGCCGGGTATCCTTACGGGTGTTGTACTGATCGCCGCGCGGCGACTGGTGCGGATTATCGTGCCATTCCGTACGGCTAAGGCCGCCTGGATCGTTGGCGGTGATATCAACGCTGTTAAGCAGCAGGGTTAATTTGCTGACATCATCAATTCTTACCCCAAGTTTGGCATTGGCCAGATTTTTGCGCGCGCCGCTGTGATCGCGATAGCCGTGGGTGGCAAATCGGCTGGTCGACACGGTGTAATCCACGTCGCCCGCCTGGGTGCCATCACCGGTGGCACCCGTCGCTTTGAGTCCATAGCGCCAGGTACCAAAACTGCCGTAATAGCTACTGGCTTCAATGGCAGGCGGCTGCTCTCCGGTCTGGGTGGTGATATTCATCACTCCGCCGGAAGAGTTGCCGTAGAGCGCGGAAAACGGGCCGCGCAGGACATCTACGCTTTCAACGCTATTGATATCAATATTGGAGGTCTGCCCCTGACCGTCGGGCATGGTCGCCGGGATACCGTCGACATAGAGTCGCAGGCCGCGCACGCCGTAGGTGGAACGCGAACCGAAACCGCGAATCGACAATTGCAGATCCTGCGCATAGTTTTGCCGATTCTGCACCTGTAAACCCGGTACCGCGCCCAGCGATTCAGAAAGGTTGACGCGCGGCGCGGCATGGCGCATTTCCTCGCCGTTGATCACGCTCACGGCGGCGGGGGTATCCAGTTCAGAAACCGCATGAGGCGTAGCAGTAACAATCAGCGTCTGATCGTCAGCGGCGAAGGAGAGGGCTGGCAGGGCAATAACGGGTAACAACAGCGCCGGAAATGCGGCCGGATGGACGATCGGGATTTTCATTAAAAGGCTCTTACATACGCAACAAAGTGGATATTCGCCGTCATGTTAATGTTTTTGTAAAAAATTGAAAATCAAAACGGCACTTTACGTTAAGTGCAAGTATAGGAAGTAAATCGTTTTTTGCCGGAAAGGTAAAAATTAACGCTCCACATTCCATTAAATAATGATTATTATTCGCATCTAAATCAGGGTGTCACCATGAATGCGCCCGGGGAAGCCTGTGAAGCGGTACTACTATTGCTCAAGAAAGGGAGTCATTATGTCATTACGTCATCGGTTCGCGCCGCGCCTGCGCCAGTCGCTTTTACTTACATCCCTGCTGCTGGCGGGCACATTCACCGCCCATGCTGCCGAAGAGATGTTGCGCAAGCCTGTAGGTAAAGGGGCGTATGAAATGGCGGTCAGCGCGCAGGAAAATGCGCTGTGGGTTGCCACCTCACAGAGCCGTAAAACGGATAAAGGCGGGGTAATTTATCGCCTCGACCCGGTCACGCTTGAGGTTACGCAGGCGATTCATAACGATCTCAAACCGTTTGGCGCAGCCATCAACAATCAGACCGGTACGCTGTGGTTCGGTAATACCACTAATGGGGCGATTACGGCGGTGGATGCGAAAACCGGCGACGTGAAAGGGCGCCTGGTGCTGGATGCGCGTAAACGCACCGAAAGCCTGCGCCCGCTGCAACCGCGTGAACTGCTGGTGGATGAAAAAACCAACACCGTCTATATCACCGGACTGGGTAAAGAAAGCGTGGTTTGGGTAGTCGATGGCAAAACCATGACGCTGAAAACCACCATCAATAATACTGGCGCGATGGGTACCGGTCTGGCGCTGGATGCCGACGCGAAACGTCTGTATGTAACCAACGCCGACGGTGAACTGGTGACCATTGATACCGCAGGTAATAAGATCCTGTCCCGCAAAAAGCTGCTTGATGATGGTAAAGAACACATGTTGCTCAACCTGAGCCTGGATGTGGACGGTCATCGTGCCTTTATCACCGATTCAAAACAGCCGCAGGTGCTGGTGGTGGATCTGCGCGACGGCAAAGTCATCAGTACTATTGATGCACCAGAGTCGCTGGCCGTGTTGTTTAACCCGGTGCGAAATGAGGTCTATGTCACCCACCGTAAGGCCGGTAAAGTCAGCGTTATTGATGCGAAAACCGCAAAAGTGGTGAAAACCATTGATACCCCGACCTTCCCGAATAGCCTCGCGCTTTCAGCCGATGGGCAAACGTTGTTTGTTACCGTTAAGCAGGCGTCCAGCCGCGAAAAAGAAGCCACCCAGCCGGATGATGTGATACGTATTGCGCTCTGAAGGCGCTGCGGTTATGGGTAACTTTAGATATTACGTATAGTCCCAGGCCGGGTAAGGCGTAGCCGCCATCCGGCATTATCAGCCAGTTGGGTAGAAACCGCGCTGTGTTGAAAGGCAGCGCGGCGGGTATTTTATTTATTGGCGGGGGCGTGGTCCGGCGCCAGACGCTGAATAGCCTCCACCCGCTTGCGTACGCCGAACCAGCCTGCAACCAGCAGAATGGCAATCAGCGGCAGAGAAGCGATGGTCCAGGTGCCGTTCGGATAATCAAAAGCCATCAGCACCAGAACGCTTAATAAAAACAGCAGGGTAAGCCAGGAGGTAAACGGCGCGCCGGGCATTTTGAAGCCGACGTCGGGGGTTTTGCCTTCTTTGATGGCTTTTCGCAGCCGCATCTGGCAAACCACAATAAATCCCCATGAGGCGATGATGCCGATTGATGCGACGTTAAGCACAATCTCAAAGACCTGTGAGGGCACCAGATAGTTCAGAAACACGCCGATCACATAGATAAACAGCGTCGCCAGTATCCCGGCGTAGGGCACCTGCTGACGGCTCATTTTCGACATAAACGACGGTGCTGAACCGCCCATCGACATGGAGCGTAAAATGCGGCCGGTACAGTAAAGACCGGAGTTCAGACTCGACAGCGCCGCCGTCAGCACCACGATGTTCATGATACTGCCAATATAGGGTACGCCAAGCTTTGAGAAGAAGGTGACAAACGGGCTTTGCCCCGCCTGATAGGCATTCCACGGTAATAACAGCACCAGCAGCACCACCGATCCGACGTAAAAAAGCCCGATGCGCCAGATCACGCTATTGATAGCTTTTGGTACCATGGTCTGCGGATCTTTACATTCTCCTGCCGCCGTGCCAACCAGTTCAATGGAGGCAAACGCAAATACCACGCCCTGGACCAGCACCAGCGCCGGCAGCAGGCCGTGCGGGAAGAAGCCGCCGTTGTCGGTGATCAAATGAAACCCGGTTGTACCGCCGTCAAGCGGTTTACCGCTGCCGAGAAATACCGTGCCGACCACGAGGAACAAGACAATCGCCAGCACTTTGATCAGCGCAAACCAGAACTCCATTTCGGCAAACCACTTTACGCCAATCATGTTCATGGTGCCGACAATGGCCAGCGCGCCGAGCGCAAATACCCACTGTGGAACATCACCGAACGCGCCCCAGTAGTGCATATAGAGCGCCACCGCCGTAATGTCCACAATCCCGGTCATCGCCCAGTTAACAAAGTACATCCAGCCTGCCACATAGGCCGCTTTTTCGCCGAGAAACTCGCGGGCATAAGAAACAAAACTGCCGCTGGAGGGGCGGTGCAGGACTAACTCGCCCAGCGCCCGCAATATGAAGAAAGAGAAAATGCCGCAGACCAGATAGACAATCGCCAGCGAGGGGCCAGCCATTTGTAAACGGGCACCCGCGCCCAAAAATAGCCCGGTACCGATAGCGCCGCCGATAGCAATCATCTGTACCTGGCGGTTGCCCATCGCTTTGTGGTATCCCTCTTCATGCGAGTTTAGCCACCGGCGTTTTGCGGCATGTTGCTCAGCCGGGGTGTGTTCAGTTGTGTTCATGAATTTTCCTGTTTTACCTGTCCAAATCCTGCAAGGATGTGCTGATGCCCCGGGACGCTTCTCATTATTCTGAGGATGAGATAGCGCCGCAGAGGGCGAAACATCCTACACTTATCATCAGGATGGCGTAAAGACAGTCTGCCGCTGAAAACGGCAGCTCAGGAAAGAAAGGCGCAGTTATTGACGGATTTCACCGCTATGCTGAATGCAGAAAATAAAAATCAGGGTTTCGGATATTCATCGTTTAAACAGGTTTATAGCGTTTTTTGATAAGCGCGTAGCGCATTTTTCGGCGGGTTTTCGGATATTAATTCAAACAGTACCCGGATAGCGTCCTCTTGTTTGCCGAGGGAAGACAGACATAACGCAAAGAAAGGAATAACGTCTGACGCGTCAGGCCAGGCGCGGCGGAATTGTAAAAAAAGATCTTCTGCTTTATGTCGTTTACCGAGACACCAATGGCGTATTTGCATTTTCTGGCAGTACAAATGTAAATAAATTGTTTCTCTTAGCGGCTCCAGAATTTTAATAATGCGGGTATGTCCTCGAAAGCGAGCCTGCAATATGTCTTATTTATTAAGTATTCTGGATAAAAGCCCCGTGGCGGAAGGCGAAAATGCCACCCAGGCGCTGGCGCGCACATTAACACTGGCGCAACATGCCGAAGCCTGGGGATATCATCGTTTCTGGATAGCCGAGCATCATAATACCGCTCAACTGGCCAGCCCCTCCCCGGAGCTGGTTATTGCCTGGCTTCTTGGCCAGACCCGACGTATTCGGGTTGGCTCTGGCGGGGTGATGTTGCAGCACTACAGTCCGTATAAAGTGGCTGAAAACTTCAATTTGCTGGCCTCTATTGCGCCGGGACGGGTCGACCTCGGAGTGGGAAAAGCGCCGGGCGGCCTGCCGAATGCCACGCGCGTTCTTCAGCAGGGCAGTCATGCAGACGAAAAAGGACGTTTTGACGATCGGCTGGCGCAGCTGGATAACTGGTTGTCCCTGACCCGGGAAGATGATGAGGCCAGCGTGCTGGCCACGCCGATCCCGACCCAGCGTCCGCAGGGATTTCTGCTGGGGGCCAGCGTGCAGAGCGCCAGACTGGCCGCGTCGCTGGACTGGGATTTTGTTTTTGCCGCGCATTTGAATGGCGATAAAGCGCTGCTGCGCGAGGTCATCGCCGCCTGGCGAGCCGTCAGTCGCAGACCGGTGATTGTTGCCGTGCAGGCAATTGTCGCCGACGACACTACCCGGGCGGCAACGCTGGCGCAGCAGGTTGAGATCTGGGGCGTGGAGCTTGAAAACGGTCAGCGCGTGACCGTGGGCAGTGAAGCCCAGGCGCAGGCGTTTGTACGCCAGGCGCAAAGTCCGGCGATCCATATAGCCCGCCGCGAATCGTCGTTATTGCACGGCACCGCGGAACAGGTGCTGGCCCAGCTTGACGCGCTGCACACCGCGTTCGGCATTGACGAATTTATCATTGATACGCCGGTGGCCGAGGGTGAGGCGCGGATCAACTCTCTGCGTTTACTGGCGGATGCGCGTGTCGTCGCGGAGGTTGCGCCATGACCTTCAGCCAGCAATTAATCGACTGGCGGCGCGAACTGCACCAGCATCCGGAACTTTCTCTCGAAGAGGTCGCTACCACTGCACGCCTGAGTGACTGGTTGCAGGCAGGCAATATCCGCCTGCTGCCCTATGCGCTCAAAACCGGCGTGGTGGCGGAAATTGGCCAGGGAGAAAAAGCGATTGCCCTGCGTGCGGATATTGACGCACTGCCCATCCATGAAGCCACTACTGTCCCGTTTCGCTCGCAGAACGCCGGAGTTATGCACGCCTGCGGTCACGATATTCACAGTAGCGTCATGCTGGGTGCCGCGCTGCTATTGAAACAAAAAGAAGCCCAGCTGCCGGGGCGGGTGCGAATTTTATTTCAGCCTGCCGAGGAAAATTTCGCCGGGGCCAAAGCGCTGATCCGCGCCGGGGTGCTGGAGGGTATTTCGGCGATATTCGGCATGCATAATGAGCCGGGACTACCGGTAGGGCACTTTGCTACCCGTGGCGGCGCGTTTTATGCCAACGTCGACCGCCTGGTGATCCGCATTACCGGCAAAGGTGCGCACGCTGCCCGGCCTCATGAAGGGCGTGATGCGATCCTGCTTGCCAGTCAACTGGTTACGGCGCTCCAGAGTGTTGCCAGCCGCGAAGTGAATACGCTTGATTCAGTCGTGCTTAGCGTGACGCGCATACAGGGCGGGAATACCTGGAATGTGCTGCCTGAAAGCGTTGAACTGGAAGGGACTCTGCGCACCCATCGCATTGAAGTTCAACAGCGGGTGAAGGCCCGGGTCGATGAAATCGCCGCCGGATTTGCCCTCGCGTTTGGCGCACAGATCGACGTTACCTGGTACGCCGGGCCGACGGCGCTGGTGAATGATGAGCGCTGGGCGGCCTTTTCTCACGATGTAGCGCAGCAATCGGGTTATCACACCGATCCTGCCGACCTGCATATGGGCGGTGAAGATTTTGCCGTCTATCTCCAGCACATTCCCGGCGCGTTTGTCAGTATCGGCAGCGCCAGCGATTTTGGCTTACATCATCCGGCGTTTAATCCGGACGAAGCGCTGATTGCACCTGCCGCGCACTATTTTGCGTCGCTGGCCGAGCGCGCATTACATCATATTTAATTTTTGCTTCAGGGGTAGGGGGAACTATGTCCAGAGAACGGCAATTGCGTCTTGGCACGATTTTACATGGCGCGTCGGGAAATATGTCAGCCTGGCGTCATCCGACAGCGCTAGCGGATTCCAGTATTAATTTTGAGTTCGTCAGACAGACTGCGTTAAAGGCGGAAGAGGGCAAGCTCGATTTTTTATTCGTCGCCGACGGTTTATATATCAATGAGAAATCGATCCCACATTTTCTGAATCGTTTTGAGCCGCTGACCGTGCTTTCCGCGCTGGCCAGCATTACCCGCCATCTGGGGCTGGTCGGTACGCTATCGACCTCTTACAGCGAGCCGTTCACCACCGCGCGGCAATTTGCCAGTCTGGATCATCTAAGCCAGGGCCGCGCAGGCTGGAATGTAGTGACCTCGCCGCTGGAAGGCTCGGCGAAAAACTTTTCCCGGGCGCAGCATCCCGAGCATGCGCTGCGTTACCGCATCGCCGATGAATATCTTGAAGTGGTTAAAGGCCTGTGGGATTCCTGGGAAGAGGACGCGTTCGTGCGCAATAAAGAGAGCGGCCAATTTTTTGATCCGGCTAAGTTGCACACCCTCAATCATCACGGTGATTTTTTTCAGGTGGCTGGGCCGCTGAACATTGGCCGCACGCCACAGGGGCGACCAGTCATTTTCCAGGCAGGCGCTTCTGAAGACGGTAAAAAACTGGCCGCCCGCCATGCAGATGCCATTTTTACCCATCATGAAACCCTGGAAGAGGCGCAGGCATTTTACCAGGACGTGAAGCATCAGCTGGAGGGGCAAGGTCGTCGCGCCGATGAACTGCATATATTCCAGGGCGTCAGCATTATTGTCGGTGATGATGCAGCGGATGTTGAACATCAGTATCAGACCACCGCGGCGCTGGTGTCGATTGACGATGCGCTGAATTATCTTGGTCGCTATTTCGAACATCACGATTTCAGCCAGTATCCGTTGGACGCGCCGTTCCCGGATATCGGTGACTTAGGGCAAAACAGTTTTCGCAGCACCACGGATGAAATCAAACGCAGCGCGCGGGAACGCCAGTTGACCTTGCGTCAGGTGGCGCTGGAAGCTGCCAGCCCGCGCCCGCGTTTTTCCGGTACAGCCGACGAGGTTGCTGACGGGCTGCAACGCTGGTTCGAGGCGCGCGCGGCCGACGGATTTATCATTCAGGGCGGTACGCCCGATACCTTTGCACATTTTGTCGATCGCGTGGTGCCTATCTTGCAGGCGCGCGGCCTGTTCCGTCGGGATTATCCCGGCAGCACGCTGCGTGAGAGCTTTGGCCTGGATCTGCCCGTTAACTCATTTACACAATAATAAGAGACAACGCTATGTACAAAACATCACTGGTTCTGGCGCTTGCGCTGGCATGGAGTTCCGTGGGGCTGGCAAAAGAAGTCACCATTAATGGCACCGGCGTTAGCCTGGAGGCCAACAAAACGCCTGTTCACAGCGCGAAAAATCCCGCGGCCATCGCGCAACTGCCCGCGAATTATCATTTTGCCGTACCGGGCAAACTGACCGTGGCGGTAGCCGCGCTGAACTCGCCTCCGTTAACGGTTTTCGCCGATGACAATAAAACGCTGATGGGCAGCGAAGTCGACATTGCACGGCTGGTCGCCGACAGTTTAGGACTGGAGTTAAACGTGGTGCCTGCCTCCTGGGAAGACTGGCCGCTCGGGGTGGCGTCAGGCAAATATGATGCGGCAATCAGCAATATTACGGTGACTAAAGAACGCAAAGAGAAGTTCGATTTTGCTACTTACCGTAAAGATTCACTGGGTTTCTACGTTAAATCCACCAGCCCGATAAAGCAGATTGAGAAAGCAGAAGATATTCCCGGACTGCGCATTATTGTCGGCTCAGGCACCAATCAGGAAGCGATCCTGCTGGCCTGGAATGAGGCCAACCTGAAGAAAGGGCTGAAACCCTTTATTCCGGTCTATACCAAAGATGACGCCGCGCAGACGCTGGCGATCCAGTCCGGGCGCGCCGACGCTTTCTTCGGTCCCAATGTGATTGGCGCATGGAAAGCGGAACTGACCGGTAAAACCCGGCTGGTGGGCAGTGTCGACGGCGGCTGGCCTAAGGCTGCGCATATTGCCGTCACGCTTAAAAAAGGCAGCGGGCTGGTTACGCCGGTGCAGACGGCTCTGAACGGGGTCATTCAAAGCGGCGATTACGATAAAGTTTTGAAACGCTGGGGAGAAAGCGTTGAGCGCATTGCCCGGTCGGAAATTAACCCGGCAGGACTTGGCGACTGAGGTGCGTAACATGAGTGATTATTTTCGCGATATTTCCCCGGACGCTGCCGAACTTCAGCCAGTTATCGAGGGCTTATTTGCTGATTACGCTGCACGTTATGGCGATTATTTTTCCCGTGATGCCGAGGTTGAAATCAGCGAACACTATCTTGCGCCACAGGGGGTATTTCTGGTGCTGGAGCGTGAAGGCGAGATTATTGCTACCGGCGCCTACAAACCGTTTGACGATCGTACAGCCGAAATTAAGCGCATCTGGACCCATCCGCGCCTGCGCCAGCAGGGGCTGGCGGGCCGTGTGGTTCAGGAACTGGAGCGACGTGCGCTCCAGGCAGGGTATAGCCATATTTATCTGACTACCGGCTTTCGTCAGCCGGAAGCGGTCCGACTGTATCTGAGCCTGGACTATACCCCGCATTTTGATCTGACGCGCGATCCGCACGAGTACAGCCTGCCGCCTTATGACGGGCGGCTGCGCTTTAGCAAACTATTATCAGCCCGCCTGAGTAAGAGTGCCTGAGGAGTCAGTATGAAAAGCGCTGAAAAAATTAAAGTGGTTCCGGCCCGCTATCCGCTACGTACTGCGGGGGCGCTGGTCGCCCTGTTTGTACTGGCAGCAGTGATCCAGTCCGTTGCGTTCAATCCACGCTGGGAATGGGCGGTCTTCGCCCGCTGGTTCTTTGACCCGGTGATCCTCGAAGGACTCGGACAAACGCTGTTATTAACCCTGATTGGCACGGTATTGAGCGTGATACTGGGCGGGATGCTGGCGCTGGCGCGGCTCTCATCGTCATGGCTGTTAAACAGCCTGGCGTGGAGTTACATCTGGCTATTTCGCTCATTACCGCTGATTGTCGTGCTGATTATTCTGTATAACTTCTCGTATCTCTACGACACCCTGTCGCTCGGTATTCCCTTTACGCAGATTGCCTGGGGGAAATATGAAACCATCAATGTGCTGGGGCAATTTTCCACCGCCGTGGTAGGGCTGACGCTGGTACAAAGTGCCTATACGGCGGAAATCATTCGCGGTGGTTTTTTAGGCGTCGATCATGGTCAGTATGAAGCCGCCGCCGCGCTCGGTCTTCCGGCCTGGCGACGCACCGTGCGGATTATTCTGCCGCAGGCGCTGCGCACCATTCTTCCCGCCGGGTTTAATGAAATCATTAGCCTCGCTAAAGGCACAGCAATGGTTTACGTCCTGGCCATGCCGGAACTGTTCTACACCATTCAGATGATCTACAACCGCACTCAGGAAGTGATCCCTCTGCTAATGGTCGGCGCGGTCTGGTATCTGGCGATCACCAGCGTGCTGTCGCTGATCCAGTATCTGGTTGAGCGCTGGATGGCCCGCAGCGAGCGGCGTTCGGCGATTAATCCGGCGCCGCTTCCCCGCAGCATTTCAACTTCATCCGTTGTTTCATCATCGCAGGAGCCTGCCCATGCCCACCTCTCCTGAAGGTCATATCTCCATTACCGGCGTCAGTAAATATTTTGGCCGCCACAAAGCGCTGAATGACGTCACGCTTGATATTGCGCCGGGCACCGTCACCGTGATCCTCGGACCGTCAGGATCGGGAAAGTCGACGCTGCTGCGAACCATTAATCACCTCGAACGCGTTGACGAGGGATTTATTCAGATTGACGGTGAGTATATCGGCTATCGCTTACAGGGTGACAAGCTGTATGAGCTAAAAGAAAAAGAGATCCTGCGCCAGCGAATTAACGTTGGGTATGTCTTTCAGAATTTTAATTTATTCCCGCACCTCACGGTGCTGGAAAATCTGATTGAGGCTCCCGTTGCTCACCGTCAGCTGCGGCGGCGGGACGCGGTAGCGCGCGCTTATGAACTACTGGATATCGTCGGGCTTCGGGATAAAGCCGATGCCTGGTCGCGGCATCTCTCTGGCGGACAACAGCAGCGCATTGCTATCGCCCGCGCGCTGGCCCTACGTCCACGGGTCATGCTTTTCGATGAACCGACCTCAGCGCTGGATCCAGAGCTGGTGGGAGAAGTCCTGGATGTTATCAAAAAGCTGGCCCGTTCCGGCACCACGCTGGTGGTGGTCACCCATGAGATTGGTTTCGCGCGCGAGGTAGCCGATCAGGTGGTGTTTATGGTCGATGGAAAAATCGTCGAGCAGGGTAGTAGCGAGCAGGTTCTTAATCACCCGCAGCATCCGCGCACCCGTCAGTTCTTATCAAAGGTATTGTCATGAAATATACGCTTCTGGCGCTTATCGTATTAAGCGCTTCGACTCTGGCGAACAGTACCCCGGATTTGAAAGCTAATGAACAGCCGCTACCGGTCACGCGTGATGAGACGGCCATTGCCCGTATTCCGGCGAATTACCGCTTTGTTGAACCGGGAACGCTGACGGTGGCTATTTCTGCGCTTAATTCGCCGCCGCTGGCCCTGTTGGCGAGCGATAACCGGACCCGTATTGGTAGCGATCCGGATATTGCCCGCCTGCTGGCCAAAAGCCTTGGCCTGAATCTGAAGCTGGTGCCAGTCGCATGGGAAGACTGGCCGCTGGGGATTTCCTCCGGGCGCTATGATGTCGCCCTGGTCAATATTGCGGTCACGGAGCAGCGCAAAGAGAAATTTGATTTCGCCACCTACCGCGACGATCATCTGGCGTTTTCGGTTAAATCCACCAGCCCGATAACGCACATTAATAAGGCAGAAGATCTCGCCGGAATGAAAGTGATTGTCGGCTCAGGTACCAATCAGGAACGCATCCTGCTTAGCTGGAATGCGGAAAATGAACAGGCCGGGCGTCAGCCTGCGCAGCCGATCTATTTAACCGATGATGCCTCAGGCAATCTGTATATTCAGTCCGGACGCGCGGATGTGATTTTTGGCCCACAGTCTGTGGCGTCGTATAAAGCCGCATTAACAGGCAAAACCCGGGTAGCAGGGCTGGGACCGAAAAAGGCGTCGGTAGCGACTACGACTAAAAAAGGCAATGGTCTGGTCAATGCATTGCAGGCGGCGCTAAACGGCGCGATTGCACGCGGTGAGTATCAGCAGGTACTGGCACGATGGGGGGAGCAGGGCGAGGCGGTTTCAGCTTCACAAATTAATCCGCCGGGGATCACCTGGTAACGGCAAAAAAACGCTGTTCCGGGGAGTTCAGACCTGGAACAGCGTGGCGAAAGTTCGCCATATCAGGATCGGGTAGTTGCTGGCGTTAACTGAATGCGATCGAGTGGACCCACAATAAACAGATAAGAGATCAGGCCGATCAGTCCCATTGAGCCCACGTACAAAATGGCATAATCAAAAGAGTGGGTATTGGCGATGATCATGCCGATCACCAGCGGGGTGACGATACTCGCCATATTGCCGCACATATTAAAGACCCCGCCGGCAATCCCCAGCACTTCCTTCGGCGAGGTATCGCTCAGTACGCACCAGCCGAGATTACCAAAGCCTTTGGCAAAGAAGGCGAGGCTCATTGCGCCAATCACCACTACTTCTGAAGAGGTGTAATTGGCGACCACGATGACGCAGGAGAGCAACATCCCACAAATAACCGGCAGTTTTCGTGCAATGGTCAGACTGTAACCACGTTTCAGCAGCCAGTCCGAAGTGATACCCCCGAGCAGGCCACCGATAAATCCGGCAATCGCCGGAATACTGGCGATAAAACCGACTTTCAGGATCGACATCCCTTTGGCTTCATACAGGTACGTTGGAAACCAGGTCAGGAAAAACCAGGTTATAGAGGTGACGCAAAATTGCCCGATATAGACGCCGATCATCATTCGGTTCACGCAGACGCTTTTAATCTGGGCTAGGGACAGTTTCGGCTGATCTTTTTTGGTGCCAAGTGTCGGTTCTCCGCCGCCTTCACGGATATAATCCATTTCCTGCTGATTAATTTTTGGATGCTGTAGCGGGTCGCGGACTTTTATCAGCCAGAATATTCCCAGCACGACGCCAATAGCGCCAATGTAATAGAAGACATAATGCCAGCTTAGATTATGCAAAATAATGGTCATCAGCGGCGTAATAATGCCAAGCGAGATATACTGTGCCGCCTGATAAACCGAGGTGACGAAACCACGCTCTTTATTCGGAAACCACTGGACGCTCAGGCGACTATTAGCCGGAAATGCCGGGGCTTCTATCGCGCCCATCATTAGCCGCAGGATCACCAGGACAATCAGCGGGCTGGCGAACAAATAAATAGTACCCTGAAACATGGTTACCAATGACCAGGCAATTAATGCACAGCCGTAAATCAGCCGTGAGCCATATTTATCCAGCAGCCATCCCCCCGGTATTTGCATAATGACATAAGAAATGCCAAAAACAGAAAACGCCAGCCCTAACTCTTCCGCGTCAAACCCTAATTCTTTACTCATGATCGGTGCCACTACCGAAAGCGTGGCACGGTCGGCATAATTAAATACGGTGGCCAAAAATAAAAATAACAGAATGCCGTGACGCACATTAGTGCGTGCAATACGCGTCGTCATAACCAACTCCTTAACAGGGTTGAATTTTATTTTATCGGGTAGGGTGGCGGGCAATGACGTCCCGCCAGGGTACAGGGCAGCCTGAGGTTAAGGGCGTTTCCCAAACTCGCAGGTTAATTGTGTCCAGCGGCGGGCCTGCTCGCTAATACTGAATCCCAGACCATGACGCTCAGAGATCCACATCCGTCCGTCACGTAGCTCCAGCTGTTCGTTGAACAGCGGATTCAGCCATTCAAAATGCTCCAGCCACGGCTCCAGCGGGTAGGCGGCAGACAGATGCAAATGCACTTCCATCGCAAAATGGGGAGCCAGTTTGCGACCATGTTTGGCGGCCAGATCCATAATTTTCAGAAACGGTGAGATGCCGCCAACCCGCGGGGCGTCCGGCTGAACGTAGTCGCTGGCGTTACCGAGGATCAACTGCTCATGCTCGCGGAAGCTGGTCAACATTTCACCGGTCGCAATCGGCGTGTCCAGGGCGGCAGCCAGCTGGGCGTGGCCTTCAACGTCGTAAGCATCCAGCGGCTCTTCGATCCAGATCAGATTAAACTGTTCCATCTTACGCCCCATGCGGATGGCGGTTTCGCGATCCCACTGCTGATTGGCGTCAACCATTAGCGGAAAATCATCACCCAGCGCTTCACGCACAGCCGTCAGGCGGCGAATATCTTCTGCGGTATTTGGCTGGCCCACTTTAAGTTTGATACCGCCGATACCATTTTCTTGCGAAATAACCACATTCTTCAGCACCTGATCCAGCGGCGTGTGCAGGAAGCCGCCGGAGGTGTTGTAGCACTGTACCGAATCACGATGCGATCCAAGCAGTTTAGCCAGCGGCAGTCCGGCGCGTTTGGCTTTCATATCCCACAGGGCTATATCGATAGGGGAGATAGCCTGCACCGCCATTCCGCTGCGGCCAACGGAGGCTCCGGCCCACAGCAGTTTGCTGTAAATTTTGTCGATATCGTTGGGATCTTCACCGAGCAGATTATCGGCAATTTCTTTGGCATGGGCATAAATGCCCTGGCCTCCGGCACGTTTGGAATAGCTAAAACCGACGCCTTCATGGCCGTCACGGCTGCGAATTTCAGCGATGATAATCGCGACTTCGGTCAGCGGTTTTTGACGTCCGGTCAGTACTTTTGCATCACTGACCGGTGTCGCCAGCGGTAAAAAAGCCAGCGACAGTTTTACCCACTCAATACGATCCCCGGTTTCAGCGGCGGTTTTTATCCCTGAAACGCGGGCGTAGGAAACAGCATCTGAATTGGCGCTTGTGGTCATTTTACTCTCCAGGTGAACTAAAATGTTTGCGCTAACATTTCTATCTCCTGTGTTATCGTGTTGCCAGCAGCACGTACTATTTATGTACAGTCGATCACAAATATGGCTTAAAATGCCCCCATTATTAAGAGGGGTATCACATTCCGGACGCGTCAGGCAACGAGTGCAATTTAAAATGTTAGCGATAACATTAAAAGACAATGTTTTGTCGTTAACAGATTGATATTTGGCTAAAAAATGGTCTTATTCTGGTAATGGGGCGGTATATCATTAATAATGTTAATTCCCCCAACAAGATCTCAAAAGGCTGCGCCGTGAAGCGTTCAAAAATGACCCATGCACCGACACTCGAAGACGTGGCCCGCACCGCAGGTTTATCCTCAATGACGGTGAGCCGGGCGCTGAATACCCCGCACCTTGTTCGGCCAAAAACCGTCGATAAAGTACTTCAGGCGGTACGGGTCACCGGCTATATTCCGAATGCCCTGGCGGGCGGGCTTGCCTCACGCCGGAGTCGGCTGATTGCAGTTGTGGTGCCACAAATTAACAACAATATGTTTGTCGATACTATCCAGGCATTAAGTGATGCGCTGGCGCTGCGGGGTTATCACATGCTGCTGTGCGTGGCCGGATACACCCAGCAGACTGAATCTGAACTGGTATCCACATTGTTGTCCCGCCGCCCGGATGGTGTAGTGCTGACGGGTATTCATCATTCGCCGGACCTGCGTAAAATCATTCTTAATACGGCTATTCCGGTCGTGGAGATTTGGGATCTGACGCCCACGCCGCTGGATATGCTGGTGGGGTTCTCGCATGAGAAAATCGGTATTGCGACCGGGGAGTATCTTCTGCGCAAGGGGTATCGTAAAGCGGGGTTATTGTGGACCGCTGACCTGCGGGGCGCGCAGCGTAAAAACGGTCTGTGTGATGTGCTTAAACGTTATGGTCTCGCCGAGCCGGGACAAATTGATGTGCCGCTGCCGGCCTCGCTGGCGCTGGGGCGCAGCGGGCTGGCTTCCCTGCTGGCGCAGGATACCTATGACGTTATCGTCTGTAGCTCGGACACCCTCGCCCAAGGCGCGATAATGGAAGCGGAAAGTCGGGGGCTGACGGTTCCGCGGGATCTCGCGGTGATTGGATTTGGCGATCTGGATTTTGCTGCCAGCAACCGGCCGGCCATAACCACTGTCAGTATTGATCGTCATGAGATCGGCTATCGCGCCGCCACGCTACTGGCAGACCGTATTGAAGGCGTTGAGCAGGACGAAAACATTATTGATATCGGTTTCCATCTGGTTGAACGTGAGTCGGCGTAATGATAAATAGCGCGCTGGTTTTTATGCTAGCGTTAAGGTTTATTCCCGAAGGAGAAAACCATGCCGCACATTGATATTAAATGCTTTCCCCGCGATCTAACCGACGAACAAAAATCCGCGCTGGCGGATGACATTACTCAGGTTATCGTTCGCCATCTGCAAAGCCAGGAGCGCTCAGTTTCCATTGCGCTAAATAACGTTAAGCAGGAGGCGTGGCAGCAGGTCTGGGACAGTGAAATCGCTCCGCAGATGGATACGCTCATCAAGAAGCCCGGATACAGTATGTAACGTTAAGATTTGAGGTGCTTACAGCGCGCCTCAACGGCCCGGCGCGTGCCGGGTCTGCTTTTTGCCTCACTTTAAATCGCCACAAAACCGTCATTCTTCCGTCATCTCTCCTGCCTATAGTCACTGCCAGATTAAGTCCCAAAGAGGATAACAATATGATGGCTCCCCTGTGTTTCTCACAGGTGAGTGCGGCCCGGCGGCCAGTGACCGCAGGGCGCGGCATGCTTTCCGTAACAGGAGGGCGCTAATGCACGCATTCACCTCAATCTCGCTACAAGGCGTTTCGTTCGCTTTCGGCACTCAAAATATCCTCAATCATATCGATCTGCATATCGAACCCGGCAGCATTGTGGCGCTCCTGGGGCCATCCGGCTGCGGCAAAAGTACGCTGTTACGCTTGCTGGCCGGACTGGCACAGCCTGCCGGGGGCGAGATCTTTTTTGGCGAACGGCGGGTGGCGATGCGCGGCTGGTCGCTGCCACCCGAAGCGCGCGATATCGGAATGGTCTTTCAGGACTATGCCCTGTGGCCGCACATGACGGTGGCGCAGAATGTCGCCTTTCCGCTGCGAATGCGCGATGTTGCGCGGGCGGAGCGGGAACGGCGCGTAGCCCTGGCACTCCAGCGGGTCGGACTGGCGGCGTTCGCCGGACGTAAACCCTCCGGTTTGTCCGGCGGGCAGCAGCAGCGGGTGGCGCTGGCGCGGGCGATTGTCGCGGAGCCGCGGGTGCTGTTATTCGATGAGCCACTATCCAATCTTGATAGCGAGCTACGCGAGTCGCTGTGTCTGGAAATGGGCCAGCTACTGCGCCAGTTGGGGACGACCGCGGTGTATGTTACGCATGACCGCCGGGAAGCCGAGCTGCTGGCCGATCGCGTTGTGCATCTTTCTGGCGGCAGTATTGCCGCGATCCGTACTGTTACTTCATCCTCAGGGGAACCCGCATGACATCCGTACTATCCGTAAAACAAGGAGTGGCCCTCGCCATCATGTTGTCATCTGTCATACTATCCAGCGCACATGCGCTCACCGTCTATACCGCAGGGCCGGGCACACTGGCGAAAAATCTTGCCAGCGATTATGAAAAGAAAACCGGCGTGAAAGTAAATGTATTTCAGGCCACAACCGGTAAAGTGATGGCACGACTGGAGGCCGAGCAGGCCAATCCGCAGGCGGATATCCTCATTTCCGCCTCGTGGGATACGGCAGAAGATTTACACCAGCGCGGCTGGTTGCTGCCTTATCAAAGCGCGAATGCCGCTAATGTGCCTGCCCGTCTAAAATCCAGCGATTTTGTGGCCCAGGGCGTATCGGCACTGGGTATCGTCTGGAACAGCAAGAGCGGAACGCCAGAACCCAAAGAGTGGCAGGACCTGACCGGACCGGCATTTAAAGATAAAGTGACTACCCCCGATCCGGCGCTGTCGGGCGCGTCACTTGATCTGTTGATTGGGTTGCAACATGACATGGGAGATAAAGCCTGGAGCCTGTTTGCTGCGCTTAAGAACAACGGCATGGTGGTCAGTGGTCCCAATGCGCAGGCAGTGACGCCGGTGATGCAGGGGGCGAAAGCGGCGGTTTTCGGCGCGGTGGATTATGTCTCCTATGGCAATATCAGCCAGGGCGAGTCGCTAAAAGTGATTTTTCCGGCCAGCGGGACAGTCATTGCTCCGCGCCCGATGATGATCCTCAAAACCACCAGACAGGCTGATGAGGCAAAAGGCTTTATTGATTATATTTTGTCTACGGAAGGGCAAATGCGGGTCGCTGATGCCTGGCTGATGCCTGCCCGTAGCGATATCAAAGCCAAACGTCCGCTGCTTGATGAACTTCACATTTTGCCGACCACCAGTGACGGCAGCAGTGAACGCAGCAGCGTACTTACCCGCTTTAATCAACTCTTCGCGCAATAACGCGTCCGGCGGGGACCACTCCGCCGTCAGGACTGACTTGTGAAACAAAAATTGATCCCGGTCTTTACACTGGCGATGCTGCTGGTGCTGGTCGCTTTACCGCTGCTATTTATCATTTTGCAAGCGATTTTTCCCGACTTTAGCGCCGGCTCATGGCGTTCACCATTCGCCGGTATTATGCCGCTGATCAGCGATCCTGGCCTTCCGGCTATGCTGGGGGGAACGTTAACCATCGCCGTGGTGGTTGCCGCGTTGAGCGCGGTTATCGGCCTGCCTCTGGGAGTGGCCCGGGGACTGTTTCACCTTCCGCTGGCAAAACTGTGGGATGTGCTGTTCCTGATCCCTTTTCTTACTCCGCCGTATATCGTGGCGCTGTCGTGGACGCTGGTGCTACAAACCCACGGCTATCTGGAGCAATTTACCGGGGTCAATCTGAACGACGTATTGTTCAGCCGGGCAGGGATTATTCTGGTGATGACCCTGAATATTTTCCCGGTTATCTATTTTGCCGTTTCGCGCAGCCTGATGGCCAGCGGTCAACGGCTTGCGCTGGTAGCCCGCGTGCACGGAGCCAGCGCCTGGCGCGCTTTCTGGCATATTACCTTGCCGATGGTTTCCCCGGCGCTGGCGGCGGGAGTGCTGTTGTCATTTATCCTGGCGATTGAAGAGTACGGCGTGCCGGCAGCGCTTGGTTCCCGCGCCGGTGTCGTGATGCTGACCGTCGGCATTGAGAAAAAGCTGGCCGACTGGCCGGTTGATCTTCCCGGTGCCTCTTTACTGTCGCTGGTACTGATTGCCGTAGCGCTTGGCGGCTGGTGGCTGCAGCGCCGTCTGGTCGGGGACAAAGAAGTCACCAGTATCACCGGCAAGCCTGCGGAAAATAGCGGCATGCATCCGGGCAAATGGATTATCCCGGTGGTGGTAGCCATGAGCGGGGTGGGTTTTCTGGCAGTGGGATTACCGGGAATATCCATGGTGATCACCAGCCTTACGGCAACGTTATCCGGCGGCGCATCATGGGGTAACGTGACGTTGTCACATTACGCGGCACTTTTTAGCCAGCAGGGTGATGCGATTTCTGCGCTGGGGACCAGCCTGTCGCTGGCGTTTTGCGCTGCGCTTATTACCGGCCTGGTCGGGCTGCTGGCGGCGTGGCTGGTGGTGGTGCAAAAGATAAAAGGACGCGGTATTATTGATGCGCTGTCGCTGATGCCGGCGGCGCTGCCCGGTATTGTGGTTGGTGTGGGGTTGATCCTGCTGTGGAACCGCACGTTCTGGCCGGTTTCACCCTACAATACCTGGCTCATTCTGTTACTTTCTTACTGCTGCTTATTGCTGCCCTGGCCGGTCCGTTATGTAGGCAGTGCGCTGCGTCAGTTAGGGGGTAATCTGGAATCCGCTGCCCGGGTGCACGGTGCATCCTCGCTTCAGGCGCTGCGGCTGATCGTTCTGCCGCTGGTATTCCCGGCAATGCTGGCAGCCATGCTGATGGTTTTTGCCATCGCCTCACGCGAACTGGTGACATCGCTGTTGCTTGCTCCGGCGGGCACTCAGACGGTAGCCGTGTTTATCTGGCGACAGTTTGAGCAGGGATCGCCCGGACAGGGAATGGCAATGGCAACCCTGACGCTGGTGACGGGGCTGATCCTGATGCTAAGCGCGCTGGCGATATTGCAGCGTAATGAAAGGCAGTAGATCGCACGAATTCACCGCTGGCGTGAAAAATCCAGGGTATAACAGGGAAAATAATTTTTACCGGAGCCGTTGATGACCCCGTTTTTACACGCTTATTTATCCCGACTGAACGTTGAATCACAACCCACAGTGGATCTTGCCACCCTGCGGGAAATACATTTACGGCATAACTGCACCGTGCCGTTTGAGAATCTGGATGTTTTGCTGCCGGGAGAGATCCTGCTCGACGACCGTTCTCTGGAAGACAAACTGATTACCGCCCGGCGCGGCGGCTATTGTTTTGAACAAAATGGTCTGCTTGAGCGCGCGCTGGTGGAGATTGGTTTTCAGGTGCGCAGTTTACTGGGGCGGGTGGTGCTGGCTAATCCGGAGCAGATGCCGCCGCGTACCCACCGGCTGCTGCTGGTAGAGCTTGACGGTGAGCGCTGGATTGCCGACGTCGGTTTTGGTAGTCAGACCCTGACCGCGCCAGTCCGGCTGCTGGCCGATAGTGAACAGGAGACGCCGCATGGTTGTTATCGTCTGCAGCAGGAGGGCAACGACTGGATATTGCAGTTTCTGCACCATCAGCGCTGGCAATCCATGTACCGTTTCGATCTGACGCAGCAGTATCTGGCAGATTTTATGATGGGAAATTTCTGGTCGGCACACTGGCCGCAGTCGCATTTCCTGCATCATTTGCTGATGTGCCGCCACCTGCCGGACGGCGGTAAACTGACGCTGACCAATTTTCATTTTACCCACTGGCAGGACGATCGGGTCGTCGAGCAGTTTACGCTTCCTGACGTCCCGGCACTGTATCACACGCTACAGGAACGTTTCGGTCTTGGGGTGAGCGATCCGCGTTACGGCTTCACCGAGGATGCGCTGGCCGCCGTGATGGCCGGATTCGATACTCACCCGCAGGCGGGAAAATAGTCAGCGCGCTCCACGCTAAAACGGTGGGGCGCGAAAATTATCATTCAGGCGCTTTCAGCTCAAGGGCAATAACGCGGGTCAGATGGCGCTCAAAAGCGGCCTGATCGAGGGCCGTCATCCCCAGTACGTGAATACTGTCCAGACCACAGACCAGTGAAATCAGCCGCCAGGCAACATTTTCTGCGCTGTCCGAGAGGGTAAATTCACCGGCCAGACAGCCCTGATGAATAATACTCACCGTTTCGTCATGCCACATTTCCATGGTCAGAATATAGGCCCCTTTAATGTCATCATCTTTGACGGCAAGGATCTGTGCTTCACGCCACAGACGAATATATTTTTCAAACCGTTCATCATCACTGCCCAGCATGGACAACAATTTCTGGTGACAGCTGGCATCTGCTGGTAGCGCATCAACGTCAAGCAGGGCGCGAATAACGCGGATAAAGGCCAGCGATTTAAGTTCGGCGCCCGAGATAAAATGATGATGTACCTGACCGGTGGCGACACCCGCCTCGCTGGCAATACGCCGCACGGTCATGGCGGTAAATCCGTTGTCCAGCGCCACACGCATGGCGGCCTGCAGTATATGCTCCCGACGCTCCTCACGATTCAGATAGCTCATAACCTTCTTTTCCTCACTAAATCCGCTGTGTAGCAGAATAACAAAAAAGCTGGACAAGTGTTCAACTTTCCGTAGGATCGTCAGAGTTGGACGGGTGTCCAGTTTTGAATTTGAGGATGGATCTATGTCTCGTCAGTGGCTGACTTTACTGATTATCGTGCTGGTTTATATTCCGGTGGCTATTGATGCCACCGTGTTGCATGTGGCGGCCCCGACGCTAAGCCTGACGCTTGGCGCTTCCGGGAATGAATTGTTGTGGATTATTGATATCTATTCCCTGGTTATGGCCGGGCTGGTACTACCCATGGGAGCGCTCGGTGACAGAATAGGTTATAAGCGTCTGCTGATGCTTGGCAGCGGAATATTTGGCATCGCGTCTCTGCTGGCTGCGCTGGCCCAGAGCGCAGAATGGCTGATTATGAGCCGGGTGGTGCTGGCGGGCGGGGCGGCAATGATCCTCCCGGCGACGCTTGCCGGAATACGCACCACGTTCATCCGCACCCGCGAGCGCAACATCGCGCTCGGGATCTGGACCGCTGTAGGATCGGGTGGCGCAGCTTTCGGTCCGCTACTCGGTGGAATGGTGCTGGCACATTTTCACTGGAGCGCCATTTTTTTGATCAATGTGCCCGTCATTTTGTTGGTACTGATATGCGGGGCCTGGCTGTTGCCCCGCCAGACAGGGCGACGGGAACAGCCGCTTAATCTGACTCACGCTCTGTTGCTGATTACGGCGATATTGCTGCTGGTGTATGGCATTAAAACCGGGATGAAAGGACAGCAGGCGATGGTAATGGTGCTGGCGATTATGGTGACGGGAGGTGTGCTATTAACCCTGTTTATTCGTCTCCAGCTGCAAACGTCAATGCCGATGATTGATCTGCGCCTGTTTACCCATCCTGTTATTCTAAGCGGTGTAGTGATGGCGATGACCGCCATGATCACCCTGGTCGGTTTTGAACTGCTGATGGCGCAGGAGTTACAGTTCGTTCATGATAAAACGCCATTTGCCGCCGGATTGTTTATGCTGCCGGTTATGCTGGCGAGCGGCTTTAGCGGGCCGGTTGCCGGTCTGCTGGTCTCGCGTTTTGGATTACGTTATGTTGCGACAGGCGGTATGATGCTCAGCGCACTGAGTTTTCTCGGACTGTCGATGACCAGTTTCAGCACGCAGCCCTGGCAGGCATGGGGGCTGATGGCGATGTTAGGCTTCAGTGCGGCCAGTGCACTGCTGGCGTCGACTGCTGCCATTATGGCGGCGGCACCAAAAGAGAAAGCGGCGGCAGCGGGTGCAATCGAAACCATGGCCTATGAATTAGGTGCAGGAATGGGGATTGCCCTGTTTGGCGTGATCCTCAGTCGCAGCTATACATCCTCCGTGGTTTTGCCCGCCGGACTGACGGCTGAACAGAGCGGACAGGCGACATCGTCCATCGCCGAAGCGGTGCAGCTAGCCGCGACTCTGGATGAAAGCCTCGCGCATCCGCTGATCGCAGCGGCAAAAGAGGCGTTCATCAGTTCACACAGTGTCGCGCTCTTTTCAGCGGGTGGAATGTTGCTGGTGCTGGCGATGGGGATCTGGTTCAGCCTGGCAAAGGTGCAGAAAGCGTCCGCTTAACGTTGCCTGATTGCAAACCAGCACAGCAGGGAGCCTGCGCAGACCATGCAGGCTCCCTGCCAGAATGCCCACGATAAATCGGCGTTGAGTAAAAACGCTGCCAGCGCCGAGGAGAGTATCGGCGTAAAGTAAGAGGCGGTTGCCAGCAGGGTAACATTACCGTGAAGAATGCCGACGTTCCAGGCGGCGTAACCAAAACCCAGCGCCAGCGCGACCAGTACCAGTTTAAGTACGATCGGCCCGCTAAGTAGCATCGGCGGCTGTGCAGAGAACGCATATTTCAACCACAGCGTGAGTGCGGTCAGGATAATAAACAGCGTAATGCCGTTATTGCCCTGTGCGTATTTGCGGGTGACAGTACAATACCCCGCCCAGATAATCGCCCCACAAAACGCCAGAATATAACTCAGCGGACTGGCGGTAATATTGCGGATAATATCATCAATGACGAATCCATCGTCCCCGCCGAGCACCCAGCCAACGCCGATAATACACAGCAGCAGTCCGGGCACTATCCAGGCATTAGTGCGCTGGCCGTTAAACAGGATGGCAAATAAAATAGTCAGCCCCGGCCAGAGATAATTTACCATACCAGCTTCAATAGCCTGATGACGGGTTGCAGCATAGCCCAGTGAAAGGGAGAGGCAAATTTCGTAGCACACAAACAGCGCGGCACCTGCCAGCAAATAGCGGCGAGGAAAGTGACGAATATCCGGAAAGCCAACGGTAAACAGTAATAATAACCCGCTGAGCGTGTAGATCATTGCCGCCCCACCAACAGGTCCCAGTCCCTCAGTGACGCCGCGGATAAGCCCCACCATAGTGCTCCACAATACAATGGCAATAAGCCCGATCGCTGTTGCGCGTTGTCTGGTCATAATTACTCAGAAAACTTAATACATTACATTGGCAAACCGCAGTTATAACATTTTTATTGCCTGATGCCGAACGTACTACTTCCTAAGGATTAATAAAAGCCGAATGCCCCGACTATTTAGAGGGCGTCAACAACGAGACTTGATTTGACGCAAAAAAATCAGGGGTTTTGCTGTTAGTTTGCCTGCCGCAGGACATATCAGAATAATGAGGAATGCAATGGACATTAGTCGCAGAAGGTTTTTTAAACTCTGCGCGGGCGGTATGGCCGGAACCACGGCGGCAGCGTTGGGATTTGCACCTGAAATGGCGCTGGCTCAAACGCGTAACTATAAACTGCTACGCGCGAAAGAGATCCGTAATACCTGCACATACTGTTCCGTAGGGTGTGGATTATTCATGTACAGCCTCGGCGACGGGGCGAAGAATACTAAAGAAACGATTTACCATATTGAAGGCGATCCGGATCACCCGGTTAGCCGCGGCGCACTGTGCCCGAAAGGCGCAGGACTGCTGGATTATATTCATAGTGATAACCGTCTGCGTTATCCGCAGTATCGCGCACCGGGTGATGATAAATGGCAGCGTATTAGCTGGGAGGACGCTTTCACACGTATCGCTCGCCTGATGAAAGCCGATCGCGATGCTCACTTTATCGAAAAAAATGATGAGGGTGTGACGGTTAACCGCTGGCTCACCACCGGGATGCTGTGTGCTTCGGCGGCCAGTAATGAAACCGGAATGTTGACCCAGAAATTTGTGCGCTCGCTGGGGATGCTGGCAGTTGATAACCAGGCGCGCGTCTGACACGGACCAACGGTAGCAAGTCTTGCTCCAACATTTGGTCGCGGTGCGATGACCAACCACTGGGTTGATATCAAAAACGCCAACGTTGTTATGGTAATGGGGGGGAATGCCGCAGAAGCGCATCCGGTGGGGTTCCGCTGGGCGATGGAAGCGAAGAATAATAACGATGCACTGCTGATCGTGGTCGATCCGCGCTTTACCCGCACGGCCTCGGTCGCGGATATTTATGCGCCGATCCGCTCCGGCACGGACATTACCTTTTTGTCCGGCGTACTGCTGTATCTGATCCAGAATCAAAAAATCAATGCGGAGTATGTCAGGCATTATACCAACGCCAGTTTACTGGTGCGCGACGATTTTAGTTTTGATGATGGCTTGTTTAGCGGCTACGACGCGCAAAAACGTCAATACGACAAAGCGTCGTGGAATTATCAGTTCGATGAAAACGGCTATGCACGTCGTGATGATTCTCTGCGTCATCCGCGCTGCGTATGGAATCTGCTGAAACAGCATGTTTCCCGCTATACCCCCGATGTGGTGGAGAACATTTGCGGTACGCCGAAAGCCGATTTTTTGAAGGTATGCGAAGCGCTGGCCTCGACTAGTGTTGCCGATCGTACCACTACGTTTCTGTATGCGCTGGGCTGGACGCAGCATACCGTCGGCGCACAGAACATCCGTACCATGGCCATGATCCAGCTATTGCTGGGCAATATGGGGATGGCGGGCGGCGGTGTTAACGCCCTGCGCGGGCACTCGAATATCCAGGGATTAACCGATCTTGGCCTGCTGTCTACCAGCCTGCCGGGTTATCTGACCCTGCCGTCGGAGAAACAAACGTCGCTGCACACCTATCTGACAGCCAGTACGCCGAAAGCCACGCTGGCGGATCAGGTGAACTACTGGAGCAACTATCCGAAGTTCTTCGTCAGCCTGATGAAAGCCTTTTACGGCGATGCAGCGCAGAAGGAGAATGACTGGGGTTTTGACTGGTTACCGAAATGGGATCAGTCATACGACGTCATTAAGTACTTCAACATGATGCATCAGGGAAAGGTGACCGGCTATTTCTGTCAGGGCTTTAACCCGGTAGCCTCGTTCCCGGATAAGAATAAGGTCGTGCAGTCACTCAGCAAACTGAAATACCTGATCGTTATCGATCCACTGGTGACGGAGACCTCAACGTTCTGGCAAAACCACGGCGAGATGAATGATGTCGATCCTGCGGCGATCCAGACCGAAGTTTTCCGCCTGCCGTCAACCTGCTTTGCCGAAGAGGATGGCTCTATTGCCAATTCAGGACGCTGGCTACAGTGGCACTGGAAGGGGCAGGATGCGCCGGGTGAGGCACTCAATGATGGCGAAATAATTGCCGGAATTTATCATCGCCTGCGCGATATGTATCGTCGCGAAGGGGGGGCAGGTGTTGAACCGCTGTTAAATATGGGCTGGGAATATAAGCAGCCGGATAAACCCGAATCGGAAGAGGTGGCGAAAGAGAATAATGGGCTGGCGCTGGCCGATCTTTATGACGCCAGCGGTGTGCTGGTGGCGAAAAAAGGTCAGTTGCTGAATAGTTTTGCCCTGCTGCGCGATGACGGCACCACCGCTTCGTCCTGTTGGATCTACAGCGGGAGCTGGACCGCGCAGGGAAACCAGATGGCCAATCGCGATAATGCCGATCCGTCGGGTCTGGGCAATACGGCCGGCTGGGCGTGGGCGTGGCCGCTAAATCGTCGGGTGCTGTATAACCGCGCCTCGGCGGATATCAAGGGTAAACCCTGGGACCCGAAACGGATGCTGATTGAATGGAACGGTACGGCCTGGCACGGCAACGATATTCCTGATTTCAATAACGCGCCGCCGGGCAGTGCTACCGGGCCATTTATTATGCAGCCGGAAGGGCTGGGACGTCTCTTTGCCCTCGATAAGCTGGCAGAAGGACCGTTTCCGGAACATTACGAGCCAATGGAAACGCCGCTGGGTACCAATCCGTTACATCCTGAGGTTATCTCCAGCCCGGTGGTTCGCTTGTATGACGACGATGCGGCGCGCCTGGGTAAAAAGGACCGGTTCCCGTATGTTGGTACAACCTATCGTCTGACTGAACATTTTCATACCTGGACTAAACATGCCCGTCTGAACGCCATCGCCCAGCCACAACAATTCGTTGAGATTAGCGAAGGACTGGCGGCGGCGAAAGGTATTGCGAATGGCGATTGGGTCACGGTAAGCAGTCAGCGCGGCTTTATTCGCGCCGTTGCCGTGGTTACCCGCCGTTTGCACACCTTACAGGTGAACGGTCAGCAGGTCGAAACCGTGGGTATCCCGCTGCACTGGGGCTATGAAGGTGTGGCGCAGAAAGGCTATATCGCCAATACCCTGACCCCCAACGTGGGTGATGCCAATTCACAGACGCCGGAATATAAAGCGTTTTTAGTCAATATTGAGAAGATGTAAGGAGCGAGAAATGGCGTCAGAAACTCAGGACATTATTAAACGCTCCGCCACCAATTCAGTCACCCCGCCGCCGCAGGGGCGTGACTATAAAATGGAGGTGGCCAAGCTTATCGATGTTTCCTCCTGTGTGGGCTGTAAAGCCTGCCAGGTGGCCTGTTCAGAATGGAATGATATTCGCGATGAGGTGGGGCATTGCGTCGGGGTGTATGACAACCCTGCCGATCTCAGCGCAAAATCCTGGACGGTGATGCGCTTTAGTGAAACCGACGAGAACGGGCGACTCGAATGGCTGATTCGTAAAGACGGCTGTATGCATTGTGCCGATCCGGGCTGCCTCAAAGCATGTCCTTCTGCCGGCGCGATTATTCAGTACGCTAACGGTATTGTTGATTTTCAATCGCAACACTGTATTGGGTGCGGATACTGTATTGCCGGGTGTCCGTTTAACGTTCCCCGGCTGAATAAAGAGGATAACCGGGTATATAAATGCACGCTGTGTGTTGACCGGGTGAGCGTCGGTCAGGAGCCTGCCTGCGTGAAGACCTGTCCGACCGGGGCCATCCATTTTGGTAGCAAGCAGGAGATGCTGGAAATCGCGGATCGGCGGGTGAGTAAACTGAAAGCGCGCGGGTATCAACATGCGGGAGTTTATAACCCACAAGGCGTGGGCGGCACGCATGTGATGTACGTGCTGCATTATGCGGACAGACCCCAGCTTTATCATGGTCTGGCAAAAGATCCGCAAATTGATACAGCCGTTACGTTATGGAAGGGCGTTCTGAAGCCACTTTCCGCCATTGGGTTTGTCGCGACCTTTGCCGGGCTGATTTATCACTATATCGGTATCGGTCCGAATAAAGAGGTTGATGATGAGGAGGAGGACCATCATGAGTGATACCAGAAGGATTGTGCGTACCCGGTTTATAGATCGGGCCTGTCACTGGACGGTAGTAATTTGCTTCTTTCTGGTGGCGCTGTCGGGAATTTCTTTTTTCTTTCCAACGCTCCAGTGGCTGACGGAAACCTTCGGCACGCCGCAAATGGGTCGTATCCTGCATCCCTTTTTTGGCGTGGTCATTTTTATTGCGCTGATGTTTATGTTTGTACGCTTTGTGCATCACAATATTCCGGATAAGCAGGATATTCCCTGGGTGAAAGGAATTGTTGAGGTGCTGAAAGGGAACGAGCATAAGGTCGCCCGGGTCGGGAAATATAACGCCGGGCAGAAAATGATGTTCTGGACCATCATGAGCATGATTTTCGTGCTGCTGGTCACTGGGGTGGTTATCTGGCGTCCTTATTTTGCCCATTACTTTCCGATTCAGGTGATCCGCTATAGCTTGCTGCTACACGCCGCCTCGGCAATTATCTTAATCCACGCCATTCTTATTCATATGTATATGGCGTTCTGGGTCAAAGGCTCCATCACGGGGATGGTAGAAGGTAAGGTGAGCCGCCGCTGGGCGAAGAAGCACCATCCGCGCTGGTATCGGGATGTGGAGCGTCTGGAGGCAAAAAAAGAGAGTCAACACGGTTTGTGATGAAGAGGCCCCGATGATGGGGCCTTTTTTATGACGCGACTATTAAAGAGAGAACAGAGCAAGCTCGATTATTAGTTACAACATACATTATAACCAAAGATTTATTTAACTTACGACGCTAAGAAGACGTGGTAAAAACCGTCCGGCAAGACAGGAAGGATCAGTGTCCGTGATTACAATCCCCTCGTCGTATCAGAGCCAATGGATACCTCTGTCTCCGTTCGTTCTCCTGAGTAACATCATGTGTTGAATTATTCCCGTAGGGGCGAGCTTACGCTTGTTCCTGTCATCCTATAAAGACGCAGCATATGACTATTTTTGATAAGGAGAATATCCGGGCAGACGAATTGAGTTAAAAAACGTATAAGGCATACTTTTGATACAGTTGAGTTTGAAACCCCGTATAAAAAACTTGTAGCGTTTTTTACAATTTTTGTTGCGCTCCCATCGTTACAATTAAATTTTTGGAGATAAGCTATGTTTGGTCGCATAAATTCAAGTCATACACTCAATCAGGCTGTTTTACTGAAAGCTAATAAAGAGGATATATCTGATAAAACGCTCGGTAAGATCAGTCAGAAACTGAAGTCAATCCACCAGAAAGTGATGATAGAAACCCCGTTAAATCCCAACGATAAAGGCTTGATAAGGGCGTTTAAAGAAATTAACCTAATAAACGATTCTTTACAGAAAATTAAAAGCGATAAGGTTTATGAAAAAATTAGCCGGTTGGTTAATGAATCACTGGGGAATAAAGTCGTCGATATATCAATCGCCGATTCACTGAGAGTGATGAACCGGGCGTCTTCGAACGGCGGTGTATCGAAGAATCTGTCCACGCAATAACAGCGTCGGTGAGGAGCTGTAACACTGCTTACAGTACTTTATCATTATGATTAATTTTTTTGTAGGTAATCTATGTTAGGCCGCATAAGTTCAACGCACACGCTCAATCAGGCTATTTTATTAAAAGCCAATAATTCTGACATTTCTAAAAAAACAATTAGTAAAATCAGTCAGAAACTAGAATCAATTCATTCTAAAGTTATGACCGAAACAGAATTTAATCCCCATGATAAGGGGTTAATAAGGGCGTTCAATGAAATCAACGAAATAAATGGTTCTTTACAGCAAGTTAAAAGCGCTACTGTTCGAACTAAACTTAGTCAAATGATCCGTGATAAGTTAGGTGATGGAGTTATTACCACATCAATTACTGATGCGCAAAAAGTTACCAATATAAAGTCGTCAAAGTCCAGAGCTTCATCTAATCCAGCAACAAAATTTTTTAATAATGTTTTGTTCGGAACTCAGGAAGAACGACGTAACATATTACCAGCAGTTCAAGCGCTGTTTAATCAGGCTGTAAAAGCAGGTCATGCCGAGAAAGTGGTTCTTGAAGGAGAGGCAGGAAAGCTATCCGGTTATTATAACTGGGGCGTCGATTCAAAAGGCACTACTGATAACACGAATCGTGTTGTTTTATTTTTACACGGATCGGGTGCACCTTTTGATCACAAAACGATTGGGTCTAACCTTCAGTATCAGATAAAAGGCCTTGATGTGCTTGCTGTCAGTATGCGCGGTTACGGTGAGAGTGAGGGGACGCCATCTGAAGCAGGCCTTTATCAGGACGCCCGGACCATGCTGCATTATCTGGTCAACGACAGAAAAATTGATCCGGCCAATATTATCATCCATGGATACTCAATGGGTGCGCCGGTTGCCGCAGAACTGACCAGATACGCAGAGCAAAACGGTATGGCGGTGTCAGGACTATTTTTAGATCGCCCTATGCCAAGTATGAGTAAAGCCGTGGCTGCACACTGTATGATTAATCCGGCAGGAACGCTCGGTGCACTGTCTAAGTCATTGAATGGGCAATTTTCGGTTGAGAAAAACCTCAAAGGCCTGACACAAGATTGCCCAATCATTCTGTTAACCGATAATGAAAAACTCGGCGCAGAAGGTGAAAAATTGCGTAGTAAACTGATCGCAGCGGGGTATAACGTAGGTGGAGAACGCACCGACTATACGCATGAAAATAGCTATGATTTGATGGAGCATAATATTGACAGTATTGTTACGGGCTTGTCAAAAAGCCCCGCGGCCGCGGCCGCAAAATAAATCACAGAAATAAAAAAACACCATCTTCCTCAGAAGATGGTGTCCGTGATCGTGTTCAGAGAAAAGCGCTATTCTGCGCGGCGTTTGCGCCCGGTGGCATGGGTGTGCGTAACGGAATTTTCGCTTTCACCTTCAATAACTACTTTTTTCTGATTCGAGACCCGATAGTTGAGTCCAAGGATATGGCGTGCATGACGGTTCGATTTCATTCTTACTCCTTAATCCTGTTTTACTGGTTTCAAGGACAAGCCCGGCAGGCGCCGGACGAAACGTTACCCTAATAACAGTCCGCACGGCGAACTGGCTTTAAAGCATCGGCTATTGCTGCTCATTTTGCAATCAGACCAGCGTTTTTTAGGAACACTCTCTTTTTGCCTCACACTCAGTTATAGCGCCTATACTTGATGACTCGACAACAAAAAGGAGTCAATTATGACAATTCATAAGAAAGGTCAGGCACACTGGGAAGGCGATATTAAAAGCGGTAAAGGAACGGTTTCGACTGAGAGCGGCGTGCTTAATCAGAGTCCTTATGGTTTTAATACTCGCTTTGAGGGTGAGAAAGGCACTAACCCTGAAGAGCTGATTGGTGCGGCACATGCTGCCTGTTTCTCAATGGCACTTTCCCTGATGCTTGGTGAGCAGGGTTATACGCCAACGTCAATTGACACTGTCGCAGATGTTTCTCTTGATAAGAAAGACGGTGGTTTTGCAATCACTAAAGTGGCGCTGAAAAGCAACGTTTCTGTGCCGCAAATTGAGCAGTCCGCGTTTGATGCTATCATCCAGAAAGCAAAAGCAGGTTGCCCGGTTTCACAGCTACTGAATGCTGAAATTACGCTTGATTACCAGTTAAACGCGTAATTGTGTTTCGCCCGCATCCTGCGGGCGATTTCCACTATCCTTCCTTAAACATGACACTCTCTTTATGCATCCCTAATGCCAGAGTCTGCGATGGATCAAAGAGTGAGAAACTCTCAACCTGTTCAAGCAGGATAACCTTGCGAAAATCAAGGGCACATTGTGGGTCTGAGGTTAGCGTAATATCATGATCGGCATACCAGGCGCTGTAATTGTGCTCAACAGTAAAATCACCTGTGTTGCTATCACGATAGCCGCTCAGCATAGGAATGACCACAATGTTACTGGCATTGCTGGCATCAAACGTCGCCGCATGAACCATACCAATGTAGATTCGCTGAGATTTCAGCGTTAACCACACCAGTTGTCCGCTTTCCATGCACTGGTAGAGTAATCCTTCGAGACTATTGGCGCTGGCCAGCTCTTTATATAACGAGAGTCGGCCTTTGCTATCCAGTCTGGCACTCATCGCCCAGTTTGAGCGATAGAGGCAAAAGAAAATAGCGAAGGCCAGCATAATGACTACTGGAGCCTGAATACCTAAAAAACTCCAGTTCATAAACACCATCTGTAAGCGGTGTTCTTCCGGGCCAAACCAGACGGGCAGGGCGTTCATGGTGACGGATGCAATAAGCAATATCAGCCATAAAATACCGGTAGCGATAATTCCCTGTAGTACGAAAATGCAACCGTAAAGCGCAACGAGAAAATAAACATCCCAGCCGAAAGTGCGTTTAAATTTGAAGCGTGTGGAGAGATCGCGGCTGCTATACCAGTATCCACACACCATCAGTACCATAAATATTGCCGTTCCCATTTCAGGCCCTTTTGAGTGCGTTTACATGGCGGTCAAAGTCGTCCTGGACGTCACGACAATGTACATTGACTGTCGCATTGCCATCGTCATCGACCAGAATGCGCTCGCCATCTTCAATAGATTCTTCAATATCGTGGTGATTCATTACCTGTAAAAATTTTTCGGGACTGGTAAACAGTGAACGAAGCCATTGCATAGGTAAAACCTCCTCGACCCAGTATAGAAACTCCCGACAAAAAAGGAGGAAATTTCAGGGCTTAGCGGACAAATCCGAATGATGTACATGACCCTGATACTGCTGACCATTTTTGAATTCAACTCGTTTAAGTTGAATGGCGGTACCGTTTTGCCAGCCATCTGCGCCCGACGCGACGGGGTTTGCCACAATCGTCTTGCGCGATTCGCGAAGCTGATGTGAATCGATATTAAAACGGCGATCGCGATCGGCCAGTAACCGGGGATTCAACTGACCATCGGCGGTAAAACCCATCATCAGCGCCGGTGCACCGAGCGGCAGCGTTTTGTCGCGATCGGTATGCCAGGTGTGCCAGGTCTTTCCGTAGGTATTCACAATTTTGCTCATTAATGGTTTCTCTGCTGCTTCAGGTAAGCCCGGAGCGACCAGACTGCCTGATTTCACCTCGTAGCGATGGCTATGCCAGTAGGCTTTTTCTTCCTCCGGTAACGTTTTGAACAGCCGCTCGCTGATAATGTATTCAATGCCCATCAGTTTTGCATCCGAAGTATTTCCATCATAAATCACGGCCTGCATCACATCTTCATTCAGAACAGTCACATAATGGTGCGCTTCCATTTGTCCTTTTAATTCACCGCTATAGAAATGGAAACCATCCAGGTAGGTACTCATCGCGTCAATGGGAGGGCGGTCCTGAATGACCGACGCGCCTGCGGCAAGAACTTTCATTTTGGTCGACGTCTCTTCACCCGTCGCGTTAACCGGCGAAGGAGAATTGGATGCGCCGCAGCCGGTCAGCAGGACCGAGGTAGAAATTAGCCAGCCAGCGAATTTCATACGATATCACCTTATTTTTCATTGTATGTATTAACCCTGGTGCAAATTCATTCCAGAGTAAATATCGATGCCAGATTATTCTCAGCTACAGCCCATTACCTTGCACTTTGCCTGCTGGCAACTAAATTTAAAAGTTCTTGCCCTGGCAGGGCACTCTCCCGGAGAAAAATATGAAAGCACTAACTTATCATGGGCCACATAAGGTGAGCGTTGATACGCATCCGGACCCCATTATTGAAGCCAGTGATGATATTATTTTGCGTGTGACCGCGACCGCCATCTGCGGCTCGGATTTGCATTTATACCGGGGGAAAATTCCGGGTACCGATCACGGTGATATCTTTGGTCATGAGTTTATGGGCGAAGTAGTCGAGACAGGGAAAGACGTCACTGCCGTCAGCCGTGGCGACCGCGTAGTGATCCCGTTTGTGATTGCCTGCGGCGACTGTTTTTTTTGCCAGCTCGAACAATTCTCAGCGTGTGAAACTACTAACAGCGGCAAGGGCGCCGCATTAAACCGGAAAACCATTACTCCACCTGCGGCGCTCTTTGGTTACAGTAAATTATATGGTGGCGTACCCGGTGGCCAGGCAGAATATGTTCGGGTGCCCAAAGCGAATACCGGGCCTTTTAAGGTTCCGCGCGTTCTCTCTGATGATAAGGTCTTATTTTTAACTGATATTTTGCCGACCGCCTGGCAGGCAGTTAAAAATGCTGAGATCAAGAAAGGCTCCAGCGTGGCAATCTTCGGGGCTGGTCCGGTCGGATTATTATCTGCCGCCTGCGCCCGATATTTAGGAGCAGAAAAAATATTTATGATCGACCATCATGATTATCGCCTCGATTTTGCCTGCCAGTGCTATGGCGTTATTCCGATTAATTTTGATAAGAATGACGATCCGGCCGCATGGATTATTGAGAATACGGATAATCATCGCGGCGTCGATGCGGTCATTGATGCCGTTGGTTTTGAAGCTAAGGGCAGCCTGACGGAAACCGTACTCAGCAACCTTAAAATTGAGGGCAGTAGCGGTAAGGCGCTGCGCCAGTGTATTGCCGCCGTACGCCGCGGAGGGATAGTCAGCGTACCGGGCGTCTATGCCGGTTTTATTCATGGCTTCTTATTCGGTGATGCGTTTGATAAAGGTTTGACCTTTAAAATGGGTCAGACCCATGTGCATGCTTATCTACCTGAATTGCTAAAGCTGATTGAAGAAGGGCTGCTGCGACCAGAGGAAATTATTACCCACCATATGCCTCTGGAAGAGGCGGCGAAAGGGTATGAGATTTTTGAAAAGCGCAAGGAAGATTGTCGTAAAGTTATCCTGGTGCCAGGAATGACGCCTGCTGTCGAATAAGTCTGCTGCCGGGTGCAGAGTGCCACCCGGCCAGCATAATTAATTCGCAATGAGTTGCACGACCACCAGCCTGCCGCCTTCTTCGGTGGATAAGATAAACTGCGCCCCGTCATCAAGGGGGAGTTTATCACCAATATCGATCCGGGTTTTCTCCGGGAGCGACATCAGGCCCGGGATCCCTTCATTGACCAGCCACCAGCGATCGTTATGGAACACAAAATAGCCTACCCGTTTTTTTTGTGCCTCAGTCGTACGTTCGTTAGGTGCAATCAGCCGGTTTACATGCCAGGCATAAAGGGACTGACCACTCCACACCATCAGGCGGTGGTCATCAGGCCTGAAACTGCCAGCTTTGCGCGATGAATAAAGGTTCAAAATCGGTAGCTTGCCTTTATACGGCGTCGCGCAATAGGGGCAGACCGGCGCCGTTTTTCCGCAGAAGACATACCATTTTTGTTCGCAGGCCGGATTCTGACAGGGTTGGATCAGATCAACGGTTTTCACCAGCGCGGTTTCCCACTCATCTGCCGTGGGTCGCCGCTGCGGATGATGCAGCCCTTCAATAAAGGCCCGATCAAAAAGCGGCGTCAGATAAGGACCCATGATGGTATAGGGGATTTTCTGCGGATCGGCCCACGGAAGCGATGAAGGGGAAACCTGATTTAATTTTACCGCGTTACTGCGATCGACAGGATGTTCAATAAACAGCGCCTTCTCGCCCATTGAGAGCGACTCATCACGCATTTCATCATCCAGATCGTGGATCTTGCCGCCCCGCAGCGGATGACGAAAGAACAGATACATATAAATCAGCACTGACAGCGCATGACGATCGGTTAAAATACTCGGTAATACCCGGTTCGGATCGTCTTTTTCAAGATGTGCCGTTTTAACCACTTCCGGGGCGATAAAATCAGGCGTGCCAACTACGTCCGGGGGAAATTTTCCCGGCACCACCAGCCCATCGACATCAATAATACAGGCGTGCCCCTGTTCAGGGTCGATCAGGACATTTTTATAACTCAAATCGCTATGACATAAACCTGCTGCATGCATTCTTCTGACGGCGCGGCTTAACAGCAGACAGACTTTAAGATAGGTTAACGTAGTACCTTTTTCGCGAGGATCGAGAAACTTGTTCTGATTATTGGCGCTGGCAAACCATTTGCCTTCTTTTTCCCGCCCGCGAATGCCGAGAAAATCGTTATTTCTGGAGCCATATTTGAAAAAGAAATGATGCTGATAGGTCGGTACCACAATGCCGATTTTCCCCGCATGTTCGACCACATCGGTTGGCCAGCAAAAGAGATCTTTCCAGTATTCGCCGCCGGACTGTTCAAAAATATTTGCCCGATAGCGACCGGTGATCATATCGATTCGCTCACGGGCCTGCTCGTTTTGCGGTTTTTTATAAAAAGCGACCACGTAGGATTTATCGGGGGAAAAGTAGACATCTTTCATCGAGCCAGAGCCGATAATTTCATCGACATACTGAACGGTTTTACCGCCCCTGGTAGTACAGGTTACAAGAGTTGCCATAGTCGTTATCCGCCCTCTGTCACCACGAGATCACGATGGTGCGATCATCGTGATTTCCCGGCGAAAAGAAATTAAGCCATTCGATCAGATGTTCGTCTGCTGTACCTGATTCCTCCAGATGCGGAGTCAACTCGGCAATAAGCGCATCCCATTTTTGCGGATTAAGCAGACCGTTGTCAGTTTCAAAGAACGGATCGGAGATGCCGTCGGTCATTAAGACCAGGTGAGAGATATCTTTCCAGCGACCAATAATAATACGCTTGCTGAAATCAGCGTCCTGAATGGTGTCGGCATCAAGAAAGCGCGTCTGTCCTGCATATTCGCCGCTATCAGGCATACCGAGAACCCGGACTTTTCCTGCTGGACCACAGGCAGCAATCGCACCGTCACCCAGCCAGAATGCGGCAGCGAAAAGTTCATCGCCCTCGCGAAAAGAGACGACCGCCAGCAGGGTTGTCGAATAGCTTTTGCTTTTTTCTCCGGCGATTTTAGCTTCATGATTGATATTATTCACTGCCAGCGCGCAGGCAAGGCTGAACTGTCGGTAAAAATAGTCCCAGATTTGCCGTTGATCGCCGGTATTCCACTGGGTTATCTGCATTTTGAGCGCCAGGCCTTGATCATCTTTAAGCTGATCGAACAGATAGTTGCCGACGATCTCAGTAGCAATCAGCGATCCCTGACGAGAATAACTGGCGCTACCGGCACCGTCGGCCACCAGCATGATACTCCAGCCGCTGTGCTGGCTGTGATTGACATAAAAGTCGTCATCGCGAAAAGATCCAACGTGTGCATGTGAGCGTCCACGCCGGCTGGCGGCAACGATATTGACGCCAGGCTGCTGAATAAGCTGACGATCAACATTCTTTTTATAATAGCGATCGTCTTCAGGCGGATCGATATCTTTCCATAAGGTGCGTGGATCGGGATTCACGATAAAGGTAAGGCGGGATTCGCCGTCAGGACACGATGGCGAACACCATCTTACCCTGATACCAATGTCACCGCTCGCCACTGGCGTTCCGGACAGGGTGCCATCATCTTTGTTAAACGTGAGTCCGCAGGGCGTGTCGAAAATAACGTCCTGAACCTCTGCGCACTCGCCATTATCGAGAGAAATGTCCACGGCACAGTGGAAGGGCGTCCCGGCGCGGGCATTTGCAATGCCAATGCGCGCCACAGGAGGATTAACGACGCGAGTCCCGGCATCGGCTGGATGTTCAGGCACCTGTCCGGGCTTAAGTGTTTGAACGACTTTATTCACGGGTTTCTCTTCCTGAGCGCAATGTTCATCAAGTTCGTGATAAGGCATTTTTTGCCACGAGGCAGGATCGCTTCCGGTCTCAGATTCAGCTGTCGCCGATTCATCAGCGTCAGGTGCTGGCGTATGAGGGACTTGATCCACGTCTTCTGCTGAGGCCACGACCCTGCTCACTTTTTCAATAATTGCGCTGAGGTCAGCCTGCAATTCACTATCCTCATCCAGCGATTGCTGTTGTTCTGACGTCAATGTAAGGCCGTTATGCACAACAATCAGCGCCAGGATCTGCTTTTTGAGAGGCGTAATGTCGCCGATCATCCTTTCCCTCTGTTTACGTCGAAGTCGTCATTGTCACCGTGGCTGAAGGTCAACGCGTTATCGCACCAGGGACAGATAATATCGTCCGGTCCGTTGATGCACAGCAACCGCCCACAACTGCATAACGCAAATGCGCTGGCATTTCCGCAGTGTGGACAACCTGGAACGCCGTGCAACTCGCGGGTATTGACCTGTATAGATGAGGCCGCCGCATCGCTCCATTCAAAATAATCTTCATCAATAGGGTAACAGCCAGCAAGATTAAAGCCGTTGATATTCAGGCTGAAATTAAGGCCGGACAGATTTACCGGAGGGCGCTCGTACTTTATCAGGTAAGGGCGACGTGATTTGCTACACCGTCCGGCCAGAGTGACACAGGTTTCGTCGCAGGCGCGGGCCACATCCTCTTTCGCCAGCTTCACCAGAGAATCGGTGTTAAGCGCAGGCGGCGGGGAGGTCTCGCCGACGCTACGACTGTGTGCAGTCACTGACGCCGTGATCCACTTAATAAAGCGGGTAAAATCACCCTCGTGTGCTTCGGTAAAATGAAAGACATTTTCAGTGAGCTGGCGGAGTACGTTGAGATCGGCTGCCGGACCCAGTCCGATTGCGATCAAATTAACTTTTTGGGCGTACTGAGCTTTCCAGCGTTTAATTTCAGCTGCGGCGTCATCAGTCGGATGGCCGTCGGTGAGCAAATAAACCACTGGCTTCCAGTCGCCTTTGCGTTCGACGGTGGTTTTACGCACCTGCGTATCAATCTGTACCGTTAGCTCACGCAGTGCGGCCCCAAGATGAGTACCGCTGCCGACGGGAAGACGCGGCGGATAAAACGATAATACCTCGTGCAGTGGCACGATGGTTCTGGCGATGCCTGCAAATGCAATAACCGAAATCCACGCGGTTTCCAGCGCGTGTGGATCTCTTCGCAGATCGCTGACGATCATTTGCAGGCCGTCATTCATTTTCCTGAGATTGTCGCCAATCATCGACTCTGAGCAATCCAGAACAAAAAATACCGGAAGTCTTCTCATGAATATCACCTCATCAGGCTCATTACAGCACCAGCTGAATTTCAGGCGGAGGAGGCGGAAGCGTATCCGAACGGGCGTTGACGCCTGCACTGGTGCTGCCCGAGGCAACGCTGGCGGATACCCATTTGAAGAAGCCGGCAAACGCGGTGGAGTCCAGCGTTTCAAGCGCCACGACGGTATCGGTAAGCTGTTTCAGATGCTCGTGACGCGCTTTGGGTCCTACCGCACAGGCAATGATCGCACCGAATGCGCGACGTTTTACCTCTTTGATCGCTTCTCCATAGGCCCAGGTGTCTGACGGCGTACCATCAGTCATCAGAAATACCAGCGGTCGCCAGTCGCCTTTTTGATCGCCATCTGAACGGCGTACATCGCGATCGACGCAGGTAATAAGACATTCCAGCGCGGCCCCGGTAAATGTGCCGCCGGCGCTGGGCACGACAATATCGGTAAACTGGAAGTTCTCCAGCGCCGATAATGGACTGTGCTCCCGCGCGTCGTTATCAAACGTAATGATCGAAATGTGGACGCTCTCAAGCGCATAGGGGTCCTGACGCAGCGCACTGAGCATTGCCTGCACGCCAACGTTCACCGCGTGAATAGACTCGCCGCGCATCGATCCTGAGGTATCAATGAGCAGATATACAGGTAGTCTTCTCATATTATATAAAGCTCTTTAGATGCGTGACAAACGTGTCAGATGCTGACGGTTCTCCCAGAGCATTGAGTTTCCAGCCGTCTGGCTCTCTGACCAGTTCTGCAAATAGCATGGAGCATTGATTATTAAATGTGGCACCGCCGGAGAGATCAAAACGCGCCATTTCAATATTGCGGGCATCGACTGCGCGAATAAATGCGTTTTTTACTTTGCCGAAATGCTGTTTCAGGCGCTCGCCATTGTAGATCTGGACAATAAATACGATTTTTTCGTAGCGCGGTTCAAGGGCATTAAGCTTAACGATAATTTGCTCATCATCTCCATCACCGGCCCCGGTGCGGTTATCGCCTGTTAACCAGATATTGCCTGATTTATGCCGCAGGCTATTAAAAAAGATAATATCGCCGTTAATTAGCGTCGGTTTGCCATTCTCCCGATCGCCTAAATCAGTCACTTTTCCCTGGGCATTACATAAAAAAGCGATGACGTCGAGATCGTATTCCTCTTCCTTCTTGCCAAAAACGCTGCCTAAAAATCCTTTCTTCTCTTCGTTAATATCCCATCCCAGACCAATTGTAACGGAGGAAAGATCGTATTCATTTTTTCGCAGGCTAACGCCTTGCCCTTTGCGTAAACTGACTGACATAACATCTCCTTATTTATGTGGTTACAGAACAACATTTACTTCCGGCGGTGGCGGTGGCAGGTCGTCCAGGCCAATCACCTCTTTTTTCGATTCCACCTTTTGGCTACCAACGGAAATGCTGGCGGAAACCCATTTAAAGAAGGCCTTGATCGTGGTGGAGTCGGCAGTATCAAGCTGCAGGACTATCTCGGTTATCTCCTGTAAGACCTTAGTTTCGGCAGCATGTCCTGCCGCACAGGCGACAACCACGCCAGTTCGTGCCGCGTTAAATTCACCTACGCCTTTACGCCAGTCATCGGTAGGCGATCCATCGGTCATAATAAAGACCAGAGGACGCCAGTCACCCTTCGTTTCAGCCGTGGTTTTTTGTACTTCACGGGAAATACACTCCGCCGTGAGGGAGAGCGGTTCACCCAGTGCGGTGGTTCCGCTGGCAGCCAGATCGGGGAGTTTAAAACTTAACAGGTCGGTGAGAGGAACAGCCTGGCGCGCAGAGGAATCGAAAGTAATGACTGAAACCCAGGCGGTTTCGAGGGCGTAGGGATCTTGCTTAAGCGTGGTGAGCAGGGTTTGAACCCCGTTTTTAACGGCTTCAATCGGCTCGCCATGCATGGAGCCTGACGTGTCGAGAAGTAAATAGACAGGGAGTCTGCGCATATATAGCTCCTGATAATGTATCTATTTTTTAACCCCGAAGTCTTATCCAGAATAAAGACTAAAATACAGTATGCTTTTCGAGCATTATGAGCGAGTTTTTTCTGGATAGTGGGCATATGAAGGATAATTGTAGCCCGTAACGGACGCCACGGGCAGAAGGACGCGATCGCTATTTCCTGGTATTGACGCGTTGGTTTTGCAAAATTTCGAATGCTTTTTCTGCTAACAATTCAACCACTTCACTGCGGGTTTTATCATTAGCAAACGCGTATCGGTCTATTTTGCGTAAAATACTCATCCGTAATGAAAGCGATACTGCGGTTTTTTTGTCTTTATCAAGATCGACCCAATGGGCTGCTTCACTTTTTTTCAGTTCCGCATGTGCGTTAAGCGACTCCGTCATTCTGCGCAGCACTTTTTTATCCAGCGTACCAAATTGCGTGATCTGATAGGCATGGGCCGCCTTACTGTATTTTATCTCGGCGAGATACGATCCGCGTAATTCTTTAAGCGCCCGGGTAAGGGTAGGTTCTGAACACTCCAGCACCGCAAGAATATGAGTCGCGGAAACAGGCTTGCCCGTGCCAAGCATAGTGGCCAGCCTGAATACTCGCTCTTGTCGGGAACTTAATTGCATTTTCCTGCGTATCCTTAATTCTGCTGCGAAAGTGGAATACGGACAATTTCACCGTTGCCGCGATCGCTAATAATGCCATAAACCTGCGCTCTTTCCAGGACAGCAGAGGCCCAACGGCGGTGCGTCGCCGGCTCACACATCGCGCCCAGCGATTTAAACACGGCCTGGGAGGAGTTCAGGATCCGCAGGGCATCGGCATAGTCGTTATCTGACACCCTGAGCGCCGCCTCAATTTTAGCTATCTGATTGGGATGAATAGCCGTTTTCCCCACCAGGCCATGTGCTATATCAAGCGCCAGCTCTTTGTCCATGATGTCATGATCGTCAATATGCTCACAGACTGGCGCAGTCAGGGCAAAACCGCGGGTGGCGAATACCGACACCAGCATTTTAATAACATATCCCATCGGGCCATCATAAAGCGTAAGCTGGCGCGGGCGACGAAGCGAAATCACATTCATCAGATCGTTACCACCAATGCGCAGGGCAATAATACGTTGATGGCAGGGATGGTCCAGCAGGGCGATCGCCAGCCGGCGCATTTGTTCAACGTCAAAAACGTCTTCCGTTTCTAGCGTTGGCATCATACATAAATGCGTGTGCTGAATGAATTCCCACCACGCCGGCAGTGATGCCTGGGTGAACTTGGGCAAAACCAGCCCATCAATGGCACTGAGATTCATGGTCCGGGTTAGCCGTGCACCCATTTCAACATCTCTCGGGCGAACGAAGACCAGCGGCCAGTGCGAGCTGCCGTCGGCGGCTTTAGCTTTGGACAATGTTTCGAGCAGCGCCTGCAGATTATTAAGCGCCGCAGGAACATCCTCCTCGCTAACCGCGTCCTCAAGGCAAATAACCAGTGAACGAAGTCCTTCTACTTTAATCGTGAGGATCGCATCGGCGATATCCATGCGGGTCGCAGGCATGTAAAGTGTTGCCCCAAGATTCCACGGTGAGAGTCTTTTCATCATCAACGCACCTTTTTAATGATGGTGACGGCGCGATATTGCCCGATAGCCTCGCCAACTACAGCAATGTTAATGCCTTTGTCACGCGCCAGCGCCACAAGCAGGGCCACGTCAGGATCGTCAATAGCACGAACGAAGACATGATCGGGAACCCGGCGGAGTACCGCTCGCGTCGCTTCAGCGATACCGGGTTTGATACGGTTTATGCTGTCTACCTGATAGCGGCTGGCCAGCGTATTGACAACCCAGTCGCTTTTTTCGCGCAGACTGGCTTTATCTGCGTGTTCAGACGACAGCGGCGGCACATTCTGAAGACGTTTACGCTGCTGCGCTACGGTGTCGACCAGCATACGGCTGCATTCCCAGGCGGCCAGATGATCGCACTGCACGCAGCCATGAAATCCTTCCTCCGTCCAGATGGAGCGCGAAATCAAACCGGAGACAGGCGCCCCCATAATACCAAAGGGGATCAGCCAGTCATCATCACTGGCTGACATCCATGCCCGGCCACACGGATCGGCCAGCACTACCAGCCGCGGGATCGCCGGATACCCCGGCCGGCCGGCCAGAGATTTACTCAGTTCGCCGGTGATAGCGCCTTTCCCGGTCCAGCCGTCAACAAAGACAATGCCGTCGGTGCCATGGCGGGCTTCAATCCACTCAAGAGCCGCAGTGTCGATACCCCGGTCGCGAATAATACTGATGCCGTAATGAAACGAGACTTTACCCATATCGCGCAGCGCCTGCTGTAGCATTACGCCCAGCGGCACGCCAGCGCGGACCAGACTTGCCAGCACAATCGGCGTCTCGCCAAACTGCGTTGCCAGCGCGCTGGCCAGCTGCTGAACTTCCGTTGCCAGACGTTCAGCGCCGCGATCCAGCGAGCGGCGGAAAAGGTCGAGATGCCATGCCGTTGGCTCTGGCTCCTGGCTGAGCATGTCCGAATAGTGTTTTTTGCCCGACTGAATATATTCCTCTTTCAGTTCGACCGGGGTCATTTCCATTTGTACCGGCTGCAGGAGAAAATGAACGTCTTCAGGCAAATATGAGCCTGAGAATGAAATTTCATCACGCATGATCTTTCTCCCCAAACAGTGACTGTGCAATGGCGTCGGCAAACTGACTTTGCTGCGGCATGCCAAACCAGGTACAACGCTTCATAAACCGGTAGTCGCTGAGGCTATCACCGAGGCCAATCACCGGAAAAACGCCGCGCTCTGCACGTAACTTTTCTAATAGCCAGCTGACGGCCAGACCTTTTTCTACCGGCGTCGGGAGCCAGGCAATATTGTTACTGTTGCGATGAATGTAAAATCCATGAGTTGAAAACAGGACTTCAATTTCATCGCCAATAGCATTGAGTTCATCAAGCCGCGTACTGTCCCGATGCTTCATCACCAGGTAAACCGGCACGTCACCATATTCATAGTTAAGACGTGCCCAGGCATTAATATCTCTGGCTGCCATAAGTTCAGTAATCTGCCGCTGCATAGTGAGAAGTTTCTCTTCATAAGGCGCTAAGCAGGCAAGCATATGTGCTTTCCATTCCTCATCAGGCTGTCGGTCGGCATTAAGAATAACAGCGCCGTGGGTGGTAATGGCCCAGGAACGAAACGGGATCTGTACCCGGCTAATTTCTTCTGTGCCTCTGGCCGTTACCGGAATGAATTCCGCACAGTCAAGCAGCCAGTCAACCAGCATTGATTGCTCCTCGGTCATAAAGCTGCGCGGTTGCAGACTGCGGTCAAGTGCACCGGTGCGATACGGTTCGAGGTCCAGTTCATTGATCATTTTACGCCGGGTCTGAAACAGCGTGTCGTCAAGATCTGAAAGGAAAACAGGTTTATTCATAGGTAATAATCTCTACGCTGCCAGCAACCTTTTTCAGGGCGGTGAGCAGCAGGGGGTCAATACTTTCTGCCGGCGTTTCAGCGCAAAGTAAAATACGCTCGAATGACTGATGCGCAACGTTATACAAAAAATTGGGGATGCCCAGACCGTAGTTGTCGGTAAAGGCAATGGCGGATTGAATGGCAAAACCCGTGGCAATGGGTGAACGCGTGGTGGAACTGTATTTCACCTCTGCGCCCATAGCTTGCAGGCGTTCTGCGAGCAAAAACGGCTCCCACACAAATTCCCCGGACCCCAGTACCAGGATCTTCTCGCCTGGCTGTGCAGTCACACCCGGTGCCAGGTCGGCAGCCGGTTCCAGCATGCCTAATCGCCCCCAGGTTTGTTTGCGCGACGGCGAGAAAGTGCCCGCTGCCGTGATATTAACCTGTGGCATGACGGGTGTTGGAGCATCAGGCAACGGCTCCCACGACCACTGTCCGCTGACCAGCGACAGAGGTAAAACCGGCAGCGGGCAGCCTGCCGCCAGCGCGCCGTGGCTCCAGTCGGTCAACGTAACGGTGACCACCTGACGCAGCGATGATAATCCGCCCTCGTCGCGCAGCGCCGCCAGCAGGTTAATAAAGGTGTTGCCCGTGGTCGCTTCATCATCAATCAGAACGACCGTTTGCGCCTCCTGTACGCGACGGCGCATTTCAGGATCTGAGGGCAAATAGAGCAAATGATCGGTGGCATGGCTGTGCGCTTCTTTAAATTCGCAAAGTAATTCACCGTCTACAGGATGGCGGGTAGAGGTCAGATAAACGGCATCGGGAACACGCGCTCTTAGCTCGTCAAAGACCCCAGCCCCCAGCCCGACTGCGGTTTCGGCCATGCCGATAAACACGACCGGGCCAGCTAAATCGGCCGGAAATTGCTCGCCCAGCTGGCGAAAAACAGCACGCATCGTTGAGGGGAATACCGGAATATGTCGACCGAGCACTTTACTGACAAACAAAAAAGCCCGTTTAGGATTGCGGCGCTCGCCGATATCAAATAAAGATTCAAGCGCAGCCTGTCCCTGATGTCGGGTGACACTGATTGTTCCACTGGTTAGCGTGCGACGATATATGTTTTCGTCGTGGGTATTCAGCATAGCGTTACATCCTGAACGTGATAGGGGAGATAATCCTGCCTGGTACGGATAATTTCAGTCATATGCGCCTTCCTTAGAGCGTATTTGTCAGCATCGGTTGGTAAGCGATAGCCTCGGTTACTGCCCGCACCACTGCCGGACGGAAATGCGCGTCGGCCTCAGACCGGACCTCACTTTCGCTAAGATAACCAAGCGTGAAGCCTGCGTATAATCCCGGTAAATTCACGCCGCTATGACGGGTGTAGCCTATGCCGCCAGAGGGACGCATATTGATCTCAAGGAGAACCGGCTTGCCGCTTTCATCATGACGTGTTTGTACATTGACCAGTCCGTCGGCTTTCATTACTGCCGCGCAAGCGCGTGCCAGTTCGTAAGCCTCACCGGTATTTTCAAGGTACTGAAGTGCCCCTTCTTTACGCCGTCCGACGGCGGCCAGAACGGTTCCCTTGTTGACCAGCATATCGACAGAGTATTCCGGGCCGGGCAGGTAAGGCATGAGCACCAGTGGCTCAAACGATCCGGCGGATTCACAGGCGGCCAGATACTGCCATGTCGGGATCAAACGACGTTCAGGATAATTAATTACTGTCATGGACGAGGCAGCATCATCAAAGCGCCAGAATCCCATGCCGTAAATCCCTTTTACCGGTTTTACACACAGCGGTGATGACATGAACGGCGAGTGAGTGAGCTGTGTTTTAAGTTCATTCAGCGTCGTGATACGTACGGAAGGCACAACCGGTAATCCATTCTTTTCCATCAGTTGCGCAAACGCTACTTTGTCATCAGCGATATCTATGCTCTCTACGCCGGATGCGCCAGTAGTCAGCACAATCCCTGATGATTCGATGGCCTGGCGATGCGTTTCAAACCACTGGCAGTGGCGTCCTGTATGAATAACGTTGATGGCATGTTCTTTTACTATAGCTTCAATAAATGCCAAACGCTGTTCGTCATCTTTCGGTTCTATTAAAGAAAAATGCGCCAGGGATAAAATTTCATTTCTTTCATTACGATGCGATGCATAGATTGTGACAGGGCGATCACACGTTTTGGAAAAATCATTTACACTTTGAATGATATCCCGTTGAGAAGAAAGACCTTCCATAAACCATATTTTATTTTTCATTTTTGCTCTTTACGGGTCAGTACGTAAATAGGGGAGGATAGCCGTTCAGTCTATGCAGGCTGCATTTTAATGTCAATCATATTATGATTATAAAAGCAGTCATATTCACTCCCTGAATTGATAGGGTCACTCCACCAATCCCCCCTAATAAATAGGGGGGGTTAAAATTATAAATGAATTTATTTCAATGATTTATCATCATAAGCTGAACTTTCATCGAAATTTACCTTGTGAGTGAACTACATCATGATATGATTTTTTAAACGCCAGGTTTTCAACGCTGGTATGTCGCGCCGGTCAATCCTCATTAAGGAAAATATATGGTCTCTTTAAGTAAAAATCAGACAGTGTCGCTCAGTAAAGAATCCTCTTCACTCAGCCAGCTTAAGTTTGGACTTGGCTGGGACCCGATTAAGAAAAAAGGATTTTTAGGTGGCTTACTGGGCGGCTCAGGCGAAATAGACCTTGATGCAAGCTGTATTCTTCTCGACGCCAATGGCAATAAAATCGATACCATTTGGTTCCGTCAGCTTAATTCCCGCTGTGGGTCTGTGATGCATAGCGGTGATAACCTGACGGGCGAGGGCGATGGCGATGATGAAGTGATCAACGTCAATCTGACAAAACTTCCTGCACAAGCCGAATATCTGGCCTTTACCGTTAACAGCTTTCGCGGTCAAACCTTCAATGAGGTGCAGAATGCGTTCTGTCGCGTTGTCGACCAGAACAATAAAGAGCTGGCGCGCTACGAGCTCTCAGAGCAGGGTAGCCACACCGGTATCCTGATTGCTTCTCTGCGTCGCAATGGTGGCAGCTGGGACTTCACCGCGCTGGGTAATGCCTGCCGTGGGCGAACAATTGATGACATGCTGCCAGAAGTTGTGGCTACGGTGGTGCGCTAATGAATTTAAGCCCTGGAGGTAATATTTCCGTTCCAGCCGCCGAGCTACGCGTGCGTATTGCTGCGGGTTCTTCCGTCGATACCTCTGCTTTCCGCCTGTATGCTGACGGCAAAGTGAAAGGCGACCCGGATATGGTTTTCTACGGTCAGCCACGTAATGATGATGGAACAATTAGCCTGATGAATGACGGTAATAGCACCACTTTTACCGTTAATCTCAATAGCCTGAAAGCAGACGTGCAGAAAGTCGCTTTCACGGTAACCTGCGACGGCGCACAGAAGGTTTCAGGGCTGGGCAGTTTGTCGATTCAGGTTGACCATGCAGGTGCATCAGTCGCCAGCGGCAACGTTGATCTTAACGGCCGCGCAGAAGCCGCATTGATTTTGGGTGAGCTATATCGACGTAACGGAGAGTGGAAATTCCGTTTTATTTCTCAGGGCTTTAACGGCGGACTTAAACCGCTGGCCGAGCACTTTGGCGTTGATATTGCTGATTCCCCGACGCCAGCGCCCACTTCGGCTTCTGCGTCAACACCACCTGCGCCGCCCGCGCCGCCGGTGAATAAAATAAGCCTGAGTAAAGTATCGTTAACCAAAGAAAAACCGGCAATCAGCCTGGCCAAACGGGACAACTTTGGTGAAATTCGCATTAATCTCAACTGGCACCGGGGCAGTAAATCATCCGGGGGGCTATTGGGCATGTTTGGCGGCGATAAGGGCGTAGACCTCGATCTCGGGGCTTTTATCAGACTTCGCGACGGGCAGAAAACCATCGTTCAGGCGCTGGGGAATATGTTTGGCTCTTATCATTCACAGCCGTTTGTCCAGCTTCAGGGCGACGATCGCACGGGTGACGTCAGCGATGGTGAGTGGATACATATTAATGGGCGTGAATGGCAAAACATCAGTGAAGTTCTGATTTATACCTTTATTTATCAGGGTGCTGCCAGCTGGGATAAAACCGATGGCGTGGTTACCCTGCACGTACCTGAGCAGCCGCCGATTGAAACCCGCCTGACAGAAGGCGATAACAAACGCACGCTGTGCGCGATTGCCCGTCTGGTGAATGAAAACGGTGCCATCAAGATTGAGCGTATTAATCAGTTCTTTAAGGGACAACAGGAGTTGGACCGTGCATTCGGCTGGGACTTTCGCTGGACTACCGGCTCTAAATAATGTGAATGATGAGGATAAAAAAATGAGTTTTTTCAATAAAGTTAAAGGCGCATTTAATAGCAGCCGTGAAGAACTGACTAAGCAGGTAAGTCGATTCAAAAATAAAAAATTCATGCAGGGGACGGTTGCCGTCTGTGCCCGCATCGCCGTAGCCAGCGATGGCGTAAGTGCGGAAGAAAAGCAAAAGATGATTGGTTTTCTGAAATCATCTGATGAGTTGAAAGTGTTTGATACCTCAGAGGTTATCGACTTCTTCAACAAACTGATTTCGAGTTTTGACTTTGATATGGAAATCGGAAAAGGCGAAACAATGAAATATATTCTGGCTCTGAAAGATCAGCCTGAAGCCGCGCAGTTAGCGATTCGGGTAGGGATCGCCGTCGGCAAAAGCGATGGTAATTTCGATCCTGATGAGCAGAAAGCCGTTCGTGAAATTGCCATCGCGCTGGGCTTTGAGCCTGCCGAATTTGGCCTCTGATTTTTCTGCAAAGGGTAAAACATGGTTTCTACACATATCGGATTTCCGGCTGAAACGGTTATTGTATTTGTTGTACTGGCGGTCGGTGCCATCTTTATTGACCTTTTCATGCATCGCCATGATAAGCCAATCTCGCTGAAGAGTGCGGCATTGTGGTCTGTTTTCTGGGTCATTGTGGCAATGGCTTTTGCGGGTTTCCTGTACGTGCATCACGGTGCAGAAGTCGCGAGCCTGTTCGTTACCGGTTATGCGCTTGAAAAAGTGCTCTCCGTCGATAACCTGTTCGTGATGATGGCTATTTTCTCGTGGTTCTCTGTGCCCGACCGCTATCGCCATCGTGTACTGTACTGGGGGATCGTAGGCGCCATTGTCTTCAGGGGGATCTTTGTTGCCATCGGTACGGGCTTACTGTCCCTGGGGCCATACGTCGAACTGATCTTTGCGGTTATCGTGGCGTGGACAGCGGTTATGATGTTGAAAAGCGGCGGTGATGAAGATGAGGTCGAAGATTATTCACAGCATCTTGCCTATCGTATGGTCAGACGCTTCTTCCCCATCTGGCCAAAGCTATCCGGTCATGCTTTCCTGTTGACGCAGAAAGAAGTGGATGCAGAACTGGCTAAACCGGAAAACAAAGACGTTGTAGTGGGTCGAGTGAAAAAGGCTGCGCTGTATGCGACGCCGCTGATGCTGTGCGTTGCCGTCGTTGAACTCTCTGATGTGATGTTTGCATTTGACTCTGTTCCGGCGATTATCGCGGTCAGCCGTGAACCGCTGATTGTGTACAGTGCGATGATGTTTGCTATCCTCGGCCTGCGTACGCTGTATTTTGTACTGGAAGCCCTGAAACAGTATTTGACGCATCTGGAAAAAGCGGTAATCGTGCTGCTGTTCTTTATCGCGGTCAAACTGGGGCTGAATGCAACCGATCATATCTGGCATCATGGCTACAGCCTCTCCGCGACAACCAGCCTGATTGTTGTTCTGGTGGTACTGGCTATCGGGATCATCGCCAGCGTGTTGTTCCCGGAAAAAGCAGATGCTGAGAAATAACTTTTATCTTACAAATGTAACCAGTGAGGATTCTGTATGAGCGTTTCTCTTTCTAAAGGCGGTAATGTCTCTCTGAGCAAAACTGCACCTTCAATGAAAAATGTCCTGATTGGTCTTGGCTGGGATGCCCGCTCTACCGATGGTCAGGATTTTGACCTGGATGCGTCCGCATTTCTGCTTGGACAAAATGGCAAAGTGCGCGGTGACGCTGACTTTATTTTTTACAACAACCTGAAATCAGCCGATGGTTCTGTAACCCACACCGGTGACAACCGTACCGGCGAAGGCGACGGTGATGATGAATCGCTGATCGTTAAACTGGATACCGTTCCGGCAGACGTTGATAAAGTCATTTTTGTGGTCACTATTCATGACGCTCAGGCTCGCCGTCAGAGCTTTGGTCAGGTTTCAGGTGCCTTTATTCGTCTGGTTAACAACGACAACCAAACGGAAGTGGCGCGTTACGATCTGACTGAAGATGCATCTACTGAAACTGCGATGCTGTTTGGCGAACTTTATCGTCACAACACGGAGTGGAAATTCCGTGCAGTAGGTCAGGGTTATGCTGGCGGTCTGGCATCGGTTTGTGCGCAGTACGGCATTAACGCATCCTGATTGATAATCCTTATAACCGGAGCTGCGTACGCAGCTCCCTCATTAACAGCAGGAGCTAAAAATGGCAGTTTCTCTCGTAAAAGGCGGTAACGTATCCCTTACTAAAGAAGCACCAACCATGAACATTGCCATGGTCGGTCTTGGATGGGATGCGCGCGTAACGGATGGTCAGGATTTTGACCTGGATGCATCAGTTTTCATGGTTGGCGAGGATGGCAAAGTGCTGTCCGATGGTCATTTTGTTTTCTTTAACAACAAACTAAGCCCGTGTGGTGCAGTAGAGCACCAGGGCGATAACCGTACCGGCGCTGGCGATGGTGACGATGAGCAGATCAAAATTGAGCTGGCTAAAGTAGACACCAACGTTAAAAAACTGGTTTTTGCGGTCACCATTTATGAAGCAGAAGCCCGTAAGCAAAATTTTGGTATGGTAAGCAACAGCTTCATGCGCGTTTACAACAACGACAACGGCACTGAAATTGCCCGTTTCGATCTGTCTGAAGATGCGTCTACCGAAACCGCAATGATCTTTGGTGAATTGTATCGCCACGGTAATGAATGGAAATTCAAAGCCGTAGGTCAGGGTTTTGCCGGCGGTCTGGGCGCGCTGGCCTCTCAACACGGTGTTAATATCTAATCGCGTTTTAAAAGCCCGGCTTCTGCCGGGCTTTTCTGTTGTCCACAAAAATTAGCGCCATTTGCGTTTCCCGAAGTGCTCTGCTTTTTGTCGGCAAATGAGAAAGGAACGTTTATGCAACTTCAGGCAGGACAAAACATTGTCATTACTACTTCCGAAGTGACTCTCAGACTCAATTATCAGACACACTCTTCATTTCATAGCGACATTTATCCTTCCGCTTTCTTGCTGGATGAAAACGGCAAGGTGACGCAAGATGCTGACTTTATCTTCTTTAATAATCTTCAGTCATCAGAAGGGGCGGTTCGCATGGATTTCTCTCCTGGCCGTGCCGGATTTTATCTGCGTTTACAGGGCGTACCCGCCCGTATCCAAAAAATTGCCCTGACGGTAGCGATCGACGGTGATAATACCCTGGGGCATTTAGCTCAGTTATCAATGACCGCTGACAATATGGCGCAGTTCGATGTTGAGGTTCACCATCGTCAGGAAAAAGCGCTGATTGTGGCGGAAGTTTATCGCTATAAGGGACAGTGGAAACTGAAAGCGATCGGCCAGGGCTTTAATGGTGGGCTGGAACCGCTGGCCTTAAACTATGGCGTCGATGTCGCAGCGCCTGCTGCGGCTGAACCCGCTGCGGCCAAAATAAGCCTCGAGAAAAAATTGCAGGACAAAGCACCACGTCTGGTCAGCCTTGCAAAGAATGCGACTGTCAGTCTTGAGAAGCATAAGCTTGCATCACTACAGGCCAGGGTTGCATTTGTCCTGGATGCGTCAGGATCAATGAAAGGGCAGTTTAAAAAGGGCCACGTTCAGTCCGTTCTCGACAGAATTGCGGTTCTCTCCGTCCAGTTCGATGACGATGGTTCGATGGATGTCTGGGGTTTTGCACAGCGGCATAAAAAATATCCCGACGTCACGCTGGATAATCTTAATGATTATATCGCCCATATTCAGAGCCTTTCTCGTGCCTCATGGCTGGAAAATCTTCCCGGCCTCGGGGGACTGAATAATGAACCGCCGGTAATGAATGAAATTATCGATTTTTATCGTGGAAGTAAGCTGCCTGTATTTGTGGTATTTATCACGGACGGTGGTATCAGCAAAACCCGGGAAATAAAAGAAGCCATCCGTCGCTCCGCTGAAGAACCCATCTTCTGGAAATTCGTCGGCCTTGGCGGCTCGAGTTATGGCATCCTGGAAGATCTGGACACCTTTACCCAACGCAAAATTGATAATAGCCATTTCTTCGCTATTGATGACTTTGCAAAAATGAAAGACGATAAGCTGTATGATTTATTGCTGGAAGAGTTTCGGGCCTGGTACGATAACGCTAAATCATTGCATATTCTTTAAGAATACCGCCCCGTTATGGGGCGATATAGCGCCGAATGCTGTTAGCTCTGATGGTTGGCTTTAAGCATTTCAAGCGGTGACTTACGCCGTTTCCATGCCGGATGAAAATGACGCCAGTGCGCATCTCTCGCCGCGGTAAGCAGTTCGTAGTCGCCGCGGGTATCGCCCCAGGCACGCAAATGATAATCGGCTAGCGACCCATAAACGCTTTCCAGGCGGTTAATTTTCTGGACGCACCGGCAGTTGTGGCCGCTGATCCTGCCGGTCAACTTGCCATTCTTAACCTCGAGCTGAGTGCCGATAAGCTTGATCCCAAGCTTGTCAGCAAAAGGCTGAAGAACCAGCTCGGGGGAGGCGGAGCATAACGTCACTTCGGCACCGGATACACGCTCGGATGCAACCGCCACCAATCCACTGGTCCGCATTAATCGATCCCAGTACAGCTGACAAAAGGTTTCTGCTTTCGCACGCACCCATTTTTCATCAATGTCGGTCAGAAAGGTGGTAATCAACACTTCTTTTAGCTCATCACGGGTCAGCTTGCGGCGCATACAACGAAGCGCGGGCAGGGTCATTTTGGCAATCTTACGCACAAAATAACGGTTGCCGAACGCATAGCGGAGAAAGGGAATGAAGCTATCGTGACGCGTAAGGGTTCCATCAAAATCAAAGACCGACAGAACATTGGCGTGTGTAGTTTCCATAACGACGTTTGACTCTCAATGATAGGTACAGGTATCAAAGGTCCTGAAGAAAGACTTCTGACCTTAGCGATGATTTGTACATCATCTCAAATTTTTAGGGGCTAAGCATCGTTTAAATGATGGAAGGATGAGACACAGAATGGATCCGAAGCGCAGTGTCATCATGCGCTCCGGACAGGAACTGGAGAGGCGTATCAGAGATCGTCCATGGTGTGATCGACAATAATTTCCAGCGTCTTGCGAATAATATTGCCCGTTTCTACATCATGAGTAGCATCAAGAAAGGCGATCAGTTTTTGTATAATCGCTTTGTTAGATAGCTCACCATGAGAAGCCATAATACTTCTGATTGCCATGCCCAGTATCGCAGATTCTTCTAACAGCCGGTCACCGGAATTGCGGAAATACCGAGTCAGCGCCATGGTGGGCAAATGTTCGTATCCCTCTGATTCCTCAAGCATGGTCTGGCTCATGTCAATACTCCGCGAATAGTGTTACGCCGGTTAAGGCTATTAATGATTTTTACGTTGCCCACGCATCTGACTCGAGCCAAAAAGCGAATGAACATTATCATCATCCCACTTAGAGGATTCATTGCGCGTATTATTGCGTACCGGCGCATTACTAATTTCATTAATAATACCGGTAATAAGGTCCCGTCGTTGACTGTTTGATTCACCAGACTCCATTGAACGCAGTCGGCTAATCAGCGCCTGGGTATTAATCGGACTATTGTCGACCAGTAAAGATAATACCGCTTCGCCAATAAGTTCGTCTGTCAGTTGTTCTATTTCACTTCTTTTCATAACTGTATCTCTAATCGCCCGGGCTTTCTGGCCAGGAAGCAAGGCTTAAAGTCAGTTCACTGCTGGAAGAGGTCCGCTGGAAATTGCCGGTCCTTTGTGAAGCATGCAATCTTTCTCCCGTTCGAATTGACCTGGATAAAAGGACATCGGTAGCAAAGATTAGCGGCTAAATAACAGGCCAATCAGCGTATGGTAATGGCTTTCCTCTTCTGCACCCCTGGCGGTCTCAAGGCGTTTAAGCAATTTTGTACAAATTGCTTTACGGTTGAGGTTACGCCCGTCCATCAGAATTTCCCGTACGATTTCGCCCAGTGTCTCCTGCTGAGTTGGCAGGACCGCTTTATTGAAATAACGGGCAATGGCATTAGCGCTATCCGGAAGGTAACCGTTCTGCTGCATATGTCACTCCTGTAAGATTAGTGTTCGCATCAAGTTCAGCTAAAGTTATACAAGTTTGAGAAAGTTGTACATAGTTAATTGTACAAATATTAAAAAATATAACTTATTTTTAACTTAATTGTTAAATTACAACACGTTAAAAAATAGCCCGCATGCAACAATGTTTTGCTATGTATAGGTTAACGGTTAAGTCGCACGTTTTTTTGTACATTTGACGCCGAGGACTGCAATTTTTGTCATATCAAAGTGTGCCAAATGATGAAGTATCACGGGATCCCTCATCGTGTATCTGCTAGTGTGACAGTTCATTCATCCGGCATATGAGATTTTCATGCTCACCACTATCATTTACCGCAGTCACTTCTGCGATAACGTTCCTTATAAAGCGCTGGAGGAGATGGTTGCTGCGGCTAACGATAAGAACAGCCATGCAGGGGTCACCGGCATTTTACTGTTTAATGGCACCCACTTTTTCCAGCTACTGGAAGGGCCTGAAGAGAGTGTTTCCGCTATCTATCGTCACATCTGTGAGGATGATCGCCACTACAATGTCGTTGAGCTTTTACGTGACTACTCGCCATCGCGACGTTTCGGTAAGTCAGGGATGGAAATATTTGATTTGCGCGAGCATGACAGGGATGAAGTGCTACAAGTGGTTCTCGATAAGGGTACCTCGAAATACCAGCTGATCTATGATGACCGTGCACTTCAGTTTTTCCGCACCTTCGTTGAAGCGCGGGAAAAAGAGAACTATTTCGAAATTCCTGCGGATGATTCCTGGGACTTCGTCTCGGACGGTAATACCTTGCTGCCGCAAGGCGCGAAGATTGAATCCGTAGCGAATTGTAGCTTCGCATTCCAGCCGACCATCGACCCTCTGGCTCAGGAAATTGTTTCTCTTGAAGCACTGATCCGCACGCCAGACGGCGATTCGGCGCAGGCGTATTTTGCCTCTCTGAGCGGTGATGATATTTATCACGCCGACCTGCAGAGTAAGAAAGTGGCATTTGCGATGGCGGCCGCGCTAAATCTGGGAGAACAGACGCTGACCGTCAATTTACAACCCATGACGCTGGTCAATGTCCCTGATGCCGTTAACTTTCTTTTAACCGAAATTGAGCTTAATGGTCTGGTTCCCGAACAGATTATTGTCGATTTCACTGAAAAAGAGATTATTTCCCGCATTGATGAATTTACTGACGGCGTCAGGCAGTTAAAAGCAGCGGGTATTCGCGTTGCCATTGACCACTTTGGTTCAGGTTTTGCCGGGCTTTCTTTACTTGCCCAATTCCAGCCAGACCGGATTAAAATCAATCGCGACCTGATCAAGGATGTACACAAAAGTGGGCCGCGTCAGGCTATAGTTCAGGCCATTATCAAATGCTGTACATCGCTGGAGATTTCCATCACTGCCGTTGGCGTAGAGAAGGCAGAAGAGTGGATGTGGCTGGAGTCAGCCGGTATTTCCCTTTTCCAGGGCTACCTCTTTGCCAGACCTGAACTGGGCGTTGTTCCTGCTGTCTCCTGGCCGGAAAAGAAAACCAGTTTCTAACGTGCGACAGGTTTCGAAAAACTGCTGCTGATGTTCATCATCAGCAGCTTTTTTATGGGTTTTGGTCCAGCAGCATGTCTGGATCCAACCATCACTCGATATTTTTGAAATTAAAACTTGTACAACTAATGCGGAGTTGTTAGCTTAAACTTGTACATACCGGTTTAAAGTATGAGAGTGTAAATGGCTTTTTACAGCATTGGTGATGTGGCTGAACGATGTGGGATTAACCCCGTTACATTACGTGCCTGGCAACGGCGTTACGGTCTACTTAAACCTCAGCGTAGCATAGGCGGACATCGTCAGTTTGATGAAGATGATATTCAGCGTATTGTCGAAATTAAACGCTGGGTGGACAGTGGTGTACCCGTAGGTAAGGTAAAAGCGTTACTGGAGCAGGACGAGGTTGCCAATCATGACAGCTGGACCCTGTTGCAGGAAGAGATGATGAGCATACTGCGTCATGTTCAGCCCGTTAGTCTTCGTGCAAAAATAGTGGATATTGGACGAAAACATTCGGCGGAAAACCTTATCGACAACGTTTTCGTTCCCGTTCGCCAGAAGCTGAGTCTCGATCAGCATACCGCGAGAACCATGTGTAGTCTTCTGGATGGGATGCTTATTGATTACGCCGTAACGTGTCTTTCTGAAGCACGTAAAAAAGAGGGCAAAGAGGCGTTACTTATCGGTTGGGGAAGTGACGACCACACCCGGCTTTGGCTGGAAGGATGGCGTCTGTCACAGCAGGGCTGGCATATTACCGTTTTAGCAGAACCGCTGGATTCTCCACGGCCGGAACTTTTTCCCGGACAGCAAATTTTTTTATGGTCAGGCAAAGCGTTGTCAAGACGACAACATGAGCAATTAGCTCACTGGCAGGAGCAGGGCTTTGCCATTACTTACCACGGTATTTAAAGCGCTGTGCACCTTTGCACAGCGCTTTATTGTTTACCGACCTGTAAAAACGACAAGTATGATCTGTTAATTACCCCAGCGGCGTTTTAAATACGAAACGGCCTCCCGAGTCTGGGGCTGGTTTAAATAACTTTCCCGAAATAAGATTGTGCCGTTAATTTGAGGGTTAGCTTCATTCAGATCGAGCTGTTTCTTTAATTCCGGGACGCCACCGCCTACCGTCCAGTCGGGTTCTTTCCTGGATGGCTCGCCTATCTTGTATAGAGCAATTCCAATATAGAGCCGCGTATTGGTCGATTTAACGACATCCGCCCACCAGTTAGCGAGAACATCATAGCGGGCGGCACTGCGGGAAAACGGCCAGTACAGTTGCGGTGCAATATAATCCAGTAATCCCTGCTGAACCCAGCGTCGGGTATCGGCATAGGACTCATCATACGTCGCTGCGCCACGCGTATCGGACCCGGCCGGATCAAACGATTTATTGCGCCAGACGCCTGCGGGGCTGACGCCAAATTCAACCTCCGGCTTCAGTTGCTTAATTGAACGTGAAACTTGCTCAATAAGTTGCTCAGTATTGTGACGCCGCCAGTCGGCTTTCGAAGCAAAATGCTGGCCATACTGGCGGAAAGTCGCGCTATCGTTAAGCGTCGCGCCGGGTGACTCAGTGTAAAAATAATCGTCGAACTGAACGCCATCCACCGGATAACGAGCAACGACTTCCGCCACAATACTGGTTATCCAGTCCCGGACTTCCGGTATCCCCGGATCGAGAACATAGCGATCGCCCGAGGTTCTGATCCACTCCCTGTGCAGCACAAAAACACTCGCAGGTCGCAGCGGTAACGTTCGGTTAAGTTCCGCTTCGGTGCCGGGTTTCAGGTTGACGGAAACCCGATAAGGGTTAAACCAGGCGTGAACTTTCATTCCGCGTTTATGCGCTTCATCCAGCATAAACTGGAGCGGATCGTAACCCGGATCCTGGCCTATCTTACCGGTCAGCATATCCGACCACGGTAAAATTTTAGACGGCCACAGGGCGGTGCCATCAGGTTTTACCTGAAAAAATACGGTGTTAATTCCGAGGTCTTTCAACTGATCGAGCTTATCTATTAGTGCTTTTTGTTGCTGGCTGTTGCGACCGACGGCGCTACTGGCGTTAATCGAGTTAACCGGTGGCCAGTCGAGACGGGAGACTGTCGCCAGCCAGATACCACGCACCGGTTCAGAGTTTTGCTGAGACTTATCCGCCAGCGGATGTTTAGTCACCGGAGGAAGCGGTGTAATAACGGATTGTGAGGTTTTCGACGAGCAGCCCGCCAGAAAAAGCGCACCGCAAATCAGAATGGTTAATCGTTTAGCTAAAAGAGTGCGACGAAAATGGGCGACCATGCGCGATCCGATAATGTCAGTTTTAATAATCAGGCTATTAAGCCTCTGGCGCATGAAAGTTACAAGTCGTATTGTGAGGAAAAGGGGCGAGGGGCAATACAGACTTTTCTCTTATTAAGCTAATAGCAGGCACGGTAAAAGTGACACCGTCACTTTTATGAGATGTTAGATGTCACTTTGAAGCATTATCGTACTTTACTGCGGCTATTTGCCCACGGATCGGCAGGTGCCTGCTGAGCATCCTGCAACGAATCCAGATATAGCGCTTCAACCTCAGCGCGGGCCCAGGGCGTGCGGCGCAGAAATTTTAGACTCGACTTAACGCTGGGATCGCTTTTGAAACAGTTGATGTTGATAAGCTGTCCAAGCTTCACCCAGCCATAATGGGCAACTAACGCGTTAATTTGCATTTCAAGCGTAATGCCGTGAAGAGGATCAGTAGAGTGGTGCTTAGTCATAGCGGGTCCGGGTCTGTTTGAAGCGAGTTAACAGGGCAGAAGAAGGGTACAAGAAAGTGCGTGTAGCAGCAAACGGATAACGTCATACCCGGTTCGCTGAGCACAACACGATCGTACGGCATCCGGGCCTGCATAACCTCAGCCGTCCACGTTTTTGTGCAGCCGTAACCAGCGGTGCAGCTGTTTACCTTCTTCAGTCATCTCGCTGTCCTGGCGCACGCAGAGGTAGTAATGCCGCCCGTCGTCAATCGGTAGATCAAATAGCTTCACCAGCTCGCCGCTTTCGAGATAAGGCGCGATTAACGGCTCGCGCATCATCGCGCAGCCCAGTCCCGCCTGAACGGCAGCAAGCGTTAGCAAACCGTCTTCAAACAGGGGGCCGCTTAGCCTCGCGGGTCGACGCACGTTCTGCTGCAAAAACCATTGCTGCCAGGTGGCGCGTTCTTCGTCATGCAGCAGCGGCATCTGCTGTAGCTGTTCAGGAGTATCGATATGCCCATGCAGGCGCAAAAACGCGCGGCTGGCAACAGGAACCATTCGGCCGGAAATAAGCTGTTCACTTTGATAGCCTGCCCACTGACCATTTCCGAAGCGGATGGACATATCCGAGGCGTCGCTGAGGTAATTACGGTGGTTAGCATATACGACGTTGATTTCCGTTTGCGGGTTGTCCCGCACAAAGGCAGGCAGACGAGGAATAAACCAGCCCATACCAAAAAGAGGGATCAGACTGATTGTCACCTGCCGGGTCTGCACTTGTTCAACCAGATGTTCCGTCGCCTGACGCAGTACGTTAAACGCGGCGCGAATGGAGCGGTAATAGTCCCGACCCTGCTGGCTCAGAATCAGCCGCCGTCCGTGGCGCTCCGTCAGAGCAATCTGCAAAAAATTTTCCAGCACTCGTAGCTGATGGCTCACTGCCGAAGGCGAAATGGCCAGTTCCTGGGCCGCAAGCGTAACGCTCCCCGTGCGGGCAATAGCTTCAAAAGTACGTACTGCACGCAGTGGAGGGTCGTTGTGCAGCGTGCCGTTGGCGGCTGATGATGACGTCAACGTTTGTTCTGTTTTTCTCATATGTTGATTTCCGTAAAGCGAATATATGTAGCCTGATATTTAAAATTTTATAAATATCAACAATATATATAGCATCATAATTATCATAAGAAATAATATATCCGTATTTCACAATTTTATTCAATTGTTGGAAGGTACGTCCATGGTGAGACTCTGTCGGATATGTTTTGGATACCTTAATACAACAATTAATCAATGGCATCATGCTGGGGAGCATCTATGCGCTAATCGCGCTGGGTTACACCATGGTGTATGGCATTCTGCGGATCATTAATTTTGCGCATGGCGATATTTTAATGGTTGGCGCGCTGACCACTTTGTCGGCGATGAACATGCTGGAAAGCACTTTTCCTTCGCTGCCACCGTTGGCCCGTCTGTGCCTGGCGCTACTGACAGCAATGGTCGTGTGCGCGCTGCTGGCGATGGCGGTTGAACGCTTTGCCTACCGCCGCCTGCGCCATGCGCCGCGTCTGGCCCCGCTGATCTCCGGTATCGGCGTATCGGTGCTGCTGCAAACCGTAGCGATGATCATCTGGACGCGCAATCCGCTTATGTTTCCACAAATCCTGTCAATGGATCCGATTGCCATAACCCACGGTAGCGAAGCGCATCCGCCCGCCATTATTACCGTCACCGGCATTGTCACGATCGGTCTTGGGCTGGTTGTCATGCTCGGTCTGTGGGTGCTGGTTGAATTTACCCGCCTGGGACGGGGAATGCGCGCGGTGGCTGAAAACCCCGGCGTCGCCAGCCTGATGGGGGTGAGTCCGAATGCCATCATTACCCTGACATTTGCGATCGGCGGCGTATTTGCGGCGTTGGCCGGAGTGATGATGGCCAGTAATTATGGCAATGCAGGGTTTTCCATGGGGTTCCTGCCGGGCATTAAGGCCTTTACTGCCGCGGTGCTGGGCGGGATCGGCAACATTCGGGGTGCCATGCTGGGCGGTCTGCTGCTCGGCGTCATTGAAGCGCTGGGTGCAGGCTATCTGGGTGAACTGACCGGCGGCGTTTTTGGCAGTAACTATCAGGATGTGTTCGCCTTTATCGTGCTCATTCTGGTGCTGGTCTTCCGTCCTGCGGGCATTCTTGGCGAGCGCGTGGCGCAAAGGGCATAGGTGACAATATGACAACCCCACACTTACAGTCTGCTACACCAGCGTCCCGTCGTCCCTGGTTCGGGCTGGCGCTTTTTACACTCGCGGTGATGGTCGCGCCGGTGGTTGCCGGACAACTGGGCGGCAACTATTGGGTTCGGGTCATCGACTTTGCGCTGCTGTATATCATGCTGGCACTGGGTCTGAACATTGTGGTCGGCTTTACCGGGCTGCTCGATATGGGGTTTATCGCATTTTATGCGGTAGGCGCTTATCTGGCAGCGCTACTGGCCTCACCGCATCTGCTGGAAACATTTCCCCTGCTTCAGGCCTGGTTTCCTGACGGGCTGCATGTCTCCTATTTTCTGATCGTGCCGATTGCTGCGGTAGCGGCGGCCGTCTGCGGCATTTTGCTGGGCGCGCCAACGCTCAAGTTGCGCGGTGATTATCTGGCCATCGTGACGCTCGGCTTCGGCGAAATTATCCGTATTCTGATGCGTAATCTTGACCGTCCGGTCAACATTACCAACGGCGCAAAAGGCATTTCCGGAATTGATACGTTCTCGCTTTTTGGCATCAAATTCAGCGGTATACAACACTGGTTCGGATTGAAAATTCCCTCACTGTGGCTGTGGTACTACCTGCTGATACTACTGATTGTGGCGATCATCGTGGTCTGCGTACGGTTACAACACTCGCGCGTTGGACGTGCGTGGCACGCCATTCGGGAAGATGAGGATGTGGCACGCGCGATGGGCATCAATGTACGCAACTATAAGCTACTGGCATTCGCGATGGGCGCCTCTTTCGGCGGCATCGCGGGAGCACTGTTCGCTGCATTTCAGGGATTTGTCTCGCCGGAATCCTTTACGTTGCAGGAATCAATTGCGGTGCTGGCGATGGTAGTGCTGGGAGGAATGGGGCACATTCCCGGTGTGATTTTAGGGGCGGTACTGTTGACGGCGTTGCCGGAGCTATTGCGCAGCCAGGCAGCACCTGTTCAGCAGGCCTTGTTCGGCAGCGTATTGATTGACCCTGAAATCCTGCGTCAACTGTTTTATGGTCTGGCGCTGGTGCTGGTGATGCTTCTGCGACCCGCCGGGATCTGGCCTGTGCGTCATCGGGAGATTCAGCAATGACACTTCTGAATATAAAAGGCATGAGTAAACGGTTTGGCGGCGTCCAGGCGGTGGACAATGTGTCGCTTGAGGTCCAGTCAGGGGAAATTTACGGTCTCATTGGCCCTAATGGCGCCGGTAAAACCACCTGTTTTAATCTGATTACCGGACTTTATCCGGCAGACAGCGGCACATTTATGCTTAACAACGCGCCTTATACGCCACGAAATGTTGAAAAAGTCACGCGCGTGGGCATCACCCGAACGTTTCAGAACGTACGTCTATTTAACGAAATGTCGGTGCTGGCGAACGTCATGGTTGGGCGTCATGTTCGCACCCGTAACGGACTATGGGGGTCACTCGTGCGTCATAAACGCGCGCGGCATGAAGAGGCGCAAACCCGCGAGCTGGCCTGGCACTGGCTGGAATATACCGGGATCGCCCGGTTCGCCAGCTATCGCGCCTGCGATCTGGCATATGGTCATCAACGCAGACTGGAAATAGCCCGTGCGCTGGCAAGCGACCCGCTGCTTCTGGCGCTTGATGAACCGGCGGCCGGTATGAATGCCGCCGAAAAAGTGGTGCTGGGCGAATTGCTCAGGCGCATTCGCGATGACGGGAAAACGCTACTGATGATTGAGCATGACGTCAAGCTGGTTATGGGGATCTGCGATCGATTAACGGTACTGGACTACGGCAAGGTACTTGCTACCGGCACGCCGGAAAGCGTTCGCCGCGATCCGGCGGTCGTCGCCGCCTGGCTGGGAGGGAATGCCCATGTCTGAACCCTTATTGTGCGTTAGCGGACTTAGCGTCCACTACGGTGGAATACAGGCGGTGCGTGACGTCTCCTTCGTACTCCACGAGGGCGAACAAGCCACGCTTATTGGCGCTAACGGCGCGGGCAAAAGCTCCACGGTACGGGCGATCGCTGGCCTGCAGCCCGCTCAGGGCAAACGAACCTTTGCCGGGCGTGAGATGGCAAAACAAAAACCGGAAGAGCTTCTGCGAGCCGGACTGGTAATGGTGCCGGAAGGCAGGGGGATTTTTACCCGAATGACGGTAATGGAAAATCTACAAATGGGAGCCTGGCGTCGACGAGACCCTGCCGCCGTCAAACGCGAAATCGACGATATTTTTGCTCGCTTCCCTCGTCTCGGTGAGCGTCAACACCAGCTTGCCGGACTGCTTTCCGGCGGTGAGCAGCAGCTTCTGGCGCTAAATCGCGCCATCTTGAGCCGACCCCGCTTGCTGATCCTCGATGAACCCTCAATGGGGCTTGCGCCGCTGATGGTTGAGAACGTTTTTAATCTGATTGCCACCCTGCGGGCACGCGGCATCAGTCTGTTATTGATTGAGCAAAATGCCCGACTGGCGCTGGAAATAACCGATACCGCATGGGTGATGGAGAGCGGCAGTATTGTCCACCATAGCGACTCACGCGCGCTGCTGGCTGATGACAGCATTGCGCATATTTATCTGGGCGAATCGCCCGTTTAACCGCAATTAACACCAGGGAATACCATGAAAAAAATAACGATCAGTGCGCTTAGCGCCGCCATGTTTTTAACCGGCTTCACCACACTGCCTGCATTCGCGCAGGAGGCAGAAACGGTAATTATCGGACTGGCCGGTCCATTGACCGGACCGTCAGCGCGTATCGGTAAAGATCTGGAGAATGGCGCGCAACTCGCTATCGAAGATATCAATAAGCAGCACCCGGTGATCGGCGGTAAAGCGGTGACGTTTAAACTTCAGTCCGAAGATGATCAGTCCGATCCGCGTACCGCAGTCGCCGTGGCACAGCGTCTGGTCGATAGCGGCGTCGCTGGCGTCGTGGGGCACTGGAATACCGGCACCAGCATTCCGGCAGCGCGTATCTACCACGATGCCGGGATTGCTCAGGTCGCACCGGTCGCCACAGGACATGCTTATACGCAGCAAGGGTTCGATACCAGTTTCCGGGTAATGGGACATGACGATGATGGCGGAAAAATCGCCGGCGAGTATGCCCTGCAGACCCTCAAGGCCAAACGTATTGCGGTGATTGACGATCGCACAGCGTTCGGTCAGGGACTGGCGGATGAATTCATCAAATCGATTGAAGCGCAGGGAGGCAAGATTGTTGACCGCCAGTACGTGGACGACAAAACCGTCGATTTTAGTGCGGTGTTGACCGCCATTCGCAGCAAAAATGCCGATCTGATTTTCTTTGGCGGCGTTGACAGCCAGGCGGCACCGCTGGCCCGACGTCTCAAACAGCTGGGCATTAACGCGACATTAATGGGTGCGGGCGGCTTCGTCAGCCAAACCTTCCTGCAACTGGCGCAAAAAGAAGGTAATGGCGTCGTCGCGCTTGAGCCAGGGCTGCCGGTCGATCAGATGCCGGGCGGTAAAGCGTTTGAACAGGCCTGGCAATCACGTTACCACACGCATATCGAACTGCATGCGCCGTTCGCTTACGACGCCACCCGGGTTCTGGTTGCCGCGATGCAAAAAGCAAACTCCGTCGACCCGTCGGCCTATCTGCATGTGCTGCGCGCCAGTCATTATTCTGGTGTGACAGGTCCGATCGCCTTTGACAAAGAAGGTAATCTGAAAGCGCCATCTTTCACCGTATATAAAGTGGTTGACGGTAAATGGCAGCCGCAGACCGTGCTGGGTGGATCAGCCGCGAAGTAACGTAGTGAGGCAATGTGATGAGTGATAATAACGAGCTGGGTATTCTTGCCCGCCGCAAAATTGAAGCTGAAATTATTAAACCGATTTATGACATTCTGGTTCGCGATCTGGGAAGAGATCGCGCTCAGGCGATTATCGGTGAGGCCATTGAGCAGGCCGCCATCCATGCTGGCGAAACGTTCGCCCAACAGGAGCCGGATGGCGCAGATTTGCGCAGTTTTGTCGCGCTGCAATATTTATGGGAAAAGGACAATGCGCTGGATGTCAAAGTCATAGACGATGATGATCGGCACTATAACTACGACGTCACCCGCTGTCGCTATGCTGAAATGTACCATGAGATGGGGTTAGGGGAGATTGGTCATCTGCTTTCCTGCGCGAGGGACGAGAAGTTTATTGTCGGCTATGCACCCGATGTCGAACTGACCCGCACTACCACGATTATGCAGGGCGCGCGCTGCTGCGATTTTCGCTATCGCGTGAAAAAGGAAAAGCCATGATTGCCGTTAATTCAGACAGGCTATGGGCGACGCTTGAGGCGATGGCGCAGATTGGCGCGACGCCTGCTGGCGGCGTGACACGACTGGCGCTCAGTGATGAGGATCGGATCGCGCGCGATCGTTTACGCGACTGGGCAACCGACGCCGGGTTAAGCTGCGACGTGGACTCGCTGGGAAACATGTTTATCCGCCGCCCCGGCAGGCAACCCCATCTGCCGCCGGTCATGACCGGATCGCATGTAGATTCGCAGCCGCGTGGAGGGCGCTTTGATGGCATTTACGGCGTGCTGGCCGGGCTGGAAGTACTGCGTACCCTTAACGATCTCAACATTAAGACCGAGCGCGATATTCTGCTGGTTAACTGGACCAATGAAGAAGGCGCACGTTTTGCGCCTGCGATGCTGGCCTCCGGCGTCTGGACCGGTCAGTTCAGCGAAGCCTTTGCGCTTTCCCGGACGGACGCCGACGGTATTACAGTCGGTGATGCGCTGCACGCTATTGGCTATCGTGGCAGCCGTCCGGCGCGGCCGATCCCGCTGCACTCATGCTATGAACTGCATATTGAACAGGGGCCAATTCTGGAGGACGAAGGCTATGATATTGGCGTAGTGCATGCCGCGATGGGGCAACGCTGGTACACCATTATATTAAAAGGATTTTCCGCGCATGCCGGAACTACGCCGATGAACAGCCGTCGCGACGCGCTGACCGGCTTCGCCCGACTTGCGCTGATGGTGGAGGATATCGGGTTCCGCCATGCTCCTGATGGGCGGGCCACGACGGGTATGGTACAAAATAGCCCCAATTCCCGCAATGTCGTGCCGGGTGAAGTGGTGTGCAGCGTGGAGTTCCGCCATCCTGACGCCGACATCCTCGTCGCCATGGAAGAGAGCCTTTATGCCGCCGTTGCAAGTCTTGCAGGACTGGAAGTCGACATTGAACGGCTATTTGATTATGCGCCCATCGCGTTCGATCCCGACTGTATTGCTCGTGTCGAAAAGGCGGCCACAAATGCAGGTTATACATGGCGACATGTGGTTTCCGGCGCGGGACATGACACCTGCTATCTCAATGCCATCGCGCCAGCCAGCATGATCTTCATCCCTTGTGAAAAGGGGATCAGCCATAATGAGGCCGAGAATATTCACCCAATTTGGGCGGAAAAAGGCGCGAACGTGTTACTGCATACCTTGTTACAGGCGGCAGACGAACACCCTGCAGCCGCGCACTGAACATTCATTGTCTAAGCACTTAGCAACATCGCCTGACCGATAGCTCACTGGTCAGGCGTAGCATTTAGTCTCCGTTTTATTTACAGCACTCAATCTCTGATATGTGATCCGGGCATATGAAATGATGTTTTATTTTTTATAATATCTTGTTCTGTTTTATGGTGGCAGATTGATCCTGTTCCCGACAGGAATGTCTTTTTTGCCCCGTTATTCTGGATCACGAAAACTTAAACAGGAGACTGACATGAAAAAATTATTTTATGTGGGATTGCTACTACTTAGCAGCACATGCTTTGCACAAGGTTCTGATACTAAAGCGGTAACTGATGCAGTTGAAAACATGCGCCTGGCCATGCTAAGCGGAGAAAAGTCCAGTCTGGAAAACGTTGGGCTGCCCTCGTTGAGCTATGGTCACTCAAGCGGACGGGTGGAAAACAATGCTGAATTTGTCAATGCAATTGTAACCGGGAAATCGAAATTCGAGACGCTGAACCTGAGCGATCAAACGGTCCAGATTGATGGTGATGTTGCGATTGTTCGCCATATTCTGCAGGCAAAAACTAACGATAGCGGTAAACCCGGAGACGTGAAGATCGGTGTGATGCTGGTCATGAAGAAAGACAATGCGGGTGCATGGAAACTATTAGCTCGTCAGGCATACAAGTTACCGCAGTAAATCCAGTTGTCTGGCGCATCAGATTTGATGGGCCAGGCTCTGCAATATCAATAATTTTCTTAATGAATGAATATTTTGTCAGGCGTGTTTTATGCGCATTAATTCGTCTTATCAACCACAATGATAAACTTTATAAGCATTATTTTTTGTCTACTATGCCTTTCGTAGATTATAACCCCGTATTTACTTAAAATCTTAGTTGAAAATAAAATATTTATACCCGGCATTAACTAAACTCACATTGCCCTGAAAATCTTTGTGTATAACATACATTGAAATAAACTCAGAAATGTACAGTTGCTGCTTTATAAATTTCACTTAAATAACAACGACTTTATTTATTTAATTTTAATGTCGCTTTTTTATTCAGCGTACGGAAATCAAACTCACCCCCATATTTTTAACACCCTGGTAACATTGTGGTTGTAGTTGAATTTTTATCATTTTGTTATGCTTCAGGGCAGTTAATAAATTAAGCAAATTCTGATGCTAATAATCCTCCGGGCGATTCTCATTCTCATTTTAAATGGGCTGGGTTCACGACATCCTGAATTTAGTCGGAATGGAGAGAAGGATATTTGTCTGATGAGCGCTACCTCTTTTGGATAAGTCGTGCATCAGCACTCAGCGTCAGGGGGATAAAATGACTACATTACAAAATTACAGGCTATTAAGAATGTCAGCCGCTATAGCTTTAATTGCATTAGTGGCAAACACGGTTTATGCCAATAGCAATCCGGTGGGTATTGCACCGATTGCTGAAACCAGCTTAAAAGAAAGTATTCTTTTCGCAATCGATCGCGATCCCTCGGTCAGCCAGCAGGCTGCGCAGCTGGGGATCGGCCAGGCGCAAATAGATGAAGCGCGCAGTGGCTGGATGCCACAAATATCATTGAACGGCAGTACGGGTCACAGCCAGACCACAGATTCGAGCGGATCGCTGAGGAATTCAGCAGCCTGGGGATTGAGCCTGACGCAGCTGATTTACGATTTTGGCAAAACCAATAACAGCATTAATCAGTCTTCAGCTCAGCGTGACAGTTATCGCTTTCAGTTGATGGCCACGCTGTCGGATGTCGCGACAAAAACGGCCCTCAGCTATGTAGAGATCAAGCGTTATGGCGACCTGGTGCAGGCTGCAAAAGAAAACGTTCAGGCGCTCGAAAATGTAGCCCAGCTGGCAAAGCTGCGTGCGGATGCGGGAGTGAGTTCAACGTCTGACGAACTTCAGACCCAGACCCGTATCGCCGGCATGCAGGCTACGGTAGAACAATATACTGCTGCGCTAAACAGCGCCCGCGCAAAGCTTGCGGTATTAACGGGAATGCAGGCAGAACGCTATTCCCCTGTACCCGATAATCTGGCCCCTGAGTCTGGTTCCCTTAACCGTATTGATTACGCATTAATCCCGGCGGTAATGGCCGCGCAGAATAAGGAGCGTTCGGCTGAATATGGCGTCGAGACGGCAAAGTCTCAGCACTGGCCGACGTTAAGCCTGAAAGGCGGGCGTACACGCTATGAATCGGATAATCGTTCCTACTGGGACGATCAGATCCAGCTCAATATCGACGCGCCTATTTATCAGGGAGGCGCGGTATCTGCACGTGTACGCCAGGCTGAGGGCGCAAAAGCGATGGCATCGTCTCAGGTTGACCAGGCACGATTCGATGTACTGCAAAAGGCCTCCGTTGCGCAGGCTGACTGGGCAGGGGCGCGGGGGCGAATAGATGCCGGGCGACGTCAGCTTGAAAGTGCACTCCGCACACGTCAGGTCTACAAAAATGAATATACGCTGAGCAAGCGCAGCATTAATGATTTGCTCAGCGTTGAACAGGATGTTTGGGCAGCGACCTCAGCAAGAATTACGGCAGAATATGATGGCTGGAACTCGGCAATTAATTACGCATCAGCCGTAGACAATCTTATGTCGCTAATTGGGATCGAAAAAAGTGCTGCCGCAAAATTACCTGACCTGAATTAAGGCACGACGCGCCTTTCCACGCGAAATAAGTTCAACAATACCGGGTGATTTTTCCCGGAGATAACCACATGCATCTGGGCGACATATCCACAGGAATCCGTACACCTGCAAGGAGAAGAATATGAGTAACGTAAAAGTTGTTGATGTCATTATTCGTAAGACGGCAGAGAAAACAAAATTATCCGGCGAAGGTAATCTTTCAGTCTCTATTTCTTCACCGAGCGTGATTGAAATACAGGGCTCTGCCGGGGACGTAGTGCGCTATGTTCGCCAGGGTAACGATCTTCTCGTTTATATGAAAGACGGTAGCGTTATTCGCTGCAATAACTATTTTGTTGAAGATCCTGAGACTCATACCCGGTCAGAACTGGTGTTTAACGATAATCAGGAGCTGACTCATATTACTTTTGCCGATGTCGGGGAGGCGTCAGGAGTTGCGGTAACAGAACTTACCGCGCAGGCTACACCCATCAGCAGCATTGAACCTTTCATCGATCAGGGTAGCATTTTAGATGATGCGCCGTGGGGCTGGGTAGCGGGTGCCGCATTAGGCGGCGGTGCTATTGGCGCACTGCTGGCTCACGGCGGCGATGACAAAACCAGAGTCATCGATAACACCAAAGAAGTGGAGAGCGCAACCCCGACCTTCCTGGTGACGGACCACGCCGGGGATAAGCAGGGTGTACTCAAAGCAAAAGAGATCACTGACGACGACACCCCAACGTTCAGCGGTACCGGTCAGCCCGGCGCGACCATTCAGATCAAAGATAGCAGCGGCATGACTATTGCCAGCACGATGGTAGGTAAAGACGGGGCCTGGACAGTAAAACTTCCGACGCAGACGGATGGAGAACATACCTGGTCCATCGTGCAGATCGACGGCAGTAAAACAACCGACGCAGGCAGCATAACCCTGATTGTCTCAACCGCCGACGCCACCATCACGCTGTCCACCACGGCGGGCAATAACGTAATCAACGCCAGCGAGCAGTCAGCAGGCTTTACGCTGTCCGGTGAGAGCAAAAATCTGACCCAGGGAACGGCGCTCACTGTTTCGCTGAACGGTAAAACCTACACCACTGAAGTGAGCGCAAACGGTTCATGGCACGTAACCGTGCCTGCCGCAGACGCGCAGGCGCTCAGCGACGGAACCTGGACGGTCAACGTCAGCGGTAAAGATGCAGCGGGTAACACCGTAAGCGGCAGCCAGACGATTGGCCTGGATACCGCCGCCCCGACACTATCGGTCGATACGATTTCCGGCGATAACATCATTAACGCCGCAGAGCACAACCAGGATCTGATCCTGACCGGTAAAACGAATGCGGAAGCAGGCCAGATGGTCACCGTGACGCTGAACGGGAACAATTATACAGCCATCGCAGGCCGTGACGGCACCTGGTCAGTTACCCTGCCGGCCAGCGATGTGCAGACGCTGGCGGAGGGCAATCATTCACTGTCCGTGAACGTGAGTGATCAAGCAGGCAATGGGTCTTCGGCCACCGCCGATTTCCTCGTTGATACCGCAGCACCTGTAGTCACCATTGATACCGTGGCAGGCGACGATATTCTCAATGCCGGAGAGCAGGGCCAGGCGCAGATTATTTCCGGTCAGGCGAGCGGCGCAGCAGCAGGCGATGTGGTCACCGTTAACCTTGGCGGCCAGACCTTCACCGGTGTGGTTCAGGCTGATGGTCACTGGAGCGTCGGCGTGCCGGCCTCCGTCATCGGCGCGCTGGGCGAGGGTGAACACAGTATTTCCGCTTTCGTCACCGATGCCGCGGGCAATACCGGTAGCGCGACGCACGGGGTGACACTAAGCGGCATTCCCCCGGTATTCACCATCGACCCCATCAGCGGCGATAACATCCTGAACGCGCAGGAGGCGATGCAGCCTCTGCGCCTGAGCGGCACCAGCAATCTGCCTGACGGCAGCGCCATCAGCGTAACGTTAAATAATCTGCATTATCAGGCTACGGTTGAAAACGGCATCTGGTCTGTCCAGGTTCCGGTTTCTGACGTGCTGAGTCTGGCAAATACTCTCTATACCGTGACGGTGAGTGGTACCGACAGTGTGGGTAACAGCGCTTCAGCTGATGCCAGTCTGCTGGTCGATACGGCGATCCCACAGGTGATTATCAATACCTTTGCCGGTGACAATCTCGTCAACAACTCAGAAGTGGCGGTAGATCAAACTCTCAGTGGACGCGTGACCGGCGCGGCGGCGGGCGATACTGTTTCTATCTCTGTTGGCGGCATGCACTATACCGCCACAGTCGATAGCGATTTGAGCTGGAGCGTGACAATCCCGTCGGCCGATCTTAATGCGTTTGGCGACGGCAGTTTATCCTTCCGCGCATCGGTGACCAATGCGCACGGCAACACCGGCAGCGGTGAACGCGAAGCCAACATCAACGCCGAACTGCCTGGTCTGCGCGTGAACACCATTTCTGGCGATGATGTGATTAACGCCATCGAACAGCAGCAGGATCTGACCGTGACGGGCACCAGTGCTCATCTTGCCGCAGGCACGCAGATAAAGGTTACCCTCAATAACATCGATTATGCCGGCGTGGTGGCCGCTGACGGTAGCTGGCAGATTGGCGTACCTGCATCCGACCTTCAGGACTGGGCCGCGGGGAATATTACCGTTACGGCTAGTGCAGCAGATGCATGGGGCAATACCGTCTCTGCTGAGCACCCCCTGAAACTGGATCTGAATGCTGTGGCGGTCACTATCGATACCGTCTCCAGCGACAATATACTGAATGCGGCGGAAAAAGCGGCGGATGTCACGCTGTCAGGTCAGACGCAGGGCGTGGAAGCCGGGCAAACCGTGGTAATCAAATTTGCTGACCAGACCTTTACCGCACAGGTTCAGCAGGACGGCACGTGGAGTCTGACCGTGCCGGCGCACGCGATGGAACTGCTGGGCGACGGTCGCGCGCCGGTGAGCGTGAGCGTGACCAATGTTAACGGCAACAGCGCTGGATCCTCACGCTTCGTGACCGTCGATACGCTCCCACCGACCCTCACCGTGGACACCCTGACATCCGACAACATCATTAATGCGGCAGAAGCGCAGCAGGATTTGGTGATCAGCGGCAGCAGTGATGCCGAAGCGGGTCAGACCGTGACCGTAATGCTGAACGATAAATCCTATCAGACTCAGGTACAAATCGACGGGACCTGGGCCCTGACCGTACCGGCCGCCGACGTTGGCGCACTGACAGATGGCAGCGTGAAGATAACCGCGACCGTGAGCGACGTCGCGGGCAACCTCAGCAGCGCCGACCGTGTGAGTCTGGTGGATACCACCGTACCGCAGGTCATCATTGATCATTTTGTCACCGATACCAATACCATTAACCAGATTGCCCATTCACAGGCGCAGATCCTCAGCGGTACTGTCACCGGTGCGGCGGCAGGCGATCGGGTCACTATCACCCTTGATAAGGTGGACTACACTGCCGTAGTTGATGCGGCGGGCAACTGGAGTCTCGGCTTACCTGCTTCTGTGATCCAGGGACTGTCTGACGGCCCCCTGACAATCACCGTCTCAGTAACCGATCGGTCCGGCAATACCGGCAGCAATTCGCTGGACGTTACCGTGAACACTGTGATGCCGGAAATCAGCATCAATACCCTGGCGGCGGACGACGTTATCAACGCCACCGAGAAAGGCGAAGCGTTGCAGCTTTCAGGGACCAGCAACCAGTCGGAAGGTACCCCCGTCACCGTTAATCTGAACGGTAAAGAGTACACCGCCATCACGGACGCGGACGGGAACTGGCACGTTGAAGTCCCTGCGTCTGTGGTAAGCGCACTGGGCGAGGCGACGTACACGGTAACTGCCCGGATCACCGACCACGTTGGCAACAGCACATCCACCACCCACGACGTACTGGTAGACAGTTCGCTGCCGGGGTTGATCATCAATACTTTCGCCGGCGATAACATCGTTAATGCCGCAGAAGTGGCGGCGGGGCAAACCCTGACCGGTAGGGTAAGCAATGCGGCGGCGGGTGATACCGTCACGATTGTGCTCGGTGGCCAGACGTTCACCGTTAGCGTACAGGATGATCTCAGCTGGAGCCTGCCGTTAACCCAAAGCCAGTTAACCGCGCTCGGCAACGGCGATTTGACCATATCGGCAAGCGTGACGAATGACTACGGCAATACCGGATCGTCATCGCTGGAGGTGACTATCAATGCCCGGCTGCCCGGCCTGCGTATTGATACTGTTGCGGGCGATGACGTCATTAACATCATTGAACACGCGCAAAATCTGATTGTTTCCGGCACCAGTACGGATCTGGTCGCGGGCACTATCGTGACGGTGGCTATCAACGGTAAAACCTATTCGGCAACGGTGCTGGCAGATGGCGCCTGGCAGACGGCGGTGCCGGCGGCAGACGTGTCGCAATGGACGGAGGGAGCGCAATCAATTCAGGCCAGCGCGCAAGATACCGCCGGCAACCCGGTGAATATTGGCTCCCTGGTCGAGGTGGATCTCGCACCGGTGGCTATTAGCATCAATAGCGTGACCGATGACAACGTGCTGAATGCGGCAGAAAAAGGCCAGGATCTGGTACTATCCGGCACCTCTTCCAACGTTGAAGCAGGCCAGACTGTCACCCTGATCGTTGCGGGTAAAACGTATACCACGACCCTCGATGCCAGCGGCGACTGGACATACACGGTGCCGGCGGCGGATCTTAAAGGCCTGAAAGACGGCGACGCCAGCGTAAACGTCAGCGTGACCAATGTGAACGGCAACGCAGCCTCTACGGTACAGGAATACAGCGTAAAAACCACCGCGCCGACGGTAACTATCAATCCCATCAGCAACGACAACATGCTGAACGCGCAGGAAGCGGCGCAGGATCTGACCCTGAGCGGTACTTCAAGCGCTGAAGCCGGTCAGACGGTTATCGTCAATTTCAACGGCAATCAATACCGCGCACAGGTTCAGGCCAACGGTAGCTGGACGCTGGACGTACCGGCTGCCGACATGGCAAATATCACCGACGGCAATGCGGCTATCACCGCAACCGTATCCGATAAAGCAGGCAATCCGGCAAGCGCGGGGGCAACCATACTGGTTGACACCACTGTGCCGCACATCAGTTTTAACGTGGTGGCAGGTGACGACATTATTAACATTGCTGAACACGGTCAGGCGCTGATTGTCTCCGGTAACGTGAGCGGCGCACAGGCAGGCGATGTTATTACCGTGACGCTGAACGGCAAAGAGTACACCTCCCTGCTGGACGATGCCGGAAACTGGCATATCGGCGCACCGGCCTCTGATATTAATGCCCTGATTAACGGTAATTACACCCTTAGCGCATCTGTCACCGACAAAGCCGGTAACAGCGCCACCGCCACGCACGATATTGACGTTTCCCTGACCACGCCGGTTATTGCCATCACTACCCTGGCGGGTGATGACGTGATCAATGCCAGTGAAAAAGGCGAAGATCTGTTGCTCTCCGGCACCAGTAATCAGCCGGCTGGCACCTCCATTACCGTAACCCTTAACGGTATTAACTATACTGCCACCACCGACGCCAGCGGCAACTGGAGCGTTACTGTTCCGGCAGGCAATGTCTCGGCACTTGGTGAGGCTACTTACACCGTGACGGCCAGCGTGACCGATACCGCAGGCAACAATGCGAATACCAGCCATAACGTGCTGGTAGACAGCGCAAGCCCGGTTATCATTCTTAACGCTATCGCCACCGACGATGTGATCAACGCAGCAGAAGTCGCCACCGGACAGCTCCTGAGCGGGACGGTAAGCGGCGCGGCAAGCGGTGACACTGTCACAATTTCCATCGGCGGAAATATCTACACGACCACGGTTCAGGATAATTTAAGCTGGTCGGTGAAGGTTCCGTCGGAGGTCCTGACCGCTATCGGCAACGGCGATCTGACGGTTTTAGCCAGCGTGACTAACGGCCACGGCAACACTGGCTCCGGCGAGCGTGATATTACGATTGATGCCAGCTTGCCGGGACTGCGGGTGAATACCGTGGCAGGTGACGATGTGATCAACCGCATCGAACACGCGCAAAACCTGATCGTCAGCGGCTCCAGCGAGGGGCTGGCCGTCGGCTCCGCTCTGACGGTGACCCTGAACGGTAAATCCTATGCCGGTACAGTACTGGCAGACGGTACCTGGAGCGCCGCCATCCCGGCGGCAGACGTTAGCGCCCTGGCGGCGGGTAACGTAACCGTGACCGTTGCAGGTCAGAGTGCGGCGGGTAATCCGGTTTCCATCACACACAATGTGACGGTCGATCTGGCAGCGGTTGCCGTCAGCATTGATGCCATCGCGACGGACGACGTGATCAACGCGGCCGAAAAGGGCGCGGATCTGGTGCTTTCGGGCACTACCTCCAACGTGGAAGAGAACCAGACGCTCAGCATCAGCTTTGGCGGTAAACGCTACACCGCGACCGTGGATGCCGACGGCAACTGGACGGCGACGATACCGTCGGCGGATGTAGGCAACCTGAAAGAGGGTGATGCCCGCGTGCAGGTGAGCGTGACTAACATCAATGGTAACAGCGCATCGGCAGGCCGCGAGTACAGCGTGGACTCGACCGCGCCGACGGTGTCTATTGAGATCGTCAGCGATAATAACATCATCAACGCAACAGAAGCGCAGGCGGATCTGGTCATCAACGGCATAACCAACGCCGAAGTCGGGCAGACCGTAACCCTGACCCTGAACGGTAAGGAATACAGCACCACCGTTCAGGCCAACGGCGGCTGGGGCGTGACCGTGCCTTCCGCCGATCTGGGGGCGATTGTTGATGGCAACTACACCATCACGGCAGCGGTATCCGATAAAGCGGGCAACCCGGCCTCAGCGGATCGTGATGTGCTGGTCGATACCACCGTGCCGCAGGTAACGATTAATCCTGTTTCGGGCGATAACGTGATCAACAGCGCTGAGCATGGGCAGGCGCTGATTGTCACGGGCTCCGTCACCGGCGCGGCAGCGGGCGATGTGGTAACCGTCACCATCAATAATAAAAATTACACTGCGACCCTGGATGCTGCCGGTAACTGGATCATCGGTGTACCTGCGGCAGACGTCAGTGCGCTGACTGCCGGCGATTACACCATTACCGCAGCGCTGACTGATAAAGCCGGTAACAGCAACAGCGCCACGCATGATGTGGAAGTCAACCTGACCGCACCGGTGCTGACCATCGATACGCTGTCGGATGACGATGTCATTAACAGCATCGATAAAACCCAGGATATCACTATTTCAGGTACCGCCTCCGGGCTGGCAGCCGGCGCCATTGTTACCGTTATGCTCAACGGCAAAGCCTATAGCGCGACGGTCGATAGCGCCGGACAATGGACAACGACTGTTCCGGCTGAACAGGTGGGAGCGCTGGGTGAGGCCCTGTATACCGTCACTGCATCAGCAACGGACAGCGCCGGCAACAGCGGCAACGCGTCTCGCACGGTGAGCGTGGAATCGGTATTGCCTGGCGTCATCATCAATACCGTCGCTGGCGACGATGTGATCAACGCCGCAGAACTGGCAACCGGGCAGACCATCAGCGGTAGCGTAGTGAATGCCGAAGCGGGCAATACGGTGATCGTGACCTTGGGCGGTAAAACCTATACGACGACGGTACAGGACGACCTGACATGGTCCATCGATGTGCCGGAGTCGGTGCTGAAGGCGCTGGGTAACGGCGACCTGTTGGTCTCAGCCAGCGTCACCAACGGCTACGGTAACACCGGCGCTGGCGAGCGCGACATCACGATCGATGCCATGCTGCCGGGGCTGCGCGTGGATACGGTGGCGGGTGATGATGTGATCAACAGTATCGAACTTGCGCAAAACCTGATTGTCAGCGGTTCCAGCGACGGTCTGAGTACAGGTACGGCGCTGACCGTAACCATTAATGGCAAAACTTATCTGGCGACCGTGCTGGCAGACGGCAGCTGGCGTGCAGCGATCCCCGCAGAGGAGGTAAGCGCCCTGCCAGCAGGAACGGTCACCGTGACCGTTGAAGGCCAGAGTATGGCGGGTAACCCGGTCACGATTAATCATAATGTGAAGGTCGATCTGGCGACGGTTGCCGTCAGTATTGATGCCATCGCGACGGACGACGTGATCAACGCGGCCGAAAAGGGCGCGGATCTGGTGCTTTCGGGCACTACCTCTAACGTGGAAGAGAACCAGACCGTCAGCATCATTTTCAGCGGTAAACGCTACACCGCCTCCGTGGATGCAGACGGCAACTGGACGGCAACCGTGCCATCTGCCGATCTGGCAGGTCTGCGGGACGGCGATGCCCGCGTACAGGTCAGCGTCACTAACGTGAATGGCAATAGTGCCTCAGCGGGCCGCGAGTACAGCGTGGATGCGACCGCGCCGTCTTTGACCATCAATACCCTTGCGGGTGACGATATTCTCAATGCCGCAGAAGCGCAGTCTGATCTGACGGTTTCCGGGACCAGTACTGCCGAAGCAGGACAGACAGTCACCGTGTCGCTGAACGGTAAAAACTACACTACAACCGTCAGCGCAGACGGCAACTGGACGCTGAGCGTGCCGGCGGCTGATCTGACAGGATTATCTGACGGCAGCGCAACCGTCACCGCAGCGGTGAGCGACAAAGCGGGTAACCCGGCCTCTGTTGATCACAACCTGACGGTGGATGTGACGGTTCCTGCTGTGACCATTAATACCGTCGCCGGCGATGATGTAATTAACATAGCCGAACATTCTCAGGCGCAAATCGTCAGCGGCACCGCCACCGGCGCAGCAGCCGGGGATAACGTTACCGTTACGATTGGCGGTCAGACCTTCACCACCGTACTGGATGCGGCGGGTCACTGGAGCGTGGGTATTCCCGCTAATGTGATTTCCGGTCTTAGCGACGGCAGCGTCACCCTCAACGTCAGCGTGACGGACGCCGCGGGCAACACCGGTAAAGACAGCCATCAAGTGACCGTGGACACCGGCCTGCCGTCGGTCAATTTCAACGCCATCAGCGATGATAACGTGCTGAACGCGGTGGAAAAAGGCCAGGATCTGAACGTCAGCGGGACCAGTGCTAACCTGGCGGAAGGCACCACCGTAAGCGTCATACTGAACGGTAAACAGTACTCGGCGAAGACAGCGGCGGACGGCAGCTGGAGCCTGACGGTTCCGGCAGCCGATCTGGCGGGCCTGGGTGAAGCCAGCTATACCCTGAGCGCATCGGCGATTAACGCCGTGGGCAACAGCGTGAGCACGACCGCGGATCTGCTGGTCGATACCGCCTTGCCAGCCGTCACTATCAATACGGTGGCGGGCGATAACGTGATTAACGCGGCCGAAGTTGCGGCAGGCCAGACCATCAGCGGTAACGTAGTTAATGCTGAGGCAGGCAACACGGTAACCGTGACCATCGGCGGTAATACTTACACCGCCACGGTACAGAACGATCTAAGCTGGTCGGTTAACGTGCCGGCGGAGGTTCTCACCGCGCTGGGCGACGGTGGCCTGCGCGTGAGTGCAGTCGTCACCAACGACCACGGTAATACCGGCTCAGGCGAGCGCGCGATCGCCATTGATGCCAGGCTGCCTGGCCTGCGCGTGGATACGGTGGCGGGCGATGATGTGGTCAACAGCATTGAACATAATCAGAACCTGATCGTCACCGGTTCCAGCCAGGGAATAGACGCCGGGGCAACGCTGACGGTCAACGTAAACGGTAAAAGCTATACGGCAAGCGTGCTGGCAGACGGCACGTGGACTGCGGCAGTTCCGCAGGCGGATGTCCGTACCTGGCCTGAAGGCACGGTGAACATTAGCGTCAGCGGGCAAAGCCCGGCAGGTAATCCGGTGAGCCTGAGCCACGATGTGACCGTGGATTTAGGGGCCGTGGCGATCAGTATCAATGCCATCGCGGTTGACGATGTAATTAACGCGGCGGAGAAAGGTGCCAGTCTGGTGCTTTCCGGCGCGACCACCGACGTCGAAGCCGGGCAGACGGTGACGATCAGCATGGCGGGCAAAATCTATCTCGCGAAGGTCGATGTCGACGGCAACTGGACGGCAACCGTCCCGGCGGCCGATCTGGCAGGTCTGCGGGACGGCGATGCCCGCGTACAGGTCAGCGTCACTAACGTGAACGGCAATAGTGCTTCAGCGGGCCGCGAGTACAGCGTGGATGCGACCGCGCCGTCTTTGACTATTGATACTCTTGCGGCTAACGACATTATCAATGCTGCAAAAGCGCAGTCTGACCTGACGGTTTCCGGGACCAGTACCGCCGAAGCGGGCCAGACGGTCACCGTGTCGCTGAACGGTAAAGACTACACCACAACCGTCAGCGCAGACGGCAACTGGACGCTGAACGTGCCGGCGGCTGATCTGGCAGAAATACCTGACGGCAGCACGATCGTCACCGCGAGCGTCAGTGACAAAGCGGGTAACCCGGCCTCTGTTGACCACAACCTGACGGTGGATGTGACGGTTCCTGCTGTGACCATCAATACCGTCGCCGGCGATGACGTGATTAACCTGAGTGAACATGCTCAGGCGCAGATCGTCAGCGGTACCGCCACTGGCGCAGCAGCCGGGGATAACGTTACCGTTACGATTGGCGGTCAGACCTATACCACCGTGCTGGATGCGGCAGGTCACTGGAGCGTGGGCGTTCCGGCTGAGGTCATTTCCGCGCTACAGGATGGCACTGTGGCGATCAATGTCAACGTAACCGATGCAGCGGGTAACACCGGCTCCGGCATTCATAACGTCACAGTGGATACCGGGCTGCCATCCGTCGGCTTCAACCCCCTCAGCGGCGACAATGTGCTGAACGCGGTAGAAAAAGGTCAGGATCTGAGCGTCAGCGGGACCAGCGCTAACCTGGCGGAAGGCACCACCGTAAGCGTCATACTGAACGGTAAACAGTACACCGCGGCCACCGACGCAGACGGCAACTGGAGCCTGACGGTTCCGGCAGCAGACCTTAGCACGTTGGGTGAAGCCAGCTACACCCTGAGTGCGGCGGCGACCAGCGCGGTGGGTAACAGCGTGAGCACGACCGCGAACCTGCTGGTCGATACCGCCTTACCAGCCGTTACTATCAATACGGTGGCTGGCGATAATGTAATTAACGCGGCCGAAGTCGCGGCAGGCCAGACCATCAGCGGTCACGTAGTTAATGCCGAAGCGGGCAACTCCGTGATCGTGACCCTGGGTGACAAGACCTATATGGCAACGGTACAGGACGATCTGACATGGTCGGTCGACGTTCCTGCGTCTGTTCTGACGGCGCTGGATAACGGCAACCTGGAGGTGAAGGCCACCGTCACCAACGGGCACGGTAATACCGGCGCCGGCGAACGCGATGTGACTATCGACGTCAGCCTGCCGGTGCTGCACGTGGATACTGTGGCGGGCGATGACGTGATCAACAGTATCGAACATGCGCAAAACCTGATCGTCACCGGCTCCAGCGGCGGGCTGGCAGCAGGCTCAACCGTCACCGTAACCCTCAACGGTAAAACCTATGCAGCTTCCGTACTGGCGGACGGCTCCTGGAGTGCCGCCATCCCGGCAGCAGATGTGGGTGCCCTGGCAGACGGCAAAGCGGTCCTGACCGTTGCCGGCCAGAGCGCGGCAGGAAATCCGATCTCAGCCACTCACGATGTGACAGTTGATCTGGCACCGGTTGCCGTCAGCATTGAGGCGATTGCCACTGACGACGTGATTAACGCCGCTGAGAAAGGGGCGGATCTGGTACTTTCCGGTACGACCTCAAACGTTGAGGAAAACCAGATCGTGACCATTGCCTTTGGGGGCAAGGCTTATACCGCGAAGGTTGATGCCGACGGCAACTGGACGGCGACCGTGGCATCTGCCGCTCTGGCGGATCTGCGGGACGGCGATGCCCGCGTGCAGGTCAGCGTCACTAACGTAAACGGTAACAGCGCGTCCGCAAGCCGCGAGTACAGCGTGGATGCGACCGCGCCGTCGTTGACCATTAATATTCTTGCGGGTGACGATATTCTCAATGCCGCAGAAGCGCAGACTGATCTGACGGTCTCCGGGACCAGCACCGCCGAAGCGGGTCAGACGGTCACCGTGTCGCTGAACGGTAAAGACTACACCACAACCGTCAGCGCAGACGGCAACTGGACGCTGACCATGCCGGCGGCGGATCTCGCGTTACTGCCCAACGGCAGCGCGAGCGTTACCGCGAGCGTTAGTGATAAAGCGGGTAACCCGGCCTCCGTTGAGCATAACCTGACGGTGGATGTGACCGTTCCTGCGGTGACCATCAATACCGTCGCCGGCGATGACGTGATTAACCTGACTGAACACGCACAGGCGCAAATCATCAGCGGCACCGCCACCGGTGCAGCAGCGGGGGATCGGGTCATCGTTACGATTGGCGGTCAGACCTTCACCACCGTGCTGGATGCGGCAGGTCACTGGAGCGTGGGTATTCCCGCTAATGTTATTTCCAGTCTTAGCGACGGCAGCGTCACTCTCAACGTCAGCGTGACGGACGCCGCGGGCAACACCGGTAAAGACAGCCATCAAGTGACCGTGGACACCGGCCTGCCGTCGGTCAATTTCAACGCCATCAGCGATGATAACGTGCTGAACGCAGTGGAAAAAGGTCAGGATCTGAGCGTCAGCGGGACCAGCGCTAACCTGGCGGAAGGCACCACCGTAAGCGTCATACTGAACGGTAAACAGTACACCGCTGCCACCGACGCAGACGGCAACTGGAGCCTGACGGTTCCGGCAGCCGATCTGGCGGGCCTGGGTGAAGCCAGCTACACCCTGAGTGCGGCGGCGACCAGTGCGGTGGGTAACAGCGTGAGCACGACCGCGAACCTGCTGGTCGATACCGCCTTGCCAGCCGTTATCATCAATACGGTGGCGGGCGATAACGTGATTAATGCGGCCGAAGTCGCGGCAGGCCAGACCATCAGCGGTAACGTGGTTAATGCCGAAGCGGGCAACACGGTGATCGTGACCCTGGGTGGCAAGACCTATACGGCAACGGTACAGGACGACCTGACATGGTCGGTCGACGTTCCGGCATCGGTTCTGACGGTGCTGGATAACGGCAACCTGGAGGTGAAGGCCACCGTCACCAACGGACACGGCAATACCGGCGCCGGCGAACGCGATGTGACTATCGACGTCAGCCTGCCGGTGCTGCACGTGGACACCGTGGCGGGTGATGACGTGATCAACAGCCTTGAGCATAATCAGAACCTGATCGTCACCGGCTCCAGCGACGGACTGGCAGCGGGCACAACGGTCACCGTCACCCTCAACGGTAAAACCTATGCAGCTTCCGTGCTGGCGAACGGCTCCTGGAGTGCCGCCATCCCGGCAGCAGACGTGGGTGGCCTGGCAGACGGCAAAGCGGTCCTGACCGTTGCCGGTCAGAGCGCGGCGGGAAATCCGATCTCAGCCACTCACGATGTAACGGTCGATCTGGCACCGGTTGCCGTCAGCATCGAAGCGATTGCCACTGACGACGTAATTAATGCCGCCGAGAAGGGGGCGGATCTGGTGCTTTCCGGTACGACATCAAACGTTGAGGAAAACCAGATCGTGACCATTGCCTTTAGCGGCAGGTCTTATACCGCGAAGGTTGATGCAGACGGCAACTGGACGACGACCGTGCCGTCTGCTGCTCTGGCGGATCTGAAAGACGGCGATGCCCGGGTGCAGGTCAGCGTCACTAACGTCAACGGTAACAGCGCCACGGCAGGCCGCGAATACAGCGTGGATACGACAGCGCCTACGGTGTCAATTGACACCGTGGCAGGCGATAACGTTATTAACAGGGCGGAAGCCGCTGCGGGTGTCACGATTTCCGGCACTACCACGGCCGAAGCGGGACAGACGGTCACCGTTACGCTTGACGATAAGCATTACACCGCGCAGGCTGAGAAGGGCGGCATCTGGAGCGTCAACGTGCCAGCGGCAGATCTGACCGCGATGGCGGACAATGGCTATACCGTACAGGTCAGCGTGAGCGACGTTGCAGGTAATCCTGGCAGCGCGAATAAAGGGATTACGCTTGTAAACACGCCGCCGACCATCAGCTTTAATGTCGTGGCGGGCGATGATGTGATCAACAGCGTGGAGCATGGACAGGCTCAGATCGTCAGCGGGACGGCAACCGGTGCGAACGTTGGCGATAAGCTGGTCATTACTATCGGCTCAAATCACTACACCACTACCGTTGATGCCAGCGGTAACTGGAGCGTGGGCGTTCCGGCCAGCGCAATCGCCGCGCTGGCCGACGGCAAAGTGACCATTAGCGCGACCCTGACCGACAGCGCGGGTAATAGCAGCACGCAGACGCATAATGTGGTGGTGAATACTGCCTCCGTGGCGCTCACCGTCAACACCCTCAGCGGCGACGACGTCATCAATGCGGCGGAAGCGGGTAATGCACTCATGATCAACGGTTCCAGCTCGCACTTTGCCAGCGGCACGGAAGTGGCCGTGATCCTGAATGGCAAGCGCTATACGGCTACCGTTCAGGAAGACGGTTCGTGGAGCACAACGGTACCGGCGGCAGATGTGGAAGCCCTGGCCGATGGCGCGAGTTATCAGATCGCTGTTACCGCAGAGGACAGCGCGGGCAATAGCGCGTCGGCGACGCATACCATCAGCGTAGACACCACTGTGCCGGTCATTAGCATCAACACGATCTCGGGCGATGACGTACTCAATGCGGCAGAAACGCAGCAGCCGTTGACCGTTCACGGCTCAACCAGCGCAGAAGCGGGGCAAACCGTGACCGTCACGCTGGGCGACAAAACCTATACGGCAGCAGTCGCCAGGGATGGTACCTGGACGCTGAATGTGCCTGCTGCCGATCTGGCCGCGCTGAGCGAAGGTGCACTGACGGTAAAAGCATCGGTCAACGATGTCGCGGGTAATAATGGCCAGACCACGCACACCCTGACGGTTGATACCGTCGTGCCAACCGTGACCATCAACACCGTGGCAGATGACGATATTGTTAACAACGCCGGGCAACTGGCGGGCCAGACCATCAGCGGCACGACAACGGCAGAACAAGGTCAGACGGTAACGGTGACCTTCAATGGTCACCACTACCAGGCGACCGTCGGGGCCGACGGCTTATGGTCGACCTTCGTGCCGGGCCGCGATTTCCTCGGCCTCAGCGACGGCGATTATACCGTGGCCGCGACGGTAAGCGATAAGGCGGGCAATCCGGGCAGCACAACGCACAACGTGACGCTGAACGGTGACGTCCCGACTATCACCATTAATACTTTTGCTGAGGATGACATCGTCAATGCGGCCGAGCACGGCACGCCGCTGGTCATCAGTGGCTCTACCGACGCGCCTGCGGGCCAGACGGTAACCATTACGCTGAACGGCAAAACTTATGACGCAACCGTGCAGGAGGATGGCAGCTGGCACTATACCCTCGGCAGCGCAGACGTGACTGCACTGGCCGATGGCGATGCGTATGTGATTAACGCCCAGGTGAGCAATACGATTGGTAATAGCGCCAGCGATAATCATACGGTGACCGTGGATCTCACACCACCGTCAATGGGGCTCAGTATTGATTCACTGCAAAACGATACCGGGCTGAGTGCGAGTGATTTCATCACTAACGACAATAAAGTCGTGTTAAATGGCTCGCTGACGACCCAGCCCGGCAATAACGAGAAGGCGCAGATCAGCGTCGACGGCGGTCTGACCTGGCGCGATCTGACCGTAACCGGCACAGCGTGGCGCTACGCTGACGAGCGCACCCTCACTGACGGTACGTACCAGTATCAGGTTCGGGTGATCGACAATGCGGGTAATGTCGGTGCAACGGACAGTCAGGATGTGGTTATTGACCTCACCGCACCGGCGGCCACCACTATTACCGTGGATTCCGTGACTCAGGATACCGGTCTGTCTGACAGCGACTTTATCACCAGTGATAATCAGATCAGTCTCAAAGGTACGCTGGGTGCGGCGCTGGGCAGCGGTGATCATGCCCAGATCAGTCTTGACGGCGGCGTGACCTGGACCGATGTTGGCGTTAGCGGCCTGAGCTGGACCTACGTGGATAGCCGTACCCTGGCCGACGGTGATTACAACTATCAACTGCGCGTCATCGACGATGCGGGGAATATCAGTGCCACCATCAGTCAGCTGGTTACCATTGATACCGTGCCGCCGGATGCCAGCAAAACCATTACCATCGACAGCATCAGCGAAGACACCGGGTTAAGCGATAGTGACTTTATCACTAACGATACCTCTTTAACTCTGCATGGCTCGCTCGGCGCGACGCTGGCTGACGGCGAATATGCTCAGATTAGCATTGATGGCGGTGCCACCTGGCAGAATGTGAACGTTACCGGCAACCGCTGGTACTACGTAGATGGGCGCACGCTGGAAAACCAGAGCTATGACTACTACGTGCGCGTGGTGGATACGGCGGGCAATATCGGCGCCAGCGCGCATCAGCAGGTAGTCGTCGATACCGTTGCTCCTGACCCGGCCATAACAGTAACCGTGGACAATATCACCGTTGATACTGGCTTCGATGATAACGATTTCCTGACCAGCTCGACCTCGTACACCCTGCACGGGACGCTGGGGACTGAGCTCGGCTCAGGCGAGTACGTGCAGGTGAGCATGGATGACGGCGCGACCTGGGTTTACGCTACCGTAAGCGGTACGCAATGGCGCTATAACGAGACACGTACTCTGACAGACGGCAGCTATCAGTATCAGGTTCGGATTGTCGACCTGGCGGGCAACGTCGGAGCGACGACCTCCCAGGCGGTGAGGGTAGATACTCAGGCACCGCAGTATGGCATCACCATTGACAGCATCAGCGAAGATACCGGGCAGTCCGGCAGTGATTTCATCACCCAGGACACCTCGCTGACAATTAACGGCTCGCTGGGCAGCGCGCTGGCCAGTGACGAGCGGGTACAGATTAGCCTCGACGGCGGCAATACCTGGGTTGATGCTGCCGTGACGAATCTGCGCTGGAGCTATACGGATACCCGCGTACTGGCTGACGGCGACTACACCTATCAGGTACGAATCGTTGACCAGGCCGGCAACGTTGGCTCGACCTCATCGCAGATGGTGACGATAGACACCACGCCGCCAACCACGGTTGGTACAGTCGTGAGTTATACCGACGGAGAAGGCGAGCGTCAGGGCACCTTTGGCAGCGACGTCGCCACGGATGACAACTCTCCGCTGCTCAGCGGCACGCTGAATCACGCCCCGGACGACGGCGAGATTGTGCAGCTTTATCGCGACGGGATCCTGCTGGGTCAGGTAACGATGAACGGTACGGTAAGCTGGACCTACCAGGACAGCAGTCTGACCGACGGAAATCATACCTACATTCTGCGTATTACCGACATAGCCGGTAACTATACGGAATCTGATGGATTTGTGCTGAAAGTTGATACCCGTATCCCCACCACCACGGCGACGATTACCGCACAAACCACCCCGGATACCACACCGATTGTGAGCGGTAAGCTCTCTGCGGATCTGGTGAACGGGGAATACCTGGTCGTGAAAGTTAACGGCAAAACCTATACCTCCGAAACCGGTGGCTCTGTGGTGGTCGATCCCGCTCACAATACCTGGTATCTGCAGATCCCGGACAGCGATGCTCTTAGCGTAGCGAGTTACGACGTGACGGCACAGGTGAAAAGCAGCGCGGGTAACGGTAACACCACCGGCACCACAACCGGCAGCCTGGTGATTGGCACCTCGACGGTAAATACTGACTGGGCAACTGCGGCGGGCGCGTCGGATAATGAAACTATGTCGGTGGGGCTGAACAGTAGCGGCCTGTGGAACATCACGGCGAACTCGCAATCCTATTCGAGCAGCGATGTCTCAACCTATGCGGCGAGTGCACTGACCAATACCCGACGCTACGCCATGGTAAGCCAGACTCAGGTTGACTTCGATCGTAACGGGACGCTGGACGTATTTGCGACAGAGACGTTCTATGCCAACTCAACGCAGATCATGTGGACCTACGACGGTAAAACCTATACCGGTGCTCAGTTGCCGGTAGGGACTACCATTTATTACGGCGGTGTGATCGCCTACGACAAAACGGGTGATGGTTATCTGGATCTGGCCTACGGTGATGCCGGGTTTGACTCTCTGACCTATCTGGTGAATAACAACGGCGTACTGACCCCGGATGGCAACAGAGGGGCGGGCGGGTTTTTCGGACAGTTTGTTTTCGGGCGGGAAATCTCCGCGGTTGATCTGAACAACGATGGTGCCGTGGATATCGTGCAGCATACTAACCGTAGCGGGATCTATGCGTTAACGGCGATCGCCAATAGCGGAACCGGAACATTGTCTATAGGCCAGGATATTACTAACGTCTTTGTTGGCAATACTGCGGATACCACTACGGCAGCGTCCATGACGTGGGCGGATTTCAACGGTGATGGCTACATGGATCTGTACCTGGGCAGCAGCTTCAATAACACAGGCGGGGTAATTTACTACAACGACGGTAACGGTAAGCTTCTCACCACTAAAAGCGCGGTGGAAGCCTCTAACGCCACGGCGGGTTATCTCTCCGTCGCCGTGGACTGGAACGCTGATGGCAAGATGGACATCATTAAGCTCAGCACCTATAGCGCATCACAGACGGCCACGCTGTTCACCAATAACGGCAAAGATTCAGCCTGGACCTCAGGCCAGCTTGCGGCGGGACTGACGAATGTGACCGGCATGGCGGCGGTAGATTACAACTGGGATGGTAAACAGGATCTACTGGTGTCGCAGTTGAACGGTAAAGTGGTTCTGCTGCAAAACAACACCACGATTGCTGATGGCACCGCGATGCATCTGCGTATCGTCGATAGCGAAGGCATCAATGCTTACTACGGTAATACGGTCAACCTGTATAACGCGGCAGGCGTTCGGGTAGCCTCGCAGATCATCAACGCGCAATCCGGTATCGGTTCGAACGATGCCTCGGCCCTGGTGAGTTTCTACGGTCTGGATCCGCATGAAACCTACTCGGCACAAATCGTTAAATTCACTAACGGTGCGCCGGATAACGTGACCTGGGACGATCTGACGGCGGGCAACGGCAAAGAGAGCTATGTTCTGACAGCCGAAGCCGCAACCGGCGGCCACAGCGGAACAATTACCGGCACCGGGTATAACGATACCTTTATTGCAGAGGATGGCACATATACCTATAACGGCTCCGGCGGCTGGAATACGACCTCCGATTACGATACCTGGAGCAATACCGCCGGGACAGACGTAGTGGACTACAGAAATGCCACCTCTGGCGTTACCGTCGATCTGCGGCTGTCAACGGCTCAGGACACCGGATTTGGCACCTCGCGCCTGCTGAACATTGAAGGTATCAATGGATCAAATTACGACGACGTTATTACCGGCAATAGCGGTGATAATCAGTTTGAAGGGCGCGGCGGGAATGACACGTTTAATATCGGCAGCGGCGGTCATGATACGTTGCTCTATAAACTTATTAACGCCTCGGATGCGACCGGCGGTAACGGCAGCGATGTGGTCAACGGTTTTACTGTCGGCACCTGGGAAGGGACGGCCGATACGGACCGTATTGACCTGCGCGATCTGCTTTCCGACAGCGGCTATACCGGCACCGGCTCAGCGAGCTATGTGAACGGCGTAGCAACGCTGGATAGCAGTGCAGGCAACATTGCCGATTATATTCGCGTGGTGCAAAACGGAAGTAATACTGACATCCAGGTCGATCTCGACGGCGCGGGTGGTCAGTTCTCACCCACGACGCTGGTGACGCTGAACGGCGTGCAGACAGATCTGGCCACGCTGCTGGCTAACCATCAACTGTTAATTGCGTAAAACAACGCTGCGGGGAGCGATCCCCGCGGTTTTTGCGTTTCTTAACATCAATAGCACTCACATTATGAAAACACATCAACAGTACGAACCCTGGCTACAGGGCATGCTGGTTATCGCAAAACACTATCGGCTGGATTTCTCGGCGGAGCAGGTTCGGGTCACGATAAATCATGAAAGTCAGTCTCCACGCCAGCTGGTACTGGAGGAGATGGCGCGCCAGCTTGGGCTGGGGATGCGCAGGATAGCGGCAGAAGCGGTGTCCCTCGACCCGTGGCGGTTACCGCTGCTGGCAGAGTTTACCGGTGGGCAGATCGCGGTTATTAACCGCATGGACAACGAAGGCAATGTTAGCCTGCAGTTCAGCGGTGACGGTGGCCTGGAGACAACCCTGACGTGTGAAGAGCTCGGTCCACGGTTAGTCGAACTGATGGTGCTACGCCCCCTCGAATCCACACCGGATGCGCGCGTGGATGACTACATCAAACCCTATGAAAAAAACTGGTTCTGGCAGCTGGCGCTGAAGGACTGGCGGCGTTACAGCGATATCATGCTGGTGGCGCTGGTGGCTAACGTGCTGGCGCTGTCCGGTATGGTCTTTTCGATGCAGGTGTACGACAGAGTTGTCCCATCGCAGTCTGAGGCGACGCTGTGGGTGCTGTTTGCTGGCGTGATGATCGCCATCACTTTCGAATTTATTATGCGTATGCTGCGCGTGCATATTTCCGATGTGGTGGGGAAACGCGCCGATCTGCGTATTTCTGAACGTGTGTTTGCTCACGCCCTGAGAATTAAAAACGGCGCGCGGTCAAAATCCACCGGTTCGTTTATCGCCCAGATCCGCGAGCTGGAGTCGGTGCGCGAGCTGATTACGTCTACCACCATCGCGGCCATTTCCGATCTGCCGTTCTTCGTACTGTTTGTTTTTATTATGTGGATGGTTGGCGGACCGCTGGTGCTGGTGGTATTGATGGCCGTACCGCTGCTGCTTATTCCCGGCCTGCTGTTACAGCGCCCGCTGGCAAAACTTTCCAGTGAAGGGATGCGTGAATCTGCCATTCGTAACGCCACGCTGGTGGAAGCGGTGCAGGGTCTTGAAGATATTAAGCTGATGCGCGCAGAGCAACGTTTTCAGAACCAGTGGAATAACACGAACGACGTTGCCGCAAGCGTCGGCATGAAACAACGTTGGTTAACAGGGCTGCTGTTAACCTGGACGCAGGAAGTGCAGTCTATTGTTTATGCCGTGGTGCTTCTGGTGGGGTGCTATCTGGTGATCGCCGGTGACATGACGACCGGTGCGCTGGTGGGGACCTCTATTCTGGCATCGCGTACCATTGCGCCGCTGTCGCAGATCTCCGGCGTGCTCTCGCGATGGCAGTCCGCAAAAGTAGCGCGTAAAGGGCTCGACGATCTGATGCAGCGTCCGATTGACGATCCGCAGCAGGGCAAGAAAGTGCATAAATCCCATTTGCAAGGTAACTATCAGCTTAACGACGTCGGGTTTTATTACGACGACGAAGAGAAACTCACCGTACTGAATATCGCGAAGCTACAGATCCGTGCCGGCGAGCGCATTGCAGTTCTTGGGCGCAACGGGTCGGGTAAAAGCACCCTGTTGCAGCTTCTGGCGGGGATGCAGGAGCCACAACAGGGCTGTATTCTGCTGGATGATATTGCGTTAAACCAACTTGATCCTGCCGATGTGCGTCGTGATATGCAGCTGCTTAGCCAGCAGGCCCGGCTGTTCTTTGGCTCCGTGCGGGACAACATCCTGATGGGTAATCCTCTTGCCACGGATGATGAGATCCAGCTGGCGCTGCACAACAGCGGTGCGCTGGAATTTGTCCGTAAGCAGAAACTGGGAATGAACTACATCATCAATGAGGGCGGTGCCGGGTTATCCGGCGGGCAACGTCAGGCCTTACTGCTGGCACGGGCGTTAATCACCTCACCGAACATACTGCTGCTGGATGAACCTACCGCCTGGCTGGATGAGGTAAGCGAGAAGCAGTTTATCCAGCATCTTCATCAGTGGCTCGGTAAGCGTCGGACACTGGTCGTTGCCACGCACCGTCTGCCGATCCTCGATCTGGTTGACCGCATCATCGTGCTGGAAAACGGCAAAGTGGTCATGGATGGGCCTCGCGATGCCATTTTGCAGCAGCACGCCCCGCAAAATGCGCCACAGCGTACCGTTACCCTTAAACCCGCAACGGCAAAAGCGAAGGGGGCAGCATGAATGATTTCTCCCGGTTTAACAGCCGCCTGAAAGAGCCGCGACTTCCGCGCTCCACGCTGGTGGCGTGGTCGCTGTTTGCGTTGCTGGCGGCATTTATCACCTGGGCGAGCCTGTTTGATCTCGATGAAGTGACTACCGGCAACGGCAAGGTCATTCCGTCTTCTCATGAGCAGGTCATCCAGTCACTCGAGGGAGGGATTATTCACACTCTCATGGTGCATGAAGGTGACATTGTCGAACGTGGTCAGCCACTTGCGCAACTCGATCGCACCAAAACTGAGTCAAGCGTACTGGAAAGTGAGTCCCGGCTTAATGCGGCGATGGCGACGGCAGCACGTCTGAATGCCGAGGTGAACGACAGCGAGCTGGTGTTCCCGATGGCGCTGAATGATGACTCGGATCTGGTTAAACAGGAAACGGCGCTTTATCACTCACGCCGGGACAGTCTTGACAAAGGGCTGGAGGGGCTGCGCCAGGGCGTGATACTTGTCCAGCGTGAGCTGTCGTTAACGCGGCCGCTGGTCACGCAGGGGGCAGCCAGTAAAGTTGAAGTCCTGCGTCTTGAGCGTCAAAAAAATGAGCTTGAAAGCAAAATAACCGAGATGAAAAATCAGTATTACGTTCGCGCCCGTGAAGAGCTGGCAAAAGCGAATGCTGAAATCGAAGCGCAACGCTCAGTAATGAAGGGCAGGGAAGATTCATTAACACGCCTGACTTTTAATGCTCCGGTTCGGGGGATTGTAAAAGACATTGATGTAACCACTGTCGGTGGCGTTATTCCACCAAATGGTAAACTGATGAGCCTGGTGCCGCTGGACGATCAGATGCTGATCGAGGCAAAAATTTCACCGCGCGATGTGGCGTTTATTCATCCTGGACAAAAGGCGCTGGTGAAAATCACCGCCTATGATTACTCCATTTACGGCGGTTTAAAGGGGGAAGTCACCATGATTTCACCGGATACGCTTCAGGATGAAGTAAAAAGAGATGTTTACTACTACCGCGTATATATCCGCACCGACAGTAACCATCTTACTAACAAGCAAGGTAAAGATTTTCCGGTGTTCCCGGGCATGATTGCCACCGTGGATGTAAAAACGGGAAGCAAAACGATTATTGATTATCTGCTAAAACCGCTGAATAAAGCGAAAGAAGCATTGAGAGAAAGGTAAACAAATGGCGTTCGGATAACCGAACGCCTGTCTGATTATTCTGCAGACATCACGTTAAGAGTAGGGTGACCTTCTTTGGGAACAAAGTTGATATAATGCGTCACATAAGCAAAATATAACCCGGCGTAATTTTCAACAAGTTCAATAAATGCAGGGTAAATCGACATGCGACCATCACCCCGGTCTTTAAGATAGCCCATCTTTTGGGCAGATTTAATTATCCGATTAACATGAATACGCGAAACAAAAAACTCTTTAGCGAGGGTGCTCGCTGAATAATCAATTGTGGCGCCGTGTGCCGTTTTATTTTTAATAGCTTGCAGATAGAGGTATAACATAATCATGCGACCTCCATCTTTATCAATAAACAATTCCACCTCAGGTAAAATCTTCCTGAATATTAAGCCGCGAAAAAGATATTCCGCTGCCCGGCGAAAAAAGTTATGCCGCAGTACGTCATTATCCAGCAGGTCAACGCTAATGTTAAACCCTGGATATAAAATACTCACAGGCATAAACGCCCCGGACATATAGCGTTTAAGTTCATCTAATCCTTTTTTTGTTGGCGCAATGATAATTTTGCGCCTGTCTTCTGTACATCGCCAGGTTTTGATGCGACCGGTCGTGCGAAGTATTGTGATGATAGCGATAACGCTGTTCGGACTGGCAATTTTATAACGTGAGCATAACGTCTTTATCTCTGAAACTGACTCAGCTTGATTACCGAAGATGAAACAGCACATTGAAAGGATTATGTTGAGCCGAGATTCCTGCAACATCGTTTTATAAAATAAAGGCTGTTTTTTATATATAGCATCGTTAATAGTGTAGTGTTGCAATATTGCTTTGTCAAACTGCGGGTTACTCTTAATGACATCCCTTCGATGTAGTAACGCACTAGATGAGATGTGATTATCCATTGAAATTCTCTCTTTTTCGAGCAAGCTGATGAAGTGAAGTAGCCAATCTTCCGTTTGGCAACATTATTATACTTCGACATTGAATATTTTTCTGTCGTAATTTGAAAAGATTCTTATATTTACCCTGCATATGAATACAGCGCTCGATTGACGCAAAGATGTTCTGCCTTATCACGTTAATTATGGTTCATAAACCCCCTGATGTGCTGTAAAATTATTTTATAACAGGTTGATTTCTAAGTTGCATTCATAAACTGAGCGCCTCATTGCGTTGCTGATTTTACTGCGCAAGAGACGTCACGTTCATTTACCCAGGAGCAGGTTTTGAGCCATCACTATATTCGTAAAAGTACTGCTCGTTATGAGCAAGAATTTATCATCTCAGCCTGCAGTTTCACATTCCAGGGATACAGACTGTTACTTGAAAAGCAGGGCATAAAGGCGGTGAATATCGACTTTGATGGTGATGAAGTTAGCCAACAGACAATAGATGATATTCTATCAAATCAATATGCTACAATTTCAGTGTTTCTTGAAAGAGATATCGTCAACCTCCTTGAGAGCCTTAAGAAACTCGCGTCGGTTCTTAATGCATTACCGGGATTAAAACCTGTCACGCTGTATGGGAAAATACCGGACAGCTGGCTGCTGCATACCCTTGGAAGTCTTCTGGATAATAAATTCAAATTATCCGCGATCCGTATAGCCGATATTCCGGATATGACGGCATATTTTAATGACAATCCGGGCGCGGTAAAAAATTTCTCTCGCCCACTGCGTGAAGCGTCACACGCCGGATTCAACTGTAAGGACAGTTTGAAAGGGTTAACGAAACGAGAACTGGAGGTTTTACTGGATTGCTATCGCGGCATACCCGTGAAAAAACAGTGTGAAGCGACGGGATTATCGGATAAAACAATTTACGCTCATAAAAAGGAGGGCTTAAAAAAACTATATCAAATTCACCGATGGTTGAGCGATCTTAATACGTCAAGAATAGAGAGCAATCGCAAACGAAAAAATGAAAAAAGAATGCTATCCAGTCAAGAGGTGGACATTTTCAATGCTTTACTTAACAGGCAACTGTTTCCGGTGTATCAGGTTATTACCGATCGCTATAAAAAAGTTGTAGGGTTTGAAGTGCTTCTACGCTGGAATCAGAATGGCACAATTATGACGCCAGCAAGTTTTTTACACGATATCTCAAATATTGAAATCTGGATAAAAATCACCGCATTGGTTATTAATGCAGCTATAGCAGGTATTAATAAATATAATGGAAAGTATTATTTTTCAGTGAACATTCCGTCGCAGCTTGCCTCCGGGAATTCGCTCCCAGGGATGGCGAAAAAAGCGACTGAAATGCTGCTTAAGCCGCTGTGGGCAGAAAAGCTGGTATTCGAACTTGCTGAATCTATAGATGTTATGAAAGATAACGCGATCCCTGAAACGATGCAGCGCTTGCGTAATACTGGCTGTCGACTATTTTTGGATGACTGTTTTTCAAACCATCATACTTTGTTTCCCGTGCGTCATGTTCATTTCGATGGAATGAAACTAGACCGGGATATTGTGGATAGCTTTGTCGCCAACGACAATGATTATAACCTTATTAAAGCGATGAGTTTCTATAGTGATATAACAGGAGGAGACTGCATCGCGGAAGGTGTCGATAGTAAAGAAAAATTCGATAAACTCGTCGCTTTAGGTATCAAAAGTTTTCAAGGATATTATCTTTCAAAGGCAGTAAAAGAAGATGAACTCGATCGGATGGTAAGGTTGTTCAGTTGATAAATATTGTTCCACAGACTGGCTTCATTTATCACCATAGTGGTGAACGTGACGGGCAATGTAGTGACGACAGCTTCATTCAATGCCCAATGTCGCCGGTGTGGAGCAATGCTTATTGAGCTTGTATTACTATCTGCGGAATACTGATCCTCCAGAAGAAGGGTAGTAATGAAGCAATCAGCTTCGAAAAATGATGCCAACGCAGGAGAGACAGGAAGGAAGGTTCATCACATCAGCAAACAATCAGGTCAATTTAACATAATATACATTATGCGCACTAACGTTGTAACAGCAAAGTTGTAATGTCCGTTCTGGGCTAAGTTAAGATGTCCGTCACGTAGATTCACCATCGAGGGATTCTGATGACGGCACACGCAGCGGAGTTTTTCACTTTGGACGAAGTTAACCGACTCAAAATCATTCAGGACGTTGTCGACCGGCGTCTGACCACACTGATGGCCGCGCAGCGCCTTGGTATTTCCGATCGTCAGTGCCGACGCCTTCTGTCGCGTTACCGTGAATCTGGCCCACTGGGTATGGCTAGCCGTCGTCGTGGAAAGCCCAGCAATAACCAACTACCTGATGGTCTTGCCCGGTACGCACTCAATATTATCCGCGAACGCTATACCGACTTTGGGCCTACGCTTGCGTGCGAGAAACTCGCAGAACTGCACGATATTCACCTTTCCAAAGAAACTGTCCGTTCACTCATGGTCAAAGCTGGTCTCTGGATCCCCCGCAAACAACGTGCGCCAAAAGTTCAGCAGCCACGTTATCGACGGGCCTGCTGCGGCGAACTGATACAGATTGATGGTTGTGACCATCGCTGGTTCGAGAACCGTGCGCCCGCCTGTACCGCACTGGTCTACGTCGACGATGCAACGAGTCGCCTGATGCAGCTTCGTTTCGTGAAATCGGAATCAACCTTCACCTATTTTGAAGCCACTAGGGGCTATCTGGAAAAGCATGGCAAACCACTGGCATTGTATAGCGACAAAGCCAGCGTCTTCAGAATCAACAATAAAAATGCCACCGGCGGCGATGGTTATACCCAGTTTGGCCGTGCGATGCACGAGCTGAACATCCAGACTATCTGCGCCAATACCAGCTCAGCCAAAGGCCGCGTGGAGCGCGCCCATCTGACGCTTCAGGATCGCCTCGTAAAGGAACTCAGGCTCAGGGGCATTTCTTCAGTGGATGCAGCCAATCATTTTGCTGATGAGTTTATGACTGATTACAACCGGCGTTTTGCGAAAGCGCCCCGGCATGACTTTGATGTGCATCGACCACTTGAGAATGACGATGATCTGGCCGCATTTTTCACATGGCGGGAACAGCGCCGTGTTTCAAAATCCCTGACGGTGCAGTATGACAAAGTACTCTATCTGATTGAGGATAATGAGTTAAGCCGCAGATCTATTGGGAAGTACATTGAGGTCTGGCATTACCCGGATGGCCGGAAAGAACTCCGGCTAAACGGAGTCGTCCTTCCCTACTCCACTTATGATCGTCTTCAGGAAATTGACCAGGGTGCTATCGTGGACAACAAGCGCCTCGGGCGGACACTTGAGTTTATTAAGTTGGTTCAGGACAAACGCGACAATAACCGATCTCAGGCTCTTCCTGCCGGAGATGGCCCCTCGCGGCGGCGCAGGAAACCCACAGAGAAGAAATCACAGCGCTCCCTGGGCGGAGACGATATGCTCGATGCGTTGAAGACATTACAGTCACGTTCTGAGGAAATTTTCGGTACAAGATAATAGCTTCAGTGTTATGATAAGTAAGGATAAATTAAGTGCCCCCTCAATTTTTAAGTCCATAGCATCCCTAAAATGGCATATAAGAAAGGTGGAAATATATGAAATTGAATCCTGAGAAATACAATAGAAAAATTACTCTATTATGCCCTGTATGTGGAGGGGCAGAAATGGAGCATACCGAAGAGTTGGAGGACGTCAAATGCTTAGGTTGCGGAAAAAAATTCACTAACGATGAGTTAATACAAGAGAATGGCGTAAGTATTGATTCACATGTTAATGAAGTAAAAGAAGAGTTGCCGAATGATATACAGAAGCAATTTAACGACATACTGAAGAACGCATTTAAGGGAAGTAAAAATATAAGGATAAAATAATGACGACAAGTGACGTCATCGCTTTAGGTGCGCTTGCAGTATCAATCTACACCATCATATCATCCGAGATTAGATCAGGGAAAAATGCAAGAGAACAAAAGGTTATCAAAGATGAGCAAGATAGGTTACGTAAGTTGCTTCTGGAAAAAGAAACAAAGTCCGCCATCAATGATATGAAGGCTGAACTTGGTGCTCGCTTGGTAAAAATAGCCAGAAATAATTATAGGTTAAAAGTATTTAACAGAGGCAAAGTTGACGCTAGAAATATAGAAATTCATTTCCCTGACAATGATGGTGATGAATACCTTGTAATATCGGATGTAGAAGAAAAATTCCCATATGAGATACTGCATCCGCAACACGGAATTGAGATCATTTCGGGGCTAAGTTTCGGTAGTAAAACCAAATACCGGATAAAACTCATATGGGATGATGATTATAAAAAAAGAAATGAAGAGGATTTTTTCATTTCAATATGAATTTACTTACTCAACAACATTTAACTAAAAAGACCGCTGTGGAAGATATTTCCTCAGCGGCCATTTCAACTTTTCTGGTATACGGACATCTCTACTGTGGTAAGATTTTTAAGTTATCTTCAAAATAATCATCATAAATCGCCTCATTATTCTTCCGCATGAATCTGTGGAGACAATTGGGAACAGGATTAGAGGTCGATCTATGGGCGTAAACCTCATCCTGAATCGCCCTTAATTCATGAGATAAGATATCATTGTTTATCATGCCACTTATCTTTATGCTCTGTATTTTTTTCTCAATAAAATCTTTGACGCGAATAATTCGACTGATTGATTTTTTGTTTTCAACGTATAACATTATCACATGTCTAAAGAAAGGAAGCGTAAAAACAATATAAAACAAAAAATCTTCCAGTGAAGATTTAGACCACAAACCATATGCAAGAAGTATCAAAAAGGAAACTAACATAGTGATAAAATAGATTTTACTCATAACATCACGTTGTGACTTATCCCAACCGAAATTTTTAGCATGACATAATAATGCCATCACGTTTTCATTGGCTTCGTAATCCTTATTTAGATACCAGTTAAGGAACTCATCCTTTTTGTTTCTTTTTTTGTAATACCTTGAAGACTTAAAAATATCTTCTCTACCAACCGGCTTACCTACTTTTAATTCACTCCATGGAATGTGTAAAACATCGCAGTCAAACATTTCCTGAATAGTGGCTGCACATTTTTTCATTGAGGAAATCACTGTGGAAAAAACAATTGTGATAAGCAACACAATTATACCGTAATAACCGAGGTAAGGAGCTATAGTCAAATGAGGGAACAACCCCATTTTCTTTATCACTGTAGTAAATATTACAATAGCGACAGATATTACGACACTAAGAAAAAATACTACCCAGTTAACAAATTTTACCTGTGAGTAGGTCCGCCTCATTGCCATCAGCAACTCGATGTTTTTACTATCATTTTGGCGCAAAAATATTTGACTCATTTTTCATCCGTATGATGGGAAGTTTACACCAAAAACATCCTGCCATTTGTTAATGGACGCTCTGTGGTTATTTTGGCTTTCGTAATTACGGGCTTCCGTTGCTTTTCCTTGGTCAAGATAACAGCGGATGGATATCTTTAATTTCTCATCATCACTAAGGTTGTTTATATTCCCTTGTATGCCTTTGTGATCGTATACTGGACTAAATATAGCAGAGGCTAAGTAACCTAAAACACTGACAATCTCTAAATCGACCCATTGATAACATTCTGAGCGACCGTTGAAGTAGTTAAGTAACATGGTCTCTAACAAGTAACTACTCATTGAAGGCATAGTAGGACGTTTTTGCCAATATTTTATTACACGAATGACATTTAACATGTTTCCTGAAAGTTTAACATTAAGATCTGTGACTTTTTGCTTGTCAATTCGTGGGTCTGTCTTCTTCCAATGACCATTGCCATCTGGTATTAAATAATATGTCTTGCCGAATGAATCTGGATTAGTAATGAATGCAGGAACTATATCAAAATTCCAGTCATAGGATTTTAGCTTAAGAGTAGCTGCTTCCTGATTTCTTTTTACATCTGCCTTATCATATTGCGGAATTTGATTTAGGCTTGAGATAAAACTATTTATTATTTTTCGAGAGTTAATAAAATTTGTACCATCATGCTTATAGTATTTTAAGCGAACTGTTCCTTCACGCGCAGTGATTAATATTTTTCCATCACTCTCGATGTATACACAATCATCACCATCGAGACCAAACATAAGATCTATATCATCTAAAGGGCGGATTTTTGTACGTCTAGCAAAAGAACCAAAACCTGTATGTATATCAGGGTATATTATGGGAAAATAAACATCATTATTTGGAAAAGTGTTCATTCTGCCCAGCAACCAATCTCTACTAGCTCTGGCTTGATTAGTTTGAGAGGTGTCTAGATTTACTATATTTCGCTGAAAATCGTTAAACGCAGCAGTCACCGTAAGAGCCATAGCATCCCTCTTCTACCAGCTAAAGGCTAATTTTACCATTAAGTTATAGGCTGTCTCCACATGAATTTACTCCTGCAAACTACTGAGTATTGGAGGACATTTGAACTTTGCCCTACCCCGGACATCTGAACTTAGCTTTGACAAACGTTAGTTTCCGGGATTTGTAGCCAGATTGGTGCAGTCGTTGCGCCCTCTGAGCTAAATTGAGGAAGTCTCCAGCTAAGCTCTCACTGCGTTCGAGGGATTGTGCTCGTGATGAGCGTTGAGTCGTTCTGAGGCTTTAGCTGGATGCGGAGATTCTTTGTCTCACTTGGCTATGTGCTTCTCTCGGCTTTAGCTGTTTTCGAATTCGCTATGAAGTCCTCATGCTGACAACTCATTGCCAATAACTACTCAGTCAAATGCCAAACCATGAACACCTCATGCAGTAATCTACACACCATAACTCCTTGAAGGCTGATAACATTGAAAGTCTGTCGTGCTCACCCCGACAATGCTGCTATCTGCTGCAAGCTTATTGAATTGTTCCGGTCGAACTCCCTGAATGACGATTCGAAGCAACTGACAAAACAATGTGAAGATTACTGGATGATGTGCTCATCATCGTGGTTGTTTCTGAGCTGTTCTGAGACATTGTGAGAGAGGCCTTCCTTGTTCATCAGCGCACCATTCAGAAAGGTATTGTAAGCTGTCCACTCCTTTACTTTTTTCCCAGTATCCGACTTTGATTCCGTTCATCCAGATTGCCAGGCGCTGCTGTTTTCGACTCATACCGTTACCATTGCTCCTGTCGTGCTGGTGAATTTGATTTAAGCATTTCTTCCGTCTGCTTCCCCTCTGAAGAGGTGGTAGCTGAGGAGAAGCTGATTTTTACCCCCAGGACGGAAAACACCTTGAATAGCCGTTCAATGCTCGCACTGGCAGGGTTGGCTTCCAGACGTGAGTATGTTTGTTGAGTGATGCCTAACCTTTCGGACAGGTCTTTTTGCGTCAGACCATTCGCTTTGCGAAAACCAATGAGCAATGGGCGCAACTGGTTGAGCGTGTTTAACGGGTAATGATTATTAATCATAAGCTGGCCTCGGTAGTTTCCTCTGATACACCTCGTAGGCTGTTTTTAAAAATATACACCCTAAAGGCTGTAATATCAAATTAACAGTCTAAAAGCTGTTAACTATGAAGTACAACCTTCAGGCTGTTACTGAATGACAGCACAGATCTTAATGGCGTGTTCCAGGAGAGAGCTATCAATAAAAAGCCGTTACGCGCGACCCCAGGCATCGCTCAGATCTAACTACCCTGCTCTCTTCAACCCAAACAACGCAACAATTGTGTCCAGACCAAGCCGCCCGCGATCTTTGAGAAAATAAGGAGAAAACAACGTGTGTGTGTTAACAAAAGTAGAATCAAGCGAAGCCTGACGGCACGTTAAGGCTTAGCAGAGGCTTAAAGGATAAGGACACGCGATTGTGGGAGCCTTTCCACCCAAGGGGCGGTTTGGACATCGAAAATTATATTTACAGCGTACTCATTTCAGTAAGATTGCCGCCTCTCTTGTATAAAAGGCGGCATTACATCCGGCGAAGACGGTCCCCGTGACGGTTTAACCCGGACTTAAATTGTTATATATCCACCAATAAACAGGGCAACGGCGATAACATCGCACAGCAGCAGTATAGTCAGATAAATCAGCTCTTTTTTGGTAAATATCGGCTGGCCATCGTTTTTTTCCTTCCTTGACCAGATAAAGACCGGCAGACCGCAGGTCAACAGGATAGGAATTAATGCAACATACTCAATCTGGCTGGCGTAAAGAATAAACAGACAGAACAGCGCGCCTAAAACACCGCTGAATAAAGCCAGCCTGCGGCCTTTTTTTGCATACTGGTCGTATTTACCGTTTCGGCAAATGCTGGTCAGATATAGCGTGGTGGTAATATAGGCCGGAACAACCATCAGCGCACTGATATTATACATAGTGGTCCAGGCATTATTTGAAAAATAAACGAGTAACATGGCCGCCTGCATCACAAAGCTACTAACCCACAGCGAGACATTGGCCGCCTGTTTACTGTTCGTGCGGGCAAACACGCGCGGGAAAGCGCCTTTCTGTCCGGCTACCATCGGAATTTCAGCGCATAGCATGGTCCATGCAAGCCAGCCGGCCAGAACAGAAATAATCAGACCCACGTTCATCAGCCATTCGCCCCACTCACCGATAACGCGGGCTAGCACGCCTGCGGTAGAGGGGTTACTGACCTGCGCCAGTGCTGCCTGAGGCATTACGCCAAACGGCAGAATGGACATTAACATATAAATAATCAGCGCCAGCAGAAAGCCGATCAGCGTGGCTTTCCCTACGTCCTGCTTATTTTTGGCCCGCCCGGATAGAACAACCGCGCCCTCAACGCCAATAAAGGCCCAGAGCGTTACGGTCATCGGTGCCAGGATCTGAGACAGCAGCGATACCGGTGCAGCGTCTTTTCCGCTGCCGCTGAGGATCGCCGGTGATTCTCCCCAAAAGTTTTTAAACAGGTCCGAATAATCGATCAGCACACCCAGCAGTAATACGAACAGGATCAGTGGGACCAGCTTGGCGATGGTTCCCAGAGTGTTAACAAATCCGGCCACTTTTGTCCCGGACAGAACAAGAAAATTATAGCCCCAGATCAGCACTGAGCCGCAAATAATGGAGTTCAGATTATTGCCATCCGTAAAAACGCCCGGCATAAACTGATTAAAGGCATCCATTAAAATAACCGCAAAGGCAACGTTGCCAAATGCGGTCATCAGCCAGTAGCCCCAGGCGACGTTAAAGCCAATAAAGGAACCAAAACCTTCCTGGGCATACATATACACCCCGGCCTGAAGATCCGGACGCAGATCTGATAACACGCGAAACGAGTTTGCGATAAAGTAAATACCGATCCCGGCAATAATCCACGCAATGATTACCGGCCCCAGCGCAGAAGAGGCCGCCGTGTTTTGCGGCAGACTGAAGACGCCGCCTCCCAGCATGGAGCCAACGACAATGGCGATCAGGGCGATTAGCCCCAGCTTATGTCCACCGGCGCTATTATCACTATTTTTTACATCTGAAGACTGCTCTGCCATAACGTTTTCTCCCGCTATTCTGTCATACCGCCGCCGGATTGCAGACGATCCGACGGCATTGTTCTCTCACGCGCCTACTGGCGGCCCTTTTTAATACCGGAGACATGGCGTTTAAAGGTGATGTGGCCGGGCAACGTGTGCACCTCGCGCTCTTCTTCCACAATCGCCCTGACCCAGAAGTCCCCGTTTTCATCGACGTTAACGCCCTGAATCTCATGTTCAAATCCGGGGAAGTGCTTATCGAATTCCTGAAGCGCGCGCAGATAGCCGATAATGCCTTTGTTACCCTGCGGCATGCGTTCGCCCGGCATCAGTACAGGAATGCCTGGGGGATAAGGAACCAGCATGCTGGCAGCAATTCTGCCGCTGAAATCATCCAGGCGGATATGCTCGGTTTTATAGCGTACGACTTTCTGATAGGCGTCTGCCGGGGTCATAACCGGCTCCGGGTCGGTGTTCACCGCATCGTTGATATGCGACATCAGCTCCAGCTCATCCATTTTTTCATGCATCTTCTGACACAGCGCCTTGAGCGTTAGCCCGTCGTAGTGCGGGGAATGCGCTTTCAGCGACGGGATAGCATCTGTGGCCAGATCGTCATTGTCGTAGTGCTTTTTAAAGGCCAGCAGGCTTTCAATCAGGGTGCCCCACTTGCCTTTGGTGATGCCGACGGAGAACAGGATCAGCACGGTGTAGTCACCGGTACGGGCAATTTCAATGCGACGGTCATCGAGAAAACGGGTAAGTAAATATCCTGGAATCCCGTTTTTCTGGTATTCCCCCTCCGGGCCGATCCCCGGACAGGTCAGGGTCACTTTTACCGGATCGAGCATGCTGTTAGTTTCGGCCAGATCCTCATCGGCAAAACCGTGCCAGCGCTCACCGGCGCGCAGCGACCAGCAGTCGGCGCTGTGGCTTAGCAGCGATACAGGTGCCTCTTCAAAACTGTAGCGCTGCCCGGAATCGCTGTCCTGCACCTCGGTTGGCTGAAGCACATCGAAGAACCAGGCGTCACCGCCCTCCTGCTCCTGGATCTGGCGTTTGACGCTGACCACGGCTTTACGGAAGGCAATCGCTTCTTCAATTGACTCCTGCACCAGTGAATAACCGGATTCACCCTTCATCATGCTCACCGCTACATCAATTGACGCAATGATCGGATAATAGGGTGAGGTCGTGCCGTGCATCATAAAGGCATCGTTAAAGTCATCGAAATTAAGCGGCGCGCGATCGCTTTTCTTCACATGGATCATTGAGGCCATGGAGAGCGAGGGCAGCATTTTATGAGTGGACTGTACGGCAAACAGGGTCGGACGATTTGGCGTATCCTCCGCGTCCATGGCATAGCGCCCCCGGTATAGCGGATGGAAACGCGCATAGGCATACCATGCTTCATCAAAATGGATGCGCGGTGCGCTTTCGCCCAGGTGTCTGACTACGTCATTCACGTTATAACAGAAGCCATCGTAGGTGCAGTTGGTTACCACGGCGTAAGCCGGAGACGGGCTGGCTGCACCGGGTGCCAGTCGGCTATTTACTACCAACGCATCAATACTGGCCTTCTTCAGGCGTCCCGTCGGAATAGGCCCAATTAGGCCCCACGCGTTGCGGGTAGGTTTGAGGTAAACCGGCCTTGCCTGAGACAGGGTCAGGCCATGATTAAGTGACTTGTGGCAATTTCGATCAATAATGGCAATTTCATCCGCGCCGACCGCAGCCTGGGCCACAATACGGTTCGACCCCGACGAGCCGGAGACACCGTAGAAGGTCCAGTCAGAGCCAAACAGTTGGGCCGCAATTTCTTCCGATTTTTTAGGCGGTCCGGTGTGGATCAGATAATCGCCCATCTCCGCGGTAGCCACGCCAATATCGGCGCGCATCATGTTTTCGCCAAAGAAGTTAATGAACTCAATGCCAACAGGGTGTTTCAGATAGGCCATTCCCCCCATATGCCCCGGGCAGTCCCAGTAATAATCACCGTCCTCGGTAAAGTCCTTCAGGGTTTTAAAATAGGGAGGAAGGAGCTTTTCCGCATAGCGGTGGACTAAGGTGTACAGTCGATTAGCAGTGAAGGCAGCGGATTCGGAATACAGATAAACATATTCGCTGACCTCTTTTAAGACGTCGAGCGGGATGCGATCGGTAATATTCTCTTCTGAGAACATGATCAGCGGCGTCGCGGCATTTCTTTTACGGAATACGCTGATAAAGTGCTGCAACTCTTCAGCAAAGGTCGGATTGTTAGCCTCCCAGTAAATACCAATCGCGCTGTAACGGGTGCTTTTTTCGATGAGTTTTACCCCATCAGCGATCCGGTGCGTGATATGAATTTTAAAACCGCGTTCCGCGAGTTCGGTCTGAAGCTCTTCCAGTACCTGCTGCGAAGGGCTATCGCCATCAAGATGTTCTGAGGAAATAAATAAAAGATTGTGGTTAAACTTCATCAGGGGTCTCCACTGTTCAGATAATATTTAACTGTGAGGATGTCATGCCCAATAAACAGACATTATCGTCACCGTAACTTGCCTTAAATTAATTCGGTCTAAAATTGTATCGTCTTATTAAGCAGTAAAATAAGAACAATAAAGTCGAGGGCCAGCAGTAAAACAAAAAATGCTCGTTCGCGCGGCGTAAATATTTTATCTGCGCGATCGTCTTTTATTCTTGCCCAGATAAACAGGGGTACGCCCAGCGTAAGCAGCACCGGAACCATCGCCAGATATCTCATTTCACTGGCGTAGAACATAAACAGGCAGAAGGCAAAACCGATAATACTGCTGACCAGCGCGGCGCTGCGGCTATGATGCGTGGTATACCGGGCGTACTCGCCGTTCATACAGAGTTTAAACAGGTAGGCCGAGGTCATTAAATATGCCGGCAGTACGGTCAGGGCGGAGATGGCCAGCATTGCAAGCCAGGCATCGTTAGAAAAATAGACCAGAAGTACGACGATTTGCATAAACGCACTGCTGATATACAGCGAAACCGAGGCCGAACCCTGCTCATTTTTTTTGCTGAACGGTTTCGGGAACGTGCCGTTCTGCGCTGCCACCATCGGCAGTTCGGCGCAGATCATGGTCCACGCCAGCCAGCTGGTAAGAACCGAAATCAGCACCCCCAGGGTAATCATAATCTCGCCCCATTCACCGACAACAATCTTCAGAATACCGGCGGTGGACGGCGTTGGAATTGTGCTGAGCTCATGTTGAGTGAGCACGCCAAACGGCAGGATGGAGACCAGCAGACAAATAATCAGTGATACGACGAAGCCAATAAATGTGGCTTTACCCACGTCGCGTTTATTTTTGGCCCGGCCGGAAAGCGCGACGGCCCCCTCAACGCCGATGAAGCTCCAGAGCGCAACGCTAAGTGGTGACGTCACCTGTGAGAAAATGGGGCCCAGATCCCGACTGGCCTCACTGGCGCTGTGCCCCCAGACGTTATCCGCGATCGTGGTGGACTTCATAAACAGCATGAGAATAAAGATAAAGGCTACCAGCGGGATCAGTTTGGCCAGCGTGCCGACGATGTTAATCGATCCGGCAATGCGGGTGCCGGAGAGAACTAAAAAGTTGAAGCCCCAGATCAGCAAAGAGGCACCGATAACGGAAGGAATATTGTTGCCGCCCGTGAAATCACCGGGCAAGAAATAATTCAGCGTGTCCATCACCATAATGGCAAAAGCGACGTTGCTGCAGATGGTCATCAGCCAGTAGCCCCAGGCAACGTTAAAGGCCGTAAACCGGCCAAACCCTTCCCGGGCATACATGTACACCCCTGACTGGAGATCGGGTCGAATATTTGACAGCACGATAAAAGTTCTGGAGATGAAAAACATGCCGATACCGCAGACTATCCAGGCTATCGCTACCGGCCCTACGGCAGAATTCTCCGCCATATTCTGGGGAAGCCCGTCAACGCCGCTGCCGATCATTGAGCTTACGACAATGGATATTAGCGCAAGCAAGCCCAGCTTTTGCTTATTATTTTTTTCACTCAAATCGATATGCATAAGCTGAGTCTTATTTTTAAAATCATAAAATTATTTGAAATTATCCGTGTTATGAATGCTAATACTTCTGACGATATAACTTAATTCTGAATAAGGTCATCCCTATAAAGCGCATTATATTTATAATTTATACCCTGTATATGGGAGTCAACCATTACTATGTGTAATCTCATTCCTGCACTTGTAGGAAAGTTAAATGGGAACTAAATAAAATTTAAAATAATAGACGACTTTTAAAGAAAATGACGCATATAACCATTGTACATTCTTACAGCCTTAGCTTTATGTTTGCAACTTGCAGTGCTATCATTTCTCTCCTGTTTTTTAGCCGCATTGCAAATGAGCAAATGGTCTGAACGCGTAGTAAGGAGAAAAAATGAATCGCTATTTTGAGGAAGTGCTGAATGCTCACGTATTGATTGGAAGCTGGCTAAGTAATAAAGATGCTAATGATACAATTTGTGAAAATCTTTTAGCGCGTTTTAGTCCTGAATACTCAATGGTAACACCTGGCGGTGATTTGCTGGACTTCACCACATTAAACGCATTTTTTCGTACTCAGCGTGGCTCACGTCCGGGTTTAGAAATTGATATCAGCGATATGCAGATCGTTACTGAAAGTGAAAATGGTGCAACTGTAGTTTATAAAGAGTTGCAAAAGCTACCAGGTAAAGACCCAACGCTTCGTTTTTCTACTGTTGTATTCGAGTTAAGTCATAATGGCGAGGTATCCTGGCGCCATCTCCACGAGACCTCGATACCCCGGCATTAACAACGTTTTTATTTTCGCTTAATATCCTGTTTACCCATTATGCTGCGATGGATGATCGGCAGCAGGCTCGGCTCCGCCTTCGGGAAATAGCCGCTGACGCTGCGTCAGCGGCTCAGTCGGGTTCCCTGACAGGCCGAGATGTTTCAACTCCGGGATCACCCACCGGGCAAAATCCTCAAAACAGCCTGGCGAAAACCATTGCGCAAGATTAATGTCATCGGTATCGCTCTCCTGTAGCCACTGTGCCAACTGCCCCGCCACGCTGGAGCCACTGCCGACAAAGGTCTTCTGCCGCCCCAGCCCCTGCACAGGATGAAACACTTCGCGTAGCGTACGCTCCGGTTGTCCGGCCTCGCCGGTGACCATTTTCAGCAGCGAGCGGTTAGAGTTGGTTTGCTGCCATGCCAGCGGCGCATCCAGCGAATGGCCGGAAAAATACAGGCCGCCTGGCATGCTGTTAATGACGCTGGCAGAGCTGAAGACGTTATTGACGCTGGTGCCGATTTTATCGCTCCTGGTCGTGGAGGGCTGGCAAATCATGACTGGTCTGCACGCGTCAGAGCCGGCGAAGCCGTCAGAGAATTCGATCGCGAAATTCTCGCGCCGATTGCCGATATCAAAGACAGCGAGCTTCCCGCCGTCGTCTGAACCGGTTCAGGACGCTGTTGCGCCCTGCCCGTTCAGCTACCATTCGTGCCGGCAGTCGTGACTGTATTAATTAATGTGCCTGCAAATCATACCTGGTTTAACGAGTGTTTCATTTCGTTTTGTAAAATAGGGCCCAACCAAACACTCAAGGATTTATCTTCAAATGAAAATATCAACAGTTGTTGTCACCCTTTTAGTCGGCACTTTCTTAAGCGGTTGCGCTGTGCAAAATGATAAAACGCAATTTCACGGTGTGGGCCTGACCTACCAGTCTAATGTCAAAAAGCTGGATAACGGGGATTATTATACAGAAGTAGAGGCAGCGCCTGGTGCAGGCCGTATCCCGGGTGCGATTGGCACTGCATCAAAAAAAGCGGCTGATTTCTGCCGGGTCCAAAACAAATCAATGAGAGAAGTTAAAACGGATATTGATACGCATATGCTGTTGAATGGCGTTGCTCGCCTGACGTTTAAATGCGTTTAATTATTTCTGAGTTATATTGATTATCTAAAAACAGAGAGAGCTATTATGCAACCCGCTCTCTCTGTACAGCGTAATCTTATCTGTTTTGATTAGCTGCCGGTCTAATCTTAGGGTGAAAATAGCGATGAGTCTCTTTAACATTGTCAAACAGAAGTGATGTATCCTTTACGCCTTCTACTTTTTTCTGTTGCGGAATATAAATGCCAAATTTGCTATAGTGATTATTAGAGTTATGTGCACCAAATGAAAGATTGGTTTCAAAAACACTTTTCCCATTGACGGCTACCTGAACTTGGGGGTGTTCCCTGTTCCAGACTATCCTGACTTTGAAATTATACCAATTTTGTGGGCAATCAAGAATGGCTATTTTTTCTCTTAATACTTTGCCATTCTCTGAGTTAATGGCGATATGGATTTCGTTCTCATTTTTCAAGTGAAGAGATACTGGTGGCCGTCCTCCACCACTGGTCTTCATATTGCCACCATTCTCTTTTACCTGGAAGAAAATTACATCATGAGCGGCATGGTCTGCATTCATCTGAAATTCATACAGAGAATCGGTGTTCATATTCAGAGTGTTTTTATGTGCAAGTTCTACTCTGTAGTCACCCTTTTCTTTGGCAAGATTAAAGCGTAATACGTTATTTCCTTTTTTTCCTTCCCATGCACCCTTTTCAAAAGAAACGGAGTTGTTGTCCATGGCCTTTTTAATTTCTTGCCGCCCTGAGACTCCTAATTGCGTATAAGCTCTGGTGTTGATACTTATGTTATAGTTAGTTAATGATTTTATGTCATCCCTGAAAGCCGTTTTTATACTTTCGAGTTTTCGCCCGCGACTATGCGAGATAGGATCGTATGAACGGTCCATGTGAGAGATTGTGACGCAGTAGGTGTCAGTGTTGCGAACGCTTCTTATGTTTTGGGCAATGCTGCCAGGGGCTATTAATGTATGTGCGACATTTAGACTATTTATTGGCTGATTCAGGGATTGAGGTAAAGAATAAGTACTTAGGGCTGAGAACATTATTTTCTCCTGGTCACTATGGCGTGTAATCAGTCTGGTTCTTCGACAGCTTAACTGCAATGCATCATCATCTGATGCGATCTTATGCTTATAAAAGGAGTTAAATATTATTTTTTTTGAACATAAAATAATGTCAAATTCTGATTTTTTGATGCAAAACATCTTAGCTGGTCGTCATTCACCGGGACAATAACATTTAGTTGCCAGTAGGTATTGATGAAGGAAAAATTCTGTTCCTGTTAACAGGACAAAAATTGTGGTACTGCATAGGCTCGTGAAGCATCGACAATTGATGAAAACTACCAGGCATCGGCAAAAACGTTGCCCTCCAGTGAGGGCCAGGCGTTGTATAAGATTGTAGAGCACATCCTTTTCTTTCAGAGGATCAACAGATCCTTAAGGCATTTTTAATCGCGGTACCTGGCGAGACTCAATCAGCGCTGCTGGAGGTTGTTCAGATCGCTGAGCATACGTTTAAGACATTTAATTTTGTTTTTGTCACGCAAGGCGGCAGAAAGCTTACTTATCTGGAAAAACGTTTTTTCGCCAAAACCGTCGATAACTTTAAACCGATACTCCTGGCGGGCATTATCCCAGGCATAAACGATGTTTTTACAATGCAGTGAGTTAATGATGACTCGCGTTGTGACGAACCACGCCAGGAAAAGATTGAGTTTGTTTAGTTTAACGACGTCAAGTTCGTTGTTAAGCGCCAGCTGGTACACGGTCTGGGCGATGTTGTTATGCTCATCCTGCTCTTTAACAATAACTTGCCCTAATCCTTTATTGGTTTCAACCAGCCCTTCTATCTTCTGTATATAAAGTGCATCGGCATCATTATAGGGTTTGCATTCCTTAATATCGCGGTGAACTTCTCGCAACTTGCTTTTGTACTTTGCGATCCCGGGAATAACGATTTTAACCAGAAGTGTACGATCGTGCGGATGCTGGAAAACATAGCGATCGTTACCTTTGGCCAATAAATCATCATCGGTCAACACAAGTTCTGGCTTCATAATCGTTTTTGACTCTTAGCGGTTGAAATATAATCGCCCTGCGCTCTTGAGGTAGAGATCCTGAGCGTAAAATGACGTTAAACGGTTAGTATGCTGTGGTAGATATTAACGCAAAGTAAACGTATAGCGTAATCGCTGCAAAAAAACACAAAAACCGCTAAATAGCGGCAGGATTACAGGCAAAGAAAAACCCCCAAATCGGGGGCTTAGTGGTATAGCTTAGGCTTCTTGCCAGCCGGCGAACACTTCTTTGCTGTTTATGTTGAGGATAACTTTGTTATCATCGACTTTTTCTACCCATGACAGCGGGATGAAGTGATGTTTGCCGCCCGATTCTGGATCGCTTTTAGACAGCTTAATGCGATCCTGATCGTCAAGATGATCAACAACACCAACATGGGTACCGCAGCTTGCTACAACCTGAGTATGGTCTTTAATTTCGCTTTTATTAATCATAAAATACCTTTCGTTGGTTGATGTTTATGTAACCCTGTAAAGCATAGACCACAAATAGAAGCATGCAGCGCCTGTTAGCATTTTGAAACAAATTGCCAATAGCGGCCGATGTGTGAACGAAGCTTCTATGCTTTAGAGTTAATAGCAACTATATGAGCTGTGTATGCCGCAGTTTTATATACATGAATAATAATAAAAAAAAAGAAATAAGAATTATGCAGGATAGCGATTATCTATCCTGCATATTTTTTTAAGCGAGGGAATTAAGCTCTGCAATGACTTCAGGTGATAGCGTAAGTTGCCCTGCGGCCATATTTTCATGAAAATGCGTGACAGAGCTGGTGCCGGGAATAAGCAGTATATTATCAGAACGCTGTAACAGAAATGCCAGCGCCAGTTGCATAGGTGTGACGCCTTCCCTTTCAGCAATTTTATTCAGCCCGGATGACTGAATCGGCGTAAAGCCGCCAAGCGGAAAAAATGGCACGTAAGCAATACCTTCGGCGGCCAACGCGTCTATCATTTCGTCATCGTGGCGATGCACGAGATTGTAATGATTCTGAACACAAACGATAGAACAGATTTTCTTCGCTTCTTCTATCTGATTTATTGTCACATTACTTAATCCAATGTGACGAACCAGTCCTTCCTGTTGAAGTTCAGCCAGAATATTCAATGGCGCTTCAAGCGAACCCTCTGCCGGACCATGCGCACTAAACATCAGGCGCAGGTTAACCACATCCAGCTGTTCAAGCCCTAAATTGGTCAGGTTACTTGCAACGGCCTGACGCAGTTCCTGAGCAGAAAAAGCCGGAAGCCAGTTCGCTTTATCATCTCGGCGTGCGCCGATTTTGGTCACAATAACCAAATCGTCCGCATAGGGAGTCAGCGTTTCCCGAATAAGCTGATTCGTCACGTGCGGACCATAAAAATCGCTGGTATCAATATGGTTAACGCCTGCTGCCATAGCGGCCCGCAGAACATCACGTGCGGCATCGATATTTTTTGGCGGACCGAATACTCCGGGACCCGCCAGCTGCATGGCGCCATAGCCGATACGTTTTACCTGACGATCCCCAAGTTTGAAGCTGCCATTACGAGAAGTATGCATGAGGGTTAATCCTTATACGCTGGGTAGAAAGCCACAATCATTTTATCGTTTAAGGATAATACGGCACATTTCATCGTGGGGGTATGAAAATGCGCGGGATCGCACAGGGAGAAAAACGGGGATCAAAGGACAGGTAATGCCCGCCGCGTGGCGGGCCATGATACAGCGTTTATGCCGCCGCCGTTCTCGACTGCGTTGCCAGGTACCCCGCCCACAGGCTGGCCACCCATTTAACCCCTTTCGCGGTAAAACGCGCCTGTGAAAACGTATGCTGATTCTCACCGGTTCCGGAGCGCAGCGTAAAGTAGCCGGCCTGGGCATGGTGATGATGCGGCGTCAGCACGCCGCCTGTCCGGTACATTATATTACGCTCTAACAGAAACTGACGGAATTCAGGCTCTTTGGCTCTGAGCATTTTACAGAGCTGACGAAAGCCGAGAGAGTCGTCAACGTTAATGTAGCTGTCAAAAAATGCGGCTTTCGGCGCCGTCAGCGCCAGACGCTGTTCAGCAAGCTGACGCTGCTCATATTGTTCAGCCCAGGCTCGCGCGGCGGTTGCCGGATTGGTGAAATCCGGCAGATTGTCACGCTTTTCTCGCTCCTGCCAGCAGTCCAGCGCTTCGGCAGTAAACCCCGGCGACAGGCGAGAGACAGCGAGGAGGGAATCACGCTTATTCAGAAAAAACTCCTGATACGTCTCCCCTTCTTTTTCATAAAGACTGACCGTTACGGGCTGGGAAAAGCGTTGCGCCGTCTCCAGGCCATTAATAATACGTTTTACTTCACCATGCGTTATACCGGTCAGAGTCGCAATCTCGCGGCTACTCATCAGGGCAGACTGATCAAGGCTTCGTTGGCTATCAAACGTAATCATCATAGGTTCACCACTCACTAACAACACCCCTGGGGGTAGTTGAAATAGTATACAATGTACTGGTTAAATATCCAGTTCTTTTTTTGAGCGGTGTCGTCTTTTATCGTTCACTGGAAAATCTGGAGCGCCTGCCGCGTTATTCCTTTAGAAAACAGGTGCCTGGATCGCATACAGCGCCAGTTTAACCTTTCTATATAGCACAGATATGCCTGCTCAGGAGCGCAAAACGCGCACAACTGAAGACGGAAATTTCAGCAATTTCTCAGCAGGACGAACTGGACGCCGGACCAATTCGCCCTGACAGTTTGGACAACGACGTTGAAGATGTTTTTCAGCACACGCTATGCAAAATGTGCACTCAAATGAGCAAATAAACGCTGCCAGAGAATCCGGCGGCAAATCGATGTCACAGCGTTCACAGTTTGGTCTCAGTTCCAGCATAGTGCGCTCCGCCTGCTCAGGTAAGTTGATAGTTTTTATCCGGTACGCTTATCGCCGGGATATCCGTTTCATCGTTCATTTGTAATAAATCAATTTCAATAGCATTACAGATTGCATCCAGCGGGAGATCGTTATTTTCAAGCCCAAAAGGATCTTCAAGTTCTTCGGCCAGTGAATCCAGTGAAATAAAAGTATATGAAATCAGTACTGAAATGAACGGCGTCATATAGTGTAAATCAACCGCCAGCGCGAAAGGCAGTAAAATACAAAAGATATAAACCGTACGGTGTAAAATAAGCGTGTAGGCAAATGGAATGGGCGTATTAGCAATACGCTCACACCCTGCCAGCACGACTGACATATCGTTCAGGCGGTTATTCAGACTATGAAAAAGGATATCTGAAAGTTCGCCGCGCTGACGGCGTACGGCCAGCCACTCTCCCATCAGTAGTAGAATGCGGTTAGCCGGGGAACGTGACGCCAGTACGTCGGCCAGATGTTGCGAAGGCAGCAAAGGTTTTAATGTTTGCTCCTGCGGCAAGCGACGAAGTGTCATACGCAGCGAGTGGGCAAATGCAATTTGTAAACGCACAAATTCGCCAGTGTGGCTCTCATCAGGCAAGGTGTTTTTTACTTCCCGAAACAGCGATCGCGAGGCGATCATCAATTGCCCCCAGAGTTGGCGAGCCTCAACAAAGCGGGAGTAGCTTGCATTATTGCGAAAGCCCAGAAAAATTGCGATGGCCACGCCCAGAATGCTGAATGGCGCGACGGTAAGCCTGATGCCCAGTGAGGTATACCAGGGAAGTATCAGGATGACGATAACCGACAGCAGGAAGTTGAGCAGCAGTCGCGAGATGACTTTAGAAAGCACAGAGCCATGCCAGACAAAAATCAGCGCCAGCCAGTGTTGTTGCGGTCTCAGGATCATTTTAATGTTATTAGCAGGTGAATCATTCGGGAATTAAACGTGATTGCCATCACACTTTCAACCCGCAGTGTCCCCTTTTTTACTGATTGACGTTTTAAAGCACGTGCTAACGTTTTTCTATTTAATATAGATTGCTTGTATGTTGTAACTAATTAAGTTGAATATAAACCCGGCTTGCGCCGGGTCAATCGGATTAACAAAGCGGTTTTACTGCTTCACGCATTCCGTTCGTTAAAATAGCGTCTAAATCATGCGTTACCTGCTCAACCAGACCGGGAACCTGGGTCAAATCCTGCTCCCAGTGATCGCGATGGCTAAGCACCGTTCGCACAACATCAGAGGTGGTAATTTCGCGATCGTGATGCTTAGCCCACAGCTGCTGGTATGTCTCAAGCCAGTGCGCATCGTCCTGTACCGGATAGGTTTCACCGTTGCGCTCTGCCCGATAAAAAGCGATAAGTGCCGCCAGCGCGAAGGTCAGACGTGACGGTAACGTCCCGGTGGTCTTTTGCCCTGCCAGCAGCTGCGGTAAAATACGCGTCCGGTATTTGGTCATGCCGTTCAGCGCAATCGATAGCAGTTGATGCTTAATATAGGGGTTACGGAAACGCCCGGTTACTGCACTGGCGAAGGATTCCAGCTCGTCACGCGGCAGATCGAGAACCGGGATAATCTCTTCGTAGATAGCTTTCTCAACAAAAGTACAAATTTGCCGATCGTTCATCGCCTCGCCTACGGTGTCCAGCCCGGCCTGCCAGGCAACAGGAACCAGCGCGGTATGCGCGCCATTGAGAATGGCCACTTTACGTTCTTTGTACGGTTTAATATCGTCAACGATTAAGACGTTAAGCGGATATTTATCGAGACGCAGTTCTGCTGCCAGCGATTTAGGTCCCTGTATCACAAACAGATAAAAGTGCTCTGCGGTATCCAGAAAACCGTCTTTATAGCCCAGCTCGGTTTCAAGTTGAGCCACTTCATCACGCGGGTAGCCCGTCACGATACGGTCAACCAGCGTCGAACAGAAGGTGTTCGCCTCGTTGAGCCAGGTGGTGAATTCTGTCGGTAGCGCCCACTCCTGCGCATAGCGCAAGACCAGCTCCTGCAAAGCGTCACCGTTATAGTCAATCAGCTCACAAGGAATGATCACCCAGCCTTTGTCTGCCGCACCGCCAAAGTGGCTAAAACGTTCAAAAAGCAGGCGCGTCAGTTTAGCCGGATAGCTAACGGCAGGCGCATCATCAAATTTGTCGCCTGCATGGTAGCTAATTCCGGCCTCCGTGGTGTTTGAAAACACAAAACGCATATCCGGGTTATGTGCAAGCTTAAGGAACTCATCATAGTGGGTATAAACGCTGATTTCGCGATTAACTGAACGAATCAAACGAGCATCACTTACCGCTTCGCCCTGCTCATTCAGACCACGAATGATCGTAGTATACAAACCATCCTGAGTGCTCAGTGACGGTGGGAAGTCACTCTTAATCGGCCGAACAATGACCACACCTGCATTAAGGTCGGTGTTTTCGTTCAGCAGATCAATCTGCCAGTCGATAAAAGCGCGCAGAAAGTTGCCTTCACCAAACTGAATAATACGCTCAGGATAGTTTGCACCGGGGAAATCACGACGGTTCAGCGTTTTCACAATAGGGTCCTTTTTTGATTAATCATACAACTCAGCAGAATTGGTCCAATAACTTAACAGACTTTTAAACCAATAAAACCCCGTTTTGATCAAATCGTGACGCTATAGCAAAAAAATCACATCTGTTTGTAATACACGCTGGTCGCGGTTAATACCCCATCGGGCATGAGCGCGTAATCAGGTATTTCCCCACTCTTGTGCCAGCCCTGTTGTTGATAGAACATTTCTGCTCCACTGCCAGTAGCCGTATCAAGGACCAGTAAGGTTTTATGATGCAGGAGCGAGGTAGACTCAAGCATCGATATAAGCTGTGCAGCAACGCCCTGTCGCCGTGCACGCGAGTGGACAAGTAATTTAGCAACATCGGCCCGGTGCGGCTGATTTTCCGGCTGACTGAGAATCAGCTGAACTGTACCAATGGGCCGTTGATCTGAGTCCAGCGCCACGAGAACGAGGCGCTCTTTCATATCCGTGCTCTGTGCAATGTTTGTCCACCACGCCTTTAGCGTGTCTCGCTGACATGGGAGCATAAAACTGACGGAAGCACCGCCAGCAATACAATCTTCAAGAATATCGGTCAGGGCATCAAGGTGGCAAAGAATATCGTCACCAGAAAAGGAATGAAGAGTGATTGATGTAGACATATTTTTTCCTGAGTATGGCTACACCACTATTATTTTAACAAATTAATTACACAAGCTTTTGTTTCATACGTTCTTGTGATATTAGCGCCTTTTCCCGGAGTCTTTATTTTTCATGGTATACATCTTTTGATCGGCGGCCTGCAGCCACTCTTCAAGTGTTGAGCCATCCTGATTAAACTCGGTCACGCCCCAGGAAAATGCCAGCTTCCAGGGCTTGCCGGAACGTTCATTAAACGCTTCCGCTTCTTCAGCCAGGTGCTGCATCGCTATCCATGCGCCATTTTCATCGGTATCGGAGAACAGAATAGCAAACTCATCGCCACTGTAGCGCACGGTCAGGTCCGTGTCGCGAAATGAACTGGTTAGCAGATTTGCCATCGTTTTAAGGGCGACATCGCCTTCAGCATGTCCAAAGCGATCGTTAATTTTTTTGAAACCGTCGAGATCGAGCCAGCCCAAAGTGAGTGGTACGGCTCGGCGAGCGGCAGAACGTATGGCATAGCTGGCGAGACTGTTAAAGCCCCGACGGTTAAACAATCCCGTTAGTTCGTCGGTGGTCGCCGCATTAATAGCCGCAAACTCCCCCTCCACGATAGCAGCCAGATCCTTAAGCATATCCAGATCGCCGGGACTGAAGGCCCGGGGTTCCCTGTCAACGAGGCAAAAAGCGCCGGCGACAGCGCCATCCGGCAGGCGTAAAGGGTATCCCGCATAAAATCGCAGGTGCGAGTCGCCTTCAACCAGCGGATTATCGGCAAAGCGTTCATCCAGTGTGGCATCCGTAACAACCAGCGGCGACTCGCTTAAAATAGCATGCCCACAAAAAGAGATATTGCGGGGAAGCGTTGTAATATCGATTCCATCATGTGACTTGAAAATCAGTACTTCTTCGTCCACCAGCGTTACCAGCGCGACGGGGATATCGAACAGACGCTTTGCAAGACGGGTTAAACGGTCAAAGCGCTGCGGATCGCCGGATTCAAGGATGCCTGACTCATGTAATGAGGCAAGACGTTGCGGTTCGTTCACAGGTATGGCCGGACTCTTCATTGCATCTCCTTCAATATGGATACTTCAGTCTATGCCAGTAAGCTCCGTTTTTCAGTGCGCATAGATACGATTCTTTCCTTCACGTTTGGCCTGATAAAGCGCGTCATCCGCTGCTTTAAGCCAGTCGGTAGACGATGACATCTCTTTAGTGGCGCTGGCAATACCGATACTCAGCGTTAAAGAAAGCGTGTTATCCGGTAATACGGTCATTACGGCCACCGCTTCCATAATGCGTCTGGCGATCGTTTTCGCCTCTTCATCCGGCGTTTCTGGCAGCAGGATCACGAACTCATCGCCCCCCAGACGCGCAGGGGTGTCGGTTTTACGCGTCGCGACATGCAGAATCTGTGACACTGTCACTAAAAGCAAATCACCCACTTTATGACCAAAACGATCGTTAACCTCTTTAAAGTTATCGATATCAATAAACATTAATACTGAGCTGTGCGTATTATGCTGCAGTTTACTCAACTCTAGCGCAATTCTTTGTTCGAGCAACCGACGGTTAGCAATATCCAGCAGCGGATCCATCATGGCAATGCGTTCAAGCTCGCGACTATTTTTATGCAACTTACGGGCAATAGAATTGGTCAGTACACTGAGGGCAAAGACGTAAATAGCGATCAGCGGCAGCGTGGCATACAGCGTTTTCTGTGAGACTTCAGGTACAAACGGAAGCCCTAAAGGCAGCCACGTCATAATAAACGCCGCCAGCATCACCAGCGCCCCTTTACGTAGTAAAGGAAAACCACCGGCAGAAACCCGGTCTGACATCAGTATCGTGGCGATAACTACCGAGGGCAGCAGGTTAACGGCCATCATCGCGATCCAGAATCCGCCGGTCGCGGCATCCACCACCAGGTTGCGGTGCTCACTCTCAAGGGGGATGGTTGCTCGCTTAGCCCGCATATAGGCCACCATCGGCCAGATAAAGGCATTAATAGCCAGTAATACTATTAACCACAGGGGCCGGTTCAACTCAACCAGTACAGAAAGGATAGGGAAAAAACACAAGAGCGTGCCGAGCGTTCGCATCAGAAACATGCGTCTGACAAATCTGGCTCCGGTAACCCGTTCATTTTTTAATAGCGTGTCAGATTTGTTCATGTCACGATTTTCCGCCGCGTATGCAGACTTATCTTATTGACGATAAAAGCCAGTATCAAGTGATTTAAATAATTCTTATCATCTGCCTAACCTATTTTAAACAATAAGATTTATATTTTCTAACGAGGCGGATTCATTTGTATCACCAGCCAGTGAAAAATCACCTGCACAATCCACTGCTGCTGAGAGGGCGAAAGCACCTGATGTTGAGGGATGTGATGCCATTTTTCCAAACAACCGCGACAGCAGGTCGCCGTGGCATGTTGTGCGATAAAAACCGGATGGCCGCGCATCGGTGTCTGCCTGCCATCATTTAGTGGCTCTGCCGGAGCCAGCCGACGGGCTACAAAATCAGCGGCATGTTCACTGATAGTCTCCGCGCCTTTATCCAGACAATACTGCCGCTCCTTTACGCCGAGACGAAAACGGGCGCGAAAAGCCGAGCGCGACAAACGCGCAAAAAGAGTCTCAAGACGATCCATCAAAATACCGAATGCCCCGGCTGTTGTGTCAGTTTTTCCAGTGCGGCAACGCCGGCAACAGAGTTACCCGTGCTATCCAGCTCCGGGCTCCAGACAGCAATCGCCATCTCATGTGGGACAATTGCCACCACACCCCCTCCGACCCCTGATTTCGCCGGCAATCCCACACGCCAGGCAAACTCACCTGAACTCTGATACATCCCGCTGGTTGCCATCAGGGCATTAATTTGTCTGGACTGGAGTGGTGTCAATACCGGTTCGCTCAGATGAGGTGCCCTGCCCTTATCTGCCAAAAATAAAAAGGTGCGGGCAAGCTCAACGCAGTTCATTTTCAGCGCGCAGTAGTGAAAATAATTCTGCAGCACGCCAGAAACATCATTATGGAAATTGCCGAACGACTTCATAAGCCAGGCAATGGCGGCATTGCGCGCCGAATGTTCAAACTCAGACCGCGCCACGACGCTGTCATAGCCCACATCAGCCGCACCGCTGAGCTGACGTACGATTTCCAGCATGCGCTGACGGGGTGCGCTCAGGCGACTTTGCAGCATATCGCACACCACCAGCGCGCCGGCATTAATAAATGGATTGCGCGGTATTCCCTGTTCCAGCTCAAGTTGCACCAGTGAATTAAACGGCAACCCGGAGGGATCTTTCCCTACGCGCTGCCAGATTTCATCTTCCTGATAATGATTCATCGCTACAATCAGGCTCAGCACCTTAGAGATAGACTGAATAGAGAAGCGCTCGCTGGCATCGCCTGCCGCAAAATGCTGGCCCTCTACTGTGCTGATAGCAATGCCGAGTTTATTCGGACTCACGGCGGCCAGTGCCGGAATATAATCAGCGACCTTTCCCTGACCGATTAAAGGACGGACCTCGTGTAAAATCGATTCGAGTAATGCCGTTGTGATGACCTTCGCCACCTGTTGCTCCTTGTCCCGGACCATTTTTGGCCCAGGAGTATAACAGAGCTAATGCTCAGCCGTCAGGCCGGAAGCCGAAATCGGGTAACCGCCAGCGTCAGCTGCTGTGAATCATCCTGCAATTGCTGAGATGCCCGTGACGCATGGGTGACCAGCTCGCCGGTTTGACGTGCAACCCGGTTCAGTACGTGCAACTGACGCGTCATCGAATGGATGCTTTCTCCCTGACGCAGCGTGGCACCTGAAATGTCGCTTAGCAGGCTGCTGAGGGTAGCCACCAGCCGGGTAACCTGCTGAAGATTGTCCTCCAGACGATTAACCGCCGTCGAACCGGACTCAATCCCCTGCAACGAGTGGTTAATTAACTGCTGAATATCGCGGGTAGAGTGGCTGCTTTGCCGGGCCAGCAGCCCCACCTCATTAGCGACCACCGCAAACCCGCGTCCCCGATCCCCGGCATGGGCAGCCTCTATTGCCGCGTTAAGCGCCAGAATATTGGTTTGAAAGGCCACGCTGTCAATCATCGCCACAATTCCACGCATTTCCGCTGAACGGTCAACAATTTCCCGCATCGACTGATTTACCGTATCCATCATTCGATCGCCCTTTTCTGCCGCCTGACGCGCTTCGTCCGCGCGCTGGCTGGCCTGCTGTGCGTAGCCGGTATTGCCTTCTACGTGCGCTTCAAGCGCGGCAATATGCAGGGTAACGCCATCCAGCTCACGTGCCTGCTTCACCGACTGTTGATACAGCGTCTGGTTTCCCTCCGCCAGACGTTGAATATTTGCCACCATCGACGTGGTAGCGTCAGTAACCTCTATTACCAGCTGCTGAAGGCCGGTTTGCATCTCGCTAATACTCAGGCTGAGCTGATGGATCTCGCGGTTAAACCGCTGAACCGGCGGCAGTGATGCAGAAAGATCGCCTGCGGCCAGCTGGTTAATATGGCTAATTAATTGTCGTAGCGGGACGATCACCCATCGCGACATTCCCAGCCAGACGGCGATAGCAATGACCAGCAGAAGCGCTGGTGCCAGGAGAAACAGCGTTTGTAGCGATGCCAAGCTTGCCATAAAGGACTGCCGCCCGACCCCGGCGCGCTGTTCAGTCGCTTGCTGAAAACGCGCGTAGTGCTGATTAAAATCCGCCTGAAAAGCCTGCACCGGTACCGCAAAGAAAGCATCTATAGACTGTGTTTTACCCAGAGCGTCGACCTGCTCTTTAATGGCGCTGTAAAACAGCTGGTAGCTATTCACCAGTTCATCATCGGCGGGAGGATTGAGCGCGTGCCATGCTTTCCACGCCTGTTGCGAATGGGCAAGTTCACGCCCGGCATCCTCAAGCAGGCCGTTCCAGCTGCCTACCGAGCCGGTATCACGATCCTGCATAAACCATACTCCGGCACGATTCAGTAAATCGCTGGCGGTAAGCAGCGCTATCCGGGCCTCATCAACTTTTGCCTGCTGCAGATGCGCTTGCTGATTGCGCTGTTCACTAAGCCGCGCATTGTTGAGCGAATGTGACAGCAGCAATGATGAGGTTATTTGCAGGGCGGAAAACAGAAAAATAATGCATAGTATCCCCGTCAGAAGGCCAAACTGACGGGGAAGAATGCGCTGCCATGTACGACGGGAAATTTGTATTAAGTTCATCATTTTCATCTTTTACAACACGTTACGCGTGAGTCTATGAGATGAAAATGACAGTGCCATGACAGTATAATGACATCACCTAGCGACGATCTTTCCAGACGGTCTGAATATTGCAGAACTCGCGCAGACCGAAATGCGACAGCTCACGGCCAAAGCCGCTTTTTTTAACGCCGCCAAACGCCACCCGTGGATCG